>NZ_JAFKOK010000016.1 GCF_017303295.1 Rhodobacter sp. NTK016B | reverse complement strand
CCGAGATCTACACCAACCCGGCCAATGGCTATGTCGCGGATTTCGTGGCGCATATGAACCCGCTGGGCGTGCTGACCGCGCGCGACGCGATGGTCGATGCACCCCGCCCTGCCCCGGCGGGCGTCGCGCTGCAGGCCGACACCCCCCTGCGCGAGGCGATGGCCCGGCTGGCCGAGGCGCGCGGGCGCATCCTGCTGACCGAGAACGGCCATGTTGTGGGGATGCTGACCGATGCCAGCGCCGTCGCCGCACTGATCGCGCAGCGGGGCAAAGAGGGAATGGCGGCAGAAACCGTCTGAGGGCGATTACCCGGCCGGTCGCGGCGCTGCCGCGACCATCGACCAGTACATCCGCCCGTCTTCGCCGATGGCCACGCCGTAGCCGGTATCGCGGGCGTCGCGTGACAGCATGTTCACGCGGTGCTCGGGGCTTTCCATCCAGCCGCGGATGATGCCGCGCGCGTCGCGGTAGCCGACACCGGTATTCTCGACCGCCATGGCATAGGCGTAATCCTCGCGCCGCAGCCGACGGCCCAGCCCGGCCCACCAGCTTCCGCGATGCGACAGCCGCTCGCGGTCAGCCATGCGGCAGGCCTGGATCTGCGCGGCATCGCCCAGCCGGGTCTCCATCGCCAGCGCAGGCAGGCCCTGCGCCCCGCGCTCGGCATTGGTGTGAACAAGAAGCTCGCCCCTGAGCGCGCCCAGATTGGCGGGGATCGTGCAGGCCAGCGCGGCGCCCGACAGGATCGCCATGCCAAGGAAAGCGGACAGCGCCGCAAGGCTTTTCGTCGTCATGGAACGACGCTCTCACTTTTCTCGCGCAGGCGCAATTGATGCTCGCGAAGCGCAATGAAGATCACCGCCGCGATCACCATCGAGCCCCCCGCGACCACCCAGGGATCGACCGGCTCGCCGAAAAAGATCGCCCCCAGCGCCACCGCCCAGACAAGCTGCAGCGCCGTCACCGGCTGCGTCACCGTGATCGGGGCCGAAACGAAGGCCATCGTCATCAGGTAATGCGCCCCCGTCGCCACGCTGGCGATCAGGAACAACAGGCCCACCTGGCTCCATGTCACCGGCTCCCAGACCGCGATGGCAAAGGGCGCAAGCCCAACCGCCACGGTCATCGACAGCATCCCCACCACGACCGAAGGCGGGGCCAGTCCGCTGAGCGGCTTGGCCATCAGATACGAGATCCCGAAACCCAGCGACGTCGCCAGCATCGCGAAATGGCCGATATCCAGCTCGCGCATGCCGGGCCGCAGGATGACCATCGCTCCGACGATGGCAATGATGATCGCCATGATACGCCGCAGCTTCAGCCCCTCGCCCAGAAACAGCGCCGCACCGATGGTGATCCAGATCGGGTTCAGATAGCCCATCGCCGACACCTCGGCCAAAGGGATCCGGGTCATGGCGAAGAACCAAAGCATGACGGCAAGGCTATGCACCAGCCCGCGCCAGCCGAAGGCCCACCAGACGCGCGACGGCAGCGAGATCCGGCGCAGCGTGCCGATCGCCGGCAGCACAAAGACCAGCCCCAGAGCATAGCGCAGGAAAGCGGTTTGCGGCGCCGGGATGTCCGAGCCCAGCATCTTCACCGCCGCCGTCAGCGCCACGAAGCACAGCCCCGCGCCGAGCATGTACATCACACCGGCGACGGGGCGCTGTTCGGCGGTTTGGGCCTTGGACAAAGGCGCGGGTGCCGGGGATTGCGACTCCCCGGAGTCGGTATTTAACGCGTTCATGATTCTACCCTTGCCCCCGCGCCCGCCGCCGCGCAAGAGAAAACGCGCTCACAATGGCCAGATCAGCGGCACCAGCGTGCAGACAGTCGCGGCCATCAGCACGTTCAGCGGCACCCCCACTTTCAGGAAATCTCCGAAGCGATAGCCTCCCGGACCATAGACCAGCGTGTTCGTCTGGTAGCCGATCGGGGTTGCGAACGCCGCCGAGGCCGCGAACATCACCGCCACGACCAGCGGACGCGGATCGACCCCCATCGACTGCGCCAGTCCGATCGCCACCGGCGTGACGATCACCGCCACCGCATTGTTCGAAACCAGCTCGGTCAGGATCCCGGCGATGGCATAGACCGCGAGCAGCAGCGCCCAGTGCGGCAATCCCTGCAGATAGGGCGCCACGGCATCGACGAGCAACTGCACCGCGCCCGACGCTTCCAGCCCCGCGCCGACGATCAGCATGCCGAAGATCAGCGCCAGCAGCCGCCCTTCGATGAAAGCAAAGGCTTCGTCCGCGTCGATGCAGCGCGTGAGCAGCACGATCACCACGCCCAGCAGCGCCAGCACCTGAATCGAGGCAACGCCAAGCGCCGACAGCCCGACCACGCCCGCCAGTACGCCGATCACGATCGGCGCATGGCTGCGGCGGAAGGCGCGTTCGCTGGGCTGAGCCACGTCGACCATGTCCATATCGGCGGCAAGGCGGCGAATATCCTCCATCGCGCCCTCAAGCAGCAGCGTGTCGCCCACCTGCACGACCAGATCGTCCAGCTGACGGCCGATATTCTGGCTGCGGCGGTGAACGGCCAGCGGATAGACCCCGTAGCGGCGGCGCAGGCGCATCTGGCCCAGCGAGCGTCCGATCATCCGGCAGCCCGGCGTGATCAGCACCTCGACCGTCGAGGTGCGCACGGTGCTCAGCTGATCGACCAACCGCAATTCGGGATTGTGCTGCAGGCCCAGCACTTCGGACATCTGCGTGCGCAAGACCACGCGGTCGCCCGCTTCCAGCACCACGTCGCTTAGCCCCCGGCGCAGCGAGGCATCGCCGCGCAGCACGTCAATCACCCGCGCACCGCCCCGGCGGAACACATCCGCATCCTCAAGCCGCGTGCCGATCAACGACGAGCCTTCGGGCAGCGCCACCTCGGTGAAGAACTTCATCGGCGCGCGGTCACCCAGCAAAGCCGCCATCGAATCGCGCTCGGGCAACAGCCAGCGCCCGACCAGCGCCAGATAGATAACGCCCACGACCGACACGGCGAGACCTACCAGCGAAATCTCGAAGATCCCGAACGGCTCCAGCCCCGCGCTTTGCGCGACGCCGTCGACCAGCAGGTTGGTCGAGGTCCCCACCAGCGTGATCGTGCCCCCGAAGATCGAGAAATAGCTCAGCGGGATCAGCAGCTTCGACGGGGCCACCTTCATCGCCTTGGCAAGCTGCATGAAGATCGGGATCATCACCACGACGATCGGCGTGTTGTTGACGAATGCCGACATCGCCAGCACCGTCAGCGTCAGGATCAGAAGCGTCGCGCGCGGCCGCTCGGCGGCATGGCTGACGGCGCTTTGCGACAGGAAGTCCAGCGCGCCGGTGCGCACCAGCCCCCCCACGATCAGGAACATCGCCGCGATGGTCCACGGCGCGGGGTTCGAAAAGACCGAAAGCGCGCTCGCCTCGGGCACGATGCCCAGAACCAGCATCAGCGCGGCGCCCGACAGGGCCACGACTTCGACCGGATAGCGTTCGCGCACGAACATCACCAGCATGCCGGCGACGATCAGGATGGCGACGAAGGGCACGACCGCGGCCGGCAATTCAATTCCCAACATGCATTCCCTCTGCCCGCAAGGCGGCTAGCCTGTCCGAAACCCGCGCGCCCGGATGCGTCACGATGGTGCCTTCCCCGAAACGACCGGCCCCGACGGCGCCAGCCGCCCACCCTGCCGCACCATGGTCACGCTCAGCGCCTTCCCGGTGCGATCATCGGTCTCGACAAAGACGCCCGACACCGTCGCCTCGCCCAGCGCCGGCTCGAATCGCCCGCGCACCATGCCGGTGATGAAACGGCGCAGCGGCTCATCCTTCTGCATGCCGATGACACTGTCGTAATCGCCGGTCATCCCGGCATCGGTCAGATAGGCGGTACCGCCATTGAGGATCTGCGCATCGCCCGTGGGCACATGGGTATGCGTGCCGACGACAAGGCTCGCGCGCCCGTCGCACCAATGGCCCATCGCCATCTTTTCCGAGGTCGCCTCGGCGTGGACATCGATCAGCGTCGCCTGCACGCGCCCGCCCAGCGGATGCGCGCGCAAAACCGGCTCGATGGCGCTGAACGGATCGTCGAACGGGCGCTTCATGAAGACCTGCCCCATGACCTGCGCCACCAGCACCGCGCGCCCGTCTTGCAAGGTGAAGACCCGCGCGCCGACACCGGGCGCCACTTTCGAGAAGTTGATGGCGCGGATCAGCCGCGGTTCCTTGTCGATATGGCCCAGCATGGTTTTCTGATCGAACGCATGATCGCCCAGCGTCACCACATCGGCGCCAGCCTCGAACAGGCCTGCGGCGTGATCGGGCGACAGCCCCATCCCCGAGGTCGCGTTCTCGCCATTGACCACCACAAAATCGAGGTCCCAGTCCCGCCGCAGCGCTGGCAGCCGCTCGGCCACCGCCTTGCGTCCGGACCGCCCCATCACATCGCCCAGAAAGAGTATTCGCATGCCCGTTTCCTACGCCGGGCCGCGCCGCGAGGAAAGAGGAATCGCCTGCCCTGCGCGCCGCCGCCGCGCGGCGTGACCGCCACGTCACGGCCCTGCGGCAGCGCTGCCTCAAGCCTGTGCATCTTTGATCCGGAAATATCCTCGGGGGTGAATTGGCCGAAGGCCAAGAGGGGGCAGACAGCCCCCTTGCGCGCGGGCCGACGGCACTGTCTCAACTGCGGAGGCTTATCCCAGAAGGCTCATCCAGCCCCAGGCGGTCAGCATGCACAAAGCCGTGGCGATCAGCACTGACGAGGCCGCGACGCGTTTCGCGCGGCCATACATGTTGGCGAAGAGATAGGCGTTGACCCCGGGCGCCATCGCCGCCGTCAGGACGGCCGAGCGGAACGGCCCCTCGCCCAGATCCAGCCCGCGCCCGAGGCTCCATGTCACGATGGGATGCAATAGCAGCGAGACCGCGACGACATAGGCGATGAGCCGCAGGTCGCCCTCGGGCCGGTAGCGATAGAGCACGCCGCCCAGCCCGAACAGCGCGGCGGGAAGGCCCGCGCGCGAGATCATCTCGACCGCTTCGGTCACCACGCCCGGCAGCGCCAGACCGCTCAGGTTCAGCGCGGCCCCCAGCGCGATGCCGATCACCAGCGGGTTGTGCCACAGCCCGTTCAGGGCCTTGAGCGCGGTGCGCCCGACCCCGGCGCCGCGCGCCCGCACGCCCTCCATCGCGGTGATGCCGATCAGGTAGCAGGTCGGGGCGTGAAGCGCGATGATCGCGTAATTGGGCGCCAGCGCCTCGGGGCCATAGGCGCGTTCGGTGATCGGCACGCCCAGCAGCATCGAGTTCGAAAACAGCCCGACGAACCCCACCGCGACCGCGTCCTCCCAGTCGCGCCCGAACAGGAAACGCGCGCCCAGAAGCCCGGCCAGAAACCCGGTGATCGCCCCGCCATAGAAGCTGACCAGCAGGCGCCAGTCGAAGGCCGCGCCCAGATCGAGCCGCGTCAGCGCCAGAAACAGCAGCATCGGAATGGCGAAACTCTGGGCGAATTTCATGATGCCTTCGACGGCATCCTCGCCGATCCAGCGCCGCCATGTCGCCAGATAGCCCGCGCCGACGACCAGAAAGACGGGCAGAATGACCTGAACCAGCGCCTGCATCTCAGGCCCGCCCGCGCGTGCGGTCAGGGATCACAGCGGCAGTTCCAGCACCATGCCGTCATAGGCCGCCTGAACGTGGTCGGGGGTCTGCGATTCGATGGTGGCGTGGTCGATATCGACATGCATGTTGGTCAGCACTGCGCGCCGGGGCGCCGCACGGGCGATCCATTCGAGCGCCAGATCGACATGAGCATGGGTCGGGTGCGGCTTGTAGCGCAGCGCGTCGACGATCCAGCAGTCAAGCCCGTCAAGCTGCGCCCAAGCAGGATCGGGGATGCGCACGACGTCGGGCAGATAGGCCAGCCCGCCGATGCGAAAGCCCAGCGCGTCGATGCTGCCGTGATCGACCTCGAACGGCGTCAGTGTGACCGTGCCGCCCGGCCCGTCGATGCTGACATCGCCATGGATCGTGTTGAGATCCAGAATCGGCGGATAGGGCGAACCTGCGGGCTGCACGAAGGCATAGCCGAAACGCGACAGCAGCGCGTCCTGCGTCGACGGGTCCGCCCAGACCTGAAGCCGTTTGCGCGTGTTGAAGACGATCATCCGCAGATCGTCGATGCCGTGCACATGGTCGGCATGGGCATGGGTATAAACCACGGCGTCCAGCGTACCGACACCCGCATCGAGCAGTTGCGAGCGCATGTCCGGCGAGGTGTCGATCAGCACCCGCGTGGTGCCGCCCGGCCCGACGCGCTCGACCAGAAGCGAGCAGCGGCGACGGCGGTTCTTGGGGTTTGCCGGATCGCAGGCGCCCCATTCCCCGCCCAACCGCGGCACGCCGCCCGACGAGCCGCAGCCAAGGATCGTCGCGCGCAGGATGTCGGTCATGACAAATGGGCCTTGGTGAAAAGCCGGTCGAAATTCTCGACCGTCTGGCGGGCGAAATCGGCGTATTCCATGCCCCAGACCGAGGCAATGGCCTGCGCCGTCAGCGCGGTGAAACCGGGCTCGTTGCGCTTGCCGCGATGGGGCGGCGGCGCAAGATAGGGCGCGTCGGTCTCGACAAGGATGCGGTCCACGGGCGCCTGCGCGAAAATCTCGCGCAGGGCTTCGGATTTCTTGAACGCGGCAATGCCCGACGCGGACAGGTAAAAACCCAGATCCAGCGCGGCGGCGGCCAGTTCCGGCCCCGACGAGAAGCAATGCATGACGCAGGAATAGGCGCCGGCGCGGTGTTCTTCGGCCAGAATGCGCGCCATGTCCTCGTCCGCGTCGCGGGCATGGATGATCAGCGGCAGGCCGGTCTGGCGCGCGGCCTCGATATGCACACGTAGGCTTTCTTGCTGAATCGGCGCGCTTTCGGGCGTGTAATGGTAGTCGAGCCCGGTCTCGCCGATGCCCACAAATTTCGGGTGCTTCGCCAGCTCAAGCAGCGCGTCGAGCGTCGCCAGCGGCTCTTTATCCGCCGACATCGGATGCGTTCCGGCCGCGTAGAACACGCCCGGATAGGTCTCGGCCAGCGCGCGCACGTGCGGCTCGTTCGACAATTTCGTGCAGATCGTCACCATCCGGGTGACGCCCGCCTCGGCGGCGCGGGCGACGATATCGTCGCGCTCCCCGTCGAAATCGGCGAAGTCCAGATGGGTGTGGCTATCGACAAGCGTCGGAGGCAGGGTCGAGGTCATGAGGCCTTTGGCAGTTCATCCATGCGCAGTCTGCGCTGCGGATTCAAGTCGCAGGAACATATCGAGCACCAGCGCGCCGGGGTCAAGGTTGACTGCCCGTCCGCCGCGCGCCCGCGCGCCCAGTTCGCCCGCCAGCTCGGCCCAGCGCCGCGCCGCACGCGTGTCGGGCGACAGCCGCTCGGCCAGACGCGCCTCGCCCGGCGCGGCCTCGATCAGGGGCTGCATCGTGGCGCCTGCGCGGGCCAGCCGGGCCAGCACAAGGTCGATCAGCCGCACCGTCAGATCGAAGCGCGGCTCGGCCTCGCGTCCCCCCAGAGAGTTGCACAATTTCAACACATCAGGGCGCGACAGGCGCGGAAGTTCAGACAGAATTCCGACAATTTCCGCATAAAGCGCCAGACCGCCGCCATTTGCTACCCGCAGCGCCTCGCCCACCGAACCGCCCGACAATTCGGCCAGAGCTGCGGCGGCGTCGCTGTCACCGGGCTCGCCGGTCGCCTGTTCCAGCGCGCGCGCCATGTCATCGGCGCCAAGGGGCACCAACCGCAATTCCCGGCAGCGCGAGCGGATCGTCGGCAACAGCCGCGAAGGCTGATGCGAGATCAGGATCAGGACCGCGCCCGCGGGTGGCTCTTCCAGCAGCTTCAACAGCGCATTCGCGGCGTTGGGGTTCATCTCGTCGGCGCTGTCCACGATCACCACGCGCCGCCCGCCCTCGGTCGAGGACAGGCCGAAGAAGTCGCGCAGCTTGCGAACCTCGTCGACGGTGATCTGCGTTTTCAGCTTGCCGGATTTTTCATCCGCGATGCGGCGGATTGACAGCAGGCCCGATTCGGACCCGGCGGCGATGCGGTGCGCGACCGGGTGGTCGGGGTCGATATCCAGCGTCTCGGGCGCGCCGAACAGACCGCCGCCCGATTCAGTTGCCAGAAGGAATTTTGCCATCCGCCATGCCAGCGTCGCCTTGCCGACACCGCGCGGGCCGGTCAGCAGCCAGCCGTGATGCAGACGGTCCTGCGCGAAGGCATCGAGAAAGGCCTGCTCGGCGCGCTCTTGCCCGAACAGCCGCGCGGTTTCACGCGGATGCGGAGCGCCGGCGATGCGGTCGGCTTCGGGCGCCTCGCTCATGCCAGCGCCTGCTCTACCGTCGCGCGGATCTCGCCCGCGACCGCGTCCATCGCGCGCGCGCCGTCGATCACCCGGAAGCGCTGTGCGAATTCATCGGCCAGCGACAGGAAGCCCGCGCGCATCTTCTGCTGCAATTCCACGCCGAAATCCTCGAAGCGCTCCTCGGTCCCGCGCCGCCCCTTGGCGCGCGACAGGCCGATCTCGGGCTGCATGTCGATCAGGATCGTCAGATCCGGTTCGCGCCCGATCATCAGCGCGTGCAACTGGTCGACAATCGACCGCAGATCGCCGCGCGACAGCCCCTGATACATCCGCGTGCTGTCTGCGAACCGGTCGCAGATCACTACCTTGCCCGCCTGAAGCGCGGGCAGGATCGTGCGTTCCAGATGGTCGCGGCGCGCGGCGGTGAAGAGCAAAATCTCGGTTTCCGCCGACCAGCGGTCGGGATTCCCCTCAAGCACAAGGCGGCGAATTTCCTCGGCGCCCGGCGAGCCGCCGGGTTCGCGCGTCAGGATCACATCGCGCCCGGCATCGCGCAAGGCCTCGGCCAGCAGCCGGGCCTGCGTCGACTTGCCCGATCCGTCGATCCCCTCGAAGGTGATGAAGAGACCGCGCCCCGACGGCCCCGACGCCGCTGCCCCGGTCACGGGGTGACCAGCCCCAGCTGACCGCCCAGCACCATGGCCGCAGTCCGCAGACGCGGCACGATCCCGCCTTCAGGGACCGACGCCCCGGCCACCAGCGGCAGGGTGAAGGGTTCGGGAAGACCCGGCACTTCGATGATCAGTTGTCCGACCTGTGCCCCGGCCTCGACCGGCGCGGCGATCGGGCCTTCATATTCCACGCGCGCCTGCGGCTCGCCCTGACTGATGGCGGGCATCAGGATCGACAGATCCTGCGCCGCTACCATCGGCACGCTGTCCTGCGCGCCCATCCAGACCTCGGCCACCGCGACCTCCTGCCCTTGGTCCAGAACGTCGCGCTCGACGAACTGACGGAAGGTCCAGGTGATGATGCGCTCTGCCTCTTCCACGCGCTCGACCGTCGAGTTGAGCCCCGAGAAGACAAAGATCACCCGGCGGTCGCCCTGATGGGCCGAGCCGACCAGCGAATACCCGGCTTCCTCGGTATGGCCGGTCTTGAAGCCGTCCATGCCCACGCCCGCCGACAGAAGCGGCACGCGGTTGGGCTGGGTGATGTCGTTCCAGGTGAAATCGACCTCGCCCAGATAGTGATACAGATCGGGATGCTCGGTGATGATGTAATTGGCCAGCACAGCCAGATCGTGCAGGCTCATGCGGTGGCGCGGATCGGGCCAGCCCGAGGCATTGGCGATGGTCGTCTGCGTCATGCCGATCGACTCGGCCCAGTCCTGCGCCATCTGCGCGAAGGCATCTTCCGAGCCGCCCAGCCCTTCGGCGATCACCACCGCCGCGTCGTTGCCCGACACCACGGCCAGGCCCCGGATCAGGTCTTCGGTCGTCGGACGGTCGCGGGTTTCCAGAAACATCGACGAGCCGCCCATGTTATGCGCGCGCTCGGACACGTTCCACGTCGTGTCCATGCTTACCCGGCCCTCGGAAATGGCGTCATAGAGCATCGCCAGCGTCACAAGCTTGGACATCGACGCGGGCGGCAGGGGAATATCGGCATTCTGCTGCGCCAGCACCTGCCCCGAGCCGACATCGAGGATGTAATAATTCGGCGCACGGCCGCCATAAGGCGACTGGGCAAGGCTGGCCGTGGCGCTGACCACGACAAGAGCGCAGGCAATGAGCAGGCGCTTCAGGGGCATGGATGTCTCCTTCTGGCGGGTTCCGGCGGGCAGGACGCACGGGGACAGACGACCGCCCCGTTCGCGCGCCACATTAGCGCCAATTCATGACGGGTTTCAAATCCGCTCAGCGCACAACTGCGTAAGCATCGGCAAAGCCCATCTCGCGGACCCGCGACAGGAAGGCTGCGCGCTCGGACGTGGTCGCAGCCGGCCCGACGACGACGCGCCAGAACTGGTTGTCGCCCGCGGCCCCGCGGCGGATCTCGGAATTCAGCCCGGCGGCCAGCATCGAGGCGCGCGCGTTGATCGCATTTTGCTCGACACTGAAGATGCCGATCTGCACATAGGGCCGGTCAATGCGCGGCGCGGGCTGCGTCACCTGCGCGGGCAGTGGCGCTGTTCCGGTCGCGTGCAGGGGCGCGGTCGCGGCGGCATCCTGCGCATCGCCCAGTTCGGGCAGCGCGACATCGGCTGTCTGGGGTTCAGGGTCGCGGCCCCGCAAGCGGTCAAGGAACGAGCGGCGGCGCGGTTCGGGTTCGACGGCGGCCACCGGAGCGGAGGGCGCGGCCGCAGCAGGCGCATCGAGCGCGCTTTGCGCGATCGGCGCGTCTGCGGGCGCCGCTTCCGGTTCGTCGCGGCCAAACAGGCGGCTGAGGAAGCTGCGGCGCTCGGGTTCAGGTGCCGCGACGCTGGTGATCTGCACCTGCCCTTCCGGCGCCCCCTCGGGTGCGGCGGCCCCGGATTGAGATCCGGCACTGGTCCCGGCATCCGCCGTGGCGACCGGCGCGATGGCCAGCGTTTCGGTCGCTGCGGTTGCGGTTTCGGGCTGCGGCGCGGGGTCGATCTCCATCTCGACGCGCTGCAGCCGCAGGGCCGTCACCTCGATCTCGGTGGGCGCACCGGCAAGGATGCCCAGCGCGCCAGCGGCCTCGGACGAGACCTGAAAACGCGGGCCGGGATTGTCGCGTTCGCGCCGGAACAGCGCGCCGATCACCGACTCGCCGGTTTCGGAATTGCGGATCAGCACCCGCTCGGGGTCCTGCGCGGTCGGATGCGCAACCCAGACACCGCCCAGCGAGGGGCGGCCGTCCCATAACCCGTTTTCCTGCACCTGGAAGACTTCGGGCGCCTCGACATCGCGCTCGATCACCCGTTCGCCCGGCCCTTGCGTGGATTGCGGCGCGCTCATCAATGTCGGCGTGCCCTCGGTCCCCTGCGAGGTCTGGCAACCGCCCAGCGCCAGCAGCGTGGCCACCGGCACCGCGGTCAGGGCGGGTCCGAAACCCCGTCGCGGAAAAGCGATCGAAACCTTGTTCATCAAACTGCCCTCGTGCCCCGCATGTCGCGCGCTCCACCGGCGCCGCTGTCGGCCAGATGCACGCCTGCACACGTCATTCGCCCGTCCAGCGGGCTTGTTTTTTCGCAAGAATAGCGACAACCCGCCGTCAAGGAAAGCATTTTGCCGCACGCGGGAACAGGCACGGCATCAACATGCCGAGACCGGGCGCCGGGTCACCCGCTCAGGACGGATCGCGCCAACGGTTCACCATCGGGTAGCGCCGGTCCAGATAGAAGCTGCGCGTGGTCAGCCGCGCGCCGGGCGCCGACTGATAGCGTTTCCACTCGCTGATATAGAGCAGCCGCTCGATCTTGCGCACCGTGTCGCGGTCATGGCCCTCGGCCACGAGCGTCTCGATCGAGGCCTCGCGATCCACCAGCCCTTCAAGGATCGAATCGAGCACCGGATAGGGCGGCAGGCTGTCTTCGTCCTTCTGGTCCTCGCGCAGTTCCGCCGAGGGCGGCTTGTCGATGACGCGGGGCGGGATCACCTCGCCCGCGGGGGCCAGCATCCAGTCGCGGTGATTGAGATTGCGCCAGCGGCAGGTCTCGAAAACACGGGTCTTGTAGAGATCCTTGATCGGGTTATAGCCGCCATTCATATCGCCGTAGATCGTCGCATAACCGACCGCGACCTCGGATTTGTTGCCCGTTGTCAGCAGCATCGCGCCGGTCTTGTTCGAGATCGCCATCAACAGCACGCCGCGCAGGCGCGACTGGATGTTTTCCTCGGTCACGTCGGGCGCGTAGCCCTCGAAGACCGGCGCCAGCGCCTCGGTCACCGCCGCGCGCGGCGCGCTGATCGACACCGTGTCCAGCTTGGTGCCCAGCCGCCGCGCCACATCCGCCGCGTCTTCCAGCGAATGGGCCGAGGTATATTCCGAGGGCAGCATCACGCAATGCACGTTCTGCGGGCCCAGCGCGTCCGCGGCGATGGTCGCAACCAGCGCCGAATCGATCCCGCCCGACAGGCCCAGCAGCACTTTGGAAAAGCCCGACTTGAGGAGATAATCGCGCGTGCCGGTCACCATCGCGTGGTAGTCGCGCTCCCAATCGTCGGGCAGCGGCGTTTTCTCGCCCGGCGTCGCGCGCCAGCCGTCCTCCGTCTCGGTGAAATCGACATGCTCGATCCGGTCGACGAAACCCGGCATCAGATGCGTCAGATGCCCGCCGGGATTCAGCACGAAGGACGTCCCGTCGAAGACCTGATCGTCCTGCCCGCCCACCATGTTCAGATAGACCAGCGGCAACCCCGTCTCGACCACCCGCTGCACCATAAGCCCCATCCGGGTATCATGGCGCGCGCGCGAATAGGGCGAGCCGTTGGGCACCAGCAGGATCTCGGCCCCGCTTTCGGCCTGCGCCTCGGCCACGTCCTCGTGCCATGCGTCCTCGCAAATGGGCGTGCCGATGCGCAACGGCCCGACGCGGTAGGGCCCCGAGATATCGGCGGGCGTGAACAGTCGTTTCTCGTCGAAGACCAGATCGTTGGGCAGGTGATGTTTCTTCACTACCGCCGCGATGCGCCCGCCTTCCAGCACGAAATACACGTTGTAAAGCTCGCCGCCCTCGATCAGCGGCCCGCCGATGCCGATCGCCGGTCCGTCCGCGCAGTCAGCCGCCAACGCTTCGACCGCCTCCTTCGCCGCCCGCGCGAAGGCGGGCTTCATCACCAGATCCTGCGTCTGATAGCCGGTGATGAACATCTCGGGAAAGGCGACCATATCGGCGCCCGCATCGCGCGCCTGCGCCCAAGCCGCACGCGCCTGCGCGGCATTGTCGGCAAGCGCGCCCACAACGGGGTTGAGCTGGGCGAGGGTCAGGCGAAAGGTCTGGGTCATCGGCTATCCGTGCTTCGGGCCGTCTTTCGGGCACGCGCGATACATAGCAGCCCCAGCGCCAAGGGAAAGCCCGCAGCCGCGCGCCTTGCCCAACCCCCTTCATTCTGCCCCAAATACTCATCCGCCTCCGCCACGGGCGTGACGCTTCAGGTCTGGATCACGTAATCCTTCAGCATCGTCTCGGTCACTTCCCACACACCCGACAGGCCGGGGCGGATCACCACGCTGTCGCCCGCGCGCATTTCGATCACCGTGCCATCGTCGCAGGTCAGAACCGAGCGACCGGAATGCACCCGGATATATTCCCATTCCTCATAGGCGAAGCGCCACGCGCCGGGGGTGGATTGCCACATGCCGCAATAAAGCCCGTCGCGGTCTTCGAAATCCCAGCTCGTATGAACCGGATCGCCCGAAACCACCTTGTCGGGATCGGGACGGCTGACGACGGGTTCGACCCCGTCTGTGCTCAGGTAATAGGCAAGCTCTGGATCGGACATGGCAGGGTCTCCGGGGGCGCCGGGACCGTCCGGGCGCGCGATTGTCGCCATCGAGAATGCCGTCACGTCGCGCAGCGCGCAAGACGCCGCGTCGCGGCTGGCGCCCGGGCGCGGGCCCGCCTAACGTGGCGGCAATTACGGAGGAATATCATGCGCTCACTCGACGATCTGGACCTGACCTTCACCACGCTCGAGGTCGATGACGACGGCATCGCCACGCTGACCCTGAACCGCCCCGAAAAGCGCAACGCGCTCAACGCGGCGACGGTGGACGAGTTGATCGACATCTTCAGTGTCGTGCCCCGCGCGGGCGTGCGCGCGGTGGTGCTGAAAGCGGCGGGGACGCATTTCTGCGCCGGTCTGGACCTGGTCGAGCACCATACCGAGGACCGCCGCCCCGAGGACTTCATGCATGTCTGCCTGCGCTGGCACGAAGCCTTCAACAAGATGGAATATGGCGGCGTGCCGATCATCGCCGCGCTCAAGGGCGCTGTGGTCGGCGGCGGGCTGGAACTGGCCTCGTCGGCGCATATCCGGGTGGCCGATGCCAGCACCTATTTCGCCCTGCCCGAGGGCCAGCGCGGCCTGTTCACCGGCGGCGGCGCAACGATCCGGGTGGCCGATCTGGTCGGCAAGGCGCGGATGATCGACATGATGCTGACGGGCCGCGTCTATCAGGGCGACGAGGCAATCCAGCTGGGCCTTGCGCAATATCTCGTCGAGGACAGCGAAGCCAAGGCCTACGAGCTTGCCCGCGCGGCGGCCTCGAACCCGCCGCTGTCGAATTTCGCGATCTGCTCGGCGATCAGCCATATGCAGAACATGTCAGGGCTCGACGCGGCCTATGCCGAGGCAGTGGTGGCGGGCATCGTCAACACCCAGCCCGCCAGCCGTGGCCGTCTGGCGGCCTTTGCCGACAAATCGGCAGCCCGGGTGCGCCCCAACGAGTGACACGCGCCTTGCAGGCGGGCATTGTGCAAGCGCAGGCTTTGCCCGCCGGACATGGATGCCGGACATCGATGCCCGTCATGGATATCGGTCATGGATATCGGGTCTTTGGCGCGCCCGGCCCGCATGGTAAGAGCCGGGCATGAGCGACGCGCCCTTCACCTCGCTGGAAACTCGCCTGCAACGCCCGCATCTTCGCGGGCGGCGCGCGATGTGGCTCGCGCTTGGCATGGCGGCGCTGGTCATCGCGACGGGTCTCGGCAGTTTCGCCTATCAGCGTCTCTACCGCACCGCCTTGGAGGAGCTGACCGATCAGGGCCGCAGCACGCTGAGGCTGGCGGTCGGGGCCCTGAACGGCGAGTTGCGGCGTTATGACCGGCTGCCCGCGCTTTTGGCGCAGCAGGAGGTGATCCATGACCTTCTGGGCCGCCCTCAGGACCGCGAGCAGGTCGAGGCGGCGAATACCTATCTCGCTACCACGGCGCGGATGATGGAGACATCCGACATCTATGTGATGGATCTGGGCGGCACGACGCTGGCCGCATCGAACTACGCGCAGCCCTTCAGTTTCGTCGGCGGGAATTTCGCCTTCCGGCCCTATTTCCTCGATGCGCTCGGCTACGGTCAGGGGCGGTTCTACGGCCTTGGCACGACCTCGCAGGTGCGCGGCTATTATTTCGGCGCGCCGGTCCTCATGGATGACGAACCGACGGGCGTGCTGGCGATCAAGATCGACCTGCACCCGATCGAGGAAAGCTGGCGCGGCTCGGGCACCGAGGTTCTGGTCACCGACCCGCAGGGCATCGTCTTCATGTCCACCACGCCCGCCTGGACCTTTGGCGCCACCCTGCCGCTGACGCCCGAACGGCTGGCCCGCACCCGCGCGACGCGGCGCTATGCCGACCGTCCGCTGGCGGAACTGCCGATCCGCGCGATGACCGGCCCCGATGGCGGGCCGCTCTGGCGCATGACCCGCGACGATGGCAGCACCGAGTACCGCGTGATCCGCGAAGAGATGCCCGATGCGGGCTGGACCGTTCAGGTGCTGGTCGATACCGCGCCCGCGCGCCAGCAGGCGCTGACGCGGCTGGCGCTGGGGGCTTTGCTGGCGGGGTTCGCGATGCTGGCGCTGGTGATCGTCTGGCAGCGCCGCGCCGCGCTGCGCGAACGGCTGGCGCTGCAGGACGCGGCGCAGGCGCAGCTTGAACGCCGGGTGGTCGAACGCACCGCCGAACTGGCCGCCGTCAACAACCAACTGGCCGAGGAAGTGGCCGAGCGCACCGCCACCGAAGAGCGGCTGCGCGCCACGCAGGCCGATCTGGTACAGGCGGGCAAGCTGGCCGCTCTGGGGCAGATGTCGGCGGCGCTGAGCCACGAATTCAACCAGCCGCTGGGCGCCGCGCAGAACTATGCCGAGAACGCGCAGGCCTATATCGCGCGCGGTCGCGTCGACGAGGCTGCATCGAATATCGACCGCATTCTGGGATTGGTGGCCCGGATGAGCGAATTGTCCAAACACCTGCGCAATTTCGCCCGCAAGCCCAATGCCCAGCTTTCCGATGTCCCGCTGGCCGAGGCGGTCGACGCGGTGCGCGAGATTCTCGGCTGGCGGCTGCGCGGCCAGAACATCGATCTGCGCATCGACATTCCGCCGCTGGTGGTGCGCGCGGGGCCGGTGCGGTTGCAGCAGGTGCTGGTCAATATCCTGTCCAATGCCATCGACGCGCTGGAAGACCGCGAGGCACGCGTGATCTCGCTGTCGGCCCGCGCGGCGGGCGGCGACGCGGTGCTGACCATCGCCGATAGCGGGCCGGGTGTCGCGCCGCAGCTTGTCGAGCGGATCTTCGATCCGTTCTTCTCGACCAAGGGCGTGGGCAAGGGGCTGGGGCTGGGTCTTTCGATCAGCTACAACATCGTACACGATTTCGGCGGCAAGCTGTCGGTGAGCAACGCGCCGGGTGGCGGCGCCGTGTTCACGCTGACCCTGCCTCTGGCCCGCGCATCGGTCCCCGCCCCCACCCCCGCATGAGCAAGACGCGATGAGCAAGGGACGTATTCTTCTGGTCGATGACGACCCCGACCTGCGGCTCTCGACCGCGCAGGCGCTGGACCTTGCGGGGTTCGACGTCACCGATACCGACCAGCCCGAGGACGTGCCCGCCCTGATCTCGTTCGGGTTCAACGGCATCGTCGTGACCGACATCCGCATGCCCCGTCTCGACGGGATCAGTCTGATGAACCAGATCCACGCCATCGACCGCGAGGTGCCCGTGATCCTGATCACCGGGCATTCCGACGTGCAGCTTGCGGTACGGGCGATGCGCGAAGGGGCGCATGACTTTATCGAGAAGCCGTTTTCGGGCACCCAGCTGGCCGAGACCTGCGCGCGGGCGCTCGATTACCGGCGGCTGGTTCTGGAAAACCGGGTGCTGCGCGCCGCCGCCGGGCAGAAGGACGATCTGGAACAGCGGCTGGTCGGGCGCTCGAACGTGATGATCGACCTGCGCCGCCGCGTCCGCACGATCGGTCCGGCGGAAACCGATGTGCTGATCACCGGCGATACCGGCACCGGCAAGGAAGTCGTCGCACGCGCCCTGCATGACCTGTCGCAACGCGCGGCGCGTCCCTTCATCGCCATCGACTGCGCCGCCCTGCCCGAGGCACAGATCGAATCCGAATTGTTCGGCCACGAGCCGGGCGCCTTTCCCGGCGCGATGCGCACCCGCTATGGCCGGTTCGAACATGCGCGCGGCGGCACCGTGCTGCTGGACGACATCGGCTCGATGCCGCTTGCGGTGCAGGGCCGCCTGCTGCGGGTCATTCAGGAGCGCACGATCCAGCCGCTTGGCTCGAACGAGACGCGGCCTGTCGATATCCGTTTCATCGCCACCTCGCGCACGCCGCTCGACGAAGAGGTCGCCGAGGGCCGGTTTCGCGCCGATCTGTTCTACCGCCTCGCCGTGGTCAGCCTGACAGTCTTGCCGCTCGCCGCGCGGCGCGAGGATATTCCGCTGCTCTTCACCCGGCTTCTGGCCGAGGCCGCCGGTCGCCACCGGATCGAACCGGTCACGCCGCCGCCCGCGATGGTCGAGGCGGTCGTGGCGCGCGACTGGCCGGGCAATGTGCGCGAATTGCGCAACGCCGCCGAACGCGTCGCGCTGGGGCTGGGGATCGAGGCCCCGGCGGAACCGGGCGAGACGCAGGATGCCTCGCTTCACGCGGGAAAACTGTCGGACCGCGTCGCCGCTTTCGAAAAAGCCGAGATCGAGCGCGCGCTGATGGCGTCGGGCGGCGCGCTGAAACCGGTCTACGAATCCCTCGGCCTGTCGCGCAAAACGCTTTATGAAAAGATGCAGAAGCTGGGCATCGACAAGGCGCATTACACCGAGACCTGAGCGCCGATTGGGCGGGATTCCACCCACGCCCCGCCCCGATGGGTAGGATTCCACCCAACACCGCCCTCCCTGCCCGCGTTTTTTCGCGCCGCCTGCTCTCGTCTTCTTGATCGGAGACCGGGCGCACCGCCTCATGCACCTCGCATCCCATGCTGTGCGAGGACACGGCCGGGACTTGCCTCAAAACGCACTTGTCCATGGGAGGACCCACATGCGTCTGTTCAATCTCGCTGCGATGGCTTCGGCCGCGCTGATCGCCACCACGCCCGCCATCGCGCAGGACCGTGACGGCTGGCCCGCCTCGATGACCATCGGCACCGCCAGCCAGGGTGGCACCTACTTCGTCTATGGTAACGGCCTTGCCAGCTTCATCGGCGAAGAACTCGGCATCAATGCCTCGGGCGAAGTCACCGGCGGCCCGGTGCAGAACGCCACGCTGGTGCAGATGGGCGACCACGCCGTCGGCCTCGTGACCATGGGCCCGGCCTATGAAGCCTGGACCGGCGTGTCGGAACTGGCCCCCGGGCTTGAGCATTCGGATCTGCGCGCGCTGTTCCCGATGTACATGACCCCGTTCCAGGTCATCACGCTGGCCGATTCGGGCATCACCTCGGTGTCGGATCTCGACGGTCGCCGCGTGTCCTTCGGCCCCGCCGGCGGCACCTCGGGCACCTATTGGCCGCGCTTCTTCGACACGCTGGGTATCTCGGGCACCGTGTCCAATGCCGGCGCCTCGGACGCCGTGGGCCAGTTGAAAGACGGCCTGATCGATGCCTTCGCCTTCGCTGCAGGCGTGCCGATCTCGGCCTTCTCTCAGCTGTCGGCCGAAGCCGACGTGGTCATGTTCGGCTTCACCGAAGACGAACTGGCGACGATCCTCGAAGCGCATCCCGCCGTGTCGGAACTGACCATCCCCGCCGGCACCTATACCGGCCATGATTACGACCAGCTGACCGGCGCGATGTGGAACTTTGCCATCGCCAATGCCTCGATGCCCGACAGCCTGGCCTACGAGATCACCAAGCTGGTGATGGAAAACAACGACCGCATGATGGAAATCCACCGCGCGGCGTCGGAAACCGTTCTGGAGAACGTCGGCAACAACACCTTCCTGCCGTTCCACCCGGGCGCCGTGCGCTACTACGAAGAACAGGGGATCGAGATCCCCGAGAACCTGCGCGGCTGATACTCCGGTACAGCGATAACGGGCCGGGGCGTGCACAGGATGCGCCCCGGCCTTTTCAGAAGGGGCGGAGGGGATCCCATGTCTGCAAACAATCTCGCGGCGACGGCTGCCGAAACCGAGACCATCGCCGACGGCGTCGATGAAGAGGTCGTGGCGTCGAACCAGCGCGTTTTCACCGGCAAGCTCGGCCTGGCCATGGCGGCTTTGTGCGTGTTCTACACCGCGTTCCATATCGGTGTGATGAACGGTGTCCATGACCGGATCAGCGACCTGCTCGGCCTGCCGTCCATCGACCTGACCGAACCGTGGCGCTACCGGCTTCTGCATGTCGGCGGCGGCCTGTTTCTGGGCTTCATCCTTTATGCCGCCCGCACCTTGCCCGACGATGCGGCCACGCGCAAACTCAGCCCGGCCGAACTGCTTCTCGACATCGTGTCGGCGGTTCTGCTGATCGGCGCGGGCGCGCAGCTCGTGGCGATGTGGGTGACCGGCAATCTCGTGACGACCGGCGCCTCGGGGGATCTGTATCTCTATACCTTCGGCTACCCGCTGGCGGCGGGCACGGCTCTGGCGCTGGTATCGGCGTGGATTGCCCCCCGGCGCAACCGCGACGTGTTGTCTTGGGCCGATGTGCTACTGGCAATCAGCGCCTCCATCGTCGCGGCCTATATCATCAGCCATGCCGATTTCCTGCGCATGCGCGCTCAGGTCTTCCCGCATCCCAACGATATGTGGGCCTCGATCACCGGTATCGCGCTGATCCTCGAACTCACGCGCCGCCTTGCGGGCATGGCGCTGGTGCTGATCGTCGCGGTGTTCATCGGCTACGGCTTCCTCGGCCCCTGGCTGCCGGGCGTTCTGTTCCACAACGGCTATGCGCCGGCGCGGTTCTTCGCCTTCATCTATACCGATAACGGCATCCTCGGCCCGACCACGGCGATCTCGTCGACCTATATCATCCTGTTCATCGCGTTTGCCGCCTTCCTGCAGGCGTCGCGCGTGGGCGAGTATTTCGTCAACTTCGCCTTCGCCGCCGCCGGTTCGCAGCGCGGCGGCCCGGCCAAGGTGGCGGTCTTCGCCTCGGGCCTGATGGGCATGATCAACGGTACCTCGGCGGGCAACGTGGTGGCCACCGGCTCGCTCACCATCCCGCTGATGAAAAAGGTGGGCTACCAGCCCCGCACCGCCGCCTCGGTCGAGGCCGCGGCCTCGACCGGCGGCCAGATCATGCCGCCGATCATGGGTGCGGGGGCCTTCATCATGGCCGAGGTCACGGGCATCCCCTATCAGGACATCGCCATCGCGGCCCTGATCCCGGCGATCCTGTATTTCGTGTCGATCCTGTTCATGGTCGACAAGGAAGCGCTCAAGCTCGGCATGAAGGGCCTGCCGCGTAGCGAGCTGCCCTCGCTGCCGCTGATGATGCGCCGGATCTTCCTGTTCATCCCGATCGTGATCCTGATCGGCGCGCTGTTCATGGGCTATTCGGTGATCCGCGCCGGTACGCTGGCCATGGGCGCCGCCGCCGTGGTGAGCTGGTTCACCCCGCAGAAGATGCTGATCAAGGAAATCCTCTGGGGGCTCGAGATCGCCGCGCGCATGGCGCTGCAGATGGTCGCCGTCTGCGCCGCGGCGGGCATCATCGTCGGTGTCATCGCGTTGACCGGCGTGGGCACGCGCTTCTCGTCGCTGCTGCTCGATCTCGCCGGGCAATCGCAGCTCATCGCCATGGCCTTCGCCATGCTGGTGGCGATCATCCTCGGCATGGGCATGCCCACCACGGCTGCCTATGCCGTCGCCGCCGCGGTGATCGCGCCGGGCCTGATCCGCATGGGCGTCGACCCGCTGACCGCGCATTTCTTCATCTTCTACTACGCGGTGATCTCGGCCATCACGCCGCCCGTGGCGCTGGCCGCCTATGCGGGCGCGGCGATTGCGCAATCGGACCCGATGCGCACCTCGGTCGAAAGCTTCAAGTTCGGCCTCGCGGCGTTCGTCGTGCCCTTCATGTTCTTCTATTCGTCCGAAATGCTGATGCAGGGCGAATGGCTGGACATCCTGCATGTCTTCGTCTCGGCGCTGTTCGGCATCTACATGATGGCCTCGGCGGTGCAGGGCTGGATGTGGGGCCGGCTGAACCCCGCGCTGCGGGTCCTGACGCTGGTCGGCGCGCTCGGCATGATCGCCGGCGGCTGGATGTCCGACCTTGGTGGTCTCGCCATCGCGGTGATCGTGATCGGCATCCAGCGCGGGTTCCTCAACAGCCGCAACGTCGCACGCGGCGTCGATTGAGGCCTCGCCGCCCGACCAAGACCCCTAACCACGAACGGGCGCCCCGCAACGGGCGCCCGTTTGGCTGCCGGGCCCGCGCCCGCTCATCTTTGATCCCCAAATATCCTCGGGGGTGAGGCGCGCAGCGCCGAGGGGGCAGACAGCCCCCTGCTACCGCGCCGCCGAAGGCGGCGCGCCGGTCGCGCGAAGAGCGGATGCCGCAGGCAGCCGGGACGAGGGCGAAACCCCTCCCCCGCGTCGATTGTCTCGGGAAATCAGCGCCGTATCTGTTGCCAAATCCAGATCAGCGCCATCGAGGCCAGAACCGCCAGAACGAAGGTCACGGCCCAGCCGCCCACCGTCACCAACAGCCGCAGCCCCACCCCGCCCAGGATCGCCCCGATCACGCCCAGCACGACGGCCGTCGGCATGTCGACATTGGCCCCCATCAGCCGCGTGGCCAGCACGCCCGCCGCGGCACCGATGACGATCAGGACCAGAAGCGGGGCCATCTTATTGTCCGGCTTCCGCGGCGATCTCGGCGCGGCTCTTGCGCCCCCGCTCGGTCGCGGATTTCAGCTGACCGCAGGCGGCCATGATATCCTCGCCGCGCGGCGTGCGGATGGGCGAGGCATAGCCCGCCTTGAAGATGATGTCGGCAAAGGCCTCGATCCGCTCCCAGTCCGAGCGTTCATAGGGGGCGCCGGGCCATTCGTTGAACGGGATGAGGTTGATCTTCGCCGGGATGCCACGGATCAGCTTCACCAGCCGCCGCGCATCCTCGTCGCTGTCATTGACGTCCTTGAGCATTACGTATTCGAAGGTGATGCGCTCGGAATTGGACAGCCGAGGGTAATCGCGCAGTGCGCCCAGCAGCGTCTCGATATTCCATTTCTTGTTCACCGGCACCAGCTTGTCGCGCACCGCATCGGTGGTGGCGTGAAAGCTGATCGCCAGAAGGCAGCCGATTTCCTCGGCGGTGCGGGCGATTTCCGGCACGATACCGCTGGTCGACAGCGTGATCCGTCGCCGCGACAGCGAGATCCCCTCGCCATCCATGACGATCTTCATCGCGTCGCGCACATTGTCGAAATTATAGAGCGGCTCGCCCATCCCCATCAGCACGACATTGGAAATTAGCCGCTCTTCGGGCTTGGGCTGGCCGGGTTCGGGCCATTCGCCCAGATCGTCGCGCGCCACCATGATCTGTCCGACGATCTCGGCGGGCGTCAGGTTGCGCACCAGCTTTTGCGTGCCGGTATGGCAGAACGAACAGGTCAGCGTGCAGCCGACCTGGCTGGAAATGCACAGGGTGCCGCGCCCCTCTTCGGGGATATAGACCGCTTCGACCTCGTGCCCGCCATCAATCCGCAACAGGTATTTGCGGGTGCCGTCAGCCGAAACCTGCCGGGTGACGACCTCGGGCAGTTTGATCTGAAAGGTCCGGTCCAGAAAGGCGCGGTAATTCTTGGACAGGTTGGTCATCGTCGTGAATTCGCGCGCGCCCCAGTAATAGAGCCACTGCCAGACCTGCCCCTCCCGCATCTTCGCCTGTTTCTCGGGTGTGCCATGCGCGATCAGCGCCGCGCGCAGTTGCTCGCGGGTCATGCCGATCAGGTTGGGCGTCTCGCCCTCCTGCGCCTTGCGGGGGATGGTCAGGACGTCTTGCGTGATGGGGGCAGTCATGCGCGTCTCCGTCTGGGCTGCGCGAAAGGCAAGCGTAGCATATAGGAAAAAGCCGCCGGGCTGAACAGCCCGGCGGCCTGAAATCTTCGCCGCGACGCGCGTTATTCCGCGCAGCGGCTCTGAGCTTCCTCGGTCGCGGCGGTGATGCCGAACAGCGAGAAATGGTCTTCGGTCCGGGTTCCGCGCGTCGAGCGCGCCACCAGCACCGCGTCCTGCCCCGCCCGGAACGAGTTGAGGATGCGCGCATCCTCTTCCGGCGACGCGGCCCAAGCCCATTCACCATCGGTGATCAGCTGGTAGGTGTCGGTGCCGACCGTGACCTCGACGGTCGATTCGGGCGCGAACGGATACCCGCCCGTGAACGACACTTCGGGCGCGCCGCTCTGGCCCTGCCGGAAGGTCGCGAACAACAGGATATCGCCCCGCCGCACGCTCACGGCACGCCCGTCACGCGTGTTGATGGTTTCCTGCGGGGCCGATACGGCCCAGCATTCGCGCGGCGTCCCGTCGACGAACACGCTCCACGCGGTTTCCACCGCGACCCGGTTGGTCGAATCCTGCGCCTGCGCGGGGATCGCTGCCATGAGCGCCATGACCGCGCCCGCCGCGCCGAATTTGATCGATGCTGCCATCTGCCTTTCGTGCCTCCAGCGTGTGTCTGTTCCCCTCGCGTCCGGGCCTTGTCGCACAAGGCTTTCATATGGCGCAACAGGGGTTTGACCGGTAGTGTGTGTATTACCGTGAATTTCGGGGGGGGAGGAACCCCTGTTGGCGGAATATTGCGCAACTGTGAAGGAGGCCCGGCGTGGGTGACGTGGGTTCGGGCGCCATCCCGATGATTGAAGTCTGGCGAGGCGACATTCTGGAAGGGCTCCATTGCGGGCATGCGGTGATCTGCGATGCCGGTGGCGTCGTCGAAGCCTGGGGCGATCCCGGCGCGGTGATCTATCCGCGCTCGTCATGCAAGATGGTGCAGGCCTTGCCGCTTCTGGACACGGGCGCGGGGCGCGCGCTGCCGCAAAAGCGGCTGGCGCTGGCCTGCGCCTCACATCAGGGCGCGGCGATCCACACGCACGAGGTCGCGGCATGGCTCGCCGATCTGGGGCTTTCCGAAAGCGACCTGCGCTGCGGCGTGCAGATCCCCGACGACATTCCCGAACGCGACCGGCTGATCTGCACCGGCGATTCCGCCTGCCAGTTGCACAATAACTGCTCGGGCAAACATGCGGGCTTTCTGATGCTCAACCAGCATCTGGGCGGCGGACCCGATTACGTCGAAGCCGACCACCCGGTGCAGAAAGCGGTGAAAGAGGCTTTCGAGGACGTCACCGGCGAAGACAGCCCCGGCTACGGTATCGACGGCTGTTCGGCCCCCAACTTCGCCACCACGCTGGCCGGTCTGGGCCGCGCCATGGCACGCTTTGCCACCGCCACCGAAAGCGACGCGCGCGGCCGGGCGATGGTTGCCCTGCGCGAGGCGATGGTCGCCCATCCTGAAATGGTCGCGGGCGCGACGCGCGCCTGCACCGAGCTCATGCAGGTGATGGACGGCGTGGCGATCAAGACCGGCGCCGAGGCGGTCTTCGTGGCGATCCTTCCGGCGCAGGGACTGGGCGTCGCGCTCAAGATCGTCGATGGCGGCACCCGCGCCTCGGAAGCGGCGATCACCGCGCTCCTGTCGCGCTTGGGCGTCCTGGACCCGGCCCATCCGATGGCGCAGAAACGCCTCGGCGCGCCGATGCTCAACCGCCGCGACATCCCGGTGGGCGGCTTGCGTCTGGCCAAAGGCTTCTGCTGAGTACCGGCGCAGAGTAAAAGGGAGCACGCTTCCCCTTTCACTCTGCCGAAAATACTCCCGCGACGCCGGATGCGCGCGCGCCCTCCGCCGCAGGGTGGGGCGGCCCGGCCAAGCGGGGTGGGCGGGCGGGAGCGTGGCCGGGCCGTCCTACCCTTCCAATATCCGCAGCGCTTCCTTGCGCGCGAAGGGCTTCAGCCGGTCGCCATGCTCGGCCATCCATGCCACGACGCGTTCGCCATCATGCTTGGACAGATCGCGCAGCCACCAGGCCACCGCCTTCTGGATAAACCAGTCGCGATCCTCGGCATAGCCCACCGCCCAGCCCAGCACACGCTCACGCGCCTCGGCATCGGCGGGTTTGAGGTTGTTGAGCCGCGCCCAGGGCAGCGTCATCACCAGCGCGGCGCGGCGGGTCCACATGTTGTCATGGTTGGTCCAGGCCTCGAGCTGATCGAGCCGCGACGGGTCCGCCGCCAGCCGCCGCGCCCCTGCCGACGAGGCATGATCGGCCACCGCCCAACCCTCGAACCCTTCGGCCCAGTGCGCGATCAGCGCCCAGGCCTCGGCATCCGGTCTCATCCGCGCCTGCGTCAGCAGTTTCGCCGCCGCGACCATTGCCTCGTGGATATTCGTCTCCCACAACGCCGCGGCCAGTGCCACGCGATCCTCGACGCTGGCGCCCTCGCGCCATATCTTGACCAGATCATCCACCTGTGGGTTCGACAGGCCCAGATAGCCCCGGTCGATCTTGTGATAGGCGCGCATTTCCCCGGCGCGGGCGGGATCAGCCTGCGCGTTCAGCGCGGCCATGGCATCGTCGATTGTGGTCTGTGTCATTCCCGGGTCATCTCGAAGCGCACGCGGCCGACGGGAAGACCCCAGCGCCGCACGATCGCCTCGTTGATAACCTTTCCGTCCGGTGCGCGATAGATCACGTCCGAGAATGCCAGCCGCGTCACGCCGTCGGGCGTCTCGAAATCGGCGGTGTAATCCATGCGGATCGTGTCGCCCTGTTCGACCACCTCGGCCACGCCTACGGTATCCTCGCGCCGCCCGGTCCAGCGCCCCGGCCCGGCGCGCTCGAAAACCCAGGTCAGCCGCCCCTCCTGCCCGTCATCATAGACGAAGTCCTCAGCCACGATCAGCCGGTCGCCATCCAGACGACCGTGCAAACGAGCCGAGAAGCGCCGCTGCGAGCCGGTGAGATCGACCTCGAACACGCCGCGCCCGCGGACCTCGCCGACAAAGACCTCGTCTAGCGTGATCGAACCAGCGGGCGTGGTCGATGCCTCGGGCCGTCGGGCGCAGGCGGCCGGCACAAAGGTAAGCCCGAAGGCAGAAACGGCGAGCAGCATCTGGCGACGGGACAGCGACATGGGACCTCCGGAATGCGTTATCCAACGGATACGCGCGGGCGCGGCGACCGGATCAACCTATGCGCGGATCAGGCGTCGGTCAGTCAAGAATCCCGGTCGCGAAACCGTCCAGCGTGGTGCGGTTCTTTTCGTCCCAATAGGCCTCGACGCCGTCGGGTCCCTTGGTTTCGGCCCAGTGTCGCAGCGTGTCGCGGGGGCCCTGATGCTCAAAGAACGGCACCGCGTAGCCGCACGAGGTCTGCACCATCTCGACCGTCATGTCGTAGATCTGCCGCGCACCGGGGATCGGCTCGAACAGCGCATACAGCGATGCCCAATCCGCATCGCGCGGATGGATGGCACGCGCCGTTCCATAAGCGCGCAGGATCATCGGCCGACGGTCGAAAGAGCACCACATCACCGTCATGCGCGGGGCAAGTTGCAGATGCCCCGCCGTCTCGTTCCCCGAGCCCGTAACATTGAGCCAGACCACCCGGTTCGGCCCCGTCACGCGCAGGCTGTCCATTCCTTTGGGAGAGATATTCACCCGCCCCCCGGGCGCGGCGGTGCCCACGAAGAACATATTCTGCGCGGCGATGATGCGCAGGTGATCGTCCTCGAACGCGGCGAATTGCTTGGCCATGGCTCCCCCCTTGCGGCAATGAAGGGCAGCTTATTCCACCGTCACCGATTTCGCCAGATTGCGCGGCTGGTCCACATCGGTGCCGCGTGCCAGCGCGGTGTGATAGGCCAGCATCTGCGCCGGGATCGCGTAGACGATGGGGGCGATCAGGTCCGAGACGCTGGGCATCGCCAGCGTCGCCCAGACCTTGCCCGCCTCCTCAAGGCCCGCGCGGTCCGAGATCAGCACCACCTTGCCCTGCCGCGCCATGACTTCCTGCATGTTCGAGACGGTCTTGTCATAAAGCGCGTCGCGCGGGGCCAGCACGATCACCGGCAGCGTCTCGTCGATCAGCGCGATGGGGCCGTGTTTCAGCTCTCCCGAGGCATAGCCTTCGGCATGGATATAGCTCAGCTCCTTGAGCTTGAGCGCGCCTTCCAGCGCCAGCGGGTACATCACGCCGCGGCCCAGAAACAGCACGTCCTGCGCGGCCGAGATCTTGTGCGCCAGCGCCTCGATCTCGGGCTCGCGGTCAAGCGCCTGCGCCAGCGTGCCGGGCAGCACCTTGAGCTCGGCCAGCTTCGCGGCCAGCCCCGCATCGTCAAGCCGCCCGCGATCATGCGCAGCCTTCAGCGCCAGCAACAGCAGCACCAGCAATTGCGCGGTGAAGCCCTTGGTCGAGGCCACGCTGATCTCGGGCCCGGCAAGGATCGGCAGCGCGACATCGGTCTCGCGCGCGATGGACGAGGTCGCCACGTTGACCACGCCCAGCGTGAAGGCCAGCTTGCCATCCACATGGCGCAGCGCGGCCAGCGTGTCGGCGGTCTCGCCCGATTGGCTGACGAAGATGCCCACACCCTTGTCGCTGAGCACCGGCTCGCGGTAGCGGAATTCGCTGGCGATATCGATGTCGCAGGGCAGGCCCGCGATCTGTTCGAACCAGTATTTCGCCACTTGCGTCGCGTAGTGACCGGTCCCGCAGGCGACCATCGTCACCCGGTCGCACTGGCTGAAGTCGACCTCGGGCGGGAAGGCCAGCGCGTTGCCGTCGCGGGTCAGGTGATGGGTCAGCCCGGCGCCCAGAACCGAGGGCTGCTCGGCGATTTCCTTGGCCATGAAATGCTTGTGCCCGGCCTTGTCGACGCGGGTCTGCTCAAGCTGGATCTTCGCCACAGAGCGGTTCACCCGCTGGCCGTCATGGTCGTAGAAGGTCGCGCCTTCGCGCGTGACGACGACCCAGTCGCCCTCTTCAAGATAGGTGATGCGGTCGGTCATCGGCGCCAGCGCGATCGCGTCCGAGCCGAGGAACATCTCGCCCTCGCCCCAGCCCACGGCCAGCGGCGAGCCCTTGCGCGCGCCGATCATCAGGTTGTCCTGCCCGTCGAACAGGAAGGCCAGCGCAAAGGCCCCTTCCAGCCGGGTCAGGGTCGCGCCGACCGCCTGTTGCGGATCCATGCCCTGATCCATGTGATGGCGCGTGAGCTGTGCGATCACCTCGGTATCGGTGTCGCTTTCGCGGGCGATCCCGGCGGCGGCGAGTTCCTCGCGCAGCGGGCGGAAATTCTCGATGATGCCGTTATGAACCACCGCAACCGGCCCCGAGCGATGAGGATGCGCGTTCGTCACATTGGGTTCGCCATGCGTGGCCCAGCGGGTATGGCCGATCCCCGCCCGGCCCGGCAGCGCGTCGTGCACCATCAGATCCGACAGGTTCACCAGTTTGCCCACCGCGCGGCGGCGATCCAGCTTGCCCGCATTCACCGTGGCAATGCCCGCGCTGTCATAGCCGCGATACTCCAGCCGCTTGAGGCTTTCCAGAATCAGGGGCGCGACCTCGTGCGATCCCAGCACACCGACAATTCCGCACATCGCTCAGCCCTCGCTTTTCTTGGTCTCGGCCTTCTTGGCCTTCAGCCGCGCCATCAGGCTGCGCGCAAGGCCCGGCTTGACCACCTGCCGCGCGCGTCCCAGCGCCAGCGCCCCCGCCTCGACATCCGTGGTGATGACCGAGCCCGAGCCCGTCATCGCGGCGTCGCCCACCCGGACCGGCGCGACAAGCATCGTGTTCGAGCCCACGAACACGTCCTTGCCGATCACCGTGCGGTGCTTGAAGACGCCGTCGTAATTGCAGGTGATCGTGCCCGCGCCGACATTCGTCCGCTCGCCCACATCGGCATCGCCGATATAGGTCAGGTGATTGATCTTCGCGCCCTCGTCGATATTGGCGTTCTTGATCTCGACGAAATTGCCGACATGCGTGTGTTCGGCCAGATAGGCATCGGGGCGCAACCGCGCGAAGGGCCCGACCGAGGCCCCCCGGCTGACATGACAGCCCTCAAGATGGCAGAAGGCACGGATCACCGCGTCGCTTTCCACCGTCACGCCGGGGCCAAAGACCACGTTGGGCCCGACCACCGCGTCGCGCCCGACGAACGTGTCGAGCGAGAAGAAGATCGTCTCGGGCGCGATCAGCGTCACGCCGTCTTCCAGCGCCTCGGCCCGCTTGCGCGCCTGAAAGGCGCTTTCGGCGGCGGCCAGCTCGGCGCGGGTGTTGATACCCAGCGTCTCGGCCTCGTCGCAGCGCACCACGCCGACCGACAGACCCTTTTGTCTGGCAATGGCCACGATGTCGGTTAAGTAGAATTCCCCGGCGGCATTATCGTCGCCCACACCGTCGATCAGTTCGAAAAGTACCGGGGCCTCGGCGCAGACCACGCCGGAATTGCACAGGGTGATGGCGCGCTCTTCCGCGTTCGCATCCTTGAATTCGACGATCCGCTCCAGCTCGTCGCCCGCCATGACCAGCCGGCCGTAGCGGCCCGGATCGGCGGCCTCGAAACCCAGCACAACCACCGCATGGCGCGCGCGCGCCTCGCGCATCGCGTCCAGCGTCGCGCCGCTCACGAAGGGCGTGTCTCCGTACAGCACCACCGCGTCGCCCTGAAAGCCGTCAAGCGCGTCGCGGGCCTGCGCCACGGCATGGGCCGTGCCGCGCTGTTCGGCCTGATGGGCAATGCGGACATCGGGGTTCTCGGAGCGGGCGGCCTTGGCGACCGCCTCGGCCCCGTGGCCGGTGACGACCACGACGCGCTCAGGTTCCAGCGTATCGCCCGCGCGCATCGCATGCGCCAGCAGCGGCGCGCCGCCGATCGGGTGCAAGACCTTCGGGCGCTCCGAATTCATCCGGCTGCCAAGACCGGCGGCGAGGATCACGAGGGATACCGACATGCTCTTCCTGCTCTTGATTTTTGCTGGTTCTAGCCGAAGGAGGCCCCAATGCAAGCAAGCCGCCTATCACACTGCGTGACAGGCTGAAACACGCGCAAAATCCCGCTAACCGGCCCGCAATCGCGGTTTTCACTGCGCATAGCGTTGCGGCCCCGCGATCACGCTTCCGGGGGACGGGCCGCAAGGGCTTGGCAAGCGAGGGGCGCCGGGTGTTAACTTCGCTCCAAGAACACGGCGCCGCCCGTTTCGCCTGCGGCGCGCCGCTCTCCCTTTCCCAGACCCGAGGTCCCGATGCTGCGCCCCCTTCTGCTGATCCTGATCATGCTCGCGGCGCTTGTGGCGCTGTTCCTTGCTTTCGCCGTCTATGTCCGCGTCGCGCCGTCCGATCCGCAGGTCTGGAATGTGGACCCGGTGACCGCGCCCGACCCCGAGCGCCCTAATTTCGCGCGCGTCGACCGTGTCGTCGCGCTATCGCCGGACGAGGCGGCCGAGCGGATCGCCGTGACCGCGCGGCGCGAAGGGGCCGAGCTGCTGGCGGGAGACGAGATGTCCGGCACCTGGATCGCGCGGACCGCGCTGATGCGCTTTCCCGATTACGTCTCGATCCGGCTGATACCCGAAGGCGATGGCACGCGCATCGTTGCGCTGTCGCGCGCGCGGTTCGGCTATTCGGACCGTGGCGTGAACGCGGCGCGGCTTGCGCGCTGGATCCCCGACTAAGCGCGCGGCTGTAGGGTGCGTGAGGCACGCACCGTTCCGCCTCAGATCGCTTTGCCCATCCGCCCGGCAAGGTCGCAGAAGAACTGCCACGCCACCCGGCCCGACCGCCCGCCGCGCGTCGCCTGCCATTCGATCGCCTCGGCGCGAAGCTGCTCGGGGTCGACCGACAGATTGTGCTCGGCGACATAGCCGTCGATCATCGCCAGATATTCGTCCTGCGAACAGGGATGGAAACCCAGCCACAGCCCGAACCGATCCGACAGCGAAACCTTTTCCTCGACCGCCTCGGAAGGCGAGATCGCCGAGGACCGCTCGTTCTCGATCATGTCGCGCGGCATCAGGTGACGCCGGTTCGATGTGGCATAGAGGATCACATTATCCGGCCGCCCCTCGATCCCGCCATCGAGCAGCGCCTTGAGGGATTTGTAATGCTGGTCGTCATGGGAAAACGAAAGATCGTCACAAAACAGCACGAACCGTTGTTCCGGCGCGGTGCGCAGATGGCCCAGCAGGCGGCCCACGCTGGGCAGATCCTCGCGCTGGATCTCGACCAGCGTGCAGGGCAGGCCCTGCGCCAGCACCTCGGCATGGACGGCTTTCACCAGTGACGACTTGCCCATTCCCCGCGCGCCCCACAACAGCGCGTTGTTCGCGGCATAGCCCCGGGCGAATTGCAGCGTGTTCTGCAGCAGGATGTCGCGCGCCCGCCCGATCGCCTTGAGCAGCGCCAGTGGCACCCGATTGACCTGCGTCACCGGCACCAGCCGTTCGGGCCCGGTATGCCAGACGAATGCGTCGGCCTGCGTAAAATCCGGGGCCGCGGCGGGCGGCGGGCTGAGGCGCTCGAGCGCCTCGGCGATCCGTTTCAGCGATACGTCGTCCATTAGTCTTCGAGATCTTCGGGGTCCAGCAGGCCTTCGGCCATCAGATCGGCGTTGCGCTTCTTCTCGACACGCGCCACCAGCAGAACGGAGATTTCATAAAGCGCGTAGACGACCGAGAACAGGATCACCTGCGTAATCACATCCGGCGGCGTCACCAGAGCGGCGAGCGCCAGAATGCCCACGACCGCCCATTTGCGCCCATTGCGCAGCGCCGCCGCCGAGATCAGCCCGGCCTTGCCCATCAGCGTCAGCAAGACCGGCAGCTGGAAGCACAGGCCGAAGGCGATGATCATCTTCAGCGTGATGTCGAGTGTCTCGTTGACCTTGCCGTTGAAGACGATCTCGATCCCTTCGCGGGTTGCGACCTCGCCCGGCGTCACGCTCAGATCGCCTTGGGCGAAATACGCGGCGACCAGCGAGGGCAGATCGGCGAAGCCAAGGAAAAAGCTCATCGCCATCGGCACGACGACGTAATGCGCGAAGGCGGCGCCCGCGAGGAACAAGGCGGGCGACGAGATCAGGAACGGCAGGAAGGCGCTCTGCTCGGACTTGTAAAGGCCGGGCGCGACGAAGCGCCAGAGCTGGTAGCCGATCACCGGGAAGGACAAGACGAAGCCGCCCACGACCGAGATCTGTACCAGCGTGAAGAAGTATTCCTGCGGCGCGGTGTACTGCATCACAGGATTGGGGTTGCCCAGCGACCGCATGGTCGATTCGATCGGCTTGAGCAGGAAGTCGAGAAGCTGGTCGCCGACGGTGAAACAGAGCACCATCGCGACAACGAAGGCCACTACCGACCAGATCAGCCGGGTGCGCAGCTCGGCCAGATGCTCGATTAGCGGGGCCGAGGTATCGTCGATCGAATCCTGGGTGTTGGTATTGGCGGCCATATCTATCAGGACTCGCTGTCAGTCGGGGTTGCGGAGGTGCCGCTGCCCGAAGCGGTATCGGTAGCCGTGCCGGACGTCGCGCCCGACGCCGGGGCCTTGGCCCGCGATTTGCGGGGCGCGGCGGTCTTCGCTGTGCTTTTGGACGCGGCTTCCTGCGCGGGCGCGGATTTGGGCGCGGTCGCTTTGGTGGCCGTCGATTTGGCGGGCGTCTTCTTCGCAGCCGTTTTTTTGGCGGGCGCGGTCTTCGACGCGTCGGACGTGGCTTTCTTCGCCGGAGCCTTGCGGGTGGTGGTCTTCGGCGCGGGCGTTTCCGCTGCAGGTGCCTCCGCGGATGCCTCGGTCGAGGGCGCCGCCGCTGCCGGTGCTTCCGTCTGTGTGTCCGCCTCGCGGCGGGCGCGGATATCGGCGGCCTTACGGCGCGCGGCCTCGGATTTCTGGACCTTTTTCAGGCGCTCGGCCTCGGTCGCCGACATCTCGGCGTTCCGGCGCGCGAGATCCTGCGCAACGATCTCGTCATCCTCGGCTTCGAACTCGTCGGCCATGGCCTCGGCCGATTGCACCGGGTTCCCGGCGGGGGGACGCGGCGAATCGGGATCGGGCGGAAGGGTCGGCCCGTTCTTGGAATAGGTCTTGCCGGTTTGCGAGGACGGCGTGCGCACATCCGGCTTCAGCCGCCCGATATCGCGGAATTCCTTCTCGATATCGTCGAAACCGGCGGCTTCCTTCAGGGCTTTCCCCGACGAGGCGCGCTTGAAGTCACGGGCGATGTCGCCGACACCGGATTCCTTGGCCGCAGCATCCATCGCGCGCTGGAATTCGCGCGCCATGCCCCGGGCTTTGCCCGTGAACTCGCCCAGCGTGTGAAACATCTTGGGCAGGTCCTTGGGACCCACCACAATCAGCGCCACCACGCCGACGACCATCATTTCCGACCAACCGATGTCGAACATGCGCCGCTCCTTGCTGCGACCGGAGAATGCGCGGACGAACCGCGCGGTGTACCGTTCAGGTACGGTCGCGTTCGGCTTCGGCGGGGGTCACGTCGCGCGCGCCCTCGGCCGGGGTCTCGCGCTGATTTTCCAGCTCTTCGCTGCCATCCTTGACGCCGCGCTTGAAGGCAGTGATGCCCTTGCCGACTTCGCCCATCAGGCCGGCGACCTTGCCGCGACCAAAGAGCACGAGGACGACCACGGCGATCAGAAGAATGCCGGGAATACCAATATTGTTGAGCATGGCTCAGTCCCTTTCTGCGGGGCCCGTTCGACGCTGCTCGGCCGGTCGGGCGCTGATTTCATCCCTGAAATAGGGCAGTGCGCGCCGCGATCCTAGACTGAATCCGGCACCGAAGGGGGTGGCGGCGCGGTTCTCCTGACAGTATTTTGTCAGTTGGGGGTAGATTGATGAACCGCGACCAACGCCTTTACGACCTCGTTCAGATCCTGCGCGACGGAAAGCTGCACACGGCGGCCGAACTGGCCGATGCGATGGGCGTCTCGACCCGCACGATCTGGCGCGACATGACGATGATGGCCGCCACCGGCATCCCGGTCGAGGGCGAGCGCGGGCTTGGCTATATCCTGCGCGCGCCGCTCGTGCTGCCTGCCATCGCCCTGACCCCGGACGAGGCCGCCGTTCTGGGCGAGGCCCTGCGCGCGATTGCCGGGGACGAAGAGCATCCCCGCCACCGCGCCGCGAAATCCCTGCTCTACAAGATCGCGACCCTGCTGCCACAGGCGGGATTGGGCGAGGTATAGGCCCGCAAAGGCTTGGCTTGCATTTAACAGACCGATCTGTCAATTAATTGGCATGAGCCAGCCCACCGCCCCTGAGTCGTCCCCTGATGCGCTTGTCGCGCAACCGCGTCCGCGGGGCCGTCCGCGCACCGCGCCCGACCGGTCCGAGACCCGGCAGCGCCTGATCCGCGCGGGGCTGATCCATCTGACGGAAAAGGGATACGGCGCGACGGGGGTCGATGAGATCCTCAGGGCTGCGGGCGTGCAGAAGGGCAGTTTCTACCACCATTTCCCGTCCAAGGCCGCGTTCGGCAGCGCGCTGATCGAGGCCTATCACGGCTATTTCGTGGCCAAGCTGGAAAGCGCCTTGTCCGATGACAGCCTGCCGCCGCTCGACCGGCTGCGCGCTTTCACCCGCGATGCCGAGGCCGGGATGGCGCGGCACAACTTCCGCCGCGGCTGCCTGATCGGCAATCTGGGGCAGGAAATGGGCGCCCTGCCCGAAGATTTCCGCGCCGCCCTGATCGCGGTCCTCAATGACTGGCAGACCCGCACCGCGCGCTGCCTGCGCGCGGCAGAGTTGCCGCCCGGCACCGATCCTGACGCCCTGGCCGCCATGTTCTGGACCGGCTGGGAAGGTGCGGTGCTGCGCGCCAAGATGGAGGGAAGCCCTGCCCCGCTGCGGCGCTTCGCCGACACCTATTTCACCCTGATTTCCCCAATCTCCAAGGAGGAGCCCGCATGTTCGATGCCATCCTGATCGAGAAGACCGACGACGCGCAGAGTGTCTCGCAAACGCAGGTCGACACAGCTCAGCTGCCCGAGGGCGACGTGCTGGTCGAGGTCGCCTATTCGACCCTGAACTACAAGGACGCGCTGGCGATCACCGGCGCCTCGCCCGTGGTGCGCAAGTTCCCGATGGTGCCCGGGATCGATTTCTCGGGCATCGTGCGCGAAAGCAGCCACCCGGATTACAAGGCTGGCGACAAGGTCGTGCTGAACGGCTGGGGCGTCGGCGAAGTGCATTGGGGCGGGCTGGCCAAATTCGCCCGCGTGAAGGGAGACTGGCTGGTGCCGCTGCCCGAGGCAATCTCGATGAAGCGCGCGATGGCGATCGGCACGGCGGGCTACACGGCCATGCTGTGCGTGCAGGCCCTTGAAAAGCACGGCGTCGCACCGGATGCGGGCCCCGTCGCCGTGACCGGCGCTGCGGGCGGCGTGGGCAGTGTCGCCGTGACGCTGCTGGCCGGGCGCGGCTACGATGTCGCGGCGGTCACCGGGCGCGCGGAAGAGGCAGAGTTCCTGACCTCGCTGGGCGCGTCGAGCATCGTCGCCCGCGACGAATTGTCGGGCAAACCCCGCGCGCTGAACAAAGAACGCTTCGCGGGCGGCGTCGATGTCGCGGGTTCGGCGGTGCTGGCGAACCTGCTGTCGATGACGCGCTATGGCGGCACGGTCGCGGCCTGCGGTCTGGCGGCAGGGATGGACCTGCCCGCAAGCGTCGCCCCCTTCATCCTGCGCGGCGTGACGCTGGCGGGTGTGGACAGCGTGATGTGCCCGGCCGATCGCCGCCGCGCCGCGTGGGATGCGCTGGCCTCCGAGCTGGATCTCGACAAGCTCGACGCGCTGTCGGTTGAGCTGCCCTTTGCCGAGGTGATCGACGCCGCGCCCAAATTCCTGAAGGGCCAGATCCGTGGTCGGGTGATTGTGCCCGTGGCGCCAGAACTGGGGTAAGCGATGGAGCCAGTCGCTTCGCCGGATTTCGTGCCCGAGGCTCAGCGCCTTCAGGACATGCCCGCATGGCTCTACCTGCTGCGGGAATTCGACGCGCTATACCGTCATGGATCGGCCGGCGGCAGCCGGCTGATCCGCGCGCATCGCAAGCGGGTGCGCGACGCGCTGTCGTTGCTCATCGACACCAATCCCGCGCTGACCCAGCGCGCGCCGACCGAGAAACCCGTCACCGCCCACCTGCCCCGCGCGCTGGATCTGGGCGAGCGGGGCGCGATGACCGGCATGGCGCGTGCGCTGTCGCGGGTCGCGCCGCTGCTGACATGGGAATACGGCTACGAAAAGGTGCCCAGATCACTGGCCAAGAAATACGCCTATTGCGAAGTGCTGGGCCCGCGTGGCCCGGTCGTTTCGGAGCGCTTGATCCTTGGCTTTGTGCTGTTCGCACCGAGCACGGTCTATCCGCAGCACAGCCACAAGGATATCGAGGAAAGCTATATCTCGATCTCGGGCGCATGGTCGGAAAACGATGCCGCCGTGCATGCCCCCGGCTCGCTGATTTTGAACCGGGCCGAGCATGAGCACCGGATCACCACCGCCGATCTGGACCCCTGCCTTCTGGCCTATGCCTGGGTCGGGCCCGAGGAACGGCTGAACGCACCGGGCATGGTGCTGACCGGACGGCGTAAGAGCCGGATGAAAGAGGGGATCTGACGCCCCGCCAAGGCCCCGGACCGACCGCCTACCTGTGGCCCATCACGACATGCACGGCGTCCGGATACACAATCCGGTCGTCTTGCATGAGCGGGGCGAGCGTGGCTTCGACATCGGCGATCAGCGCGTCGCGCAGGCAGGAATCGATCGCACCGAACACGCCGCCCAGCGGCAGCGCGGCCAGATGCTTGGGCACGAAATCGCGAACCGGCGGGATCTCGATCATCTTTTCCTGCCGGATCACCCTTACGTCGTGCAAACCGGCAGCAAGGAAATCCTGCGCCAGTTCATGCGCCCCCGCCGTTTCGCGCAATGATCGCATCTGCGCGGCCAGATCGGCCGAGACATGCCGCTCGACCGCATCGCACAGCGCGCGGGTATAGGCGCTGTGACCGTCCCAGACCGAACAGGCCAGACGCCCGCGCGGCGCCAGCTGCGCGCTGAGCGAGGCCAGCGCCGCCGGTTTGTCGGGAAAGGAATGGTAGCCGAACTGCGACAGGATCGCGTCATAGCCTTCATCGGGATCGGCGCGCTGCGTGACGTCGGCTCGGATCCAGGCGATGGGGCGTCCCTCGGACAGTTTCTGCGCCTGCGCCAGCATGGCCGCATTGCCGTCAAGCCCGTCGACCCGTCCGGCGGGCGCGACGCGGTCAAAGACCAGCCGCGTGGTCACGCCGGTCGCGCAGGCCACGTCCAGCACCTGTTCGCCGGGCTTGGGATCGACCAGATCCACCAGCGCCTCGGCCCAGCGACCGAACCAGATCGGGACCAGCACGCGGTCATAGATCGCCGGAGCGTCGTCAGAGAATTGAAACGTCATCGGGGTTCGCATCCAAGATGGCACCGCCATCGCGCAAGAGACTCGGCCTGAATACGCAGAGCAAGAAACAACAGTATCGGGCTTTCCGCGCAATGCACGGATTTCCTGTGCCCTCTTACGCTTTTTTTCGGGCTTCGGGGGCTTTCCTTTGGGGCAAGAGGGAACGATAGCCGCGCCTGTCACGTTTGCTTGGAAACAGGAGTAGCTCCATGTTCTTCAGCAAATCGCGTTCCGGGCTTTCGCATCCCGACGATGTCATTGATTCGATTGACCATTCCCTGTCTGATGCCAGCCGTGATCGCTGGTCGCCGGTCGCCTATGCGGGCGGCATGCTGGCAATCGGGGCCGGGCTGCTCATCGCGCAGCCGCGCGTCGGCCATGTCCCCGATCCCGCGCAGGCAGGCGACGCGCCGCGCAACAAGCGGCTGCGGCGCGCGGCACAGGTCGGCCGGGACGGCGCAAGGGCCTTCGCGCCGTCGAACGTGACCGATTCCATCGGCCGCTCATTGCTGGTGGGCGGCGTGGCGCTGATCATGACCCGCGTGCTCGACGAGCTTTCGGGCCATGACGGCGACTGAGCGCGTTCAGCCTGCCATCGCGTCGAGCAGCGCGTCCGCATCGAGCGTGCCGACCGCGCCCGCAATCCGCCCCCGCGCGCCCAGACGGGTGGCCATCCATTCGCTCGCGAAGGGGCTTTCGGCGATCATCACCGCGCCGGTCAGCAAGGTTGCCAGCGATTCGGCGAACCAGCGCGCCTCGGCCTCGGGCGGCAGAGTGGGCCAGCGTTCGCGATGGGCCTCCAGCGCGGCGTCGTAACGAGGATCGTGGCCCCGCGCCGCATCGAGCCGCGCGTTCAGCATTGCGCCCGCCTCGGGCTCGCGCATCAGCGTGCGCAGGATATCGAGGCAGATCACATTCCCCGACCCTTCCCAGATCGAGTTGAGCGGCGCCTCTCGGTAGAGCATCGGCAGCGGCGTGTCTTCGACGTATCCCATGCCGCCAAGACACTCCATGCATTCATAAATCATGCCGGGCGCGAGTTTGTTCGAGATGAACTTGGCCAGAGCCACCGAAATCCGCGCATAGGGCCTGCGCGACGGATCGTCGAAGGCCCGCGCCACGTCGAGCGCCAATAGCAGCGCGGCTTCCGCCTCAAGCGACAGATCGGCCAGCACCGCGCGCATCAGCGGCTGGTCGATCAGGCCCTTCTGGAACACCCGCCGCCCCTGCGCCCATTGCAGCGCTTCGGACAGGGCCGCACGCATCAGACCCGCAGGCGCCATCGCGGTATCGAGCCGCGTGTGATGCACCATCTCGATGATCGTCTGCACGCCGCGCCCCGGCTCGCCCAGTCTTTGCGCCCATGTGCCGTCATACTCGATCTCGGACGAGGCATTGGCGTGATTGCCCAGCTTGTCCTTGAGCCTAAGGATGGTGAACGGGTTGCGCGTCCCGTCGGGCAGCCAGCGCGGCACCAGAAAACAGGTGATCGCCCCGTCCAGCTGCGCCAGCGTCAGGAAGCCGTCGCACATCGGCGCCGAGCAGAACCATTTGTGCCCGTGCAGGCGATAACCCTCGCCATCCGGCACAGCCCGCGTGGAATTGGCCCGCACATCCGAGCCGCCCTGCTTTTCCGTCATCGCCATGCCCATCGTCGCGGCAGCCTTGCGGTCGACCGAAACGCGCGCGGGATCATAGGCGGGGGCGGTCAGGCGCGGCTGCCACAATGCGGCCAGCGCGGGATCGGCCTGCAGCGCGGGCACGGCGGCATAAGTCATGGTCATCGGGCAGCAGACGCCCGGCTCGACCTGGCTCATCATGTAATTGATCGCGGCATGGCGCAGATGAGTGCCGGTGCCGTCCCACGCGGTCGCGGCGTAGCCGGCTTCCAGCCCCAGCGCCATCAGGGTGTGATAGCCGGGGTGGAAATGAACCTCGTCCAGCCGCCGCCCCGACCGGTCGAAACTGCGCAGCATCGGCTTGACCACCTGCGCATCGCGCGCGGCCTCGCGGATGTCGGGCGCGGCAAGGCGCGCGCCGAAATCGGCCAGTGCCGCGTCCTCGCCCAGGGCCCGGCGCAGCGTGCGGTCGCCCGCCCACGGATCGCGATACCGGAAATCGGGCTGGTTCTGGACCTCGTGGGTGCCCAGATCGCTGCGCGGCGCGCTTGGTGCAGGGGATATGTCGGTCATGGTCTTCCTCCCATTCCCGCAGGGTGGCGCCCGGATGCGGCGTCTGTCCAGCGTAACCCCGCGTCCTTGCGACAGTGCTTCCCCTCGCGCCCCTGCTGTGGCATCCTTTCGCCAAAGGCCCATCAGAGGCCGCCCCAGAGCAGTCGCGCAGCACCATGAACAAAAAACGTCCCGCCTTCGGGCCCGTCATCTTTTACGCGATCACCAGCACCTTCGGCGCCTACCTGACCTTCGCCGCCGTGCAGGGCGAATACGGGCTGTTCCGCCGCATCCAGATCGAAGCCGATGCCGAGCAATTGCGTGAAGAGCGCGACCGGCTGGCGCTGCAACTGGCCGAGATCGAAAACCGCACGCACCGGCTGTCGGACAATTTCCTCGACCTCGATTTGCTCGACGAACAGGCGCGCGAAGTGCTGGGTTATGTCCGTCGCGACGAGATCGTCCTTCGCTAATCGATATTCCGTGTTACCGTGCTAAGTTGTTAGCGGCACCGCGCTGAAATACGCGGCATGACGACCGGCTGCGCAGATGATTGCGCAACCGGACGGGAATTCAGCCTCGCAATTTGGCGAGGCATCGTATAGAAGATGGTTTAGTGTTAAACTATTCCTGACGCGACCAGGGGGAGGCACCGATGGCTGCGAGAAAAACGACCGGGAAATCAAACGTCTCGGCGGACGAACTGCTTAAGTACTACAAGGACATGCTGCTGATCCGTCGATTCGAAGAGAAGGCGGGACAGCTTTACGGCATGGGTCTGATCGGGGGCTTCTGCCACCTGTATATCGGACAGGAAGCCGTTGTCGTGGGCCTCGAAGCCGCGGCCAAGGACGGCGACAAGCGCATCACCAGCTACCGCGACCACGGCCACATGCTGGCCTGCGGGATGGACCCGAAAGGCGTCATGGCCGAGCTCACGGGCCGCGAAGGCGGCTATTCGAAGGGCAAGGGCGGCTCGATGCACATGTTCTCGAAAGAGAAGCATTTCTACGGCGGCCACGGCATCGTCGGTGCACAGGTGCCGCTGGGCACGGGGCTGGGCTTTGCCGACAAGTACAAGGGCAATGACAACGTCACCTTCGTCTATTTCGGCGACGGCGCAGCGAACCAGGGCCAGGTGTACGAAAGCTACAACATGGCCGAGCTTTGGAACCTTCCGGTCGTCTATGTGATCGAGAACAACCAATACGCCATGGGCACCTCGACCAAGCGGTCGACGAAATCCCCCAACCTGTGGGAACGCGGCGCGGCCTACGGGATCAAGGGCGAAGCGGTCGACGGCATGGACGTGATGGCGGTCAAGGCCGCGGGCGAAAAGGCGATTGCCGCCTGCCGTGCCGGTGACGGCCCTTATATCCTTGAGGTCATGACCTATCGCTATCGCGGTCACTCGATGTCGGACCCGGCCAAATACCGCACCCGCGAAGAAGTCCAGAAGATGCGCGAAGAGCGCGATCCGATCGAACGCGTGCGCGAAATGCTCACCACCGGCGGTCTGGCCACGGACGAGGATCTCAAGGCGATCGACAAAGAGATCAAGGCGGTGGTCAATGACAGCGCCGAGTTCGCCAAGGACAGTCCCGAGCCGTCGCTCGACGAACTGTGGACCGACATCTACGCCGCCCCGCAGGAGGCGGACGCATGAAGTCTTCCGTATCGGCCCTATTGACGGCCGCCCTGACACTGGCGGCCCTGCCGGCCGCCGGGCAATCGACCGGCACGATGCTGGCGATGTATCTGAATGGCAGCGCGCTGGACGGCATGGTCGAGTTCAGCTTCGAACGTGACGGCTGCACCGGCCAGCTTGCGATGACCCAGCGGTATCAGGCCGGCGACGTGCGCAGCACGCGAACCGAGTTCGAGGTCGCCGATCTGGTGCTCGACGATTACCAGATCGCCGAAGCCGAAGGCGGCGTGCTGGCACAGATCATGCTGAACCACCGCGCTGGCTCCGAAGGCTTCCCGTTCTCCAGCACGCTGGTGACGGACAATGCCGAAACCCGCGCCGGCTGGGAGGCTCAGGGCGCGGTCTGCGAAGGCGACAGCTGCACGATCAGCCTTGAAATGGAAAACGCGACACTGGTCGTCGCCGGTCCGAATGCCGGATCGCGCGTGGACTTTGTTTTGTCGGACCTGCGGGCGCTGCAATCCGAATGCACCTCGAGCGAAGAGGGGGAATAACTGACATGGCTACTGAAATCCTGATGCCGGCCCTTTCGCCCACCATGGAGGAGGGCACGCTGGCCAAATGGCTGGTGAAAGAGGGTGACGAGATCACCTCGGGCATGATCATTGCCGAGATCGAAACCGACAAGGCCACGATGGAATTCGAGGCGGTCGACGAAGGCACGATGGGCAAGATCCTGATCGACGAAGGCACCGAGGGCGTTAAGGTCAACACGCCCATCGCCGTGCTGCTCGAAGAAGGCGAAAGCGCCGACGATATCAAGGCAAGCGCCCCGGCCTCCGACGCGAAAGCCGACGAAAAAGCCGAAGAGCCCGCCAAATCCGACAGCGATGTCGCCGCCGACAAGCCGGTCGCGGCACAGCCCGCCGCCGAGCTTCCCTCGGTGCCCGAGCCTGACTGGCCCGAAGGCACCGAGATGAAGTCGATGACGGTACGTGAGGCCCTGCGCGAAGCGATGGCCGAAGAAATGCGCCGCAACGACACCGTCTTCCTGATGGGCGAGGAAGTCGGCGAATACCAGGGCGCCTACAAGATCAGCCAGGGCCTGCTGGATGAATTCGGCGCCAAGCGCGTGATCGACACGCCGATCACCGAAGCCGGCTTCACCGGCCTCGCCGTCGGCGCCGCATGGGGCGGTCTGAACCCGATCGTCGAGTTCATGACCTTCAACTTCGCCATGCAGGCGATCGACCACCTGATCAACTCTGCCGCCAAGACGAACTACATGTCGGGCGGTCAGCTGCCCTGCCCCATCGTGTTCCGCGGCCCCAACGGCGCGGCCGCGCGCGTCGCCGCCCAGCACAGTCAGGATTACGCGGCGTGGTACAGCCACATTCCGGGCCTGAAAGTGGTGATGCCCTATTCGGCGGCCGATGCGAAAGGCCTGCTGAAATCGGCCATCCGCGACGGCAACCCGGTCGTGTTCCTTGAAAACGAAATCCTTTATGGCCGCACCTTCGAGGTGCCGGACATGGACGATTTCACCGTGCCGATCGGCAAGGCCCGGATCGCGCGCCAAGGCAAGGACGTCACCATCGTCAGCTTCGGCATCGGCATGACCTATGCGCTGGAAGCGGCCGAGAAGCTGGCCGCCGACGGGATCGACGCCGAGGTCATCGACCTGCGCACAATCCGTCCGATGGACACCGCGACGATCATCAGCTCGGTCAAGAAGACCAACCGTCTGGTCACCGTCGAGGAAGGCTTCCCGCAAAGCTCGGTCGGCAACTTCATCTCGGCCACGGTGATGATGGAGGCGTTCGATTACCTCGACGCGCCGGTCATCAATCTGTGCGGCAAGGATGTGCCGATGCCCTATGCGGCCAATCTCGAGAAGCTGGCGCTGATCACCACCGACGAGGTGATCGAGGCCGTGCACAAAGTCACCTATCGCTGAGGAGGCCATCATGCCCACGGAAATCCTGATGCCCGCCCTCTCGCCCACGATGGAAGAGGGCACGCTGGCCAAATGGCTGGTCAAGGAAGGCGACACGGTCAGCTCGGGCGATATCCTCGCCGAGATCGAGACCGACAAGGCGACGATGGAATTTGAAGCCGTCGACGAAGGCGTGATCGGCAAGATCCTGATCGACGAGGGCAGCGAAGGGGTCAAGGTCAACACCCCCATCGCGGTCCTGCTAGAAGAAGGGGAAAGCGCCGACGATATCGGCAAGACCTCGGCGCCCAAGGAACCGGCCAAGCCCGAAGCCTCGGCCAAGGACGATGGCGGGGACGCCAAGGCATCGGCACCGGCGAAATCGGACTCGGTGACCGCCGCGCCCGCTGCCCCGGTCGCCGATGGCAAGCGTATCTTCGCCTCGCCGCTGGCGCGCCGGATCGCCGCCGACAAGGGTCTTGACCTGAGCCAGATCACGGGCTCGGGCCCGCATGGCCGGATCGTCAAGGCCGATGTCGAAGGCGCCAGCGCTCAGCCCAAAGCCGCCAAGGCCGAGGCCGCACCGGCCAAGTCCGACGCAGCCCCCGCCAAGGGCGCCGCGATGCCCACGGGCGCCGATGCGAATACCGTCATGAAGATGTTCGAGGGCCGCGACTTCGAAGAGGTCAAGCTCGACGGTATGCGCAAGACGGTGGCTGCGCGCCTGACCGAGGCAAAGCAGACCATCCCGCATTTCTACCTGCGCCGCTCGGTGCAGCTGGATGCGCTGATGGCCTTCCGCGCGCAGCTTAACGGTCAGCTTGCGGACCGGGGCGTCAAGCTCAGCGTCAACGACTTCATCATCAAGGCCTGCGCCATGGCGCTGCAAAAGGTGCCGGATGCCAATGCCGTCTGGGCAGGCGACCGGATCCTGAAGCTGAAGCCCTCGGACGTGGCGGTCGCCGTCGCGGTCGATGGCGGGCTGTTCACGCCGGTGTTGAAGGATTCGCACCACAAGTCGCTGAGCGCTCTGTCGGCCGAGATGAAGGATCTGGCGACCCGTGCGCGCAACCGCAAGCTTGCGCCGCATGAATATGTCGGCGGCAGCTTCGCGATCTCGAATCTCGGGATGTTCGGGATCGAGAATTTTGACGCGGTCATCAACCCGCCGCATGGCTCGATCCTGGCCGTGGGCGCAGGCATCAAGCAACCGGTGGTGAAAGAGGATGGCGAGATCGGCGTGGCGACGGTGATGTCGATGACGCTGTCGGTCGATCACCGCGTGATCGACGGCGCGCTGGGGGCTGAATTCCTGTCCGCGATCATCGAGAATCTCGAGAACCCGCTGGCGATGCTGGCCTGACCCGGCTCCATGCGACGACATCGGCCCGGACGGTATCGCCGTCCGGGCTTTTTCATGCGCGGACGCTCAGCCCATCCGTCCCAGCACCCGCCACGCGCGCAAGGCCACCGTCGCCGCCGTCCCCGCCGCGATGACCCATAGCGCCAAGGCCAGAACCGGCCAGCCCGGCGCGAAAGCCGCGACGACGCAGCCCAGCGTCAAGGCCGCCATCCGCTGTTGCTTGGCGAAAGGGCCGCCGAAATCAGGCGCATAGCCCTCGGCCCGGCCGAATTCCCGCAGATAGGCCGTGGCCAAAGCCAACACCGCGCAGCCCAGACCCAGCGCCGGCATCCCGGCCGCCAGCCCCGCGCCCCACAGAAACAGCGTATCGGCGGCGCGGTCCGGGGCCTCGTTCCAGAAGGGGCCTGTCGCACTGCCCTGCCCGCCTTCAACCGCGACCAGCCCGTCGATCAGGTTGCACAGAAGCCGAAGCTGGATGCACAAAGCGGCCAGCAAGAGCGCCGCGATCCGGCCCCCGCCCGCGCCCGGCATCAGCCAGAACGCCCCCAAGCCCAGCGCCGCGAAGACGACCGAAGCGATCGAAATCGCGTTCGGGCTGACGCTGCGCGCGGCCAGAAAGCGGGCCATGCCCTGCATCACGCCAAGACGGCGCGCGGCGATCGGGCGGCGGTTTTCGTCCATGCGTCAGGTCCAGTAATAGCGTGTCAGGTGAAAGAAGATCGGCGCCGAAAAGATAACGCTGTCGAGCCGGTCGAGAAACCCGCCATGGCCCTTGATGACCGCCCCCCAGTCCTTGGCGCCCTTGTCGCGCTTGATAGCCGACATGACCAATCCGCCAAGCGTGCCCATACCTGCCACGACGAACGCCATCAGCGCCGCTTCGGGCGGGGTGAAGGGTGTCAGCGCGAACAGCGCGGCGCCCAATGCGACGGCAGTGGCGATGCCGCCAACCAGCCCCTCCCACGTTTTCGAGGGCGACAGCTCGGGCGCCAGCTTGTGGCGTCCCAGCAGCTTGCCCCAGACATACTGGGCCACGTCCGAGGTCTGCACGACAAAGACGAACCACGCGATCAGCAAGACGCGCCGCGCATCGTCCCCCGCGATGTCCAGCGACAGGATCGCCGGGACGTGGCTGACGCAATAGACGCAGACCATTAGGCCCCATTGCGTTTCCGCCGCGCGCGCCATGAAACCCTGCGCGCCCCCTGACACGGCGGCCAGCGCGGGCATCAGAAGGAAGGCATAGACGGGGATGAAAATGGCATAGAAGCCGTACCAGTCGGTATAGACGGCCCAGAACTGCACGGGCAGCACGATGGCATAGACGCCCGCGATGACCCAGAAATCCGCGCGGTCGCGCGCGATGACGGTCAGGAATTCGCGCAGGGCGAGCGCGCTCAGCACCCCGAACAGAACCACCACACCCACGCGCCCGGTGGCAAAGGCCAGCGCCAGAAGCGCGACCATCACCCACCACGCGTAAATCCGGGCGTTGAGATTGTCGATGACCGGATGCGGCTGGCCTGCGGGCAGACGGCGCCTGAGCCCCTGCCCGATGGCGGTCGCGACGATCAGGATCGCCGCCGTGACCCCCAGCAGCCACAGCAGATCATTGGACATACTCATCACGCGCCCCGGCGAGTGCGGCGCTTATTCGGGCGACAGCCGGTGATCCATCGACAGCGCGGGCTGGTTGCACCCCGCCTCGCCGACGATCTTCGCGGGCACGCCCGCCACCGTCTTGCAGCGCGGCACGTCGTTCAGAACCACCGAACCGGCGGCGATGCGGCTGTTGGCGCCGACATGGATATTGCCCAGCACCTTGGCCCCCGCGCCGATTAGCACCCCGTCGCCGATCTTCGGATGGCGGTCGCCGTCTTCCTTGCCGGTGCCGCCCAGCGTGACCGAATGCAGCATCGAGACGTTGTCGCCCACCACCGCCGTTTCACCGATGACGATGGAATGCGCGTGGTCGATCATGATGCCCTTGCCGATCTTCGCCGCCGGATGGATGTCGACGCCGAACATCTCGGACACGCGCATCTGCACGAACAGCGCCATGTCGCGCCGCCCCGAGGTCCACAGCCAATGCCCCACGCGGTACGCCTGCACCGCCTGATAGCCCTTGAAATACATCACCGGCTGCAGGAAACGATTGCAGGCCGGATCGCGCTCTTCGACCGCGACCAGATCGGCACGCGCGGCTTCGCCCAGCGACGAGGACGAGGCATAGGCCTCGTCTGCGATCTCGCGCAGGATCTGTTCGCTGATTTCGGCCGAGGACAGTTTCAGCGCGAATCGATAGGCCAGCGCCCGCTCCATCGTCGCATGGTGCAGAAGGTTGTTGTGCATCACCCCGCCCAGCAGCGGTTCGTCCTGCACCACCTGCTGCGCCTCGGTGCAGATGCGCTGCCACACTGGATCGAACGGGGCGAGTCTGGCTTTGATCTCGGGCATGGGCGCATCTCCGCAAAAACGTCCCCGAAAACATAGCCGATTGAGACCGGATTTCCAGAGGGGCGGCCAGCACGATCCGTGATCCCGCCTATCGCCGGGCGTGATGAGCACAAAGCGCTTCGGTCACCAGCGCCAGACAGGCGAGGTAATCGGACGCCCCGGGACGGTTCCGATCACAGACCGGATCATAGGGCGGGTCACGGGCAGGATGGGCCAGAGCCGCGGACAAAAGCGTGCCGTTGCCGTAGAGCGGATGGCAGCGCCCCGTCGTCACGCGGTGATGCTCGGCCCTCTCGGCCCGCGCGATCAGCGCCGCCATCCCGGCCCGGCGCCGGCCCTCGGGCAGCGCCAGAAGCACGCGCGCGGCGGCGGCAATATCGGTCAGGGTGACGGGCCGCATTCGGGGCAGCGTCATGCCGCGACGGACAGCACCGCCCACAACCCGTTGCCGTAAAGCGCCGAGACCTGCGCGACCTCGATGGTGAAGATCCCACTGACGCCGTCGGCGGATTGATCGGCGGCGCTGTAGGTATAGCCCGGCGTGACAAGCGACACCTCGCGCACGATGTCGCCGCCGGACCGGATGCGCAGCGTATAGCGCTCGCTCTCTTCATTGAGCGGCACCTCTGGCCCGACCCAGGAATCGCCCTCAAGCCGCGTGCGCCGGATCCATGACACCTGCACATCGCCCCCCGCCCGGCGTACCCGCAGATGCGCAGGCGCATAGGGGCGCAGACCGTTGCCCGCGAACGCCTTCACGCTCTCGACATAGGCGGGATCGTCGTAAGACAGCGCCGCCGGGCCGATTCGCCAGCGTCGGTCGATCCCGCGCATCGCGGCGCGCAGGTCGATCTGCGCGGGGGCATCGTCCATCAGCACCACCACCGCGCCCGGCGCCCAGGCCTGCGGTTGCAGGGGCTCGGTGCCGAACTGACCGCGCAGAAGATCGTGCAGCCGCCACAGGCCAGGTTCGATCAGCGAGGCGCCGCGGAACTGGAACAACTCCCATTCCTGGCCCGTACCGATCGCCGCCAGATTGGCGCCCTGCCACAGCTCTTCGTCGCTGACCGAGGCCAGCGCGACGCCCTCGGGAAACGCCACCTCGACCCCCGCGCCGCGCTGAATGAGCGCGGGCGTGCCGTGGTCAAGCGTGCTGCGCGTCTCGCCCATGCTGGCACGCAGTCCTATCCGGGTGTTGAGCGCGAAAGACCCGCTGGTCGCCGGAGCGTCGTACACCGCGACGACGCCCGGCCACGGGCGCCCGGTGACCGCCAGATGCGGCGCGTGCGGCACCTCGTCACCGCGCATCAGCGGCAGGTCCAGCCAGAGCGGCAGCACCGGCGTGGGCGCCAGGAACCCGGCCGCATAGGGCAGATCGTCCGAGGCGTCACGATGGCGGTACAGGCCCGGCTCGATACGCACGGCTTCGATCAGACGGGCATCCGCAAGCTCGATCCGGTCGATGCGGTAGTGCCGCACGGCTCCGGCATTGCTCAGCGCGACGATATCCCCCACCGACAGGTCCGAGGACATGGGCATTCCGAACCGCACCACGTCGCCCGCGATCCGCGCTTCGGTCAGCCACCGTTTGGCCGCCGTGCGCGCCTCGCCCCGCGTCAGCGCCATCGGCAGTTCGCTGTCGGCCACGTCGCCCGCCGGGTCCTCGGGATGCACGACTTCGGCACTGCGGGTTTCGAAACCGCCCTCGGCCTCGATATAGGTCAGCCGCAGCCGCCCCGCGATCTCGGGCCCCGAGGCGCGGACGCGTTCCAGATCGCCGTCCTCGCGCGCGATGATCGCGTCAGGGGCCAGCGCCACCGGATCACGCCCGGTGCGCATGCGAAACACCAGAAGGCCCTCACGCTCGACGGCCTCGAACCCATGCGCCAGCATCAGGGGCTGCAACGCCGAGCGTGCGCTTGCGGTCGAAGCCACGCCATAGCCGCGCACCACGCCGTACAGGCCGCTTACATCGAAAGCCGTCAGCCCGGCGCGCTGACAAATCTCGGCGACCACGGCGGCCAGCGGCTGCGCCGCCGCACGCCCGGTAATCCAATGCCCGCGCAGCCAGTTGTCGCCATCCGACCATTCGTCGGTCAGCGCCGGGAACCAGGGCCAGGGCCGCGCATCCCACGCCCAGGCATGGCTGCGCGACCAGTCGACCATGCGCCCGCCATAGACATCCGACAGCGGGTTGTTGGCCGGGTCGGTCCAATAGCCGTGCATCGCGCGCAGGTATTGCATCTGCATCAGGTCATCGCGCGCCCCGGTCGAGTAATAGGGCGCGAAGCTTTCCGAGGATTTCGGATCGAGGAACACGTTGGGCTGGTTCGTCCCCTTGTCGATCGCCGCGCAGCCGTATTCGGTAAACCAGACGGGTTTCGAGCGGGGCTCCCACGCCGTGGCCTCGGGCTGTTTCACCCCGCCCAGACGTTCGGTATGCGCGTTTTCCCACCACGCGCGCAGATCCTTGTAGCGCCAGATCCAAGGCTCGGCCTCGCCCGGGTCGGTGATCGGCGTACGAAGCTGGGCGTCGCGATGCTGCGGCGTGCGGTAATACCAGTCATAGCCCTCGCCACCCGCGACATAGGCCTCAAGGTAATCCGTGTCGTAGATATCGCGCCAGCCCGCCTGCCAGTCGAGATGCGCCTCGCCCTCACGCCAGTCCGAGAGCGGCATGTAATTGTCGATCCCGATCACGTCGAGTTCGTCATCGGCCCAGAGCGGATCGAGATGGAAATAGCGGTTCCCCTCGCCCGCGTCGTAGCCGAAATACTCGGACCAATCCGCCGCATAGACCAGCTTGACCGAGGGGCCGAGGATCGCGCGCACCTCGTGCAGCAGGTCGATCATCGCCGCGACCGCCGGAAAGCTGTCGCCCGCCCCCCGGATCTGCGTTAGCGCGCGCATTTCCGAGCCGATGCAGAACGCCTCGACCCCGTCCGAGGCGGCGCAGAGCGCGGCGTAATGCAGGATGAAGCGGCGATAGGACCATTCATCCGGCCCGGCATAGCTGACCGAACCGGGCGAGACGTTGAAATCCGACGCCTGCGCGGTGCCGAAGAAATCCGCGACCTCGGCTGCGGCCGCTGCCGTGCGGTCGCTGGTCCCGGGCTGGCCCGGCGCCTTGGCCAGCGTGATGCGCCCGCGCCATGGCAGGACCGGCTGATCGCCCGCGTCCGACCACGGATCGGGCAGACCATTATCCGCCAGCTGCTCCATCAGCAGGAAGGGGTAGAACACCACCGCCTGCCCCGCCGCGTTCATGGCCTCGATCGCCTGCAGGACCGAGGCGTCGGACGGCGTGCCGCCATAGACCGGCTTGTCGCCATCGCGCGCCACCGTCTCGGCCCCTTCGCGCGCGACGCCCGCCACGCTCCATGGTTGCTCGTCCCCGTCGCGTTCGAGATACTCGATCTTGGGCTTCACCCGGCATTCGCCGCAGCGCAGATCCTCGCCGAACCACGACACGACCAGCAGCCCCGATTGCACATTCGGCAATTCGGTCTGAAGCGCGGCGAGCGAGGTCTCCATATCCGTAAAGCCCGACGGCGTGTGCCGGTTGGCCAACTGTGCCTCCTGCGCCTCGACCACCGAATAGCCGGGATCGAACGGCCCGCCGGTATTGGGCGTCAGCAGCACGGGCTCGGTCGCCAGCGCATATTCCCCCGCGCCGGGCAGCCATGCGACGCCCTGTACGGCATCCTGCAGCGTCGTGACGCCCGGCGCCTGAGCCGCGCGCACCACCTCGAAGACAAAATTCGGCAGGCGGTTCCCGAAGGGCGCCAGATCGAGATCCTCGATCACCACATAGGCCGTGCCGCGATAGGCGGGCGCGTTGCCAGGCCCCTCGACCGCCTCGATCTTGGGATCGGGCACTTGGTCGTCGGTGCCGGTATAGACGCGGATATTCATGTCCGAGCGGGCGATTTCCTCGCCGTAGGCCCAGATCCGCCCGATGCCGCCGATCTCACCCTCGCACAGCGCGATGGCCACGCTGACGACATAGCGCGATTCCTCGGTCACGCGCGGGCCGAACCCGTGCTTGGTGCGCTGCGAGCGGCCGGGGATTTCTTGAAACTTCGATGCCCAGATCACATGGCCCGCGCTGCGCATCCGCCCCCAGAGCCGGGGGATCGGCACGCCCTCGCCCGCGCCGGTGATCTGCAGCCGCTCGATGCGGCCCGTCTCGACCCGTCCCGAGCCGAGGCCCAGAAGCCGCTGGTCGATCAGCCGGCCCACGGTCGCGCCCACCGCGCGCCCGATGACAAGGCCCGAAAGCCCCAGCACCGCGCCGCCGAAATTCGCGCCGATCGCCGCACCGGCGGCGGACAGAAGCAGAGTGGCCATCGGGTGGCTCCTTTGTGGTCAGGTCATCTCGAAGCGCGCCGCGATCCGGCGCGCCCAGGGGCGGCTCAGCGGGCTCTCGACGACCCCGTGGCCGCAATAGGCATGGATGAAACGCGGCGCAGAGCCCGCGAGGCTGAGGATGCCCAGATGTTTCGCCACGCCCCGCGACCGCATCCGGAAAAGCAGAATATCGCCGGGCAACAGCGGGCTCTGGACGCGGCGCAGATGCCGCGCGAGTCCCTGCCAGAGCACCTCGTCCCCGCCGCTCTCGCCCCAATCGGCGCTGTAGGGGGGCAGATGCTCGGGCTCGTCGCCCTTGAGCGCGCGCCACACGCCCCGCACCAGCCCGAGGCAATCGCAGCCCGCACCACGGGCCGAGGCCTGATGACAGTAAGGCGTCCCCAGCCAGCAGCGCGCCTCGGCGACAAGCGCCGCGCGCCGCTCAGGCTCCGCCACGGCTGCCGCCCGTATTGTCGCCGTCCGCGCGCGGCGTCACCTGCAGCCAGTCATCGTCGGGCACATGCGGAAATCCACGAAAATTCGGGCTGTTGTCGAATTTGAAGCGGCAGGTTGCGAAGCGCTTGTCACAGCCCGCCACCAGTCGCACACGATCGCCCGCCTCAGGCGCGATGCCCGGCGCCTGCCACAGATGCAGCCTTCGCGTTTCGCCCAGCGCCTCTTCGCGCCGAACGGGCACCAGCATGCCCTGCGCCGCCCCCGACAAGAAAATCACCGTGCCATCGACGAACCAGTCGGCGGCGAAATCCTCAAGCAGCGGCACGTCCAGCATCGCGCCGCCCTCATCCACGGCCAGCAGCGCGACGTCGGCCCGGAATACCGGCTGGTCCAGATCGACGCCGCATTGCGCATCGCCCAGCACCGCCGGACAGGCCGCGCCAAAGACCCGCCCGCCGGTTTTCGACAACGGCTCGGTCAACCCGCGAAGCTCGGCACGAAAGGCGCCGCCCGCGCGGGTGATCTCGCCCAGCGAGCCGCGAAAGAGCACGCGGCGCCATGCCGGGTCCTGCCAGTCGACCTCCCAGATCGTCAGCGCCGCGTTGTCATAGCGCCCGGCCAGAATATCCGGCTCGCTCAGCGCCGCATCGCTCAGCGCGCCCGAGGCCTCGGTATTGTCGACCGACAGCCCCGTCCCCTGCACGATGGCGCTGGCGGTCATGCCCGTTTCCGCGCGAAAGGTGATCCCGTCGAAAGTCAGATCGCGGTCGTGATCGGTGAAGCCCAGCACCGTTCCATCCGACCGCGTCAGGGCCCAGGCGCGCGCGCGGGTCGTGGTCAGCCCGCTCATTGCCGCACCTCGATCACCGGAACCTGCGGCACGTCGCCCGCCTGAAAACTGGCGACCGAGACCTGCACCAGATCGGTGTCGAAGCGCACCGGCACGTCGAACTCGCCGCCGAACGTGACCTCGGCCCCCACCGCGGGCGGGGCCGCGAACGTGACGATCCCGGTATCGCTATCCAGCGTCCAGCCGACGGTTTCGTCCAGCTCGGCGCCGCCGACCGCGATCCGCACACTACCCGCAACGGGCTTGGTGATCATCCGCACCGTCTGCCATTCGCCCGAACGATAGGTCTTCGTCAGCGCGAAGGCGCGCGTGACGCCGTCGCCGGTGCCGATGGGTTGGTCCGTGGGGCGGATCTGTTTCGACGCCGGGCAGGACTTGTAATCCGCCCAGTCCTTCCAGCGGAACCCATGCAACCGGCCCTGCCGCGCCTCGAAGAACGCGATCAGCACTTCGACATCGTCGAGCGAACGCAGGCCAAGCCCCGCATCGTAGCGCCGCCGCGCCTGCGCCCAGGGGGTGTTGCGTTCCTCGTGGCCATTGGCCAGCGTGACGATCTCGGTGCGCCGCTCGGGCCCGCCAAGCGAGCCGAAGCTCAGCGAGACGGGAAAGCGAATATCGTGGAAAGCCATGTCGGTATGTCCCCGCTCAGTAATTGCGCTGGCCTTGCGACAGCAGCCGCTGCATCTGCGCGGCGATCTGGCTCTGGCTGCGCCGGAACCCGGCGACATCGGGGGTGGTGACGTTAATCGAGACATTGACCGCCCGACCGCCCCCGGCCCCGCGCACGCCCAGCTTGCCATCCGCGCCCCGCGCCAGCGGAAGGATCGCCTCGGGGCCGGCCTCGCCCATCAGCCCGGTGCCGCCGCGCATCGGGAAGGTCACGGGCTGCGAGACGATGCCCCCCTGCGCGAAGGGCATCACCCGCCCCTGACTGAAGGACGCGCCATTCGCGAAGGGCAAAAGCCCCCCCATCAGCCCCCCCAGAACCGAGGACAGCGCACCGCCGACCGCGTTCTGCACCGGACGCATCGCAGCGCCGTAGATGGCGTTCGAAATCGACTGCCCCAGACCGCGCATTGCATCCGACAGGCGATGACCGTCAAAGATCACCCCATCGAAGGCCCGCCTGAGCCCGCCCCCCAGCGAACGCGACAGCCCGGCCATCTCACGGTTCGTCTCACCCAGATTGCGGCCCATCTCGGCCAGACTTGAATCGAAGCCCGCCACGCTGTCCGAGGTCGTCCCGATCCGCGCTTCCAGCTCGGCCAGCTGGGTGTTCAGCTCGTCCAGCGTCGCCATGGTGTTCATCCTTTCTGTCGGCGCGCGCGGCATCGGGATAGCGTTGCAATAACGCCTCCAGCCGCGCGCGCGTGAAACCCGGTCGCGACGCCTCGTCGCGGCCCAGCATGATCATCAGCTCCAGCGGGGTCAGCGCCCAGAACTCGGTCGGGCGCAGGCCCAGCCCGTGCAGCCCCGCGCGCATCAAGCCCGGCCAGTCGAGGCCAGAGTCGCGGCCAGAGTCTTGACCGGTTTCGCGGCCGCTCATGCCGGCGCCGGTGGCAGCGCGAAGGCACGCGCCAAAAGCAGCCCGGCCACCCGCGCCGCCTCAAGCGCGCCACCGTCAATCTCGGCTGCCAGCAAGGTATCTGCCCTCACCGGGTGCCCGCCGCCATGCATCCCGGCCAGAAGCAGCGCCATCACGTCTCGCGTGCGAAAGCGCCCGCTTTCGAACCGCTCGACCAGCGCCACCAGAGTGTCTGCGCCCAGCGCCTCTTCCAGCTCGGCCAGCGCGCCCAGCGTCAGCTTCAGCGCATAGCGCTCGCCGTCGAGCACCAGCGACACCTCACCGCTCAGCGGGTTCGCCATCAGACCGGCTCGCCGCTTTCGGGCTGCGTTTCGGGCTGATCGCCGCCATCGCCTTCGTAATCCAGCGGATCGGCGGCCAGCGCGGTCGCGGCGACGAAGTCCAAAGACCCGGCCGAGGCCATCGACATCTCGAACGTGGCTTCGCCATTGTAACTGCCGCCATATTCAAGGCTGGTGATCTGGAACGGCCCTTCGACCGTGCCGAAATCGGGGATGACCACCTGAAAAGCCGGGATCTCGCCGTTGAAGAACACCGCGCGCGCCCGCTCGTCCGTGGCCGCGTCGCGGAACACGCCCGACCCCGACAGCGCCGCCGCCTTGATCCCGGCGCCCGCCAGCAATTCGCGCCAGCCGCCGGTGCTGTCGAGACTGGTCACATCGACCGTCTCGGCGTTGAAGCTGATCCGCGTGGCGCGCAGGCCCGCGATGGTCTCGAACAGACCCGTCCCGGTCATGTCCATCTTGATCAGAAGATCCTTGCCGCTTTGCACAGCCATGCAGACCCCTCCTTTGAAAGCTTCAGTTTTCGACGCGCGCCCGGAACCGCAGGTCGATGCGCCTGAGCGACGCCCCCTCGGCCCGGCGCGCCTGTGCCTGATAGAACCAGATCGCGACGACGCGGCCCGTGCCCAAAACCGGCTGTGCGCCGGGCAGGATTTCGGCGATCCGCGCGGCGGCGGTCTTGGCGGTCAGAAAACCCGCCGCGTCGCTGACCACCTGCACCAGCACCCGGTGTTCGGCACCGGGCCCGCTGATATCCGAGCGGTCGATGACGTCTTCCTCGCCCAGAACCACGTAAGTACCCTGCGGCGTGGCAGGGGGCGGCGCGTCGAAAATGCCGCCCGGAACCAGCGCCGTCAGTGCGCCATCACCCGACAGCAGGTTGTAAAGCGCACCCTGCAGCGCATCGGCGGATTGATAGCTCATGCCGGCACCTCTTCGCGCGCGTGACAGACCAGATAAGCGCCCGAGGGTTCGGCCTCGGACACGGCGAGAATGGTGAAGAGCCGCGCCCCCTCGCGCAGCCGCTGATCGGGGCGCGGACGCTGCGGGCTGCCTTGCGGTGCGGCGCGCAGATAGACGCGGAACAGCATCCGTCCCTCGGGCGCGATCAGCCCGCGCCGTTCGCTCGCCGATCCCGCGCGCAGCTCGCACCACAGCGTGCCCAGCGCGGACCAGCTCTCGGAATAGCCGCCGACACCGTCGGGCGTGGTCGTGGCTTCCTCCAGCACCATCGGCCGGTTCAGCGCATAGGCCATCAGCGATGCCCCCCGGCGGTGACCCGTACCGGCGCCCAGCGGCGCAGCAGCGCATCGACCGGGCCGGGCACCGGATCGCTTCCCGTGCGGCCTTCGTAGAACTGCGCGGCCAGCAACATCACCGCCTGCGCAAGATCATCGGGCACCGCGTCCCATGTGGCGCCGAACCCCGCCGTGAAGGCGATCTCGACCCGCCCGCCCGACGGAACGCCGGGCAGCACGGCGACGGTGGCCAGAATTTGCGGTCGATGGCGATCCACCACCAGCCGCCAGCGCGCGGGCTCGACCTCGGTCTCGGCGCCCGCGGCATCCACCAGCGTGACCGAGGCGACCGCACTTACCGGCGCGACCGGCAAAGCCTGCGCATCAGCCCAGCGCCAGCACGGCAGGATCAGCGTGAAATCCCGCGTCATCAGCGCCTTGCCGATTCGCGCCTCGATGGCCGAGATCGCCGCGCGCAGATACTGGATCAGCAGCGCGTCGCCCGTCGCCTCGTCGGCAAAGCCGGTGCCCAGCCGCAGATGCGCGCGAAAGGCCGCGACCGGCAGGTCGCTATCCTCCACCACGCTGGTCTCAATCAGCTCCATGCTTGCCTCCCCATTTCCCGAATGCCGGCCTGACCGGCGCAGACGCGCTCCCGCACCGCTCGCGCGGAAGGGAGCAGCCGGACGCGATGCGGGCGTCCCGGCCAATCGGCCCCAACCCGCGCGTCTGCGCCGCCACCGGGCCGGGGCCAAAGACCCGGCCCGATCCCGTGAACCGCTCAGCTGGCGGCGAATTTCAGCAGCTTGATCGCCTGGAAATCGGTCACGTCACCGCCTACGCGCTTGGTGGCGTAGAACAGCACATGGGGCTTCGCGCTGAACGGGTCGCGCAGAACACGCAGATCCGGGCGTTCGGCGATGGTATAGCCCGCCTGAAAATCGCCGAAAGCGATGGCATGGGCATCGGCGGCGATGTCGGGCATGTCCTCGGCGATCAGCACGGGATAGCCCATCAGCCGCGCCGGCTCGCCCGAGGCCAGACCGTCCGACCACAGGAACCGCCCGTCGCCATCCTTCATCTTGCGCACGGCGCCAGCAGTCTTCGAATTCATCACGAAGGCCGCATTCGCGCGGTAGCCCGCATCCAGCGCATAGACCAGATCGACGATCGCATCGGCCGGGTTCGACGCGGCGAAATCGCCCGCCGCGCCGGTCGCGACATAGCCCAGCTCTTCCCAATCTTCGGTGCCATTGGCGACGATGGTATGGGACAGGAAACCGCGCGGCTGGTCGGTGCCGGTGCCGGTGATGAAAGCCGCCGCCTCGGCACGCGCGAATTTCTTCGCGATCCGCTCGGCCAGCCAGCCCTCGACATCGAAGGCACTGTCTTCCAGCAGCCGCTGCGAAGCCTTGGGCATCGCCGACAGCTCGTGCAGCTTGATCGAGATGCGGTCGATGGCCGCCGTGCCCGTCTCGGTCAGGGTCGAGGATTCGTTTTCCCAGCCCGAGCCGACATCGCCGTGATCGACCAGCACGTCGAAAGAGCCCGCTTCGACCTGCACGACACTGGCGACGGCGCGGATCGAGGCCGAGGCATCGAGCACCGCGTGAATACGCTCGGAAGTCTGCGGATCGACAAGATAGCCGCCCTCGGTATTGACCGAGGCCGTCAGCCCCTTGCCTTCCAGCACCAGCCCGCGCAGCGCGTCATCGTCGCCCTGACGCAGATAGGCGTCGAATGCCTTCAGATGCAGGCCCTCGCCCGCATCGGCCTGCGCCAGCACGGGGCGCGCGGTCTTGGTAGTGAGTTTTCGGTCCAGCATGGTCAGTCGCTCGTCCTGTTGTTTCAGATTGCCCGTCACATCGGCACGGAAGGTCTTGATTTCGGCCACGAAACCCTCCAGTGCCGCCTTCAGCCGCGCCGCCTCGTCGACGGGCGCCGCGTTCTTTTCCTCGCCGGCCTGTGCCGGGACGGGATACTCGCTGCTCATCGCATCCATCCTTTCGTTGATGCCCCTCTGCCTGCGGTGGCGCGGGCCGTGCTTGGCAATCCGCCACCGTCCGCGCGGGGACATCCCGCGCGCCGTTCATCCTGATTTTTCCGCCGTATCAGCCCCGCAGCGCGTCGCGCGCGGCCTCGATGCCACGGGCGAAATCCAGAAGCAGCCCGCCATCCGACTTGGCCGAGGCCCGCGCGACCGGCAGCATGGGAAAGGTCACCAACGACACCTCCCACAGCTCAAGCTCGATCAGCTTGCGTCCGCCCTCGGGCAGCTTCTCGGCGCGCAGAGTCCGGTAGCCGATGGACAAACCGTCGACCGCCCCCGCCGCCATCAGCGCCGCCGCCTCGCGCCCCTTCGTCACCTCGGTCAGCAAGCGGCCCCGGACGCGCAGCCCGTGCGCATCCTCGACCACCTCGTCCCAGACGCCGATTGGCTGGCTCTGATCGTGCTGCCACAGCATCCGCACGCGCCCGTCGCGCGCCGCCAGCCGTTTGAGCGAGGCCGCATAGGCCCCCGGCATGACCACGTCACCACCCTGATCGCGCACCCCGAAGACCGAGGCATAGCCTGAGATCACCGCACCGTCGCTCAGCATCACGGGCTGCGAGGGCGGGTGGAATTTCGTCTCAAGACCCGTCATGGGACCCCCTCAAACTTGCGTAGCCAGAAAGGCCAGCGCACCATGCACCACGACACCCGACGCCACGCCGTAGACCGCCAGCCACAGCCGCTTTTCCAGCCGCTTCAGCTCGTCCTCGATTCGGGACAACCGGTATTCCAGCCCGGCGCGGCGCTCGGTCTCGACTTTTTCCTGCGCATCGATCCGCGCCTGCGCGAGATCAAAGCTGTCATAAAGAAACCGCGAACCACCGATGGTCTTGCGCTGTGCCGTCATCCCAGCGCTTTCGGCGGCAGCCCCAGCAGCGCGCGCTTTTCGTCTTCGGTCAGGAACGACGCCCCGGCCACGCGGCGCCACTGCGCCTCGCGCTCGATGGACAGCGCCGGCACCTGATCCAGATCGGGCCGCAATTGCAGTTCGGCCCCGCCATAGGCGGACAGCCAATGCGACAGCGCATCCGTCACTTTCGCGGCCAGCGGCAGTACCGTCAGCCGGTAGAAGGCTCGGTTGGCCTCCTGATAATTGGCATAGGTCGCGTCGCCGGGAATCCCCAGCAGCATCGGCGGCACCCCGAAGGCCAGCGCGATCTCACGCGCGGCGGCGTCCTTGGTCTTGTGGAACTCCATATCCGAGGGGCTGAACCCCATCGGCTTCCAGTCGAGCCCGCCTTCCAGCAGCATCGGCCGCCCGGCATTGCGCGCGCCCTGGTGATGGGTCTCCATCTCGGCCTGCAGGCGCTCGAACTGCTCGTTGGTCAGGTTGCCCTGCCCGTCGGCCCCCTTGAACACGATGGCGCCCGAGGGCCGCGCGGCATTGTCCAAAAGCGCCTTCGACCAGCGCGACGCGCTGTTATGCACATCCACCGCCGTCGCCGCCGCCTCGATGGGCGACAGGCCGTAATGATCGTCGAGCGGATGGAAAGAGCGGACGTGACAGATCGGCGCCACCCCCTCGCCCATGGCGAAGCGGTGCTTGCGCCCGCCGACCGCATAGTCATAGGCAGCGGGCCAGCCATCCGCCCCCGGCACCACCGACATCCGGTCCGAGCGCAGGACGTGCAGCTCGACCGGCAGGCCGCTTTCGGGGATTGCCACCGCCTCGACATAGGCGTTGCCCGACAGCAGCAGCTGCGCGAAGACTGCCTCGAAGAATTCGGCCCGCCCCTGCGCCGGGTTGGGACGGCGCAACAGGCTCAGAAGCGGATGCGCGTCATAGCGCCGCTCGGCATCTTGCAGCACCAGCGGCAGCGCGGCGGCGGCTTCCGAAATCAGCCGCACAACGCGAAAACCTACCGGGTTGCCCTGAAACCCCGTGCGGGTCAGCGACACCGTGTCCCGCGCCGTCCAGCGCGCCTGCGCCAGCCCCTGCATCGCCTTGACGCGGCCTGACCCGAGCCCCGAACTGAAACCGGCCCCGAAACCCGCCGTCAGCGGCCCCACCGCCGAGGCTTTGGCTTCGGGCGCCTCGGTCGGGGCCTTGCGAAGAAAATCGAACATGCCTGTGCCTCCTTGCCGCCCGGACGCCTCGGGTTGCCCCGTCGTCTTGGCCTTGCCGAGAAGATGCCGCGAAGGCCCTGACATCCTGGTAAGCCACCGCGCGCTGCCCCGCCCGCCGCGCAACGCGGCCATGAAAAAAGGGCCATGAAAAAAGGGGCCGAAGCCCCTTTCCATGCGTTGCATCAGATCACGCGAGTCCGTGGTGCCCGGTGATGTTCCGCCGGCGCGAGGATCAGCTCGTGCAGCGCCCAGACCAACGCGTCCACCCGGTCCGGGCTGCCGCGCCCGCGAAAACCCTGCGCGGTCATCTGCGCCATCTGTTCCTCGAGCGCGCCGAGGCCCCGCAGATGCCTGACCCGCCCCTGCTCATAAAGCGCCGCCACCGGCTCGGCCCGCGCGGCCTTGCCGCGCGCGGCATGAACGGCGCGCACCGGCACCAGCGGATCGACCTGCCGCAAGACCTGCGCCACCAGATCGCCGCCCTGATTGACCTCGGCCACCAATCGCTCGGCCCCGTGGCGTGCCATCGCCGCGATGGCGGCGCGCGCCCAGTCCGTGGGGCTTGTGGCCTTGACGCTTGCGTCTTCCAATACGACCGCGCGCCATGTCTCGACCCGCCCCTCGGTCATCGCCCCGACCACGACGATACCGCACAGATCCGATCCGGCATTGCCGCTGACCGCCGGATCGACCGCCACAACGACCCGCGACAGGGCGGGTGCCGCTTCGATCCGGCTGCTGTCGATCAGCGCCTGCGGGAACAGCGTGCCCTCGACATCCTCCAGCAGCGCACCTTCCAGCTCCTGCCGGCCCAGCCGGGTGCCGCCATAGCGCACTTCGACCTCGCGCAGGAAGGACGGCGCCAGAAAGGCCCGGTTCTCACTGGTGGGTGCCCGCGTAACGACGGTGGTGTCCAGCCCCAGAACCCGCCGCAACACGCCCTCGGCGCGCGGGGTCGTTGTCACCACGCAGCGCGGATCGTCGCCCAGCCGCAGCGCGAATTGCAGCTGGTCCCAAGCCTCTTCCGATTTGGTCCATTTGCCCAGCTCATCGGCCCAGGCCGCGTCGAATTGCGGCCCGCGCATCGCCTCGGGCGCATGGGCCGAGAACGCCTGCGCCACCGCCCCGTTGGGCCAGACCAGCCGCTTGCGCGTGGCCTCCCAGACGGGCCGGCGGTCGGGCGGGGAACAGGCAAGGATGCCGCTGTCCCCGAACACCATCACCTCGCGCACCTGATCGAGCGTCTCGCCGACCAAGGCCACCCGTCGCGCCCGCCCCGCATCGCGTGGCCCGGCGCCTTCGACCTGCGCGCGCACCCATTCGGCACCCGCGCGGGTCTTCCCCGCGCCGCGCCCGCCCATGCAGACCCACGTCTTCCACGCCCCTTCGGGCGCCACCTGATGCGGCAGCGCCCAGAAGTCGAATAGGAACGGCAGGGCCAGCAGCGCCTCGTCACTCAGGCCCTTCAGGAAATCCTCGCGGATCGTTCGCGGCGCGCAGGCGATCCATTCGGCGTCGCACCTCGGCGCGCGCGGCGTCGAGATCCAGCTCTCCGTGTCGACGTCCTGATTGCTCGCTGATCTTTTCAAGTTTCGCCCGTTCACTGAAAACCGCCTCCAAGGCCTTGCGCAAGGACGCCACCACGCTCGCCAGCTCCCGCGACGCCGTGATGTCCCCACTTCTGATGGTTTCGATGACCGCATCCAGCTCTGCGCCATAGGCGGCCAGTTGACGTTCCGCCTGCGCCACAAGGTGCTCAGGCGGTTTGTCCCTTGTCGAAGGGTCCCGTTTCTTCATGCTTGTTGCCCGCTGTCTCGCTGCCCCGCGCGACGAAAACGACAAAGGCCCGGGGAAAACCCCCGGGCCTTGAGCCGAACTCTGCCAGCATGCCGAAAAGACTATCGCAAAACGTGCAAAAAGTCAATCCGATGCTGCCCGGCGCGCAACACCGAAACCGCTAAAACCTTAGCTATTCGCCAGCCTCGATCCGCCGCCAGCGCGCGACATTCTCGTTATGCTCGGCCAGCGTCGTGGCGAAAGCATGCCCGCCCGAACCGTCAGCCACGAAGTACAGATACTCTGTCTCTTCGGGATCGAGCACCGCTTCGATCGCCGCGCGTCCGGGATTGGCAATCGGCGTCGGCGGCAGGCCGTCGATCCGGTAGGTGTTGTACGGCGTGTCCGCGTTCAGTTCGGAACGCCGCAGACCGCGCCCCAGAACACCCTCGCCGCGGGTGATGCCGTAGATCACCGTGGGATCGGTCTGCAGCCGCATCGGCACACCCAGCCGGTTGATGAACACGCTCGCCACGACCCGACGCTCTTCGGCCACGCCGGTTTCCTTCTCGACGATCGAGGCCAGGATCAGCGCCTCCTGCGGCGTCTCGAAGGGCAGCCCGTCGACCCGGCTCTCCCAGGCCTGCGCAAGGAAGGCCTCCTGCCGCTCCTGCATCATCGCCAGCAATTCACCGCGATCCGCGCCGCGCCGCACCTCGTAGCCATCAGGCATCAGATGACCTTCGGGCGGGACCTCGCCCACGCTGCCCGACAGGAATTCGGCGTTCTCCAGCGCGTTCCAGATCTGCCAGCTCGTCGTGCCTTCGGCCACGACGATGCGGAACCGCGTGTCGGTCTGCTCGGCCACATCGGTGTATTCGGCCGGAAACTCGGTGGTCTCCAGCGGCAGATCCACGGTCTCGATGAACCGGTTGGTCGCGGGATCAAGCTCGCGCACCTCGTAATTCACCGCCGTCACGCCGATGCGGAACACCACCTCGGTGCCGCAGGTGGACGCCCCGCCGCGCGTGACGATGTCGAGGATCTGCTCCATCGACGCGCCTTCGGGCACAAGATACGAGCCGAAACGCAGCCGGTCATGGCGTCCGTCATATTGCGCGCCCACGCGAAACAGCATCGGGCTCGACACCGCGCCCTGCTCGGCCAGATCGTCGGCCACCACGCGCAGGGTCGCCCCCTGCTCGACGCGCAGGCAGATCGCCTGTTCCAGCGGGCCTTCGGCATGAAAGCTCCGCTGTCCCAGCGCCACCAATCCGGCCAGCATGATAAAGCCGACGATTAGCAACGTCAGCGCATTGGCCACGACGTGTTTCCACATTAGTCGTGAACCTTACCCAGAACGAGGCTGGCATTCGTGCCGCCAAAGCCGAACGAATTCGACAGCGCCACGTTGATCTCGCGCTCACGCTTGGCGTTGGGCGCAAGGTCGAGCTTCGGCGCGACGGCCGGGTTGTCGAGATTGATCGTCGGCGGCGCAACCTGATCGCGAATCGCCAGCACGCAGAAGATTGCCTCGACCGAGCCCGCCGCCCCCAGAAGGTGACCGATCGCCGATTTGGTCGAAGACATCGTCGCCTTCGACGCCGCGTCGCCCATCAGCCGCTCGACCGCGCCCAGTTCGATCGTGTCGGCCATGGTCGAGGTGCCGTGCGCGTTGATGTAATCCACATCCGCCGGCTCCAGCCCGGCCCGCGCCAGCGCTGCCTTCATCGACCGGAAGCCGCCATCGCCATCCTCGGCGGGCGCGGTGATGTGATAGGCGTCGCCCGACAGACCATAGCCCAGCACCTCGGCATAGATCTTGGCGCCGCGCGCCTTGGCGTGCTCGTATTCCTCCAGCACGACGATGCCCGCGCCCTCGCCCATGACGAAGCCGTCACGGTCCGCGTCATAGGGGCGGCTGGCCTTTTGCGGCTCGTCACCACGCTTGGTGCTGAGCGCCTTGCAGGCGTTGAACCCGGCGATGCCGATCTCGCTGATCGGCGCCTCGGCCCCGCCCGCGACCATCACATCCGCGTCGCCCAGCATGATCAGCCGCGCCGCGTCGCCGATGGCATGCGCGCCGGTCGAACAGGCGGTCACAACGGCGTGGTTCGGCCCCTTGAAGCCGTATTTGATGCTGACCTGCCCTGAGACGAGGTTGATCAGGCTGCCGGGAATGAAGAAAGGCGATACGCGCTTCGGCCCACGCTCCTTGATCAGGATCGCGGTCTCGGCAATCGTCGTCAGCCCGCCGATGCCCGACCCGATCATCACGCCGGTGCGCTCGCGATCCTCTTCGGCCTCGGGCGTCCAGCCCGAATCCTCGACCGCCTGCGTCGCCGCGACCATCCCGTACAGGATGAAATCGTCCACCTTGCGGCGGTCCTTGGCGGGCATCCAGTCATCGGGATTGAAGGTCCCGTCGCTGCCATCGCCGAAGGGGATCTCGCAGGCATAAGTGGTCGCCAGATGGCTCGCATCGAACCGCGTGATCGGGCCCGCGCCGGATTGCCCCTCCAAGAGCCGCTTCCAGGTCTCTTCGACCCCGCAAGCCAGCGGCGTAACCATCCCCAGACCCGTCACCACGACTCGGCGCATCTGCAATCCTCCGTCTTCGGCCTTCGCCGATCCACATCATTGCCCTGCCACATACACATTGTTCCCGCGCGGGAAAAGAGCGGCGGCGCGCAACGGCAAAGTCCTGCCCGCTGGCGCCACGCCGCGCCGGCTGCTAGAACCGCGCCCAACCCCGCCGGGCAGACCCCGCCTGCGCGTCACTTTGCCCCCAATACTCCGGGGGTGAATTGGCCGCAGGCCAAGAGGGGGCAGCGCCCCCTGCCCGGCCCCGCCAGATCAGACCCTCGACGACAAGACCCGACGAAAGGAATACCCCATGTTCGACCTCAGCGGCAAACGCGCCCTCGTCACCGGCGCCTCGGGCGGCATCGGCGCGGCCATCGCCCGCGCGCTCCACGCCGCGGGCGCGACCGTCGGCCTCTCGGGCACCCGCGAAGCCCCGCTGCAAGAGCTCGCCGCCGAGCTGGGCGAGCGCGCGCATGTCCTGCCCTGTAACCTGTCCGACAGCGCCGCCGTCGAGGCCCTGCCGAAACAGGCGATCGAGGCGATGGGCGGGCTGGACATCCTGGTGAACAACGCCGGTATCACCCGCGACCAGATCTTCATGCGCATGTCGGACGATGACTGGGCGCAGGTGATCGACGTCAACCTCACCGCCTCGATGCGGCTGTGCCGCGCGGTGATGCGCCCGATGATGAAGGCGCGCTGGGGCCGGATCGTGAACATCTCGTCCATCGTCGGCGCCACCGGCAATGCGGGTCAAGTGAACTATTCGGCCTCGAAAGCGGGCCTCATCGGCCTGACCAAATCCATCGCCGCCGAAGTCGCCTCGCGCGGCATCACCGCCAACGCGGTGGCGCCGGGCTTCATTGCCACGCCCATGACCGATAAGCTCAGCGACGATCAGAAATCCAAGATCGACGCGCAGATCCCGGCGGGCCGGATGGGCACGCCCGAAGAAATCGCCGCCGCCGTCCTCTACCTCGCCTCGCCCGAAGCGGGCTACGTCACCGGGACGACGATCCACGTCAATGGCGGCATGGCGATGCTCTGAGCGCTTCATGCGGCTGGCGGATCATGCGATTCGCCAGCCGTGACCGCCCGCCACCCGGCGCAGGATATGGGCCAGAAGGCCCAGGGGGCCAAAGACCAGCGTCAGGATCAGGATCGGTACGCTGGCCGCGTGGCCCATGCCCAGCTTCGCCGCGTCGCGCGCGATCCATGCCCCTACGAAAAGATCGAAGACGATGAAATGCGCCCATCCCGTCAGCACGCCTACGGGATGCGAGAACAGCGCCGTGACGCCCGCAAGCGATCCCATGCCCGCGCCGTCGGCGGAAAACCCCAACACCGCGCCGCAAAACAACAGAACCCCGTAAACGCAGCCCAGAACAACCGGGACCACACCCGAATGCACATAGGCGCGTGTCAGCGGCGCACCGGGGGCCAGGATCAGCAGCAGCCATGCGGGGATCACCGGCAGGTGCAGGGCATAATAGAGCAGTGCCATGTTTTTCGGGGTCCTCATCGGGGTCTTGATCGCGGCCCCGATCCGGGAACGCGCGCCGGTTCCGTGGCGGAACCTGCGGCAGGATATGGCGCAAATCGAGGTTGCGAAAGCGTTTGCCTATGCCCAAGCTTGTGCTATAGGCGGCGCTGATTGAGCCGGGGCCTGCCCGCGCTGGTCGGGCCCGAAGACATCGGGTCGGGGCGCCGAACGGCGCCTTTGCTTCATCGCCAAAACGGCGTAGTCAACACTTGGGCGGGTTCCGCCGAAAGGTAAACGAGGACAAAATCATGAGCGACATCGCGGATCGCGTGAAGAAGATTGTGGTCGAGCACCTGGGCGTCGAAGAGGACAAGATCACCGAGAACGCCTCGTTCATCGACGATCTGGGCGCTGACTCGCTCGACACCGTCGAACTGGTCATGGCCTTCGAAGAAGAATTCGGCATCGAGATCCCGGACGATGCGGCCGAGAACATCCAGACCTTCGGCGACGCGGTGAAGTTCATCAGCGAAGCGGTCTGATCCCGCTGCGGTCCGACACGGGCCGGATCGCGGCCTTGGCCGCAGGCCCGCACGGACACCGAGACGCACGCGACCGCTCCGGCCCCCGGAGCGGTCGCATTCATTCCAGAACCCGGTTTCCCGCATGACGGCCGATACCCCGCCGCCTCCGCTCGCAGACGATCCCGACACCGCCCCCGCCAAGCCCGAAAAGCTGCGCGACCGCCTGACGATGCTCGTCGTGCTGGCGCTGTTGCGGCTGCCGTTTGGCCCGCGCGTCGCGCTGGCGGGCGCTGTCGGCACGGTCGTCGGGCGAGTGACCGCACTGGGGAGCAGGGTCGCCAGGGGCGTGCGCCATTTCCGTCCCGATCTGCCCGAAGCCGAGGTCCGGCGCATCGCCCGCGCGGTGCCCGGCAATCTCGCCCGGCTGATCGTCGAGGTGCTCTCGCCCCGCGACCTGACCCGAATCGGTCCCGACGTGCCGCAGGGCGGGCCGGGGCTTGAGGCGCTGGACGCCGCGAACGCGGCGGGCCGCCCGGTGATCATGGTCTCGGCGCATTTCGGCAATTACGATGTCGCGCGGTATGCGCTGATCCATCGCGGCTACCGGATGGGCGGCTATTTCAAGGAGCTCGGCAGCCCCGCGCTCAACCGCCATTACCTCGACGCGATGGCGGTGTCGGGTCACCCGATGTTCCCCGATACCGGCGAAGGCCTGCGCGCGCTGGTACGGTTTCTGCGCAAGGGCGGGATGCTGGGCATTCTGATTGACCTCGACCGGCCCAACGGCACGATGCTCGATTTCCTCGGCCAGCCCACGCGCACCGTCACCTCGATCGCGGAAATGGCCCTGCGCTATGACGCGCTGCTGATCCCCGTCTGGGGCCTCCGCACGCCGGATGCCCCCGGTTTCCGGGTCGAGGCCGATCTTCCGATCCCCCATTCCGACCCCGAGACGATGACGCAGGCGCTCAACGATGCCTTCGGCGAAAAGGTCCGCCAATACCCCGAGCAATGGGTCTGGTGGCACAATCGCCGCAAGAAATCGCATCCCTGATCCGTCATCCGCCGACAGCCAACCGGCGCCATGCACGTCCCGGGCCCAGCCCGCGGTCCGGCGGTGGACAGCCAGTGGACAGCCCTGCGCGCCGGGACTAGAACCCCGCCCATGGCACGCCCCACGACAGACACCCAACCCCGGCTTTCGCTACGCCACTGGATCGAGGACCGCGCCAGCGCGGCGGTGGTCGGTGCGGTCAAGCTTCTGCCTTATGAGCGGCGTGTGCCCGCGATGGGGTGGTTTGCACGCACCGTGCTGGGGCCGCTCGCGCTCAATCGCCGGACACGCGCCAATCTGAAGCACGTCTTCCCCGACATGCCACAGACCGAGATCCGCCGGATTTGCTGCGCGGTAGCCGACAATTTCGGCCGCTCGCTGATCGAGATCAACTCGGGCCGCGCCTTTGCCGAACGGGTGAAGGACCTCACCCCCACCGGCCCCGGCCTGATGGCGCTGGAACAGGCCCATGCCGAGGGGCGGCCCGTGATCCTCGTCTCGGCGCATTTCGGCAATTACGACGCGTGGCGCGCCAATCTCAGCCAGCGCGGCTTCCGGGTCGGCGGGCTTTACATGCCGATGACCAATCCCGCGACCAACCGCCGCTACGTCGCCACGATAGAAAGCATCGCCAGCCCGCTTTTCCCCCGGGGTTCCGAAGGCATGGCCGACATGATCCGCTTCCTGAAGTCAGGCGGCATGCTGGGGCTTCTGGGCGATCATTACATGGCCAATGGCGAGCTGGTGGATTTCCTTGGCAAACCCGCCTGGACCGCGACCTCAGCGGCGAAGATGGCGATGAAATACAACGCGCTTCTGGTGCCGCTTTACGCCACGCGGACTCCTGACGGGCTGAGCTTCACCATTGAGATCGAAGCACCGATCCCCCATACCGACCCGCTGACGATGACCAAGGCGCTCAATGACAGCGCCTCGGCGCGGGTAATGGCGCATCCGGGGCAATGGTTCTGGCTGCACCGGCGCTGGAAACGCGCGGATGGCAATCCGCGCGCGCAAAAGCGCGCGGCCAGATCCGACTGAGAAACGGTTGGTTCAGCGCAGCCGTGCGGCGGCGACGATCTCGCCCTGCCCGGCTTCCTGAATGATCACCACCGCAGGCTCGTCTCCCGGCAGGTCGACCGAGAATTGCAGCGGCGTCATCATGTCCCAGCTGCCCAGCGGCTCCCAGCTGGTGACGATATTGGCGTAGCGCATCGTCAGACCCGCATTCTCGCCCCCATGGATATCAACGGTCTCGACCGGCCGATAACGGATAAGCTGCAACAGGAACGGCCCGGTCCCGGCGCGATTGATGCCGGTACTGGCGCGCGGCGCTTCGGCTTCGTCGGACGAAGCCGCCCCTGCGGTATCCGAGGGCGCGGCGGACGCTACCGCCTCGGGCGCGTCGCCCGCAGGTTCATCGGCGCTCGCCTCGGCCCCGGCGCCACGCGGCGCGCGCGACATCGACAGCGTACCCACGACCGAATTGGTTGCCATCCCGGTGATCGCCGAACGGCGCGAGGCCATGGCGATCTGCGGGGCCGCGTCTTCGGTGGGTTCGGCACTGATTTCCAGCGCGTCGCCCCGGCGGGCGAGGTCCAGTTCAACCTCGGGCATCCGGTCGCGCTGGGTGGCGATGGTGTCCATCACCTCCATGACGCGGAAGCCTTCGATGATCTGCAACCCGTTGATCACCACCTGAGGCGTGTAGATGGTCGAATGGCCGTAGCGGCGCGCATAGCGCTGCTGGCGCTCGGTATTGTCGCGGCTGGCAAAGGTGTCGGTCCAGCCGATGTAATCCCAGTAATCGACATGCAGTGCCAAGGCGATCACGTCCTCGCGCGAGGCAAGGTCGAGCATCATCTCGTCCGCGGGCGGACAGGACGCACAGCCCTGCGCGGTGTATAGCTCCAGCAGGACGGGGTGATCCACCTCGCCTGCCGGCTCTTCACCGCCCGCTTGCCGGGGGGGCTGCACCTGCATCTGCGCCTGCGCAACCGCCGGTGAAACCGAGGCGATCGTCAGGCCAAGCACGACAGCGGCAGATAGTCCCGCGACCCGGATCCCCTCTCCGAGGACATACGAAACCTTTCGCGCCGCGATGCGATCATGCATCCGAGCGTTCAGCGACATGCGCTTCTCCTGAAAACCTTGGCATCACTGAACCGGCAAATGTCCCTTCGCGCAAGCAGGGGCAAGCCGAGTCCGCCCCTCAAACACCACCTTGTGACAGCTTGGCAACGGCGCGTGAGGCCGGGACGGAAGACACGCCGGACCGACCGCACGGCCCCACCCCCAATGCAGACACGCCCGGAATTAAGGCGCATCGGCGCGAAGCCGCCGAGTGGCCCGGGACCGACGGCAGTTTTTGTGCACAATGGTATACAAATTCGCCCCCTCCCCCTTGATCGGTGAGGCCATATGAGGCATGAGCATGCCCAGCCAAACCCCTCTTATTCCGAAGGGAGCCCCCTCCATGACAGTGAATGTCGGTAAAGATACCGCCAAGACGCGCAAGACGCTGACCGTCGACGGCCAGCAGGTTGCCTATTACTCGATCCCCGCCGCGCAGGATGCGGGTCTCGGTGACTTCTCGAAACTGCCCGCCTCGCTGAAGGTCGTGCTCGAGAACATGCTGCGCTTCGAAGATGACGGCTTCACCGTCTCGGTCGACGACATCAAGGCGTTCGGCGAATGGGCGGAAAAGGGCGGCAAGAACCCGCGCGAAATCGCCTATCGTCCGGCCCGCGTGCTGATGCAGGACTTCACCGGCGTCCCCGCCGTGGTCGACCTTGCCGCGATGCGCGACGGCATCAAGGGGCTGGGCGGCGACGCACAGAAGATCAACCCGCTGGTGCCCGTCGATCTGGTGATCGACCACTCGGTGATGATCGACGAATTCGGCAACCCGCGCGCCTTCCAGCGCAATGTCGAGTTGGAATACCAGCGCAACATGGAACGCTACCAGTTCCTGAAATGGGGCCAGACCGCGTTCGAGAACTTCCGCGTCGTGCCCCCCGGCACCGGCATCTGCCACCAGGTGAACCTCGAATACCTCGCGCAGACCGTCTGGACCGACAAGGACCAGAACGGCACCGAAATCGCCTATCCCGACACGCTCGTGGGCACCGACAGCCACACCACCATGGTTAACGGCGCCGCCGTTCTGGGCTGGGGCGTCGGCGGCATCGAGGCCGAGGCCGCGATGCTGGGTCAGCCGATCTCGATGCTGATCCCCGAAGTCGTGGGCTTCAAACTGACCGGCAAGATGGTCGAAGGCACCACCGGCACCGACCTCGTGCTGAAAGTCGTGCAGATGCTGCGCAAGCATGGCGTCGTCGGCAAATTCGTCGAATTCTATGGCGACGGTCTCGACAATCTGCCGCTGGCTCAGCGCGCGACGATCGCCAACATGGCGCCCGAATACGGCGCGACCTGCGGCTTCTTCCCGATCGACGACGAGACCCTGCGCTACCTGCGCAATACCGGCCGCGAAGAGGCCCGCGTCAAGCTGGTCGAAGCCTATGCCAAGGAAAACGGCTTCTGGCGCGGCGCGGATTATGCGCCGATCTATACCTCGACGCTGGAACTCGACATGGGCGACATCGTGCCCGCGATCTCGGGCCCCAAACGCCCGCAGGATTACGTCGCGCTGACCGCCTCGGCCGAGTCGTTCGAGAAAGTCGTCGCCGATTACCGCGGCATCGACATGTCGGCGGATGCCAAGGACATGGCCGCCGAAGGCCCGGTCGCGACCAAGCCCGTGACCATCGGCAAGACCGCCAAGGTCGAGGGCGAGGATTACGAGATCCGCGACGGCTCGGTCGTGATCGCCTCGATCACCTCCTGCACCAACACGTCGAACCCTTATGTGCTGATCGGCGCGGGCCTCGTTGCGCGCAAGGCGCGCGAACTGGGCCTTACCCGCAAGCCGTGGGTGAAAACCTCGCTCGCGCCGGGTTCGCAAGTGGTTCAGCAGTATCTCGAGGCCGCTGAGCTGCAAGACGACCTGGACGCCATCGGCTTCAACATCGTCGGCTTCGGCTGCACGACCTGCATCGGCAACTCGGGCCCGCTGCAGCCCGAAATCTCGAAGGCGATCAACGATAACGACCTGATCGCGACCTCGGTGCTCTCGGGCAACCGCAACTTCGAAGGCCGGATCTCGCCCGACGTGCGCGCCAACTACCTCGCCTCGCCGCCGCTCGTGGTGGCCTATGCGCTGGCCGGCGACATGAATATCGACCTCACCACCGAGCCGCTGGCGCAGACGCCTGACGGCAAGGACGTCTACCTAAAAGACATCTGGCCGACGGATGCCGAGATCGCCGAACTGGTCGACCGCGTGGTGACCCGCGAAGCGTTCCAGTCGAAATACGCCGACGTCTTCAAGGGTGACGAGCGCTGGCAGGCGGTCGAAGTCTCGGGCGGTGAAACCTATGACTGGCCGCCGCAATCGACCTATATCCAGAACCCGCCCTACTTCCAGGGCATGGGCAAGGAGAAGGGCCATATCGCGCCCATCACCGATGCCCGCGTTCTGGCGCTGCTGGGCGACATGATCACCACCGACCACATCTCGCCCGCGGGTTCGTTCAAACCGACCACCCCGGCCGGCAAGTACCTGACCGACCGGCAGGTCGCGCCCAAGGACTTCAACAGCTACGGCTCGCGCCGCGGCAATCACGAAGTCATGATGCGCGGCACCTTCGCCAATATTCGCATCAAGAACGAGATGCTGGACGGCGTCGAAGGCGGCTACACCAAGGGGCCGGACGGCGAACAGACCTCGATCTACGACGCCGCGATGGCCTATCAGGACGCCGGCACCCCGCTGGTGATCTTCGGTGGCATCGAATACGGCGCGGGCTCGTCGCGCGACTGGGCGGCGAAGGGCACCAACCTGCTTGGCGTCAAGGCGGTCATCGCCGAAAGCTTCGAGCGGATCCACCGCTCGAACCTCGTCGGCATGGGCGTGATCCCGTTCGAATTCACCGGCGGCGACACCCGCAAGACGCTGGGCCTGACCGGCGACGAAACGGTGTCGATCGAGGGTCTCTCGGACGAGATCAAGCCGCTCTCGACGGTGCCCTGCACGATCACCTATCCGGACGGCAAGACCAAGACGATCGATCTGAAATGCCGGATCGATACCGAGATCGAAGTCGATTACGTCAAGCATGGCGGTGTGCTGCACTACGTGCTGCGCGACCTCGCCGCGCGCTGATACCGCAGACAGAGTTCGGAAAGGCCCCGCCCCGCGCGGGGCCTTTTCGCGTTTCGGAACACCGCACAAAGCAACGGGTAAGCGATTTCACCTTCGCCCGGCACGCCTCCGGCGAGCAGATCTCGCGCGACCGGGCGCGGCGCTGTGCGCCGCGCCGATAGGGGGCTGTCTGCCCCCTCGCCGCTGCGCGGCTCACCCCCGAGGATATTTATCGATCAAAGATGCAGGGAAATGCGTTTTCCGAGCGCATCTTTGTTCGGGAAATATCCACCGAGGGGGTCCGGGGGAGGGGCGTGCCCCTTCCCCGGGCGGGCGCGGGCGGCAGCCCGCCCGGGGCGTCTACACAGCCACGTCATGCGCTCTCTCGTCCCACCCCTCTCGCTTGAACTCGCACCGGCCCCCATATAGGGTGCGCCCGACTTCTGCCGGGGGTGTCCCGGCCCCCTGTTCATCCTGAGGAGCCCAATGTTCATCACCCCCGCCTACGCCCAGGCCGCAGATGCCGCCGGCGGCGCAGCCCTTTTGCAAAACCTTGTCCCCTTCATCCTGATCTTCGGGATCATGTGGCTGCTGCTGATCCGGCCCCAGCAGAAGAAGATGAAAGAGCACCGCAACATGGTCGCTGCCCTGCGTCGGGGCGACCAGATCGTCACCGCGGGCGGCCTGATCGGCAAGGTGTCCAAGGTCAAGGAAGACGGTGAGATCGAGGTCGAGATCGCCGAAGGCGTGAAGGTCCGCGTTGTGCGCTCGACCATCACCAGCGTTCTGTCGAAGACAGAACCGGCGACCACCGAGTAACCCGTTGTGGCCGATGCCGCGCCCGCGAGCGCGGCATCGGTCGTTTCCGGCACCGCCCGCGCGCGCCGCATGCTTCAGGCCAGCCGCCCGGGTCCTGCCCGTCTTTAGCCCCAAGGCCCGACCATGCTGCAACTCTCTCTGTGGAAGCGCGCGCTCATCGTGCTGATCTGCCTCGGCGCCGTCGCCTTCGCGGCGCCCAACCTGTTCTACGACAGGGTCGAACGCCACAATGACGCCCTCGCCAGCATCGAGGCGGGTCAGTCCTCGCCCGAGATCGAGGCAGACCGCGCGCTGTGGCCCGACTGGCTGCCTTCGGACCTGATCAATCTGGGTCTCGACCTGCGCGGCGGCGCGCATCTTCTTGCCGAAGTCCATGTCACCGACGTCTATGCCGACCGCATCGACGCGCTCTGGCCCGAGGTCCGCGACCTCTTGCGGCAGGAACGCGCGACGCTGGGCGGTGTGCGGCGGATGCCTTCGGACGATCCGGGCATTCTGCGCGTGACCATCGCCAATACTGAGCAGCTTCCGCAGGCGCTGACGCTTGTGCGCCAGCTTTCGCAGCCGATGCAGACGCTGACTGGCATCGGCCAGCAGGACCTCGACATCCATACCGAGGGCAACGAGATTGTCATCTCGCTGTCCGAGGCCGAGCGTCTCGCCACCGATGACCGCACAATGCGCCAGTCGCTTGAGATCATCCGCCGCCGCGTCGACGAAGTCGGCACGCGCGAGCCCACGATCTTGCGTCAGGGCGCCGACCGGATCCTGATCCAGGTGCCCGGTATCGGTTCGGCGGACGAGCTGAAGGCGCTGATCGGCACGACCGCGCGGCTGACCTTCCACCCGGTGGTCGGCACGGCCAGCAATGCCGACGCCGCCAGCGATCCGCGTCAGCTTGTCTATCCCGACATGGACACGCCCGGCCTGTATTATATTCTCGAACCGACCCCGGTGGTGAATGGCGAGCAGCTTACCGACGCGCAGCCGACCTTCGACCAGAACGGTCGCCCGGCGGTGAGCTTCCGCTTCAACCCGGCGGGCGCGCGTGCCTTCGGGCTCTATACCGCCGAGAATATCGGCAGCCCCTTCGCCATCGTGCTCGACGGCGAGGTGGTCTCGGCCCCGGTGATCCAGAGCGCCATTCCCGGTGGCTCGGGCATCATCACCGGCCGCTTCACGGTCGAGGAATCGACCCAGCTTGCCGTGCTGCTGCGCGCGGGCGCCCTGCCCGCCGAGATGACCTTCCTCGAAGAACGCACGATCGGCCCGGAACTGGGTCAGGACAGCGTCGATGCGGGCAAGATCGCGGCCGTGGTCGCGATGGTGCTGGTGCTGCTCTATATGGGCCTCAGCTACGGGCTGTTCGGCTGGATCGCCAATATCGCGCTCTTGTTCAACGTGGCGCTGATCTTCGCGCTTCTGTCGCTCATCGGGGCCACGCTGACCCTGCCGGGGATCGGCGGCATCGTGCTGACGATCGGTATGGCGGTCGACGCCAACGTGCTGATCTTCGAGCGGATCCGCGAAGAGATGCGCACCGCGCGCGGCCCGGCCCGGGCCATCGAGCTGGGCTATGAAAAAGCGATGTCGGCCATTCTCGACGCCAACATCACCACCCTCATCACCGCCGCGATCCTGTTCGCGCTGGGCTCGGGCCCGGTGCGGGGCTTCTCGATCACGCTGGGCCTCGGGATCATCACCTCGGTGTTCTCGGCGCTGTTCGTCACGCGGCTGATCGTCGTGTGGTGGTTCGAACGCCGCCGTCCGAAGACGCTGGCCCTGTAAGGAGCGACTATCATGTACCGCCTGAAACTCGTTCCCGACGATACCGACATCAACTTCATGGGGCCGTGGAAATACACATTCGGCCTGTCGATGATCCTGATCGTCGCCTCGATCACCGTCTTCTTCACCATCGGCCTGAATTTCGGCATCGACTTCCGGGGCGGCACCTCGATCCGGACCGAGGCGACGCAGCCGGTCAATATCGGCGAATATCGTGACGCCATCGCACCGCTCGAACTGGGCGATGTGGCGATCACCGAGGTTTTCGACCCGACCTATGGTCCTGAAGAAAACGTCGCCACGATCCGCATTCAGGCGCAGGGCGACGAGGAATCGGTCTCGCCCGAGATCCTGTCGCAGGTCGAAACCGCGCTGCAGGGCTATGACGAAACGCTGCATTTCACCTCGGTGGAATCGGTTGGTCCCAAGGTCTCGGGCGAGCTGGTGCGCGATGCGATGATCGCCGTGCTGGCCGCGCTGGGGGCCGTGCTGGTCTATATCTGGCTGCGCTTCGAATGGCAGTTCGCGCTGGGAGCGGTCGCCGCACTGGTGCACGACATCATCCTGACGATCGGCGTTTTCGTGGTTTTGCAGCTGAAATTCGACCTTGCGATCATCGCGGCGCTGCTGACCATCGTCGGCTATTCACTCAACGATACCGTGGTCGTATTCGACCGGATGCGCGAGAACCTCATCAAGTTCAAGCAGCGCGAGATCATCGACGTGATGAACCTGTCGCTGAACGAAACGCTCACGCGGACCTTGATGACCTCGTTCACCACGCTGATCGCGCTGATTTCGCTGTTCATTCTCGGCGGTGACGTGATCCGGGGCTTCGTCTTCGCGATGATCTGGGGTGTTTTCGTCGGCACGTGGTCGTCGGTCTACGTGGCCGCCGTCGTGGTGAAGCGGCTGGGCGTCAAGCGCGACTGGGGCAAGGGTGGCGACAAGGCCGGCACCCAGTTCGGCACCTCGGCCTGAGCGGCCCATAGCAAACGGGAGGGGCGACATGCGTCTGAACGAAATGGACTTCGGCAATGCCAGACCCGTCGAGGGTTACGGTGCCGATTTCTTCCGTCTCGACGGTGTCGCCCATCCAGCCCCCGTGGCCTTTGCACCGGGGCACGTGCTTGAATGGGGCGGGTTTGACGATACCGCCTCACTTCTGCCCCTTGTGGGCGAGATCGACGTGCTTTTCGTGGGCACCGGCGGCGACATCGCGCACCTGCCCCCGTCTTTCCGCAAAACGCTGGAAGAGGCGGGCCTTGCGGTCGAGCCGATGGCCTCGCCCGCTGCCTGCCGGACATATAACGTGCTGCTGTCCGAAGGCCGGCGCGTTGCCGTCGCGCTCATGCCCGTGGGCTGAAAGCCCGGGCGGGACGCCGGTTAGCTTGCCGGCGTCTCGACCACCGTTACCGTGACGCCCTGCGCGCTGAGCGGCCCGTCGATCCGGTCGAGCCGCATCAGGGCCAACCCCTCGCCCCCCGCCTGCGTCCAGACCGTCCCGGCCTCGCGTCCGTCTTCCATCACCACCGCCGTTCCCGGCGCCACGGGCGTTTCCAGCGCCACGCGCACCAGTCCGCGCCGCAGGCTGGTCTTGTGATGCATCCGCGCGGTGACTTCCTGCCCCACATAGCAGCCCTTGCGGAAATCGACGCCGCCCAGCCGCTCGAAGCCCAGCTCAAGGATAAAGCTGTCACCGGGCACCAGCTCGAACCCCGTCTCGGGGATCCGGTGCGCGACACGGATCGCATCCCAGTCGGGCGCCTCGCCCTGGCTGAGTGTGGCACCGTAAAGCCGCCAGCCCAAGCCCGGATCGCGCGGATCCTGCAGCGCGCCCTCGGGCATCGGGCCAAGGCCACGCGTCACCGGCAGATCGGTGCGCTCGATCGTCACTTTCGAGCGCAGTTTGAACATCGTCAGCCGCTTCGCCAGATCGTCGGCCAGATCCTCGGCCACGTCGATCAGCACATCCTCGTCGCGCGGGATGACAAGGAAATCCGCGATCAGCTTGCCCTGCGGCGTCAGAAGCGCGGCATAGCCGATCCCGTCGCGGGTGATGCGGCCCATATCCTGCGTGATCATGCCCTGCAGGAACTTGACGCGGTCCACGCCATCGACGCGCAGGATCGCGCGGCCCGCGACAGGGGCGCAGCGGGTATCGGGGTGAAGAAGGGTGTCAGTCTGGCTCATGGGGCGGATATAGGCGGCTGCGCGCGGCTTGACAGCCCCCGCACCTGTCGATTGCGTGTCCACAGGGTCATCGGGACCGGGCCAGCCAGTCCTGAAAATCGCGCGTGACGGCTTCGGGCGTGTAGTGCGTTTCCACCCAGCCCGGAAAACACAGTCCTGCGGCGGCGCCCTCACGCGCATAGCTGCGCAGGATCTGCCCCTGCACGCCCCGGCTGCAACGCGGGAAATGACCGTAGCGCGGCGAAAGCTGACTCATGGCCGCTTCGACACTGTCCCCTTCGCGCAAGAGCCGCCACAGGGCCGAGACGAAACCCGTCCGGTCGGCCCCGGATTTGCAATGCAGCAAGAGCGGAGGCTGCAACCGCTGGATAATCCCCACCAGTTCAAGCAGGGTTTCGCGACTCGGCGCCTTCTTGGCGGTCAGCCGGATATGCACAAGGTCGAGCCCCAGCCGGCGACAGCATTCGTCCTCGAGCATCCGGTAGCCGCGGTTACTGGCTCCGCGCAGATTGACGATGGTGGTAATGCCGGCAGCACGCATCCTGGCAAGATCCGCTTCCGCAGGCTGGTTCGAGCGCCAGATACCCGGGGCGATCTCGAACCGGTTTTTCCACACCGCCCGTACCAACCCGTGATCGAAAACCAGAAAATGCAGTCTGGCAAGGGTGCGGGCCGTTTGCGGGCTCAAATCGCCGTCGCAAACATCCAGCGCCCAATCCCCCATTACCGGGCGCCCTGCCTTGCTTTGTTCCATCGTCCCCCCGTCTTGCAGCCTGCAGCGCGCTTTCTGCCCGCTTGCACCAATCTTGCAGCGTTGACCGTTTCAATCGCCGCTACTATCGATACAGGTTCAAGGAGACACTCTCATGAACCTTTCCAACGGCCGTCAGTACCTTGCCATTCCCGGTCCCTCGGTGATGCCCGACCGCGTCCTCGCCGCGATGCACAGGGCCGCCCCCAATATTTACGAGGGCGATCTCGTCGACATGGTCGCCGGGCTTCGCAAGGATCTGAAGGCCGTAGCCTGCACGTCGCAAAACCTGGCTATCTACATAGGCAACGGCCACGCGACCTGGGAAGCGACAAATACGAATGTGTTTAACCGTGGGGACACGGCTGTCATTCTTGCCACAGGTCGATTTGGCCATGGCTGGGCCGAGAATGCCCGCCAGCTGGGCATCAACACCGTCGTCACCGATTTCGGCAAGGCTTCCCCCATCGACCTCGAGCGGGCCGAGGCCGCGCTGCGGGCCAGTCCCGACGCCAAGGCGGTGATGGTGACGCATGTCGACACCGCCACCAGCGCGCGCAATGACGTTGCGGCAGTGCGCAAGCTGATGGACGAACTGGGCCATCCGGGCCTGCTGATGGTCGATTGCATCGCCAGCCTTGCCTGCGACGAGTTCCGCATGGACGAATGGGGCGTCGACGTGATGATCGCGGCCAGCCAGAAAGGGCTGATGACGCCGCCGGGTCTGGGCTTCATCTTCTTCTCGGACCGTGCGCTGGAACGCACGAAAACCTCGGATATGCGCACGCCCTACTGGGACTGGACGCCCCGCAACGGGGCCACGGCGTTCTATGAGAACTGGTACGGCACCGCGCCCACCCATCACCTGTTCGGCCTGCGCGAAGCCGTCACCATGATCAACGAGGAAGGGCTGGAAAACGTCTGGGCGCGCCACAATGCGCTCGCCCACGCCGTCTGGGCCGCGGCCGAGGCCTGGGGCAAGGACGGTGCCTTCCGGCTCAACATCGCCGACCCGGACCAGCGCGGACGCTCGGTCACGGCAGCGCGGCTTTCAGGCAATGACGGTACCCGTCTGCGCCGCTGGACCGAGTTCGAGGCGGGCGTCACGCTGGGTATCGGGCTGGGCATGGCTGAGCCGGGCGATCCGGCGGGCGACGCCTATTTCCGCATCGCGCATATGGGCCATGTCAACGCGCCGATGACGCTGGGGGCGCTGGCGACGATGGATGCCGGGATGAAAGCGCTGGGTATCCCGCATGGTGCAGGCGCGCTCGACGCCGCCGCGCAGGCGCTGGCGACCGCACAGACGGACGCACAGGCCGCGCCGCGCCCCGTCGCGGTGTGAGCGCGCGCTTTCCCGTCACGCCCAAAGCCGGGGGAGTGTCCCTTCCCCGGCGCGCGGAGCCCTGAATGACCGATACCGACCCCGCCACGCGGCCCCGCCCCGATATGTCGCGCCGCAGCTATACCCGCCACGACGCCTTCGTCGCGGTGCTGTTGTTCGGCGTCCTCGGGCTTGCCGGGCTCTTGTGGTCGGCATGGTATGTCGTCGAAGACAGTGTGATCGCGCGCGACGGGGTGCTCACGACAGCCACTGTCACCGACCGCCAGATCGAAACGCTGCGCAACCGCAATGGCACGAATGGTCGGCGCTACACACTCAGCGTCACCTACACCGATAACGACGGCGCGGTGCATGAGCAGGCCTTTTCGGTCACCTCGGATTACTATCTGGGCGAGGGAAGCGCCGACACCATCGCGCTGCGCTATTCGCGCGCGGCGCCCGACATCGCCCAGATCGAACCCGCACAGGACCGCCGCCGCGCCGCCATCGCGGGTGCCGGTGGGCTGATCTCGGCGCTTGTGGCGCTGATCTATGGGCTGCTCATCCGGCGCGAACTGGCCTCGCAGCGCCGCGCGGTGCAGGACGGACCGCGCCTGCTGGCCCGCGTGACCCAGCGCATGACGCATGGCCGCAAGACGCTGGACCAGTGGCGCATCCGCTGGGAAACGGAAGACGGGCTCACCGGCCTCAGCCGGGGCCATCCAAGCGCGGACGTGCCCGAACCCGGCACCATTGTGGCCGTCTATCGCGACCCGGTTAGCGGCAAGGGCTGGTGGCACGGGGACTACTGAACCGGGCGCGCGCGGCCCCGGCAAAGCGCCACGCCGCGCCCCTTGCCCTCGCCCCGCAGGCTTGTATCCTCGCGCCGCGAACGAGGGGGACACCATGCGCGCATTCGGACAATCACAGGGCGTCAGCCGCCGCGAGGATCTGCGCTTCCTGACCGGCAGCGGGCGCTATCTCGACGACACCCTGCCAAAGGGCTGCCTGCACGCGGCCTTCCTGCGCGCGCCCGTGGCGCATGCGGTCATCACCGAACTCGACACGTCGGACGCGGCCGCGATGTCCGGCGTCCACGCCATTCTCACCGCCGAGGATCTGAAAGCGGCGGGCGTGACTGCGGGCCTCTGGGCGGTGCTGACCAAGGACCGGCTGGGCCGCAAGGGCAAAGCCAGTCATCGCCCGATCCTTGCCGACGGCGTCATGCGCCACGTGGGCGAACCCATCGCCATCGTCGTCGCCGACACTCGCGCGCTGGCGCAGGACGCGGCCGAGGCGATCGTGTTCGATTACGACGAAAAGCCCGCGCATCTCGACCTCGCGCCGGGTGGCCCGCTGGTGCATGACGACGTCGCCGACAACCTGCCCGTCGAATTCCATCTGGGCGATACCGAGGCGGTCGAGGCCGCCTTTGCCAAGGCCGCCCATACCACCCGCCTGACCGTGCGCCAGAACCGCGTCACCACCGTCAGCATGGAGCCCCGCGCGGCGCTGGCGGAATGGGACGGCGAGCGGCTGCATTTCGCCTTCAACGGTCAGGGCGTGTGGAACCACAAGCGCGAACTCGCCCGCGTGCTGAATCTCGACCCCGAACAGGTCCGCGCCACCACCCCCGATGTGGGCGGCGGTTTCGGCATGAAGACCATGCAATATCCCGAGCAATACGCGACCGCGCAGGCGGCGATCACGCTGGGCAAGCCGGTCGCGTGGATCTCGGACCGCTCCGAGGCGATGCTTGCCGATAACGGCGCGCGCGATCTGGAAAGCACGGCGGAACTGGCCTTCGACGCCGATCACCGCATCCTTGCCTACCGGGTCGAGACACGCTCGAATCTCGGCGCCTACAATTCGCAATTCGGCCAGATGATTCAGGCCGAGCTGTTCTCGAAGGTGTTCACCGGCGTCTACGACATCCCCTGCGCCACGCTCGACGTGCAGGGGATCTATACCAACACCACCCCGGTCGACGCCTATCGCGGCGCGGGTCGCCCCGAGGCGATCACGCTGCTTGAGCGCACGATGGACATGGCCGCGCGCGAGTTGGGCCTGACGCCCTTCGATCTGCGCGCGAAGAACTTCATCGCGCCCGACGCCTTCCCCTACACCACGCCGGGCGAGATGACCTATGATGTGGGCTCCTTCGCCCGCGTTCAGGCCCGCGCGCAAGAGTTGGGCGATGTCGCGGGCTTCCCCGCCCGGCGCGCGGAAAGCCAGGGCAAAGGCCTGCTACGCGGGATGGGTTTTGCCTATTACATCGAATCCATTCTGGGCGAGGACAGCGAAGGCGCGGCCATCGAATTCACCGACACGGGCGGCGTGAAGCTCTATGTGGGCACCCAGTCGAACGGACAGGGCCACGAAACCGTCTATGCCCAGTATCTTGCCGATATCAGCGGCCTGCCTTTCGATGCGATCGAGGTCGTGCAGGGCGACAGCGACCTGATCGGGCGCGGGGGCGGCACCGGCGGTTCGCGCTCGGTCACCGTGCAGACCACGGCCACCCACGGCACCGCCGAAGCGATGGTCGAGGCCTTTGCCGCGTTTCTGGAAGAAGAGGTCGACGCAGCGCCCTTCACCTTCGAGGACGGCATCTTCTCGGCCCCCGGCTCGAACCGGCGGCTCACGCTGATGGAAGCGGCCGAACTGGCGCGCGCGAAGGGCCGCAGCGACCTGCTGCGCCACGAGAAACGCACGCAATTGTCAGGCCGTTCCTTTCCCAACGGCGCGCATCTGTGCGAGGTCGAGATCGACCCCGAAACCGGTGCGATGCGGCTCGACCGTTACCTTGCGGTCGACGATCTGGGCGTGCTGATGCATCCCCAGCTGGCCGAGGGGCAGGTTCATGGCGGCGTCGTGCAGGGCTTCGGGCAGGCCGCCGCCGAAGACATCCGCTTCGATGCCGACGGTCAGCTTCTGACAGGCTCGCTGATGGATTACGCAGTGCCGCGCGCCACCGACGTGCCCAATATCCGCTTCGTCAGCGACCCCACGCCGTCTAAAAACAACCCGATCGGCATGAAGGGCTGCGGCGAGGCGGGCACCGTGGGCGCGCTTGCGGCCGTCTCAAACGCCGCGCTCGACGCGCTGTGGTCGCAGGGCGTGCGCCATGTCGATATGCCGCTCACGCCGCTCCGCATCTGGAGCTGGCTCAACGACGCCAAGGACAATCCCGCATGAGCCCGCGCTACACCGCCCTCGTCGCCAGCCTGCCCGCCACCGTGCCCTTCGTCGGCCCCGAAACCGCCGAACGCGAGCGCGGCGCGCCCTTCATCGCCCGGCTTGGCGCGAATGAAAATGGCTTCGGCCCCTCGCCCCGCGCGATCGAGGCGATGCAGGCCGCGGCGGGCGCGCAGTGGAAATACGGCGACGCGCAAAGCCACGACCTGAAACACGCGCTGGCCCGAAAACACGGCGTCAGTCCCGACAACATCATCGTCGGCGAAGGCATCGACGGGTTGCTGGGGTATCTCGTGCGGCTTGTGGTCGAACCCGGCGACGCGGTCGTGACCTCCGAGGGCGCCTATCCCACCTTCAACTACCATGTCGCAGGCTTCGGCGGCGTCTTGCACAAAGTTCCCTACCGCGACGATCACGAGGACCCCACGGCCCTGATGGACAAGGCGCGCGAGACGCAAGCGAAACTCGTCTACCTCGCCAATCCCGACAACCCGATGGCCACATGGCACGACGCGGCGACACTGGAAGCGACGCTCGACCGGGTGCCCGAAGGCACGCTATTTGTCCTGGACGAAGCCTATGTCGAATTCGCACCCGAAGGCACCGCGCCCAGGATCGACGCGCAGGACGAACGCGTGATCCGCTTTCGCACCTTTTCTAAGGCCTATGGGCTGGCGGGCGCGCGGGTGGGCTATGCGATTGCCGCTAAGGGACTGGTCGCGGCCTTCGACAAGGTGCGCAACCATTTCGGCATGAACCGCGCGGCGCAGATCGGCGCGCTGGCAGCGCTGGAGGACGAGGCGTATCTGAACGATATCCTCGGCAAAGTGGCCGCCGCGCGGGATCGCATCGCACGGATCGCCGCCGATAACGGGCTGCGCGCCCTGCCCTCGGCCACCAATTTCGTCACCATCGATTGCGGCGCGGATGGAGATTTCGCGCGGCGGGTGCTGGCCGAGACGGTGAAACGCGGGGTCTTCATCCGCATGCCCTTCGTCGCGCCACAAGACCGCTGCATCCGCGTCAGCACCGGCCCCGATGACGAACTCGACGCCTTCGCGCGGGTCCTGCCCGAAGCGCTGGCGGCAGCACGGGCACAAATGCAGGCGGACGCGGGTCGCTAAGGGAACCCTTGCACCCCGTGGGCCGTTCTGCCAAGGGACGGCCCGCTACGCAGGAGACCCCATGCATCGCTGCTTCCTTGCTCTTTTTCTGACCCTGTGCCCGTCCTTCGCGCTGGCGCAGGAGGTGCCCGGCACACCCTCGGCCCGCGCCTTTGCGGAACTCGATACACAGACGCGGATGCTCGACGTGCCGCTGACGGGCGATGCCGATATCGACTTCGTGCGCCATATGATCCCCCAGCACCAGCGCGCCATCGAGATGGCCGAACTGGTGCTGGAACACGGCCACAACCCCGAGGTCCGCGCCATGGCCGAAACGCTGATTGCCACCCGCCGTCCGCAGCTGGACGCGATGCTGCTGTGGCTGGCGCGGTTCGAATGAACACGCCGGACAGCCGATGACGTTGCGTCCCCGATCCGCGCGCGCACTGGTCGGACGGGACGGGCCTGCCTAGCCTTTCTTCGATCTCAGAAGGAATGCGCCATGCCTGATCCCTTTCCCGCCACCCGCCCCGAGGACATGCCCAGCCGCGACGCGGTCGCGCAATTGACCGGGCTTGAATACATGCAGGCGATCTTCGACGGCCGTATGGCCGGCGCGCCGATCGCCAAGGGGATGAATTTCTGGCCGCACGAGGTGAGCGAGGGCGAGGTCGCCTTTCGCGGCGAGCCGAAATTCGACCATCTCAACCCGATGGGCGGGCTGCATGGCGGCTGGTACGGCACGCTTCTGGACAGCGCGCTGGGCTGCGCCGTCGCCACCACCCTGCCGCGCGGCGCGGGCTACACGACGCTGGAATACAAGGTGAACCTGACGCGCGCGCTGAAACCCGGCACGCTGATCGAATGCCGCGCGCGGGTGCAGCATGCCGGGCGCTCGACCGCGGTGGCCGAGGGCACGATCAGGGGCGTCGAGGACGGCAAGCTGTACGCCACGGGCTCGACCACCTGCATCATCCTGCGCGGATAACGGGCCCGCGGGGGGCCAGCCCCCCACACCCCCCGCCGGGGCGGGGGCACGCCCCCCCCCCCGGACCCCTCCGGTGAGTATTTGTAACAAAGTGAAGGGGCGGATTTCGCGTCAGGCTTTCGTGGCGACGAAGTCCACAAGCGCCGAGCGCCCGGAATGGCCGCGCCCCTCTTGCACGTCGCGCTCATAAGCGGCGAGGCGTTCGATGCGGAAATCGGCAAAGGCCTCGCGCAGCATGTCGGGCGTCCACATCTGTGCCGGGTCCGATGGCCCGCCCGTGCCGAGTGCCACCTGTTCGGGCAGGTAGCCATGCAGCACCAGCCGCCCGCCCGGCGCCACGGCGCGCGCGAGATCGGCAAAGCGCGCGGGGCGTTCATCCGGCGTGATGAACTGGATGAAGATCCCCATCACCAGATCGTAGGACGCCGACCAGTCCCAGCCCGCCCAGTCCGAGACCTGCGTGTCGAGCGCGACACCCGCTTTCGAGGCCAGCGCGCGGGCACGTTCGACCGCCGTGGGCGAGAGATCGAAAGCCGTGACCTGCATCCCCCAACGCGCCAGTTCCACCGAATTGCGCCCCTCGCCATCGGCCACGCTGAGCGCGCGCTTGCCGGGCCGGGCCAGCCACGGGTTCTCGGTCAGGAACCGCGCGGGTTCGGTGCCGAAGAGGTAATCCCCTTCGTTGCGGTAGCGGTCTTCCCACATGGCGATCTCCGTTGTGCGAGTTCGGGTCTGCTTTGCCCTGACATAAGCACGCGGGAAACCGATCACCAGAAGTTCTGCGGATCGATATCGACGGCAAGCCGCGTGTCGCCTGCGGGTTTCAGCCCGCCCAGCCATTGCCGGATCGCGGCTTGCAGCGGCGCGCCCTTGGCCGCCTTGATCAGAAGCCGTACGCGGTGTCGCCCGCGCACGCGCGCGATGGGCGCGGGCGCGGGGCCGAAAATCTGCGCGCCGATGGCCAGCAGAGGATCGGCCTTGATCGCCAGATGGTTGCCCAGATCGAAGGCCTGTTCCAGAGACGAAGACGAGATGATGATCCCCGCCAGCCGTCCATAGGGGGGCATGCCCAAAGCCTCGCGTTCGGCCGCCTCGGCGCGCCAGAAGCCCTCGTCATCGCCGCTGAGGATGGCCTGGATCACCGGATGATCGGGCTGGTGGGTCTGCAACAGCGCCAGCCCCGGCTTGTCATGCCGCCCCGCGCGCCCCGCGACCTGACGGATCAGCTGAAACGTCCGCTCGGCCGCGCGCAGATCGCCACCATGCAGGCCCAGATCGGCGTCGATCACGCCCACCAGCGTCAGCAGCGGAAAGTTGTGGCCCTTGGCCACAAGCTGCGTGCCGATGACGATATCCGCCTCGCCCCCGGCAATGGCCGCGATCTGCTCTTTCAGCGCACGGGCCGAGCCGAACAGGTCCGAGGACAACACCGCAGCGCGTGCATCGGGCCACGTCGCACGGACCTCTTCTTCGAGCCGCTCAACGCCGGGTCCGATCGGGTGCATCGAGCCTTCGGTCTTGCAGTTGGGGCAGGCGGTGGGAATGGGCGCGGTGGCGCCGCATTGATGGCACATCAGGCGGTTGAGAAACCGGTGCTCGACCATCCGCGCATCGCATTGCTCGCAGGCGATCTGATGGCCGCAGGCGCGGCAGGTGGTCACCGGCGCATAGCCCCGGCGGTTGAGGAACAGAAGCGATTGCTCTTTGTTCGCCAGCCGCTCGTCCACGGCGGCCTTCAGCCCCTCGGAGATCCAGCGGCCATGCGGCAACTTCTGCCCGCGCAGATCCAGCGCACGCATCTCGGGCAGTTCGGCCACCCCGAAGCGTGCATGCAGATCGAGCCGCTTGTACTTACCGCTTTCGGCATTGGCCCAGCTTTCCAGCGACGGCGTGGCCGAGGCCAGCACCACCTGCGCCTGCGCCAGCGAGGCGCGCAGCACGGCCATGTCGCGGGCGTTGTAGAGCACCCCTTCGTCCTGTTTGTACGAGCCGTCATGCTCTTCATCGATGACGATGAGGCCGAGGTCGCGATAAGGCAGGAACAGCGCCGAGCGCGCGCCCACCACAAGCTGCACGCGCCCCTCGCCCGCCATCCGCCACAGCCGCCGGCGCTCGGTCATCGTGGCGCCCGAATGCCATTCGCCGGGACGCTGGCCGAACCGGGCCTCGACCCGCTCAAGGAACCCCTCGGTCAGGCCGATCTCGGGCAACAGGACCAGCGCCTGCCGCCCCTTGCGCAGGCATTCGGCCACCGCTTCGAGATAGACCTCGGTCTTGCCCGAGCCGGTAACGCCCTTGAGCAGCGTCACCCCGAACGCATCGGCGCGGGATTTCAGCACTTCGGCGGCGGCGGCCTGATCGGCGGACAGCGTCTTGCTTGGCAGGGACGGGTCGAGCAGCGGATAGGGCTGATCCTTGGGCGCCTCGGCTTCGATCAGCGCGCCCTGCGCGGCCATTGTGTGCACGACCGAACCGGTGACATCGGCGGCGCGGGTGATCTCGCCCACCGTGAGCGCGGCGCCGCCATAGCCTTCGAACACATCGAGCACGCGCCTGCGGGCCTCGGTCATGCGCGCGGGCGGTTCGCCGGGGCGATAGACGCGGATCATCTGCGGCCCCGAGAGAAGACCCGGCGCGCGGGTGGCCAGAAACAGCATCAGCGACAGCGGCGTCAGCGTGTAATCAGCCGCCCGCACGAGGAACTCGCGCAACTCGTCGCGCATCGGCGGCACATCCAGCACGCGGATGATCGGGCGCAGCTTTTCCAGCGGAAAATCGCCCTCGGCCTCGCCCCAGACACAGCCCAGAACCTTGCGCGGACCCAGCGGAACCTCGACGAAATCGCCCAGCCGGACACCGCCCTCGGGCGCGCGGTAATCGAGGAACCGATCCAGCGGTTGCGTGGTCAGCACGGCGACGGGCTGACCGGGCGCGAAGGATGTTACCGCGAACACGGACACGGGCAAAAGACCTTTCAGGCGGGCTTGCGATACGATATGACGCGACCGAACCCTTACTGCAACCGCCCACCCTTCTGCCAAGGAACGAGAGAGCGATGAAATTCTTTGTCGATACCGCTGACGTTGCGGCCATCCGCGAACTGCACGAACTGGGCATGGTCGACGGCGTGACCACCAACCCGTCGCTGATCCTGAAATCGGGCCGCAACATTCTGGAAGTCACGAAAGAGATCTGCTCGATCGTCGACGGTCCGGTCTCGGCCGAGGTCGTGGCGCTGGAAGCCGACGCAATGATCGCCGAGGGCCTGAAACTGGCCGAGATCGCACCCAATATCGCCATCAAGCTGCCGCTGACCTGGGACGGGCTGAAGGCCTGCAAGCACCTCACCGACAAGGGCCACATGGTCAATGTCACGCTGTGCTTCTCGGCCAATCAGGCGCTTCTGGCGGCCAAGGCGGGCGCGACCTTCATCTCGCCCTTCATCGGCCGTCTCGACGACATCAATCTCGACGGGATGGAGCTGATCCGCGACATCCGCGAGATCTATGACAATTACGACTTCAAGACGCAGATCCTGTCGGCCTCGGTCCGCACGGTGAACCATGTGCGCGAAGCCGCGCTGGCCGGTTCGGACGTGATGACCGCCCCGCCCGAGGTGATCCAGAAGCTGGCCCAGCACCCGCTGACCGATGCAGGTCTGGCACAGTTCATGAAGGACTGGGAAAAAACGGGTCAGAAAATCATCTGATCTGGTGTAGCATCGCTGCAAAGATACAAGATCGGGGCAGACATGGCAGCTACGGGACCGGCCGAAGACACCGGCATGCAGGAGGAATGGCGCGCACGCGTGCTCGCCGATCCCGGCTTGGTGCTCGATGATTCCGAGCTCATGCGCGCGCTGGTGCTGACCTCGGAACGCGCCATGGGCGGCAATGTCGTCGATCTGCGCAGCATGGCCATGGAACGGCTCGAGTCGCGTCTTGCGCGGCTCGAGGAAACGCATCGCGCGGTCATCGCCGCCGCGTACGAAAACCTGTCCTCGACCAACCAGATCCACCGCGCGCTGCTGCGGCTGCTCGATGCCGAACGGTTCGAGGATTTCGTCATGGATCTGGGCGGTTCGGTGGCCGAGATCCTTGGCGTCGACGCGATCCGGCTGGTGCTGGAAAGCGCAGAGCCGGGCGGCGGTCTGGGCAAGCTCGACGAGATCCTGCGCGTGCGCAAGCCCGGCTATGCCGAGCATTACATGCGCGCCGGGCGCCCCGCCCCCGCGCGCCCCATCGTGCTGCGTCAGGGCGTCCCGCCCTCGTCCGGCCCCTACGGCGAAGTTGCCGCCGATCTGCGCTCCGAGGCGCTGATGCGGCTTGATCTGGGCCGTGGTCGTCTGCCGGGTATGCTGGCGATGGGGTCGGAAGACCCGCATCGCTTCAAGCCCGGTCAGGGCACCGATCTTCTGGCCTTTTTCACCGGCACGTTCGAGCGCGTCCTCAGGCGCTGGCTGTCGTGACGCGCGCGCTGTCGGGGGCGATCTCTCCGGCGCTGCGCGATGCGCTGGAGCAATGGCTCACACAGCTTGCGGCCCTCGACGACGCGTCCGATCACACGATTGACGCCTACCGCGCCGACGTGGCCGAGTTTCTCGATTTCCTCGCCCGCCACCATGGCGGCGCCGCCGGGATGGCACAGCTGCGCGCGGTCGAAACCCGCGATCTGCGCAGCTGGATGGCCCATGCCCGCGCGCATGACCGGGGGGCGCGATCGCTTGCCCGCGCCTTGTCGGCGCTCAAGGGCTTCGCGCGCTGGCTGTCCGACCGGCACGAGGATTTCGACGCCACCGCCATCCTGTCCGCGCGCGCGCCGCGCCACCAGCGCCCTCTGCCCCGCCCGCTGGACGAAGACGCCGCCCGCGCCGTGACCGAGTCGATCAGCGACGACAAGGCCGAGGCCTGGATCCGCGCCCGCGACACCGCCGTGGCGACCCTGCTCTATGGCTGCGGCCTGCGGATATCCGAGGCGCTGGGTCTCACCGGTCGCGATGCCGCCACTGCCGAGACGCCGGGCGCCAGCCTGCGCATTCTGGGCAAGGGCGGCAAGGAGCGGCTGGTGCCCGTGATCCCCGCCGCCGCACAGGCGGTCGCGCGATACACCAAGCTCTGTCCCTATCCGCTCGAACCCGACGAGCCGCTGTTTCGCGGCCTGCGCGGCGGTCCGCTGAATCCGCGTCTGATCACCCGCGCGATGGAGGGCGTGCGCCTGCGGCTGGGGCTGCCCGCGACCGCGACACCCCATGCCCTGCGCCATTCCTTTGCAACGCATCTGCTCAGCCGGGGCGGCGATTTGCGCGCGATTCAGGAACTGCTGGGGCACGCCAACCTGTCCACCACGCAGATCTATACCGGCGTCGATACCGCCCGCCTGATGGACGCCTATAACGCCGCCCATCCCCGCGCGCGCAAGGGCTGAGTGGCACGCCCCGCGCAAACGCGCTAAGGGAGGCGCGACTCGCATCTCAGCCAACGGAATTCGCCATGACCAAGCGCATCGTTCTTTCCAGCGACCACGCCGCCATCGAGCTGCGCCAGACCATCGCCAAACACGTCACCGCGCTGGGATACGAGGCGGTCGATATCGGCCCGACCAGCCCTGAAAGCACCCATTACCCCCTGCACGGACAGGCCGCAGCCGAACGCGTCGCCTCGGGCGATTGCGCGCTGGGGATCATCCTGTGCGGCACCGGGCAGGGCATCATGATGGCTGCCAACAAGGTCCCCGGCATCCGCTGCGGCGTCTGTTCGGACACGTTCTCGGCCAAGATGATCCGCCAGCATAACGACGCCCAGATCCTGTCCATCGGCGCCCGCGTCGTTGGCGAAGGGCTGGCGCTGGAGATCGTCGAGGCCTTCCTCGGCGCCGAGTTCGAAGGCGGCCGCCACGCCACCCGCGTCGCGATGATCGAGAAAACCGACGCCTGAGCGCAGCCCGCACGCGCCTGTCGGAAATCTTCAAGACCGGGCGCCTCAATGGGTCTAGCCATGCCGTGGCACTGCAACCCAACGAGGCCCCGATGATCTTTCGCTACACCATTTTCTACGTCGACAACGTGCCGGAGACGCTCGATTTCTTCGAGCGCGCCTTCGGTTTTGCCCGGGGCTTTCTGCACGAAGGCGGCGATTACGGTGAGCTGGTGACGGGCGAGACGAAGCTCGCTTTCTCGTCCACTGCGCTGATGCGCCAGCTGGGCAAATCCCCGTCCGCCCCGCAGCCCGACAAACCGTCTTTCGAAATCGCCCTCGAAACCGATGACGTGACCGGTGCACTTGCGCAGGCTCTGAAGGCGGGCGCGGCGCTTGTTCAGGATGCGCGGGACGAGCCCTGGGGCCAGACGACCGCCTATGTCACGGATCCCAACGGCTATCTGATCGAGATCTGTTCGCCCGTCAGTGGCGCGTCCTCACCCGCCTGACAGCTGCGCCGACCAGTTCCCAAGCCCCGGCTGCGACAGTTCCGCCAACGCAGCCGGGTCGCTGCGAAGCTGGCCGGGCGTGCGCCCGAACCAGCGCAGGAATTCGCGGTTCATATGCGCCTGATCGCTGTAGCCGTGATCGAGTGCCAGCTCGGACAATGCCCCGCCGCCGGGCAAAGCCAGCGCCGCGCGCCGCGCCCGGCCCAGCAAACGCCAGAACCGCGGTGGCGGCAGCGAAAGCCCCGCGAAATGCCGCTGCAAGGTGCGCGCCGACACGCCCTGCTGTCGGGCCAGCGCGTCGACATCCTCGCCCGCCTCGGCCAAAGCGGTGATAAGGTCCGTACTATCCCCCGCAACCCGCAGCGCCGAGGCGATCTGCTGATCGAGCCGCTCGGCATCCAGCGCCCCCAGCGGTTCGGCCATCACCACGCCGGGTCGCAGCCGATAGCCGGTCAGCGTGGTTCCGGCGCGGATACTCACCCGGCGCGGGCCGTCATCCCAATCGGTCAGGCTGACCACGGGCTCCTCGTCGGGGCGTGACAGCACCAGAACGTCACGGCACCCGTCCGGCATGACGGTCGCGACCTCGTCTTGCAGCGCGGTGTGGTGCCAACGATGAAACAGCAATGACCGCACTCCCCTCGCTCTCTGTGGCCAACATGACGGCCCATACTGCCCCATGCACGCGCGCGCAGCCAGCCCGGCGGGTCCCGCATCCCCGATGCTGCGCTTGCGAAATCGTTAACCGCGACGCCTTGCCACAGCGGCGCATTCACGGCAGACAGGGAAAATGATGGAAACCTTTCGTGCCTATTTCGTCCATATGTTCACCGCAACCGGCGCGGTGTTCTCGATGCTCGCCATGCTTGCCGCCGCCGAGGGCGAATGGTCGCTCATGTTCCTGTGGCTGGTCGTCGCCTTCATCGTTGACGGCATCGACGGGCCGATGGCGCGAAAATACGACGTGAAGACCAAGGCGCCGATCATCGACGGCGTGCTTCTGGACCTCATCATCGACTATCTCACCTATGTGTTCATCCCTGCCTTCGCGCTGTTCAATTCGGGGCTTTTGCCCGGCTGGACTGGCTGGATCGCGATCATCGTCATCACCTTCGCCTCGGTCCTGTATTTCGCCGATACGCGCATGAAAACGGCGGATGCGTCGTTTTCGGGCTTTCCGGGCTGCTGGAACATGCTCGCCGTGGTGGTCTTCGCTGTGCGCCCCGATTTCTGGACCATCCTTGGCCTTGTCGTCGTGCTGTCGGTGACGATGTTCCTGCGCATCAAGTTCGTGCATCCGGTCCGCACCCAGCGCTGGCGGTTCATCACCCTGCCCGTGGCGCTGATCTGGGTGGGCCTTGCCATCGTCGCGGCGTGGATGGATTTCCAACAGCCGCATGCGGTGACCATCGGCCTGATCGCGACCAGCATCTACCTTCTGGGCGCAGGCGCCGTGCAGCAGGTGATCTACCGCGAACGGCTTTAAAGCCGCGTCAGCACGACACCCGCGACAATCAGCAGGGCCGCGATCGCCTTGCCCCGATCCATCCGCTCGCCAAAGAACAGCCAGCCCAGCAGAACCGCGAACAGGATCGAGGTCTCGCGCAGCGCGCCCACAAGCGCGATGGGCGCCTCGGTCATCGCCCAGACGACGATGGCATAGGCACCGAAAGACGCCGTCCCCGCCGCCAGCCCAACGGCCCAGCCGCGCAGTGGTACGCGCAGCACCGCTCGCCCCCTGAGCGCGACAATGGCGGGTGTATAGACCAGCGCTGCACCGACCATGAGCCAGCCCACATAGGCCAGCGGCGTGCCCGACACCCGCGCGCCCAACCCGTCGACCAGCGTATAGCCCGCCGTTGCCAGCGCCGCGCCGAGGGCGAAGGGCAACAGCCGCCGCGACTCGCCCGAGGTCAGCACGCCGCGCGCCATCAGCGCGATACCACCGCCAAGGATCACGATGCCCCACAACTCGTTCCCCTCCAGCGGATCGGACAAGAACAGAAGCGATACGATCAGCACGATCATCGGCGCCGTGCCGCGCGCGATGGGATAGACCCGGCTCAGATCGCCCTGTTCATAGGCATAGGCAAGGAACAGCTGATACGCCATGTGCACCAGCGCCGAGCCCGCGATCCACGGCCACGCGGCGGGGGCCGGGAAAGGCTGCGTCAAAGCCAGCGCCAATCCGATCAGCGATTGCGTCGTCGACAGCACGAACATCGAGCTTTGCTTCGACAGCCCGGTCTTGATGACCGCGTTCCAGCCCGCATGGAGCAACGCGGCAAACAGGACGGCAAGCAGGATGGCAGGGGTCATGGCCGAGCCTCAACGGGAAACTTCCTGTCGCGCAGACATCACAAAGCGACTAAGAAGACAAAGAACTAATTCTCCCCGCTTCGTGCGTTTTTGGAACATGAGCCGCCGCGACCTTCCCCTCTCAGCGCTTCGGGCTTACGAGGCTTTCGGCACCACCGGCTCGATGTCGGCGGCGGCCGAGGCGCTTGGCGTCACCCATTCCGCCGTCTCGCGCCAGATCCGGCAGCTTGAGGAGCGTCTGGGCGTCGCGCTGGTCGAAGGCCCGCGCAGCGCCACACGCCCGACACAGGCCGGGGCGCAGCTTCTGCCGCAGCTCTCGCGCGGCTTCGACGCGCTGGAAGAGGCGCTGCGCGCTCTGCCCCGCCAGACCGACAGCGTCGATGTGTCGAGCCTCGCCACCTTTGCCATGCGCTGGCTCATTCCCCGGCTGCACAATTTCCAGACCCGGCAGCCGGGCCTGCGCGTGCGGCTGACCTCGGATTACGCGCCGGTCGACACCTCGGCTTCGGGGCCCGATGTGGCGATCCGGGTCGGCGCGGGCGGCTGGCCCTCGGGTTGGGGCATCAAGACGCTCTTTGCCGACACGATCGGCCCGGTCGTCGCGCCCCGCTGGGCCGGGTATGTCACATCCGATTTCGCCCGCATCCCGCGCCTGACCTCATCGTCTCGCCAAGGCACGTGGGAGACATGGGCGCAGGCCGCCGGTCGCACTGTCGCCCCGGGCAGGCAAAGCGAATTCGAACATTTCCACTACAAACTCGAAGCCGTGCTTTCGGGCCTCGGCGCTGCCGTCCTGCCGGAAGTGCTGATCCGTTCGGAGCTTGCCGCAGGCCGGCTGATCGCGCCCTATGGCTTTCAGCCCAGCGGCATGGCCTATGTCGCCCTGACGCGCCCCGAGCCGTCGCGTCCGGCCCGGCTGTTTCGTGACTGGCTGGTGGCCGAAGCCCGACGCGACGGACAGGACGCCTAGATCAGCAGCCCGCCCGCGCGTTCATGGCGCAAGAGCCAGACCTTGGTCTCGATCCCGCCGGGGGCCGAGAACCCGCCCAGCCCGTTTGCGCCGAGCACCCGGTGACACGGCACGATCAGCGGGATCGGATTGCCCCCGCAGAGCTGCCCCATCGCCTGTGCGCTGATCTTCAGACCGCGCGCGAGCTCGCCATAGGTCCGCGTCTCGCCGGTCGGGATCGCCCGCATCGCCGCGCAGGCCGCTTGCTGCGCCGCGCTCGCCTTGATCGACAGCGGAAGGTCGAACGCGGTCAGGGCGTCGTCGAAATAGGCCCGGACCTGTCGCGCGGCCTTGGCGAGCAGCGGGGTGTCGCCGGATTCTGCGTCCATCTCGTCCCAGCTGGCCCGCGTGATGGCGCCGTCCTGCTCGACCAGCGTGAAGACGCCGGTGGGGGTGTCGATGGTAAGCGCGGGCATCAGCGCATCAGCTTGCGGCGACCGTCCTGCGCAAGGGCAAGACGTAGCTCGACCTTGGACAGTTCCGCCATGATCTCGCGCTGGCGCTCGGGGTCCGTTTCGGCCCGGTAGGCTGCGCGGATCGCGGCGGCCTGCTTTTTCAGCGTGATTTCATCGGGCAGCCCGCCCGCCTCGGCGACGATCCGCATCGAGGCGCGCTCACCGGCCGAGACGAAGGCATCCTCGGGGCGTTTAGGCAGCGGTTTCCCCTGCCCGGCGATCTCGTCCATCTTGCCCTCGGCCTGCGCCAGCGCGATCTGACGCTCGACCATGTGTTCGAATCCGCTCATAGCGTCCTCCTTTGCCAGAGACTAGCACGGAAGCGACCGCAAGCGAGGCCTCAGCCGATCCGTGCCAAGCGTTCGGCCCAACGGCGCGAAACCGGCCCCAGCCCAATCGCCAGCGGCACGGCAAGCAGCCAGGTCAACGGCCATGCCAGCAGCCAGCGCAGCACAAAGCCCGCATCAAAACCGGTATTCAGCAGGGTGACGAAGCCCGACATGATGAGCGACATCAGCGTCCCCATCATCAGGCCGGTGTAAAAACGGATCTTCATGCGGCTTGTCCTAACGTGCGGACACAGGAATCGAGCACGATCTGCCTGCGGTCAACCCGATTCAGCGTGTCGAAAAGCAGGGTTGCAAAATGTGCAGGCCGCCCCGGCGATTGCGCCGGGGCGGCCTGAAGCCTGCGGGATCAGCCCAGCGCGGCGTCGCAGCGCGCGCAGGTGCCCGGATGCTTGTGCGTGCCGACATCGGGCAGGATCTTCCAGCAGCGCTGGCATTTCTGGCCCTCGGCATGGTGGAACACCACGCCCACGCCCGGCACGTCCTCAGCCGTGAAAGCGCCCTCGGGGGCTTCGCCCTGCGTCAGGGTGATGGCCGAGGTGATGCAGAGGGTCGAGAACGTGTCGGGATTGGTCACGATCTGCGCCAGTTCCGGCGACAGGTAGACACTCGGCGCGGCTTCAAGGCTGGCACCGATGGTCTTGTTGCGACGCTCGACTTCCAGCGCCCCGGTGACGACCCGGCGCACCGCGCGCACCTTTTGCGCCCGCGCCGCCAGTTCCGGGTCCAGCCAGCTGTCCGGCGTGGCCGGGAAGTCGTGCAGATGGACGCTCTCGCCCTCGCCCGGAAAACGCGACAGCCAGACATCTTCCATCGTGAAGGGCAGGATCGGCGCCAGCCACGTGGTCAGGCGGTGGAACAGCGCGTCCATCACCGTCAGCGTGGCCAGCCGCACCGGGCTGTCCGCCGGATCGCAATAAAGCGCGTCCTTGCGGATGTCGAAATAGAAGGCCGACAGATCCGTGGTCGCGAAGGCGAACAGCGACTGGAACACGCCCTGGAAGTCGAAGGCGGCATAGGATTTGCGCACCTGCGCATCGAGCTCGGCCAGCCGGTGCAGCATCAGCTGTTCCAGCTCGGGCATGGCGTCGCGCGCCACCGCCTTGGCCGGATCGTAAGCGCCCAGAGCGCCCAGCATGAAGCGCAGCGTGTTGCGCAAGCGGCGATAGCTGTCGGCGGTCCCTTTCAGGATCTCTTTGCCGATCCGCTGATCCTGCGTGTAGTCCGACAGCGCCACCCACAGCCGCAGGATATCCGCGCCGTACTGGTCGATGACTTCCTGCGGGACCACGGTGTTGCCGATGGACTTGGACATCTTCATGCCCTTCTCGTCCAGCGTGAACCCATGCGTCACGACATTGCGATACGGCGCACGCCCCTTGGTGCCGCAGCCCTGCAGCATCGAGGAATGGAACCAGCCGCGATGCTGGTCGGTGCCTTCCATGTAGACATCAGCGATGCCGTCCGGCACGCCGTCTTCGCGGTCGCGCAGCACGAAGGCATGGGTCGAGCCAGAGTCGAACCACACGTCGAGAATGTCAAAAACCTGATCATAGGCTTCGGGATCGTGCAGGTCTTTCAGCACCCGCTCTTTGAAGCCTTCCACATACCATGCATCCGCGCCCTCTTCCTCGAATGCCAGACGAATTCGCGTATTGACCTGCGGGTCCTTCAGCAGGAAATCCGCATCGTCCGGTTTCGCGCCTTTCTTGACGAAGCAGGTCAGCGGCACGCCCCAGGCGCGCTGGCGCGAAAGCACCCAGTCGGGGCGGCTTTCCATCATCGAATGCAGGCGGTTGCGCCCCGAGACCGGGGTGAACTTGACCAGATCCTCGATCGACTTCAGCGCACGCTGGCGGATCGTGTCGCCATACTGGCCCATCCCGTCATCGAGCACCTTGTCGATCGCGGCGAACCATTGCGGCGTGTTTCGGTAGATCACCGGCGCTTTCGAGCGCCAGCTATGCGGATAGGAGTGCTTGAGCTTGCCCTTGGCCAGAAGCGCCCCGGCCCAGGCGAGGTTCTTGATGACGCTCACATTGGCCGGACCGTCCTTGCCGTCCTGCGCGATGATCGCTTCGCCGCCGAAGATCGGCAGATCGGCGCGATAGGTGCCGTCGGGCTCGACGTTGTAGGTCATCGGCAGCTTGAATTTCAGGCCAAGCTGGTAGTCGTCATCGCCGTGGCTGGGCGCGGTATGCACGAAGCCCGTCCCCGCATCGTCGGTCACGTGGTCGCCGGGCAGCATGGGGACATCGTAATCCCATTCGCCATTGCCGTTCTCGACACCGCGGAACGGGTGGGCAAGCACCAGCCCCGACAGCTCGTCAGCCGCAACGTCGCGCAGCTTCTCGAAGCCGGTCACCTTGGCTGCCGTCATCACGCCCTCGGCCAGCGCATCAGCCAGCAGGATCATCTCGCCCACCGTCGCCGTGGCCTTCTCGTCGGCCTCGGTCACGCGGTACAGGCCATAGGCAATGTCCGGGTTATAGGCGACCGCGCGGTTTTGCGGGATGGTCCAGGGCGTCGTGGTCCAGATCACCACCGAGGCCCTGTCCAGCGCTCCGTCCACCGGCTTGAAACGCACCCAGATCTGATGGCTGGTATGGTCGTGATACTCAACCTCGGCTTCGGCCAGTGCGGTCTTCTCGACCGGCGACCACATCACGGGTTTCGAGCCCTGATAGAGCGCGCCGTTCATCAGGAATTTCATGAATTCCTCGGCGATCACCGCCTCGGCGTGGAAATCCATCGTCAGATAGGGATCGTTCCACGTCCCGGTGATGCCCAGACGCTTGAATTCCTCTCGCTGGACGTCGATCCAGCCTTCGGCGAATTTCCGGCATTCCTGACGGAAATCGACGATATCGACGTCGTCCTTGTCCAGCCCCTTGGCGCGGTATTGTTCCTCGATCTTCCACTCGATGGGCAGACCATGGCAATCCCAACCCGGCACGTAGCGGCTGTCAAAGCCCATCATCTGGTGCGAGCGCACGATGATGTCCTTGATCGTCTTGTTCAGCGCGTGGCCGATATGCAGATGCCCATTCGCATAGGGAGGGCCGTCATGCAGGATGAAAGGCTTGCGGTCGCCCGAGGTCTTGGCCTTTTCGCGCAGCGCCTCATAGACGCCGATCCGCTCCCAACGGGCCAGCCATTCGGGCTCGCGCTGGGGCAGGCCCGCGCGCATCGGAAAATCGGTTTCGGGCAGAAACAGGGTGTCTTTGTAGTCAGGGGTATCCGCGCACATCGCGTGAGCTCCGGTCGTCTCGATCACAGGGGGAATAGCAAAGGTCGGCGCAGGTCGCCATACGCCTTGTCCCGGCAACTCTGGTCAGAGCGCCGGGCCGCTAATTCGAATGATGGCCGCGAGACGATACCCCATGAAGCGGCGTATAGGCCGCGCGGCCATCGGGGTAAAGGGGGTCAGCAGGGCCCGCCGACAAGGCCCAGACCGTAGCCCGCGCGGTAAAGCCCGACCAGCACCGCCGCCGCGCCGATGATCCGGTTCACATTGGCATTCTCGCCTGTACCGGGCCGGGCAAGCGCCACGAGCCCGGCCAAAACCGCCAGCGCCCCGAAAGCCAGCGCGCCGTAATCCATGAAACGACAGGTGCCCACGCCGTTGCGGCTGGACGTCGACAGATAGGTCACACTGATGATGAAGCTCAGACCAGCGAAAATGGCCGCCGCCTTGGCGGCGCCGGTAATATCACGCCATGACATGATGAAATCCTTGCAGTCGAAAAAAGGTGTAAAATGGTCATCGATAAAATCGAACCCACAGCCTGACACCGCCCTGCGCGCCCGTCAATCCACGCGCGCGGGCGCTCAAAAAACGGCGCTGACATGGCTTTCGCCCCCTCTCCCGAGGTCACTTTGCTTTACGCGTTAAAAATCTCTTGATTTTCGCCGCAAGGGATGAATTGTTACCGTATGGTAGCATTGACAGCCCCCACTTCCCCCGCCGCGCCCGAAGAGCCGTCTCAGGCCCCTACGGCAACCAATTACTACGAACGCTCGCTGACCGTGGCCCTTCTCAGGGCGCGGGAATCGACCATGCGGCGTTTCAAGAAATACGTCGATGAAAGGGACCTGTCGCTGCCCCAATGGCGGGTCCTGCGCGCGCTGGCCGATGGCGAACCGCTCGATGCGGGGACGCTGTGCGAGCGGTGCGTGATCCTGCCCCCGTCGCTGACGCGCATCCTGCGCGCACTGGGTGAGCGCGGACTGACCCGGCAGGTCGAATGCGCCGATGCGCGCCGCCACATGGTCACGCTCAGCGAAAAGGGGCAGACGATGTTCGACGAACTGGTCGGCGCCTCGGAACACTCGCGCCGCGAGATCTACGACGCGTTCGGCCCCGAGAAGATGGCGCTTCTGCTCGATCTGCTCAACGAATTGCGCGAAATCACCGAAACCCTGCCCGATCACGACTGACCGAAGGGCGTGCAGGCGGGGCTTTGCGCGTCAGGCGCGCCCCGCCACCGCCGACAAGCCGACGGGATCGACGCCCATGGATTTCAGGGCGCCGTTCCACTGATGCTCGCCCGGATCGTCGGAAAAGATCAGCCCGCGCGGCGCGGCGGTGGTCAGCCACGCATTCTGCACGATCTCGTCTTCCAACTGACCGGGGCCCCAGCCCGAATAGCCCAGCGCCAGAAGCCATTGATGCGGCCCCGTGCCGGTGGCGATCGCGCGCAGGATATCGGTCGAGGCGCTCAGCATCAGTCCTTCGGGCAGCGGCTGCGCATCCTCGTCCTCGAACCCGTCATCGCCATGCAGCACGAAACCGCGCTGGGTCTCGACCGGGCCGCCCGACAGGACCGGCGCATCGGCCAGAGCCTCGTTGGCTTCGATGCCGATCTGCTCCAGCACGTCGCCCAGCGACAGATGCGGCAGCGGTCGGTTCAGAACCAGCCCGAACGCGCCTTCCGGATTATGCGCACAGATATAGATCACCGAATGCTCGAAACGGCGGTCCCCCATGGCCGGGGTCGAAATCAGCAGCTTTCCGGTCAGATCCAAAGTCATCGACATGGTGGCGTGCTCCCTCTCCCCTCAATGTGGAGCGCGCTCCGCCGATTGCCAAGGCCGGGCTCTTCCGCCTCTCGCCGTTTTGTGACTTTTCGCCCCCCGCCGTTCTGCTAAGCACAACGCCATGACTTCGCATAGCCCCACCCTTCGCGCCGCCCTACGGGGCGCGCTGGCAGCCCTCGCTCTCGTCACAGCCCCGCTTGCCGCTGCCGCCCAGAGCCGCGGCGCGCCGGTCGTCGAAGCCGAGATCCTGCCCGGCTGGGCCACCGATCGCGGCACGCATATGGCCGCGCTGCACCTGCGCCTGTCACCGGGCTGGCATACCTATTGGCGTGTCCCGGGCGATGCTGGCATTGCGCCGCGCTTCGACTGGAGCCGCTCGCAGAACGTAGCCGCGATCCGGCCGATCTGGCCGCGGCCCGAGGTTTTCGATCAGAACGGCTATCGCAGCTACGGCTACGAAGACGAGTTGATCCTGCCCATCGAGATCACCCCCGCCGATGCCGGGCGTCCGATGGCGCTGATGGGCGAGATGGCTCTGGGGGTGTGCAACGAAACCTGCGTGCCCGCCGATGTCTCGGTCGAACACGTGATCCGCGGCGCGGGCGGGCTCGATCCACGCATCCAGAGCGCGCTCGACAGCGCCTCCCGTCCCGGCAGTCGCGCGGGTCTCGGCGGCGCGACCTGCCGTCTGGTGCCCGGCGCGAACGGGGCTGCGCTGACCCTGCGCGCGACCATCCCGCCGCAGGGCGGAGACGAGCATGTCATCGTCGAGCTTCCCGGCTCGGCCTACCGTGTCATCCGCCGCGACACCCGCCGCGAAGGCGGTGAGCTGGTGGCCGAGACACAACTGCGCGCGCCGCGCCGGGGCGAGGCCGCCGCCATCGACCGCTCATCGGTCATCTTCACCGTGCTGAGCGATACCAGCATGGTCTGGGGTCAGGGCTGCACCGGCGGTTGAGCCGTTATTCCGCCGCCGGTGGCAGCGCCCGCTTGCGACCGGGCAACAGCGTCAGCAACCCGCCCAGCCCCCAAAGCGCCAGCACGCCGCCGCCCACCGCCGTCAGGAACACGCCGAACGCCGGGACCATTCCCGCCGCGCCCGGCAGGACCAGCGCGGTCAGCGGCCCGGCTTCCTGCATCGCCAGCGTCCAGCCCATCGTCAGCGCGAAGGCCAGCGTGACCAGCGCTGCCGCAACCCATGGCAGCGCCCGCAGCCCCGCCCCGACTTGCGCGCGCGGCATCCGCAAGGCGCGCTTAAGCGACCGCGCCGCCCGGCTCATGTCGTGCCCTGCCGCCAGCAGCGACGGCACGATGAGCAGCACAAGGAACATCCCGAAGCCCAGCCCATAGGCCAGCGTCACCACCGTGGGCCGAAGGAATTGCGCGTCGTTCGAGCGCTCGAACAACAAGGGCCCAAGCCCCATCACCGTGGTAGCCGTGGTCAGGAAGACGGGCCGCAAACGGTCGGCGGCGGCATCGGCGATCGAGGGCAACAGGCCACGATCCTTGGCGTAATCGTCCACGGTCGTCACCAGCACGATGGAATCGTTGATGATGATCCCCGCCATGCCGATGATCCCCACGACCGAGAACATCGTCAGCGGAATGTTCCACGCCGCATGGCCATAGATCACCCCGATCATGCCGAAGGGGATGACCGACATCACGATCAGCGGCCGCAGCCAGCTTGAGAACACCCAGGCCAGCACGAGGTAGATCGCGATCAGGCAGATCATCGCGCCCAGAGCGGCGTCGCTGAGGAACTGGTCCTCTTGCTCGCTCAGCCCCGACAGCCGGAAGGTCACGCCGAAATCCGAGGCTAGCTGCGGCAGGATCTCGGTTTCAAGCTGGGCCAGCAGGGCCGAGGCGGCGGCGGCGTCCTCTTCGTCCAGCGTGCCGCTTACCGTGACCAGTTGCAGCCCGTTCTCGCGGTTGATCGCGCTGAACCCCTGCTGCGTGCGCACCCGCACGATGTCGCCCAGCGGCAGATAGCGCCCCGATTCGCTGCGCAACAGCGTGCTTTCCAGAAAATCGGCGGCGCGCTCGCTTTCGGGCAGGCGCACCCAGATCTCGGCCGAGCGCACGCCGTCGGGGAAGACCGCCGCTTCGATCCCGCTCAGCCGCTGACGCAATTCGCGCGCCAGAATGTCGGTCGAAAAGCCCAGCGCCTGCCCCTGCGGCGTCAGCTCCAGAACCAGCTCTTCCTTGTCATAGGCCAGCGTGTCTTCCAGCCCGGTGACGATCGGATAGGCTTCGAGCAGCGCCTTCAGCGCCTCGGCGGCGGCTTTCAGCGTCTCGGCATCTGCGCCGATCAGATCCACCGACAGCGAATCCCCGCCCGGTCCCATGCCGTAAGAGCGGAAGCTCAGCTCTTCCAGAAGCGGATGCTCGCGCACCTCGTCTTGCAGCATGGCGGTGAATTCAAAAGACGAATAGGGCCGGTTATCCGCGTCAATCAGGTCGATGGTCAGCGATCCCAGCTGATCGGGCGTGCGGTTTTCCGACGCCGCCAGCCCGCGCCCCGAATTCGCCCCTACCTCGGCCAGGATCGACGCCACGGGCCACGCCCCGTGCTCGGCCTCAAGCCGCTCGGACAGGGCTGTCGACGCGCGCTGCAATTCGCGCACGACCGCCATCGTATCCTCGCGCGTGGCGTCCGAGGTCATGACGAAATTGGCCCGCAGCGTCCCCTGTTCGGGCGACGAGAAGAAGCGCCACGTCACCGTGCCGCCCAGAAACGCCGTCGCGCCCCAGGCCAGCAGCACGACAAGCCCCGCCAGCACCACGTAGCGCGCGCGGATCACCAGATGCATGAAGCGCAGGAAGATCCGGTCGCGGAACCAGTCAAAGCCCCGGTTCACAATACGCGACGGCCAGTCGTACCAATGTTCCTTGGCCGCGCCGGCCAGCGCATGGGCCATGTGGTTGGGCAGGATCAGGAAGCATTCGATGACCGAGGCGATCAGCACGGCGATCACCGTCCACGGAATATCGGCGATCATGTCGCCGAAGCGTCCGCCCACCGCTGTCAGGCCGCCAAAGGCGATGACCGTGGTCAGCGACGCCGCCATGACCGGCATCCCCATCCGCGTCGCGGCGTTCTCGGCAGCCTCGAAGGGCGTCTCTTTGAGCACACGGAACCGCCAGTCGGCGTGCTCGCCCACGACGATGGCGTCGTCGACGACGATCCCCAGCGTGATGATCAGCGCGAAAAGCGAGATCATGTTCAAGCTCATGCCGGTCGCATACATGAAGGACACAGCCGCCAGCATCGACACGGGGATCCCCGCCGCCACCCACAACGCGGTGCGCGCATTCAGGAACAGGAACAGCAACACAACGACCAGCCCCAGCCCCTGCAATCCGTTCGACACAAGGATGTTCAGCCGCCCCGAGATCAGATCCGCGCGCGCATTGGCCAGCATGATCGTCGTGCCCTCGGGCAGCGACAGCATCATGTCGTCGGCCACCGATTGCACAGTTTCCTGAATGCCGATCGCGTCACCGTTCTCCGAGCGGTCGACCCGCACCGTCAGCGCCTGCCCGGCATCCGAATAATAGGCCAGATCGCGGTCCACGGCCTCTTCCCGGACCTGCGCCACGTCCCCCACGGTCAGCGTGCTGCCATCGGGCGCCGAGCGCAGCACGATGGCGCCAATCTCTTCGGCGCTGCGCCGCTCTTGCCCCGTGCGCACGCGCTGCGCGCCGCCCGACAATTCGCCCGACGGATCGACCGAAACCGACGCATCGATCGCTGCCGCGATCTCGGCCATGGTCACATCGTATTGCACCAGCCGCATCGACGGCACTTCGACCGAAATCTCGGGCGAGGCGATGCCCTGTATCGACGCTCTCGTGATCCCGGCCGAGAACAGGCGCGCGACGAATTCGTCCGTGAACAGCGCCAGTTGCTCGATCGAAACCGGTCCCGAAATGATGACATTCGTCACCCGGTCTCGCCATGTCGAGCGCAGGATGCGCGCATCCTCGGCCTCTTCGGGCAGCGTCGAGATACTGTCGATCGCGTCCTCGACATCCGCCGTGGCACGCTCGATATCCCAGCCGGGTTCGAATTCCAGCGAAAAGGACGCCCGCCCCTCGGTTGCGCGGGTCTCGGTCGACATCACGCCCTCGACCGCCATCAGCGCGGGTTCGACGACCTGCACGATGGCCGCGTCGACATCGCCCGCCCCGGCGCCCGGCCACGCAATGCTGACAGAAACCGTATCGACCACGACGTCGGGAAAGAACTGCGCGTGCATCCGTGGCAGCGACAACACCCCTGCCGCCAGCATCAGGACCAAAACCAGATTGGCGGCGGTGCGGTGGCGGGTGAAATACCGGAACAGACCGAACGCGCGGGAAATGATCGACTTGTCACGCGCCATGGATCACGCTCCTAGCCCTACCCGCGCTCATCCGCCCTGCCGCCCGGTGCCGCTTTCCAGACGCTCGATCAGCCTTGCAGGGACCGTGTCCTGCTCAAGCTGCGCCAGAATGCGCGTGCGCACCGGCTCGGGGATGCGGGTGTTGGTCTCGACATGGGCGATCAGCGCCGCGCGCCGTTCGGCATCCAGCGTCACAAGTTCCGGCGCCTGCGGGATCTCGGCCTGTGCGGCATCGGCGCTGCGCTGCGGGTTGATGCGGATGCCCGCGCCCAGAAGCGGGTTGCGCGCGGCGACGATCTCGCGCCCGGCCAGCGCCTCGGCATGGATCAGCACATCGTCACCCTGCCGCCGCACCACCTCGACCCGCGCCGCTTCCAGCCGGTCGTCCGCCCCCAGAACCAGCACCTCGCCCCCGGCATCGACGGCGGCAGAGGGCACCAGCGCCACGCCTGCCACTTCCGGCTCTGTGATCCGCACGACGACGAAATCGCCGGGCCGGAAACCGCGCGGCTGCAGGATTGAGGCAAAGATCACCCGCCCCGATTGCCCGTCGCCCACGGAAGGGGCCACACGGCTCAGTTGTCCTGTCGAGGTGATCTCGACCCCGCCCAGTTCCAGCGAAATTTCGACCCCGGCATCGACCAGATCGCCCGCGTCGTCGAGCAGCCGCAGATATTGCGCCGTCGACAGCCGGAACGACACTTCCAGCCGGTCGGGATCGATGATCGAGGCAAGCTGCTCGTTCGACGCGACCTGCCCGCCCGCCACGGCACTGGTGCCGCTCAGCACGCCCGCGAAGCTGGCGGTGATCTCGGTCTCGGCCACGGCGCGCTCGGCTTCCGACAGATTGATGCGCTGGCGTTCCAGCGCCGAGCGTGCCGTGGCCACCCGCGCCAGCGCCGTCGCTTCGGCCTGTCGCCGCGAGATCAGCGCCGCCCGGGCCGAGGCGAAAGCCAGCTCGGCCTCTTCGACCGCCGCCGCCGAACCGATGCCGCGCTCTTGTATCGTCTGTTGCCGCTCAAAGGCCCGCCGGCGCAGATCGACCTGCGCCTCGGCTTCCTCGCGGTCCAGCCGCACCAGCTCTTGCGCCAGCTCGGCATCCCGCAGCTCATCCTCGGCCTGCGCCAGATCCGCCCGCACCAGCTCCAGTGCCGCCTGCGCATCCGCCGGATCGAGCCGGACCAGAACCTGCCCTTCCTGCACGCTGGCCCCTTCTTCGAACCCCTCGGCCAATTCCAGAATGCGCCCCCCCGACGGCGCGCGCAGTTCCAGCGTGCGGCGTGAGACGACCTCGCCAAAGGCTGACAGGACCGGCGCCACGATGCCCGGCTCCAGTGTCAGCACGCGCGCGGTGAAGACCCGTTCGCGCGGCGCGCGAGTCCGGCTTTCCTGCGCGGCCCGGTCGGCCAGCGTGTCGCGCACCATACCGCCCGCAAAGGCCAGCAGGCCCAGCGCGACAGCACCGAGGAACACGGCGATCAAGCTTCGGGTCAGAAAACGCATCGCGGGACTTTCGACATATTTAACTTACGAAGGATGCAACCGGTTGGATCACTGGACAAGCATAACCCGGCAAGCATAGCACGTCCCGGCGCGTCACTTCCGTCGCAGATGCTCGTCGAGACGCGGCATGATTTCCACGAAGTTGCAGGGCCGGTGACGGAAATCGAGCTGCCAGTGCAGGATCTCGTCCCACGCATCCTTGCACGCGCCGGGCGAGCCGGGCAGCGCGAACAGATAGGTCCCGCCCGCAACGCCCCCGGTGGCGCGGCTCTGCACTGCCGAGGTGCCGATCTTCTGCATCGACACCATGGTAAAGACGGTGGCGAAGGCCTCGATCTCTTTCTCGTAGACATCGCGATGCGCCTCGACCGTCACGTCGCGGCCCGTCAGCCCCGTGCCGCCTGTCGACAGGACGACATCGACGCCGTCATCGTCGATCCATTGCCGCAGCTGCTGGGCGATCATCGCCCGTTCGTCGGGCAGGATCATGCGCCCGGCAAGGATATGCCCGTCCGCCGTCAGCCGCTCGACCAGAACGTCGCCCGAGCGATCGTCGTCCGGCGTGCGGGTATCCGACACGGTCAGCACGGCGATGCGTACCGGGATGAAGGATTTGCTTTCGTCGATACGGCCCATGCTCAGCCTCATTTCAGGAATGCGAGCCGGGTCGCGAGCCCGGCAAAGATCACGGCCGAGACGCGTCCCAGCACCGTGGCGAAGCGTGCCGAGCGCATCAGCCGCCCGGCCATCCCTCCGGCCGCAAGACCGACCGCCCCGTTCACCAAGAGCCCGCCCAGCGACAGAATAGCGCCCAAGAGCAGGAATTGTGGAAGGACCGCCGCGGCAGGGTCGAGGAACTGAGGGATGAAGGCCAGAACGAACAGGATGACCTTGGGATTGGTCAGGTTGACCGTCAGCCCCTCGCGGAACGCCCGTCGGGGCGCGACCGGCGGCACCTCGGGCAGGCCCGCCGCGCGCAGGGATTTCCACGCGAGCCAAAGAAGATAGGCCACGCCCAGCCAGCGGATCGCGTCGAACAGCGCCGGATGCGCGGCGACCAGTGCCTCAAGCCCAAGCCCCGCCACCACGACATGCACCATACCGCCCAGCGCGATGCCCAGATTGGCCGCCATCGCCGCGCGTGGCCCGCCGCGCAACCCCTGCCCCAGACAGAACATCATGTCAGCGCCGGGCGTGAGGTTCAGCGCCAGCGCCGCCGGGACATAGGTCAGCAGGACCACGGGCTCGATCACGGCAAGGCCCTCAGCCGCGCCTGCAATTCCAGCAGATCGGCCCAGGCCTCGCGCTTGGCTTCGGGCGAGCGCAGCAGATAGGCCGGGTGCATCATCGGGATCGCGGGACGCCCCGCAACCTCGGCCCATTTGCCGCGCAGTTTCAGGATGCCGCGCCGCCCCAGCAGCGCGTCGCAGGCGACATTGCCCACCACGACCAGAATCTCGGGATCGGCCAGCTCGATATGGCGCAACAGGAAAGGCCGCAACATCGCCAGCTCGTCCTTCGTGGGCTCGCGATTGGCGGGCGGACGCCATGGGACTGTGTTGGTGATATACAGCGCCTGCCCCGGATCGGGGCTTTCGCGCGACAGCCGGATCGCGCCGAACATCACGTCCAGAAGCTGGCCCGCGCGGCCCACGAAGGGACGTCCGATGCGGTCCTCGTCGGCGCCCGGCCCCTCGCCCACGATCATCACCCGCGCCTGCGGATTGCCATCGGCGAAGACACAGTTGCGCGCGCCGCGCTTCAGGCCGCAATGCGGGAAGACCGACAGCGCCTCGTGCAGCGACGGCAGGTCCTGCGCCGCGCGTGCTGCGCGCTCGGCCGCGTCGATGGCCACGGCGGCATCGTCGGGCGGCGGGGCTACGGGCGTGGCGGGCGCTGCGGCAGAAGGCGCGTCGCGCCGGGTTTCGGGCGGGGCTTCGCGCGCCGCTTCACGCTCGGCCCGCGCTTCGGCCACCGAGGCGAATCGGTCCACCGGATCGGCGCCCAGCGCCTCCGTCACGCCCAGTTCCACCTGCCATTCCAGCAGGGCCCGGGCCAAGTGCCAATCCATCGCCGCGTTCATGCGCGCGACCCTAGCTTATCGCGCGCGCCGCGCCAATGCGGCGCGATGCGCCGGTAACATCAAAGCCGGTAACGCCAAAGACAAAGGGCCGCCCCGAAGGACGGCCCCTGCCGAATTCTCAAACGCTCAGCGGATCGCTTACGCCTTGGCGGCGGCGTCCTGCGCGTTGCTCACGATCTGGGCGAACGCTTCGGGCTCGTGAACGGCCAGATCGGCCAGAACCTTGCGGTCGACTTCGATCCCGGCAACGTCCAGCATGTGGATAAAGCGCGAATAGGTCAGCGACGGATCGATCGCGCGGACCGCGGCGTTGATCCGCTGGATCCACAGCGCGCGGAAGCTGCGCTTGCGGGCCTTGCGGTCGCGGGTTGCGTATTGGTTCGCCTTGTCGACCGCCTGCGTGGCGGTACGGAAGTTGCGCGAACGGGCGCTATAGTAACCGGACGCCTGCTTGATAACCTTGCGGTGACGGGCGTGGGTGACCTTGCCGGATTTGACGCGTGCCATGTGTGTCTCTCCTCAGCTCAGCGGTCGTAGGGCATGTAGGACTTGACGATCTTCGCGTCCTGATCGCTCAGCACCGTGGTGCCGCGCGCGTCGCGAATGAACTTCTTGGTCCGTTTGATCATGCCATGGCGCTTGCCGGCCTGAGCCGATTTCACGTGGCCATTGGCCGTGACCTTGAAGCGCTTCTTGGCGCTCGCCTTGGTCTTCATCTTGGGCATTTCCGTCTCCTGTCTTGATCGAGAGGTCAGAACGCGCGACTCGGCATGCCACTTTGGCCGGTCACGCGGGTGATGAGCGCGCCCTCTACCGCGCGCCCGCAGCCTTTGCAAGAGCCATCGGCCCGCGATCGCCCCTGTCGCGCAGAAAACGCCCCGACGCAAGGTCACGGCGCCCCCTGCTTTGCATCGGCGCGCGACGAGGGTAGCTCTGTTTCAACAACAGAGGTGCCCCATGACCGAGACAAACGCCGCCAAACCGATCTGGAAAACCCCCTTCTCCATCGAACGCGCGAACCAGCTGAGCGAAGGATGTGTGAACGCGCGGCTGGGGATCGAGCTGATCGAGGCCGGTCCCGACTATGTCGTCGCCCGCATGCCCGTCGATGAGCGGACCAAGCAGCCCGCCGGGATCCTGCATGGCGGCGCCTCGGTGCTGCTGGCCGAAACGCTTGCGTCTTTCGCCGGGGCGTTCTGCGTCGACCCCAAGACGCAATCCGTCGTCGGGCAGGAAATCAATGCCAACCACCTGCGCTCGGCGACCGGGGGCTTTGTCACCGGCACCGCGCGGCCCCTGCATCTGGGGCGCCGCTCGCATGTCTGGGAAATCCACATCACCAACGATGACGGCAAGCTCGTCTGCGTGTCGCGCATGACGCTGGCGGTGATCGACCGCCCGTCCACTGACCGGTACTGACAGGCTGACGCCTGACGGGTGGCCGCGCGCCTCAGCGCGGCCAGTACCGGGCCGCGGTCTCGAGCAGAAGATTCGGAACGTTGCGCCAGTCATAGCCGTCACCGGGATGGGTGAATTGCGCCCAGCCCACGACCAGCCCCCCCAGAACCACGAGGATCAGCGCGGCCCAGGGAAAGCGCCGGTCGGCCCAGGCCGAGACCAACGCCACGAAGGCGAGCGGGAAAAAGACCAGCCCCACGAGAAAGAGCAGGTCGCGGTCGAGCATATCCATGAATCGGCGGCCTTTGATGTGTGGGCCCGAGTCAATCGCTCTCGGCGCGGTAAATCAAGCGCTCGTCGCAGGGGGCGACGCGCAGGATGTTGGTCGTGCCCGGCTGGTTGAACGGCACGCCCGCCGTCACCACGATCTGATCGGCCTGCGTGCCGAAACCCAGCTCGCGCACCGCGCGCGCGGCGCTGACCACGGCGGATTTGAACCGTTCGATCGGGCCGGTCGCGACACAGGTCACGCCCCAGACAAGGCACAGCCGCCGCAGCGTATGCACCGAGGTGCTCAGCGCAAGGATCGGCACATGCGGACGCTCGCGCGCGACTTTCAGCGCAGTGGTCCCGGATTCGGTGAAACAGCAGATCGCCTTGATATCCGTGGATTCCGCAATCTCGCGCGCGGCCGCCACGATACCGTCGGCGATCGAGGTCCGCTCATAGGTGCGGAAAGCGGCGATGACCTGCTGATAGGTCGCGTCCTTTTCCACCGACAGCGCGGTGTTGTGCATCGTGCGCACAGCCTCGACCGGGTAATTGCCCGCCGCCGATTCCGCCGACAGCATCACCGCGTCGGCCCCCTCGTAGATCGCGGTGGCCACGTCCGACACTTCGGCCCGCGTCGGCATCGGGCTTTCGATCATCGATTCCATCATCTGCGTGGCCACGATCACCGGCTTGGCCAGCGCCCGCGAGCGCCGCACCAACCGTTTCTGGATCGGCGGCACCGCATGGACCGGCAGTTCAACGCCCAGATCGCCGCGCGCCACCATGATGCCGTCGGACACCGCCGCGATGTCGTCGAAGCAGTTCACCGCCGCCGGTTTCTCGATCTTGGCCAGGATCGCCGCCCGGCCCCGCGCCAGTTCGCGGGCTTCTTCCACGTCCTCGGGGCGTTGCACGAAGCTCAGCGCCAGCCAGTCGACGCCCAGATCGCAGACGAATTCCAGATCCGCCTTGTCCTTGTCGGACAGCGCGCGCAACGGCAGCACCACATCGGGTACGTTGACGCCCTTGCGGTTGGAAATCACGCCTCCCACGACGACGATGCAATCGGCGTAATCCTCGCCGCAATCTTCGACCTTCAGGCGGATCTTGCCGTCATTGACCAGCAGGCTTGCGCCCGGCTTCAGCGCAGCGAAAATCTCGGGATGGGGCAGCGTGACGCGTTTGTGGTCGCCCTCGGTCTCGTCGAGATCGAAGCGAAAGCGCTCACCCTCTTCCAGCTCGACGGCGCCGACCGCGAAGGTTCCCACCCGCAGCTTCGGCCCCTGCAGATCGGCCAGCAGCGCGATCGGGCGGCCGGTATCCTTTTCGATCTGCCGCACGATAGCGTGGCGCGCGGCGATTTCGGCATGCGAGCCGTGGCTCATGTTCAGGCGGAACACATCGGCGCCGGCGTCGAACAGCGCGCGGATCGTCGCCATGTCCGACGATGCCGGGCCCAGCGTGGCCACGATCTTGACGTTGCGGTTGCGGCGCATGGCGCCTCCTTCCTGCTGTACCTGGGCTTTGCGGTTTCCTATCGCGCAAATGTTACGATGCGGCAACCGTCCAGGCTTGGTTCGTGTGAACGCTAACACCAGTTTTCGTCAAATGTTAAGCGTCACTCTGTCTCAGCGCCCTGTGGGGCATGTCTTGACCCGTGCGGGCCAAAACGCCAGTTCTGAAGCGAAGCGAACAAAGATTGAGCGAGGCTGTCATGGATGACGCAACCCGGACCCGCATCGAGGCCGCGACCTATCGGCGGCTGATCGAGCACCTGATGAACGACCGCCCCGACGCGCAGAATATCGACATGATGAATCTCGCCGGGTTCTGCCGAAACTGCCTGAGCCGCTGGTATGGTGAAGCGGCGGCGAAAGAAGGCATCGAGATGTCGAAAGAGGAATCGCGCGAGATCGTCTATGGCATGCCCTATGACGCATGGCGCGCGAAGAACCAGCGCGAAGCCACGCCCGAGCAGCTCAAGGCCTTCGACACCGCGTTTGAACAGAATGTGGGTCCGCGCAAGGACTGACGCGCCCACCCTTCCCCGCGAATCGCAACACCCGGCCACAAGAGCCGGGTGTTGTCATTTCGGGGGTGAATCGGGGCAGCGGACGGCATTGTCTTTTCCGCTCGCCCGACAATCTTCCGCACGACAAACGACTGTTATCGCAGAAGAACGAAACAGGGGCGAAATAAGGCAAAAACTTGACGAAGATGTGGCGGATGTCGTCTGGTCACCGGAACACAAAGAAACGACCGACACTTCCGGGCCCCTTCCGGGTCGGACCCACCGGCTGAAATCCGGTGCGACCGAACCGCAAGCAGGCCCGCACCGAGCAAGAGGCTATCCCGATTCCGATGCAGACCACCGCCCCGCACGCCACCGCCCCGCACATTCAGGCCGAACCGACGGAGCGCCCGCGCGACGCCCGGGTGATTTCGGATTTCGAGGCCGGCGACCGCCTGCATCTGGCGATCCCCTATCGGCGCGGCACCCCGCCGCCGCAGGTCTCGTTCCACGCCAATGACGCGGGCGACCTGCTGGTGATCGTCGACGGCTCGGTCATGACGATCCTGTCGGGCGGCGCGATGATCGACCTCGAATCGGAGGTGATCGTCGATCTCGTCGCCACGCGCGGCTGAAAACACGACGATCCATTGTGGAAACAATTAGCAATCCAAAACCCGATTGTTTCCTCAATCGCGCCAAATAGGCGCAGTTCCAATACATCCCGTACGGTCGGACCTTGATATCCAAGGACATTAAGAGTTCGTTAACGAATTAAAGACGGATTGTTTACGAGGTAATCGTCATGCCACTGATCGGTTTGTTCGCAACGCTGGGGCTTGCCGCAGCGTTCGGCGGTGTCAGCACCGCAACGCCGTTCGACGAGGATGCCGCGCCCGAAGACGGCATGGAAATCGACCGGCTCGGATCCAATGGCGATGACAGCCTCGACGGGACCGGCGCTGGCGACTTCATCCGGGGCCTGCGCGGCGATGACACGATCTCGGGCGGGGGTGGCAACGACTCGCTTTACGGCGACGGCGGACGTGACTGGCTCTATGGCGGCGATGGCAACGACATGCTGGCCGGCGGCGACTGGAATGACCACCTGTTCGGCGGCAATGGCTATGACAGCCTCTGGGGCGGCTCGGGCAATGACCAGCTCGACGGCGGGCGCGGCAATGACGTGCTCGGCGGCGGCGACGGGTCCGACCGCGTCTATGGCGGCGAAGGCAACGACTCGCTTTACGGGGGCGGCAGCAATGACGGCCTGTATGGCGGTGGCGGCAACGACCTGATCTATGCCGGCTGGGGCAACGATAATGTGAGCGGCGACGAAGGCGACGACACCCTGTTCGGCGGTGACGGGCGCGACAATCTGGACGGCGGCGGCGGGCGCGACCTGCTTCATGGGGGCGACGGCGGCGACACCCTCTGGGGCGGCGACTGGAACGACACGCTCTACGGCGATGGCGGCTGGGACGACCTTTACGGCGGCAACGGCAATGACGAACTGTTCGGCGGCTTTGGCAATGACACGCTCGCAGGCGAGGACGGCGTCGACATCCTGTTCGGCGGCGAGGGTAATGACAGCCTCGACGGCGGCGCCCAAGACGACACGCTTTATGGCGGCAGCGGCAACGATGAACTCGACGGCGGCACCGGCAACGATTCGCTTTACGGCGGGATCGGCAACGATCTTTTGATTGGCGGCGAAGGGAACGATTTCCTGTCCGGTGGCGAAGGGTCGGATACGCTTCTGGGCGGGATCGGCGACGACACGCTGGTCGGCGACCGCATGGATTCGATGGATGGCAGCGAAGGGCAGGACACTTTCGTTCTGGCCGACAGCTATTCCGACACCGATAGCGGCGACGCGCTGCAACTGGGCTATTTCCAGGCCGGTCAGGACACGATGGTTCTGCGCATCGAAACCGATGGCGAGACCCAACCCGACGTCACGACCGAGACCGACCCCGAAACCGGCGCGCTGAGCATTCTGGTGGGCGGGCAGGTCTGGGCGGTGATCGGCGATGCCACTGGATTCGATTCCGCGACCGATCTTGTGGTCGAGTACACCAGCGCGACCGAGGCTTAGCAGGCCCCCTCAATTGCGTTGGCAAGGGAAACAGTTTCAGGCTGAATTTCTGACTGTTTCCTCTGCCGCGCAAATGCCCGGCCGGAACGCCCCGCTTCCCCGCGCCAAACTCAGAACAGATTGATTAAACTTGACAACTTTCGGCTTGCGGTCGAGCATTCAACCTATTCGTGTTTCCGAGGTGTGTAATGGTACTGGCATTCCTGTTGATCGGCGCGGCGCTGGCTTTCGCAGCGGCGGGCTTCGCCCCCGGCCCCGATGACCCGGTCGATCCCGAAGAGCCCCCGATCGAAGAACCCGAGGAAGGCACCGAAGGCGCCGATCTCATCGACGGCAGCGATGAGGATGACGAGATCCACGGTCTTGGCGGCGACGACACGATCAACGGCGGCGGCGGGGATGACACGCTTCACGGTGACGGCGGAAACGATGCTTTGGTCGGCGGCGAAGGCGAAGATTGGCTCTTCGGCGGCGTGGGTAACGACACCCTGACAGGCAACGAGGGCGACGATAACCTCGACGGCGGCATGGGTAACGATGTGCTCGACGGCGGTTCGGGCAACGACACGCTGATCTCGCGCGGCGACGACATCATCATGAACGGCGGCGATGGCACCGACTCGCTTCAGCTCTTTGGCAATCTGGGCAACGGTGCGCTCGACGGGGGCGAGGGGCATGACCGCCTTACCCTCAACGTACTGGGCGGCGCGACGATCCGGCTCGACGACGACAATTCGGGCTCTGTCACCGACGGCACCTCGACCGTGGTGTTCGAGAACATTGAGCGTTATTCCGTGGGCCGCGGCGAGTACCTGATCGATGCGAGAAACGCGACCGGCGGGCTGACCCTTCAGGCCGATCCTCGTGGCGACAGCACGCTTCTGGGCGGCGCGGGCGACGATAGCCTGATGGGCGGCCGCTACATGGATGGTGGCGACGGCGACGACTGGATGGAAGGCCGCGGAGACATCACCCTGCTGGGCGGTCAGGGCAACGACACGCTGGTCGGCAACAACCTCGAAGGCGATGAAGAAGGCTTGTTGTCCGGGGGCGACGGCGACGATTACCTTGCGGCCTATGGCAGTATCCGGGCCGAAGGCGGTGAAGGCGACGATATCCTCGAAGGCGGTTACGGCGCGACGCTGACCGGGGGCGAGGGGGCCGACAGCTTCACCGTCAGCGCGCTGATCTCCGATTACGACAACCCGGCGCCCATCGACAATGGTGCCACGATCATCACCGATTACGATGGCAGTTCCGAAACGCTGACGCTGAATGTCACCTATCCGTCTGGCAATCCCGACGATCCCTCGCCGCCCCCCGATTATGCTCTTGAGACCGAGACCGATCCCGAGACAGGCGACGTGACGATCACGCTGAACGGAACCGAAGTCATGGTTCTTCTCTCGCCCGAGAACTTCGACCCCGACCAGATTGTCATCACATCAGAACCGTCCCCCTAGGGGCGGGCCAGACAAGCCGCAAAAAAAGGGGGCCGCCGACCGCGTGCCCCCTTTCCCGTTATCCCTGAGCAATGGCGCTCAGATCGCCGCCTTGCGCATCTCGTCCAGATAGATCTCGCGCATTCTTGCTGCCACGTGCCCCGGCGTGCCATCGCCCAGCGCGGCGCCATCGACCGACACGACCGGCATCACGAAGGTCGAGGCCGAGGTCACGAAAGCCTCGTCCGCCTGCTGCGCCTCTTCGATGGTGAAGGGGCGCTCGACCACCTCCATCTGCGCCTCGCGCGCGAATTTCAGCACCGCCGCGCGGGTGATCCCGTGCAGGATGTCATTGGACAGCTGGCGGGTGATGATCTGGTTACCCTTGACGATATAGGCGTTGTTCGAGGTTCCCTCGGTCACCAGCCCGTCTTCGACCAGCCACGCATCGTCCGCGCCCGCCTTCTTGGCCAGCATCTTGCCCATCGACGGGTACAGAAGCTGCGTCGTCTTGATGTCACGACGGCCCCAGCGGATATCGGGGATCGAGATCACCGAAATGCCCTTCTTCGCCGCCGGGCTGTCGGCCAGCCCCGGTTTGTTTTGCGTGAACAGCACCACCGTCGGCGGGCAGGTCGCGGGATCGGGCCAGACGAAATCGCGATCGCCCGGCGCCCCGCGCGAGACCTGCAGATAGATCATGCCCTCGTCGATGCCGTTGATCTCGACCAGCTTGCGGTGGATTTCCAGCCATTCGTCGCGGCTCAGCGGGTTGACCATTTCCAGCTCGTCGAGCGAGCGCTGCAGCCGCGTCACATGGCCGTCGAAATCGATCAGCTTGCCGCCCAGAACCGAGGTCACCTCGTACACGCCGTCCGCCATCAGGAAGGCACGGTCGAAGATCGAGACCTTGGCCTCGTCCTCGGGCAGGAAGTCGCCGTTCAGATACACGGTGCGGGTCATGCGGGTCTCCATCACTTTTGTCAGGTTCTTCCGCCCTGCCGGGCGGCACGTCAAGAGGCGATCCAGCCGGTGCGCAAAGCGCCGGCCCAGTCGGTCCGCCCGGCCCCCACGGCGCGGCGGATCTGCCCGTGGCTGTCATAAGCCACCCGGCGAAAACTCACATCCCAGCCCCGCGCGCCCGGCTCGATCAGCGCATAGCTGGCCTCGGGAAAGCCCGATTCCACCCGGTGCGGCACCGGCGCATCGTCCAGATAGGCCGGGCAGCCGACCGAGCCGGGATTGACCACCTGCCGCCCGTCGGGCAGGCGCAGTGCGCGCGGCAGATGCGAATGCGCGCACAGGACAAGCCCCGCCTCGATCCCGGCCAGAAGCCGCGAAATCGTCTCGCAGTCGCGTTGCGCCACCGCGCCGTCGGGCGTGATGCGCTCGCACAGATAGGTCTCGTCGCTCGCCGGCGTGCCATGGCAGCAAAACACCCCGTCGAAGCGCAGCACCGTCGGCAAACCCGCCAGCCAGTCCAGCGCCTCGCCCGGCAGCGCGTCATGCGCCGCCGCGTCCGAGGCCCCCATCGCCTCGCGTGGCTGATCCAGCAGGTAGCGGTCGTGATTGCCCCGCAGACACAGCGCATCGAGCCCCTTCAGCTGCGCCCAGGTCCCGGCGGCATCCAGCGGCCCGCTGAAATGATCGCCCAGGATCACCATCTGCCCGGCACCCTGCGCCACGGCATCGGCCAGCACCGCCGCCAGCGCATCGGCATTGCCGTGGATATCCGCGAGCGCGGCGAGTTTCATCCCCAGAGCCCGGGTTCCGAGGGATGCACGCCCCGCTCGTCAAAGGCCAGCGGCACGTCGCGGTCCTCGGCCAGCAGCAGCGGCCCGTCGAGATCCGTCACCTCCGCCCCCTGCGCCACCAGAACCGCAGGCGCCATCGCCAGCGAGGTGCCCACCATGCAACCCACCATCACCTGATACCCCTCGGCCCGCGCGGCATCGCGCAGCGCCAGCGCCTCGGTCAGTCCGCCGGTCTTGTCGAGCTTGATGTTGACCATGTCGTACTTGCCCTTCAGCTCCGGCAGCGAGGCCCGGTCATGGCAGCTCTCATCGGCGCAGACCGGCAGCGGCCGCGCGATCTCGCCCAGCAGATCGTCCTGCCCGGCCGGCAGGGGCTGCTCGACCATCGCGACGCCCAGCCGCAGCAGATGCGGTGCCAGTTCGGAATAGACCTCGGCCGTCCAGCCCTCATTCGCGTCGACCACGATGCGCGCATCGGGTGCACCGCGCCGCACCGCTTCCAGCCGCGCCATGTCGTCGGGCGTGCCCAGCTTGATCTTCAGCACCGGTCGATGCGCATGCCGCGCGGCGGCCTCCTGCATCTTCTCGGGCGTATCCAGCGACAGGGTGAAACAGGTGATCTCCGGCCCCGGCCGGCGCAACCCGGCCAACTCCCAGACCCGCTTGCCCGCGCGCTTGGCCTCCAGATCCCACAGCGCGCAATCGACGGCATTGCGCGCGGCCCCGGCGGGCAGCGCCGCCTGCAAGGCCACCCGATCGATCCCGTCGGGCAGACCCCGGATTTCCCCGGCCACGCTCTCGAGCGTCTCGTCATAGCGCGCATAGGGCACGCATTCGCCCCAACCCACCACGCCGTCTCGCTCGATGCGCACGGTCAGCACCTTCGCTTCAGTGCGCGAGCCGCGCGATATGGTGAACACTTCGGCCAACCGGAAACTCTCGGCGTCAACGCGGATCATGCCACCCTCATCTTTAATCCAGAAATATCCTCGGGGGGAGCCAAGGGGGGGGGCAGACAGCCCCCCCTTGGCGCAGGGAGCGCGAGGGGGCGCGCAGCCCCCTCGCCTCTTGTCGGAAACCGGGGACACAAAGCCCCCCTCGCCCGGCTCAGATCGCTTCCAGCGCGTCGACCAGCTTGGCGGCGCCATAGCGGAACGGGTCGGTCGCGGGCAGCCCCGTCTCTTCCTCGACCTGCGCCAGATAGGCCTTCGCCTCGTCATCGCTCATATGCTGGGTATTGACCGACACGCCCACCGCCACGCAGGCCGGGTTCGCCACCCGCGCCAGCGTCAGCGCGGTGTCGCGCAGGGTGGTGATCGACGGCAGCTGATAGCCCGGCAGACCGCGCATATGGCTGCGGGTCGGCTCGTGGCACAGGATCAGCGCGTCGGGCTGGCCGCCATGGACCAGCGCCATGGTGACGCCCGAATAGCTGACATGGAACAGCGATCCCTGCCCTTCGATCAGGTCCCAGTGATCGGCATCGTTGTCGGGCGTCAGGTACTCGATCGAGCCCGCCATGAAATCGGCGATCACCGCGTCCAGCGGCACACCACCGCCGGTGATCAGGATCCCGGTCTGACCGGTGGCGCGGAACGTGGCCTTCATGCCGCGCTCGCGCATGTCTTTTTCCATGCACAGAGCGGTGTACATCTTGCCGACCGAGCAATCCGTCCCCACGGCCAGACAGCGTTTGCCTGTCCGCTTCTCGCCATTGGCGATGGGATACTTGACCGAGGGGATGCGCACGTCATGCAGGGTGCGGCCGGTGGCCTTGGCGACGGCGGCGAGGTCTTCCTCGTCCCGCAGCAGGTTGTGCAGCCCCGAGGCCAGGTCGAACCCTTCCTCCAGCGCCTCGATCAGCACCTTTTTCCATTTCTGGCTGATGACCCCGCCGCGATTCGCGACGCCGATCACCACGGTCTTCACACCCGCTTCCTTGGCCTCTGCCAGCGTCATGTCGGGCAGGCCCATATCGGCCTTGCAGCCTTCGAGCCGCAATTGCCCCAGCGCGTATTCCGGGCGCCAGTCCTTGATACCCTGAGCCACCTTGGCGGCCAGCATGTCGGGCGCGTCGCCCAGGAAGAGCAGATAAGGTGTTTCGATCATCGCAGGCTCCAATTCAGGTTGCTCCAAGCATGCAACGGGATACGGGAAATGTCCTTGATATTTCCGACAGGCCGAACCCGAACTTGCGAACATTCTTCGACACTTTGGCGAATTTGCGATGTTTTCTTCTGGCATGCCGCCCAAGCCACGCCGAATTCGCGCAGCCTGACGCAGAATCGCCGACATCGCCCTTCTCCCTGCCCGGTCCGCGCAGCGCCGGATTTCGCGCCGGTTTTTGCCGCCAATGCCCGGATTTCTCGCAGTCGCAGAAAATCTCTTGCGCAGCGCAGCGCAACATAATAACCACAGAGGCAAGAAATTCGAAACTTCCTATCGCGAGACCCGAATGTCCTTCCGTATCCAGCCCGCTTCTCCGGCCCGTCCGAACCGCTGCCAGCTTTTCGGCCCCGGCTCGCGCACAGCGCTGTTCGAGAAGATGGCAGCCTCGGCGGCGGACGTGATCAATCTCGATCTCGAAGACAGCGTCGCGCCGTCGGACAAGGACACCGCCCGCGCCAATATCATCGCGGCCACGCATGATGTGGACTGGAACACCAAATATCTTTCGGTGCGCATCAACGGTCTCGACACACCGTATTGGTACAAGGATGTCGTGGATCTGCTGGAACAGGCGAGCGAGCGGCTCGATCAGATCATGATCCCGAAAGTGGGCTGTGCCGCCGACATCTATGCCGTCGACGCGTTGGTGACGGCGATCGAACGCGCCAAGGGCCGCACCAAGCCGATCAGTTTCGAAGTCATCATCGAAAGCGCCGCCGGCATCGCTCATGCCGAGGAAATCGCCGCCGCCTCGCCGCGCCTGCAGGCGATGAGCCTCGGCGCCGCCGATTTCGCGGCCTCAATGGGGATGCAGACCACCGGGATCGGCGGCACGCAGGAAAACTACTACATGCTGCGCGACGGCGCGTCCTATTGGTCGGATCCGTGGCACTGGGCGCAGGCCAAGATTGTCGCCGCGTGTCGCACGCATGGCGTGCTGCCCGTCGATGGCCCGTTCGGCGATTTCTCGGACGATGACGGCTTCCGCGCGCAGGCGCGCCGCTCGGCCACGCTGGGTATGGTCGGCAAATGGGCCATCCATCCCAAGCAAGTGGCGCTGGCCAACGAGGTCTTCACGCCCTCGGACGAGGCCGTCGCCGATGCCCGTGCGATCCTGAGCGCGATGGAAGAGGCCAAAGCGCAGGGCCAGGGCGCCACGACCTACAAGGGCAAGCTCATCGACATCGCCTCGATGAAGCAAGCCGAGGTGATCGTGAAACAGGCCGAGCTGATCGCCCGCAAGTGAATCCGGCCCGGCGGCCGGGGAGGGCCAGCCGGGCACCGGGGAGGAGAAGCGCGCGCCCGCATCTGCGAGGCGCGCGCTTTTTTCTTAGGCGATAGAGGCAACCGCCCTGACGGCGCCCCGAGAACCCTTCTGCCTGAAGAAGACAAGGTTACGGCGCGAGGTGCGGCCCATCAGTGAGTCAAAGGTTGGAAATGTCTCAGCCCGCAGGCCCTAGCGACGCGGTTGGCGATAGCTCAAAGCGTTGCGGATCAGGATCGTCATCGCCGCCGCGTCGATCTCGTCCGGATCGTTGAACAGCACGCCGCGCGTTCCGTCGAACGCCATGGCCGCGCCCGGCCCCGCGCGGAAGTCGTCGATCAGGCTTGTCTGGCAATGCACGAAAAACGCGAAGCGCGCGGCTTTGTGCGTGCCGATGCGGATCGTCGTGCCCTTGGGCGACAGAAATGCGGGCTGGCCCCAGCGCAGCTCTTCACGGACGGCAGTGTTTTCTTCTGCGGCGACACGCAGGATCATCCGCCGCAGTGCATGCACCCCGGCCCGCGCGGCCTCGGGCATCGCCCCCAGCGCTGCAAGCGTGGTCTCCGGGATGGCATCGGTCGGATCGCTTCGCTGTGTCATCACGCCTCTGCCGCGACGGGTTGCCGCAAGATCGTCCTGAGCTTTTCGGGCGCGGTACGGCCCGGATCGGAAAGGTAGATCTCGTGGTGCAGGCCCGTCAATGCCAGCCCCTGCGCGGAAGCCTCGGCATGCAGCCGCGCGATCAGCGGCCCTTCGTCGGCATAGGGCCCGACATGCAGCGCCTGCAGGCAAAGCCCTTCCGCATAGGGCCAGAGTTGCACGCCCGGCAGAGCCTCGGCCACCTCCGGCTTATCCTTGCGCCGCTTGGCAATCGCCGTTTCGCGCAGCGCCTCGACCCCGTCCGGGTCCAGCCATTGCGGCGCGCGGATCATCATCCGCCAGCGCCAGCTTTCCCTGTCGCCTCCGGCCCGGAAGACGCTCATATCGTCGGCCCACCAAAGCCCTTCCAGCGGTCCGACCTTTTCGTCATGGCCCTGCGCCTTGCCCGCAAATCGCGCGCCATAGGCCAGCGCGTACAGCGCCCCGACCGCCGCCGCGTATCCCGCTCCCCCCGGTTCGCCCTGCCCCTCGATAGCGAAAAAGCGCATCGCGGGCACCTCGACCCGGTCGATCCGACCGGCCTTGCCATTCAACAACGGATCTTTCATGGCGTGTCCTCCAAAGGTACGAAAATCAGGGTTTCCAGCGCGTCGGGCGCGGTATCCATGGGCGAGTTGAGGTACAATTCCCAGCTCGGCGCATCGCGCAGGGCCGCGCCGCTCTCTGTCAGCCACGCCCCGAACAGCCAGTCATAGGCCGCCGCAAGGCCGGTATAGGGCCCCTTGAACACCATCACCGCGTGACGTCCGCCCGCAACCTCACGGCTCTGCAACGGATCGGGGCAGGGAACATCCGCGTCCACCATGATCGCGGCAAAGGATTGCAGATCCCCCTCGGGCGTGAGCGCAGGGTCGTTGTAATAGACCGCCGCCATGCCCCGCGACTGTCGCCACAGATCCCGCGCGGCCAGTTCAGCGCCCAGTGCGGCATAGGTACGGTTGATCTGATGATAGGCGCCCCGATGCGGCAGGCCGATCAGCCGCCGGGGTGCTTCGTTGCGAATCTCGACCGGAAACATCGCCTGTCCTCCTTTCGTTGTCTTCAGCGCGTCGGGCAAGGCCAGCCCGCGCGCCCTGAACCGGGCCGGCGTCACGCCGTAAGCCGCGCGAAAGGCCCGCGAGAAACTGGCCGCCGACGGATAACCATGTGCGCGCCCGATCGCGGCAACCGGCGCCGTGTCACGCACCAGCGCATGCGCTGCCCCGTTAAGCCGGATACGGCGCACCGCCTCGGCCAGCGTCTCGCCCGTCATCGCCGCGAAAACGCGATGAAAATGGAACCGCGACAGCGCCGCAAGATCGGCCATTTCGTCGAGCGAATAGCTGCGCGCGGGATCGTCATGGATCGCGGCATAGACCCGCCTGAGCCGTTCCCGGTAATCGACCGCCATTGTCCCTCGCTTTCCTGTACCACCCGCAGGCCCGCCCCCCTTATTTGCATGGGCGGAATTTACCTGTCTTGCTATTCTTCCCCTATACAGCAGCGCGCGCGGGGCGTATTGGGGCGCCTTCACCCAAAAGGACCTGCCATGACCGCCCTGCCTCCCCTGCCCGCCCCATTGTCGCGCGCCCTCGCCGACAAGGGCTATGAAACACTGACGCCCGTACAGGCCGCAGTGTTGGCACCCGAGGTGGCCGGAAAAGACCTGCTGGTCTCGGCGCAGACCGGCTCAGGCAAGACCGTGGCCTTCGGCCTCGCCATGGCCGACAGCCTTATGGGTGATGCCGATATGATGCCCCCGCCCGACACCGCGCGCGCGCTGGTGATCGCGCCGACGCGCGAACTGGCGATGCAGGTGCGGCGCGAATTCGAGTGGCTCTATGGCGCGGCGGGCGGCGTGATCGCCTCGTGCGTCGGCGGCATGGATGCGCGTAGCGAACGCCGCGCGCTGGAACGCGGCACGCATATCGTTGTCGGCACCCCCGGCCGCCTGCGCGACCATATCGAACGCGGCGCGCTCGATTTGTCGACCGTGACCTCGGTCGCGCTGGACGAAGCCGACGAGATGCTCGATCTGGGCTTCCGTGAAGACCTCGAATACATTCTGCAGCAACTGCCCGAAGAGCGCCGCACGCTGCTGTTCTCGGCCACCGTGTCGCCGCAGATCGCCCGCCTCGCGCAGACCTATCAGAAAGACGCCCAGCGCATCGCCACCGAGGCGTCGCGCGAGCAGCATGGCGATATCTCGTACCGCGCGATGATCGTCGCGAACGAGGATGCCGAACACGCCATCGTCAATGTCCTGCGCTTCTACGAGGCACAGAACGCGCTGGTCTTCTGCAAGACCCGGGCTGCGGTCAACCACCTGACGGCGCGGCTTCTCAACCGCGGCTTCTCGGTCGTGCCGCTGTCGGGCGAACTGGCACAGGAAGAACGCTCGCGCGCGCTGCAGGCGATGCGCGACGGCCGGGCACGGGTGTGCGTTGCGACCGACGTTGCGGCGCGCGGCATTGACCTTCCGGGGCTGGAACTGGTGATCCATGCCGACCTGCCCTCGAACAAGGAAACCCTGCTGCACCGTTCGGGCCGAACCGGCCGTGCGGGCCGCAAGGGCGTCAGCGTTCTGGTCGTGCCGTCCTCGGCGCGCAAGAAAACCGAACGCCTTCTGGGCTTTGCCGGCGTCTCCGCCGAATGGGGCCCCGCCCCCACTGCGGCCGAGGTCTCGACCCGCGACAGCGAACGGCTGATGTCCGACGCGGCCCTCACCGCCCCCGAGAACGAGGACGAAGCGGCGCTGATCACCCAGCTCACCGAAACCTTCGAGCCCCGCGCGCTGGCTGCGGCCGTCGCCCGGCTCTATCTCGGCGGGCGCTCGGCGCCCGAGGACGTGGTTCCGATCACCGCCGACGGCCCCAAACCGCGCGCGCGGGCCGAGTTCGACCGCAGCTTCTGGATCCGTCTCGGCGTCGGCCACGAACAACGCGCCGAACCGCGCTGGCTGCTGCCGATGCTGTGCCGCGCGGGCGACCTGACCAAGGCCGATATCGGCGCGATCCGGATCTATCAGGATCACACGCTGGCCCAGCTTCACGCCGATTGCGCCGACCGCTTCTGGTCGGCGGCAGGCAAGGAAGGCCTGCTGGAAGGCGAGGTCAGCCTCGCCCCGGCCGAAGCCCCCGCCGAAGGCGAACGCCCGGCCCCGCGCCCGCGCAGCCCGCGTCCCGATGGCGACGGCTTCAAATCGCGCGGCCCCCGCAAGGACGGCGAGCGCCCCTTCAAGCCCCGCCGCGAAGAGGGTGACGGCGGCTACAAGGCGCGCGGCCCGCGCCCCGATGGCGACCGCCCCTACAAGCCGCGCCGTGAAGACGGAGACGCCCCGCGCAAACCGCGCCCCGCAAACAAGGAATTCGGGAACCGGGAATTCGGAAACCGCGACGCCGACAAGGGCGACCGTCCCGCCAAACCCTATGGCGCGAAACCCTACAGCGCGAAGCCGCGTGCCGCCGACGGCGACAAGCCGCGTAGCGCGAAATACGACGCCAAGCCGAAGAAACCCCGCGCCGACGGCGCCCCTGCGAAACCGCGCATCGATCCCGACGCGGCCCGCAACCCTTCGGCCCGTCTGGGCAAACCTGCGCGCAAACCGGCGGGCAAAGCGGGCGCGAAACCCGGATCGAAACCCGCGCGTCCGCCCCGGCCGAAGTCGTAATTGGCAAGCGCCACGGAAAGGGGGCTGTCGGCCCCCTCTTTTCCTGCGGAAAATTCACCCCCGAGGATATTTCCGGATTAAAGATGGGCAGTTAACCAAATCTTACCGCCCATCTTTAATCTGAAAATATCCCAGGGGGTCCGGGGGAGGATCCCCCGGCCTCGCCGCTCATGCGACCGCTGGGCTGTAAGCAATCCCGTTATAGCATACCGGGCAGCACCTGGTCAGGCGGGCGGTGGCCGTCGGCGAAGGTCTTGATGTTCAGGATCACCTTTTCGCCCATCTCGATCCGCCCCTCCATCGTGGCCGAGCCCATATGCGGCAGCAGCACCACGTTGGGCAGCTCGCGCAGGCGCGGATTGACCTCGGCGCCGCGCTCGTAGACGTCGAGCGCCGCGCCGGCGATATCGCCCGCGCGCAGCATCCGGGTCAGCGCATTCTCGTCGATGACTTCGCCACGCGAAGTGTTCACGATCACCGCCGAGGGTTTGAGCAGTTTCAGCCGCCGCGCATTCATCAGGTGGAAGGTCGAGGGCGTGTGCGGGCAGTTGATCGAGATCACGTCCATGCGCGCGACCATCTGATCGAGGCTTTCCCAATAGGTCGCTTCGAGCGGCTCCTCGATCTCGGGGCGCAGACGCTTGCGATTGTGGTAGTGGATCTGCATGCCGAAAGCCTGCGCGCGCCGTGCCACGGCCTGACCGATTCGGCCCATGCCCAGGATCCCCAGCCTCTTGCCGCCGATTCTTCCGCCCAGATGCGTCATCGGCGACCAGCCGCGCCAGTCGCCCGCCTGCATCTCGGCCAGCCCTTCGGGGATGCGCCGCGTCACCGCCAGCATCAACGCCATCGCCATGTCAGCGGTGTCCTCGGTCACCACGCCGGGCGTGTTGGACACGAGAATGCCGCGCTGGCGGGCCGATTGCACGTCGATATGGTCGATCCCGGCGCCGTAATTGGCGATCAGCTTCAGCCGCTCGCCCGCGCCGCCCAGCATACCCGCATCGATATGGTCGCACAAAGTCGGCACCAGCACGTCGGCGCGGGCCATCGCCGCGACCAGCTCTTCGCGCGACATCGGCGAATCGTCGTCGCGCAGCTCGGCGTCGAACAATTCCTTCAGCCGGGTCTCGACCGGGTCGGGCAGGCGTCGCGTCACGACAACACTCAGGCGCTTGAGGGGCATGGAAACCTCCTTGGGTCTTTCAAATCCGTCCGGCTGCTGGCAAAGTGGCGCAGAGCGAACCGAGGCACAAGCCATCCGCACGACCCGGCGCGAAATAAAATTGCGCAACCGCCCCGCGCTGGGTGGCAGAACGGGCGGCCATGGCGCATCGAGACCCGCGCAAGCGGGCCGGGCAGGACAGAATGCGAAACGTATTTGCGATCGCCGCTTTGGGCGTCCTTCTGGGCGCGTCTCCGCTGGGCGCCGCCCGCGCACAAAGCCAGGCCGCCGCCGCCCCCGCAACCCAGACCGAAACCGAGCCGGCCCGCCCACAAAGCCAGCCTATGCCCGCCACCGGCCCGGTCACCAACCTCCCCCTGCCGCGATTCGTCTCGATCAAGACCTCGCGGGCCTTTGCCCGGCGCGGCCCGTCCGAAACCCACCGCGTTGACTGGATCTATGAGCGCCGCGACCTTCCCGTGCGCGTGACCGGCGAATTCGAACACTGGCGCCGGGTCGAGGATTCCGAGGGCGAAGGCGGCTGGGTGCATTACTCGCTACTTTCGGGCGTGCGCACCGTGCTGGTGCTTACCGACATGGCCTCGCTGCGCAGCCGCCCGCGCGGCGATGCGCCGCAGGTCGCCTATCTGGAAGCCGGCGTTGTCGCCCGGATCATGGAATGCGACCCCGATTGGTGCCGCGTCAGCATCGACGGCACCCGCGGCTGGATCTCGCGCGCGGATGTCTGGGGTCTGGAACCCGGCGAAGTGCTGGACTGACCCCCCGCGCAGGCGATAGCGTCGCGCCATGCAGGCCCCGCCCCCCTCGCCCTCGCCCTCCCCCTCGGGTGACACGTTCGAAAAGCTCACCCGCGCCGGGCTGACGCTGATCCAGCAGGCGCTGTCGATCTTCGACAGCGATCTGCGGCTTGCGGTCTGCAATCCGCGCTATCAGGAAATGTTCGGCCTGCCCGACGCGCTGGTTCGGCCGGGCGCGGCCTTCGAGGACACGATCCGCTTCCTAGTCCAGCGCGGCGAATACGGGCCGCAATCCGACGAAGAGGCCGCCGTGCGCCTGCGTGTCGAGACCGCCCGCGCCTTTCGCCCGCATTACATGGAGCGCGAGCGCGCCAATGGCCGCTGGGTGTCGGTCGAGGGCGCGCCGCTGGCGCAGGGTGGCTGGGTCACGGTCTATACCGATATCACCGAGATCAAGCTGCAGGAGCAATTGCTGCGCGCGCGGTCCGAAGAGCTGTCGGATCAGCTTCTGGCCCATGCCGAACGTCTGAGCATGGCCAACCGCGAACTGGCGGCGACCAATGCCGCTCTGGCTGAAACCCAGCGCGAACTGACCGAGATGGAAGCGCGCACACGCCTGGTGACCGAGATGATGCCCGCGCATATCGCCCATCTCGACCGCCATCTGGTCTATACCTATTCCAACCGGCGGCTTTCGTCGCTGGTGCCCGGGGTGCCCGCCAATGTCGTGGGGATGGAATTCGCCGCAGCGGTCGGCCCGCAGCTGGCCACCAGCCTGATGCCGCATATGCACCGCGCGCTGGAAGGCGAAGCTTCGGTGCGCGAGCTCACGCATGAAGACAGCGGGCGACGCATCCGTGTTGTGATGACCCCCGATCCGCGCAACACGACAAACGACGGCGCGCGCGGCAGCGATGGCGGCGTCTACCTGCTGACGACCGATATCACCGCCGAAACACAGGCCCGCGCGGCCCTGCTGCAGACCCGCAAGCGCGAATTGGCGGCGCAGCTTACCTCGGGGCTCGCGCATGATTTCGCCAATCTGCTCACCATCATTCTTGGGCAGCAGGACAAGCTCGCGCGCCTGCCCGACCTCCCGCCCGAGGCCGCCGACCTTGTCCGCGGTACGCTTGCGGCGGCGCGGCGCGGCGGCACGCTTTTGCGCCGGATCGGCGAGATCTCGGGCGCGCGCGCGCTCAAACCCGCGCCGACCGAGCTGGAACCCCTGCTTGACGATCTGCGCATGATGGCCTCGCCGTCTCTGCCCGACGGGTTGCGCTTCGAGATCGCGCTCGAAAAGGGGCTGGGACGCGTGATGCTGGATCAGGGTGCGCTGCAGGACGCGCTTCTGAACCTCGTCCTCAATGCCCGCGACGCGATCCTGAGTGCGCAGGCGGGGCGCACCGGCCGCGACGCCGGCAAGGGCACGATCACCCTCACCGCGCACCGCGTGCAGGATACGTGGCTGGAACTCACCGTCGAGGATGACGGCCCCGGCTTCACGCCCGAAGCACTGCGCCGCGGGCTCGACCCGTTCTTTACCACCAAGGGTGGCGAAGGGTCCGGGCTGGGCCTTGCCATGGTCTATGACCACGCTACGCTGGGGGGCGGCTCGGTGCGGCTGGCCAATCGCGAGGCCGGCGGCGCGCGCGTGACGTTGCGCCTGCCGCTGCGTCCCGCCGCCGATCCCACCGGCGAGGCCGACCCGTCGCGGCTCGTGCTACTGGTCGAGGACAGCCCTGAAATCCGCACCCATGTGCGCGAGATGCTGGTCGGTCTCGGCCACCGGGTGATCGAGGCGGAGAATGCCACCGATGCGTGCGCCCTGGCGCAATTGCCGGAAATCGGTATCGTGCTGTCCGACATCCAGCTGAAGGACGGTGAAACCGGCCTCGCCTTGCTCGCGGCACTCACGCGGGAACGACCGGGGCTGGCAGCGGGGCTGATGACCTCGCTTCCCGCCTCGGATCCGCTGCACCGTGCGGCCGCGCAGCTTCATCCGCTTCTCGCCAAACCCTTCGACGCCCGCGAATTGACTGCCTTTCTGCGCGTCCTCAGCGGCGATCCCGTTCTTCAGAATTCAGTGCCGGAACCCTCGTGATGCAACACCCCGCCGCGCCCTCGGCCACCTCGTCCCGCCCGCGCGCAGACGCGGCGCCGCATGTGGCGATCCTCGACGACGAGGCCGAAATCCGCCGCATCCTCGCCGATGCACTGACCGAGGCCGGGTTCCGAACCTCGACCTATTCCCGCGCCTCGGATTTCGAAGCCGCGCTCAAACGCACCGCGCCCGATGTCTGCCTCGTCGATCTGGGGCTGCCCGACCGCGACGGGCTGGCGCTGGTGCACCGGCTGGCGCTGGAATCGGGGGCGACGATCATCATCATTTCGGGCCGCGCCAATACCGCCGACCGGGTCACGGGGCTGGAACTCGGCGCTGACGATTACATCATCAAACCTTTTGAGCCGGCCGAGGTCGTGGCTCGCATCCGCGCCCGCCTGCGCAAGTCGCGCGCCGCACCGGAAATCAGCGCCAACCTTGCGCGTTTCAACGGCTGGGAAGCGCAGTTCGACCAATACATGCTGGTTGCGGAAGACGGCACGCAGGTTCCTTTCAGCCACGCCGAAGGCGAAGTCCTGCGGCTGTTCCTCGAAGCCCCCAAACGCCTGATCTCGCGCCACCAGATGCAGGAAAGCCTGGGCGGCGCGGCGGGCGAAAGCTTCGACCGCGCGATGGATGTCCGAATCTCACGGCTGCGCGCGAAACTTGGCGAAGACCCCAAGAACCCGCGACTGATCAAGACGATCTACGGCGCGGGCTATATCTTCCTGGGCGACGTCACGTGGAGCTGAAGGCGGGATTGCGCCCGGCGGCTCCGCATGGCGACGGCGACCGCCCCCGCCCGGCCGCGCACAGATGGCGATCCCCGGGGGAGAGGCACGCCCCTCCCCCGGACCCCCTCCGTGGATACTTAAGGAACAAAGATGAGGCCTTAACACACCGTTAACCGCGCATCTTTGATCCGAAAATATCCTCGGGGGTGAATTGGCCGCAAGGCCAAGAGGGGGCAGACGGCCCCCTTTCACCGCTCGCCTCCGGCGCCTCAGAAATATCCCCGCACCAGCGAGGCCGAGACCAGCGTCCAGCCATCTGCCACCACGAAGAAGGCCAGTTTGAAAGGCAATGAGACGATTGCCGGCGGGACCATCATCATCCCCATCGACATCAGGACCGCCGCGACCACGAGGTCTATGATCAGGAATGGCAGGAAGATCACGAACCCCACCTCGAAGGCATGGCTGAGTTCTGACAGCAGGAACGAGGGGATCAGCACCGAAAGCGGGCCGTCCGCGCCGAAAGCGGGCGGCTCGGGGCGAAGATCGGCGAGGCCCTGCCACGTCGCCGGATCGGTGCGGGCGGCCATGAAGGCGCGAAACGGCTCGATGGCGCGGCTGGCGGCTTCCTCGATACCGATACTGCCCGCTTCCAGCGGCACCACGCCCGCCTCCCAAGCGGCGACGAAGACCGGCTCCATGATGAAATAGGTGAGAAACAGTGCGAGCGTCGTCAGCAGCATTCCGGGTGGCGATTGCTGCAGGCCCACGGCCTGCCGCAGGATCGCCAACACGGTGACGAGGAAAGGAAAGCAGGTCACCATCACCATCAGGCCGGGTACCAAGCTCAGCAGCGTGAGCAGCACCAGAAGCTGCACCGAGCGCACGGCAAGGCTGCCACCATCGCCCATCGACAAGGTCAGTTCCTGCGCCGGGGCGGCGAGGGGCAAGAGCGCAAAAAGGGCCGCCCATGCGATGGCTGGCCCGAACCGCGCGGCGCGGGCCGGGCCGGAGCGAGGCGCATTCGGGTGAAGGTGATCGGTCGGGAAGAGAGTTGCAGCCTTTGGCTCGTCACCTGCGAAAGGATCGACTTCTGTCTTTTCGTCCCCACGACAGAGCACCGCCGAAACGGACCGGACGGCGCCCGAACCGCGCGCCGCAAAGAATGCGTTGCGTGACTGCCGGACGCCTTTTCCCGGCATGATCACAACCCGTTCGACAGGTCGGCCACCTCGGTCAGCCGCACCGCCATCTGGCCCGCCTGATCGTCTTCCAGCTCTTCCAGCACGCCGCGGGCGATCAACCGGTCGCCGACGAAAAGTTCGACCGGGTCTTCGACCCGCCGGTCCAGTGGCAGCACCGATTCGCGCTGCAATTTCAACAGGTCGCGCACCAGCGGACGGGCGCGGCCCACGGCCACGACGATCTCGATGGGCACCTGTGTAAATGCGCTGCGGCCGATGCCGGGGGCGCTGTCTTGGGATTCGCTGTCAGGCACGTTGGCTCTCCTCGGGCTGGATCTGATAGAAACGGTCGATGGCGGTGGCGATGGCCAGCGCCGCGTCGGTCAGGTCGATTCGCGTCTGCGCGGCGCCCAGCGCGAATTCCGCCTGTCCCTCGGTCAAATCCTCGGTCTCGACGATGTCGAGGGGCGGCAGAAGCAGGCCCTCCATCGCCTCGCGGAACGCAGCCTCACTGCCCGGCCCGACGCGCAGGGTGATCGGCGCCTCGGCCCCGGCCTGCGCCAGGGGCAGAAGCTGGTCGATGATCAGCGGCACGACCGAAGCCCGCGCCATCGGCGGCAGGATCGTCTCGGCAATCGCGCGCAGCAGGGGATCGAGCGCCGACAGGATATGCCCGCGCGCCTCGTGATAGGTAAAACTGAGCTGCTCGACCTGCCGCTCGATCGCGGCGCGGCGGGTGCTGGCTTCGGCATCGGCCTGCTGCCCGCTATCGTCCCAGCCGGCGACATAGCCCTTTTCATAGGCGTTGAGGCGCAGATCCTCGACCTCTTCGGGGGTCATCAGGACCGGGCCGTCCACGGTATCGGCAGTTTCGAAGACCTCAAGACGCAGGGGTTGCGACATCAGCGGGCCTCCTCGGTGTCATCCATCCACGCGCGCAGAACCTCGATCGTCTCATCCTGACGCTCGGCGATGAGCTGGCGCATACGCTCGACCGAATCCTCGCTGTCGCCCGAATCCGAACCACTGAAATCGCCGTCAATCTCGCCACTAAGGCCGGGTGCCATGGCGATCATCGGTGCAAATCCGGCCATCGGGTCGTCGTCGTCGTCGGCCATCGCCGCATTACCGCCCGAACCGCCGCCGCCCTTCAGGATCGGGCGCAGCACGAAGAGCGCGAGCACCAGAGCCACGATGGCCAGAGCGGCGAGCCGAATCAGCCCCATCACGTCGAGCATCGCCAGCCAGCTCTGCACGCCCGCCGTGCCCAGCTCGGTCGAGACCGGCTCGAATTCCAGCGAGCGCAGCGTGATCACGTCGCCGCGCGCCTCGTCATACCCCACGGCCGAGGCCACGAGTTCGCGCAGTGCCGACAGCTCTTCGTCCGAGCGCGGCGCCCATTGCGCGACGCCCGCATCATCGGTGCTGCGCACGCCATCGACCAGCACCGCCACCGTCAGGCGCCGGATCGCGCCCGGCCCGCGCTCAAGCTCGCGGCTGGTTTCGCTGACCTCCCAGCTGATGCGTTCGCGCGAGGTCTGTTCGCGCGATTCCGAGCGTCCATCGGTGGCATTCGCCTGACCGTCGGGCAGGTTCGAGGCCACCGTAACCCCGCTGCCGCCGGTATCGCTGCTGGTCTGGGTGCTTTCTTCGGTTTCCTGACTGACCGGCACGCGCGCCTCGGGGTCGATCCGCCGTTCAGTGATCGTTTCGCGGTCGGTGACGGTTTCGATGTTCAGTTCGACCACCGCGCGGCCCTGCCCCACACGCGCCTCGAGCAGCCGCTCGACATTGCGGCGCATCTGTTCGGCGCGGTCGTTGCCCTGCATGTCGGGGCCTTCCTCTTCGGCGACGACCATGCCGCCCGCCGAATCGATCACGGCGACCGATTCGGGGCGCATGCCGGCCACGGCCGCGGCCACCAGATAGCGCAGCGCCTGTCCCTGCGCAGGCGACAGCGCAGGGCCGACCGGCGTCACCGTGACCGAGGCCGACATCTCGCCATCGCGCCGGAACGGCTGCGCCGCGCCCTGCGAGATATGCACCCGCGCCTGCCGGATATGCGGGCTGGCCATGATCGTGCGCGCCAGTTCGCCCTCTTTCGCGCGCCAATAGGCGGCGTCGAACATCTGAGCGGTGGTGCCGAAGCCGGTCAGCCCGTCGAGCAATTCATAGCCCGAGGACGAATTCGCCGGCAGCCCCTGCGCGGCCAGCGCCATGCGCATTTCATCGCGCTGGGTCGCATCCACATAGATCGCGTCGCCGCGCACCTCATAGGCCACGCCCCGCTGGTCCAGCGCCTGAATCACCTCGCCCGATTGCGGCCCTTCGAGCCCCGCATAGAGCAGCGCCATGCCCGGTGCGGTCGCCAGACGGGTCAGGCCAAGCACGGCGGCGAACACCCCGATGGCGGCGAGAGCGACGATGATCCGGCGCCTCGGCTCGAGTGAATTCCAGGTCGATAGCAGCTGTTCCAAGGCCATTCCTTTGCACGGACGTTCTGTCCCGATGCCCTGATCCTTGCACCATCTCGATTAACAATCGGTTAGCCACCTCATGCGAAAACGAATGCCGGAACAGCCCCGCAACGCAGATCCGGATTCGAGGAACCCTCCCCATGGCAAGCGCAGACACGGACGTCCAAACGCCTGAGAAAAAATCCAAACTCCCGCTGATCATCGGCCTCGTGCTGGCGCTTCTGGGGGCGGGCGGAGGATTCTTCGTCACCTATTCGGGGATGCTTGATTCGCTTCTGGGCGGCGGCGGCGAGGGGGGCGAACACGCCGCCCCGGCGGAGGACGGCCATGGCGCTGCCCCGGCCGACGCGGGGGGCGGCCACGGCGCCGCGCCCGCCGATGACGGGCATGGCGGTGGTGACGGGGGCGATGGCGGCGCGGCCGGTTACGTGCCGCTGGCGCCGATCGTGGTCACCATCGGCCAGCGCGGCGAGACGCGTCATCTGCGCTTTCTCGCGCAACTTGCCGTCATGCCCGGTGCGGCGGGCGCGGTTCAGAACGTGCTGCCGCGCATCATCGACGTGCTCAACATCTATCTGCGCGCGCTCGATCCCTATGAACTTGAAGAGCCCGCCGCGCTGATGCGGCTGCGCGCGCAGATGTTGCGCCGGGTCCAGATCGTGACCGGGCCGGGCATGGTCAACGACCTGCTCATCATGGAATTCGTCATCAACTGAGGGCCTGAACAATGGAATTTATGTCAAACCTCTTGCTCGCCGCCGCGACGCTCGGTGCCGCCGCCTATTGCGTCGTGCTCTCGCGCCGGCTGAAGGCGCTGGCCTCGCTCGAAGGCGGGATGGGCAGCGCGATCGCCTTGCTCTCGACGCAGGTCGACGACCTGTCGCATTCACTCGACGCCGCGCGTGAGGCCTCGAGCAAAACCCGCTCGCGGCTCGACGCCCAGACGACCCGCGCCGAGGCCGTGGCACGCAAGCTCGAATTGCTGGTCGCCTCGATGCACGACCTGCCCGAAGACCCGCCGCGCGATCCCGGCAGCAATGCCGTGGCCCGGCATCCCGCCGCCGCAACGCCCCCGCAAACTGCGGCGCTGCGCTCGGCCCGTCCGCCCAGCCCCTGGCCTGCCAGCGCCGGACGCCGCGCGCCGCTGGGCGAACCGGACGAGGGTCAGGATGACGACGCCCCTCTGAAAGCCCCGGCCCGCGCGCGCGTTCTGCGCCGCCGTCAGACCGCACAAGCGGCTGAGAGCCGCTGATGCCAGCGCGCCCCAAAGCCGCCCCTGCCGGAAGTGCCGCGCCAGCGTCCCGGCGCCCTGCCCCGGCGACGGCACCAAAGGGCGGCCCGGCGAAGTCCCGGCCCAAACGCCGCCCCGGTCGCCGGGCCGCCCGCGTGCTGCCGCTTCTGGCCCTGCTCTTCGTTTCGGGCGGCGCGCTGCGGCTGGCCCCGCTGGTACCCGAGGCGCTGGCCCGCGATCCGGCCCCGGTCGAGCCCGCGCAGGCCGAGCTTCCCGCCGACCCGCTGCGCCCGCTGCGCACCAGCCCGACAAGCGACGCGGAACTCTCGCTGCAGATCCGCGAACGTGAGCGTCAGGTCGCCGAGCGCGAGGCGCAGCTCGAAGAACGCGCCGCCTTGATGGCCGCCGCCGAAGAGCGCCTGCGCGCCCAAATTGACGCCCTGCAATCGGCCGAGTCCGATCTGTCGGCGACGATGGCGCTGGCCGACCGCGCGGCCGAGGACGACATCGCCCGCCTCGTCGCCGTCTTCGGCTCGATGAAGCCCGAGGACGCCGCCGCCGTGTTCACAGAGATGGACCCCGAATTCGCCGCCGGCTTCCTCGCCCGGCTTGAGCCGCAAAGCGCCGCCGATATCCTTGCCGGGATGGAACCGCGCCTCGCCTATGCGCTCAGCGCCATCGTCGCCGGGCGCAATGCCCTCGTCCCGCGCGAATGACGGGTACGCGACGGCCTTTCGGGGGTCACACGCCTCGGACGGTCAGGCTTTCTTAACGCCCTTTTGTCACCCTACTCATCCAGGAATATCGGAGTGCGTCATGATTGGAATCATCGGCATCGTCGTCGTATTCGTGATGGTGTTCGGGGGGTTCGTCATGGCTGGCGGGCATTTCGACATCATCCTTCACTCGCTGCCCTATGAAATGACCATGATCGGCGGCGCCGCCGTCGGCGCCTTCCTGATCGCCAATAACGGCGCAGGGGTTAAGCAAACGCTGAAAGACATCAGCAAGGTGTTCAAGGGCGCGGCGTGGAAACCGCAGGATTACCGCGAATTGCTGTGCCTGCTTTTCGAATTGATCCGCCTTGCGCGCCAGAACCCCGTCGCGCTGGAAGAACATATCGAAGCGCCCGACAGTTCCGAGATTTTCAGTCGGTATCCCAAGGTCTTGAAGGATCACGAAGCGACCGAACTCATCTGCGATACGCTGCGTTCGATGACGCTCAGCTACGACGATCCGATGCAGGTCGAGGAAGTACTCGACAAGCGCATGGAAGCCTCGTTGCATCACGCGCTTCATTCCAGCCACGCAATGCAGACGGTCGCCGATGGTCTGCCCGCGCTCGGCATCGTCGCCGCCGTTCTGGGCGTGATCAAGACGATGGCAGCCATCGACCAGCCGCCCGAAGTGCTGGGCGGCCTAATCGGCGGCGCGCTGGTCGGTACCTTTCTGGGCGTGTTCCTCGCCTATGGCTTCGTCGGTCCCTTTGCCGCGAAGATGGCGATGGTGGTGCAGGAGGATGCGCATTTCTACAAGCTCATCCGCGAAGTGCTGATCGCCAATCTGCACAACCACCCCGCCAATATGTGCATCGAGGTCGGGCGCCAGAACACGCCTCACCACGTGCGCCCCAGCTATGGCGATCTCGAAGAGGCCATGCGCGCGCTCAAACGCGAGGCGGCGTGATGCCCCTTCATCGCGCTCTGGCGCCATTCGCCGTCCTGCTGCTCGCCGCGCCCGCCGCGGCCCAGATCGTCGCCCCCTATGCGGGCGAGCATGACAGCTTCACGCGTCTCGTGGTGCCCCTGCCGCCGGACACGCCGTGGTCGCTCAGCCCCGACGGTCGGACACGCACGCTCACCCTGGGCGCCGACACGTTGCGCATCCGGCTCGACCGCGTTTTTCAGCGCATCCCACGCGACCGGTTGGCGGATATCGGCGCCGATGGGTCGACGATAAGGCTCGATCTCGCCTGCGACTGCCCGATCCGCGCGTGGGAGGATCGACCGGGTCTGCTGATCCTCGATATCTCAGACGCAGCGCCCCAGGGTCCCGAAGCCCCGTCGTCGCCGGATCGCGAGCCCCGTCCCGTCAGCCGGCCCGAGCCGCGCCCTGTCGGAGCTTCACGTCCGGACCCCATGGCCGCCGCGCGCGCCGCCGGTGCCGCGCTGGCGCGCAGCCGCCCCGCGCAACCGGTTTCCGACGCACCGGCGACACCCGAAGAGGACGCACAATTGCAGGATCTGGGCCGCGAATTGGGTGCGATCCTGTCGACAGCTTTGGGACAGGGGGTGCTCGACCCGGCGGTCGACGCGCCGATGCCCTCGACGCAGCTGCTCTCGGGCCCGGAAGAGGCGCCCGCCGATTTCCCGTCCAACATGCGCGTCACCTCGGTGCTCGACCGCGACGACCCGTCGCGCCTGGCCGACCCGCCCCGCCCCCCGCAATGCGACGGCAGCGAGGTACTCGACGCTGTCATCGCGCGCGATGTCGGTGATTTCGACACCCGTTTCGGTGAATTGTCGCGCGCGCTCTACGGCGAATTCGACCAGCCCGATCCGCAGGCGCTGCGTGACCTCGTGGGCCTTTACCTCGCCGTCGGCTTCGGCGCCGAGGCCCGCGCGCTGATCGGCGCCGCCGAAACCCCGCTTGAGGGACAGGAATTCCTGCTGGGGATGGCCGACATCTTCGAAGACCGCTCGACCAATTCACGGATGCAGCTGGCGCAGAGCGTCGAATGCGGCGGCACCGCGTCGGTTCTGGCGGTTCTTGCCGGCGCTGATCCGGCGCTGATCCGCGACCACGCCGATCGCATTGCCCTGACCTTCATCAACCTTCCCAACGCCTTGCAGGATCTGATCGGCATCGACCTGAGCACGATGCTGGCACAGGCCGGGGCGGTCGATGCGGCCCGCGTGGTGGCGGACCGGCTGCAGCGCTCAGGGCGCATCCCGCCCGAACAGATCACGCTGCTCGAAGCCCGGCTCGACCGGGCGCGGGGCTTGGCGGAAGACGCGATTGCGCGGCTCGACCATGAAGGGGGCAGCGATACCGACACGGTGACAACCCGGCTCGACCTTGCGCTAGACACCGACCAGCCGCTCAGCGCCGATTACCTCGCCACGGCCGAGGTTCTGGCAACGACCGAGCGGTCGAGCGGCTCTGGGCCCGAAATGATGGCAGCGGTGATCCGGCTGCATGCCCGCTCGGGCGCGCATACCGATGCCTTCGCGGCGCTCGACAGGCTGGAAACCTGGATGCCCGAGACGGGCGAGAACCGTCAGATGATCACCGATCTGCGCGACACGATCTGGTCGGCTTTGGCCGAAAACGGCACCGATTTCGCGCTGACCGAGGCGGTGCTTGCGCGCGACGACTGGCGCGATCCGGAGCTGAGCGAGGCGACGCGCGAAGCCCTTGCCGCGCGCCTGCTTGATCTGGGGCTGGCGCTGCCTGCCCGCGATCTGGCGCACGGCTCGGCTGCGGCGCAGGCGCGCATCCTGCAGGCCCGTACGGCGTTGGAAACCGACGATGCGCAAGGCGCGCTCGTGCTTCTGGGCGACGATGACAGCGCCGAGGCGGCACAGGTCCGCGCGGCGGCAATGGACCGGCTGGGCGACCACGCGGCGGCGGCGCGCGCTTTTGCCGAACTGGGCATCACCGATGCGGCGCTGCGTGCGGCGATCCTTGCCGGTGACTGGCGGCGGGTCGAGCAACTCTCGCCCGCCGAGGCCGATGCGGCAACCATCGGCCCGCTTCTGGGCCGCGATCCGGGCCATGCCGAGATCGCGCTGGAACAGGGGGGCACCGAACCCGACGCTCAAACGGCATCAGAGCAGACGCCTCAGCCAGACCAGACCGAAAGGGCGGACGACACCCCGGCCACGCCGCCCGAAGACGTGGTCCCCGCCGATCCGGGCGCGGTTTTCGATCGGCTGGGCCTTGTGCAGCGCAGTTCGACCCTGCTGAGCGAAAGCGCCCGGCTGCGCGAAGCGCTGGCGCCGCTCGTTACCGAGTGACGCTGCCCGAGCGCAGCGCCGGCACGCCATCGAGCCCGTCGAGCACCAGCGCGGTCGCGATCTGCGCGTAATCCTCGCGCGTGACGGCCCCACCGTCGCGAAACCACATATAGACCCAGTTCAGCATCCCGAAGAGCGACATGGTGACCGGCATCAGCGTCTCGGCCGGAAGGTCCGGGCGCAGTTCGGCGAGCAGGACCGAGAAGCGCCTGACGACCCGCCGTTCGATCGCGTGGATCTCGTCCTTCTGCTCGGGCGGCAGGGTCGGCGTGCCGTTGAGCTGAACCTTGTGGTAATTATCGGCGTCGCGGTAGCATTCCAGCACCGCGCCGACGAGGATGCGCAGCCGCTCACGCGGCGCGCAATCCGAGGCGTCGACCTGTTCCAGCGCCATGTCCAGCTCGGACAGATGGGTGCGGATGATATCGAAGATCAGCGCATCCTTGCCCGGATAATAATGGTACAACAAAGCCTTGGACACGCCCGCCGCACGCGCGATCTGCGCCATCGACGCCTTGTCCATGCCCTGCTCGGCCAAAACATCTGCCGCGCTCGACAGGATCGCGCGCTGCTTGTCCTCGAAATCCGCCGCTCTGGTGCGCGCCATCGCTCGCCTCCCGCCTTGCCTGTCCCGCGCGCGCTCACCGGGGCCGCGCGCGGGACCGAGCTGTCACTCTTTGGGCCGGTTGTCGACCACGCGCTTGGCCTTGCCCTCGGAGCGCGGCGCCCCGCCGGGTTCGTGCACGGTGATCTTCGTCGACACGCCCACCACCGACTTGATGTGATGCGCCAGTTCCTTGGACGATGCCGCGCGGGCCTCGGTCCCCGCAGCCGCCTCGGTCGCCTCGCAATGGACGACCATGACATCCATGCGGTCCTTGCGCGCCAGTTCGATCTGGAAATGCGGCGCAAGGCCCGAGCATTTCAGGATCTGCTCTTCGATCTGCGTGGGGAAGACATTGACGCCGCGCAGGATGATCATGTCATCCGAGCGCCCGGTGATCTTTTCCATCCGCCGCATCGAGCGGGCGGTGCCCGGCAACAGCCGCGTCAGGTCGCGCGTGCGGTAGCGGATGATCGGCAGGCCCTCTTTGGTCAGCGTGGTGAAGACCAGCTCGCCCATCTCACCATCGGCGACCGGCTCGCCGGTTTCGGGGTTGATGATCTCGGGATAGAAATGGTCTTCCCAGATATGCAGCCCGTCCTTGGTCTCGACGCATTCATTGGCCACGCCCGGCCCCATCACCTCGGACAGGCCGTAGATATCGACGGCATGCATGTCGAACGCGTCTTCGATCTCGCGACGCATGGCGTTGGTCCAGGGCTCGGCCCCGAAGATGCCGACAGCCAGCGAGCTTTCGCGCGGGTCGATCCCCTGACGATGGAATTCGTCAAGGATCGACAGCATGTAGCTGGGCGTCACCATGATGACGCGCGGCTTGAAATCCTGAATGAGCGTGACCTGACGCTCGGTCATGCCGCCCGACACCGGCACCACCGTCGCGCCCAGTTTCTCGGCCGCGTAATGCGCCCCGAGGCCACCGGTGAACAGCCCGTAACCATAGGCCACATGCACGATATCGCCCGCACGGCCGCCCGAGGCCCGGATCGACCGCGCGCCCAGATCGGCCCAGGTGTCGATATCCTTCGCGGTGTAGCCCACGACCGTGGGCTTGCCCGTCGTCCCCGACGAGGCGTGGATGCGGGCGATCTTCTCGCGCGGGACGGCAAACATGCCGAACGGATAATTGTCGCGCAGATCGGTTTTCACCGTGAACGGGAATTTCGCCAGATCCGCGAGGGTTTTCAGATCGTCGGGATGCACGCCGTGATCGTCGAACCGCTTGCGGTAGAAAGACGAGTTTTCATAGGCATGGCTCAGCGACCATTTCAGGCGCTCAAGCTGCAGCGCGGCGATTTCATCGCGCGAGGCTGTCTCGATCGGCTCCAGATCGCCGGGACGGGGTGACAGGTCTTCCATGTCTCACTCCTCGGGTAGATGCGTGCCCTTGACGGTACGCGAATGGCCGCGGAATTCCGCGATCTTGACGCCGTCTTGCCGGGTCACGCTGATGTCGTAGATACCGCCGCGCCCCTGCCGCCAGACCTCGCGCGCCTCGGCGCGCAGCACGTCGCCCTCAAAAGCGGGGGCAAGGAAGGTCACCTGCGCCATCTGCGCGACGACCCGCTGGTTGTAGGTGTTGCAGGCAAAAGCAAAGGCGCTGTCGGACAGGGTGAAGATATAGCCGCCATGACAGATCTTGTGCCCGTTGGTCATTTCGGGGCGCACAATCATGGTCATTACCGCCTGCCCCGCCCGGACGTCGGACAACACCATCCCCAAGTGCTGGGTCGCATTGTCATCGGCCCACATCGCATCGGCGCAGGCCTGTGCCAGTTCATCGGGGGTCATTTGCCGCGGAACTCCGGCTGCCGTTTGTCGAGGAACGCGGCCACGCCCTCGGCGTAATCTGCGCTTTCGCCGCAGGCTTTCATCAGCTGTTCTTCCAACTCCAGATGCGCGTCGAGCGTATTGGTCGCCGCCGCCTGTATCGCCCGCTTGGTCGAGGCATAGCCAAAGGTCGGCCCCGCCGCGAATTTCGCAGCCAGCGCGCCCGCTTCGTCCATAAGCGCCGCGTCGGGCAGGCATTTCCAGATCAGCCCCCAATCGGCGGCCTTCTGCGCGGGCAGCGGCTCGGCGGTCAGGGCCAGCCCCATCGCCCGTTGCGGGCCCAGCAGCTTGGGCAGGTGCCAGCTTCCCGACGTGTCGGGGATCAGGCCAACCTTGCTGAAAGACTGGATGAATTTCGCGCTTTCGCCAGCAAAGGTAATGTCGCAGGCAATCGCCAGCGACGACCCCGCGCCCGCCGCCACGCCGTTGACCGCGCAGATCACCGGCATCGGCAGCGCCTTGATCTGCCGGATCAGCGGCGCCCAGAGACGGCGCACCGTGTCGCCCAGATCGGGCGGGCCGTCCATCTTGCGCGGATCACGGTCGCCCAGATCCTGCCCGGCGCAAAAGCCGCGCCCCGCGCCCGTCAGCAGCACGCAGCGGGCCTCCGCCTCGGCCCGGGTCAGGGCTGCGCGCAGCGCGGCGTGCATCTCTTCGGTGAATGAATTCAGCCGCTCGGGGCGGTTCAGCGTCACATGCAGCACGCCCGCCTCAAGGCGCACCAGCACGGTGTCCGATTCGCTCATGTTTTCCTCCCTGCGCATCCCTGCGCTCCGGGGGTGATTTTTTCATCAACCGTACGGTCAGTCAATGAATTTCTGCGGCCAGAACGGCATCCTGCCCGCTGGCCTTGCCGCCGCCGCCATGGCAATCAGGACGCATGACAGCTTTGCTTATCACCGGCGCCAATGGCCGCGTCGCCCGCCTTCTGCGCCGCGCGCCGCTCGACAAGGCGCTCTGGTCGCAGCGCGGGTCGGGTGCCGATCTGGACTGGGCGCCGCTCGACGGCCCGCAGGCGTTGGTCGATTACTGCGCGCGCCACGGCAAGCCGCAGGCGCTGTGCATGCTGGCGGGCGTTACCCCCGGCCCCGGCGCGCGGCTTGAGGATAACGTCGCCCTGGGCCGCGCCGCGGTCGAGGCCGCAAGCGCCGTCGGGATCGGGCGCGTGCTGCTGGCCTCAAGCTCGGCCGTTTACGGCCATGGCCGCGCGCAACCGTGGTCCGAAGACGACGACTCCCGGCCCGCCAACCCCTATGGCGAGGCCAAGCTGGCGATGGAGCGGGCCTGCGCCGCGCAAGGCGTCACCATGCTGCGCATCGGCAATGTCGCGGGCGCGGACGCGCTGCTGACCAATCCGCGCCGCCCGCTGCTGCTGGACCAGTTCGCGGATGGCACCGGCCCGCGGCGCAGCTATATCGGGCCGCAGACCCTCGCCCGGCTGCTGCAGCGGCTGGCGCAGGTCCCTGCCCTGCCGCCCGTGCTGAATATCGGGACGCCCCGCCCGGTGGACATGGCCGACCTTGCCGTTGCGGCCGGATTGCCGGTCGAACGCCAGCTCGCGCCACCCGGTGCCATCGCCGCGCTGACGCTGGATACGACGCAGCTTGAACAGCTCTTTCCCTTCGCCGATACCGACAGCGCGCCCGAGACGATGATCGCAGAATGGCGCGCCTGCAAGGAGCCGTCATGAACCCGCTCAAACGCGCTTTCGACCTGTGGACCGCAGCGATGATCACGCCCATCGTCGCGCCGATGATCGCGGTCATCGCGCTGGCCATCCTGATTACGGATGGGCGGCCGATCTTCTATGGCGGCGAGCGGATGAAATCCCCGACCAAGGGTTTCAGCCTGTGGAAATTCCGCAGCATGAAGGTCGATCCGACCGATAGCGGCGTCTCGGGCGGCGACAAGAGCGCGCGCATCACGCCCATCGGCCGCTGGCTGCGCAAGAAGCGCCTCGACGAGCTGCCACAGGTTTGGAACCTGTGGCGCGGCGACATCTCGGTCGTGGGACCGCGCCCGCCGCTGCGGCAATATGTCGAGCGTTATCCCGATATTTATAACGAAGTCCTGAAATGCCGCCCTGGTCTGACGGGCTTCGCGACGATCTATTACTCGCGCCACGAATACATGCTGCTGGGCCGCACCGCCTCGCGCCAGGAAACCGACGCCGTCTATGTCCGCAATTGCGTGCCGCGCAAGGCGCGCATCGACATGATGTACCAGCGGCACTGGAGCTTTTGCTTCGACCTCAATGTCGTGCGCAAGACGCTGTTCTCGTCCGCCCGGTAACGGCGGACAGATCGCAAAAAGGGCCCCGCAAGGCCCCGTTTCAGTCTTCGTTGATGTCGTGGTCGATGCGCTTCATCTGGCCCTGCCGGACCCCCAGCACCGCCCGCATCACCAGCCACGCGATGACCGAAATCACTGCGAAAAGCAGCAGCGACAGGACCAGCGAATCCACGATCCATTCGGTCGAGGGCAGGCCGATCCAGACCAGCCCGCCGGTGATCACGGCGCCCACCGCGAAACCCGCGAACAGAAAGCCCGGCACGATCACCTCAAGGATCGCCAGCCCCAGTCCGGCGGCGATCCAGATCCACCAAAAATCTTCCATCACCCGCGCCCTTTCAGCAGCTTGAACGCGTCGCCGAAGGCATCGATCATATGCGCGGGCAAAACGATGGTCTGTTTGCCCTCGCCCTCGGCCACGTTTTTCATCGCCTCGACCTGCGCGATGGCGATCTGGTACTGCGCGGCCTCAAGCCCGTTGCGGGCGATAGCCTCGGCGATGACGCCGGTCGCGTAGGCTTCGGCATCGGCGCTGATGCGCTTGGCCTTGGCGGCCTGCTCGGCGGCGTAAAGCTCACCGTCTGCGGCCAGCTCGACCGCGCGGCGTTTACCCTCGGCCTCGGTCACGGCGGCGCGGCGGGCGCGCTCGGCGTTGAGCTGCTGCAGCATCGCCGCGCGCGTGGCCTCATCAAGGTTCACGTCCAGCAATTCGGCCCGCGTCACCTGAATGCCCCAGTCATCGACCACATCCGCGATCGAGGCGCCGATCTTCTGCGTCAGCCGCGCGCGGTTCGACTGAACCTCGTCCAACTCCATCGTGCCGATTTCCGAGCGCACGATACCGGCCACCGTCGTCAGGATCGCCGCATCGACGTCGCGGATCCGGTAGACCGTCTTTTCGGGCTCCATGATGCGGTAGAAGACCGAGGTCTCGACCTGGACCAGCACGTTGTCCGAGGTGATCGCGTCCTGCTGCTGATTGGGCAGCTGACGCTCAAGGATCGACACCTTGTGCGCCACCGTGTCGATGAAAGGCACGATCAGGTTGATCCCCGGCCCCAGCACCGCGCGCAGGCGGCCAAACCGCTCGACCACGAATTTCTGCGATTGCGGCACGATCCGCACGCCCAGAAAAATCGACAGGATGATGAAAAGCGCAAGAAGCAGAAGCACGATGGTACCGCCGCCGATATAATCGAAGGGCATGAATGTCTCCGGTATGAGAGGCTGTGTAATCTCGATCGCGTCAGGTTTCACAGCGGGGCCAAATCCATAAATCTCGGCGTCATTATGCCGCCGCCGGGGCGCAAGGGAAAGAGCCAGCGCTTGCAGCCAAGGCCCTGCGCCTGTAGGGATCTCTGCAAATTCCCGTTATATCTGGCCCCACATACTGGCGCCCAAAACACTGGAGCTGACATGGCCTCGTATCAGTACGTCTATCACATGGATGGCGTGTCCAAGACCTATCCCGGCGGCAAGAAATGCTTCGAAAACATCCGCCTGAACTTTCTGCCCGGTGTGAAGATCGGTGTCGTCGGCGTGAACGGCGCCGGTAAATCGACGCTGCTGCGCATCATGGCCGGGATCGACAAGGACTTCTCGGGCGAAGCCTGGGCTGCCAAGGGGGCCAAGGTGGGCTATCTGCCGCAGGAACCCGCGCTTGACGAAACCCTTGATGCGCGCGGTAACGTCATGCTGGGCGTCGCGGCGAAACAGGCCAAGCTTGATCGCTACAACGAACTGGCGATGAATTACTCGGACGAAACGGCCGAGGAAATGGCCCAGCTTCAGGACGAGATCGACGCCGAGAATCTCTGGGATCTCGACAGTCAGGTCGATGTCGCGATGGAGGCCCTGCGCTGCCCGCCCGACGACGCCGATGTCGCCAAGCTGTCGGGTGGTGAACGTCGCCGCGTGGCGCTGTGCAAGCTGCTGCTGGAAGCGCCCGACATGCTGCTGCTCGACGAGCCGACCAACCACCTCGATGCCGAGACCATCGCCTGGCTGCAAAAGCACCTGATCGAGTACAAGGGCACGATCCTCTGCGTCACGCACGACCGCTACTTCCTCGACGACATCACCTCGTGGATCCTCGAGCTCGAGCGCGGGCGCGGCATCCCTTACGAGGGGAACTATTCCTCGTGGCTGGAACAAAAGGCCAAGCGCGTCGCGCAGGAAGCACGCGAAGACAAGGCCAAGCAGAAGGTTCTGGAAAAGGAACTCGACTGGATCCGCGCCGGCGCCAAGGCTCGTCAGGCCAAGTCCAAAGCGCGTATCTCGGCCTACGAGAAAATGGCCGATCAGTCCGAGAAGGAACGCGTGGGCAAGGCCCAGATCATCATTCCCAACGGCCCCCGTCTGGGCGGCAAGGTGATCGAGGTCGAGAATCTCAGCAAACATTACGGCGACCGCCAACTGATCGAGAACCTGTCCTTCTCGATCCCGCCCGGCGCCATCGTCGGTGTGATCGGCCCCAACGGCGCCGGCAAATCAACGCTGTTTCGCATGATCACCGGCAATGAGCAGCCGGATTCGGGCACCGTCGCGCTGGGTGATACCGTGAAGCTGGCCTATGTCGACCAGTCGCGCGATGCGCTCGATCCCGACGCCACGGTCTGGGAGGAGATCTCGGGCGGGGCCGAGCTGATCGAACTCGGCGACGCGCAGGTCAACAGCCGCGCCTATTGCGGGGCGTTCAACTTCAAGGGCGGCGACCAGCAGAAAAAGGTGGGCCTGCTCTCGGGCGGGGAACGCAACCGCGTGCACATGGCCAAGCTGCTGAAAGAAGGCGGCAACGTGCTGCTGCTCGACGAACCGACCAACGATCTGGACGTCGAAACCCTGCAAGCGCTGGAAGCCGCGATCGAAGACTTCGCCGGGAATGCGATCATCATTTCGCACGACCGTTTCTTCCTCGACCGTCTCTGCACGCATATCCTCGCCTTCGAAGGCGAGGCCCGTGTCGAATGGTTCGAAGGCAATTTCGAAGCCTATGAAGAAGACAAGATCCGCCGCCTCGGCCCGGATGCGGTCGAACCTAAGCGCGTGAAATACAAGAAATTCAGCCGCTAAGGCCCCCCACCCTACCGCAGAACGACGAAAGGCCCGGTCAACCGACCGGGCCTTTTGCATTCCGCACACAACCTAGGGGCTTGACGGATTAGGTAACTCAGTTACCCTATCACTTCAGGTTGTGTGAATGTATTGTAACAGAAGGGACGGTTCCGATGGATCACTCATTCACCATCCCTGTTGCCGAGCCGTTTTCGGTGCTCCTGTCGTCATCCCGAGAGACGGCGCAGCGTCCCGACTTGCGCCCTCCCCTTCAACCGGATGCGCATGCTTCCCTTCAACGACAGGACAACAAAATAGCCCCGCATTCACGGCGCGGCGCGGCGTCGAGCCGGAGATAGTAACTATTTCGCAACGTTCGAAGCGGGTCGATCACAGATCCATACCCGGGCGTTCATCGTATGATTATGGACCGTGCAGGGCACGGAAGCCCCGCTCTGCGCAGCGGTTCAGAAGACCTGAATTCTACCCTCGCTGAGCAAGGTGATTTGTGACCCAGCCAAACGAGAGCCTAACGGCCCCCGAAGACAGTGTTTCAGCCTCGACCTATATCCGTGACGGCCAGACCGTTCTCGATATCAGCCGATACGTGCCCTACTTCATCACCGTGGTGCACAACAAGCTCGCGCGGGGCTCATCCGCGCTCTACCTTGAACGCTTCGGGATCGGCATCGTCGACTGGCGCGTTCTGTCCAGTGTGGTGATGGAACCCGGCGCCTCGGCCACCCGCATCTGCCAGATCATCGAACTCGACAAAGGCGCTGCCAGCCGCTCGCTGTCCAAGCTCGACGCGCTGGGTTATCTCGAACACGAGGCGACCGAACAGGATCTGCGGCGAAAGACATGGACACTCAATGCCCGTGGCCTCGCATTGTACGAGGCCATGCTTGACGTAGCGCTTGAACGCGAACGTGAGCTCATCCATGGGATCGCCCCCGAAGATATCGAGGTGTTCATCCATGTGATGAAAAAGATGATCGCCAACCTGCAGCAAATGGCCTGACGCGTCTCGGGGCAAAGCCATCGCGATGAAATCAGTGCCCGAAACGCAAACGGCCGCCCCGAAGGGCGGCTCGTTTGTATGAATGACTATCGCAATAGAATGATTTTCTGTTTCTTATCAGGTTTGGCGGTGACCTACTCTCCCACGACTTAGGTCGCAGT
>NZ_JAFKOK010000015.1 GCF_017303295.1 Rhodobacter sp. NTK016B | reverse complement strand
CCCCCTCTTCGGCAAAGCCGAATTCACCCCCCAGGATATTTCCGGATCAAAGATGAGGCAGCGCGCGTGGGAGCAAAAATCTTTGCAAGCGGCCTCAGTGACTTGGCTGTCATGGGTGCGGCTATGCGTCGGCGCTGGCCCGAATTCGTCCCGGGGACGCGTTGCTTGACGAGCGGGAATTTGGCATAACGGATCGGTTCTCATACCCCGTGCCGTGACCCGCGCCATGATCCACGCCGCCGTGATCGGCCGCCAGCGGATCCGGCGCCCCGCCGTTCAGCTCAACCGGAATCGCTCATGACCGAAATCGCCGCTCTCCGTTCGACCAATCCTCAGGCCGCCAACCCGGCGGAAACCGAGGTCGGGCCTGAGCTTCTTCCGCATAATATTGAGGCTGAACAACAGCTTCTGGGCGCGATTCTGACCAATAACGACATCTATGACCGTGTCGCATCGCTGGTGCGCGCCGAGCATTTCTTCGAGCCAGTCCACAAGCGAATTTTCGAGATCACCGCCGCGCGGATCCAGAAGAACGCGCTCGCCTCGCCGGTGACGATCAAGGCCTTCATGGAGGATGACGAGGGCCTCAAGGAGCTGGGCGGCGCGAATTACCTCGCCCGGATTACCGGTGCCGCCGTCGCCTCCTATGCCGCGCGCGATTACGCCCAGATGATCTACGATCTGGCCGTCCGGCGCGAGCTGATCCGTCTGGGCCGCGATATCGCCGCGCGCGCCAGCACGGTCGAGGTCGCCGACGAGCCCAAGGAGCAGATCGTCGCCGCCGAGCAGGCGCTCTACCAACTGGGCGAACAAGGGGTGGCCGAGAAAGGGTTCCAATCCTTCCTGCGCGCCGTGACCGAGGCCGTCAATGTCGCCGCTGCCGCCTATCAGCGGGATGGCGGGCTTGCCGGGATCTCGACGGGGCTGGTCGATCTCGACAAGAAGCTCGGTGGCTTGCACCCGTCTGACCTCATCATCCTTGCCGGCCGTCCGTCGATGGGGAAAACCTCGCTTACGACCAACATCGCCTTCAACATCGCCAAGGCCTATAAGCGCGGCATCCGCCATGACGGGACCGAGGGCGCGGTGAATGGCGGCGCGGTCGGGTTCTTCTCGCTCGAGATGTCGGCAGACCAGCTGGCGGCGCGGATCCTGTCCGAAGCGGCCGAGGTGCCGTCGGAGCAGATCCGCCGCGGCGACATGTCGGAAGAGGAATTCCGCCGCTTCGTCGAAGTCGCAAAGACGCTGGAAAACTGCCCGCTTTATATCGACGACACGCCCGCCTTACCGATCAGCCAGGTCGCGGCGCGCGCACGGCGGCTGAAGCGGACGCATGGGCTCGATGTGCTGATGGTCGACTATCTGCAGCTTCTGCGCGGCTCGTCCAAGGAAAGCCGGGTGCAGGAAGTCTCCGAGATCACGCAGGGCCTGAAGGCGATCGCCAAAGAGCTGAACATCCCCGTCATCGCGCTCTCGCAGCTGTCGCGCGCGGTGGAAAGCCGCGACGACAAGCGGCCGCAATTGTCGGACCTGCGCGAATCGGGCTCGATCGAGCAGGATGCCGACGTGGTGATGTTCGTGTTCCGCGAGGAGTATTACCGCGAGCGGGAAAAACCCTCGGACCACGATCTCGAAGCGATGGCGAAATGGCAGGAGGTCATGGAGCGCACGCATGGCAAGGCCGAGGTGATCATCGGCAAGCAGCGTCACGGCCCCATCGGCACGGTGGAACTGAGCTTCGAAGGCCGCTTCACCCGATTCGGCAACCTTGTTCAGAGCTGGCAGGAAAACGGCGGCGACAGCGGGTTCTGACGTTTAGTCGCTGCGGTGGCGCGAGTGGGGGGCTCTCCCCCCCGCCTTCGGCTCCCCCCGGGATACTTAAGGACCAAAGATGCGTGAAACCGGGACGAAGCCGGGCGCGGTCCACGTCCTTGCACGCCCGCATCTTTGATCCGGAAATATCCTGGGGGGTGAATTCGGCTTTGCCGAAGAGGGGGGCAAAGCCCCCCTGCCCGGTCGCGCGAGATCTCGGCGCCGGAGGCGTCGCGGGCGAGGGCGAAACCGCTCACCCGCGCCTGCGCGGGTTCAGCGTCCCTGATTGCGGCGCGCCATGAAGGCCAGACGCTCGAACAGATGCACGTCCTGTTCGTTCTTCAGCAGCGCCCCGTGCAGTTTGGGCAGCGCGTTCGCGCCGTCGCGCTTCAGATCCTCGGGGCCCAGATCCTCGGCCAGCAGCAGTTTCAGCCAGTCTAGCATTTCCGAGGTCGAGGGCTTTTTCTTCAGCCCCGGCGTTTCGCGCAATTCGAAGAATTGCGTGAGCGCGGTCGAGAGCAGCTGTTCCTTGATCCCCGGATGGTGGACCCGGACGATCTGCGCCAGCACTTCGGGTTCGGGGAAGCGGATGAAGTGGAAGAAACAGCGCCGCAGGAACGCGTCGGGCAGCTCCTTCTCGTTGTTCGAGGTGATGATGACGATGGGCCGCACCGCCGCGCGCACCGTCTCGCCGGTCTCGTAGACGTGGAACTCCATCCGGTCGAGTTCCTGCAACAGGTCGTTAGGGAATTCGATATCCGCCTTGTCGATCTCGTCGATCAGAAGAACCACTTTCTCGGACGCCTCAAAAGCCTGCCAGAGCTTGCCCTTGCGGATGTAGTTCTTCACGTCATGCACGCGCTCGTCGCCGAGCTGGCTGTCGCGCAGGCGCGAGACCGCATCGTATTCGTAAAGGCCCTGATGCGCGCGGGTGGTCGATTTGATGTTCCACTCGATCATCGGCACGCCCAGCGACGCCGCCACCTGCCGCGCCAGTTCGGTTTTCCCGGTGCCGGGCTCGCCCTTGACCAGAAGCGGCCGCTCAAGCGTTACCGCCGCGTTCACGGCCATCGTCAGGTCGTCCGTGGCGATGTAGCTGTCGGTTGAGGAAAAACGCATGTTCGTTCCGTGTGCTGGGCCCATTTCGCGGCGACCCTAGCCGCGCGCCTGCCAAGCCGCAAGAGAGCGGGACGCCCCGCGCGCAGGCGCCGCGCCCATGGCAGCGGCGCGAACCGCGTCCCGGCGGCGACGGTTTCCCGCTGCGGCGCAGAGGTCACGGCTGCTGAAATGTTACCTTTTCGCGCGTGACATCGCGGGTGGCACAGGCTATTGCCCTGCGCAGGGGGCTCGGAATGACCGCACAGAACGAAATCGTCGGGTCGGTCGTCTACAGTTCCGGGCAAACAGGGGATGCGCCTATGAAACCGGAAACCTTTCTTCCTGATAACTACAAACCGGCTGAAGACGAGCCGTTCATGAATGAACGTCAGCTCGAGTATTTCCGCCGCAAGTTGCTGGCATGGAAAGAGGGAATCCTTGCCGACAGCAAGGAAACCCTGAACGATCTGGCCAATTCCAACCGCAATCTTCCCGACATAGCCGACCGCGCCAGCGAAGAGACCGATCGCGCGCTGGAATTGCGGACCCGCGACCGCCAGCGCAAGCTGGTCTCGAAGATCGACGGCGCGCTGCGCCGGATCGAGAATGGCGAGTTCGGCTATTGCGAGATGACCGGCGAGCCGATTTCGCTCAAGCGTCTCGATGCCCGCCCGATCGCCACGATGACGCTCGAAGCGCAGGAACGCCACGAGCGCAGCGAGCGCGTCCACCGCGACGATTGATCCCGGCAGCGCGGGCGCCTGTGCCCGCGCGCCCTTGGCTAACCTGCGTAGCCCCCGTTTGATGCTCCTGTGACTGGCAGGCCTGTGACAGATATGTCCAAAGACAACCCGCCCACGACAGAACGGAACACGCAGGACCGCCCCGCCCCCGATACTGCCAGACCCTTGTCCGGTCGCCCGGCCCTCGTTCTGGGCGCGGGCGTCGCGGGTCTTGCGCTGGCCACCGCCCTGCGGCGCTTCGGGGCCGACGTGTCGATCCTGGAACAGGCGCCGCAGATCACCGAAGTGGGCGCGGGCCTGCAGATCAGCCCGAATGGCGCGCGCGTTCTGGCCGCGCTGGGGCTCAACCCTGACAGCATCGGCGACCGCACCGAGGCGGTCGAGCTGCGCGATCACGGCGGGCGACTTGTTACCCGGCTTGCCATGCCGCAGGACGGCCCCGGTTTTTACCTGTCCCACCGCGCCGACCTGATCGCCGCGCTGGAACAGGCGATGCGCGAGGCCGGCACACGCGTGCAGCTGTTGCAAAAGGTCGAGCGGATCGCCCTGACCGATACCGGCGCGCGCATCCGCACTGCAATCGGCACCGATCACGACACGCCGCTGGTGCTGGGCGCCGACGGACTGCATTCGGCCCTGCGCACCACGCTGGACGGCCCGCGCGAGCCGTTCTTTACCGGGCAGGTCGCCTGGCGCGCGCTGATCCCCGGCGATGGCGGTGCGCGCGTCGCGCAAGTCTTCATGGGGCCGGGTCAGCATCTGGTCAGCTATCCGCTGCGCGGTGGCACACTGCGCAACATCGTCGCCGTGCAAGAGCGCCGGGTCTGGGCCGAAGAGGGCTGGAATCACTCCGACGAGCCCTCAGCCCTGCAAAGCGCCTTCCGGGGCTTCGGCGGACCCGTGCCCGGCTGGCTGGACGCCGTGCGCGAGGTCTATCTATGGGGTCTGTTCCGCCATCCCGTCACCCGCAACTGGCATGACGGCAAGGGGCGTGCGGCGCTTCTGGGTGACGCGGCGCATCCGACGCTGCCATTCATGGCGCAGGGCGCGAATATGGCGCTGGAAGATGCTTGGGTTCTTGCCCGGTCGCTGGCCGCAAAGCCCGATGACAGGACCGCCGCGCTGCGCGACTACGCCGCCGCCCGCCATGAACGGGTGTCGCGCGTGGTCGGCATGGCCAATGCCAATGCGCGCAACTACCACCTGCGCGCGCCCATCGCACCCTTCGCACATGGCCTGCTGCGCCTTGCCGACCGGGTCGCGCCGACGCTGGCGCTGAAGCGGTTTTCGTGGATCTACGATCACGACGTGACGCGCTGAGCGCACGGGCAGCCCGGCGCAAGCGTCGCGCTACAAACCGCCGTCGCGGGAAAATCAGCCCTCGGCAACCGGCAGAACCAGCCGCGCCAGCAGCCCGCCATAGCCCTCGCTTGTCCCGGTGCCCAGCTCAAGTCGCCCGCCATGCGAGCGCATCGCATCCGCGACGATGGCCAGCCCCAGCCCGGCCCCCGACCCGCGCGAGGCGCCCCGTGCCAGATCGAGACGCACGAAGGGCCGGGTCGCGCGGTCGCGGTCTTCGGGATCGATGCCGGGGCCGTCATCCTCGATACAGACCGCGACCTCGGCCCCCTCGGCGGTGATCCAGACCCGCGCGCGCGTGCCATAGCGCACCGCGTTGCCGATCAGGTTGTCAATCGCCCGCCCCATCAATTGCGGACGCAGGGCGACCGACGGGCCGTTCCAGCCCGGCTCGAAGGCGACTTCCCGGCCCGCGCGCCGCGCCTCGGCCACGCGGGATGCGAGCAGCGCGCCCAGATCGGTCTCGTCCATCGGCTCGACCGCCTCGGTGCGCGCGAATTCCAAAAACCGGTCGATCAGGCTTTCCATCTCGGCCACGTCGGCCATCAGCGCCGCCGCCTCGGGGTCGTCTTCCATCATCGACAGCGCCAGACGCATCCGCGTCAGCGGTGTGCGCAGGTCGTGACTGACGCCCGACAGAAGCAGCGTTCGCTGTTCGATATGCCGCTCGATCCGCTCGCGCATCTCCAGAAACGCCTTGCCCGCCGCGCGCACTTCGGTCGCCCCGCCGGGCCGGTAGCGTACCGTCTGCCCGCGCCCGAATGCCTCTGCCGCAAGCGCGAGCCGCGCCATGGGGCGCATCTGATTCTTGAGGTAAATGAAGGCGATAACCCCCATGACGATGCCGATGACAAAGGTCAGGACCAGCATCTGATGCGGGTTGCGCGCCGAAATCCGGCTCAGCCCGAAATGCAGCCGCAGATAGCCGTGGCGCGATTCCAGCCACAGCGTCAGATCCCCCGTGGCCAGCGCCACCTCGCGCATTTGCGGCAGGCCGCGCTGCAACTCGGCCACGGCAAGCGAGCCTGACAGGTCATAGAACGGCAGTTTCAGGTCGATGGGCGGCGGCAGCGATTCGTCGATCTGCGCGGTGAACAACCCGAAGCGCGCCCCCAGCGCCTGCGCTTCGTCCTGCGCGCTGGCAAGATCGGGCTGCGCGTCGACCTGATCCAGAATGTAGCGCGCCACCAGCAGGAAATTCCCCGTCATCTGCCGCGTCACGCCGTCGTAATGGCGCTGGATGAAAGACAGCGACACCACCAGCAGGATCACCGAGACCGGCACGAAAACGATCAGCGCCGCGCGCCAGTACAGGCCGCGAGGCAAAAACGGTTTGAGAAGGCGGCCCAGCATGGCGATACTCTAGCCCCGACCGGCGCGCATGGCGAGAGCGCCCGCGCGGCCCGGACAGCAAGAAAGGACCTCCATGCCCGATACCCCCTTCGACCCGCGGCCCGGTCAATCCCTGCCGCTGGCCCCCGGTCTGCGGCTGGTTCTCGCGCCCAACCCCTCGCCGATGACCGAGCGCGGGACGAACACCTACCTGCTGGGCGAAGGCGCCGTCACGGTCATCGACCCCGGCCCCGCCGATCCCGGGCACCTGCGCGCAATCCAGGAGGCGCTGGCACCCGGCGAGCGGATCGCGCGGATCATCGTTACCCACGCCCACAAGGACCATTCCCCCCTCGCTCGCCCGCTGGCCGAGGTGACCGGCGCCCCCGTCGCGGCCTTTGGCGATGCGCGCGCGGGACAATCGGCGCGGATGGCGGCCCTGATGGCCTCGGGCGCCGAGGTCGGCGGCGGCGAAGGCGTGGATGCGGATTTCGCGCCCGACGAGTTCCTCGCCGATGGCGAGACGCTCGACGCAGGCGGCCTGCCCCTGCGTGCGGTCCATACGCCGGGGCATCTGGGCAACCATCTGTGCCTGCTGTGGAACGGAGCGCTGTTTTCGGGCGATCACGTGATGGGCTGGGCGCCAAGCCTCGTTTCCCCGCCCGAAGGTGACCTGACCGACTTCATGGCCAGCCTCGACCGGATCGAGGCACTGGGGCGGCTGCGCTATTATCCCGGCCACGGCGCACCGGTCGAAGACGGGCTTTCCCGTACCCGCGCGCTGCGTGATCACCGCCGAGGCCGCGAGACCGCGATTCGCGCCGCCGTGGTCGCTGGCGCGGGCGATCTGCCGGCGATCACAGCCGCGGTCTATACCGATGTGCCCCCGGCCCTGCTGCCCGCTGCCGCGCGCAACGTGCTGGCCCATCTCATCGATCTCGACACCCGCGGACTGGTCCTTTTCGACGGCCCCCCCGGCCCCCAAACCCCTGTAATCGCACCCTGATTTCGGGCCAGAGGAAGAATTTACATTTCCGACAAAAAAAACCGTGCCCACCCTCTGGACGCCGTCATACCCCATTGCTATACGGCCCACGTGTTCCGGCGTAGCTCAGCGGTAGAGCAGTTGACTGTTAATCAATTGGTCGTAGGTTCGATCCCTACCGCCGGAGCCAACTAACCTTCTGAAAATTAGACAAAATTTTTCGGTTAGTTGGCGACCGTGCGTGGCCTTCCCGGAAATTTGTGCGCAAACTGTGTGTCAGACTGTGCGCTTTGTGGCCTTCATGGTACGGCATTTTGCGTCTTCGTCGAAGTGTGATTGACGGTCGACCATGCGCAAATTCGGATTATCAAGCACCTTCTTCAAAGCAGCGAAATTGCCGCCCCGCCGGATCCGGCAAGAGCCCGAAGCCGTCCTATATCACTGTTTTTATTATTCTTTTTTTCTCGGAAGGCGTACTCGGCTCCATCAAGATAAGAACGTCATTCAGGGAACTACCTCCCCGTTTCCCGTGCGCAGTGCATGAAAACACCCTCGTCAGGGCTCCGCGCACACTACACCTCGACTGTGCGCAATTGAAAAACAATCAACTGAGCCTGGCGCGTATGACCGCATACAACCACAAAGACTGTCCGCAGAGTGCAGCCCTTGAAGCGACGTCGAGACATGAGGGCGAGAGGAAAGCTCTTCAAAGAACCTCAATGTATCGCGGAATGTGGGGAGTCAGCCTTCGCCGCGGCTTGACCATTGGCAGCTACGGGCGGAAAGCGGCCGTTCGCTGCGGTTGCGAATTGACTTGAGCCGCTGCACGAAATCGGACGTTCGAAGAGGCAGGCCGGAGCAGCGGCCTAGACCCCCAAGCATAACGGCGAGTTGCTCAATCTGCGAGCCTCGTGGCTCACCGCGCCTCCGCCCGACGAATAACCGCCAGATACGCATAGACCGGCACGGCAGCCGCAATGACAACCCGCAGGACATGCAACCCCAGCCATGTCGCCCGGACCTGCGACGCCTGCGCCGCAGTATAGCTGTCCCAGATCAGAAGGATATTCTGCGGAATGAAATAACCCAGCGTGAACATGGTGTTCGCCACATAAAGCCAAATCGCGATCATCCAGGTTCGCCGGATGGGCCGGTCCTGCCAATCGAGCCGCGCTGACAGCACCAGCCCGACCAGTGTGATCATATTGAGCGGAATGATGGTGAGGGCGAAGTTCACGAACTCGTCCCAAAACCCTGCCCGCCAGACCAGCGGATCGGTCCCCAGCCAGCGGATGCCGTAGGATAGCAGGATGAGCAGGCCGCCGCCCGCGAAGGCCGCAGAAGCCAGGATGGCGATCATATTGACGGTCCTGCGATAGGTGGCGTCGGTCATGGGCGTCGTCTCCGCGTTCAGCGCGTGGGGCCAGCGGCAAGCGCGCGCAGGGCGTAGAAGGGGATGGCAAGCGTGAGCAGGACGCGGGGTATATGGCCCAGCAGCCAGAGCGTCCGAATGGTCGCAGCGTTGTCATCTGTCACCGGACCCGTCAGCGCGATGGTCTTGTAAAAGCCAAGCGCGTCCCCGAGGGGCGACCCGACCGCCGCCGCAAGGCGCACATTGAGCGGCATGTGGAAAAAGACCGTGATCGCTGAGAGGGCCAGGTAAAGCCACAGCGCGATGACCCAGTTGCGCCGCGCCGGGGCATTGCGCCAATCGAGCCGGGCCGACAGGATCAGGCCCACCAGCATCAGCAGAAACAGCGGCATGATGGTGAACAGGAAGTTGCTGAACTGGGGGAAGAATTGCGCGACAAAATCGGCGGGCGCGAGGCGCAGCCAGTAAACTCCCATCGACAGGCCGATAAAGGCATTGGCACCAAAGAAGGCGGCTGAGGTAATAATGGCCAGCGCGGTGACGCGGCTGCGGTAGGCTGCGGTCATGCGGATTTTCCCAAATGTTGATTGCGGCAAGTGTCGGCTTCGCAGGTCTGCACCTTCACCCCGTCACCAATCGGTAAAGGACAAAGATTTCTCCCATCACCATCGGAACCGACAAAAGCACCTGAAACAGCCAGACGACGCCCATCTTCTTGTCCCAGAACTGTTCCCTGATGAAGACCCTTTGGATGACTGCCATATCAGCCAGACAGGTGATCACGAAGAGCCAGGCAAGCGCGCGGATTGCACCAGCCGAAAAGCCCTCAACGATAGCGAACGTCAGCAGCAACGCCGTCAGGGCCACCGCCAGATCGCCGACCGCGATCTGAACCTTGGCCCTATAGCTGATCGCGTCGTCCAACTGATCGGGCATCACGACGGTCATGCCGATGAACCGAAACATGTGCAGGACGGCGACCGGCAGAACAGCGACCGCGAACTCTGCCTGGGCGATGCCGGGGAAAAGCCAGCGAATCAGAATGATCGTCGTCAGCAGACTGACCGCCATCTGAACATTCATCACCAACAGGTTGCGGCGTGCGGAAAGGGTCATTCGCGTATCCTAGGATGGGCAAAACAGAGAATTTTGCAGCGAAACTTAGTGAAACTCGGTCTTTGCGAACTGGCGAAACAGGAAGGCAGGGGCGATCCGGCTCATCCACTTGATCTGGCTTGATTGTCCCAGCAGCATCTCTGTCTGGTTGCGGCGTAACCCCTCGAGAATGTCGCGCACGAGATCGGCGGGCTTCATCTTCTTGAAATTGCCGGATTTCAGCACCTTGGCCATGTCGGTATCAACGACGGGCGGCAGGGCTTCGAAAACGGTGATGCCATGGGGCTGCAACTGGTGGCGCAGGGTTTGCGCGCAGTGATGGATCAGCGCCTTGGTGCCGGAGTAGACCGGCGTTCCGGGTGAAGCGACAAAGGCGATGCCCGATCCGATGAACAAAACCCCGGGCTGTGCGCTTTTCTCCAGAAGCGGCAAGGCGCGCCGCGTCAGGGTCAGCGGAGCCGCTGCGTTGATCGCGATCTCGTTCTCGATCTTTTGCAGCGCGTCGGGATCGTTCCGGAAATGATAAGCGAAGAACACGCCCGCATTGTTGATCAGCAGATCGAGCCGACCATGCTGCGCCTGAACATCTGACAGTATCCGCTCCTGATCCTCCGCAACCGTCACATCCCCGGCGATCGCCTGTGCGCCGGTCAGCCGCGCGGCCTCGGCCAGCTTGCCCGCGTCGCGCCCGCAGACGATGACCGTGTTGCCGAGCGCTACCAGCTGCCGTGTCAGTTCAAGGCCGATGCCGGAACCGCCGCCGGTGACGAGTATGATCTTCGATGTCAGGTCCAAGCCGATCTCTCCATGCGATCGTGTCATCTTGTAGCTAGTCGTGTTGGGCGGGCGTTTGCCACCGCTTGTGACTTGCAGATCGTATCAATGACTTGCAGATTCGTTCAGCGCTGTTGCGTCGGACAGGGGGAGCCGCTCTAGTGATAAGGGCGGTCCCGCCGCGCGAAAGGTCCCGGCATGCAGAGCTGCGAGCGATCCCCAATCTACACATCTGCCGTCCTGTCCGGCCCGATCTGTGGTATTCTGGGTATCGGCTGGGATGTGGTTCTGACACGTGCGGGTATTGACGCGACGGAGCGGAACGACCGGTCTTTTCTCGTGACCGCCGAAGAGTATCTGCGCCTCTGGTCCGCGATAATGGACTTGTCAGGACAGCACGATGTGGCGCGGCTTCTCGGGCTGCGGATGGCGGGTGGTCCGGCAATCCCAGTTCTTTTCGCGCTATCTACAGCGCCGGATTTAGAGACCGGCATCACGCGCATGGCACAGTTTAAAAGCCTGTTCGGGCCAATGCAATTCTTGGTGTCGCGCAGCGCGTCCGAGTTCACCGTGCGCGTTGCGCCGGACGTTGCCTCCGCCCCTTTGCCCGGAACCTTCAGCAGCCCCCAGATCATCTATCTGCACGCGCAGGCCAATGCGCTGGCGCGTCATGCGATCCGGCCTCTGCGGGTGTTCTTGCCACTGCCGCAGGACGAGCGAGAACGTCTGGTTGACGTATTCGGCAGGGTCCCCGAGCAGGGTGACGCCACGCTGATCTATACCCGCACCGACGCGCACACTCCGTTTATTTCGGACAATCCCGAGCTTTGGGAGGCCACGGAAGCTGACCTTCAGAGCCAGGCCATGATCCAATCCAAAGGCTTGCCCTTATCGGACCGGGTCCGCGCGACGATGCTGGAGGCGTTCTCGATCACCGAACCCAATATCGCACATGCGTGCGGGCGTCTTAGATTAAGTCGGAGTACCCTTTTGCGGCGTCTCGCGGATGAGGGGTTGACCTTTCAGTCGTTGCTGGACGAAACGCGAAAAGATCTGGCAATCCGCTATCTGCTCAAGAGCGACCTCAACAACCAGCAGATCGCGCACCTTGTGGGGTACCGTGATCCCAACGCGTTCCAGCGCGCGTTCCGGAAATGGACCGGAATGACTCCTCAAGCCCTGCGCGCAGATAGCGCACAGTGGGACGCGTAACCGGCGCAAGCTACTTTCGCGCTTCAGAAGTCCGTAGATGTATTCAATTCTCGAAGGCAGCGAATGTCGGCTATTCGAACTGCTGCCGCAGGACGCAATTGCTGTTTTGAATGGCCGCAATGGGCCGTGAGCACCCGCAGGCATTGCGCGCCAGGGCGAGGGGCCTGCCGCACTGCCGCAGGTCTGCTTCAAGCCCATACTATTGGGCGCTGCTCTGTGCGCCAATGTCCACTCTTCGGAGTGCGGCCAAGAACGGGACAAAATCAATGGCGGGTTTGCCATGGGTGTGCGGCGCCTTCTTAGAAAAGCGCTTCGCATTCCTCGTCCAGGGTGGCGGTTCCTGTGAAAAAGGCGAATGCGCGTTCCGGGGTGAGGTCGAATCTGAAAATTCTCTCCAACGCGCCAAAACTGGCGATCGCCTGATCCGGAGCCCCGGCGATATCGGCCTTCAAAGCACCCCCTTCGACAGGGGTTTCAGACTCTCCCAGCCCCTCCACCAGGAAGAAATGCTCCGGCTCCGGGCCACCGACCCGAAAGAGCGGCGGCCCGGCCAGCTCTGGCGGCACCGGGACGTCCGCCAGCTTGATGGCCTCGCCCGCCCGGATCATGATGGGCAGGTTGACAAAGACCGACGTCAGCAGAGGCTGCGAGAGGATTGCCGACACGTCCTCGGGCACTTCCTGCGCGACCCCGCGGAAGAGGCGCATTAGCTGTCCCAGCCGTGGCCCGATGCCGCCGGTCTCCTCGTGGGTGCATAGGCCGAATGCCACATGCGACCCGAAGTGAAAGGCATACACCCCACCGACCAGCGATTTTCCCGCCATCTCGTCACCTCTCCGGTTTCCGCCGCCCCGGAACGGGTAGGCATAGGTCGGGACAGATCGGCTAGGCAATATCCAGACCGAACGCCCGGAGGGGACTGTTACATGCGACGAACTTTGAGCCAAGAAGGCTAGGTGGCGAGCGCATGAGGTGACGTCCAAAGTCGCGCTTCGACCAATGAGAATGTTAGAACGCAACCGTTATCGTGATCGACGCCGGCCAGCGTGCTTCACTGCGACATATCCGAAAACGGAGCTTGGCAGACCTGCAGTGAAGAGCATTGCTGTCCGCCCTGCATGCCTTGGTCGAAGGGTCACTCCGCGGTCCCCGAGAATCTGCTTGATCCGGCGCTCTGTGAGCCCGTTGATCCGGGCAAGCTCAGAGACTTCCTTCCCTGCCCGACAGTCCTGCACGATTTAATCGTCTCGTTTGGTGAGTTCGAAGGCTTCCAAGTGTTTCTCGCTCGGAAGTTGTATTTCTTGTGATTTCCGGACTGTGCGCCAGCTGTACGTCACAGACGCGCTCAACTGGCGTAATCAGCCCGACTGCTGCGAACACAAGTTCGCCTGTTTTCAGTGGGTTAGCTCGTTCTCGGCGGGTTGAGTGCCGAACTGTTGATCAATTGGTGGTAGGTTCGATCCCTACCGCCGGAGCCAAATCTTCCTGATAATTCAGCGATTTGTGAGCAAGCCCCCCAAGGGGGCTTTTCTCGTTTTCGCTCCTGGGGAACAGCGGGGGAACCGCGCTTGCCGCACTAATCATTCGGGGCGGCTACATTCCCGGAGCTCCGGCCCGGAATTGGTTCACATGGGGCGTCCCCGTGAGTCCTGGTGGCGTGCAGCAGAGAGTCTAGGAGCCGGCGTTATTCCTCCGCTATTCATACGCGACGCCTCAGGTACCAAGGACATGCCATCACAACGCTGCGTGGTGATGGCGGCAGAACGGCCCAGACCCTACCGCGACGCCTCGGTCAGGAAATCGAGGAACACGCGGGTGCGGGGGGACATGAGGCGGCGGCTGAGATAGACGGCAGAGAGGGTCGAGGCCTCGATATCGAAGGTCACGTCGGGGCGCACTTCGACGAGCGAGCCGTCACGGAGCTGGTCGCGGACGTAATGGCGCGGCAGCGGGGCGACGCCTGCGCCGTTCAGCACCGCCGCGCGCACCACCAGCGGGTTGTTGACGTGGCTGATGCCGGTTTCGAGATCCAGCGTCGCCGCCTGTCCCGCCACATGCACAGGCACGCGTTTGCTGCCGTAGCGCGTCTCGCAAAGCTGGATATGGCTGCGCAGCGCCTCGAGCCCGTCAGCCACCGGGTTCCGGGCCAGATAGTCGGGGCTGGCGACGCAGGTCAGCGCGCCCGCGATCAGCACCCGGGCGACGAGGTCGCTGTCTTCCATCCGCCCGACCACCACCGCCATATCCACCTGCTCGCGCAGCAGTTCGACGCCGTGGCTGGTGATCAGGATGCGCAGGTCGATCTTGGGCCATGCACGGCGAAAGGCCGGAAGGCGCGGTGCGACGATCTCCTGACAGAAAGCCGGCGGCAGCGCGACCGACAGCCGTCCAGCCGGATCGGCCCTGAGTCCCGCCACGATGGCATCGGCCTCGCGCGCCTGTTCGATGATCATCAGGGCGTGGCGATAGAAGGTCTCGCCCTCGGCCGTGATCCGCTGGCTACGCGAATTGCGCTGCAAGAGGCGGACGCCCAGCGCCTTCTCCAGACGGGCAATGGCGGTCGAGACGCTGGATTTCGGTCGCCCCAGCAGCGCGGCGGCCCCGGTCATGCCCCCCTGCTCTACCACCGCCACATAGACCGGCACGTCATCCAGGCTCCAGCGCATCCTATCCTCCACATCGTTCAATTAACTGAACGCTGCGGCCAAGATACGGTGATTGTTCGAACATAGGAAGGGCTCTATCCCCTTTCTATCCGGCCCGGTCCGCGCGTCTTCGCGGGCGCGGCTGTTTGGACAGGAGGAACCCCATGGCTCGCATCATCGGCGGCATCGGCGCGTCGCATTCACCCACCATCGGCTTCGCCAAGGATAACGGCAAACGCCACGATCCGGCATGGGCGCCGATCTTCGCGGGGTTCGATGTCGTGCGCGACTGGGTGAACGCCAAGAAGATCGACGTGCTGTTCCTGATCTACAACGATCACATCACATCGTTCTTCTTCGATCATTACCCGTTTTTCTCGCTGGGCATCGACAGCGCGTATCACCCGGCGGATGAAGGCGGCGGCCCGAGGGACGTGGCGCCCGCCATGGGCCATCTGGGCCTGTCCCAGCATATCGCCACGGCACTGACGGCGGACGAGTTCGATATGTCCTTCTTTCAGGGCAAGCCGGTCGATCACGGCTTCCTGTCGCCGCTCTCGATGCTGGGCGATGATACCGGGCCTTGGCAGGGCAAGGTCGTGCCACTGCAATGCGGACTGCTGCAGTTCCCGATCCCCACGCCCAAGCGCATGTGGAAGCTGGGTAAATCGCTGCGCAAGGCGATCGAGAGCTATCCCGAGGATCTGAACGTGGCGATCATGGCCACCGGCGGGCTGTCGCATCAGGTCCATGGCGAGCGCGCGGGTTTCATCAACGAAGACTGGGACAACGAATTCCTCGACCTGCTCGAGAAGAATCCCAAGGCTCTGGTGGACATGCGGCTGGCCGATTACGTCACCAAGGGCGGCATGGAAGGCGCCGAGGTCATCATGTGGCTGATCATGCGCGGCGCGTTGTCCGATGACGTGACGCTGGTCCACAAGCAAAGCTACGCGCCCTCGGTGACCAATATCGCCACGCTGGTCTTCGAAGATCAGGGTGCCGCTCCAGATGCGGACGAGGTCGCGGCATACCGCGCGCATATGGGCTACGAGTTGCAGGGCGTTGAAAAGCTCGGCGGCACCTATCCCTTCACGCAGGCCCGCAGCCACGAGAACTTCCGGCTCAACGATTTCCTGCACGACCTGATCAAGCCCTCGCATCGTGAACGCTTCCGCAAGGATTTCGACGCGCTTGCCGCCGAGCGGGGCCTGACCGAGGACGAGATCGACCTGATCCGCAACCAAAAATGGATCGAGATGATCCGCCGCGGCGTCAGCTTTTTCATGCTTGAGAAACTGGCCGCTGTTCTGGGCGTGTCCAATCCCGAAATCTATGCCGCATTCCGGGGTGAGACGCTCGAAGACTTCCTCGCCACGCGCAAAGTGCCGATCACCTATTCGGTCGCGGGCGGCAAGAGCGCCGACAAGACCGCGCTTGAGGGGGCCGCGCTTGAGGAGGCCGGCGACAAAGCCTGAGCGCCGGAACGCCCCCGCCAATTCCCGGCCCGCCCATCCGGACCGGGACAATTCCAGCCATTTCACGGGAGAGAGACATGACAATCGCAAAGACCTTCGCCGCGGCCACTCTGGCCATGGGCCTTGCGCAGGGCGCACTGGCCGAAGAGCTGAAACTCGCGGACTTCCAACCGCCAACGCATTTCATCGTCGACTCGGTCTACACGCCCTTCGGCGAGGCGATCTCGCAGGCGACCGACGGCGATGTCACGCTGCGCGTCTATATGGGCGGCGAGCTGGGCCCGGGCCCGGCGGAGCAGTATAACCGCGTGCTGGACGGCGTGACGGATATCGCCTTCTCGCTGCCCGGCTACACCGCGTCGAGCTTTCCGATGACCTTGCTGGCCGAGCTTCCGGGCGTGCTGACCGCCGAGACCGGCACACAGGCCATCGTCGACAATCTCGACATGCTGGCGCCCGAATATCGCCGCGCGCAGCTGGTGGGTCTGTGGAACAACGCGCCGAACCTGCTGCTGATGGGCTCGCGCGAGGTGGACAGCCTCGATGATCTGGCGGGTCTCAATATCCGCGTGCCGTCGCGCAATGCCGGTCTGATCGTGCAAGCCTGGGGCGCGAACCCGGTCTCGATGCCCGCGCCTGAGATCTACAACGCGATGCAGACGGGCGTGATCGACGGCGCGATGATCGATGCGACGACGCTGGGGGCCTTCCGGCTGGCCGAGGTCACGCAATCGGTCACCATGGGCATGGACACGACGATCTCTCTGTTCTTCATGGTGATGAACCGCGACACGTTCGAGGGCCTCTCGGACGACGCACAGGCCGCCATCGTGGAAGCCGGGCGCACCGCCTCGCTGACTGGCAGCGCGCAATGGCTGGAGGTCGCCGCGCGCGCCCTCGCCGCGTTCGAGTCCACCGACGGCAAAACCGTGATCACCCTGTCGCCCGAGGAAGCCGCCCGCTTCAACGAGGCGTCGGCCCCGGTGGTCGAGCAGATCATTGCCGAGACCGAGGCCAACGGCATCCCCGCGCAGGCTTATGTCGCGGCCCTGCGCGGCGAGTGATCCCCGTGCGCAACGCAACGCTCAAGACCTGGTCGGCCCGCGCCGGCCAGGTTCCGCTCCTTCTGAATATCGGTGCGGGACTGTGCCTTGTCGCAATGGTCTGCGTGATCGCGGCGGGCGTGGTGATGCGCTATTTCCTCGGCAATCCGCTGATGGGCGCGAACGAGATCGTGCAGACGATTGCCGTCGCACTGGTCATGCTGGCGCTGCCGCAGGCGACGGCGACGGGCGCCCATATCCGTGTCGATCTGCTCGACCGGACGCTGGGTCGGTGGGGGCGGCTGGCGGGCGACATTCTTGCCCGCGTGCTCTCGATCACGGTGCTGGGCCATCTGTGCCTGCGCGCCTTTGCCAAGGCTACCGAGGCCGCCGAATACGGCGATGCGACGAACATGCTGCAGCTTCCGCTCTGGCCGGTCTATGGCGCGATCCTGATCGGCATGGGCCTGTGCATCCTGGTCTTCGCGGCGCAGATCCTCGGGCGGCTCATGGGATGGACCCCCGATCATGAGTGACCTTGCCATCGGTATCTTCGCCATCGGCGGCATGTTCGCGCTGATGCTGATGCGCACGCCCGTGGCCTTCGCCATGCTGATCACTGGCTTTTTCGGCATCTGGGTCGTCGAAGGCCTGCGCCGCGCGGGCGCGATCCTGTTCACCGAGACCTATTCCTCGGTCGCCAATTACAACCTGATCGTGCTGCCGATGTTCGTCCTGTTGGGCAATATCGCCTCGGAAGCCGGGTTCTCCCGCGCTTTGTACGACGCGGCCCATGCCTGGGTCGGTCGGTTTCGGGGCGGCTTGGCCTCGGCCTCGGTCATCGGCTGCGCGGCGTTTTCGGCGGTATCGGGATCGTCGGTCGCCACCGCCGTTACCATCGGCAAGGTCGCCCTGCCCGAGATGAAGCGTCTGGGTTATGCCGACGGGCTGTCCACCGGCGCCATCGCGGCGGGGGGCACGTTGGGCTTCCTGATCCCGCCCTCGACAGGCTTCGTGCTTTACGCGATCCTGACCGAGGAATCGATCGGCCGGCTGTTCATGGCGGGCATCCTGCCGGGCCTGTTGATGATGCTCATGTTCATCGGGGCGATCTGGCTTGTCACGCTGCGCCGCCCCGAGGCAGGCCCGGCGGGCGAGGCGCAGCCCTTTGCCCAGCGCTTTCGCCTGTTCCTGACCGCCGCCCCCCTGATCAGCGTGATCGTGGTGTCGATCGGCGGCATCTATCTGGGCGCCTTCACCCCGGTCGAGGCCTCGGGCATCGGCGCCGCGATGACCACGCTTCTGGCGTTCGGCACCGGCAGAGTGTCGATGCGGGGTTTCGCCAATGCGGTGGGCGAGACGGTGCGCACCTCGGCCATGCTGTACATGATCGTCATCGGCGCGAATGTACTCAACCCTTTTCTGGCGCTGACCGACATCCCGGCGGCGCTGGGTGACGGGCTGACCGGGCTTGGCTTTGGCGCCTATGGCACGCTGGTGGTGATCCTGCTCAGCTATGTGGTGCTGGGCATGTTCCTTGACGGTCTGGCGATGTTGGTCGTCACCGTGCCTATCTATTACCCGATCATCCTTGCCCTCGGCTTCGACCCGATCTGGTTCGGGGTCGTTGCGGTGATCGTGATCGAGATGGGCATGATCACCCCGCCCGTGGGGCTGAATGTCTTCGTCGTGCGCTCGGTGGCGCAGAATGTGGCGCTGAAAACCGTCTTTGCGGGTGTAACCCCGTTTCTGCTGGCGATGTTGGTGACGCTGCTTCTCATCATCGCCTTCCCGCAGATCGCGCTGTTCATCCCCGATTCGATGTTCGGTTAACCGGCGCGACCGGTCTGGAAACACAAAAGGCGCCCCAACGGGCGCCTTTTCATCGCTGACAATCGAGTCCGGCCACCAAAAGCGACCCCGGGCTCACCCCGTCAATGCGTCCAGACCTGCCGGCGGTTGGTGGCGAAGTTCTCGCCATAGCCGCCCGCGCGGATATTGGCGGCGCGGTCCTTGGGTTCGCGGACCACGTAATCGATGCCCTTGGCTTTCGCATAAGCCTCGGCCTCGGCCTGCGAGTCGAAGCGCAGCCGCACCTGCGCCTGCGTGTCGCCCGAGCCGGTCCAGCCCATCAACGGATCTTTCTGCTTCGATTCCGCCGGCGCGAAATCGAGGATCCACTGCCTGGTGCGGGCCATACCCGACTGCATGGCGTTGCGGGCGGGACGATAGATGCGTGCGCGCATGAAGAACTCCGTCTGGCTTGGGGCCTTATCCGAAATTGCACCCGTCCTGACAAGTGGATTCCAAAGCGCGACAGGGTCGCACCCCCTGCCCCGTCGCCGCGCCGCTGCGGAAAACAGCCGCGCCCCTTGCAGAAGAACAAAATAGGCACAATTGTAGGGCAACAGCCCAGATCGCGCGGTGGACGCCCCATGCACAACAATCGCCCGGACGCCTTTTCCGAGATGCCGATGACGACCGCGCCGCTCAAGCGCGAGAAGCTTGAAGGCGGTAAGCGTTTCGTCATGCAGACCCCGTTCAAACCGGCGGGCGACCAGCCCAACGCCATCGCCGAATTGTCGGGCGGCGTGGTCGCGGGCGAACGCGATCAGGTGCTTCTGGGCGCGACCGGCACCGGCAAGACCTATACGATGGCGAAGATCATCGAGGAAACGCAGCGTCCGGCGATCATTCTGGCGCCCAACAAGACGCTGGCCGCGCAATTGTATGGCGAGTTCAAGGGCTTCTTCCCCGACAACGCGGTCGAGTATTTCGTCAGCTATTACGATTACTACCAACCCGAAGCCTATGTCCCGCGCACCGACACTTTCATCGAGAAGGAAAGCCAGATCAACGAGGCCATCGACCGGATGCGCCACTCGGCCACGCGCGCGCTGCTGGAGCGCGACGATGTGATCATCGTGGCCTCGGTCAGCTGCATCTATGGTATCGGCTCGGTCGAGACCTATTCGGCGATGTCGCAGGACCTCGTGGTGGGCGACATCTACGACCCCCGGCAGGTGATCGCGGATCTGGTCGCCCAGCAATACAAGCGCAACGATGCGGGCTTCCAGCGCGGCGCCTTCCGGGTGCGCGGCGATGTGGTCGAAGTCTGGCCCGCCCACCTCGAGGACCGGGCATGGCGGATGTCGTTCTTCGGCGAAGAGCTCGAGGCAATCACCGAATTCGATCCGCTGACCGGCACCAAGACCGACACGTTCGACAAGATCCGCGTCTACGCCAATTCGCACTATGTCACGCCCCGGCCCACGCTCAATCAGGCGATCAAGGGCATCAAGGACGAGCTGTTCCACCGGCTCAAGCAATTGAACGAAGACGGGAAACTGCTGGAGGCACAGCGGCTTGAGCAACGCTGCAACTTCGATGTCGAGATGCTGGAAGCGACCGGCGTATGCAACGGGATCGAAAACTATTCGCGCTATCTTACGGGCCGCGCACCGGGCGAGCCGCCGCCCACCCTGTTCGAATTCATCCCCGACAACGCCATCGTCTTCGCCGACGAATCCCACGTCACCGTGCCGCAGATCGGTGGCATGTACCGGGGCGACTTCCGGCGCAAGGCGACGCTGGCCGAACACGGGTTCCGGCTGCCGTCCTGCATGGATAACCGCCCCCTGAAGTTCGAGGAATGGGACGCAATGCGCCCGCAATCGGTCTTCGTCAGCGCCACCCCGGCAGCGTGGGAGCTGGAGCAGGCGGGCGGGGTCTTTACCGAACAGGTGATCCGCCCCACCGGTCTGCTGGATCCTTTGGTCGAGATCCGCCCGGTCTCGATGCAGGTCGATGATCTGCTCGACGAGGTCCGCCGCGTCGCCGCCGAGGGGATGCGGGTGCTGGTCACCACGCTGACCAAGCGCATGGCCGAGGATCTGACCGAATACCTGCACGAACAGGGCATCCGCGTGCGCTACATGCACTCGGATATCGACACGATCGAACGGATCGAGATCCTGCGCGACTTGCGGCTGGGCGCCTTCGACGTCCTGATCGGCATCAACCTGCTGCGCGAGGGTCTCGATATTCCCGAATGCGGGCTGGTGGCGATTCTGGATGCCGACAAAGAGGGCTTCCTGCGCTCGGAAACCTCGCTGGTACAGACGATCGGCCGGGCCGCGCGGAACTCCGAAGGCCGGGTCATCATGTATGCCGACCGCATCACCGGCTCGATGCAGCGCGCGATGGACGAAACCGACCGCCGCCGCGCCAAGCAGATGGCGTATAACGAAGAACACGGCATCACGCCGACGACGGTCAAGAAGAACGTCGAGGACGTGCTGGCGGGGCTGTGGCAGGGCGACACCGATCAGTCGCGCATCACCACCAAGGTCGACAAGCCGATGGTCGGCGCCAATCTGGCCGCGCATCTGGACGGGCTGCGGGCCGATATGCGCAAGGCGGCCGAGAACCTCGAATTCGAGGAAGCGGCGCGTTTGCGCGACGAGGTGAAGCGGCTGGAAGCGGTGGAACTGGCCGTCGCCGACGACCCGCTGGCCCGTCAGGCTGCCGTAGACGCGGTGGTCGAGGACAGCGTGAAGACCCGCGGCCGCTCGACCGCGGGCAAGGCGGGGTCGAACGCGAAACAGGCGGCGAAGTCGAAGGGGCGAAAGCGATGAAGCGCGATCCAAACAAGGTCGCCAACCCGCTTCATCCGGGCTGATAAACCACCGCGTGCCCGAAATGCTCCCCACCGCCCTCATCCTCGGCGCTGCTGTCTGGCCCGGTGGCCTTCCCTCGCCCACGCTCAGCCGGAGGGCCGCGCATGGGATTGCGCTTTTCAAGGCCAGTGAGGTGGGCGCGATCATGGGGTGTGGCGGGGTCGGGCGGCACGGGCCGAGCGAGGCTGAGGTGATCGCCCGGCTTTGTCGCGAGGCGGGCCTGCCCGAAAGCGCGATCCTGCTGGAAGACCACTCTACCAGCACGCGCGAAAATCTCGTGAATGCCAAGGCTTTGCTACCCGAGGGTACGCCGGTGGTGATCGTCACCGATCCGTATCACGCGCCACGTGCGCGGGTTATGGCGCGGCAGATCGGACTGAACGCGCGCTTGTCATCGCCACCATGGCACGAGATCGGACCGCGCCAACGACTGCGCAACATCCCGCGCGAGGCACTGGGGCTGGCGGCGGCGGTGTTGAGGCTGCGCTAGCGGCGACTCACTAGCGGCGGTTCTAATCGTCATCCGGAGGCTCGCAGGCGATGCCGTCACCATCGCGGTCGAGGTGGTAGATATCGTCGCCGATCACCTGAACCGGCCCCTCGACATAGGCAGGCCCGTCCCCGGACCCGCCCGCGCAATCGACATCCGATGCGACCGGCACGCAGACCTGCGCGTAATTCGGGTCGCATTCCTGCGCCCTCGCAGGCCCGGAGGCGAGGACCAGAGCCAGCGCTGTGGCAGCCCCGGCCCCGCTTTTCATCGCATCAGATGCACCGCACAGGTGGCGTTGCGCGCGACCCAAGTGGCGGTCGAGCCGATCAGCGTGCGGTCCGAGCGGTGCGAGGCCAAGATGATGCAATCGGCGTCCTCGGCCTGCGCATGATCGAGGATCATCCGCCCCGGTTCGCCCTCAAGAACGGCGACGCCGGCCTGATCGAAGCTTGCCGCCTGCCGCGCCAAGTCTTCGCGGATCGCTTCGGTCAGATCCTCGCGCCAGCCCTGCGGCATGTAGTCAATGGCGTAGAACGGCACCTTCTCCATCACATGGATCAGCATCACCAGAGCGCCGGGCGCGGACAGCGCGCGGGCGATCTGCAGCTCGCGGCTGATGTCATAGCCGGGCTCATAGGCGACGGGCACAAGGATGCGGGCATACATGGTCGGTCCTTTCAGAGTGTCACGCCGGAGCACCGGCGCGCTATGAATGTAGGACGGAGCGGGCCAAGACCCAATCCCCGGCGGCCCGCGCAGACCGGATGTCGCACCCGCTCAGCCCTGCGGCACCAGAACGCTGAGACCCAGCATCCGCCAGACCTGCATCCCGCCGCGATAATAGCGGATACGCTCGACCGGATAGCCCGCCTCGATCATGTTGCGGATCGCGGTGGGCGACTGACCGCACCACGGCCCGTTGCAAAACAGCACGACCTCGCTGGCATCGGTGCAGTCGAAGCCGTCGAAATCCAGCGCGCAGCCCAGCACATCCAGCCGGTCGGCAACCTGATTATAGGGCAGATGAATCGCGCCCGGGATCGTGCCGCCCTGGTAATCGGCATCGACCCGGCTGTCGGTGACGATCACGTCGGGGTCCTGCAGCGCCTCGATCATCTCAAGCTCGCCGATCGTGACGACGCCCTCGGCGGGGCTCATCGGCTGGATGCAGAAATTCGGACAGGGGCGCGAGGTGCGCGCCCATTCGCCTGAAAGCTGGTTGTCGTTGTCCTGCACACGCGCGATTTCGGCCGGGCCTGCATCGGTCTGCACCGTGACGCTGGCGATGCCGGGGGTGATGTTGACCGGCTCGGCCAAAGCAGCGCCGGGCAGCACGAAGGCGGCGAGCGCAAGCGCGCACCGGAAAGACACGGGTTTCATGCAAATCCTCCCATCTATATTCGCATCTTCGAATGATAGCAGGTTGGGCGGGTTTGTCTGCCCCAAAGAGACGCCGCCATTGCACCTGCCAGTGGCGTTCGGCTATAAGGCGGACAACAAAATCTAGCGCGATACACGCCTGCGAGGTCCTTGTGAGCGACGACACGGAAATCCCTGACGAAGCCGAGAAAACCCCCGGTAGCCCCGGTGTCTCGATCGTACAGGAAATGCGCACGGCTTATCTCGATTACGCGATGAGCGTGATCGTCAGCCGGGCGATCCCGGATCTGCGGGACGGGCTGAAGCCCGTGCACCGCCGGATCCTGTTCGCGATGCACGAGACGAACAACACTTTCGACAAACCTTACCGCAAATCGGCGCGTCCGGTCGGCGACACGATGGGTAAGTACCACCCGCATGGCGACAGCGCGATCTATGACGCGCTGGTGCGGATGGCGCAGGATTTCTCGATGTCGCTGCCGCTCTTGGATGGGCAGGGCAATTTCGGCTCGATGGACGGCGATAAAGCCGCGGCCATGCGCTATACCGAAGTGCGCATGGACAAGCCGGCGAACTTTCTCCTGGCCGATATCGACAAAGATACCGTCGATTTTCAGGACAACTACGACGGCAAGGACGAAGAACCGACGGTTCTGCCCGCGCGCTTTCCCAACATGCTGGTCAATGGTGCGGGCGGTATCGCCGTCGGCATGGCGACCAACATTCCGCCGCACAATCTGGGCGAGGTGATCGACGCCACCAAGGCGCTGATCGAGAACCCGGATCTGACCTCGGAAGACCTGATGCAATACGTCCCGGCCCCGGATTTCCCGACGGGCGGGCTGATCATGGGGCGTTCCGGCGCGCGCAAGGCCTATCTCGAAGGGCGAGGCTCGGTGCTGATCCGGGCAAAGACGCATATCGAAGAGCCGCGCAAGGACCGCTACGCGATCGTCGTCGACGAGGTCCCCTATCAGGTCAACAAGGCCATGATGGTCGAGAAGATCGCCGATTGCGTCCGCGAGAAGCGGATCGAGGGCATCAGCCATGTCGCCGACGAATCCGACCGGACCGGCGTGCGCGTGGTGATCGAACTCAAGCGCGACGCGACGCCCGACGTGGTGCTCAACCAGCTTTACCGCTTCACCACGATGCAGGTGAGCTTCGGCTGTAACATGCTGGCGCTGAATGGCGGTCGCCCCGAACAGCTGACGCTGCGCGATTTCCTGCAGCATTTCGTGACCTTCCGCGAGGAAGTCGTCACGCGCCGCACGGCGTTCGAGCTGAACAAGGCGCGCGAGCGCAGCCATATTCTGTGCGGCCTGGCCGTCGCTGTGTCGAACGTGGACGAGGTCGTCGCGACGATCCGCTCGTCGCTGGACCCCGCCGATGCGCGCGAAAAGCTGATGACGCGCCGCTGGCCGGCCGAGGAAATCGCCGCTTACATCCGCCTGATCGACGACCCCAGCCACACGATGAACGACGACGGGACCTATAACCTGTCCGAAGCGCAGGCGCGCGCCATCCTCGAATTGCGGCTGCAGCGCCTGACGCAGATCGGCGTCAAGGAAGTCACCGACGAGCTGGAAGAGCTGGCGGCGAAGATCAAGGATTACCTCGACATCCTGCGCTCGCGCTCGCGGATCATGGCGATCATCAATGCCGAGCTGGACGAGGTGCGCGAGATGTTCGCGGTGCCGCGCCGGACCGAGATCGTCGACTGGGCCGGGGATCTGGACGACGAGGCGCTGATCGAGCGCGAGGACATGGTCGTGACCATCACCTCGGGCGGCTACGTCAAGCGCACCCCGCTGGCCGAGTTCCGCTCGCAGAATCGCGGCGGCAAGGGGCTGGCGGGCGGCGCGCTCAAAGACGACGACGTGGTGACGACGCTGTTCGTGGCGAATACGCACACGAACCTGCTGTTCTTCACCACCGACGGCATGGTCTACAAACTGAAATGCTGGCGCCTGCCGATGGGCGGTCGCGCGGCACGCGGCAAGGCCATCGTCAACATCCTGCCGATCCCGCAGGGCGTCTCGATCGCGGCGATCATGCCGGTCGACAAGCCCGAGGACGAATGGGAAAACCTGCAGATCGTCTTCGCCACCTCGCAAGGCGATGTGCGCCGCAACGCGCTGTCGGATTTCACCAATGTGATGCGCAACGGCAAGATCGCGATGAAACTGCCCGAGGATGTGTGCCTTGTGAATGCGCGCATCGCGGACGAGGATGACGACATCATGCTGGTCACGCGGCTGGGTCGCGCGATCCGCTTCCCGACGACCGATGTGCGCGTCTTCAAGGGCCGCGATTCGACCGGCGTGCGCGGCATCCGGCTGGCCGAGGGCGACGCGGTCGTCTCGATGGCAGTGGTCCGACACTTCGAAGCCACGCCCGAGGAACGCGCCGCCTATCTCAAGCAGCGCCGCCTGATGGCCGGTGCGCCCGAAGAGGCCGAGGGTGACGAGGACGATGCCGTCGAGGCCGGCCAGCTGTCGACCGAACGCTATGCCGAGATGTCCGCGATCGAGGATCTGATCCTGACCGTGACCTCCGGCGGGGCGGGCAAGCTGTCCTCGTCGCACGATTATCCGGTGCGCGGGCGCGGCGGTCAGGGCGTGATGGCGATGGACAAGGCGATGCGCGGCGGTGAGCTGGTCGTGGCCTTCCCGGTCGATCCCAGCGACCAGATCATGCTCGCCACCTCGACCGGCCAGTCGATCCGCACGCCGGTGGATCAGGTGAGCTTCCGCTCGCGTTCGGCCGGGGGCGTGCGCGTCTTCAAGACGGCTCCGGGCGAGCATGTCGTCTCCGTCGCCCGCGTGGTGGAAACCGACGAAGAGTAAGCCTTTCTTCACCTGAAGATGCTTGCATGGCCGGGTCTCACAAGGGCCCGGCCATGAACATTTACCACTGTATGATCGATCTCAAACCGACCGCGAAGGCGCTGACCTTCGCCCATGCGCTGGACCAGTGGTTGTCGCTGCTGCAGCGCGAAGGGCGGATCATCGGCTGGCGCCTGATGCGCATCAAGTTACGGCTGGGCGGCGACGATTGCGCCGATTTCCTGTTGGAGATCGAGGTCGAAGATCTGGCGATGCTGGATTCCGCCTTTCGCTATCTCGGCCGCGCGAATGAAGAAGCGGTGGAGCTTTATGAACAGATGCGCCAGCATATCAATCACGTCGATACCGGGCTCTACCGCCCCTATCCCGATCCCGAACGCGTGGAACGGCTGAGCCTGCTCTAGTCGGAACTTCATAGCGCGTTGTGCGTTGAAACATGGAAAGGAGAATTTCCATGACCGCACCGCATACCAATGTCGAACGCGAAGCCAAGCGTCACAGCCCCGCGCTGATGGGGATTTCAATTGCCGTGGCGCTGGCTGTTCTTGCGGCCATCGTCTTCGCCTTCTGGCCCAATCCCGACGACGCCACGCCGAGCGCGTCCACCATCGAACAGACCGGAACGCAGGCGGGCGGGATCGACTCCACCGCCACAGACCCGGCGGGCACGACCCAGACGGCGCCTGCGACCGAGTAAACCGATCCGACACGAACACGAAGGGGGCGCCACGCCCCCTTTCCTTTGTGCCCTTCCGTCGCTATCTGACCGGGCATGACACAGGAACTTCACATCGTCGGCGGCGGCATGGCCGGGTCCGAAGCAGCGTGGCAGGCAGCACAGGCGGGGATCCCCGTCGTGCTGCACGAAATGCGTCCCGAAACCGGCACTTTCGCCCACCAGACCGGCAATTTCGCCGAGATGGTCTGCTCGAACTCTTTCCGGTCGGACGATGACGAGCGCAACGCTGTGGGCCTTTTGCATTGGGAAATGCGCGCAGCGGGCGGGTTGCTGATGGACATGGCCGACCGCCATTCGCTGCCGGCCGGTGGCGCGCTGGCCGTCGACCGCGAAGCCTTTGCCCAGGCCGTCACCGAACGCCTGCGCGCGCACCCGCTGATCCGCGTCGAACCCGGCGAGATCGCGCAGCTTCCGACCGATGGCCATTGGATCTTCGCGACCGGACCGTTGACGTCCGACGCCTTGGCGCAGGCGATCCGCGCCGAGACGGGGACCGAGTCGCTCGCCTTCTTCGACGCGATCGCCCCGATCGTGCATTTCGACACCGTCGATCTGAGCAAGGCGTGGTTCCAGTCGCGCTATGACAAGGGCGATACCGAGGAAGAGCGAAAAGCCTATCTCAACTGCCCGATGACCAAGGATCAATACGAGGCCTTCATCGACGCGCTTCTCGCCGCCGACAAGGCCGAGTTCCGCGAGGGCGAGACCGCCGGTTACTTCGACGGCTGCCTGCCGATCGAGGTCATGGCCGAACGCGGGCGCGAAACCCTGCGCCACGGCCCGATGAAGCCCGTGGGCCTGACCAATGCCAACGATCCCGCCAATAAGCCCTATGCTGTGGTCCAGTTGCGGCGTGATAACGCTTTGGGAACGCTCTATAATATCGTGGGCTTCCAGACCAAGATGAAATACGGCGCGCAGGTCGAGGTCTTTCGCATGATCCCCGGGCTGCAGGAGGCGGGCTTCGCGCGGCTGGGCGGCATTCATCGCAACACCTTCCTGAACTCGCCCACCCTACTGGACGAACAGATGCGCCTGCGCTCGCGTCCCAACCTGCGCTTCGCCGGTCAGGTGACAGGGGTCGAGGGTTATGTCGAAAGCGCCGCGATGGGTCTGATCGCCGGACGTCTCGCCGCGGCCGAAATCCAGGGCCGGGTCCTGTCGCCCCCACCGCGCGTCACCGCGATGGGCGCGTTGATCGCCCATATCACCGGCGATGCGGATGCAAAGACCTTCCAGCCGATGAACGTGAATTTCGGCCTGTTTCCCCCCATCGACATGAAGGGCGGTCGCCGCGGACGCAAGGATCGCTACAAGGGCTATACCGACCGCGCGAAAGAGGCATTCTCGGACTGGGTCGCCTCGGCTACGCTGGCGGATATTCCGGGCTGAGGGCGCGGGCGTGATCACCCGCTTCGCCCCCTCGCCCACCGGCCCGCTGCATCTGGGCCATGCCTTTTCCGCCCTGACCGCCGATGCGCTCGCCCGCGCCGCTGGCGGTCGTTTCCTTTTGCGGATCGAGGATATCGATACCGCCCGCGCGAAACCGGCCTTCGAGACGCAGATCTATGACGACCTGCATTGGCTGGGCCTGTCCTGGCCCGAGCCGGTGATGCGTCAATCCCAGCGGCGCGACGCCTACGACACGGCCGTCGCTCGGCTCGAGGCGATGGGCGTGACCTATCGCTGCACCTGCACGCGCGGCGATATCCGCGCGGCCCTCGCCGCGCCGCAGGAGGGCGCCCCGGTGATTGGCCCCGATGGCCCCGTTTATCCCGGCACCTGCCGCCATGCCGGCCACACGGATCCGGGCGCGGCGATCCGCCTCGACATGGCGCGCGCCGTCGCGTTGACCGGCCCGGTAAGCTTCAGCGAAACGGGCCCGCTTCATCCCGGCCAGCACGATTACGCACCCGACTGGCTTCGCGCGCGGGTGGGCGACGTGGTCTTGGCCCGGCGCGATATCGGCACGTCCTATCATCTCGCCGTCTGCGTCGACGATGCGGCGCAGGACATCACGCTGGTGACCCGGGGCGCGGATCTATTCGAAGCCACTGCGATCCACGTTGTGTTGCAGCGGCTTCTGGCCTTTCCAGTCCCGGCCTTCCATCATCACCGCCTAATTCGCGACGAAGAGGGCAAGCGGCTGGCCAAACGCGACGATTCCCGCGCCATCGCCCTCTATCGCGCCGAGGGTGCGACGCCAGACGATATCCGCCGAATGGTGGGCCTCGGCGCATAACCGAATGCCCGCGCCGGCGCCTCACGCCTGTCGTTGCCCATTCCGACCCGCTGGATCTGGTCCGGGACCAGTCCGCCCGCGCGCTTCACGGCGGCTCAGTTATACCCATCACCGGACGCGCCGTTGAAACCCGCCTCCGCCGTGCAGGGTCCACTGACCTTCGGCCCCCGGAATGTACCGCACTCACAAAGCTCAGCTTTCCGGCTGCATCAACTCGACAGGCTTGCCATCCCGAATCGCAGTATAGAAGCAGCTCCGCCGGTTGGTATGGCACGCCGGCCCCGTCTGATCGACCAGCACCAGCAGGCAATCACTGTCGCAATCGACCCGCAGATCCACAAGGCGCTGCACATGGCCCGAGGTCTCGCCCTTGACCCAGAATGCCTGCCGCGAGCGTGACCAATAGGTAACCTTCCCGCTCTGCAAGGTCCGGGTAACGGCCTCGGCATTCATCCAGGCCATCATCAGCACGTCGCCATTCGCGTGATCCTGCGCGATGACCGGTATGAGACCATTGTCGTCAAAGCGCAGGGATTGCGGATCGAGGGGCATGGCTTATATCCTTTGCTCAACAGGAGCGCATGAAGTGTCTGAATCCTCCGATCTGATCAAGCTGTATTCGAACAGGATTCTCGGTCTCGCAGCCGAGATCCCGCATCTTGGGCGGCTGGACGACCCTCAGGCGAGCGTGAAGAAACGGTCTCCTCTGTGTGGATCGACGGTTACGGTCGATCTGGACATGACGGACGGCCGCGTCAGCCGCTTCGCGCAAGAGGTCAAGGCCTGCGCGCTTGGACAGGCTTCGGCCGCGGTTCTGGGCGATGCCGTGATGGGCCGCAGCGCAGCAGAGCTTGCGGCCACGGCGCGCGACCTGGAAGCCATGCTGAAAAAGGACGGTCCCGTTCCCGCCGCGCCTTTCGACGGATACGAGGCCCTGATTCCCGCCCGCGAATTCAAGAATCGCCACGCCTCGATTCTTCTTTCAGTGCAGGCCGCTGCCGAGGCCGCCGCCGAAGCGGACCGCACCACGCAAGCCTGACGCTTATTTCCTAAGAAAAGCTAAAAAAAAGCCGCCGCGTGGAAACGCGGCGGCAAGTGGCGTGTCTGGATGGGTCGGGGCACCGGGACAGGCGGGCCGCGCCAGACCGCTGGGCAGAAAAAGCGGTGAAAAGAGAGCGGTCAGCCCAAAAGGGGCAGGTGAAGCGCCGCGTAGAACAGCACGAACAGCGCCACCACCCCGACGGCATCCGAGGCCATCGCGAAACGCTCATCACGGGGGGCAGAGATCTGACGAAGAAGGTGTCGCACGGCGTATCTCCCTTTTGTTAGCTATTTGTTCTCATTTTCGCGCGATCATTGCAAGAACTTTTGAGAACAAAAGGGGATTATCCGATTCGCATCAGCCGTATGGCCTTGTCCTGCTCCATCAACCACAACAGCATCCGCGCCGCCTGACCGCGCGGCGAGATCAGCTCGGGATCGTCCGCCATGAGCTTGCGCGCATCACTCTGCGCGGTCTGCATCAGCCCCGCCTGTCGCTCCAGATCCGCCATCCTGAAGCGGGGCAGACCCGATTGCGCGGTGCCGATCACATCGCCGGCACCGCGGATCGCCAGATCCTCGTCGCTGATGCGGAAACCGTCATCGGTGTCGCGCATCAGTTTCAGCCGCCGCGACGCGGTTTCACCCAGCGGCGGATCGTAGAGCAGAAGGCAGGTCGATGCCCCTGCCCCACGTCCGACGCGACCGCGAAGCTGGTGCAATTGCGCGAGGCCGAAACTCTCAGCGCGTTCGATCACCATGATCGTTGCGCTGGGTACATTGACGCCCACCTCGATCACCGTAGTAGCGACGAGGATCCGCGTCTCGCCCGAGACGAAACGCTCCATGGCAAGGTCTTTGTCGGCCGGGGCCAGCTGACCATGGACCAGCCCCACGACATCGCCCAGCTTTGCGCGCAGATCCTCGAAACGGGCCTGCGCGGCGGTCAGGTTGACGGTTTCGCTTTCCTCGACCAGCGGACAGACCCAATAGGCCTGCCGTCCTTCAGCAATGGCGCGGCCAAGATGCGCGATCACTTCATCGAGCCGATCGGTAGAGGCAAGCGAAGTTACCACGGGCATGCGCCCCGGCGGTTTTTCATCGAGCAGCGACAGGTCCATGTCGCCATATTGCGTGAGCGCAAGCGAGCGCGGGATCGGCGTTGCAGTCATCACAAGGATATCCACCGCCACGCCCTTTTCACCCAATGCCATCCGCTGCGCGACACCGAAGCGATGCTGTTCGTCAATCACCGCCAGACGCAGATCGCGGAACGTGACATCGCGCTGGAACAGGGCATGCGTGCCGATCAGGATATCGGTGCGGCCCTCTGCCAGGTCTTCGAGCTTGCGTGCGCGCTCGCGCCCCTTGTCGCGGCCGGTCAGCAAAGCGATCATGACGCCCGCTTCTTGCGCAAGCGGGGCCAGGGCCTCGACATGCTGGCGCGCGAGGATTTCGGTCGGCGCCATCAGCGCAGCCTGCCCTCCGGCTTCGACCGCAGTCAAAAGCGCCGCCATCGCCACCAGCGTCTTGCCGGCGCCGACATCGCCCTGCAGCAAGCGGGTCATCTTGCGCGGGGACGCCATGTCCACAGCGATTTCGCCGATGGCACGGTTTTGAGCACCGGTCGGCGCATAGGGCAGAGCGGCCAGCACTTTGCCAACGAGCCGGCCGTCGCCCTTGGTCCCCACGCCCGGCGCCTTGCGCTGCCGCGAGCGTGCAATGGCCAGCGTTAACTGATGCGCGAACAATTCATCATAGGCCAGCCGCTCGCGCGCCGGGGCCCCCGGCATGATGTCGGCCAATGCTTGCGGTGCATGCGCGTCAGTCATCGCGGCGTGCCAGTCCGGCCAGCCCCGCTGCGCTTTAAGCGTCGGATCGATCCATTCGGCAAGCGTCGGCAACCGCGAAAGCGCGCTTCGCATCGCCTTTTGCACCTGCCGCTGCGACAGGCCCGCGACCAAGGGATAAACCGGCTCCCATTCCGGCAGCGTGTCGGCCTCGTCCGGACGCAAGACGTGGTCGGGGTGGACGATCTGGAAGACGCCGTCGAAGCTTTCGACCCGTCCGGAAACGATCCGCCGCTCACCGACGGGTAGCAGCTTTTGCAGATAGTCTCCGCGCGCGTGGAAGAAAACGAGCTGAAACTCCTGTTCGGCATCGGTGACGACGACGCGGTACGGGCGCCCACGCTGCCGAGGGGGCACATGCGCGCTGATCTCGACCTCGACCGTCACGGTCAGCGGCGGGGTCAGGCCGCGCAGCGTCGGGCGCAGGCGGCGATCAATGCCGGAATGCGGCAGGACGAACAATAGATCGCGCGGCGTCTCGACACCCAAACCCTTGTAAAGTTTCGATGTCTTAGGCCCAACTCCATCGAGCCCTTCCAGACTCGCGAACAGGGGAAACAGGATCTCGGGCCGCCCCGTCATTCGCCGATCAGCGCCAGCCAGGCATCTTCGTCGATCACCTCGACGCCCAATGACGTCGCCTTGTCAGCTTTCGACCCGGCCCCCTCGCCCGCGATCAATAGGTCGGTCTTGGCCGAGACCGAGCCCGCGACCTTCGCGCCGAGGGATTCGGCGCGCGCCTTGGCCTCGGCCCGGGTCATCCGGGTAAGGGTACCGGTGAACACCAATGTCTTGCCCGCAACCGGGCTGTCGTTGGCCTGCGCTTCGGGCGGCACTATCTCGGTCAGTTCGGCGATCAGCCGGTCGACCGAAGCGCGTTCGCGCGGCTGGTTCAGCGTCGTCACCAGCGAGGTCGCCAGAACAGCCCCCACGCCATCGACGCCGATCAGGTCTTCCCATGCCGACCGAGCGCCGTCGGGCAAGGGCGGATCGTCCCAGACCGCGTCGCGCGTTTTCTTCAGTTCCGCGCGTCGGCCTTCATCGGCAGCGCGCGCGCGTTCCGCGACCTCGGCCTCTTCGGCGGCGACCGCGCGCGAGGCGGCGGGCGCGGCCGCGTCGACTGCGGCGATCAACGCATCCCAGCTGCCATAATGGCGCGCGAGATCCGAGGCAGCCACTTCCCCCAGATGTCGGATCCCGAGGCTGAACAACAGGCGCGACAGAGCGATCTGCCGCCGCTGGTCAATCGCGTCGAAGAGCTTTTCGACCGACCGGGCGCCGAAGCCATCGCGGTTCTTCAGTTTCGCCAGATTGCCATCGTCGCGTTGCCGAAGGGTAAAGATATCCGCCGGCTCACGCACCGGCAGCAGGTCATCGCCGAAGAACAGCTCCACCTGTTTGGCGCCCAGCCCATCGATGTCGAAAGCGTTCCGGCTGACGAAATGCTTCAGCTTTTCAACCGCCTGCGCCGGACAGATCAGGCCACCGGTGCAGCGGTGGGTGGAATCGCCGGGCTCGCGTACCGCATCCGATCCGCATTCGGGGCAACTATGGGGAAAGTGGTAGCGCTCGGCATCGCCGGGGCGACGGGCGAGGTCGATATCGGCGATTTTCGGGATGACGTCGCCGGCGCGATAGACCTGCACCCAGTCGCCGACCCGAATATCGCGGCCGTCACGGATCGGGTCGCCATGCGAATCGCGGCCGGCAATGTAATCTTCGTTATGCAGCGTCGCGTTCGAGACCAGAACACCGCCGACATTGACCGGGGCAAGCCGCGCGACCGGGCTGAGCGCGCCGGTGCGGCCAACCTGGATGTCGATGGCTTCAAGCCGGGTCCAGGCCATTTCAGCAGGGAATTTATGCGCGATAGCCCAGCGGGGTGTGGTCGCCCGAAAGCCGAGCCGCCCCTGCAGCGCAAGGTCATCCACCTTGTAGACCACGCCGTCGATATCGTAGCCCAGATCCGGGCGCTCGGTTTCGATATGGCGATAGTGATCGAGCATCTCGGTCGGGCCGTTGCAAAGCCGGGTCAGCGGATTGACACGGAAGCCCAGCGTTTCGAGCCGCTCGATCGAGCCCATCTGCGTCTTCGCCAGCGGTGACGACAGCACGCCCCAAGCATAGGCGAAGAATTTCAGCGGCCGGGCGCGGGTGACCTCGGCGTCGAGCTGGCGCAAGGATCCGGCGGCGGCATTGCGTGGATTGGCGAAGGTGCGCGGGCCCGTCGCGTTGAGCGTCGCGAAATCGGCATGGCTCATATAGACCTCGCCGCGCACTTCGAGGATGTCCGGCGCGTCGATCAGAGTCTGCGGAATGTCGTCGATGGTGCGGGCATTGGCGGTGACGTCCTCGCCGGTTTCCCCGTCGCCGCGCGTGGCGGCGTAAACCAGTTTTCCCTGCGCGTAGCGCAGCGACAGCGAAAGGCCGTCGATTTTCGGCTCGGCCGTGTAGGCCAATGGCGCGTCGTTAGCGAGGTTGAGATAGCGGCGCACGCGGGCGTCGAAGGCAGTGACATCCTCATCCGCGAAGGCATTGGCAAGCGAGAGCATACGCTGCTCATGGCGGATCTTGGCGAAGCCGTCAGAGGGAGCGGCGCCGACGCGTTCGGACGGGCTGTCAGCGCGTTTCAGCTCGGGAAAGCGCGATTCGAGGGCTGCGTTGCGACGCTTGAGGGCGTCGTACTCGGCGTCCGTCAGCTCGGGCGCATCCTTCTGGTGATAAGCCGCATCGGCCTGCGCCAGAAGATCGGCAAGACGTTCAAGTTCCTGCCTGGCTTCAGTTTCGGACAGTTCTTCGACCGGACGCTCTTGCGGCATCGCCCACTCCTGTTGCGTAGCCCCGTGATACGGCGCCGCTTGAGGATTTTCCAGTCGCGATGCGCGGGTTGGCCGCCCCGTGGATCGGGGCTGTTACGCGCTGGCGGCCTGATGCGCGCGCGCCGCCCCGGCCACCGGGTCACGCAGCACATAACCGCGGCCCCAAACGGTTTCGATATAGTTCTCGCCCCCGGTCGCTTCTGCGAGCTTCTTGCGCAATTTGCAGATGAACACGTCGATGATCTTCAGCTCGGGTTCGTCCATGCCGCCGTAGAGATGGTTGAGGAACATCTCCTTGGTCAGCGTGGTGCCCTTTCGCAGGCTCAGAAGTTCGAGCATCTGATACTCCTTGCCGGTCAGATGCACCGATTTGCCATCCACCTCGACCGTCTTGGCATCGAGATTGACCGATATCCTGCCGGTATGGATGATCGCCTGCGCGTGTCCCTTGCTGCGGCGGATAATGGCCTGAATACGTGCCACGAGTTCATCGCGGTGGAAGGGCTTGGTCATGTAATCATCCGCCCCCTGCCCGAAGCCCTTGAGCTTGGCATCGGTGCTTTCCTCGCCCGTCAGGATCAGAATCGGGGTGCTGACTCGGGCCAGACGGATCTGGCGCAACACTTCGAGCCCCGCCATGTCCGGCAGATTGAGGTCGAGCAGGATCAGATCGTAATCGTAGAGCTTGCCGAGTTCGATCGCTTCTTCACCAAGATCGGTACAATATACGTTGAAATTGGCGTGGCCGAGCATCAGCTCGATGCTGCGTGATGTCGTTGGATCGTCTTCTACAAGCAGAATTCGCATGGCTCGGCCTCCACTATTAATTCATGAAACTAACCATCACCCGAAATCGTTAACGCGCAGTTACCCTTACTGCTGAGGATGACCTTTACATCTAAATTTGTCGATATTTTTGCAAAGCAGTCACTTTCAGCGCGTCGACCCCATGCGTGGCAACGGCGTTCGACCAGCCGTCGAACTCTTCTTCCGACAGGCTGTAGCGATCGAGCGCCTCTTCACGGGCGATGAGGCCGTGCAGCACGGCCTTCACCACGATAGCCTTCCGGCTGGCAACCCAGCGCCGTGTGCTGGCAGGCGGCAGGTCTGCGCGGCTGATCACGCTGCCGTCGGGCAGTGTCACCGCGCGCGGTCCGTCGATCTTCTTCAAGAACATAGGCATCACCCCTTTCCTTCATCCCGCCCGAAGGGTGGCAAGTCAGGCTTAAGGAGCTGTTGATCAGAACCCGGCTCAGGCCTTGAGAGTGTGCAGCATTTTACTATATGTCGCGCGAACGCCCTCAAACCCTCCGCAACCGATCGGGATCAGCATGGCACGCGACATTGGCGTGAACTCACTGGGATTTGCCAAACCGCCCTCGGAAACCCGCGTGGTCGTCGCCATGTCGGGGGGGGTCGACAGCTCGGTCGTGGCGGCGGAACTGGCCGCCGAAGGTTATGACGTCATCGGCGTGACGCTGCAGCTTTACGATCACGGCGCGGCACTCGCCAAGAAGGGCGCCTGCTGCGCCGGGCGCGACATCCATGATGCGCGCCGGGTGGCCGAGACGCTGGGCTTCCCGCATTACGTGCTGGATTACGAGAACACCTTCCGCGACGCGGTGATCGAGGAATTCGCCGACAGCTATCTGGGCGGCGCCACCCCCGTGCCCTGCATCCGCTGCAACGAGCGGGTGAAGTTCCGCGACCTGCTGGAAACCGCGCGCGATCTCGACGCCGATTGCATGGCGACGGGCCATTATATCCAGCGCCGTCAGGGCGACGCGCGCGCCGAGCTGCATATGGCCGCCGATCCCGCGCGCGATCAATCCTATTTCCTGTTCTCGACGACGCAGGAACAGCTCGATTACCTGCGCTTCCCGCTGGGACATCTGGCCTCGAAGGCCGAGACGCGCGCGCTGGCTGCGAAACACGGGCTGGGCGTGGCCGACAAACCCGACAGTCAGGATATCTGCTTCGTGCCCAATGGCGACTATGCTGCGGTGATCGAAAAGCTGCGCCCCGGCGCAGCCGATCCCGGCGAGATCGTCGATATCGAGGGGCGGGTGCTGGGCCAGCACCGGGGGGTGATCCATTACACGATCGGCCAGCGCCGCGGGCTGGGCATCGGAGGCCTGAGCGATCCGCTCTACGTGGTGCGGCTGGACGCGGACAACAAGCGCGTGGTCGTCGGCCCGAAAGAGGCGCTGTCCACCCGGCTGGTCCCGGTGCGCGAGATCAACTGGCTGGGCGACACGCCCTTTGACAGCGCGGCGGAATGGCCGGTGCGGGTTCGGATCCGTTCGACCAAGCAGCCGAGCGAAGCGATCATCCGCCCGACCGGCCCCACCAGTGCCGAGGTCGAGCTGTTGACGCCCGAAGACGGTGTGTCACCCGGACAGGCCTGCGTGTTCTACGCGCCCGAGGGCAGCCGGGTGATGGGCGGCGGTTGGATCTGGCGCGGATACTGAACGTCGCGCAGGCGGAAGGCCCGGAACAGGGGGCTGTCTGCCCCCTCTTGGCCTGCGGCCAATTCACCCCCAAGGATACTTTTGGATCAAAGATGCGCGTAAGGCTTTGTTACCCTAGCATCTTTGATCTTCAAATATCCTCGGGGGGATCCAAGGGGGGCAGACAGCCCCCCTTGGCCACGCTCAGCCAGAAACGCTCAGGCCGGAAGGGCGCAGGCCGTTAGCACCGATTGCGCGGCGCGCAGCCCGGGGGGCGGGCCCTCGCGCCCGAGCCGGCTCATCGTCAGATGCATCGCCTCGAGCTGCGCTGCGCGCGCGGCGGGGTCGGTAAGAAGGCCCTGCAGCGCGGGCGCGATCCGGTCGGGCCGGCAATCCGGGCCGAGGAATTCGGGCACAGCGCGGCTTTCCGAGACCAGATTGACCAGCGTCACCGTGTCGATGCGCAGCATCCGGGTGATGATCGCGCTCGTCAGTGCATTCATGCGGTACGCGATCACCATCGGCGTGGAGGCCGCTGCGAGTTCAAGCGAGACGGTCCCCGAGGCCGCGAGCGCCGCATCGGCGGCGCGGAAGGCCGCGCGCTTGATATCGGGCGGCGTGCTGGCAGCGTCGAGGATCACCGGCGCGCCGGGCCATGCGTGGCTCAGCGCGCGGACTTGTTCGGCGCGTGCCGGCACGGTGGGGATCACGACCCGCAGTCCCGGCACCGAAAGCCGGGCGAGCGTGTCGGAAAAGACCGGGCCCAGCCGCTCGATCTCGCCCCGCCGCGAGCCGGGCAGCGCAAGCAAGAGCGGCGCGTCGGGCGCAATGTCATGGGCGGCGCGAAACGCCTGTGCCTCGGCCACCGAAGCGACGGGCTCGGCGGCGATCGGATGCCCCACGAAATCGCAGGTCATGCCCGCCGCTTCCATATAGGGCGGCTCAAAGGGCAGAAGCGCCAGCACATGATCGACATGACGTGCCATTTTCGCCGCGCGTCCCGGCCGCCACGCCCAGACCGAGGGGGCGACATAGTGGATCGTCTTCAGCCCCGGCGCCTTGGCGCGGGCCAGAGCGAGGACGCGCAGGCAGAAATCCGGGCTGTCGATTGTAATAACCGCATCGGGCGCCTCGGCGGCGATGGCGTCGGCGGTTTCGCGAATCCGGCGCTTGAGGTGAAAATACTTGGGCAGGATCTCGGCCAGCCCCATGACCGAAAGGTCATCCATGGGAAAGAGGCTGGAGAGGCCCTGCGCCTCCATCTGCGGTCCGCCGATGCCGGTAAAGCGGGTGTCGGGTGCCAGCGTCTTCAGCCCCGCCATAAGCGCGCCGCCGAGCGCGTCGCCCGAGGGTTCGCCGGCGATGACGAAGAGCTTCACGCGGCCCCCCAGAGCGCGATATCGGCGGCCTCGGCCCGCGCAAGCACATCCTCGCGGTCAAGGACGATGACATGCCCGGTCTGCAGCGCGATGGCGCTGAGCCCGGCCTGTTGCGCGGCGTCTATCGTGGCCGGGCCGATGGTCGGCAGATCAACGCGCAGATCCTGCCCCGCCTTGGCGCGTTTGACGAAAGTCCCGCCGTTATGCGGCGCGCGGTCTGGGCGGTGGCGCGCGACATCGGCGAGCATCGCGTCGGTACCATAGAGCGTTTCCAGCCCGATGGCCTGTCCTTCGCAGATCACGCAGCCCTGCCCCACATCGACCGGCGCGAGCGCGGCAAGGATCGCCGCCCCGCGTGTGGCGTCGGCGATCTCGGCCTCGGTAGGGGCGCGCGCGGTGGCGGGGCCGTCGGCGATCAGCAGGTCAGGCGCAATTTGGGGCACGCCCGCGACGTTCAGATCGAACTCTTCCATCAGCGCGATGACCCAGCGCAGTGCGCCGTCATCGCCCGACTGGATCGCCCGTAGCAGATCAGGGACAAGCTGCGCCGTGTCCCGGTCGAACAACGCGGGGTCGAGGCGCGGACGCTCGATGGCGCCCGCCATGACGACGGTCTCGATCCCCCGGTCGCCCAGATCGCGCAGAAAGGGGACCAGCCGCTCGAAATGGAAGCTCTGGCCTATCGTGAGGCCGGCGGTCGCGACACCGGCGGGCGCACAGATCAGCGCTTCGGGCAGCGCGCGCGCCAGCGTGGCGGGCAGACGCCCTGCCCCGGCGATGATGGCCGTGCGGGGGCTCATTTCGGCGTCAGGAACGAGCGGTCCGTGGCGCCAAGGATGAAATCCGTGATCTCGCGCACATGGCGGCTTTCGGTTTCATCGGACAGGCGCCGCGCGCGGTCGAGGAAGGTCCCTTCGCCCTGTGCCAGCATCTGATATGCGGCGCGCAGGGCGGTAATCTCGGTGCGCTCGACACCCTTGCGCTTGAGGCCCACGAGGTTGAGCCCGTCCAGCTCGCCGCGCGGAGCCTGCACAAGACCGTAGGGCATGACATCGTTGGTCACCATGGTTACCGCACCGATGATCGCGCCCTTGCCGATGCGGACCCATTGATGCACGCCCGACAGGCCGCCGATGATCACGTCGTCGCCGATATGACAATGGCCCGCGACGGCCACCTGATTGACCAAAATCACGCGGTCGCCGACCTGAGCGTCATGGCCGACATGGGCGCCGGTCATCAGCAGACAATCGTCGCCCACGCGGGTCACGCCGCCACCGCCCTCGGTGCCGGTATTCAGCGTGGCGCCCTCGCGGATGCGGGTGCGCTTGCCGATCACGAGGCGTGAGCGTTCGCCCTTGTACTTCAGGTCCTGCGGGATTTCACCGACGCTGGCGAAGGGAAAGATCACCGACTCGTCGCCGATCTCGGTCCAGCCGGTGATGACGGCGTGCGACTTGACCACGACGCCGCGCGCCAGCGTCACCTCGGCGCCAATCACGGCGAAGGGGCCGATCTGGCATTCGGGGCCGATAACCGCGCCCTCTTCGACCACGGCCGAGGGGTGGACCTGCGCTGTCGGGTCGATACCCATGGCCTCAGCCCTTCTGGCTCAGGTCGATCATGGCCATGAATTCAGCCTCGGCCGCCATCTCGCCATTGACGGTGGCGCGGCCTTCCATCTTCCAGATCTTTGTCGAGCCGCGCAGCACCTTGACGCTGAGTTCCAAAACGTCACCCGGCACCACCTTGCGGCGGAACTTGGCCTTGTCGATGGACATGAAATAAACGAGCGGGTTCTTGTCGACGAGATCAAGCGACAGGCCAATCAGCACGCCCGAGGTCTGGGCCATCGCTTCGATGATCGTCACGCCGGGCATGATCGGCGCGCCGGGAAAATGGCCCTGAAAATGCGGCTCGTTGAAGGTCACGTTCTTGATGCCGACCGCGCCCTTGTTCACTTCGATGTCGCGCACCTTGTCGATCAGCAGGAACGGATAGCGATGCGGAATGATCCGCGTGATCAGCGACAGGTCGGCGGTGGTCGTGGTGGACCAATCGCGGCTTTCGACGGGCTCGGACATCGTGCAACTCCGCAGGAAATACGTAACCGGCGCCTTGGCCGGGTCCGCCAGACCTAGCAACTCCGCCAATCGGCGACAAGGGAAAGTCCCGTTGCCGCCGCCGGCGCTCAGTCGGCCGGAGCGATGGGAACGATCGGGCTGTCGGCGGGCGTTTCGGCAGGCGGTCCGTCCGGTTCCCGCGGCTGGGTTTCCAGCGGTGCCTCGGGCGCGTCGTCATCAATCCCGGTGCCGGATGCATCGAGCAGCGCGATCGCATCATCGGTGACGTCCAGCATGTCCGAGCCAAGGATCAGCGTATCGGGCTTCAGCAGTGCCAGAATGCCGCGTTCGTTCATCATCTGCACCAGCACCGGCAGCGCCGCGTCGAAAAAGCGCTGCGCCTCGCCTTCCGACCAGCGGGCCAGCGCTTGACTGGCCCGCGCGCGCTCGGACCGGATGCTTTCGACCCGCGCGTCGAACTCATCGGCGCGGGCGCGGAATTCCTCGGGCGTCAGGCTGGCACGGGCGTCGGTGAGCGCACGCTCTTCGGTGGCGAGCTGGTCGAAATATTGCTGGTTCTCGGCCTCGAGCTCGGCCTCGGCGGCGCGGATGCCGTCAAGGATTTCCTGCCCCAGCTCGGATTCTCGCAACAGGCGATCCTGATCGAGAATCCGGTAGGGCACGGGCGAGACACCCTGCGGCAGCCGCGCGCCGAGGCTGTCGGACGCGCCCCCCGCAGTCTGCGCAGCGACGCAAACGGGGGCGCAAAGAAGCGCCCCCGCAAGCAGGATCGTTGAGAGCCGGACCATCAGAACCGGGTGGCGACGGTCAGGTCGAAGCGGCGCTCGCGGTCATAATCCTCGATCATGATCGGCACCGCGAAGTTGAAGCGCAGCGGACCCAGCGGCGAGGACCAGAACAGCGACACACCGGCGGCGGCACGCAAAGCGGCCTCGTCGATGACGCAGTTCTGCGTCACACCCGGTGCGCACAGGGTGCCCGGATTGTCGATGCCCCAGATCGAGCCGACATCAAGGAACGCGCCGCCATGCAGGTTGTACTCCTGCGGCAGACCCAGCGGGAACTCGGCCTCGAAACGGGCAACGGCGAAGAAGTTGCCGCCCAGACCGTTCCGGGTACCGCCACCGGTGGGGCCACCCATGTTGGAATAGCCGACCGGACCGATCCCGTACGAGCTGAAGCCGCGGAACTGCTCGGACGAGAGGACGAAACGCTCGTTGATCCGGCTCGCGCCCGAGCCGTGAACGATGGCACCGGCTTCGAATTCGACGCGCAGCGTGACATCGCCGTTCATGATGTCCTGCTCGTAGCCCGCCATCATCGTGCTGCGCAGCCAGTTGCGGTCAACGCCCGCCAGATCCTGGCTGAAGCGAAACACGAAGCCCCGATCCGGGTCGATGCCGGTGTCGCGGGTATCGAAGCTGTAGGTATAGCCGATCGACGCGGTCGTCGCCGAGCCACGGTCCCGCAGGATGCGCGGTGCGGTCTGGCGACGCGGCGACGCGGGCGTCAGCGAATAGCGGCTGATCGAGGTGCGCACGCTGAGTTCCCCGTACTCGCTGACCGGGAAGGTGAGCGAGGGCGAGAATTGCGCCACTTCGGTACTGAAGAACGCCGTGTCGCTGGCCGTCGAGGACGATACGCCCAGATCGAGCCCCAGCGCGACGTTCCGGCCAAGGAACGCGGGCTCGGTGAAGGACAAAGCGACGCTTTGCGCGCTTTCCACCGTCGACAGCGTCACGTTCAGGCGCTGACCACGACCGAGGAAGTTGTTCTCGTTATAGCTGATATTGCCGCCGACGCCGTCATCGGCGCCGTAGCTCAGACCGAAGCCCAGCGAGCCGGTCGTAGCTTCTTCGACGCGCACATCGACCACGGCCTGATCGGGGGTCGACCCGCCGACCGGGTTGACCTGCACATCCGAGAAGAAACCGGTGCGCTGGATCCGCGCCGCTGCTTCACGCAGTTCGCGCGGGTTGAGCGGATCGCCCTCGGCCACGTCGAACTGGCGACGGATCACTCGGTCTTCGGTGGTCGCGTTGCCCTGAATGTCGATACGCTCGATGAAGACGCGCTCGCCCCGGATGAGCGTCAGCTCGACATCGATCGTGCCCGCACGCTCGTTGCGCACCAGTGTCGGCTCGGCGCGCACGAAGCGCTCGCCCGACTGGTAGCCCACGCGCTCGGCCTGCTGGATCAGGTTTTCAAGCAGCGTCGGCGTGAACAGGCTGCCGGGACGCTCGACCAGACCGGCCTGATAGGGCGCGGCATCGATGCCCGAAATCTGCGACGTCACCGAAACATTGCCCAGACGGTATTGCTGACCCTCACGGATGGTGAAGGTGACATAGGCGCCATCGCGCTCGGCATTGAGCTCGGTGATGCCCGACAGCACCTGCACGTCAAGGAAGCCGCGCGACAGGTAGAAGTCGTGCAGCGCCTGACGGTCGCGAGCGACGCGTTGTTCGTTGTAGTTGTCGACACGGAACAGGGTCGACAGACGGCCAGCCTGCGCGGTTTCGATCGCGTTGCGCAGACGGCGTTCGCTATAGCTGCGGTTGCCGACGAACGAGACGCGCTCGACCTCGACCACGGCGCCTTCCTGCACTTCGAAAACCAGATCGACGCGGCCGCCCTGACGTTCGATGATCACCGGGTTCACACGGGCCGACAGACGACCGGCATTGGCATAGGCCTCGGCGATTGCGTTGGCGTCGGCCTCGGCGGTGGCGGGCGAATAGACGCCGCCCGACCGCGACGTGATCGTGGCGCTGAGTTCGTCATCGTCGAGACGGCGGTTGCCTTCGATCGAGACGCGGTTGATCAGCGGGTATTCCTGAACCGTGATCACAAGGCGATTGCCCTGCGGCACGAAATCCACCTCTCGGAAGAAGCCGGTCGCTGCAACGCGCTGATACGCGGCGTTGAGATCGGCGGCGCTGAGGTTCCGGCCCCGAAGGATTCGCGCATACGAGATGACCTGGTCATCGTCGATCAGCGAGTTGCCCTGCACGTCAATCGACGAGAAGCTGTAGCTCTGAGCCCCGGCGCCCGAAACGGCGCTGATGGAAATAGCTGAAGAAAAAAGAAATACTGCTGCAAGTCCCCGCAGAGGTTTCATAACCCCCCCGAGAGCGCGCGCATGCATATCCACGTGCGAGATGCGCATCCCAAAGCCCCGTGTTTTACCGCCGTTTGTTTTGACTCTTGCTAGCGACGCGGACGTGGAATGTCAAAGCGTTGCGTGCACCCCTGCCCGTTTTCGCATCATGTGGGGATTCATTGCACCGGATTAGCCCGCTGCAGGCCGGAAACCGGGGGCCCGGCCCGGACGGATCACGGCAGAGGGCAGGGGTTGTCCCCTGCCCCGCATGCAACCGGCCCGTGCGATTCGCGAAAGGCCGGAACCCTCACGGTCCGGCCATCCAGCTAGCGTCTTCAGGGGGGCGGTGCCGCGCTTATCGGCCGCCGGGGCGCGTCAGTAGCCGAGCAGGTGCAGCTCTTGGATGCTGTGGGTCATCAGCGCGTCGATGGCCTTTTCCGCCAGCAGCAGCCCGCCAATCGTCGCCAGCGCGAACCACACGCGGTCCGAGGACAGGGTGTACAGGTTGCGAAGGCCTTTCGCGGCGGGAAGGACGTAATTCATGGCAGGCTCCCATCGTCTGAGAGCGTCTGGTTGCCGGAAAAATGTGGCAAGACCGAGGCATCCGCAGGGCGCCTTGGCGGCAAGGTTTCCCCTGCCGAACCAATACCTTACGAACCACAGAATTGTTCAGCAGAACAGGTCATTTCCGAGCGCGAAGAGCATCAAAGCGCCCAGCAGGACCAGCCCGGTCGTCATCAGCGCCCCCATCACCCGCTCGCTGGGCGGGCGCCCGCGCACGGCCTCGTAGGCGTGGAACACCAGATGGCCGCCATCGAGGATCGGAATCGGGAACAGGTTCAACAGCCCCACCGCCGTCGAAAGGACGGCAATGAACCACACGAAACTCGCCAGCCCGTCCGACGCCATCTCGCCCGACGTGGTCGCGATGCCGACCGGGCCCGACAGGTTGCAGGTGCTGATCGCGCCGGTGATCATGTGCCACAGGCCCGAAATCGAGTTCGAGATGATGTCGCCGATCTGGCCCACCGCCATCGGCACCGCCTCGGTCACGCCGACCGGGCGTGTCGGATGCTCGAAGAACGTGCCACTGGTCAGGCCGATCAGCCAGCGGGTTTCGTAACCGCCATCCGGCAGCGGCAGGTCTGTGCGGCGCGGGGTCAGCGCGACCTCGGCTTCGGACCCGCCCGTATCATCCGCGCGCCAATAGGTCAGATCGACGGGCGCGCCCTGCGCGTCGGCCACCAGCGGCGGCAATTGCGAGAAGGCATAAACCGGCGCGCCATCCACGCTGAGGATCACGTCGCCGGTCTGCAACTGGGCGTCGCGGGCAGCAGAGTTGAGCGCGATGCTCGCCGCGCGGGCGGGCAGCGGATGCGGGCCTTCGACGCTCATCACCTGCCCGTCGCGCTCGACCGTGTAGGTCACGCTGGGGGCGGGTTCGATCTCGGCCGCGACGTTGTAGAAATCCGACAATGCGGGTGTTTCCTGCCCGTCGACGGCGGTGATCAGATCGCCCTCGCGCAGCTCGACCACGCCGGGCATCGGATAAATCGGCCCGACGCGCGGCATGTCGGCAGGAAGACCCTGCACGGCCAGAAAACCCGCGAAGACGACGATGGAGAAAAGGAAATTGAAGGCCGGACCGGCAAAGATCGTCGCCGCCCGCGCCCAGAGCGGCGCACCATGCATGGTGTGACGGCGCTCGGCGGCGTCGAGATGGCTCATCACCTCGTCATCGGCCCCCGCCGAGGCGGCATTGGCATCGCCCAGAAACTTGACGTAGCCGCCAAAGGGCAAGGCGGCGATCTGCCACTGCGTGCCGCGCTTGTCGGTGCGCTTCAGCAGCACCGGACCGAAACCGACAGAGAAGACCTCGGCATGGATGCCCGACCAGCGGCCAACGATGTAATGGCCGTATTCGTGCACCGTGACGATGATCGACAACGCCACGACGAAGGCGCCGAGGGTAAAGAACAGATTGCCGAATTCGGGCAGCATCCCCATGGGTCTTCCTTTGATCAGGCGCGGTGGCGGGTGGCGGCAGCCTCGCCCGCAAGGTCGCGCGCCATGGTATCGATCGCCAGAACCTCGTCCAGCGTCCGCGGTGTCGCAGCGATATCGGCCCGCGCGGCAAAGGTGGCCAGCGTATCCTCAACGACCGAGGCCATATCAAGAAAACCGATATTGCGGGCAATGAAATGATCGAGAGCGACCTCTTTGGCGGCGTTGAACACGCAGCCCGAGGCGCCGCCCGTCTCCATCACCTTCCAGGCCAGCGCCAGCGCCGGGTAGCGGTTGAGATCGGGCGCCGCGAAATCCAGCCGCCCAGCGGCGGCAAGGTCGAGCCGCTGGATCGGCAGCGCATCGCGCTGCGGCCAGTTCAGCGCGTAACCGATCGGGTGGCGCATGTCGGGCGCGCCGAGATGCGCCATGACGGCGCCGTCGTTGAAGGCGACAAGCGCATGAACCAGCGATTGCGGGTGGATCAGCACCTTTACCTGATCGGGCGCGAGGCCGAAGAACTCATGCGCCTCGATCACCTCCATCGCCTTGTTGAACATCGACGCCGAATCGATGGTGATGCGCTGGCCCATATCCCAGTTGGGATGTTTGCCCGCCTCGTCCGGGGTGGCATGGGCCAGCTTTTCCAGCGGCCAGTCGCGCAAGCCCCCACCCGAGGCGGTCAGCGTCACGGTCTCGACCTGTGCGATATCCTCGCCGGCAAGCGCCTGGAACACCGCCGAATGCTCGCTGTCGACGGGAAGGATCGTGGCACCGTGGCTGCGCGCCTCGGCCAGCAGCAGCGGGCCCGCGGTGACAAGCGATTCCTTGTTCGCCAGCGCCAGCGTGCGGCCTTGCGACAAGGCCGCGAAACCGGGCGCAAGCCCCGCCGCGCCGACGATCGCCGACATCACCCAGTCGGCCGGGCGATGCGCAGCCTCGACCACGGCATGGCTGCCCGCCGCGACCTCGATCCCGGTGCCCTCCAGCGCGTCTTTCAGCGGCTGATAGCATTCATCGAACGCGGTCACGGCCAGCGCCGCGTTATGCGCCCGGGCCTGTTCGGCGAGCCGCCGGACATTGCGCCCGCCCGTCAGCGCCACGACCTCGATATCGTCGCGCCGCGCGAGAAGATCGAGCGTGCTTTCCCCGACCGAGCCGGTGGACCCGAAAACCGCAACCCGCCGCATCAGCCCTGCGCCCCCGAGAAAGCCCCGAAATAGGCAAGGATCAGCGCCAGCGCCGAGACCGCGATCATCGCGTCGAAACGGTCCAGCACGCCGCCATGACCGGGGATCAGGTTCGAGCTGTCCTTGACGCCGACATGCCGCTTGATCGCGCTTTCAGCAATGTCCCCCAGCTGCCCCGCGAAGGCCAGAAGTGCCGAGATCGGGATCAGGCCCCATGACAGGTTGAAGGTCGACATGAAGCCCACCCCCACCAGCCCGGCCAGAACCCAGCCCGCAACGGTGCCCGACCAGGTTTTCTTGGGGCTGAAGCGCGGCCAGAATTTCTGCCCGCCAAAGACCCGCCCCGCGAAATAGCCCGCGACATCCGAGGCGATCACGATCAGCACGATCCACAGCACGAAAAGCAGCCCGTAGCTGCCGCGAAACACGATCAGCGAATGCGCGGCCCACAGGATCAGCGTGAAGTACAGACCGAAGATCAGCTTGTCGCGCGGCATGCGCCACGCCATGACGGCGGCGCCCAATGCCATGCCGGCCAGTGCGATCCAGCCCGATTGATAGAAGGTAAAGACCGTGACCAGCAGCACCGCGACCACGCCGGTGGCACCGCCCCGCCCTTCGGGCGCGTCGGGGTCGAGCATGCGGTGAAGCTCCCACCCCATCAGGCCCGCAAGCACCAGCGCCAGCGCGCCGAAAGCCAGTCCGCCCAGCCAGATCGCGCCAAGGCCGACAACGGCCATGACAAGCGCCGACGCCAGCCGCGTGCGCAGATCGGAAAAGCTGCTCATTTCTTCACACCGCCGTAGCGGCGGTCGCGGCCGCTGAAGCGGCTCAGGATCTCGGCCAGCACCTCGGGGGTGAAATCGGGCCACAGAACGGGGCTGAATTCGTATTCGGCATAGGCCGCCTGCCACAGCAGGAAGTTCGACACCCGCGTCTCGCCCGAGGTCCGGATCACCAGATCGGGGGCCGGGACATGCGCGGTATCGAGCGCGCCATCGAGCGTCGCCTCGTCGATATCCTCGGGCTGCAGATCACCCGCCGCGACCCGTTCGGCCAGCCCGCGCGCGGCGCGTACCAGCTCGTCACGGCCGCCGTAATTGATGGCGATGGTAAAGGTCAGCCGCGTATTGTTGGCGGTGCGCGTCTCGATCCAGGCCATCAGCTCTTGCAGCTTGGGATCGAGCCGTGTGCGGTCGCCGATAAAGCACATCCGCACGTTTTCCTTCGACAGCGCCTCGGCCTCGCGCTGGATGTAGCGCGCAAAGAGCTTCATCAGCCCCAGCACTTCCTCGGTCGACCGCTTCCAGTTCTCAGTCGAGAAGGCATAAACGGTCAGATACCGGATCCCCAGATCCGACGACGCCCGCACGATGGCCTTGACCCGCTCGGCGCCCTTGCGGTGCCCGACGAGTCGCGGCCATCCCTTGTTCGTCGCCCAACGGCCATTGCCGTCCATGATGATGGCGACGTGACGCGGCGTGCCAGACTCCTCAGGCATGTTCTCTCCGAAATAAGTGTCAGGACTCGCGCACAGGATGAATTCAGACCTGCATGATCTCTTCTTGCTTGGTCTCGAGCGCTTTGTCGATCATCGCGATATGCTTGTCGGTCAGTTCCTGCACTTCCGATTCCCAGAGCTTCTGGTCATCCTCGCCCATTCCGGCCGCCTTGGCCTTCTTGATCTGGTCCATCCCGTCGCGGCGCACATTGCGCACGGCGACACGGGCATGCTCGGCATACGAGCCGGCGACCTTGGTCAGTTCGCGGCGGCGTTCCTCGTTCAGTTCGGGGATCGGCAGCATGATGATCGTGCCGTTGAGCTGCGGGTTGATGCCCAGCCCGGATTCGCGGATCGCCTTTTCGACCTTGCCGACCATCGCCTTGTCCCAGACGTTGATCGTGACCATGCGCGGCTCGGGCACGTTGACGGTGCCCAGTTGGTTGATCGGGGTCATCTGGCCATAGGCTTCGACCTGCACCGGCTCCAGCATCGAGCCCGAGGCCCGGCCGGTACGCAGCGACGCGAATTCGGTGCGCAGCGAAGCAAGCGCGCCGTCCATGCGGCGGCTGAGGTCATCGATATCGATGTCGATCTCGTCGGACATACGCGGAAATCTCCGTCAGGCTCTGATCCACTGGCACGCGTTTTAGGGCGTCCGTGGGATTTTGTATACTGTGGGTTTTCTACCGCCGCCGGGCGCGGAAGGGAACCGCTGTTCGGGCGAGCGGGCGCATCCCCGCACGCGGCGCCGCCCGAGCGACGCCACGTGCGGGCCGATGCCGGCGTCTTAGCTGCCGACGCGGGTATAGGTGCCCTCACCCGCGAGGATCGAGCGGAAGCCGCCCGGCGCATCCAGCGAGAAGACGATGATCGGCAGCTTGTTGTCGCGCGCGAGTGCAATCGCGGTCGCATCCATCACGCCGAGATTCTTTTCCAGCGCCTCGTCATAGCTGACGGTATCGTAGCGCTTGGCGTCCGCGAACTTGTTGGGATCCTTGTCGTAGACGCCGTCAACCTTGGTGCCCTTGAACACTGCCTCGCAGCCCATTTCGCTGGCGCGCAGGGTCGCGGCGGTGTCGGTGGTGAAATACGGGTTGCCGGTGCCCGCCGCGAAGATGCAGACGCGCTTTTTCTCAAGGTGCCGGACGGCGCGGCGGCGAATATAGGGCTCGCAGACCTGATCCATCGGGATCGCGCTGATGACGCGGGTATGGATCCCCAGCGCTTCAAGCTGCGACTGCATGCCGAGCGCGTTCATCACCGTGGCCAGCATCCCCATGTAATCAGCGGTCGTGCGCTCCATCCCCTGCGCCGAGCCGGCAAGCCCCCGGAAGATGTTGCCGCCACCGATCACCATGCAGATCTCGGCGCCCATGTCGTGAACGGCCTTCACCTCTTGCGCGATGCGCGCCACGGTCGGCGGATGCAGACCGTAGCCCTGATCGCCCATCAGGGCTTCGCCCGAAATCTTGAGCATGACGCGGCGATAAGCGGAGGGGGTACGGTCCATGGTGGCCTTTCCTTGGCGCGCGCGGCCATCCCAGAGGCGAGGCCGACAAAGGGACCTTGAAGCGGGGGGCGGGCGTGCGGCAATCGGGTGGTTTCTTTCGCGCGCAAAATGTCGGAAAACCCCGACAGGATCAACGCCTAGATCACCCTCGGACGCGCGCCTCATGTTTTCGGACTTTCCCCTGCCCGATCCCGACCGCCCGGTGCTGATCGCCGGGCCGACGGCCAGCGGTAAATCCGCGCTCGCGCTGAAAATCGCGCAGGCGCAAGGGCGCGCCGTGGTCAATGCCGACGCGCTGCAGGTCCATGCGCCGTGGCGCGTGCTGACCGCGCGTCCCGACGCCTTCGACGAGGGGCTGGCGCCGCATCATCTGTATGGTCATGTGCCGATGGGGGACGAGTATTCCGTCGGTCACTGGCTGCGCGATGTGACGCCGCTGGTCGCGCTGAATCCGGTCATCGTCGGCGGTACGGGGCTGTATTTCACCGCTCTCACGCAGGGTCTGGCCGACATTCCCGCCACCCCGCCCGAGATCCGCGCCGAGGCCGATGCGCGTCTGCGTCCCGAGGATGGCGATGCCGAGGGGGCGCTGGCCGCTATGGTGGCCGAGCTCGACACCGAAACCGCCGCGCGCATCGACAAACAGAACCCCGCGCGGGTGCAGCGGGCATGGGAAGTCCAGCGCGCAACCGGGCGCGGACTGGCCGCATGGCAGGCCGAAACCCAGCCCCCCGTTCTGCCGCGCGACGCGGCGACGGCGCTGGTGCTGAAGCCGCGAATCGACTGGCTCAACGAGCGAATCGTTCGCCGTTTCGAGACAATGCTGCAGCATGGCGCGCTGGAGGAAGCTCGCGCCGCCTATCCCCACTGGCCCGAAGACGGCGGCACCGCGACCGGCCCCCTGTGGACAAAAGCGATCGGCGCGCCCGAGCTGATGGCCTATCTCGCGCACCAGATCACGCTTGAGAATGCCAAGGATTCCGCAAGCTTGGCGACGCGGCAATACGCGAAACGGCAGCGCAGCTGGTTTCGCAGCCGGATGTCCACATGGGATCCCGTCGTTATCCCCTGACTTATCCAGAGTCACCCAAAGGCCACGCTTCCCGGTTGAATCGAGGCCGGTCCCGCAGGCGCGGGTGATTCTCCTTCCGCTGTGTCCTTCCGGTTTCCTAGGCTTGAGCGGAAAGTTGCCGCTGCCACGGAGCTGTCATGACCATCATACCCGAATCCCCGTCCCAGCTACGGCTGACCCCGATTTCGCGTCTTGCGGCGGGCGGGCGCTGGCGGGTCGAGGCGATGCGGTCGCTGCGCGAGCCGGTGTTGTTGTGGTTCACCCAGGGACAGGGCCGGATCACCATAGCGGGAACCCAGCGCGGCTATGGTCCGAACAACGCGATCTTCATCCCGCCCGGCGTGATGCACGGCTTCGACTTCGCGCCGCGCGTGCAGGGAACGGTGGTGTTTTTCGGCCGCAATCACGGGCTGGATCTGCCGCAGACGCCGCAATACCTGCGTCCGCGCGATCCGATCAGCCAGAAAGAACTGATCGCCACGCTCGAAGCGATCCAGCGCGAGCTGGAAAGCAACCGTTCGGGCTCGCAGAAAGCGGCGCAGCATCATCTGGGCCTGCTGGGCGTGTGGCTCGACCGCCAGCTTGAGCGCGAGAAGCAGCTCGAATCGCTGGCCCAGCCGCGCCCCGGCGCCTCGCAACGGCTGGTCGCGCGGTATTCCAGCCTGCTCGAGCGTGATTACCGTTCGAACCGGGCCGTTGCGGATTATGCCGAGGCTCTGGGCGTGACACCCACGCATCTGACCCGCGCCTGCAAGGCCGCCTGCGGCAAGGGCGCGCATCAATTGCTCGAAGACCGGATCCTGTTCGAGGCCCGCCGCCTGCTGGCCGAGACGCGGATGCCGATCAAGGACGTAGCCGAGATGCTGGGCTTCAATTCGGCCGGCTATTTCACCCGCGCGTTCCAGAAATCGGCCGGCCAGACGCCTTCGGCCTTCCGCAAACGTCCGGCGGGCCCCGCCGTCCCGCGGATCTGAGGCGGGACTTCCGGCAATTCGATTTTCTGAGGAAAGAAAAAGCGGCATGGCTCTGGCGCCTGCCGCTTTCTTGATTTGTCAGCCCGCGCCGAGGATGACCTGCACGTAATTCGTCGTCTCATCGAAAGGCGGCACGCCGTCATGGCGCTCAACCGCGCCCGGCCCCGCATTATAGGCCGCCAGCGCAAGGCGCCAGCTTCCGAAACGATCATACATCATGCGCAGATAGCGCGCGCCGCCATCGAGGTTCTGGCCGGGATCGTTGATATCGACGCCCAGCAGCAGCGCGGTTTCCGGCATCAGCTGCGCAAGCCCGCGCGCGCCCGCATGAGACACCGCGCCGGGATTCCAGCGGCTTTCCTGATGGACGAGGCGCAGGAACAGCTCTTCGGGCACGCCGTAGCGCTGCGCGGCCGCACGGGCCACATCCAGGTACTCGCCCCGGTAACTGCCGGTATAGCTGACCATCGGCACCGTGCTTTCGGGTGCCGTGGCCGAATATTGGCGGGCCATCCGGCCCTCCATCAGGCGGGTCTGCGTGCGGAAGGTATCGGCGCGCGTCGCCTGCCCTCCGCCCGAACCCAGCCGCAATCCGCTGGCCTGCGCATCCATCGCGCCACATGTCACCAGAAGGCCAGCCGCAAGAAGCGCCCTGAGCATCTGTTACCCCTCAAAAGTCCCCAGTGCTGCGGATTATAGCCGCAAAAGCACGCCGGGCCAAGATTCGTGGACAGGCATGGGCAGCAGCCTGCCGGGGACTGCTGCGGGTATCGTTATCGGTTTCCTAACCATCATCTTGTGGTGTACCCATGCACGGCAAAGATTCGGCAAGTCCTGGGAGCGCAAGATGGCAGGTTCGGTCAACAAGGTGATTCTGGTCGGCAACCTGGGCCGCGACCCCGAGGTCCGCAGTTTCCAGAACGGCGGCAAGGTGTGCAACCTGCGCATCGCCACGTCGGAAAGCTGGCGCGATCGCAATTCGGGCGAGCGGCGCGAGCGGACCGAATGGCATTCGGTGGCGATCTTCTCGGAACCGCTGGCGAAAATCGCCGAGCAATATCTCCGCAAGGGATCGAAGGTCTATATCGAGGGTCAGCTGGAAACCCGCAAATGGCAGGACCAGCAAGGTCAGGACCGCTACTCGACCGAGATCGTGCTGCGACCGTATCGCGGCGAGCTGACGCTTCTCGACGGACGCGGCGACAGCGGCTCGGGCGGTGGTGGCGGCAGCTATGACGATCCCGGCTATGGCGGCGGATCGGGTGGCGGCGCGCGCGGGGGCTCCGGCGGCTTTGGCGGCGGCGCCTCGGGCGGCGGTTCGCGCGGGGGTAGCGGCGGCTTCGGCGGCGGCGCCTCGGACATGGATGACGAAATCCCGTTCTGATCCCTGTCGACACCCCGACATTCCCGCCCGGTGCAGCCTCTGCGCCGGGCTTTTTCGTTCCCGGTTTCAAAGGCTTGACGTGACCCGGATTTCGGCCTGCAATGACAGTGCGCATCTCGCCCGCCCTGCCCTCTTGACGGCTGCGGGCGGCACCGATACATCGCTGCCTGCGCGGGTATGATGTAATGGTAGCCTGTCAGCTTCCCAAGCTGAACGCGCGGGTTCGATTCCCGCTACCCGCTCCAATCTTTCAGAAAAATCTGTATTCATTTGCAACGGCTTGATCGGCGTGCCGCAGATTTCTCGCGTTTCCGCCAAAAGGAAAGAACGGACAAAATCGGACGATCTTGTTCAGAGAATCCCGAGGTTTCCCGAAGAAAGCCCCGACGTTTTTCACGCGGCGTTCACGAGACCGGCCCCCAACCTTCCCCTTTTCCCACCCGGCATTCTGCTCCTTGTCGCAGGACGGGATCCTCATCAGAACCTTTAGCCAGTGCAGCCGCTAAACTGTGCTGACAGCCGTGATTCTGCGCGAAGATCTGGCGGGGTTCAGGGGTTCGGTCAACCGCGCCCGCAGACGACGCGGGCATGCGGCGTCATCGCGCGGCGCTCCAGAAAGAACACCCCAAGCGGCGCCTGGATCACGGCGAAGTTGCCGACCTCGCCGATCATCTCGACCTGCATGCAGGCCGGCAGCGGTTGCATCGGGTTCTGATAGTCGGCGGTGAGATAGATCATCGCGTCCTGGCGCAGGGTCATCGTGCGCGCTTCGGCAGCGGACGGGGCAACGGTCGCGGCGGTGGTGGCGAGGGCGGTGAGGGTAAACAGGGCGTTGCGGATCATGGGCTAGGTTCCTTTTCGACCGGGGTTGGAGTGTGTCTTTCGATGCCTTCATCCTGCATCGAACCGCCTTCCCCGGCAGTTCCCCAAGGAACAGGGATCAAGAAGTGCCTGCCCTCACTCCGTCGCGCGCCCCACAACTGCCCCAAAAGCAGCCCCTTAAGAGGGGGCACGACCCGGCGCAGAACAAGGGAATATGCGTAGAAAGAGCAAACCCCAAGTCATTCGCCAGCTATGCCGGGCCTCGGCGAAAGGTGTATAGTGCCGTGATCAGTCTCTGTTGGTTGAGAGGCCTGCGAACGGCAGCCTCGGCCCGGACCGGACTTTCGGAGCGACCCCAATCGCTGCGGCGCAGCTTCGGCAAACCGGTCGTTCATGCAGAGCGCAGCATTTTCGAAACGCGCCGGTGTGCTCTGCGGACAAACCTGACATTGGATGTTAGACTGGTAGCGACCAGCGGGGGACATCAGATGCACTTGGGGCGCTGTCTTTGTAGCGAAATCGAGTACGTGGTCGAGGGGCAACCGCGCGATGTCATCAACTGTCATTGCGAGTTCTGTCAGAGAGCGACCGGTAGCGCCTACCTCGTGGAAACGATCTTTGAACAGGAAAACTTCCGCCTGCAACAAGGCAAACCGAAGATATATCGGTATACGAGCGCAGGAAGCGGAAAGAATATCCGCATCCACTTCTGCGCCGAGTGCGGAACGAAGACACATATGACCTTTGATCGCTTTCCAACGATCGTCGGAGTTTACTCTGGGACGTTCGACGAAAAGGATTGGTTCGAACGCAAAAGGGAAAACACGCTGCACTTCTTCCTCAGCACCGCTCCAAAGGGCACCGTGCTCCCTACCGGTTTCAAGATCTACGATGCTCATTTCTGGCAGTCGGAAGGTGTCGCAGCAAAACCGAATGTTTTCGACGCTCATACCTTGGTAACGGATGAGTTGAGGGCAGAAAGCAGACAGCGTCTGGATGATCTGAAATCCTAACTCTTGCCTTCATAGAAAGGAACGCCGTCCGCAGAATACCCAACGACATCGGGGTCCCACCACCTGATCGGGTTGGCGATAAAGCTGCTTCTTTCGTCCAGCCGTTCCAGAAGCGAGTTGCACTTGGGTAGCCGTCCCATATCAAGGTCCAGGCCGATTGGTCTCGCCTGGACAAACCGGATGTGGCGGGCAAGGAAGATGTCCTGCGCGGCTAACGTACCGGGCAGAAAGCCATGTTTGTCGTCTGGCAACCTGCTTTCGAGCTATGTGAGGATCCGGTTCGCGCGCTCAGCGCACCTTCGAAGGTGCGGGTTGTCTCGGATTGTGACGCCAGTCCAGGTCAGCTGTGAAATCGTCGTGACTGACGTTCCGAAAGTTTGGACGGTCCCGAAGAGGAGCTTGTCCGCCCATTCATGATTGGGACGCCACAACTCTGTGGCGAGACGAGGCTCTTCGCAGAAACGGCTCGAAGATGTCCGCATGAGATAGTCGGCGATGACGCCGCTCTCCCACAGAACGAGATCACCGTCCCGAAGCGTCGGGACCTGCATCGTCGGTGTATCTGCGCCAAGTTGTCTTGGCGTAGGCGCAAATTCTGCCTCGCGTCCCACATAGTCCATCCGCAGTTCGTGCAGAAGGACGCGGACAGCGCGAGCAAACGGCGAACCGGCAATGTATTCCAACTCGACCATGACAGCGTGTGACCTAATCCCTAGGTTCCATCTGGTGTTAATCTATAGCGCTCTGTCCGGTTTGTCCGCTCCGGGTTGATGGTGTTGAAAAACGTATCCCTCCGGCAGAGGAAGTCTGACGGGATTTCGGCGGCGGTGCTAAGTCCGACCTTATGGCCGACCATAACGTCAGACCCGAGATTGCAGTCCTCTATGCCGCGGATGCCCCGCGCCGTGCGCGTCAGCTTTATCCCTGACACCGTGGAAGAGAGGGGCAAGAACGACCACGTCCCAGCTTCAATAGATACTCGCCGGATCGTCAGGATCGGCCCACTCTGGATTTTCGCCGTGTGTATTCGTCGCCGGCTCAGGCGGCGCGGGCGGAAATGACGACGGCCGGCATCGGAATGGTCCACTCCGGGCCTTCACCATGATTTTCAAGCACTCGCTCGACCACCGCAGTCCGGATTGCACGGGCGTGCGCCTCGGGTTGCGGACGCAGGAGGGCGCCGCCGCGGGCCGTGCCGTCGCGGAAGAAGTCAAAGGCGAGGCCCGGATCGTCTAGCTGCCAGCAGGAGGCCACGACCTGACAATGGAAGTCGCCAAAGCCAGCGTCTTCCAGCACCGGATAGGCGATGTCCGGATCGGCATAGTCGTTGGCGCCGGGCCCGGGCGGCAGGACGATATCCGGCGATCCGTGTGTCCCGATCGCACCGAAGATATAGCCGAAGGCGCCATCCACCTCGGGGCCGCACCAGGTCGAGAAGGCGATCCGCCCGCCCGGTCGCAGGACTCGGCGTGCCTCCCTCAGGACCCGGGGCGGTTCGGGGATGTGCGGCATGCCGAAGCCGATGGTCACCGCGTCGAAGCTCGCATCCTGGAACGCAAGCTGCATCGCATCGCCATGGACGAAACGCGCCCCGGGCACCGCTGCACGGGCAAGGGCAAGCATGGCCGCGGAGAAATCGAGACCGGTCACCCGCGCTCCGGCCGCGACAAGCCCCGCCGAGACGTTGCCGTGCCCGCAACAGAGATCGAGCACATCCGTGTCCGGTTCCGCATCCACGGCGGCGACGAGGTGCGGTACGACCATGTCAGAGGCTCTTGCGAAGCCGCTTGCATAGGCACCGGCGACATCCGGTTCGGACCATTCCCGCTTTTCCATCTCCGCGAAGGCTTTCGTATCTCCCACGGGCCCGTCCTCCCATTCTGGCGCGAAGCGGAGCCAACCCATTGCTGTGCGGCGCCGACGAGTTCCTGATCGGAGGATACCACAGTTTTCCACACTCCGCCGACGACACTGGCACACACCAGATTCCAGATCACAGGATCGGTTCGATGCTGATATGCTTGGTGAGATGACCGACGCTGACCGCCTCCCGCGACAGGAGATTTCCTTCGTGTCGTCCGCCGACGGCACCCGCATTGCGGTGGCCGGGATGGGCAATGGCCCGGTCATTTTGCGGGCCGCGCATTGGCTGAGCCATGTGTCCAAGGATGTCGAAAGTCCGGTCTGGCGCCCGTGGCTGTCCCGGTTGTCGGCGCGCAACCGGCTGATCCGATATGATCTGCGCGGCTGCGGCCTGTCCGATCGTGACGTCGACAAGATCGGGTTCGACGCATGGCTGGCGGACCTGTGGGCCGTTGCATCCACCATCAGTGAACCATTCGTCCTCATGGGCATGTCGCAAGGGGCCGCACTTGCGATCGCCTATGCCTTGCGTCATCCGAACCGGGTCTCCAGCCTCATCCTCATCGGCGGATACGGTCGGGGTTTGCTGGCACGCGGCACGGACGAGGCCACGCGGATGGAGGCCGAGACGCTGGCGAACCTCATGCGGCTCGGCTGGGGCAAGCAAGGGTCGGCCTTCTCGCATGTGTTCACGCAGCTCTTCGTCCCGAATGGAACGGCGCAACAGGTCGGCTGGTGGGAGGACCTGCAACGCCTGTCCGCTTCGCCCGATGTCGCCGCGCGGACGCTGGACGCTCTGCACCGCATCGATGTCCTTGAGGAGGCGCGGCGTTTGGCGCTGCCGGTGCTGGTCATGCACAGCCGCCACGATGCGCGCATTCCGTTCGAGCAGGGCCGGCAACTGGCGGCAGCGATACCCGGCGCTTCCTTCGTTGCCTTGGAGAGCGCGAGCCACGTCCTGTTGGAGCAGGAGCCCGCATGGGAACAGATGTGGCGCGAGATCAACGCATTTCTGGGCAACGGCGCGCCAAGACCGGATATTGCGTCCCGCCCGGTCCAGGCGATCTTTGATCTTTCGCCGGCGGAGCGGGACGTGCTGGGATGTCTGACCGAGGGGCTGGGCAATTCGGAAATCGCGGCACGGCTGGGAAAATCCGAAAAGACGGTGCGCAATCAGGTCTCGGCCATTCTCGGAAAACTCGGAGCGCGGAGCCGATCCGAAGCGATCGTTCAGGTTCTGTCCGCACGTCAACGGGACTTTTGACCCCACGTCGCCCGAAATAAGCGGGCGCTGCGGGACACAGGCCTCATGACCCAAGCAATCCGATGCAGTCTCCTCGCTCACAGCAAAGGAGGAGACGACCATGCAAATGACAGAGGCACCCGACCGCGGTGCGATCCCGGCCATGACGGCCCTGACCTTCGCCGCATTCTTCTGGTCCGGAAACTTCATCGCCGGACGCGCCCTTGGCGGAATGATCCCGCCTCTGGAGTTGAACGTCATCCGCTGGTCGCTCTGCCTGGTCCTGCTCTTGCCTCTCGCCTTGCCCGGCCTGTTGCGATGCCGCGCCGAACTGGCGGTGCATTGGCGTTTGATCGTCCTTCTGGGGCTGACCGGCATCGCCGCGTTCCACACCATGGTCTACCAGGCGCTGACACTGACGCCGGCGGTGAATGCCCTGCTCATCCTGTCGCTCGCGCCGGTCGTCACCGTCATCGGTGGCGCGATTTGGAACGGGTTCCGACCGGGAAAGAAACAGCTGGCCGGACTTGCGATCTCGGCCGTCGGTGCAGGCATCATCGTGCTCTCGGGCGGCGGCGACATTCGTGCCGGCTTCGCGGATGCAGGGTCCCTCTGGATGCTGGGCGCGATCCTGGTCTGGGCGGCCTATTCCCTGTTGCTGCGCCGGCGACCCGCCTGCTTGCCGCAGGACGTGACACTGACGGCCAGCGTCATCGTCGGGCTCTGCGTCATGGCGCCCCTTCTTGCCATTGAGGGCATTCAGCCCGTTCCGATGACCGCGCCGATCATCGCGGCTATTGGCTATATCGCTGTTTGCGCATCGCTTCTGGGATTTCTGCTTTGGTCCTGGGGGCTCGACCAGATCGGGCCCGAACGCGCGGGTCAGTTCCTGCACCTGATGCCGGCTTTCGGTGCTGTGCTCGCCGTGACGCTGCTGGGTGAACGGCTGACATCAGCCCATGTCGCCGGAGGGGCTTTCGCCGTCTTTGGTATCGCTTTGGTCAATCGCCGACCATGAGATCGAGGTGTCCGTCGTCGGACTATTTGAAACAGCACGGTAACGATCAGATCCACGGGTCGGCGGACGGAAAAAAGTGAGAAACCAACGACTGAGGCATTCCCAAATCAAATAACAACTGTTGTCGCGCCGACCTCGACGAAGCGGCCATTCATGGGCTCGATAATGGATTCCCTGACCGGCGACTTTCGGCATTCCGGAAAGACATCGCTTCGAGCGTGGCGGCACAAGTCGACAGCCTGCGCGCCCTCTCGGCGGATTTGCCATGCAAATCGCCTGTCGGGTAACAGTACGTGGCGCTGCCATGACGAACTTGTCCCATAGTGCTTCCTTCCATTCCGTCGAATGGATCGCGCCCAAACACCTAGGCTCAGGCTGACAACGGGCGTTCAGAGAGACGGGACATGGGTCAAGAGACAGGCAAAACACCGATTTTCCTGATGCCTGGCGACGGCCGGGATTATGACATGGGCCGCATTCAGGCCCGTTTCAAAGCCGATGGCGACGAGCCCCCGGACCGGTCCTCGATCTCGGAATGGCGGATGGAGCCAAACACCAAAGGGATCGGCACGCATTCCCACGCACGTGAGGACGAGATTTCCTACGTTCCGGACGGCACGATGAGTTTTCTTGTCGGCGACGAATGGCGCAATGCCGGGCCGGTCAGTTTCGTGTTCGTCCCGGCGGGGGTGGTGCATGATTTCGAGAACCGAAGCGACCGGCGCGCGGGCGTGCTCAACGTGTTCGCGCCCGGTGCCTTCGAAGGCAACATGCCGATGATCGTCGACTGGTTCGCGCAGCATCCGCCAGAGGATGCTCGCTACGCCAGGATCGGCCGACGGGCACGGTTACGCCTCCCACAGAGCGGGGACCGATAGCGGCCCGCGGAACACCCAGCCGCCCCAGCGCGGCGGGTGGTCGGGGTCGAGCCGCAGGTTGGGCAGGTTTTCGAACAACGCCGGTACCGCCATATCTCCCACCAGCATCCGCGCCATCCACGCCCCGAGGCAGAAATGCGGACCCGAGCCGAAGGCCAGATGCGGCGCCTGCGGGCGATGCAGGTCGTAGCGGCCCGCGCCGGGACCGAACTTGCTTTCATCGCGGCAGGCCGACCCGGCCACGAGGCCGATCGCCGTACCCGCAGGCAGCAGCGTATCCGACAGAACCGTATCGCGCGCCACCTTGCGGGGATACATGCCGATGGGCGCGACCCAGCGCACCGCTTCCTCGAATGCCTTGCGCCGAAGCCCCGGATCGGCCCGCCATGCCGCCAGCTGATCGCGGTTTTCCAACAATGCCACGGTCAGCGTGCCGATGGCGTCGCGCGGCTCGTTCATGCCGCCGCCGATGGCCACCTTGATATTGGCGCGGATCTTTTCCATCGGGAACCCCGCCTGCAGCATCGCCGAAAGGGCCGAGGGGTTGGGCTCACGCCGCCAGTATTCGGCATGGTGGTCGATGGCCGCATCAATCCCCTCATTGGCGCGTGCGCAGCGCTCCCACGGTTCGGGCAGATCGGCATAATTGCCGGTGGCGTCGATCAGCGCCTGACTCCACCACAGCATGTCCTGCCACGACACTTCAGGGATACCGATCACCTCGGCCAGCGCGCGGCTGGCAATGGGGGCGCAATAGTCGCGGAACAGATCGCCGCCATTCTTGGTGCGCAGATGCGCGATCTGTTCATCGACGAAGAGCTGGAATTTCGGCGCCCAGTGGCTTTTGATCATCGGCGGGCTGAAGGTTTTCACCAGCGCGCGGCGCTCGGTCATGTGGTCATCGCCGTCGCGGCGCATCAGCGTGTGCCCCATCGACCGGAACATCAGGCTGCGCGGGTCGTTGGCGGGAAAGGTGATGTCGTCCTTCTCGATGGCGATGATGTCGTCAAAGGTGGTGATCAGCGCGATGTTGGCGGGCTTGATCCACGCGACCGGGGCCTCGCGCCGCAGGCGCTCGTAGATCGGATAGGGGTCGTCGAACATCGCGCCCAGCGCCACATCGTCGATCACCGGCAGCTCCCTGGCCGTAACCACCATAACATCCTCCCTTGGCATGGCTCGTGTTTCGAGCGATCACGTATCGACCAGAGGAAATCCAGCGATAACGGACATGCAGAAATTCGATATTCTGTCACTCGACCTGAAAGCGCTCACGCTTCTGTGCCGGATCCACGATGCCGGGTCGCTGTCGCTCGCGGCTGAGCGCAGCGGCATCGCGCAATCGACCGCCAGCCATACGCTCGAGCGATTGCGACGCGCGCTGGACGATCCGCTGTTTCACCGTAGCCTCGGCGGGCTCAGCCCGACGGCACGCTGCGACGATATCGTCGGACAATTGCGACCGATTCTGGACGCCATGCGCTCGATTGCGCCTGAGGCCGAGGATATCGCCCGCGACGGCGCGACGATCACCATCGCCGCGAATTTCTACGAACGCTGCCTGATCCTGCCGCCGCTGTTGCAGATTCTGCGGGCCGAAGCGCCGCTCTTGCGGGTTTCGGTGATCCCTGCGAATTTCGCGCCGCACCGGATGCTGCTGGAGCGTGACTGCGATCTGGCCCTGACGCCGATGCCGGCCGGGCGCGAGAAATTGCGCAGCGAGGTGCTGTTTGACGAGCATTACGCCTGTTTCGTCGATCCCGGCTCTGAGGTGGCGCGCGACGGGCTGGATCTGGAGCACTTCGCCGCCGCACAGCATCTGGGCATCGTCTATGCCGAGGGCTGGAGCCCGTTCTGGCAGGCCGATCTGGCACGGCAGGGGATCGCGTTCGACCCGGTGCTGCAGGTGCCGTCCTTCGGGGGTGTCGAGCGGCTCATGGCCGGGTCCGAGCTGGTGCTCACCGCGCCCGCGCGGCTGGGCCAGATGTTCAGCCCGGCGCTGACGGCGATCCCGGCGCCCTTCGACAGCCGGATGCAGATCCGCATGGTCTGGAGCCCGCTCTCGGACAGCTCGACGCGGCATCGCTGGCTGCGGGCGGCGGTACGGCGCGCCTGCGCGGCGATGGAGGCGCCGGGCTAAAGCAGCGCCGCGATCTCGGCCACACGGGCGGCATTGTCGGGGGCAAGGCTGCCATCGGCCATCCACAGGTTGTTTTCGAACCCCACGCGCGCACAGCCGCCCCGGCGCAGCCCGTGGGCCAGACACGCGGTCTCGGTCGGGCCGAAGGCGCAAAGCGCCCAGTCGCCGGTCAGGCCCAACGCGGCAAGCCGGTCGAGGAACGGGTCCAGCATCGCGGGGTCCGAGCGCTGGCCCTTCGTATAGCGGCCCAGCACGAAGAGCATCTGCAGATCGCCCGCCGGGATCGTGCCCGCCGCCTGTTCGCGCGCCAGCAAGTCGAGCTGATCGGCATCATAGAGGATATGCTGCACGGCGGTGCCCGCCTCGGCCAGCGCATGATAGGCGCGCTGCGCGGCCTTTCGGTCGCCGTCGGCCAGCATCTCGGTCAGCGCGATCGAGACGCCCTCGGGCCGGATGTCGCGCAACAGCGCGCGTTGCGCGGCGGGATCGTAGCGCCCGGCAGCCTCGGTGGTGATCTGCACCGGCAGGTCGGGTGCCACGCGTGCGATCTCGGCGATCAGTTCCCCATAGGCACCGGCATCCAGCCAATGCCGCCCGTCCGCATCGCGCAGATGGGCATGGATCGCGCCCGCCCCGGCGGCGTGGCAGGCGGCGGCACAGCGGGCGGTTTCGGCAATGGCAACCGGCAGCGCCGGATGATCCTCCTTGCTGCGCCGCGCGCCGTTCGGGGCGACCATGATCCGGGGCAGCGGCGAGAGACGGGACATCGGCGGGCCTTGTGCGTTGGGACGGACCTTCTCAGCATGTTTCCGCCCCAAGGCCAAGGGCGCGGAACAAGGCCTCACCCTGCCCCGCGCGCGCCCCGATCAGAACCGCATCGAGGCGGTCAGCGCGAAACTGCGCCCCGGCTCGTAAAGCGGCGTGACCGAAGCGTAATCCCCGCCATAGGTCGAGCGGTCGGCATAGCGCGTATCGAAGACGTTGTTCACTTCGGCGCGCAGAACCATACCGGGGATCGAGGGCGGCTCGTATTCCATGAACAGGTTGAACACGGTGTAGCCCGGCAGGCTCTGATCCGAGTCAACACCCAGACCGTCATAGGCCAGCGCCGCCTCGACGCTGCCACCGATCACCAGATCGCCGCCCCATGGCCGGTGCTGCGCCTCCAGCGCGATGACGCCGCCCAGAGGCGCGCCCAGATCCAGCGCCGAGTAACTGTCGGTCGGCGCGCCGTTCACGCGGATCTGGCTATAGGCGTAGCTTGCGCGCAGAAAGCCGTTGTCCCATCCAAAGCCCATGCCCAGATTGAAGCCCCGGCTTTCGGCATCCCCGGTCGCGTTGGCCGCATAGCTGCTCAGGCGCACATCGTTCAGGCGGGTCATGAAGACCTCGCCATCAAGCCGAAGCGATTGCTGTTCCCAGTCGAAACCAAGTGTCACGTTATCGGCCCGCGAGGCGCGCATCCCGGTGTAATCCCAGCCCGGATTGAAGATAAAATTGTCCTCAAGCGCCACCCCGCCGAAGACCGACGAGATCCCGCCGCGCAGCCGCAGCGCATCCGTTGCCTGATACGACACCGAAAGATTGCTGCTGAGGCCCGAAAAGCTCTCTTCCCAGCCATTCGTGCCGACGAAATCCTGCCGGTCCCAGCGCGCACCGAAAGAAAGCGACCACGCCTGACCGGGTTCCAGCCGGGCCTGCGCGAACAGGCCCCAGTTGCGCGCCGATTCCACGATGGGCCGCGTCGCGCGGTCGGAATACTGGCTGCGGCGGTCGTAGTAATCGATCCCCGCGACGATGGTGTCGTCGGGCGACAGGTGGAAGGTGTTCTGGAAACTGCCCGAATAGGTGCGGTTCTCGCCCAGACTGGGCGACAGGGCCGGATCAAAGGGTTGATCGACCGCCACCGTCACATCCGACAGACCAAGGGTCAGACGCGGATCCCAGTAGCCCGAGGCCTGCGTGTTCTCATAGGTGAAGGCAAAGGTCCGCCGCCGGGTTTCGTACAGGCGCAGCGGATCGGGGCGGCCGACGCTGCCAATATTGGCCCGGTAGGGACGCAGCGCGTTGTCTTCCATGCTCTGGGCCGAGAGTTCGAACCGGTGGCCGTTATCGCCGTGGAACGCCAGTTTCACCAACCCGGTATCGAGCGCCGCCGCGCTGCCCGCGACCAGATCGCCGGCCCCGTCGCGGTAATCGTCGCCCGTGGCGCGGCGGGCATAGGCCAGCCATTCCAGCGCGCCCATCCGCCCCGCCAGCGTCGCCGCGCGGCCCCAGGTCTGGCCGTTACTGTCGAAAGACAGCCGAACATCCCCGCCGAACCGGGCATCGGGGTCGAGGAAATCGACCGGGTCCACGGTTTCCATCACCACCGCGCCCGCCATCGCGTGGGGCCCCAGATCGGCAGGTGCCGCGCCCGCATCGACGCGCACGAAGCGCAACAGTCCGGGATCAAACGCATTGGCCGAGATATGGTGGAACAGCCGGTTGTTCTGTGACACGCCGTCCATCACCACGGCAAGGTTGAGCATGTCGATGCCGTTGACGAAGATCTTCTGCGCAATCGGAATGGCGCCCCCGACCGAAACCGAGGCGATGCCGGAAAACAGATCGCGCAGATCGCCCGTCCGCGCGCGTTCAAGCTCGGCATCGGCGACGTAATGGCTGTTGCCGCGATCGGCCGCCGTGCCTTCGGGGTCGCGGGCGCGGGCAAAGGCGGGGTCGAGCACGATGGTGCCCAGAAACTGCACCAGCGGCGAGGTCTGCGCAACGGCGGGCGCAGCCATCAGGCCGGACACCGAAACGGCGGACAGAAGCAGGGCCTTCAGGCCGGGAACCGTGACGGGCAGAGTGAGGGGCACGGGACAAGATTGGGGGGACAGTCGGGGCATCCAAAACCTCCTGATCGAATGGGGGATCTGGCTGGGCTTTGCCTCGCTGTGGGTCGGCAAATACCATATCCGCACCCGGGGGCCATGCCGGTTACGCATTTGCGCCAGAGCTTTGCGCGCTGTGAGAAATTTGTCCCAGCACGCATCGGCCGCGCGCTCGCACCGGTCGCGACGCCTGCGGCGCGGGGTCACAGGCGCGTGGGCGCGTGCCCCGGGCGGTGGTATTCGCGCCGTCGCGAATTAGATTAAGCGCGCCAGACGCATCCGTTCAGCCCGAACGCCCTGACCTTGGAGATGACTATGCCATCGCGCCTGACCCTCGTTGCCTCTCTGCTCGGCGCCGGAGCCGGGATTGCCACGATCGCCGCCGTCGCGCAGGGGATCAATGCAGGCGACCGCCCCGCTTTGCCCGACCTGCCCTTCACGGTGACCGAGATCGCCGATTTCGAGGCCCCGTGGGCCGTCGCCGTGTTGCCCGAGGGGCGCCTTCTGGTGACCGAGCATGACGGGCGGTTGTTCCTCGTCACGCCCGAGGGCCGGAAGACCGAGGTCGCGAATGTGCCGCGCGTGCAGGTTTCCGGGCAGCTGGGCCTGCACGATATCGCCCCCGCGCCCGATTATGCCGATAGCGGCGTGGTCTATCTGACCTATAACGCCCCCGGCGAGGATGGGAGCCAGATCGTGCTGGCCCGCGCGGTGCTGCGGCAAAGCGGCGGATCGGCCCGGCTGTCGGATCTGACCGAGATCTGGCGCCAGCCCGATGGCGGCGGCGGCGGCGGGCATCCCGGCGCGATCATCGCCTTCGACCCGGCGGGCGAGCATATTTTCCTGACCGTGGGCGAGCGCACGGAATCCGAGACCGCGCAGGACCCGGCAATGGCGCGCGGCAAAATCCTGCGGCTCAATCTCGACGGCTCGGCACCGGTGGACAATCCGTGGGCGGGCGAAGGGCCGGTGCAGTCGCTCACATGGTCGACCGGGCACCGCAACCCTTACGGGCTGGCCTTTGCCCCCGACGGCGTGCTGTGGGAGCACGAGATGGGACCGCGCGGCGGCGACGAGTTCAACCGCATCGAGCCGGGCGGAAATTACGGCTGGTCGGATGTCTCGGAAGGGACGAATTACGACGGCTCGGCAATCCCCAACCACGACACGCGGCCTGAATTCATCGCGCCGCCGCTCTACTGGACGCCGGTCATCGCGCCATCGGGCCTGTCCTTCTATACCGGTGCGATGTTCCCCGACTGGGAAGGCTCGGCGCTGATCGGCGCGCTGGCGGGGATGGCGCTGGTGCGGGTCGAGATCGACGATCAGGGCCAGCCCGACGAGGCCGAGCGCTTCGACATGGGCACGCGGATCCGTGACGTGGCGGTGGCGCCAGACGGCGCGGTCTGGCTGATCGAGGACGGCGATCCCGGTCGCCTGATGCGGCTGACGCCGTAAGAGCCGGGTGCCGGTGTGAGGGGGCTGTCTGCCCCCTCTGGGCCTGCGGCCCATTCACCCCCGAGGATATTTGAGGATTAAAGATGCGCGCGCGCGGCCTTGGCGGTTGATCGGTCCGCGCTATCCTGTGGGGGATGGAAAAAGCCCTGATCATTGGCGCCTCGGGCGGGATCGGCGCGGCACTGGGGCGCGCGCTGGACGCGCGCGGCGTCTCTGTCACTGGCCTGTCGCGGCGCGATGACGGGCTGGACGTCACCGACGCGGCGTCTGTCGAGCGGGTGCTGGGCGCGCTGGAGCCGGGTTTCGACACGGTGATCGTGGCCAGCGGCATTCTCGCCCCCGAGGGGGCGCGGCCCGAGAAATCGCTTTCCGAGATCGACGCCGATGTCATGGCGCGGGTGATGGCGGTCAATGCGATCGGCCCGGCGCTGCTGCTGCGCGCCCTGCCGCGGCTGCTGGCCAAGGGCCCTTGCAAGGTCGGCGTTCTGACCGCGCGGGTGGGTTCGATCGGCGACAACGCAATGGGCGGCTGGTACGCCTATCGCGCGTCCAAGGCCGCAGCCAACCAGATCGTGCATACCGCCGCTATCGAGATCGCCCGCAAGCGCAAGGAGGCCGTGGTCGTGGCGCTGCATCCCGGCACGGTCGAAACCGCGTTCACGGCCGGCTATCCCGGCCACCGCAAGGTCACGCCGGATCAGGCAGCGGCGAACCTGCTTTCGGTTCTGGAGGAGCTGGGGCCTGCCGATAATGGCGGGTTCTTCGACTGGGCGGGCAAGGCGGTGGCGTGGTGAGGCTGGTTCTGGTGCTGGGCGACCAGCTGACGCCCTCGGTCGCGGCGCTGAAGGCGGCGGACAAAGCCCGCGACCGGGTGGTCATGGCCGAGGTGGCCGACGAGGCGGGCTATGTCCCCCATCACCCCAAGAAGATCGCGCTTATCTTCGCCGCAATGCGCAAATTCGCTGAGGCGTTGCGTGCTGATGGATGGACGGTCGATTACACCCGGCTGGACGATATGGACAATGCGGGGTCGATCCCCGGCGAGTTGCTGCGGCGCGCGGATCAGCACGGCGCGTCCGAGGTGATCGCCACGCGGCCCGGCGAGTGGCGGCTGATCGAGGCGCTGGATGATGTGCCACTGGATCTGACGCTGCTGGAAGACGACCGCTTCATCGCCAGCCACAAGACGTTTGACGACTGGGCCGAGGGGCGCAAGGCGCTGCGGATGGAGTATTTCTACCGCGAGATGCGGCGCAAGACGGGCCTGTTGATGGACGGCGACCAGCCCGAGGGCGGTCAGTGGAACTACGACCATGAAAACCGCAAGCCCGCCTCGGACGACCTGTTCGCCCCGAAGCCCCTCTGGTTCGCACCCGACGACACGGTGCAGCCGGTGCTGGATCTCGTGAGCGAGCGGTTCGGCGAGAATTTCGGTACGCTGGAGCCGTTCGGTTTCGCCACCGATGCGGAACAGGCCGGTAAGGTGCTGGATCACTTCGTGAAACACTCGTTGCCGTCGTTCGGCGATTATCAGGACGCGATGCTGGCGGGCAACCGCTTCCTCTATCACGCGCTGATCTCGGCCTATCTGAATATCGGCCTGCTGGACCCGCTGGAGGTCTGCAAACGCGTCGAACAGGCCTATCGCGATGGGCATGCACCGCTCAATGCGGTCGAGGGGTTCATCCGGCAGATCCTCGGCTGGCGCGAATTCATGCGCGGGATCTATTTCCGCGAGGGGCCGGATTACCCGCGCCGCAATCAGCTGAACCACCAACGCAAGCTGCCACCGCTCTATTGGGGCGCCCAGACGCGAATGAACTGCCTGCACCTCGCCGTCGCCCAGACCCGCGACGAGGCCTATGCGCATCACATTCAGCGGCTGATGATTACCGGGAACTTCGCGCTGATTGCCGGGATCAACCCGGCTGAGGTGCATGACTGGTATCTGAGCGTCTATCTCGATGCGTTCGAATGGGTCGAGGCGCCCAATACGGTGGGCATGAGCCAGTTCGCCGATGGCGGGATCGTCGGATCGAAACCCTATGTGTCGAGCGGCAATTACATCGACCGGATGTCGGATTATTGCGGCGACTGCCATTACAGCGTGAAGGCGAAGACGGGCGACAAGGCCTGTCCGTTCAACCTGCTCTACTGGGCGTTCCTGATCCGCCACCGCGAGCGGTTCGAGGGCAATCCGCGGATGGCGCAGATGTACCGCACATGGGAGCGGATGGACGAGGACCACCGCGCGACGGTGCTGAACGAGGCCGAGGCCTTTCTTGACCGGATGTCGCGCGGTGAGACGGTTTAAGCCGGTGCCTCAGTCGAGCGCTTTGTCCGAGCTGTCGGCCTGCCCCATGATCCAATAACCGGCGGCCTTGATCTGCGTGCGCGGGTGCCCCCGGCTTTCAAAATGGTCACGCAGCGCGCGGGCGACCTTGGCTTCGGCGGCGATCCAGATGAAGCCCCGGCCTTCGGGCAGGGCGAGTTCTTGCGCGGCATCCAGAAGCGGAGCGGAATCGGCGGCCTGAGCGACCGGGCGGTGTACCCAATGGGCCTCGTGGCTTGCCTTGGTGGTCCAGTCCTGCTGATCCTCGGCGCCGGGCACCGCGCCCAGCGTAATCGCCTGCGTGCCTTCGGGCAGTTCCTCGACCCAGCGGCCCATGGCGGGCAGCCCGGTCTCGTCTGCGATGAGCATCCACCAGTCGAAGATCGGCGCCACGACCGCCGAGCCGCGCGGCCCGCCGACCATCAGCGTATCGCCGTTCTTGGCGTCCAGCGCCCAGGCGGTGGCGGGACCGGCGTCGTGGATGGCGAAATCCACCACCAATTCGCGCCGCGCGATGTCGAAGCTGCGGGGCGTGTAGTCGCGCATCTCGGGCTTGTCGCCGTCGCCCGGCAGCAGAAGTTTGATGTGGTCGTCGGGCGCAAGGCTGGTGAAATCGGCCAGATCCTCGCCGGTGAAGGTGAGGCGCAGCATGTGCGGGGTCAGCCGTTCGACCGAGGTCACGGTCAGCTCGCGGCGCTTCAGCTCGTGGCGGTGGCGGGTGATGATTTGTTCGGCAACTTGTTCCATGTCCGGATCCTGTAGAGAGGCGACGCTCACGACACGTCGTTAAGGCTCTCGGCCGCGGCGTGAAGCTTGGCGGCGATGGCGGTGATCCGCTCTGGCGTCGGGCTGGCGGAGAATTCTTTGCGCAAGGCGGCCTTGATGGCGTCCATGGCGTCTTCGACCTCGACCGGAAGCCCGTGGCGGCCAAGGGGCTTGCGGGTCTTGAGATCGGCGATCAGGGCCGCATTGGCAGCAAGGGCCGCGCGGCCCTGCGGGGTGATGGTGGACAGCTTGCGCCCCCCCTCGCCCGCCGACACGGCGACGAAGCCCTGCTCTTCGAGCCAGCTCAGCGCGGGATAGACCACGCCGGGGCTGGGGCTGTAGCTGCGGTGAAAGCGATCCTCGATGGCCTTGATGATCTGATACCCATGCCTCGGACGCTCGGCGATCATCGACAGGATAAGCAGCCGAAGCTCGCCATAATCGAACAACCGTCGCGTTTTGCGGCGGCTCACGGGGCAGGCATCGGACGAATCGGTCGGGGCTTTCATGGCCGAGAAATAAATCCCGATATATCGGCTTTCAAGATATATCGGGATTTATTTGCTCTCTGATGTGGAACCTTCCAGCGCTGGAGCCCCGTTATCCCTGCAGACGCATCTGCAACGAACGCCACGAGAAACGGAGGCCGCGATGCCACGCGACACCACCCAATCCGCCAAGCAGGCCGTGCTCTACCGCATGGTCATGCCCGAGCATACCTGCCCCTTCGGCTTGAAATCCAAGGACTTGCTCGAACGTGAAGGGTACGAGGTCGAAGACCACCACCTGAAGACCCGCGCCGAAACCGATGCCTTCATGGAGAAGCACGGCGTCGAAACCACGCCGCAGACCTTCATCGCCGGCGACCGGATCGGCGGCTATGACGATCTGCGGGTATTCTTTCACAAGGACCCGCCCAAGGAAGAGCAAAGCGATACCTCGTACCAGCCGGTGATCGCCATTTTTGCCTGCACCGCGCTTCTGGCGCTGGGCCTGTCGCTGCACCAATACGGCACGCCCTTCACGCTGCGGGCGTTTGAATGGTTCATCTCGCTGTCGATGGTCGTGCTGGCGATCCAGAAGCTGCAGGATGTCGAACAATTCTCGACCATGTTCCTGAACTACGACCTGCTGGCCAAACGCTGGGTGCGCTATGGCTATGTCTATCCGTTCCTCGAAGCGGGGGCCGGGATCCTGATGACGGCGGGCGCGCTGATCTGGCTGGCCTCGCCCGTCGCCATCCTCATCGGCGGGATCGGCGCGGTCAGCGTGTTCAAGGCGGTCTATATCGACAAGCGTGAGCTGAAATGCGCCTGCGTGGGCGGCTCGTCGAACGTGCCGCTTGGCTTCGTGTCGCTGACCGAAAGCGTGATGATGCTGGCCATGGGCCTGTGGATGGGCCTGAAAGTGCTGGCGTTCTAAGGGCTTGACCTTATGGGCGCGCCGGGGTTGGCTTGGCGCGCGCAGCGCGGAGGGGCCATGAAGATCGACCTGAATTCGGATCTGGGCGAAAGCTACGGCCCGTGGAGCATGGGCGACGACGGGGCGATGCTGGATATCGTCACATCGGCCAATATCGCCTGCGGTGGCCATGCCAGCGATCCCGAGACGATGTTCTCCACGCTCAGGCTTGCTGCCGAGCGCGGCGTGGTCATCGGCGCGCATCCGGGCTATGCCGACCGCGAAGGCTTCGGGCGCCGTGTCATCCCGATGTCCCCGGCCGCGGCCGGGCGCATGGTGGCGGCGCAGATCGGCGCGCTGGCGGGCGTGGCCGCTATGGCCGGGGCCCACATCCACTACGTCAAGCCGCATGGTGCGCTGTCGAATGTGTCGATGGACAACCGCGCGATGGCCGATGCCATCGTCGCGGCGATCAAGGCTCAGCCCGGCGATCTGGCCCTGCTGGCGATTTCTGGAACCGAGCTGGAAGAGGCGGGGCGCGCGGCAGGGCTGACCGTGTTTTCCGAGATTTTCGCGGATCGCGGCTATCTGCCGAATGGCCGTCTTGTCCCGCGCAGCCAGCCCGGCGCGATGATCCACGATGCGGGCGCGGCGGCGGAACGCTTGCTGGGTTTCCTGGAAAGCGGGCGGATGTCGGTGGTAGGCGGCGATCCCATCCCGCTTAAGGCACAGTCGGTTTGCGTGCATGGCGACAGCCCCGGCGCGGTGGCGATGGCGCGCGAGATCCGCACCGCCCTTGAATCGCGAAACGTCGAGATCGCGAGCTTCCTGTGACAGACAGCTTCCCCCGTTTCACGCCCGTGGCCGATCACGCGCTGCTGGTTGAATTCGCTGAAACGCAGGATGAGGCCGCGCATGAGGCCGTGCTGGCGCTCGATGCCGCGCTGTCGCAGGCCCCCTGCCCCGGCCTGCGTGAATGGGTGCCGGCCATCGTCAACCTGCTGGTCGATTTCGACCCGCGCGTGAGCGATCACGCGACGATCCGCGCGCATGTCGAGAGGCTGTTGCACCGCCCGCGCGCGCTCAGCGCCAAGCCCCGGACGCACAAGGTCGGTGTCTGCTACGAAGCCCCCCTAGCCCCCGATCTGGATGAGGTCGCACGCCTGACCGGGCTGAGCGCTGACGCCGTAATCGCCGCGCATCTGGGGGCCGAGTACCGCGTGACAATGTATGGCTTCGCGCCGGGCTATGCCTATCTGGCGGAGCTCCCCAAGGCCTTGCGGCTTGACCGCAAGACCGCGCCGGTGCGGGGCGTGCCCGATGGCTCGGTCATCATTGCGGGGGCGCAATGCCTTGTGACCACGCTGACCATGCCCACCGGCTGGTGGCGGCTGGGACGCTCGCCCGCGAGGATCCTGACCGGAGACGAGGCCGCGCCGTTCCTCTTCGATGTGGGCGACCGGGTTCGCTTCACGCGGCTGACGCTTGACGACTATTCCCGCCAGACGGAGCACGACGATGGCTGAGGCGCACTTTTCGGTGGCTTTCGCCGGTCCCCTGATCAGCCTGCAGGATTCGGGCCGCCCGGGGCATCTGCGCTTTGGCGTTCCGGCGTCGGGCGCGATGGACCGCCGCTCGCTCGCGCTGGCCAATATCGCCCTGAACAAGCCCGAGGGCGCGCCGGTGATCGAGGTGTCGCTGGGCGGACTGACGCTCGATTGCACCGAGGGTGCGGTCAGTCTGGCCATCACCGGGGGCGGCTTCGTGATCGAGCTCGACGGCCAGCCGGTGGCGCCGTGGAGCGTTCTGACGATCCGCGCCGGGCAGCGGCTGGTGGTGCGGCGCGGCCATTGGGGCGCGTGGGCCTATCTGGCCTTTGCGGGCGATCTGGAGGCGCCGCTCTGGCTGGGCAGTGCCTCGACCATCGCGGCCTCGGGGCTGGGCGGCGGCATGGTGACGACCGGCAGCACAATCCGCGTGCGTGACACGGCGCTTGTGCCGGACCGTCGCATGCCCCTGCCGGTCACAGCCCGTCCGCGCGCGCATCTGCATGTCGTACCCGGCCCGCAGATGCGCTGCTTCCGGCCCGAGGCGCTGGAAACGCTGCTGCGGGGGCCGTGGCATGTCACGCCGCAGGGCGACCGGATGGGCGTGCGGCTGAAAGGCCCGGCGCTGGAACTGGGCGACGCCTTGCAGATCCCGTCCGAGCCGATCCTGCGCGGCTCGATTCAGGTGGCGGGCGACGGCGTGGCGACGGTGCTGATGGCCGATCACCAGACGACCGGCGGCTATCCCAAGATCGCCACGCTGCTCGATGACGATCTGGACGGTTTCGCACAGCTCAGGCCCGGCGATGCGCTGGATTTCACGCGGCTCACGCCCGACGAGGCCGTTGAACAGGCCCGCTTTCACGCCACGCGGCTGGCGGATTATTTCGAGCACGCCAAACAGGCGGCGCGGCGCTAGAACCGGCGATCACGGCGCTGTGCAGCCCCTGTCCGTCACGTCGGCGTGAGGGGTGCTGCCGCTCGTTCGCACGGGCCGCTATCTGTCCCGGAAGACGACAGATTCCGAGGATCCCATGCCCCTGACGCGCCGCCGCTTTGCTGCCCTTGCGCTGACCGGACTGGCCGTGCCGCTGGCCGCGCCCGCGCTCTTGCGCGCGCAATCCGCCGCCGAAGAGGTGGCCGCAGAAGCCCGCGCCATGGACCAGCTTCACACCATCATGGTGCAGCGCGGCGGCGATCTGGTCGTGGCCGAGGCCCCGCGCGACCGGGGGCTCGATCAGGTCGCGAACATCAAGTCCTGCTCGAAAAGCCTGCTGGCGCTGCTGCTGGGAACGGCGCTTGCGCGGGGCGAGATCGCGTCGATCGACGCGACACTGGACGAGGTGGCGCCCCGCCTCATCCCCGACGACGCGACCGAGGGCGTGCGCGACCTGACGATGCGCGATCTGGTGACGCTGCGGATGGGCCTTCAGGGGACCTCGGGCGCGGATTACGGCGCATGGGTCAATTCGTCCGACTGGGTGGGCTACGTTCTGCGCCAGCCGCGCATCGCCGAGAATGGCGGGCGGATGATCTATTCCACCGGCACCACGCATGTGCTGGGCGCCGCGCTGACCGAGGCCACCGGCACAAGCCTGCGCGATCTGGCGCGCGCGCGTCTGGGCGATCCGCTGGGGATCGACATTCCCGACTGGCTGACCGATCCGCAGGGCTATTACTTCGGCGGCAACGAGATGGGCCTCACCCCGCGCGCAATGCTGCGGTTGGCCGTGACGATGCGCGATGGCGGACGCTGGGGCGGTGAACAGGTCATACCCGGTGACTGGGTCACGGCAAGCCGCCTGCCGCGCACCCGTTCGCCCTATTCGGGGCTGGACTACGGCTATGGCTGGTTCCTGACCGAGGACGGCTGGGTCTTGGCGCGTGGCTATGGCGGGCAGATCATAGCGGCGCTGCCGCGCTCGGGGCTGGCGGTGGCGATCACCTCGGACCCGACGCGGCCCGCGCGCTCGGACGGGTATTTCGGCGCGCTGCTGGCGCTGCTGCGCGGGCCGGTCGCAGCGCTGGCGTGACGCATGAAAACGGGGGCCCAGCGGCCCCCGTTTCCCGTTTTGCCTGATCCAGGCGTTATTGCAGAAGCTCGGTCCAGATCTGGGTGCGGATATCCTGAACCTCCTGCGGGCAGGTCGGGTTGAAGCGACCGGCCGAGACGAGTTCCTCAGGGATCGAGATCTCGGGCGCGGCGGCCATTTCCGGGTCCATGAATTCCTCGGACCCGGCGATGCCGTTGCCGTAGCGGGCGAAATCCGACAGCATGGCCGCGTGTTCGGGCTGCAGGATGTAGTTGATGAAGATCATCGCGTTTTCGACATTCTCGGCATCGGCCAACACCGCGGCGTTGTCCATCCAGACAGGATAACCGGTCGCCGGATAGCCGTAGGCCACGTCCGGGTTCTGCAGGCGCGCGCGCATCGTCGCCCCGTTCCAGTAAACCCCGGCCAGAATGTCGCCGGCGACGTAGTTGTCGATCGTGCCGTAATCGAGCGACAGCCAGTGCGGCTTGGCCTCCATCAGCATGTCGCGGGTCGCGCGCAGCACGTCCATGTCATCGGTGCACACATCGTCGCCGCCCGCCGCATAGATGGCGATGGCCATCACGTCCGACATTTCGGGGATGACGTTGATGCGACCATCGAGCGCCTCGGGCGGGTTGAAGATGATGTCGGCGGTGTTGATGTCGCCGTCATAGACCGAGGTATTCACGGCGATCCCGGTCGTGCCCCATTGCCACGGCACGGTGTATTCACGGCCCGGATCGAAATCGACATCGACCCATTGCGGCGCGATATTGCCGCGATCGGTGACGATCTCAGGGTCGAGCGGCTGCAGCAGCCCCTCTTCGATCCAGATCGGCACGTAGCTATGCGTCGGCACGACAATGTCGAAGCCGTGGCCGCCCTGACGCACGCGGGCGAGTGCGGTCTCGTTGCTGTCAAAATCGGTGATCGTGACCTCGATCCCGGTGTCGGCGGTGAATTGCTCGATCATCTCGGGGCTGGTGTAGTTGCCCCAGTTATAGATGTTGAGGACGCCGTCGGCATGGGCGATGCCCGCCGAGGCCAGCAGCGCCAGCGTCGATACCAGTGTCTTTTTCATGTGTTGGCTCCCAGTTGGTTGGTTTTATTGGATCACCCGCGTTTACGGGTGATCAGGAAGAACGCCGTCACGAACAGCAGCGACAGCGCCAGAAACAGGGTCGCGATGGCGTTCATCTCGGGCGTGATGACGCGGCGCAACTGGCCAAGCATGTAGGTGGGCAACGTGTCCTGCCCGGCCGATTTGACGAATTCGGTGATCACCACGGTATCGAGGGAAATCACGAATCCCAACATGAATCCGGCCGCGATCCCCGGCACCAGCAGCGGCAGGGTGATGTAGCGAAAAGCCTGCCACGGATTGGCATAAAGGTCGGCGGCGGCGGTCTCGAGCGTCGGATCCAGCGTTTCCAGCCGCGCCCGGATCGGCAGATAGGCGAAGGGGATGCAAAAGGCGGTATGCGCCAGCACCAGATAGGCCATGCCCGAATAGCCGGTATTCACCTTGACCCAGGCGACGACGATCAGCAGCGCGATACCAGTGACGATCTCGGGCACCATGAGCGGCTGGTTGATCAACGCGTAGATCATCGTCTGCCCCGGAAAGCGGCTGACGCGGGTGGTGGCCAGCGCCGCCGGCACCGCCAGCGCGGTCGCCATGCCCGCCGCCACGGCGGCAAGCCAGAGCGAGCGGATCGAGACGTCCTGCACCTGCTGATTGCCGAAAGCCGCGACGTACCATTGCAGCGAAAACCCGTCCCACTCCGATTGCGACGGGCCGGCATTGAAGCTGAACACCACCAGAACGAGGATCGGAAGGTAGAGCAGGATGAAGGTCAGAACGGCGATGGCGCCAAAGCCCGGCAGGCGACGCACGTCATAGGATTTAGCCACGGCGCTTGCCCTCCTCTCCGTTCACGGCGCGCAGGTAGAAGACCAGCGCCGCCATCACGATGATCAGAAGCACCATCGCCAGCGCCGCGCCCAGCGGCCAGTTGCGCCCTTGCCCGAATTGCAGCGCGATCAGGTTGCCCAGCATCATCGTGCGCCCGCCGCCCAGCACGCGCGGCGTGACATAGGCGCCGATCGACGGGATGAAGACAAGGATCGAGCCTGCGACGAAGCCCGGTTTCACCAGCGGCAGGATGACATGCCACAGCACGCGGACGCGGCTGGCGTAAAGGTCGTATCCCGCCTCGACCAGCCGGAAGTCCAGCTTGTCCATCGCCGCGTAGAGCGGCAGCACCATCAGCGGCAGAAAGACATAGGCCATGCCCAAGAGGATGGCGAAATTCGAGAACAGCAATTGCAGCGGCTCATCAACGATGCCGGTCGCCACCAGAATCGTATTTATCAGGCCATTGCCGCGCAAAAGCTCCTGAATGGCAAAGGTGCGGATCAACAGGTTGGTCCAGAACGGGATGGTGATCAGGAACAGCCACAGCGCGCGCCGCTCGGGCGGACGGGTGGCGATGAACCACGCGGTGGGAAAGCCCAGCACCGCGCAGATCAGCGTGGTCTGCAAAGACAGCGAGATCGTGCGCCAGAAGACGTTGAGATTGGCCCAGTTCCAGCTGACATTCTCGGGGTCGAAAATGTCGCGCGAAAAGAAGACGCGAAACCAGCCGTCGCCCGAGAAATCCCATTCCACCCCGCCGACATTGCCCGGGCTAAGGAAGGAATACACGGCGACGATCATCAGCGGACCCGATGCCGCGACCAGAAGCACCAGAAGCGCGGGCGTGCTGAGCAGCCATTTCCAGCCGTGGCTTTCCTTTTGCGGGTCGGGTTCGGGTCCTGTTGCGCTGTCGGGGGGCGTTGCCATGGCGTCAGTCCTTCAGGATGCGCAGCGTGCCCGCGCCCAGCGCGATGCCCAGCGTGCTGCCGGGATCGGGCGCGGCCAGATCGGCGGTGTTCTGACGCCGCAGCACGAAGCCCTGACCATCCGCCAGTTTCAGATGGATATGGGTATCGGTGCCAAAGAAGGTGCTGGTCTCGACCACGCCATCCATATCGCCCGCGCCCGGCTCGGCCAGTGTCGCCTGTTCAGGGCGGATCACGGCGGTGACCTCTTCGCCGGTGACGGGGCGCATTCCCTCGGGCAGCCGCGCCGCGGCCTGCGCGCCGCCGGGCAGCGTGACCGTCGCACCCTGATCGTCGAGCGCCGCAACGGGCACGGTCAGGAAATTGGTGTCGCCGATGAAATCCGCAACGAAGCGGTCGGTCGGTGCGTGGTAGATGTCGTGCGGTGTGCCGCATTGCAGGATGCGCCCGGCGCTCATCACCGCGATGCGGTCGGACATCGTCAGCGCCTCTTCCTGATCATGCGTGACGAAGACGAATGTGATCCCCGTCTCGCCCTGCAGGCGTTTGAGCTCGCTCTGCATCTCCTTGCGCAGCTTCAGGTCCAGCGCGCTGAGCGGCTCGTCAAGCAACAACACGCGCGGGCGCGGCGCCAGCGCGCGGGCCAGCGCCACGCGCTGTTGCTGGCCGCCCGAGATCTCCGAGGGTTTGCGATCCGCCATCGCCTCCATCCGCACCAGACGCAGCATCTCGGCCACGGTGCTGTCGATCTCGGCCTTGGGTTTCCCCAGCATCTTAAGACCAAAGCCAATATTCTGCGCCACGCTCATATGCGGAAACAGCGCGTAGTTCTGGAACACGGTGTTGACGGGCCGCGCATTCGGCCCCTTTGCCGCGACCTCGTCGCCGTTGATCTTCAGGCTGCCCATGCTGGGCGACTCGAACCCGGCGATGACGCGCAGAAGCGTGGTCTTGCCGCAGCCCGAGGGGCCCAGAAGGGTAAAGAATTCCCCGGTGCCAATGCTCAGATTGATGTCCGACAGCGCGCGAAACGCAGCCGCGCCCTGACCGAAGATCTTGCCCAATCCGGTGATTTCGATCTCGACGCTCATGCGGCCTCCCAGACGACGCGACCGCCGCAAATGGTCGTGGCGACGTTCATGGCACCGATACGCTCAGGCTCGGTCGTTTCGATATCGCCCGACAGGATGACCAGATCGCCCAGATAGCCGGGTTTGAGCATGCCCTTGCGGTCCTCGGCATGCTCGGTCCACGCCCCACCGATCGTATAGGCTTTGAGCGCCTCCATCAGCGTGACGGACTGGTCGGTTGCGCCTTCGTCATAGACCGGGCGGGTGATCGCCGCCTGAATCGAGCGCAGCGGGTTGATGTCGGCGACCGGCCAGTCCGAGGCAAAGGTCAGATGCGCGCCCGCATCGGCAAGGTCACGCGCCAGATAGGCGTCTTTCCAACGATGGCGCGGGATCTTGTCCATGGTCGGGAAGATCGGAAAATCCAGACTGCCGGGCGGGTGCGAGGGCTGGATCGAGGCGACGACGCCCAGTTCGGCCAGCCGGGGCACGTCATCGCGGTGAATAAGCTCGATATGCTCGATCCGGTGGCGGGAATCGCGCGGACCGTTGGCCTTGCGCGCGGCCTCATAGCCATCGAGCACGCGCCGCACCGCGCCGTCGCCGATGGCGTGAACGGCAATCTGCAGTCCGCGGCGGTCGGCTTCGATGGCGATCTCGGAAAACCGCTCGGCGCTGTGCAGCGGATCGCCCTTCCAGCCGGGCGTCTCGGGGTAATCCTCCAGACAGACTGCCGTTTCGCTGTCGATCACGCCGTCCATGAACAGCTTGACAAAGCCCGAGGCCAGCCAGTCGTCGTTGAACTCGGCCGACAACGTGGTTGCGCCCGCCAGATCCGCGACCTCGCGATGCGGGCGATAGTGGAAGGGCACGCGCACGCGGGCGGTCAGACGCCCCTGACGGCGCAGTTCGGACAGAACCAGCAGCGTGTAGCGGTTCCCGTCCATGTTCACGAGCGACGTAAAGCCGTGGCGCGCGCAATACTGGAGCCCGCGTTCCATCGGTTCGAGATCGGCCAAAAGCTCGTCATGCGTGGGCAGCGGCACGGGCTCTTCCCCGGTGGCGATGCCCGCATTGATGCGGTCCTGCCCGGTCAGCTGAAGCACCGGCTCGAACGCCTTGAACTCGCGCAGCTCGCCCGTCGCCGTGCCATCCTCGGCCATGACGATCTCGTTGCCGGTGGGCAAGTCGCGACCGTGCAGGATGCCCGCCAATTCCAGCGCCTTGGTATTGGCCCAGGCGGTGTGGTGGTCGGGCGCCGTGAACAGGACGGGCCGGTCGGCGATGATCGCGTCGATGTCCTGACGGGTAAGCGAGCGGTCATAGATGCCGTAATCGCAGCCCTGCCCCAGCAGCATCGGCGCATCGGGATGAGCGGCGGCATAGTCTTTCAGCGCCTTGGCCAGCGCCTCGGGTCCATGCACACCCAGCAATTGCAAATGCGCCAGCTCGTTGCCGCCCATGAACAGATGCAGGTGGCTTTCGATGAAGCCGGGCAGCACGGTGGCGCCCTGCGCGTCGATGATCCGGCAGCCCGGCCCGGCCAACTCCTGGATCGTGGCATTGTCGCCCAGGGCAAGGATGCGCTCTGACTGAAGCGCAACGGCCTCGGCGCGTGGTTGGGTATCGTCCATGGTCAGGACCCGCCCGTTAATCACGATCAATGTTGCCAGACCCATGGTTCCCCGTCTTGCGAACTGTGCCGATAAGACTCACTTGAGCAATTATTTGATCAAATTGCAACGATCCCGTCTTGCCCCAAGGCGCCCCGCCCCCGTGTTGCGCAGCCCCGCGCGGGAACGCGGCGAAATTGGGCATCGGCGAAACCTAAGGGCGGGCGAGCGGCGGTCAGCCGCCTGCCGCCCCGACCTCTGGCCTTTCGCGCATGGCTGCGCGACAAGAGGCGCGGCGGGCGACCCCGGACAAAGGCAGGAGCAGATCATGGACATCGTGCAGCTTCAGGATGGCGAGACCCGCGTGTCGCTTCTGTCCTATGGCGCGCGCACGCAGGATTGGGTGATCCCGTCCGACAAAGGTCCGCGCTCGGTGATCCTTGGCCATAGCGACCCCGACGACTATCGCCGCGACCCGTATTTTCTGGGCGCCATCGTGGGCCGGGTGGCGAACCGGATCGGCGACGCGGCCTATGGCGGGCACCGGCTGGTCGCCAATGACGGAAAGCATCAGCTGCATGGCGGGCCGGGCGGGCTGTGGGCGGTGGATTGGCGGCTCGAGGCCGATGGCGAACGGCGCGCGCGCTGGTCCTATCGCTCGCCCGCAGGCGAGATGGGGTTCCCCGGAACGGTCGATATTTCCGTGACCGTGACGCTCGCGGCTACCACGCTGACCTATGACATGCAGGCGCAGCCCGATTGCGAAACGCCGATCTCGCTGGCGCAGCACAATTATTACCGGCTCGGCCCCGCGCCCATGGCCCGCATTCAGGCGGATCGGCGGCTGGAACGCGACGGCGCGGGCATCATGACGGGCGCGATCCTACCCGCCGGGACACTCGATTTGCGCACGGGTGCCGCCATGCCCCGAGAGGCCGACGATTTCCTGCTGTTCGACGAAGCTCGCGATCCCGACATGCCCGTCGCCGACCTGAACGGCGATGGATTGCGGCTGCGCCTGTGGTCCGACCAGCCCGGCGCGCAGCTGTATTCCGGCCACGGGCTGGGCGCGCCGTTCGCACCGCGCGCGGGGTTGTGCCTTGAACCTTCGGGCTATCCGAACGCGGTGAATATCCCCGCTTTCCCGTCGATCATGGCAAGCCCGGACCGGCCCTATCGGCAGATCCTGCGCGTTGCGGTCGAGGCGAGCTGACTGGCGAAAATACGCGCGTTAACCGATTTTGGAGTTTTCGGTTTCGTCAGGGAACCGAACCGGCGTTTATGCGTTCTTTACCGTTATCAGAACTGCCTGATGACCATTTTAGAAACGATGGCGATACAGTTTGCTCGATCCTATTACCGCACCGGCGGATGCTGCAGCGCCGACGCTGCGTGCCGCCCTCCGATCCCAGACCCGGCCTGCCCATGAGGCCCTGGACAACCGGATCTCTCCCCTGAACCTGCTGATCGCTGAACGTCGCAAAGCGTTTTGCCGCGTTCACCGCCTCGGTTTCGCCACGCTGGGACGCGCCTGCGACGGCAACGCCTCTGAGGCGACGCCCAGCCTGCACCGCATCATGGCCACGCTGGACGAGGCGCTGGCGAATGTGCCCGCCGACGCCCCCTTGCCCGCGCCTTTTCTGCATCCCGACGCGGTTGCGTATCTGGTCCTCGGCTCGCAGATGGGGACCGAGATGATGCGCCGGGGCCTGCCTGACGATCAGCAGACCGGCTATTTCGGACAAGACCCCGACATGACGGCGTGGCGCGCGTTCTGCGCCCGAATGGGGGCCATGGACAGCACCACACCCGAAGCGCAACGCATCCTGTCGGATGCCAACCGCGCCTTTGCCATCTTCACTGCCGCTGCAGACAGCATCCTGATGCTGGACGGGCACGCGTCCCCGCTGGCGCGGGCGAGCTGACATGGCAGAGAGGTTCATTTCCACCGATACCGCCGTCGACCTGACCAATTGCGACCGCGAGCCGATCCACTTGCTGGGCAATGTCCAGAGCTTCGGCGCGCTGATCGCGATTTCGGCCGACTGGATCGTGCAGCATGCCTCGACCAATGTGGACCGGATTCTGGGGCTCGAAGGCGAGGATCTGATCGGCAGGCCCCTCGGCGACCGGCTTCCGCGCGACATCATGCAACGGCTGAGCGCGATGATCGGCACCGCCACGCACGAGAACTCGGTGGTGCGCGCCTTTGGCATCGATCTGCTGGGCGATGGCCGGCATTTCGATATCGCCAGCCACATGACCGATAACAGCTTCATCTTCGAATTCGAGCCGACCGAACGCGAATACGGCCATGACGAGATGGCGCAGGTCACGGCCATGCTGCGCAAGGTGTCGAACCAGCCCGACACGCTCAGCGCCGCGCAGGCCGCAGCCGAGCAATTGCGCGCGCTGACGGGATTTGACCGGGTGAAGGTCTATCGCTTTGGCCCCGAAGGCGACGGCACGGTGATCGCCGAGGCCCGCGACGAGGCCGATACCGAATCCTATCTGGGCCTGCATTTCCCGGCCTCGGACATCCCCCGGCAGGCGCGCGAGCTTTACAAGCGCAACCTGATCCGGCTGATCATGGATGTGGACGATACTGTCTCGCCGATCGTGCCGCAGGTCAGCCCCGAAGGCACGCCTCTCGACCTGTCGATGTCGATCAGCCGCGCGGTCTCGCCTATCCATCTGGAATATTTGCGCAATATGAATGTGCGCGGTTCGATGTCGGTGTCGATCCTGCAAAAGGGCGAATTGTGGGGCCTGTTCGCCTGCCACCACCGCACGCCGATCCATGTCGATTACCAGCGCCGCACGGCTGTCGAGCTTCTGGCCCAGTTCTTCGCCTATGAGATCGAACGGCAAGAAGCGCGCGCGTTGTCGGACGCATCGGGCCGCGCCCAGCGCCTGCATGACCGGCTGATGGTCCGGCTGAGTTCGGGCGAACGGCTGGAGCAGGTCTTTCCCACCATCGCCGAGGAAATCGCCAAGGTCGTGGGCTATGACGGGATCGCGGTCTATTCGGACGGCACCTATCTGACGCGCGGCGCGGTGCCGACGCAATCGCAGTTCGAAGGCATCGCGCGGTTCCTCAACACCGCCGCGGCCAGCCGGGTCTACGCCACTGACAACCTTGTCGCGCGCCTGCCCTCGATGGCCGAGCATGCCGATGTCGCAGCGGGGATCCTTGCGATCCCGATCTCGCGCACGCCACGCGATTACATCGTGCTGTTCCGCTCGGAAGTGGTGCGGCAGGTGAAATGGGCGGGCAATCCGGAAAAGGCGGTCGAAGTCGGCCCCAACGGATCGCGCCTGACCCCGCGCAAGAGCTTCGAGACGTGGAAACAGGATGTCGGCAACCGATCCGAACAATGGTCGGTCACCGCCCTTCGCGCCGCCGAGGCGATCCGTGTCACCCTGCTTGAAGTCGTGCTGAAGCTCTCGGACGAAGTGAACGCCGAGCGCAAGCGCGCGCAGGATCAGCAGGAATTGCTGATTGCCGAACTTAATCACCGGGTGCGCAACGTGCTGGGCCTGATCCGGTCGCTGGTCAGCCAGTCGCGCCGCACCGCCAGCTCGATGGAGGATTTCACCGCCGCCATCGACGGGCGCATCCATGCGCTGGCTCAGGCGCATGATCAGTTGACCCGCACCGAATGGTCGCCCGTGGCATTCCACGATCTGCTGACCAAGGAACTGGACGCCTATATCTCAGGCGAGCATGATCGCGTCATCGTGAGCGGCCCGCGCATCCTGCTGGCGCCCGAAGCGTTCAGCAGCGTGGCGCTGGTGTTCCACGAACTGGTGACGAACTCTGTGAAATACGGCGCGCTGTCGGTGCCGTCGGGCCGCGTGTCGCTCGACATCGCCCAGCTGCCCGATGGCCGCACGCAGCTTCACTGGTCGGAAACCGGCGGCCCTGCCGTGCGCGCGCCCGAGCGGCGGGGGTTCGGCACGACGATCATCGAACGCTCGATTCCCTTCGAGCTGAAAGGCACCGCCGAGACCCGCTTCGCGGTTACCGGGTTCGAGGCCATCTTTTCGATCCCCGAGCGGTTCGTCACCCTTCTGCCCGAAAGCCCAGAGGTCGCGACCTCAGCCCCGGCAGAACTGCTCACACCGCCCGCGCTGTCGGGCGTGGCGATGGTGGTCGAGGACAACATGATCATCGCCATGGATGCCGCCGACATTCTCGAAACGCTTGGCGTGCAGACGGTTCACATCGCCGGATCCGTGGCCGAAGCGCTGCGCGTGGCCGAGGCAAACACGCTGTCGCTGGCGGTGCTGGACGTCAATCTGGGCGCCGAGACCAGCCTGCCGGTCGCGCAATACCTTGCCGCGCAGGAGGTGCCTTTCCTGCTGGCGAGTGGCTATGGCTCGAATGACGGCTCGCTCGCGCGCTATCCGCAATCGACGGTGATCGCGAAGCCCTTCACCATCGAGTCGCTCTCGAAAGGGCTGGCCGCGCTGAACCTCGACGCGAAAAACGGCTGAGCCGCGCCGCCGGGGCCGATCCGTGAAACGATAACGCCGGGCAACAAGCTACGTCCCGGCGTTTTCGTGTCGTTCTAATGCGAAGTCAGATCGGCGCCGAAGGGCGGTTGAGGCAACGCGCCGGGATGCGCGCCGCCGTCAAGGGGCCGCAGCAGGTCCGAAAGTTTCTGAATCGCCTCGGCCGCGCGGGTGCCCGCATCGTCGAGCGCTTCGGCCAGCGCCGCCGCGCGATCCTCGCCGACGCCGCGACGCAGGATATTGGCGCCACTGGTCGCGATGGTCGAGATATTGGTCAGCGTGTGCAGCACGTCGTTCAATTGCGCCGCGAAGCTCTGGGACGGCAGGGCTGGCTCTGCAGAGTTTTCGGGCGCTGCCGTTTCGGGCGCCGAGACGACAAGCACCTTGGCGACCGCGCCGTCCTGCCATTCCAGCGGATAGACATAGACTTGCCAGCCACGCAGCATGCCACCGCTTGCCGCGTGCGCCGTGAACGACGCCGGACGCCCGTCCATAGCGCTTGCCACCGCGCCCGCCGCCTCTTCCGCCGCGTCGCCGTCCCACATCAGCGACCACGCTTCGCCGCAGACATCCTGCGCCTGTTTGTCCAGCAATTCGAGCCCGTGACGGTTTATCGCGACGATAAGACCCTCCGTATCGATGACCTTCGCGCAGACATTGGCATGCCGCGCGATATGCCCCACGACCGCGGCCAGAACGTCCGCATCCAGAGATGTATTTTGCAGAATCATGGGCCCAACCCGACATCAGTCAACTTGCCGCCAAGTTTAGTTGAACTCGGGGAATTTCCAAAGGAAAATATCATGCCGGTCGCGAGGACAGAACACAAACCGCTCGCGAGACACCATTGATGCGAGATCGTGGTTAATCGTCGTCCTCGTCAGTTGCATCACCCGAATGGGTTTCAGCCAGACGGTCCACCAGACGGAACAGGACATCGAAAAACACCGCGCGCTCATCGGGGCTAATTCCCGTGAACCACTCGGCATGACGCGCCGCCGCCGCTTCGCGCACGCGGATCGACAGATCCATTCCCGCCTCGGTCAGGTTGAGCACATTCGCCCGGCGGTCCACGGAACTGCGCGCGCGGGTCAGCAGGCCGCGCGCCTCAAGCCGCTGAACCACCCGCGTCACCGCCGATTTCTTCAGCACCAGCGACGCCGCGAGGTCGTTCTGTGTCACGCCCGGATTGGATTGCAGCACGCCCAGCACGCCGATATCGCCGCTTTCCAGCGCGAATTCCCGCCGCAGCTCACCGCCCTGACCGCGCAGAAGATAGCGCAGCGAGCGGTTGAGAAACGGCAGATCCTCGGCCAGCCAGCCCGCGCGGATCACCGAGCCGGATTTGAACCGGAACGCCCGGTCGCCCGGCGCCGCGCCCTCGGGCAGACGGTCAGGGGACACAGAGGTATCGCCCGGCGCAGACGCCTGAACGATGACCTGTTCCCGCGCGGGATTATGGGGCGCCGGAACGCTATCCTTGCTCATCGGCACAATCTGCCCCCGGCATCTGGAAGGCGCAAGACTTCGTTTGACGGCTGCGTTAATTGGTTCATAAAATGAACCTCCTTGCGGCGGAGAATACATTTGTCCGATCTGAATGTCCCCTATTGCCTTATATTCGGCCATGGCGCGCCGCTGGACCATCCGGCACTGGCCGGGTTGGCACTGCGCGATGTCACACGCATGGCACATGAGCCGCCCTCGCCCAGCGCCGTCGCACCAATGCTTGAGCCGTTCCTCGATCCTTTCGTGCGTAACTTCCTGTTCGGGCTTGAGCGGGGCGCGTTCGACGGGGCTGCGTTGATCGTGGTCTGGCGCGCGGGCCCCGGTGCGCTGCACGCCTTCCGCTATGCCAGCGAACTTCGGCGTCTGGGCCTTCTGCCCGACGGACCGCCGCTTTTCCTGTGGTCGCGCGCGGACAGCACAGGCGGCGCCGCGCAAGCCTTCGACGCCGAACAGACCGGCCGGTTGACGCGGGCTCTGACGGGCTTGCAACGGGGCGCTGTCGCGGACCGGGCCGGGCCGCTGGCTGCCTTGCACACCTTGCAACGCGACGGCGCGATCACGGGCGCCGAAGCCTTTGCCCGGCATCTTGCGGCGCGCGAAACCGGCACCGCGCACGATCTGGCCCCCGGCACAGCGGCACGACCCGGCCCCCGGCTGGCGCTGGCGGGCGCGCCGCTGGGCGGGGACGGCCTGCATCGCTGGCTTGATGCGCAGGGCGCGCTGGTGCTCGATCTGCAGGGGCCGGACGCGCCGCAGGATCCCCTCCTGCCCGACCTTCTGAAAACCCACCGGATCGACACGCTCGTCTGGCAGGTCGATCCGCAGGACGATCTGCATGGCTGGCGCAAGCCGCAGATCGCGCGCGACTGCGCGGCGGCGGGGGTCGCGTTCGTCGATCTGGGCTTCGTGCCCAGCTGGCCCACCCCCTCGGACCTGCCCCTTTCCCTGCCGGAGCCCGCCGCATGACCCCCGCTTTGCCCTGCACCGCCGAGGCCGCCGCCTATCAGCGCGACTGGGCCAAGAGCCTGCGCGCCCGGCTGGCCGGGGGCGAGGCCTATGCCTTTGCCAATGCCGACACGCCGATGGAGGTGTTCCACGCGCTCGACATGCCGGTCGTGGTCAATCAATGGTGGTCTTCGGTCATCGCCGCCAAGAAGCTCAGCGGGCTGCATCTGGACGCATCCGAGGCGATGGGCTTCCACGCCCGGCTGGCCAAGTATTCCGCCCTGCCGCTTTTCGCCGCGATCGATGGCCGACCCGAAACGCAGCCATGGGGCGGCCTGCCCGCGCCGGGGCTGCTCTGCGCGCGGGCTTCGGCAGACGATCACCCGCTGATCTTTGCCGAATGGGCGCGGCTGACCGGCGCGCCACTGAAGATCCTCAGCGCGCCGGGCCATCCGGACCCTGAGCCCGACTGGTGGACACCACTGCGTCGCGACTGGGAGGCCACGGTCGGGGCCGACCGGCTGGATCTGATGGCGGGCGAGATCGCTGAACTGACCGAGATGGCCGAACAGGTGGCGGGCCGCCGCACGCCAGATGGCGCGCTGGCGCAGCTCATGGAGCGGATCGACCGGCAGGAGCGGATTTTCGAGGCATGCGCGCAGATGATCGCCGAGGCGCCGCGCCTGCCCGTGCGGATCTCTGAGATGATCCCCAACGTGATGATCCCCCAATGGCACCGTGGCAGCGACTGGGCGCTCGCCCATGCACAACGGTTCCGCGACGCGCTGGCCGCGCGCATCGCCTCGGGTGCGGCGGTCTGCCCGGATGAGCGGGTGCGGATGATGTGGATCGGCGCGGGGCTGTGGTTCGACACCGGCTTCTACACCGCGTTTGAGGACCAGGGCGCGGTCTTCGCATGGTCGATGTACCTGCCCTTCGCCGCCGATGGCTATGTCCGCGCGAATCACGGTGACCCGGTGCGGGCGCTGGCCGCGCGGGTGAGCGACATTAACGAGCATCTGCACCAACCGCCCTGGGCGGGCGCGTGGCATGTGAAAGAGGCACAGGCGAACCGCATCGACCTTGCGGTGATTATCGTGCCCTCGGCGGATCGCCCTTCGGGCTACGGAACGCGCTTCATCGCGCGGGCGCTGGAAGAGGCGGGCGTGGCGACGGTCATGCTGGACGCGGACATGGTCGATGCGCGCGGCTGGGACGGCGCCGAGGCCCGTGCGCGGGTTCAGGCCGGGATCGACCGGGTCACGGACGGGCATCGCGCAAAAGGTCGTTGACAGAACTCCAATTTAGTTCATTCTATGAACTACAGGGAGGATGTCGATGACGCAGCGCGCATTGACCGGTATCAAGGTCGCCGATTTCAGCCATGTCGTGGCCGGGCCGCTGGCGACGCATTTCCTCGCGCTCAACGGCGCCGAGGTCACCAAGATCGAATCCCCGCGCGGCGACAACCTGCGCAATTACACGCTCGACCCTGCCCAGCGTGGCCTGTCGCCCGCTTTCGCCGGGATCAATGCGGGCAAGGGCTCGGTCGTTCTGGACCTCAAGACGCCCGCGGGGCGCGCCGAGGCCGAAGCGATCATCGCGGCCTCGGACGTGGTGGTCGAGAATTTCCGCCCCGGCGTGATGGCACGTCTGGAGCTTGGCGCCGCCGAAATGCGCGCGCGCTATCCGCATCTGATCTGGTGCGCGATCTCGGGTTTCGGGCAGACCGGCCCGCTCGCTGATGTCGCAGCGATGGATCAGATCATCCAGAGCCTGTCGGGCCTGATGTCGTTGTCGGGCCTGCCCGAGGATCCGGCGATGCGCGTGGGCTTTCCGGTGGTCGATACCTTTACCGGCCTGCTGGCCGCCTTTGCGATCCAGACCGCGCTGTTGCAACGCGAGCGCGGGCTGTGCGCGGGGCAGGAAATCGACGTGGCGATGCTGGACGCGGCTCTGGTGATGATGCTGTCAGTGGTCAATCCGCTGTTGATCGCGGGCGAGGCGCCTGTGCGCACCGGCAACCGGGGCTTCAGCCGCGCGCCGACCTCGGATACCTTTTCCTGTGCCGGGGGCAGCGCGATCACCATCGGCGCGGTCGAGGATGGGCATGTGGCCAAGGTCCTTGCGGTTCTGGGGCTTGAGCCACTGCTGGACGATCCGCGCTTTGCCGACCGGCGCGCGCGGGCCGAGAATGCCGATGCGATGGCGGACAAGATGGCCGAGGTTCTGCAGACCCGCCCCGCCGCGCATTGGGAAGAAGCGTTGCGCGCCCGGGGCGTGCCCGCCGCACGGGTGCAGGATCTGGCCGATGCCGTGGCGATGTCGCATCTGACCGGGCGTGATCTGTTTCTGGACCTGCCCGCGCGCGACGGCGGGCGGCAGCGCATTTTGAATGCCGGGTTCCGGTTCGCCGAGGGCGGGCCGGGAACCGCGTATCCGGCGCCGGAACTGGGCGCGGGACGACAAGCGACATCGTGAACAAATCGGGAGGAGGATGCGACATGATGATGAGGAAAAACCTGCTGGGATCGGCGCTGATCGGCGCCGTAATGGCCGCCGCGACGGCGGTTTCGGCGCAATCGGTCAATCTGCGGCTGTCGGTGGAAACCCCGCCGGGCCATGTGCGCAACCTTGCCGCCGAGCATTGGGCCGACGCGATCGGCGAACTCTCGGACGGCGATATCGCGGTCGAGATCTTCCCGGCCGGGCAGCTCTATAACTCGGCCGATGCGATCCGGGCGCTGGCTTCGGGCGCGCTGGACCTGTCCATACAGGCCTCGCCCACGCTGAGCCGCCTTGAGCCCAATCTGAGCGTCATCACCCTGCCGATGTTCTTCGGTGCAAGCGCCGATGATATCCGCGCGATCCTCGATGGCAATCTGGGCGACGAGCTCTGGGCGATGCTGGAGAGCCGGGGCATCATGGTGCCTTCGGGCGGGCATTTCGAATTCGCCCCCAACAACACCGCTTACACGGTCGAACCCGCCGACAGCTATGCCGCGCTCGAAGGCCGCACGCTGGCCACACCGCCCAGCCCGGTCGTGGTGGCGATCATGAACGCGATGAACATCAACGGCGTCGCCACGCCGCGCACCGAGATCGTGCTGCAGCTCACGCAGGGCCAGATCGAAGGCATGGGCTCGGTCACCGATCTGACCATCTCGGGCGGCAGGCTCTGGGAAGCGGGCATCGCCTATGCGTTCAACGACAATGCCGGCTGGGGGGTCTATATCCCGCTGATGTCGGCGCGCGTGATGAACGGGCTGACCGATGAGCAGCGCCAGATCATCGACGACGCGTGGTCGCAGACTGTGGACTGGGCGCGCGACTATGCGGCCGAGGAACTGGCCCATGCGCGCGAAACGAACGAGGCAAACGGCATTACCTATGCCGATCCCTCGGACGAGGCGGTGGCCGATATGCGCGAGCGGATGCTGGCGGTGCAGGACGATATCGTCGAGGCCTCGGGCATGAACGCCGATTTCGTGGCCCGCGTCGCCGAAGCCCTGCAAGGCGCGTGACAGCGCGACTGACAGGGCAATTGACCAGACAGGCGGGGGCGCCAGCCCCCGTCGCACTATCAAGACGGACGGGTTCATGATCGACACGATCCTGCGCATCTGGTCTCGGATCGAGACGGTGCTGATCGGCCTTCTCGTGCTATGCGCGCTGTTCACCTTCATGGGGGGTGCGGCGGTGCGGGTGCTGACGCCGCAGCACGCGGTCGACTGGGCCGACGAGGTGGCGCTTTACTTCATCGTCTGGGCCTCGGTCATCGCCGGGTCCACGCTGGCCGCCGAGGGGCGCCACATCAATACCGAGATCATCGTGGGCGGCCTGTCTGCACGCAAGCGCCGCGCCGCCGCAGGCTTCACCTTCGCGCTGACGCTGGTTTTCTGCGCGGTCATGGGGTGGCTTGGCTGGGAGGCGTTCGAATTCTCGCGGATGCTCGACGACCGCTCGGCTTCGAGCCTGCGCACGCCGCAGGCATGGTTCCTGTTCCTCGCCCTGCCCACCGGCATGGGGCTGATGGTGCTGAAAATGATCCTGCTGGCCATCGCCGGACGCGGCATCACGACCAGCGCGGAACCCGCCGAGATGGCGGAATTCACCAAGAAGGCCGAATGACATGGAAGCGGTAATCGGACTGGGCGGCATGCTGGCCCTGATGGCTCTGGGCGCACCGATCTTCGTGGCGCTGGGCGTCGCCGCTTTGGTCATGCTGGCCTTTGAAGGGCGGCCCCTTTTCGACGCGGCGATGACCTCGGTATCGGGCATCAACTCGACCACGTTTCTCGCCGTGCCGTTCTTCGTGATGGCCGCGACCTTCATGCAAAGGGGCGGCATCGCGCGGATCATTATCGACGCGGCCGAGGCCTGGGTCGGGCATTTCCGCGGTGGGCTGGGGCTGGTCTGCGTGCTGGCAACGACGCTGTTCGCGGCGATCTCGGGCTCGTCGGTGGTCACGGCGATGGCGATGGGCACCTTCCTGATCCCCGCCATGGTCGCACGCGGCTATCACCGGCCTTTCGCGCTCGGCACGGTCGGCGCGTCCGGGACGCTGGGAATGCTGATCCCGCCGTCATTGTCGATGATCCTGTTCGGCCTCATTGCAGAAGAATCCGTGCCGCGCCTGTTTCTGGCGGGCGTGGTGCCGGGCCTGATACAGGCGGTCATTCTGGCGACGGTGGTGATGGTCATCTCGCGCAAGCGCGGCTATGCCTCGGGCGAGCGGCTGTCGCGGCAGGAATTCATGCGCCGCAACCTGCGCGCCCTGCCCGCCCTGTTCATCCCGATCTCGGTCTTCGTGGGCATCTATTCGGGCATCACCACGGTCACGGAGTCCGCCGGTGTGGCGGCGATATCCTCGGTGCTGATCGCGGTGCTGGTGTACCGCGAGGTCGGCTGGAAAGACGTGTTCAGCATGACCGCCGAAGCGATGAAGGCGGCCTCGGCCGTGACCTTCATCGTCATGTTCGCGATGCTGTTCGCGCATTGGATCACCGGCTCGGGCATCCCGACCCAGCTTGTCCGCTGGGCGACCGCGACAGGCCTGGAGCCGTGGCAATTCCTGATCGCGCTCAACCTCATCATGCTGGTTATGGGCATGTTCCTTGATGCCGTCGCGGTGCTGCTGATCGTCACGCCCATCGTGCTGCCGCTGCTGCCGATCCTTGGCATCGACCCGATCCATTTCGGCATCCTGCTGATCGTCAACATGGAGATCGCGTTCCTCACGCCGCCCATCGGGCTCAATCTCTTCGTTCTGTCGTCCATCGCCCGCGCGCCCCTTTCCGAGGCGATCCGCGGCGTGCTGCCCTTCGTGGCGGCGATGCTCGGCTTCCTGATCCTTGTCACCTATGTCCCGGAGGTCTCGCTATGGCTGCCGACGATGGTCTTCGACCGATGAACCCCATTCCGCATGACTGGGACCCGCATGGCGCGCAGACGCTCGCCGATCCGCAGGCCGAGCTGGCGCGGCTGCGCGCACAATGCCCGGTCGCGGGGTCGCAGAACTGGGGCGGGTTCTACACGCTGACGAAATACGACGACGTGGTGCAGGCGTCGAAGGATTACCAGACCTTCACCGCGACCAAGCAAACGGTCATCCCCACCTCGCCCCGCGCGGGGCTGCCCCGGCTGCCCCTGCAAAAGGACCCGCCCGAGGCGCTGCGCTATCGCAAGGGGTTGAACCTGTTCTTCAAGGAAAACCGCATCCGCGCGATCGAGGGCCCGCTGCGGGCGCTGGCGGGCGATCTGGCGCAGGCGCTGACCGCCAGCGCGGCGCCCGAATTCGGCGAAGGCTTCGCCGCGCCCTTCACCGTGGGGTCTTTGTGCATCCTTGCCGGAATGGACCTGTCGGAATCCGAAGAGCTGGGCCAGCTCGGTCACGATTACGTCGCCGCCGTTCAGCGTCAGGACCTGCCGACGGCGGGCGGGATCAGCCGGCAGATCGACGGCTTCGCGCTCAGGCTGGTCGAAGACCGGATGGCCAACCCGCGCGATCCCGAAACCGACATCGTCTCAGGCCTGATGGCACATCAGCCCGAGGGCGGGCCCTATTCTTTCGAGGAACTGGCGGGCATGGTGCGGCTCATGCTGATCGGCGGCCATGTCGTGCCGCGCAACTTCCTGTGCTCGATGGCGTGGCATCTGGCGCAGGACCATGACCTGCAAACCCGGCTGCGGCAAGGCGCGCTGGATCAGCGCCTGCTGATCGAGGAAATGCTGCGCTGCTATGCCCCCAATCAGGCGCTGGTCCGCGTGGCGACGCAAGATACCGAGATGCGCGGCACCGCGATCCCCGAGGGCTGCCCCGTCGCGCTGAATTTCCTGTCGGCCAATCGTGACGCGGATGTCTTCGACGACCCGATGCGGTTCGACGAAACCCGCAACCCCAACCGCCATATCGCCTTCGGGATCGGCCCGCATATGTGCATTGGGCAGTCGGTGGCGAAACTGCAGGCGCGCATTGCGCTCGACACGCTCGCCGCCCTGCCCCCGTTCCGGCTGGGCGAGCCGGTGCAATGGGCGCGCTGGACGGAATATGGCGTGACCAAGCTGGGACTGGATTTCACATGACCCACGACCCCGATTTCATCGTCCCCGAAACCGAGGATTTCGACAGCCCGCACGCGCTGTTCAAGGACCTGCGTGGCCGCTGCCCGGTCGCCTGGGCCGACGAGATGGGCGGGTTCTGGGCGGTCACCAAGCACGAGGATATCTGCCGCGTGCTGACGGACTGGAAGACCTTCACCACCACGGTACAGAACGTCGTCCCCCGCGTCGCTACCACCCAGCGCCGCCCGCCGCTGCATCTGGACCCGCCGGGCAACATCCCCTACCGCAATGCGATCCTGCGCTTTCTTAGCCCAGCGCGGATCGCCGAATGGAAACCCGTGGTACGCACCATGGTGGCCGAGCATCTCGACCCTTATCTCGCGCAGGGCGAAGGCGATATCTGCGCCGATTTCTCGTTCACGCTGCCCATCGCGTTGCTGGCTGCGTTCTTTCGCCTCGACGCCGAAGATGCCGACGAGATCCGCCGCGTCGGCGCCGAATTCAACATGGCCCTGCAGCGGCAGGATTTCGACACGCTGCGCGAGCGCTCGGACGCGCTTTACGACATCGCCGCGCGGTTGATCGAAGAGCGAAAAGTCAGGCCGCAGGATCCCGATATCGACCCGGTTTCGAACCTGCTCGCCGTCCGGGTCGAGGGCGAGGCCCTGCCCGATGACAAGATCCTCGGCGCCTTGCGGCAATTCCTGTTGGTGGGGATCATCGCGCCCACCACCTTCATCGGCTCGATGGCCATCCATCTGGCCCGCCATCCCGAGCATCACGCCGAGCTGACGGAACGCCCCGATCTGGTCCCTGTCGCGCTGGAAGAATTGCTGCGGCTCTATACGCCCTATCGCGGGTTTGCCCGTACCGCGAGCCACGATGTCGAGCTGGGCGGAAAGCAGATCCGCGCGGGCGATCCGCTGGCCGTGGTCTTTACCTCGGGCAACCGGGACGAGACCGTTTTCCCCGACGCCGATTCCTACCGGCTGGACCGGGGTGAGACGGATCTGGTCACGTTCGGGCGCGGCCCGCATATGTGCCCGGGCGCGCCGCTGGCCCGGCTGCTTCTGGCGGAAACCCTTGAACAACTTACGCAAAAGACCACCCGCCTGCGCCTGACGGCCGAGCCCGAGATGACCCGTTGGCCGGAATACGGACCGCTCTCCGTTCACCTTGCGTTGACTCTCCGTTGATAGCTTCCGGTCAGACCGACCGGAGGGATCATGTCAGACGTGCTCATTGCAGGGGGCGGAATCGCGGGCCTTGTTACGGCTCTGACCCTGCATCAGATCGGTGTGCCCTGCACCGTGTTCGAAGCTTTCCCCGACGGCGAGCCGCGCGGCGTGGGCATGAACCTTCAGCCCAATGCCGTGCGCGAACTCTATGAGCTGGGGATCGGCGGCGCGCTGCTCAACAGCGTCGGCATTCCGCTACGCGAATGGGCGCTCGTCAGCCTGAACGGACGCGACATCTATTCCGAAGGGCGCGGGATGGATGCGGGCTTTCACTGGCCGCAATTCTCGGTCAACCGGGGCCAGCTGCATGCCCTTTTGCACCGCACAGTCCGGCGTCGGCTGGGGAACCATGCCCTGGTGATGGGCAACCGCGTCGCCGGGTTCGATCAGGATGCCGACGGGGTGACGCTGTATCTCGACAACGGACGCCGGGCACGCGGCGCGCTGCTGATCGCGGCGGACGGGCTTTTCTCGACGATCCGCGCGCAGATGTTCCCCGATGAAGGGCCGCTCAACTGGGGAGAGACGGTGCTGTGGCGCGGCACCTCGCGGGCAAAGCCGCTGCGCACCGGCTCGAGCTATGTGTCCATGGGGACGCCCGACAAGCATTTCCTGATCTATCCGATTTCGCATCCCGATCGCGACGGCAAGGCGCTGATCAACTGGGTTGCCGCCGCGAAGATCGAAGAGCATCCCGCCCGCTATGCCGACCGCTGGATGCGTCAGGTCCCGGCATCTTCGTTCCTGTCCTATTTCGACGACTGGCGCGATTTGTGGATTGATGCGCATGCGCTGATGGGGGCCTCGGCAACCGCCTATGAAACCCCGCTCGTCGATCGCGTTCCGATACCCACCTGGCATCAGGGACGCGTCGTGCTTCTGGGCGATGCTGCGCATCCGATGTATCCCACCGCCGCCACCGGGGCGTCGCAAGCGATCATCGACGCGCGGGTGCTGGGCGCCAGCCTGATCGAGGAAGGCGTGACACCCGGCGCCCTCTATGCGTTCGACGACAAGCTTTGCGCGCCGGTCTCGGCCCTTGTCACGCGCAACCGCTCGGACGGGCGGTTCGAATTGCTGCGTATCGTCTATGAACGCTGCGGCGGACACTTCACCGATCTCGACAGCGTCGTACCACCGCGCGAGCGCGAGGATTTCATGCTGCGCTATACCCGCGCGACCGAATTCGCGGCGGAAATGCTCAACACCGCGCCACCGATCATTCCCCCCGGCGCCCGGGCGGCGGTGGCCTGACCCGGTCGGCCTCGATCCCAAGGAAGGGCGTGGCGCGCCCGCTGCCGGGGGCTTTTGCCACAGCGCGCCCGGCGTAAATTGAAGCTTGGAAACCGTGTCCACGCAGCAATCTGCCTGCAGGCGCGCCTTGCCCTGCCGCGCAATGTTTGCCAGAACGCCCGCGACGGTCGAGGCACGAGAGGTTTCCCATGACGCGCGTTCTGATAGCTGGCGGCGGCATCGCCGGGCTGGCCACGGCCCTGACCCTGCACCAGATCGGTGTCCCCTGCACGGTGTTCGAATCCGTGCGCGACCTCAAACCGCTGGGCGTCGGGATCAACCTGCAACCGAACGCGGTGCGCGAACTCTACGAGCTGGGCCTCGGGGCCGAGGCGCTCGACAGCGTGGGCGTGCCTGCTCGCGAATGGGCGCTGGTGGGGCTGAACGGCAACGACATCTATGCCGAACCGCGCGGACTTGAGGCCGGGTATAATTGGCCGCAATACGCCGTCCATCGCGGCGATTTCCACATGCTTCTGTATCGGACGGTGCTGGAACGGCAGGGCCCCGACAGCGTCCAGCTGGGCGCGCGGATCACCGGCTACCGGCAGGATGCCGAGGGCGTGACCGCGCTTTTCGAAGACGGACGCGAGGAACGCGGCAGCCTGCTGATCGGCGCCGACGGCATCCATTCGGCCATCCGCGCGCAGATGCATCCCGACCAGCCGCCGATCCACTGGGGCGGCGCGGTGATGTGGCGCGGCGTGACACGCGCGAAACCCATTCGCACCGGATCGAGCTTCGTGGGGCTGGGCACGCATCGGCACCGGATGGTGATCTACCCGATTTCGCATCCCGATGCGGACGGTCTGGCCTCGATCAACTGGATTGCCGAAGTCACCTATGACGACCCCTCGGCACGCGAGAATACCGGCTGGTTCCGGCAGGTGGGGATCGACGATTTCGCCCATCATTTCGACGGCTGGACCTATGACTGGCTCGACGTGCCGTCTCTGATCCGGGGTGCCGAGATCGCCTATGAAAACCCGATGATCGACCGCGACCCGGTTGAGACGTGGCGCGACGGGCGCGTGCTGTTGCTGGGCGATGCGGCCCATGCGATGTATCCGACCGGCTCGAACGGCGCGTCGCAGGCGATTGTCGATGCGCGCGAACTGGGCGTGGCGATGGTCGGTCACGGCGCAACCGACGCGGCGCTGGCCGCGTTCGACACCACTTTCTGCGGCCCGGTTTCGGCGCTGATCCTGCGCAACCGGGGGGCGGGTCCCTTCGGCTTGCTGAACATGGTAAACGACCGCTGCGGCGGTGAGTTCGACGCCATCGACGATGTGATCCCGGCGGCGGAGCGGGCCGACTTCATGGCGGGCTACAAGAAGGCCGCGGGATTCGCCATCGAAGCGCTCAACGCCGCGCCCAGCAAACTGGCCGAGGGCGCGAAAGCCCGGCCCGGGGAACCTGCGGCGGCGGGCTGAGCCGCCCGCGCCAGCCGTCGGCTACTGGTCTTGATTGAGGTGGTTCTGCGCCTGCCGGACGCCCAGCGCGATCGCCTGATAGAAATTCGACAACCCGTCCAGACGGCGGCGCGCGCCCGCGCCGTCGGCATCGCCTGACGGGATGCGCTCGGACAATTCGTGCACGCGGCTTGAGATGTCGAGCATCCTTTGCGTCAGCGTCTGCAGGATGATTTCGAAGCTCTGATCCGAGATCCGGAAATAATCCTGCCGGTCGCCGGGACGGTTTTCCTTCATGATGCTGCCGCGCGCGACCAGAACCCGCGCATTCGCGCTGATGCTGCCCCGGCTCACCCCCAGCTCGGTCGCCAGATCCGAGAAGGACCGTGCCTCGCCATCGAAAATCAGAAGCCCCAACATGCGCCCCGAAATGGGCGACATGCCATGCGCTTCCACCATCTGCCCCATCAGGGCAATGAAGTCGTCGCGGATTGTGGAAATCGTATCTGACATGCCGTATTCATGGACCTGTGGCGTTAGAGCGTTATCGTAAACCCCGTGTATCGGCATTCAAGGCGGAACGCACCTTGACGGGCCGTCGCCCCGTGCCTATCTGCGTTCAATTCGAACTGAACATTCATCGGCGCCCCGGCGCCCCAGCCGGAGGCCCCGGATGCGCATCCTGCCCCCCTATTCGTTGTGCGCGCTGGCCGTTCTGGTCGCGGCTCTGCCCTTTTCGCTGTCCGCACAGGCGCAGGACAGCGCGCATGTGCCCGCCGTGACCACCGCCGAGGCCCGGATCGCGCCGCTGATGCAGGTGGTGACGGTTTCGGGCACGCTGATCCCGCGCAGCGAGGTGCTTGTCTTTCCGCATACCGGCGGTTTCGCGATCACCGAGCTGAACGCCGAGCCGGGCGACCACGTATCGGCGGGCGACGTGCTGGCGCGGATCGACGACCGGACCTTGCAGCTGCGGGTGACGCAGGCCGAGGCGCAGCTTGCCAATGCCGAAGCCGCGCGCCGTCAGGCCGAAAGTCAGGTCTCGGCGAATGACGCGCAATTGCAGCAGGCCAATCAGGTGCTCACGCGGATGCAGAGCCTGCGCGCCAGCGGGACCGCGACGCAAACCGCGCTGGACGAGGCGCAGACCGCACAGCTCAGCGCCGAGGCGGCGCTGCAATCGGCGCGCGACGGCGTGCAGGCCGCCAGCGCGGCGCTGGAACAGGCGCGCGCAACGCTGGAAGTCGCGCAGCTCGATTACGAGAACGCCGATATCGTCGCGCCGGTCGATGGCATCGTCAGCGCCCGCAACGGCCAGCTCGGCGCCATGGCCGCGACCGGCGGCGAGCCGATCTTTCGCCTGATCGAGAATGGCGAGGTTGAGGTCTCGGCCGAGGTTATCGAAACCGAGCTTGTGCTTCTGGACCGGGGCCAGCCCGCGCGGCTGGAAATCGCCGGGCTGCCGCCGGTGACCGGCGAGGTCCGGCTGGTCTCGCCGGTGGTCAGCGCGACCACCCGGCTGGGAGAGGTGCGCATTTCGCTCGCTGACAGCCCGGGGCTGCGCCCCGGCCTGTTCGTCAGCGGTCGCGTGATCGTCGCCGACCGTGAAGGACTGGCAGTACCGCTCTCTGCCGTGTTGCGGGACAATAATGGCAGCTACGTGCTGGTTGTGGACGACGACAACGTGCTCGCGCATCGCGACGTGTCGGTGGGTCTTGCCTGGGACGGGTTGCAGGAAATCACCGACGGGCTGACCGAGGGCGAAACCGTCGTCGCCCGCGCGGGTGCCTTCTTCGCAAATGGCGACCGCGTGCGTGCAATCGACGAGACGGCGGAAAGCGACAGCGCCGCGCCCGACGATATGGCCGCGACGCGTGATGACGGAGCCACGGAATGAACCTGTCCACATGGTCCATCCGCAATCCGGTTCCGCCGATTGCTGCCTTCCTCGTGCTGTGCATCGCCGGGCTCGTCAGCTTCAATCGCCTGCCCGTCACCGAGATGCCGAACGTGGACCTTCCCGTCGTTCTGGTGTCGGTTCCGGCTTCGGGCACAGCGCCGTCCGAGATCGCCTCGCAGGTGATCCAGCCCATCGAGGACGAGGTCAGCGACATCGCCGGGCTGCGTCATATCGAGGCCACGGCGCAGGATAGCATCGGCCAGCTGACCATCCAGTTCGAGATGGGCACCGATACCGACCGCGCGCTCAACGACGTCAAGGACGCCGTGACCGCCGCGCGCGCGCAGATGCCCGATACCACCTCGGACCCGATCGTGCAGCGGCTCGATTTCACCGGCCGCCCGATCCTGACCTATGCCGTCGCCGACACGACCCGCTCGATCGAAGAGCTGTCGACCTTCGTCGATGATGTCGTCGCGCGCGAATTGCAGGGCGCCGAGGGCGTGGGCAGCGTCACCCGGCTGGGCGGCGCCGAGCGCGAGATCCGCGTCGAGCTGGATCCCGACCGTCTGCTCGCCCTGAGTCTCAGCGCCACCAGCGTCAGCCAGCAGCTGGCACAGACCAATCTGGATCAGGGCGGCGGCGAGGGCGATCTGTTCGGTTCGGAATACGTGATCCGGGCCCTTGGATCGGCGCAGACGCTCGAACAGCTCGCGCAGACCCCGATCCGCCTGCCCACGGGCCAGACGGTGCCGCTGAACCAACTGGGCACGGTGACCGATGGCGCGGCCGACGGCGATACCTTCGCGCTGTTCAATGGCCGTCCGGTCGTGGCCTTCGGCGTGTTCCGCGCCACCGGGGCCTCGGATCTGGTGGCTGCGGAAGGCGCGCGCGAACGGCTGGACGCGCTGCGCGAGATGTATCCCGATACCGAGTTCGACCTGATCGACGACGCGACGATCTATACCGAGGCCACGTTCCATTCAGCCATGGACACGCTCTACGAGGGCGCGCTTCTGGCGATCATCGTGGTGTTTCTGTTCCTGCGCAACTGGCGCGCGACGGTGGTCGCTTTCGTGGCGCTGCCCCTTTCGGCCATCCCGACCTTTATCGTCATGGATCTTCTGGGCTTTTCGCTCAACACGATCAGCCTTCTGGGGATCACGCTGGTGGTCGGCATCCTTGTCGATGACGCCATCGTCGAGATCGAGAATATCGACCGGCATATCGACATGGGCAGACCCGCGTTTCAGGCCGCTATGGAGGCCGCGACCGAGATCGGCACCACGGTGATCGCCATTTCGCTGACCATCGTCGCGGTCTTCGCGCCGGTCAGTTTCATGGGCGGCATCGCGGGCGAGTTCTTCAAGCAGTTCGGCCTGACGGTCGCGGTGGCGGTGTTGTTCTCGCTCGCCGTCGCGCGGTTGATCACGCCGATGTTCGCGGCCTATTTCATGCGCTCGAAACCGCATGGCCACACGAAAAAGGCCGAGGACGGCGCGATCATGCGCGGCTATCTGACGATGCTGCGCTGGACCCTGCGCAACCGGACGATCACGCTGCTGGTGGGTCTGGTGATCTTCGCAAGCTCGATCTATTCCGCGACGCTGCTGCCGCAGGAATTCGTGCCGCCCTCGGATGCCGGTCGTTCGGTCGTGATGGTCGATCTGCCGCCGGGCACCACCCTGCCCGAGGCGCGCCGTTCGGCCCAAGCGATCACCGAGCGGATCCTGCAAGTCCCGGAGGTGCAGCGCGCCTTCGTTGACGGGCAATCCGCGACCTCGCTGAGTATTCAGGTCAATTACGGCGACAAATCCGACCGCGAGCGGTCCTGGACCGAGATCAACGCCGAGATCGAAGCCCGGCTTGCCGATCTTCCCGACATGCGCGTCTTCGTGCTGGGGGCTGAGGGGCAGCGCGACGTGACGATCAACGTGCTCGCCGATACCCAGACCGGCGCCGCTGAAGCGGCGACCGCGCTTTTGCACCAGATGCGCGGCCTGCCAGAGCTGCGCGGTGTGGCTTCGGAAGCGGCGCTGCTGCGTCCCGAAATCCAGATCATCCCCAATCCCGAACGCGCAGCCGAGCTGGGCGTGACGGCGGGGGCGCTGGCCTCGGCCGTGCGGGTCGCGACGATCGGCGACACCGACGCCAATCTGGCGCAGTTCGACGCGGGCGAGGAACGCATCCCGATCCGCGTGCGGCTGAACGAGGAAGCGCGCAACGACATCACCCGGCTGGCGGGCTTCCGCGTGCAATCATCCTCGGGCGAGATGGTGCCGCTTTCGGCGGTGGCCGATGTGCGCATCGCCTCGGGCGTGTCGGTGATCGAACGCTATGACCGCCGCTATCTGGTCTCGATCGAGGCCGATCTGGCGCCCGGCGTCTATCTGGGCCCTGCGACCGAGGCGATCTATGCCCTGCCCGCCGCCACCGACATGCCCGAAGGGGCCGAGATCCAGCCCTCGGGCGATGTCGAGACGATGGGCGAGATCTTCAGCTCGTTCGCGCTGGCAATGGGCGCGGGGCTGATGCTGGTTTATGTGGTGCTGGTGCTGCTGTTCAACAGCTTCGTCACGCCGCTGACGATCATGCTGTCGCTGCCTCTGGCCATCGGCGGTGCGATTTTTGCGCTCTATCTCTACGGGTCGGGGATCGGCCTGTCGGTGGTGATCGGCTTCCTGATGCTGATGGGGATCGTGACGAAGAACGCGATCATGCTGGTCGAATTCGCACTCGAAGGCGTGAAGGGCGGCATGGACCGCGCCAGCGCGATGATCGATGCGGGCCACAAGCGCGCGCGTCCGATCATCATGACCACGCTGGCCATGTCGGCGGGCATGGTGCCCTCGACGCTGGCGCATTCGACGGGCGGCGAGTTCCGCGCGCCGATGGCAATCGCGGTGATCGGCGGGCTGCTTCTGTCGACGGTGCTGTCGCTGTTGTTCGTGCCGTCGGTCTTCAGCGTCATGGAAGGGCTGAAGGACCGGCTGCGCTGGCTCTTGTCGAAGGTCTTCGGCGGCGATCAGCTAGCCAGCCACCGCCGCCACTGACGCCACCACTGCCCCCGGCACTGACCCCGCCCCCGAGCGCAGGCGGTCGAGGAACGCCTCGGCCGCCAGCGACTTGCGTCGCGCACGCGGCCAGGCCACGTACCAATGGCGCATCAGCGGGAACCCCGCGACCGGCAGCTCCTGCAGATAGCCGTGGCGCAATTCCAGCGCCACGGTCCCCCGGCTGAGCACGCTCAGCCCCAGCCCCGCGATCACCCCCTGCTTCACCGCCTCGTTCGCACCCAGCTGCATCCGCACCTTGGGCGCGACCCCGCCTTGGGCAAAACAGGCTTCGACCGCGCGCCGTGTGCCGGACCCCTCTTCGCGCGTCAGGAAGGGATAGGCGGCCAGATCCTGCACCGTCAGCGCCCGCCCCCCCTGGCCCAGCGGATGTCCCTTGGGCGCGACCACCACCAGCGGGTTTTCGGCATAGATCTCGGCTTCGGCGTCGATCCCCTCGGGCGGCTGACCCAGAACATAGAGATCGTCGGCATTCTGCGCGAAGCGTGCCAGCAATTCGCGCCGGTTGCCCACCGTGAGCGCGACCTCGATCCCGGGATGCGCGGCGCTGAAGGCTCCGATCACCGCCGGCAGGTCGTATTTCGCCGTCGAGACCACCGCCAGGCTGAGCCGCCCGCGCGCCAGTCCGCGCAGCTCGGCCAGCCGCATTTCCATCGCGTCGACCTCGCCCAGAATGGTGCGCGCCGATTGCAGCACCGCCTGCCCCGCCTCGGTCAGGAACAGCCGCTTGCCCAACCGTTCGATCAGCGGCTGGCCGACCTGCTCTTCAAGCTGGCGCACCTGCGCGAAGACGGCGGGCTGCGTCAGGTTCAGCGCCTCGGCCGCGCGGGTATAGGACAGGCTGTCGGCAACCTGCTGAAAGATCTGCATTTGTCGAAGCGAATAGCGCATGAATATGGATTACTCTATTCTTAGGCTAAAAACTATTCATTTTCTTTTATTCACGGGCTCGGGCTAACTCCCCTCAGGAAGGAGCCCCCTTATGAACATTCAGACCTCGAAGACCTATGATGCGGGCGTGAAGGATTACCGCTCGACCTATTGGGAGCCGCATTACACGCCCAAGGACACCGATGTGCTGGCCGTGTTCAAGGTGATCCCGCAGGCCGGGGTCCCGCGCGAAGAAGCCGCCGCCGCCGTCGCCGCAGAAAGCTCGACCGGGACATGGACGACGGTCTGGACCGACCTTCTGACCGATCTCGATTTCTACAAGGGCCGCGCCTACCGCGTCGAAGACGTGCCGGGCCATGACGAGGCCTTCTACGCCTTCGTGGCCTATCCCGCCGACCTGTTCGAGGAAGGCTCGGTCGTCAACGTCTTCACCTCGCTGGTGGGCAATGTCTTTGGCTTCAAGGCCGTGCGGTCGCTGCGGCTCGAAGACGTGCGCTTTCCGATCTGGTTCGTGAAAACCTGTTTCGGCCCGCCCCACGGCATCCATGTCGAACGCGACAAGATGGACAAGTATGGCCGCCCGCTTCTGGGCTGCACGATCAAGCCGAAACTGGGCCTGAGCGCCAAGAATTACGGCCGCGCGGTCTATGAATGCCTGCGCGGCGGGCTCGATTTCACCAAGGACGATGAGAACGTCAATTCGCAACCCTTCATGCGCTGGCGCGACCGGTTTCTGTTCTGTCAGGAAGCGATCGACAAATCCGAGGCCGAGACCGGCGAGCGCAAGGGTCACTATATGAACGTGACCGCCCCCACGATCGAGGACATGTTCCAGCGCGCCGAATTCGCCAAGGAACTGGGCACGCCGATCATCATGTCGGATTACCTGACGCTGGGCTGGGCCGCGCATAACTCGCTGTCGAAATGGTGCCGCGACAACGGGATGCTGCTGCATGTCCACCGCGCCATGCACGCGGTGCTCGACCGCAACCCGAACCACGGCATCAATTTCCGCGTGCTGGCCAAGCTGTTGCGGTTGCTCGGCGGCGATCACCTGCATTCGGGCACCGTGGTCGGCAAGCTGGAAGGCGACCGCGAGGCGACGCTGGGCTGGATCGACCTTCTGCGCGACCGCCACGTCAAGGAAGACCGCGCGCGCGGCATCTTCTTCGATCAGGACTGGGGCGCGATGCCCGGCGTGTTCCCGGTCGCCTCGGGCGGGATCCATGTCTGGCACATGCCGGCGCTGGTGGCGATCTTCGGCAATGACAGCGTCCTGCAATTCGGCGGGGGCACGCTGGGCCACCCGTGGGGCAATGCCGCCGGCGCGGCTGCCAACCGCGTCGCGCTGGAGGCCTGCGTGCAGGCCCGCAACGAGGGGCGCGAGCTTGAACGCGAAGGCAAGGACATCCTGATGAAGGCCGCCCAGCACTCGCCCGAGCTGAAGATCGCGATGGAGACCTGGAAGGAAATCAAGTTCGAGTTCGACACTGTCGACAAGCTCGACGTGCAGCACCGCTGATCCCCCATCCTCACCTGCCCCAAATGAAGGTCCGGGGGGAACCCCGGCCCCTTTCCGCCCCAAGGAGCCGAACATGAGCGTTCAGGACTACACCTCCCGCCTTTCCGATCCCGCCAGCCGCAAGATGGGCACGTTTTCCTACCTGCCCGAAATGACCAAGGCCCAGATCCGCAAACAGGTCGAATGGATCGTGCGTCACGGCTGGAACCCCGCCATTGAGCATACCGAGCCGCAATTCGCCGGGTCCAACTACTGGTACATGTGGAAATTGCCGATGTTCGGCGAAACCGATGTCGACGCCATCATCGCCGAGCTTGACGCCTGCCATGACGCCAATCCGGGCAACCATGTGCGGCTGTTGGGCTATGACAACGTCACCCAAAGTCAGGGCGCCAACATGGTGGTCTACCGGGGCGACCCGGTCTGATCGCGCGCGCATCCTGAGCCGGGCGGGCCACGGGTTTCCCTCTCTCTGCTGCGTGGCCCGCCCCCCGAACGGGGGAAAAGATGAAAGATTCAGCCGACAACCCGCTCGATCCGCACCGGATCGCGGACGAACCCTTTTACCGGCCCGTGGGCGACGAGGTGGCGCTGTTCACCGCTGCCTGGGCCGCGCGGATGCCCGTCATGCTGAAAGGCCCGACCGGCTGCGGCAAGACCCGCTTTGTCGAGCACATGGCCTGGGCGCTCGGGCGCCCGCTGGTCACCGTGGCCTGCAACGAGGACATGACGGCCTCGGATCTCGTGGGGCGCTTCCTGCTCGATGCCGAGGGCACGCGCTGGCAGGACGGCCCGCTCACCTTCGCCGCGCGCCACGGGGCGATCTGCTATCTCGACGAGGTGGTCGAGGCCCGGCAGGACACCACCGTCGCGATCCACCCGCTGACCGACGATCGCCGTGTCCTGCCGCTTGAAAAGAAAGGGGAATTGCTGCGCGCGCATCCCGATTTCCTTTTGGTCATCAGCTATAACCCCGGCTACCAGTCGCTGATGAAGGATCTCAAGCAATCCACCAAGCAGCGCTTCGGCGCACTGGATTTCACATGGCCCGACGCCGCGACCGAGATCGCCATCGTCGCGCATGAAAGCGCGGTCGATCCCGAGATCGCGGAAAAACTCGTCGAGATCGGCGCCCGCGCGCGCAATCTCAAGGGTCACGGGCTGGACGAAGGACTGTCCACGCGGATGCTGATCCATGCGGGCCGACTGATCGCGGCCGGCGTGGCGCCGCGCGCCGCCTGTTCGATGGCGCTCAGCTGCCCCGTCACCGACGATCCGGACATGCGGGACGCGCTCGATGCTGCTGTCGCCACCTGGTTCTGAGCTGCAGGCCGCGCTCGACGCCGCGCGACCGGACGCCCGCCGCCGCCTCTCGCCGCGCGGGATCGAGCTCTGGGAACGCGGCGCACAGGCGCTGGCCGATATGGGGCGCGGCGAGGCCGTTGTCCTCGCCTGGATCGAGGCCGCGCCGCAAATCGCGCGCGAGATCGGTGAAGACGCGCTGACGGATCTGGCGCCTGCCTGCCTTGGCTTTGCCTCGCGAACCTCGGGCGCGGTCATCGAACGGATCCTTGCCACCGCGCCCGTGGCCGCCCGGCGACTGGGCGACCCGACGCTGTTTCGGGCCTATCTGCGGTTTCTCGAGCATCTGCTGGGCCGCGCGCCGCGCGCGCTCAGACCGATGCTGGACCATCTGGCCGAGTTGCTCGACGGGTTGACGCTGGGGGGCTTGCGCCGCTGGGCCGATTGGGGTGCCGAGGCGCATCGCTCCGATTATCCCGCGCTCGAGCGATACTTCACCCTCGCTTCTGCCGAGTCGCAGGGCGTCTTGAAGCGCGAGCGCAAGGGCCTCTTGCTGGTCGATATGCAGCGGCGGCTTGGGATGTACCTGCGCGCGCTCTGGGGCCGCGACTTTCTGCTGGTGCCGACGGCGGGCGATTTCGAAAGCCGCGAAGGGCTGCGCCCTTTCGTCGAGCACCACGCCCTGCATCTGCCCGATGCGCTGGACGATTGGCAGGGCCTGTCTGCGCTCGATCTCTACCGCGCGCAGGTTGCGCATCTGGCCGCGCATCTCGCCTGCCTGCGAACACCGTTTCAGGCCGAGGGGCTGAATGCCCTGCAGGCCACCTGCGTCGGCCTGATCGAGGACGCGCGTGCCGAGGCACTGGCGATCCGCCGCTTCCCTCGCCTGCGCGATCTCTGGGCACCGTTCCATTCGCCCGATCGCGCCGGTATCGGCGGAATTCTGGACCGGATCGCGCTGGCACTTCTGGATGAGAACATCGACAAAAGCGATGATTTAACGCTCTGGATAAAAACAGAATTAATAAAGTCTGACTTTCAATTGCCTGACATCTCGACCCAGCTTGGACTGGCGCTGGCCAAACGGTTGGCGGGGCAGCCGTTTTCGCCCCATGCCGATCAGCCCTCCTGCCCCTATCGCTGCGACAACAGGGTGCTGTGGGACTTCGAAGAGCTCGACTTTGACACCGCGCCGGCGCAAGCGCCGCAGATCCGCAAATACGTCTCGGTCACCGAGATGGTCAACGAGGTCGAAGTTGAAACAGCGGGTGAGGATGCGCAGGAAATCTGGGTGCAGTCGCAGGAATTCTTCGACGATGACGGCACCAGTTTCAACGCGCGCGAGGGCAAGGAGCCGGTCGCGCCGCCGATGCCCTATGACGAGTTCGACCACAAACTGCAATTGATGCGCCCGGCCTGGGCCACGGTCCTGGAACAGCGCCCGAAGCTGGGCGACCCGGCGCGCGCGGTTGCGATCCTCGACACCCATCGTAAGGTGATGGAGCGTCTGCGCCACCGGCTCGACGCGATGCGCCCGCAAGGCACGCAGCGCATCCGCAAGCTCGAAGACGGCGACGAGCTGGATCTGAACGCCGCCATCGCCGCCACCATCGACCTGCGGCAGTGCCGTCAACCCGACCCCCGGGTGATGATGCGGCTCGAGCGCAAGACGCGCGACACGGCGGTGATGGTGCTTCTGGACCTGAGCGAGTCCACCAACGATCCAACCGAGGGCGGCGAGACGGTGCTGGCCCTGACGCAATCGGCCTGCGTGCTGCTGGCCGAGGCAATCCACCGCGTCGGCGACAGTTTCGCGATCCATGGTTTCCATTCGGACGGGCGCAGCAAGGTGTATTACGGCCGCTTCAAGGATTTCACCGCGCCGTGGGACGATACCGCCAAGGCGCGGCTGATGGGGGCGACGGGACGGCTGAGCACGCGGATGGGCGCGGCGATCCGCCATGCGACGCATCACCTGTCGCGGGTGAAAGCCACCCGCAAGCTGATGCTGGTCCTCACCGACGGCGCACCCGCCGATATCGACGTCAAAGACCCGCTCTATTTGCGCGCCGATGCCCGACGTGCCGTTGAAGAAGCCGCGCGTGCGGGCGTGACGCCTTTCTGCCTGTCGCTCGATCCGGGCGCGGATGCCTATGTCCAGTGCATTTTCGGCGCGCGCAACGCGCTGGTGCTCGACCGGGTCGAGCGTCTGCCCGAACGGCTGCCCCAGCTTTACGCTGCGCTCACCCGTTGACGCCCAGATCGGGGAAATAGGCCCCGTTCAGCCCGGTGATCTGCGCCGCGATCCGCTGCGCGGCCGCCGAAGGCGCGCCCCCCGGCACGATCAGGTACCAATGCCGCATCACCGGCAGCCCCTGCCCCCTGAGCAGCACCAACCGTCCGGCGCGCAGTTCCTCGACCACCGTGTGCAGGCTCAGGAACGCGACGCCCAGCCCGGCGATCACCGCCTGCTTGATCGTCTCGTTGGAATCCATCTCGATCAGTTTCGGCGGGACACTCTCGCCCATCCGGTCAAGGAACCGCTCCATCAACAGCCGCGTGCCCGATCCCGGCTCGCGCGACAGGAACCGCTCATCCAGAAGCCGCGCGGGGTCAAAGCCATCCTGCCCTGCCAAAGCGTGGCCCGGCGGCACGATGACGCCATGCGGATGCGGCCCCAGAGGCATCGCGTTTTGCAGGAAGTCACGCGGCGGGCGGCCCATGATCGCCAGATCGTATTCCCCGCGCGCCAGATCCGCCAGCGTGTCGGAGCGGTTGGCAACCCTCAGCGCGATCTCGATATCCGGGCAGGCGCGGTTGAGCATCGCCACCAGATGCGGCGCGAAATATTTCGCGGTCGAGACCGTGCCGATGGTCACATGCCCTGCCATCCCGGCCCCCAGCGCGCGGATCTGATCGCCTGCCTGCGACAAAAGGGCTGTCATGCGGCGCGCGATCTCCAGCAGGACGGCGCCTTCAGGCGTGGGCAGGAAAGCCGCGCCTTCGGACGGGCGGGTCAACAGGGGGCGCCCCACCGCCTGCTCCAAGCCCTTGATCTGGCTGTGAATTGCAGGCGTGGACAGGCGCTGTTCGGCGGCGGCATCGGTCAGCGAGCGATGATCCGCCACGGCGATCAGCGCGCGCAATTGCTTGAGAGTCACGGCGTCCAGACGGGGCATTCAAAATTCCTGAACAAGATTTCCTAATTTTTAAATTTCCCTAAATCTTGCTGCGAGGCATGGTCCTGTCAAGCCTTCTCGCCCCGGCCCTGCCCGGCGCAAGGGCCGATCTGGGAGGATCATGTCATGCTGACCACACTCGACGCGGTGCCCGCGGGCACCCGGCCCGATCTTGCATCCGTCGTCGACCGCCTCGCCGGTCTCGCCGCCGCCCTCGCCCGCCGCATCCAGCGCGGCGGTCTGGATGAGGCGCTAGGGGCCAGTGCGGGGACCAACAGCGACGGCGACGCGCAGAAAGCGCTCGACGTCATCGCGGACGAGGCCTTTTTGTCCGCCCTTCGCGACAGCGACGTACGTTATTACGCGTCCGAGGAACAGGACAGCGTGGTCGAGGCCAATCCCGCAGGCCATCTAGCGCTGGTGATCGACCCGCTGGACGGGTCGTCGAACATCGACACCAACGTGTCGATCGGCACGATCTTCGGCCTTCACAAGGCCGCCGATACGGGCGAGGCCAGCGTGCTGCGCCCCGGTTCCGAGCTGCTGGCGGCGGGCTACGCGATTTTCGGGCCGCAATGCGCGCTGGTGGTCAGTTTTGGCGACGTGCCGGTGAAATACGTCCTCGACCCCGACACGCAGCGCTTCCGGCTGACCGGCCCCCTGCCCGCGATCGTGCCCGAATCCACCGAATACGCGATCAACGCCTCGAATTACCGCCACTGGGACGCGCCGATCCGCGCCTATATCGACGACCGCGTCGCGGGCACTGAAGGCCCGGCGGGACGCAATTTCAACATGCGCTGGATCGCCTCGCTGGTGGCCGAAACGCACCGCATCCTGACGCGGGGCGGGATCTTCCTCTATCCCGGCGACGCGCGTCCGGGCTATCAGGCGGGCCGGCTGCGGCTGGTCTATGAATGCGCGCCCATCGGCTTTCTGATCGAAAAGGCGGGCGGACGCGCGACCGATGGCGTCGATCCGGTTCTGTCGCTCCGTCCCCAACAGCTTCACGCCCGCACGCCCTTCGTCTTCGGCTCGGCCAACAAGGTCGCGCGCGTGGCCACCTATCACGACCTGCCGCGCTCCGAGACCTCGGCGCTGTTTGCCACGCGCGGCCTTTTCCGGAGCGGCACATGAGCAAGAAACACCCGATCATCAGCGTCACCGGCTCGTCGGGCGCGGGCACCTCGACGGTCAAGGCGACCTTCGACCAGATCTTCCGGCGCGAGGGCATCAACGCGGTCTCCATCGAAGGCGACGCCTTTCACCGCTACAACCGCGCCGAAATGCGCGAGGAACTGGCGCGGCGCTATGCCGAGGGCGATCAGACCTTTTCGCATTTCAGCTATGAGGCCAACGAGCTGGGCGAGCTTGAGCGGGTGTTTCGCGAATACGGCGAGACCGGCAGCGGGCGCACCCGCCACTATATCCACGATGCGACCGAGGCTGAGCGCCACGGCGTGCCGGCGGGCGAATTCACCGCCTGGGCACCCTTTGCCAACGGATCGGACCTGCTGTTCTACGAAGGGCTGCACGGTGCGGTCGCCAATGAAAGCGTGAACCTTGTCACCCATGCGGATCTGAAGATCGGGGTGGTGCCGGTCATCAACCTTGAATGGACCCAGAAGATCCACCGCGACCGTGCCGCGCGGGGCTATTCGACCGAGGCCGTGACCGATGTCATCCTGCGCCGGATGCATGCCTATGTGCATTGCATCGTGCCGCAATTCTCGGAAACCGACATCAATTTCCAGCGCGTGCCGGTGGTCGATACCTCGAACCCGTTCATCGCCCGCTGGATCCCGACGCCCGATGAAAGCCTCGTGGTGATCCGGTTCAAGAACCCGCGCGGAATCGATTTTCCCTATCTCACCTCGATGATCAACGGCTCGTGGATGACGCGCGCCAATTCCATCGTGATCCCCGGCAACAAGCAGGATCTGGCGATGCAGCTGATCCTCACCCCGCTGATCGAGCGTCTGGTCTCGACCGCGCGCAAGATCCGGTAAGGAGGTTTTTCCATGACCGCACAGATCCCCCCCGCCGGTGAGCGTATGATGGCCAACGCCATCCGGGCGCTGGCCATGGACGCGGTCGAGGCCGCGAAATCGGGCCATCCCGGGATGCCGATGGGCATGGCCGACGTGGCCAGCGTGTTGTTCAACCGCTTCGTCACGCTCGACCCGTCCATGCCCGACTGGCCCAACCGCGACCGTTTCGTGCTGTCGGCGGGCCACGGCTCGATGCTGCTTTACGCGATTCATCACCTGCTGGGCTATGAAGACATGGGCATGGACCAGCTTAGCGCCTTCCGTCAGCTCGGCAGCCGCACCGCTGGGCACCCCGAATACGGCCATGCCAAAGGGATCGAGATGACCACCGGCCCGCTGGGTCAGGGCATCGCCACCGCCGTCGGCATGGCGCTGTCCGAGAGGCTGGCTAACGCGCGCTTCCCAGATCTGATCGAGCATTACACCTATGTCATCGCCGGCGACGGCTGCCTGATGGAGGGCGTCAGTCAGGAGGCAATCGATCTGGCCGGGCATCTGGGGCTCGGGCAACTTATCGTCCTGTGGGACGATAACGGGATCACCATCGACGGGGATACGGACCTGTCCACCTCGACCGATCAGCGCGCACGCTTCGCGGCGTCGGGCTGGCATGTGCTGGCCTGCGACGGGCATACTCCGACGGAGATCGCCGATGCGATCGAGGCCGCGCGCAAGGACACCCGCCCCTCGCTCATCGCTTGCCGCACGGTGATCGGCTTCGGCGCCCCCGGCAAGCAGGGCAGCCACGACGTGCACGGTGCGCCGCTTGGCATCGACGAAATCGCCGCCACCCGCAAGGCGCTGGAATGGGATCACGCGCCGTTCGAGATCCCCGATTCCGTCTATGCCGCCTGGTCTCGGATCGCACGGCGGGGCCGCGAGGCGCGCGAGGCTTGGGAAGCCCGGCGCACTGCGTCCCCCCGGCGCGCGGAATTCGACCGGCTGTGCCAGCACGATACCACGCCGCTGACGCAGGCCATGGCGACCTACAAGGCCGCCCTATTGTCTGACAAACCCAAAGTCGCGACCCGCAAGGCCAGCGAAATGGCATTGCAGGTGGTGAATACCGCTTTGCCCTACACGATTGGCGGATCGGCGGATCTGACCGGATCGAACCTGACGCGAACCAAAGGTCAGACATCCGTCAAGCCCGGCGATTTCAGTGGCGACTACCTGCATTACGGCATCCGCGAGCACGGCATGGCGGCGGCGATGAACGGAATCGCGCTGGCCGGGCTGTTCCGGCCTTATGGCGGCACGTTCCTCGCCTTCGCCGACTATGCCCGTCCTGCGATCCGGCTGGCCGCGCTGATGGGCGTGCCGACGATCTTCGTGATGACGCATGACAGTATCGGTCTGGGCGAAGACGGCCCGACGCACCAGCCGGTTGAGATCCTCGCCTCGTTGCGCGCCATTCCCAACCTGACGGTCCTGCGCCCCGCCGATGCGGTCGAAACCGCCGAAGCCTGGGAAATCGCCTTGGCCGCGACGGACGGCCCGGTACTGCTGGCGCTGAGCCGACAGAACCTGCCCACGCTGCGCGTCGAAGCCGATGAGAACCTGACCGTGCGCGGCGCCTACCTTTTGCGCGATCCGGGCGAACGGCAGGTCACGCTGATCGCCACCGGGTCCGAGGTCGAGATCGCCGTCACCGCCGCCGATCTTCTGGCCGAAGCGGGTATCCGCGCCGCCGTGGTCTCGGCCCCGTCCTTCGAGCGCTTTGCCCGCCAATCCGACACCTACCGCGCGGCCACGCTGGGCGACGCGCCCCGGATCGGGATCGAAGCCGCGATCCGCATGGGCTGGGACGCGGTCCTGCGGCCCGACGACGCCTTTGTCGGGATGAACGGTTTCGGCGCCTCGGCCCCGGCACCCGACCTGTACGAACACTTCAACATCACCCCCCAAGCAGTTGTCAAAGCTGCAAATTCTCTGATCTGAGAGGATCCGCATGACAATCAAAGTAGCGATTAACGGCTTTGGCCGAATAGGACGGAACGTTCTGCGCGCCGTCGTGGAATCGGGCCGCACGGATATCGAGATCGTCGCGATCAACGATCTCGGCCCGGTGGAAACCAACGCGCATCTGCTGCAATTCGACTCTGTCCACGGACGCTTTCCCGGCAGCGTAACCAGCGGTGCGGACTGGCTGGATGCCGGGCGCGGCAAGATCCGCGTCACCGCCCTGCGCAACCCCGACGACCTGCCCTGGGCCGATATTGATGTCGCGCTCGAATGCACCGGGATTTTCACCGCCCGTGACAAGGCCGCGCTGCATCTGAAGAACGGCGCGCGCCGCGTGCTGGTCTCGGCCCCCGCCGCGGGCGCCGACAAGACCGTGGTTTTCGGCGTGAATCATCAGAGTTTGACCGCCGAAGACCGGATCGTGTCGAACGCGTCCTGCACGACGAATTGCCTCAGCCCCGTGGCCAAGGTGCTCAACGACGCGATCGGCATCACCAAGGGCTTCATGACGACGATCCACAGCTATACGGGCGATCAGCCGACGCTGGATACGATGCATCCCGACCTCTACCGTGCCCGCGCCGCCGCGCTCAGCATGATCCCCACCTCGACCGGCGCAGCCAAGGCCGTTGGGCTGGTTCTGCCTGAACTCGACGGCAAGCTGGATGGTGTTGCAATCCGGGTGCCGACGCCCAATGTCTCGGTAGTGGATCTGGTGTTCGAGGCCGCGCGCGACACCAGTGTCGAGGCGGTCAATCAGGCGATCCGCGCCGCCGCCGACGGCCCCCTTAAGGGCATCTTGGGATACACAGATAAACCCAACGTTTCCAGTGACTTCAACCACGACCCTCATTCGTCGGTTTTCCACATGGACCAGACCAAGGTGATGGAGGGCCGGATGGTCCGCATCCTGTCGTGGTACGACAACGAATGGGGCTTTTCGAACCGGATGGCGGATACCGCCGTGGCGATGGGGCGCCTGCAATGATCCGCGCCATCACCGATCAGAACGTCGCCGGAAAGCGCCTTGTCGTGCGCGCCGATCTCAACGTGCCCATGGCCGATCGCCGGGTCACCGATGCCACGCGCATCACCCGGTTCGCCGAGGGGATGAAACCGCTTCTGACGCAAGGGGCGTCAATGGTCGTGCTGTCGCATTTCGGGCGCCCCAGCGGCCCCGATCCCGATCTCAGCCTGCGGCTGATCCGCGACGATCTGAGCCGCGCGCTGGCCCGCCCCGTGCGTTTCGCCACGCTGGATCAGGCACGCGAGGCCGATCTGCAGCCGGGCGGCGTGCTGCTGGTCGAGAACCTGCGCTTCGAGCCGGGGGAAGAGGCAAATGACCCCGCGCTTGCCGACACACTGGCGTCTTTGGGCGATTATTATGTCAACGACGCCTTCTCCTGCGCGCACCGGGCGCATGCCTCGACCCACGCACTGGCACAGCGGCTCCCGGCCTTTGCCGGGCCTTTGATGGCCGGTGAACTCAGCGCGTTGCAAAAAGCGCTGGAAGCCCCCCTGCGCCCCTCGGTGGCGATTGTCGGCGGCGCCAAGGTCTCGACCAAGATCGCGGTGCTGCGAAACCTCGTGGCCAAGGTCGATCATCTGATCGTGGGCGGCGGGATGGCGAATACGTTCCTTTTTGCACGGGGCGCGCCGATGGGCCGCTCGCTGCACGAGGCCGACCAGAGCGCCACGGTGACTGAGATCCTGACGCTGGCGAAAGCCGCCGGATGCACGATCCACCTGCCCCGCGACGTGGTGGTCGCGCGGGAATTCCGGGCTGGCGCAACGTCTGACATTCAGCCGTCCAACAATTGCCCGAACGACGCGATGATCCTTGACGCAGGCCCCGGCGCGCTGGCCGATTTCACCCGCGTTCTGGAAGGCGCGAGGACGATCCTGTGGAACGGACCGCTCGGCGCCTTCGAGATCCCGCCCTTCGACGCGGCGACGACGGGCCTCGCCCGCGTTGCCGCCGAGCTGACACGCGGTGGCACGGCCATCAGCGTGGCTGGCGGCGGCGACACGGTGGCCGCGCTCAACGCGGCGGGCGTGAGCGACAGCTTCACCTATGTCTCCACCGCCGGTGGGGCATTTCTGGAATGGCTGGAGGGGCGCAGCCTCCCCGGTGTGGCCGCGCTGATGCGCGAGAATGAAGAGGTTTGAGAGATGGCCCTGATCACCCTGCGACAGCTTCTGGACCACGCGGCCGAGCACCAATACGGCGTGCCCGCCTTCAACATCAACAACATGGAACAGGGGCTGGCGATCATGGAAGCCGCCCGCACCACCGACGCGCCGGTCATCTTGCAGGCCAGTCGCGGTGCGCGCTCTTACGCCAACGACATCATGCTGGCCAAGATGATCGAGGCTCTGGCGGCGATCTATCCCGAGATCCCGATCTGCATGCATCAGGACCACGGCAATGACGAGGCCACCTGCATGACCGCGATCCGCCACGGCTTCACCAGCGTGATGATGGACGGCTCGCTGGAAGCCGACGCCCAGACCCCCGCCGATTACGCCTATAACGTCGCCATCACCGAGCGGGTGAGCCGGATGGCGCATTGGGTCGGCGCCTCGGTCGAGGGCGAGTTGGGCGTGCTGGGATCCTTGGAGACCGGCGAAGGTGAGGCCGAGGACGGGCACGGCGCGGTGGGCGTTCTGGACCACAGCCAGCTTCTGACCGACCCCGCGCAGGCGGTTGATTTCGTGTCGAAAACCAAGGTCGATGCGCTGGCCATCGCCTGCGGCACCTCGCATGGCGCCTACAAGTTCAGCCGCAAACCCGATGGCGACATTCTGGCGATGGGGGTGATCGAAGAGATCCACAAGCGCCTGCCCGACACGCATCTGGTGATGCATGGCTCGTCCAGCGTGCCGCAGGATCTGCAGGATATCATCAACGAAAACGGCGGCGGGATGCCGCAGACCTTTGGCGTGCCGGTGGAAGAGATCGTGCGCGGCATCCGGCACGGGGTGCGCAAGGTGAATATCGACACTGACTGCCGCATGGCGATGACCGGGCAGTTCCGCCGTATCGCCGCGCAGAACCCCAAGGAATTCGACCCTCGCAAGTTTCTCAAACCCGCGATGGACGCGATGGAAAAGCTCTGCCGCGAGCGGTTCGAGGCGTTCGGCACCGCAGGCCGCGCGAGCCGGATCTCGGTCATCCCGATGGACGACATGGCGAAACGCTACAAGGCGGGGACGCTGTGATGACGCATGCGATCAAGATCGCGCCCTCGATCCTTTCCGCCGATTTCGCCGATTTCGGCCGCGAGATCCAGGCCATCGAAGCGCAGGGCGCCGATTGGGTTCATGTCGACGTGATGGACGGCCATTTCGTCCCCAACCTGACCTTTGGCCCGCCCGCCGTCGCTGCCTTCCGCAAGCATGTGAAGACGGTGATGGACGTGCATCTGATGATCGCCCCCGTCGATCCATATATCGAGGCCTTCGCCGAGGCTGGCGCCGACATCATCACCGCCCATGTCGAGGCCGGGCCGCACATTCACCGCACCCTGCAAGCCATTCGCGCGACGGGGAAAAAGGCGGGCGTGGCGCTCAATCCCGGCACCCCGGCCGAGGCGGTGGCGCATGTGCTCGACCTGACCGACCTGATTTGCGTGATGACGGTGAACCCCGGTTTCGGCGGGCAGAAATTCATCGATATGAGCGCCGAGATCCACACCCTGCGCCGCATGATCGGCGACCGCCCGATCCATATCGAGATCGACGGCGGCGTCACGCCCGAGACCGCGCCCAAGGTCGTGGCGGCCGGCGCGGATGTGCTGGTCGCGGGGTCTGCGGTGTTCAAGGGCGGCTCGGTCGAGAACCCAGAGCCCTACGGCGCCAACATGCGGGCGATCCGCGCCTCGGTGCAAAGGATGGCGGCATGAGGATCGTCTTCGATCTGGACGGCACGCTGATCGACAGCGCGCCCGACCTGCACGCAGCGATCAACCGGGTGCTGGCGGAATGGGGCAAGGCGCCCTTCGACCTGCCCACCGTCAAGCGCTTCATCGGCAACGGCATCCCCGCGCTGGTGACGCTGGCGCGGCAGTCGCGCGGGCTGGATGAGGCCGAACAGCCGTTGATGGTGGCGCGCATGTTCGCGCATTACACCGCCGCCCCCGCCACGCTGACCCGGCCCTTCCCCCATGTGATCCCGGCCTTGCAGCGGCTGGTGGCGGGCGGGGCGCGGCTGGGCCTGTGCACCAACAAGGCGGAATCGCCGACGCTGAGCATCCTCACCGCGCTGAAGATGGAGCGCTATTTCGACACGGTGATCGGCGGCGACAGCCTGCCCACGCAGAAACCCGACCCGGCGCCGTTGCTGGCGGCGTTCGACGGGCTGGGGGGCAGCGGGCTCTATATCGGCGACAGCGAGGTCGATGCCGAATGCGCCCGGCGCGCCGGCGTACCTTTCGCGCTGTTTACCCGGGGCTATCGCAAGACGCCGGTCGATCAGCTGCCGCATGTGCTGGCCTTCGACGATTTCGCGGGCCTGACCGAGCGTCTGACGGCGCTGGCATGACATTGCGCGCGCTGATCTTTGACGTGGACGGCACGCTGGCCGAGACTGAAGAGCTGCACCGCGCGGCCTTCAACGCAGCCTTCCGCGCCGCCGGGCTGCGCTGGCACTGGTCGCGCGACGCCTATGGCGCGCTGTTGACCACCACCGGCGGGAAAGAGCGGATCCGCCGCTACATAACCGAGACCGGCGCCGGTGAGGTTGATGTGGCCGCGCTGCATGCCGAAAAGACCGCGCATTACACCGCTCTGGTGGCCAAGGGCGCGCTGGAATTGCGGCCGGGCATCCGCGCGCTGATGGCGATGGGGCGCGCGGCGGGCGTGAGGCTGGCCGTGGCGACGACCACCAGCCGCTTGAATGTCGAGGCGCTGTGCCACGCCTGTTTCAACGCGCCCGCCGAGGCCATCTTTGACGTGCTGGCCTGCGGCGACGAGGTGGCGGCGAAAAAGCCCGCGCCCGATATCTACTTGCTGGCGCTCGACCGGCTGGGTCTGCCCGCAGACGCGGCGCTTGCATTCGAGGATACGCCGATGGGCGTGGCCTCGGCGCAGGGGGCGGGAATGCGGGTCGTGGCCTCGCCCGGGGTCTATTCGCAGGATGCCGACCTGTCGCGGGCCGAGCGCCGCGTCGAGTGTTTCAGTGACCTGATCGACGGGGGGCTTGCGGCACTTCAGGCGCGCAGGAGCCCTGTGAACGGTTCGAGCGCCCGGCTTTCGGGGAATACCACGCGCTCGGCATAGGCCGGGTCGAGCCCCATATGTCCGATGAGCAGCGCCTTGAAGATCGCCTCATAGGCATTGATCGCCAGCACGTCGCGCTCTTCGAACAGCGCGCGGCGCGACAGGCCCGGCCAGTCGCCCGCGATCTGTCCGCCGCGCACCGCACCACCCGCCAGCATCGCCAGCCCGCCGGTGCCGTGATCGGTGCCCCGGTTGCCGTTCTCGGCCGCCGTGCGCCCGAATTCCGACGCCACCATCACCACCGTGTTCGACCAGACCGGCCCCAGCCCCTCGCGCAGGGCCAGAAGCCCTTCTGACAGCCGCTCGAACAGGCGGCGCAGGCGGTAAGGTTGGCCGTTATGCGTGTCCCAGCCGCCCAGTTCCAAGACACCGATGCGCGGCCCCTGCGGCGCGCGCAGGATGTCGGCGGCTGCGCGCGACGAGATCAGGAAATTGTCGTTGGTGGGCGCATCGCCCGACATGTCGGGTTCGGTCATGCCCGTGGCGCCGGTCAGAGCTGCGTGAAACAGCGGGTCGTCGCGATAGACGATCGCCAGCCGTTCAAGGAAATCGTCGTTCAGGTCGGGCAATTGCTCGTTCGACCACGCCTGAACCGGGGCCGCGCCCTGCAAGATCAGCGGCACGGCGGGGCCCAGCGACAGCGCCAGTCGCTCGTCCCCGGCATTGAGCCCGAGGATCGCACGGTTGAGCCAGCCGTCGCGCGCACCGCGCGGGCGGGCGGTGCCGTTTTCCAGAAGGTTCTGACCGTCGAAATGCGAGCGGCTGCGATAGCGTGTGGTGGCGGCGGGAACGAAGGACAGCTCGCCCGCCTGCCAGAGAGGCATCAGCGGGCTCAGCGCGCTGTGCAGGCCGAAATACCCGTCGAGATCCAGCACCGCGTCGCGTTCCAGTCCCAGCGAGGGGCGCAGGCGGCGGTAATCGGCATCGGCATAGGGCGCAAGCGCGTGCAACCCGTCGAGCCCGCCGCGCAGGAACACGAAGATGAAACGGTTCTCGGTCGGCGCCGCCGCGAAGGCCACGCGCGACGAGGCCAGCGCCGAGGCGAGGCTCGCGCCCCCCAGCTTGAGAAACAGGCGGCGGTCCAGCATCGTCATCTCCTCTGGAATTCGGGGCTGGCAAGGATCATCGCAAGCGCCGCATCGCCCGATGGCGCGCGCTCGACCCAGGTTGTCGTCACCTCGCGCGCGGCGGCGCCGATCGAGCGGTCGAGCACCTCGGCCGGAACCAGCGTTCCGGGCTGGCGCGCGGCAAAGCCCCGCGCCCATTCAAGCCGGATCATCAACGCCTCGGGCCCCAGCCAGTCAGCGGCACGGTCGCTCCAGCCTGCGGGCGACGGCGCGGAATGCGGCAGCATCGCCAACAGGCGCATCGGCTGGAAGTAATCGGGCTGGCGTTCCGGCAGCGAGCCGGTGGCACGGAAACAGGCGACGACGAATTCATGCGGCGTCTTCACCTTGGCCAACGGATCGGCCCAAGCGGCATCAAGCATGACAAGCGCCCGCGTCACCTGCGCCAGATCGCCATCGGTATCGCGGAACACGCGTTCGATCTGCGCAATGGCGTCGGGGGGCGGGATATCGGCCACGAAATGGCGCACCAGCTTGGTCGCAATGTGCCGCGCGGTCGATGGATGACGCGCCAGATCGTCGAGCAGGCGCAGGCCCTCTTCCTCGCCCGCCTCTTCATAGACGCGGCCCAGTACGGTCTTGGGTCCGGGCTGATGCTGACGACGGACGAACTGGAAATTCCCGTGAACGGGCTCGTCCCCGCCGCGCCGATAGCCGCCATGCCCCCAGCCGGTAAAGATCTTCGCCGCTTCGATGATATCGTCCTGCGTATAGCCGCCATCGACGCCCAGCGTGTGCAGTTCGAGCAATTCGCGGGCGAAATTCTCGTTGAGCGTGGTGGCGGTGGGCCGCCGGCGCTGACGGTTCTGCCCGGCGGGCGAGTCGGGGCCGACTGAAAAGACGTTGTCGAGATAGGTCAGCAGCGTCGGGTTGCGCGCCGCCGCGTGTAGCATGTCGCGGAAACGACCGAAGATATGCGGGCGGATCGCCTCGCGCTCGTAGGCCGGGATCGTCACCCCGTCGCGCGCACCGCGCGTCAGCGAGGCGGTGAAATGATTGGCCCAGAAACGCACCATCCGCTCGGGCAGCACGTCGGGCGTGCGGATCTCGTAGCGCAGGCGCGCCATGACCTCAGGCCGGAAATCGCGGTTCATCGCGCGGCGGACGGTACGGGTGCGGGCCTCGTTGCTTTCCAGCCCGGCCTGCGCAATCTCGGCACGGATCTGGGCGGCGCTGCGAAACCGGCGCAGGCCGGGTGGCAGGGCCTGACCCGGGCGGATCTGTTCCAGAAGCCATCCGCGCGGATCATCGCCCACCCGCGCATCATCGCCCGGTCCGGCGCCGAGGCCGAAACGGTTCAGGGCGGTGAAAGTGTCGAGGCTGCGCATGGGCGGTCCGGTCTGTCTGCAAACGACTGGGTCGCAGACTACGCGGCCCGGGGCGCGCGGCCAAGCGGGGGCGGGAAACAATCCCGTGTGGCAGCAGCCTTTCGGCGCGATACCGCCCGCACCGCGCGCCACTGGAAACGCGGCAAAGGGCGGCGTAAGCTCGGATCAGATCCACCGACCCGCAAGTGAGCCCATGACCCCGACGATCCATATCCTCAACGGCCCGAACCTGAACCTTCTGGGCAAGCGTCAGCCCGACATCTACGGCCATGACACGCTTGAGGACGTCGCCGCGCAATGCGCCGAGATCGGACAGGCGGCGGGTCTGGGCACGCTGCTGCGGCAATCCAACTGGGAAGGGCAGATCGTCGACTGGATCCACGAGGCACGCGAAACGGCGGCGGGGATCATCATTAACCCGGCCGCGCTGACGCATACCTCGGTGGCGGTGCTCGACGCGCTCAACACCTTCGAGGGCCCGGTGATCGAGGTGCATATCAGTCAGGTTCACAAGCGCGAAGCCTTCCGCCACCACTCGTTCGTCAGCCACCGGGCCGATGCGGTGATGGCGGGGTTCGGCATCCACGGCTATGCGCTGGCGATGCGCCACATGGCGCATTTGCTGGACTGAGGCCGCACGCGGGGGCGCAGTTCGGGGGTGATTCCGGGGGCGAGGAATACCCTAGCAAACAAATCAGGATTGACTTTATCGGCGGCCTTCTCCTAGGGTGCGCCTGCCTAGCCAAGGTCGCCCGTGTCGCGTGTTTTGCGTTTCACGCGCTTCGAGTGGTCGAGCCCGGCGCGATATTCCCGCGCGGCACGCATCGCCGCGCAGACCGTATAGTCAGAGGACCTCATGCGCCGCATTACCCCCATCACGCTCGCCGCCGCGATCGCGCTGCCGTCGGCGGCCTTCGCCGTCACCCAGACCGAAGTGCTGACCACCTATGCCGATATTGCCGAAGCCGGATATTCCGACAGCGTGACCACCGCGCAGGCGCTGCAATCGGCGATCGACGATTTCCTCGCCGCTCCCTCGGCCGAGGGTCTTGCCGCCGCGCGCGAAGCATGGATTGCCGCGCGGGTCCCCTACCAGCAGACCGAGGCGTTCCGCTTCGGCAACCCGATCGTCGATGAATGGGAAGGCCGCGTGAATGCCTGGCCGCTCGATGAGGGGCTGATCGACTATACCAGCCGCAGCTATATGGGCGGCGACGACAACCCGGCGGCCAACCTCAACGTGATCGCCACGCCGAACTTCACGCTGGGCGGCACCGAGATCGACGCCTCGACCATCGATCCGGCGCTGCTGCAGGACGTCCTGCACGAGGCCGACACCGTCGAAGCCAACGTCGCCACCGGCTATCACGCGATCGAATTCCTGCTCTGGGGTCAGGACCTGCACGGCACCGATGCCGGAGCGGGCGAGCGTCCGTGGACCGATTACGCGCAGGGCGACGATTGCACCAACGGCAATTGCGACCGCCGCGCGCAATACCTGACCGCCGCGACCGAGCTGCTGATCGCCGATCTGCAGGAAATGGCCGATGCATGGTCCGAGGACGGCGAAGCGCGCGACGCTGTGATGGCCGACGAGGCTGCCGGCATTTCGGCGATCCTGACCGGCATGGGCAGCCTGTCCTATGGCGAGCTCGCGGGCGAGCGGATCCGTCTGGGCCTGATGCTGAACGATCCCGAGGAAGAGCATGACTGCTTCTCGGACAACACCCATTACAGCCACTACTACGATGCGGTCGGCATCCGGAACGTCTATGTCGGCGCATATACCCGCGTCGACGGCACGGTCGTCACCGGCCCCAGCCTGTCGGATTACGTGGCCGAGAACCACGCCGATCTCGACGAGGCCCTGCGCGCCAAGCTGGACGCCTCTGTCGCGGCGCTGCAAACCATGGTCGACACCGCCGAGGGCGGCATGTCTTATGACATGATGCTCGCCCCCGGCAATGACGAGGGCGAGACGGTCATCATGGGCGCCGTCGACGCGCTGGTCGATCAGACCCGCGACATCGAGCGTGTGGTCGCAGCCCTTGACCTGTCGGGCGTCGAACTGGAAGGTTCTGACAGCCTCGACGACCCCTCGGCCGTGTTCCAGTAACGGAGCTTTGTGATGATCGTCTGCTCGTGCGAAAACATCTCGGATCGCGACATTCATGCCGCGGTCGACTGGATGCGGCAGTCCGATCCGTGGACGATCATCACCCCCGGCAAGGTCTATCGCGCGCTTGGCAAGTCGGCCGATTGCGGCGGCTGCATGAAGCTTTTTCTCTCGACCATGCGGACCAATCCGAATACTCAGGTCCCTATGGAACTGCGCAACCTCCGCGCGCAGTCAATAAGGAGACCGGACGATGAAGGGCGATGAGAAAGTCATTGAATACCTGAACAAAGCCTTGCGCTCGGAACTGACCGCGGTCAGCCAGTACTGGCTTCATTACCGCCTGCAAGCCGATTGGGGCCTGGCGAAAATGGCCAAGAAAAGCCGCGAGGAAAGCATCGAAGAGATGCACCATGCGGACAAGCTGATCGACCGGATCATCTTTCTCGGCGGCCACCCGAACCTGCAGAAACTCGACCCGCTGCGGATCGGCGAGACCCCCAAGGAAACGCTGGAATCCGACCTTGCCGCCGAACAGGAAGCCGCCGCTCTCTACCGCGAGGCCCGCGCCTATTGCCAGACGGTGAACGACTTCGTGTCGATGGAGCTGTTTCAAGAGCTTCTGACCGACGAGGAAGGTCATATCGACTTCCTCGAAACCCAGCTCGATCTCTATGCCCGTCTGGGAGACGAACGCTATGCGCTGCTCAACGCCGCGCCGATGGACGAAGCCGAATAAGATTCTGTGTCGGGCGGGGCTGTTTCTGGCCCTGCCCTTCGCAGCCTTGCCCGGCCACGCGCAGGATCTCGAAGACCTGCACCTGAACGCCCTTCCGCGTACCGAACAGGAAAGCGCCCGCGCGGCGCTGGTTCTGGGACCACCCGATGATCCCACACGCCCGCAACGCTTCGAATTGCGCTCGGGCGGGGCGGGGACGGTGCGTGCCCGCAGCACCGTCGATGCCTTGGCGCAACCCGCCGCGAACCTGACGCTCGATCAGGGCATGACCTTCGAGCTGGGCGAGGCTTTGTTCTCGCGGCCATGGGCCTCGGCCCCGGCCTCGACCACAGCGTCGGACGGGCTGGGCCCGCTGTTCAACGCCCGCGCCTGTGCCGATTGCCATCCCAATAGCGGCCGCGCCAGCGCCCCGGATCCCGATCCCGAAGCGCCCTCGCATCCCGGCATGTTCCTGCGCGTGGCGATTCCCGCGCCCGAGGGAACGCCCACGCCCGACGGTATCGCCGATTACATCGCCACCCTGCCCGACCCGGTCTATGGCGACCAGATGCAGGACGACGCGATTCAGGGTCAACTGACCGAGTACCGCCTCGCCGTGACGTGGGAAGACATCCCCGTCACTCTGGAAGGCGGCGAAACGGTCACGCTGCGCCGTCCCGACTGGCAGGCCGCCGATCTGGGCTTCGGCCCGCTGCACGACGCGGCGATGCTCAGCCCGCGCGTGGCGCCGCCGCTAATCGGGCTGGGCCTGCTGGAAGCGATCGCCAGCGACGACATTCTTGCCCTTGCCGATCCTGACGACGCCGATGGCGACGGGATTTCGGGGCGCGCCAATATCGTCTGGTCGCGCGAATTCGAGGCGCCGATGCTGGGCCGCTTCGGGCTCAAGGCCGGGATGCCCACCGTGCGCGAACAATCCGCGAGCGCCTTCTTTCACGATGTCGGGCTGTCTTCGTCACTGTTCCCGCAGGGCTGGGGCGACTGCACCGAACCGCAGGCCGCCTGCCGCCAAGCCCCCGATGGCGGCGATCCGCAACATGACGGGCACGAAATCAGCGACACCGCGCTGGGGCTGGTGAATTTCTACGTCACCAATCTGGGCGTTCCCGCCCGGCGCGACGTGGGCGATCCCGAAGTCCTGCGCGGGCGCGCGATCTTCCGCGAGGCCGGCTGCGCCTCGTGTCACCGCCCCTCTTTCGTGACGCGCACGCTGGCCGAAGACCGCACGCAGCATTCCTTCCAGCTGATCTGGCCCTATACCGATCTTTTGCTGCACGATATGGGCGACGGTCTGGCCGACGGCTTTCCCGAAGCGCGCGCGACGGGCCGCGAATGGCGCACGCCGCCGCTCTGGGGCCTTGGCCTGACCGAACAGGTCAGTGGTCAGGAAAGCTATCTGCATGACGGCCGCGCGCGCAGCCTGCTCGAGGCGATCCTCTGGCATGGCGGCGAGGCCCAATCCGCCCGCGACACCGTGGTCGGGCTTGCCCCCGACGACCGCGCCGCCCTTTTGCGCTTCCTGAGGAGCCTGTGATGCGCCTGTCCCTTGCCTTCGGCCTGTTCATGGCCGCCACGCCCGTCCTGACCGCCCCCGCCTTTGCCGGAGTCGACGCGGTGCTCGACAGCCATATCCTGCCCGGCACTGCCGCCTTTGCCGAGGCCGCGCAGGCGCTCGATGCCAGCGCCGCCGCCGATTGCCAGCCCACCGCCCTTCAGCCCGCGTGGAACGCGGCGATGGATGCGTGGATGGGGATCGGCCATCTGCGCCTCGGGCCGCAGGAACAGGCGACGCTCACCATCGCCTTCTGGCCCGACAGCCGCAATTCCGGGCGCCGGACGCTGGCCCGGATGATCGAAAGCGAAGACCCGATGGGTCTCGAGACCGAGGACTTCGCGCAGGTCTCGGCCGCCGCGCGCGGGCTCTATGCGCTGGAAACCATGCTCTACGACCCGCAATTCAACGCCTATGACAGCGGCAGCTACGAATGCAGCCTCGTCCAGGTCATGGTTGCGGATCTGGCCGAGCAGGCCACCGATCTCAACGCCGCGTGGTTGCAGAAATTCGCCCCCGAACTGCGCAATGCCGGTGCGCCCGACAACGCCCTCTTCCTGTCCGAGGCCGAGGCCGAAGCCGCGCTCTTCACCCAGCTTCACGGTGGCGTCGAGTTCAACGCCGATCAGCGGCTCGGTCAGGTCATGGGCACGCCCGAACGCCCTGCGCCGACGCGTGCGGAAACGTGGCGCTCGGGGCGCAGCCTGCGCAACCTGACGCTGTCGATGGACGCGCTGCACCGCATGGCCACCGCGCTTGCCGAAACGCCCATCCCGGCGGTGGACGAGGCCTTCGCCTCGGTCGCCTATTTCGCGGGCGCCGTCGAAGACCCGGCCTTTCAGGACGTGGCCGACCCGATGGCCCGCCTGCGGCTGGAATCGCTGCAGGGACGGATCCGCGCAGTGGGCGATGCGCTGAGCCTCGATATCGGCGAAGCGATGGGCATTGCGCCCGGCTTCAACTCGCTCGACGGAGACTGAGCCATGACATCGCGCCGAGCCTTTCTCGCCGCCCTGATGGCCGTCGCCGCACCGAAACCGTCCTGGGCCGATGCGGGCAGCCCGCGCTGGCTCGCTTGCGCACGCGAAGCCGACGGCGGCTTTGCGCTGTTCGGGATCGCCGGGGACGGCGCCGATACGTTCCGCCTGCCCCTGCCCGCGCGTGGCCATGCCGGTGCCGCGCATCCCACGCGCCCCGAAGCCGTGGCCTTCGCGCGCCGCCCCGGCACCTTCGCGCTGGTGCTCGATTGTGCCACCGGCGCGCTGATCCGCCAGCTGACGCCCCCTGAAGGGATGCAGTTCAACGGACACGGCGCCTATACGTCGGACGGAGAGATCCTTTACACCGTCGAGCAGCGCGCCACCGACAGCCGGGGCTTTCTGGGCCTGTGGGACGCCGCCTATCGCCGTATCGGGCAGATCGAGACCGGCGGCATCGGCCCGCACGAGATGCTGCGCCTGCCGGGCGGCGCGTCGGGCGATGTCTTTGCCGTGGCCAATGGCGGTATCGCCACCGATCCCAGCGACCGCACCAAGCTGAACCTGCCCGACATGGCCCCCTCGCTGGTCTATGTCGAAGGCGACGCCATCGCCGAGCAGGTCGCGCTGGACCCCGCGTTGCATTTCGCCTCGATCCGCCATCTCGCGCAGGAAGACGGCACGCTGGCCTTCGCGATGCAATGGGAAGGCCCCGCCGACCGGATCGTGCCGCTGCTGGGCCTGCACCGGCGCGGGGCGGCACCGATCCTCGCCTCGGCGCCGGGGCCTGAACAGGCGCTGATGCAGGGCTATGCGGGCTCGGTCGCCTTTTCGCAGGGCGAAGTCGCGATCACCTCGCCGCGCGGGGGGCGGATGCACCGCTTCGACGCGCAGGGCGGCTTTCTCGGCGCCACGACCCGTGCCGATATCTGCGGCCTCGCCCCCTGCCCCGGCGGCTTCCTGACCACCGATGGCGGCGGCGGCGTGCTGCGCGTCACCGAAGGCCATGCCCGCCCGCTGGGCCTGCGCCCGCGCGCCTGGGACAATCACATCGTGACGCTGTGAGGGCGTTTTCGGCCAATCTCGGCTTTTTGTGGACCGAGCTGCCGCTGCCCGACGCGATCCGCGCCGCCGCCGATGCGGGGTTTCGGGCGGTCGAATGCCACTGGCCCTATGAAACGCCGCCCGACGCCGTGGCCCGCGCGCTGGCCGAGACAGGCCTGCCGATGCTCTCGCTCAACACCCGCCCCGGCGCGGCCGGTGACTTCGGCCTCGCCGCGCTCAAGGGCCGCGAAGACGAGGCCCGTGCTGCCATCGACGATGCCATCGCCTATGCCCGCGCCACCGGTACCCGAAGCGTGCACGTGATGGCGGGCAAGGCGGGCGATGACGCCACTTTCCGCGCCAATCTCACCCATGCCTGCGAAGCCGCGCCGGATCTCACGATCCTGATCGAGGCACTCAACCCCCATGACGTGCAGGGCTACCATCTGGGAACACAGGAAAAGGCGGCGCAAACCTGCGCCGCCCTCGGCTTTCCCAACCTGAAACTGATGGTCGATTGCTACCATATAGGCCGCACCGAGGGCGACGTGCTGACAACCTATCAACGCCACCGCGCCCTGATCGGCCATGTCCAGCTCGCCGCCGTTCCCGATCGCGGGCCGCCCGACCATGGCACGGTCGATTATGCGGCGCTCTTGCCGAAACTCGACTGGCCCGGCCCGTTTGGCGCGGAATACCGCCCGAACGGCCCCACGGATGCCAGCCTGTCGTGGCTCCCCGCTCTTTCACGCTGCTGAAAATACTCACGAGAGATCAAACGGGGATCCCAAGGGGGAGCGTGCTCCCCCTTGGCGGGGGGTGCGGGGGGCTGGCCCCCCGCGTCCCTCAGTTATGCTCGTTCAGCCAGGTGGCCGAGGTCTTGATCCCGCCCAGCGGGAAGATGTGGATCTTGTCGATCAGGCTGTCGGGATGCCCCGCCTTGTAGGCCGCGATCTCGCCCAGCATCTCGGTCGGCGTGAAGGGCAGCAGCAGTTTCGACAGATCCATCGCGCGCTTCTGCAGCACGCCCAGCGACGGGCCGACGCCGCAGGCGATGGCGAATTTGATCAGCGTCTGCAGCTTGGTGGGACCGGCGACGCCCAGATGGATCGGCATCGTCACGCCCATTGCCTGCAGCCGCTCGGCCCAGGCGATGATCGGACCGGCCTCGAAGGCGAATTGCGTGGCGATGGCCATCTCGGCATCGGTCTGCTCGGAGAAGCCCTGCTTCCACATCACCGCCTCGTCGACCAGCTTGGTGCCGCCCTTGGCGTCGATGTCCTTGTTGCCCTCGGGGTGGCCGGCGACATGCAGGCGCTTGTAGCCCAGCTCGTCGAACAGCCCGGTTTTCAGCAGGTCAATGGCCGAGGTGAACTCGCCCGCGACGGTCGAGACGCCGCCCGCCAGAACCAGCGCCTGCTCGGCGCCCGCTTCCTCGCGGTAGCGCTTGAGCCATGTTTCCAGCGTGGCGCGGCTGTCGATGATGCGCGCGGGCAGGTGCGGCATCGCCGGATAGCCCTCGTCGCTGATACGCTTGACGGTGGCGACCATCTCGTCGATGGGCGTGCCCTCGATATGCGCGACATAGACGCGCGTCCCCTCGGGCAGAATTTCCTTGAAGCTTTCGACCTTGGCCGCGGTGCGCGGCATCACTTCGATCGACGCGCCCTGCAGCAGCGCCGCCAGATTTTCGGGCTTCGCCTCGGTGCTCGCGCCTTTGCGCAGATTGAAAAGGGCCATGGTGTCTCCTCCCTTAGCCGGTAATGCGGGGATTGATACGGTCGGCGGCGAAACCGTCGGCCATCCGCGTGAGTTCGATATCGGTCACGATGCCGGAACGGGTGAAGGGATCGCCGTCGATATAGGCGCGCGCCTTCGCAAGATCGTCGGCTTCCAGAATACCCCAATGGCCGATTGCCGTGCCATCCTCGGACCACAGCGCCGAACCGGTGACGACTGAAACCAGCCCCTCGCCGCCCGACTTGTTCCAGTCGCGATGCGTGGGGCGGAGCGCGTCGCGCTCGGCATCGGCCCCGGGTTTGTGCAGGCAGCGCATCAGAACGAACATCAGGCGGCCTCCTCGGTCGCGAGGGCCTCGTTTTCCAGAACCACCATGCCCGCGCCGGTCATCGAGGCCGGGGCGTAATAATGCGACATGACGGTGCGCACATCGGCATCCATCGCCGCGCGCATCACCAGCCACATGATCAGCTCGGCGCCTTCGGACCCGAAGGTCTCGACGAACTGCTCGCGCGTCCAGTCGCGGTATTTCTCGGGGTTCGGGCCGATCTCGGCCAGCCATGCCTTGTCGGCCTCGCGGTTCATGAAGCCCGCGCGCGCGCCTTGCAGCTGGTGGGTCAGACCGCCGGTGCCGAACACCACGATCCGCTCTTCGCCCGCCCAGCTTTCAATCGCCTTGCGCAGAAGCTGGCCCAGTTCCCACATGCGCTGCGGCGTGGGGATCGGGTATTGCACGGTGTTGACGAAGATCGGCACGATCTTCACGGGCCATTCCTCGGGCCGACCGAAGAACAGCTCCATCGGCACCTGAATGCCGTGATCGAGTTCAATCTCGCGGCAGATCAGCGGGTCGAAATGCCCCTCGACCATCGCGTCGGCAAGGTGCCAGCTGAAATCCGCCGCACCCTTGAAGGACGGGATGTCGCGCTTGCCCCAGCCTTCGTCGATGATCTGGTATTCCTCGGCCACGCCAAGCGCCAGCGTCGGCACCCGGTCGAGGAAAAAGGCATTGCCGTGATCGTTGAAGATGACGATGGCAATGTCGGGTTTCTGCTCGGCGATCCACTGCTTGGCGGGGATATAGCCGTCGAAGAAGGGTTTCCAGTCGGGCGTGTCCTGCAGGCCCCGGTCCAGCGCGATGCCGATCGAGGGGACGTGCGAGGTGCCGCAGCCACCGATAAGTTCAGCCATTCTTGCGTTCCTTTCCAAGGCGTTCGACGAGGAAATCCTCGTGTTCCATGCCCACCTGCGCCGCGCCGATGGCGGTCACGGGCATCGGGTCCAGCGCCGAGATCTTGAGAATGTAGAAAATGTTGCCGCCCAGCCGGACCATTTCCTGCCAGTCGCGTGCCAGCACCGCCGCGCGCTGCTCTGGGCTCAGCTTGTAGCGGTCGAGATAGGCCTCTTCATCCGCCGCGAAAGCCTCGCGGTTGGCGGCCGAAACAAGCGACATGGCCATCTTGTTCATCTCGTAGCCGCGATGCGAACCGGCGCGGTCGAAAAGCGGGGTGTCGGGGATCGGCGTCTTGGCCCCGTCAGAGGCAAGGGTGTCGGGCTTGGAAGCAGACATGAGGATCAATCCTTCAGAAACGGCACCAGCGCGTCGGCAACCGCTTCGGGCTGCTCGACCGGCGCGAAATGACCGGCATTCTCGATGATTTCGAGCTGCGCGCCGGGCACCAACGCGACGATGTCTTCGTGTTGCGAGACGGGCGACCACTGGTCCTGCCGCCCCACCATCACCAGCAGCGGACACCGGACCTTGGACAGGACCGAGGCCGCGTCGGGCCGGTTGACCAGCGCCTTGATCTGGCGCGCGTGCAGATCGGGATCCATGCGCAGCACCATGGCCGTCAGATCGGCCATCAGGCGTTCGTTCTTCTGGTTCTCTTCCCAGACCATCGGCGGCAGCCAGCGTTCGGCCAGCGCCTGCATCCCGTGGTCATAGGCGAATTGCACGATCTCGGCGCGTTTCTCGGGCTCGCCGGGCTTGAGCGGGTGGATTCCGGTATCCAGAAGCGCTGCCTTTTCGATCCGCTCGGGCGCAAGGCGCAGCATCTCGATCGTCACCCGTGCGCCCATCGAATGGCCGGCCACCCGCAGGGGGCCGGGATAGCGCGCGAGCAGATCCTCGGCCATCCGGGTCAGGTCGTCCTGCGTGGACAGGTCGGCCACCTCGGCATCGAGCCGCTCGCTAACCGCCGTCCAGCAATAGCCGTCGCACAGAAGGCCGGGGATCAGAAGTGTCGTGGTCATCAGTTAATCATCGTATTGGGCAGAATGAGCGAGATCTGCGGGAAGGCGACCAGCAGGATCAGCGTGGCGATCATCGCCAGCCAGAACGGCATCACGCCTCGGAAGATCGTCCCCAGCGGCACGTGCTGGGCCACCGATTTCACGATGAACACGTTCACGCCGACGGGCGGCGAGATCAGGCCCATCTCCAGCGTCAGCACCACCAGCACGCCGAACCAGATCGGATCGAAGCCCAGCTGCTGGATCACCGGGAAGAAGATCGGCATCGTCAGCACCAGCATGGCGAAGCCTTCAAGGAAGCAGCCCAGAACCAGATAGCAGGCCAGGATCATCGCCAGGATGACCAGCGGATGCACGCTCAGACCTTCTAGGAACGATCCCACTTCCTGCGGGATATGGCTGAGCGCAAGGAACGGGATCAGCATATGCGCGCCGATCAGGATGAACATCACCGTGGCGGTGGTCACGACCGAGGATTTCGCCGCCGCCCAGAACGCGGGCATCGTCAGCTTGCGCGAAATGAGCCCGATGATGATGATCAGGCCCGCACCGACGGCCGAGGCCTCGGTGGGCGAGAAGATCCCGGTATAGATGCCGCCGATGGTCAGCAGGATCACCGACAGGATCGGCAGCGCGCCGACCATGGCACGGGCCTTTTCCCCCGCCGTGGTGCGCGGACCGGCCGGCCCCATCTCGGGCTTGAGCCAGCATTGCACGGTCACGGTCAGCACGAACATGAACAGCAGCAGAAGACCCGGCAGCACGCCCGCAAGAAACAGACGCCCGATCGATTCCTGCGTCAGGATCGCGTAGATCACGAAGCCGGTCGAAGGCGGGATCAGGATGCCCAGCGTGCCCCCTGCCGCGACCGCGCCGGTCGAAAGGCGGTGGTCGTAGTTGAAGCGCTCCATCTCGCCCAGCGAGACCTTGCCCATCGTCAGCGCCGAGGCCACGGACGACCCCGACAGCGCCGCGAAACCGCCGCAGCCGATGATCGTGGCCGAGGCCAGGCCGCCGCGGATCGAGCCGATCATCGCGTAGGCCGCGTCATAGAGCTTGCGCGACATGCCGGTCTCGGTGGCGACGTTGCCCATCAGGATGAACAGCGGCACCACGACCAGCTCGGCCGAGGATGCGATGGTGAAACTTTCCGAGGCGAGATAGTTCATCGCCGCGTTCAGACTGTGCAGGTTCCAGATTCCAAGGAAGCCCACCACGAACATGGCGAAAGCCACGGGGATACGGAAGGCGAGCAGCACGAAAAGCGCGCCCATCCCGATCAAGCCGACGTCGAAACTGCTCATGATGTGTGGCCTTCAGCCTGCCGCAGCGGTCCGCCGAGCAGCAGCGAGATCAACCGCAGCAGCATGCCCGCCGCGGTAATCACGCAGCAGGCGACGACGAAGTACTGGAACCAGTCCTTGGGAAGATTGATGATATTGGTGGAGAGATTCAGCATCTGCGAGATCGCGGCCGATTTCCACATGTTCCAGGCGATGCCCAGAAAGATCGCCACGCCCGAGGCGGCGGCGAGAATGTCGGTCAGGCGGATAAGCCAGGTCGGGAACGAGCGCTCGAACAGGTCGACCGCGATATGCCCGTTCAGACGGTCGCACAGCGCCATGCCGCCGAAAACAAGCACGACCATGCCCATCTGGGTGATGTCCTGCGCGCCCCGCAAAGGCGTGCCGAAATAGCGTCCGATCACGTCGATCAGGATCACGACGACCTCGCCGATCAGCCCGATCGTGCCGACCATCGCGGCCAGGGCAATAACCCCGGCCGCAACTTTATCAAGCGTGCGCAGCACGTTATTCGCCCTGCATCGTGGCGAGAACGTCTTCGCCGCCATCGATGCCCGAAATCACCTGGTCACGGACCGGGAAAGTGATCTCGTCGAACGCCGCCGCTTCTTCATCGGTCAGGAAGATAACAGTGTTGTCGCCGGTGGCCTGAATCGCCTCGGTGACGCTTTCGGCGCGCGCCAGCCAGCCTTCTTCGGCCGAACGCGACAGTTCCCGCCCCGCGATCGCGTCGAGCGCAGCACGCTCTTCGTCCGACAGACCGTCATAGGCACCCTGGTTCATCACCACGTAGAACGAGATGTGACCCAGATCCGCGCCGTAGGTATAGCTATTGGCCACTTCGTCCAGACGGAAATCGCCGATCGCCGAAGCGCCGGTGACGACGCCGTCGATCAGGCCGGTCTGCAGCGCGTTGTAGATCTCGCCTGCGGGCATCTGCACCGGGGTCGCACCCAGCGCTTCGATGGTCGCGCCAGCGGCCGAACCCGACACGCGGATCTTCAGCCCGGCCAGATCGGCGGGCGTGCGGATGTCGTGGTCGCGCATGATGAACACGTTGGGTTCGGACAGCCACAGCGCCAGCGGCACGGTGCCCGGGAACTCGTCGGCCAGCAGGCCCGCGTCATAGGCGTTCCAGATCATGTCGTAGCCCGACATGCCCTCGGGTTGTGCGCCCGGCAGTTCCGAGATCATGGTGCGCGGGAACTGGGTCGAGGTATAGCCCTGCAGCCCCCAGACGATATCGGCGGTGCCGGTCACGGCGCGGACATATTGCTCAAGCGGACCAGCGCCCAGCTCGCCACCCGGATAGACAAGGATCTCGACGCCCGCATCGGCAACGGCGGCCTGAAGCGGCTCGATGGTCGAGGCCGTCAGCGTGTGCTGCGGCGGCACCCAGTGGGCAAAGCGAAGCTCGGTCGCACCGACCGGCGCGGCCAGCACGGCAGCCGTCGCAGCAAGCGCGCCCGCGGCCCGGATAGTGGAGAAATCAAACATGTAGTACCTCCCAAGTTAAGGGCGTTTTGCGCCCCTGTTGACATCGCTTGCGGCTTGCGTCGCAAGAAACAACCCCGCCAGTATGACGGGTTTCGGCGCCGCGCACAGCCGCTTTCGCAACCGGCCGCCGCGCCGTAGCCCTTTTCGGGTCGGTGGTGAATGGCGGCCTCCTCCGGCCGCCATTCCCAGATCGTCGTGTCAGCCGATCAGCTGCGGGTACGCCAGCTGTCGGCGTAGTTGGTACGGGCTTCCGCCGAGTACGGCGTCGGCGAGACGCGCACGCGGATATCGGCCTGCTTGTGCGGCTCGGTCGAGGTTTTGCCAGTGGTTTCCGGCTCGCCCCATTTCAGCGTCAGCACGTCGCCGATCTGCACGTCGGTCGAGACGACGCCGAGGCTCAGCAGGCAGCGCTCGTTGAACGAGTAGCCGTTGAACATCGACATACCGACCATCGAGCCGTCTTCCTTGCAGACCATGTCGGCCGAGGACGAGGCGTAGTTCGGCTGCGGGAAGTCGATCCACTTGTAGGGCGTGCCCTGCTCGAAGGACGAAGCGATGACTTTCAGCACGTCGTCACGGTTCCATTCGAACGTGACTTTCTTGCGCTTCGGACCCTCGGCCTTGATTTTCTCAAGCGCCGCCTTGCCGACGAAGTCGTCTTTCTTCCAGCCGATGTAGAAGTCGTAGCCCAGCTCGAACGGGTTGACGTAATAGTCTTCGATGTTGTTCGAAACATACGAACCGCCGATGGCGCCCGCCGCTTCGTACATATCGGTGCCCAGCCATTCGCGGTAGGCCTTGGTCATGCCGTCGCCGGTATAGATGCCCGGAAGCGGCGACGGGATCCAGCCCGATTCCAGCGTGTTGGTCGAGTAGGCACGCGAGCCGCACTGAACCAGATTGACGCCGGCGTCGCGGGCAGCCTGCAGGATGGTCGAGTGGATGTAATCCTTGTCCTTGTACGGACCCCAGATTTCCAGACCCGGCGCGCCCGACATGCCGTGACGCAGCGCCTGCACCTTTTTCGAGCCGACATTGATCCAGTCAACATGGAAGAACTTGATGTCCGGGATCGGGCCGCCGTTCATCTTCTCGAAGATGGCGTTGGCTTCAGGACCCTGGATCTGGAAGCGATAATGCTCGCGCAGGACGCGCTCACCTTCGGGGCGGCTGGGGCTGCGCGGGTCATAGCGCAGACGGACGTTCCATTTGCCGTACGAGGCGGCGAACATCAGCCAGTTCGAGGTCGGCGCGCGGCCCACCAGGATGTACTTGTCTTCACGCTCACGGAAGATGATGTGGTCACCGATTACGTGGCCGGCGGGGGTCACGGGCACGTAGTGCTTGGCGCGGTTCAGGCTGAAATTACCGAACGCGTTGATGCCGTGATAGGCGAGGAACTCGGTGGCCTGCGGGCCTTCGACGATAACCTCGTCCATGTGGTGCGACTGGTCGAACAGCACCGCCGAATCGCGCCATGCGTTCTGCTCGGTACGCCAGTTCGAGAATTCCGGCGCGACGACCGGATAGACATACATGCCGATTTTCGAATTCCGCAGGATATCGACGGGGTTACCGCCATTCTCTGCGATCAGGGCTTCAAGACTGGTAGCAGCCATTTCGATTCTCCTCCCAAGGGCAACAAGTCAGAATGTATACACATATGGTCAGATCGGCGCCGCGATGCAAGCTAAATCGACTGTTTCGGCTAAACTCCGCCAGAAGATGTATGCACGCCCGATGTTCTCACCGGACGATCAGCGCCATTCCCGGCATCGCCTCCGACGCATCGGGATCCGCGACCAACGCCGCTTCCAGATTTCCCCGTGCGATCCGCGCATGTTCGCGCGCAATCGCCTCGGCCCGCGCGCCCTCGCGCCGCCGGATCGCCTGCATCAGGGCCCGATGCTGCGCCTGCGCCACGATCAGCGAGCGCAGCGCCCGGTCCGCCCCGCCCTCGCTGCCCGAGCCCATGACGAAAGCCGAGGGCGAGGCGAACGGCAGCGATTTGACCCGTTCCAGCTCCCGCAACACCACTGCGCTGCAGCATAGATCGGCCAGCCTTTCGTGAAACTGGCCGTTGAGCTCGGCGTAGCGGTCGAAATCCACCTGATCCAGCGACACGCCGGAAAAGCACGCATCGAGACGATCAAGGATCACCCCGATCTCGTCCAGCGTAGCCGCATCGGCGCCCCGCTCGGCCGCCAGCCGCGCAGCCATTCCTTCGAGCACACCGCGCAGCTCGATGGAATCGGTGACATCGCTCAGCGTGAAACTGCGCACCTGGAACCCGCCGCCGGGGGCGCGCTCCAGCAGCCCCTCCTCGGCCAGTCGCGACATGGCCTCGCGGACCGGCGTGCGCGAAATCTGCAGATCCTCGGACAGCGCAACCTCGTAAAGCCGCGTGCCGCCGGGAAATCCGCCGTGAATGATACGTTGACGCAACTCGTAGGTCGCGCGCTTCGTCAGGTTGACGCTCTTGGATTCGCTCATGGCCTCCCCCATGTATACAAATAGATGTATACATATTCGCGCGGCACGCAAACCCTGCGCGACGCGCACCGCATCTTTGTTCGGGAAATATCCACGGGGAGGTTTTCAGGAGGGGGGCGTGCCTCCCTCCTGAAGCGGGTGCGGGCAGAAGCCCGCCGGGCCGCCCCGTCAAGCCGCACGCATTCGGCATTGATATAGCGGTTCGCGGCCATGTAGCAGACGGTATCCGCGAATTCCGCCGGATCGCCCAGCCGCTGCGGGAAGGGAATGCCCGCCGCCAGCGCCTTCTGAGCCTCGTCGGGCAGCGTATAAAGCAAGGGCGTCAGAAAGATCCCCGGCGCGATCACGTTGACCCGCACGCCCACCCGCGCGAGTTCACGCGCGACCGGCAGCGACATCGCGACGATCCCGCCTTTCGAGGCCGAATAGGCCGCCTGCCCGATCTGCCCGTCGAACGCCGCGACCGAGGCGGTGTTGATCACCACCCCGCGTTCGCCATCCTCCAGCGGTTCGGCCGCGGCCATACGCGCGGCCGACAGGCGCATCACGTTAAAGGTGCCGATCAGGTTGATGTTGATCGTGCGCTGGAAGTCCTCGAGCGGCAGAGGCCCCTCGCGACCCAGCACCCGCCCGGCGGTACCGATGCCCGCGCAGTTCACCACAATGCGGGGCACGCCATGCGCGTCCGTCGCCGTGTCGAGCGCCGCGTTCACATCGGCTTCCGAGGTCACGTCGCCCGCGGCAGAGGCGCCGCCGATCGCGGCCGCGACCGCCGCGCCCTTCTCGGCGTCGCGGTCAAGGATCGTGACCTTCGCGCCGCGCGCGGCCAGCATGCGCGCCGTGGCCTCGCCCAGCCCCGAGCCGCCGCCGGTCACCAGTGCCGAATTGCCGTCGATCTGCATGCCTCACTCCTTCGTGCTGTCGATGACCCGCGGGTCGCCTTCATAGATCGCCTCGACCAGATCCTGACGATGCGCGCGCACCGCGCGCTGATTGACCGAGCCTTTATCCGTCACCTCGCCCTTCTCGATGCTCAGCGGCTCGAGCATCATCATCGCCCGCGGCACCCGTAGCGACGAGCCGGTCGCGGTCTTGTTATAGGCCTTGAGCCGCGCCGCCAGCTCGGCGCGCAGCACCTCGTGGCCGAAGAGCAGGTCGTCGCGCAGCTCTTCGCCGCCCGGCACCAGCTTTTCGATCGCCGGGCGGAACGGCACCAGCAGCGCGCCGAGGTAATCCTCGCCCTCGCCCACGATGACCGCGTCGCGCACATAGCCACCCAACGCATCGGTCAGCTTGGCGCGCAGCGCGCCGACACCGACCCAGGTGCCCGTCGACAGCTTGAAGTTCTCGGCCACCCGCCCGTCGAAGAAGAACCCTTTCGACGGATCCTCGGGATCGGCGAATTTCAGCGCGTCGCCCAGACAATAGAAGCCTTCGTCGTCGAAAGCGTCGGCGGTCAGCTGCGGCTGGCGCCAATAACCCGGCGTGACGTTCGGCCCCTTCACGCGGGCCTCCCACTTGCCCTCGGTCGGCACCAGCTTCAGAATCACTTCCTTGGCCGGAACGCCCAGATTGCCGGGGGCCGCGTCGGGATCGGTGTTGAAGATCGCGAAGGGCGCGGTTTCGGTCGCGCCAAGCCCGGTGCCCAGCTGCACCCGCTCGCCCGTGGTTTTCAGCGCCAGCCGTTCCAGCGCTTCCCAGGTATGCGTCGCCATGGCGGCACCAGCATAATATTTCAGCTTCAGATTGCCGAAGAAGGCCTGCGCCAGTTCATCGTCCTCTTCCATTGCCTCGACCAGCATCTCGTAGCCGAAGGGCACGTTGAAATACCAGTTGGTGCCGACCTCGCGCAGGTTGCGGATGGTTTCGGGCATCATCTGCGGCGTCGGGCGACCGCCATCGATATAGAAGGTGCCCCCGTTCCAGATCGCCGCGTTGAACACGAGGTTACCGGCCGCGACGTGGTTCCACGGCGCCCAGTCAAGAATGATCGGCGGCTCGTCGCGCAGGAAGGCATAGCAATCGGTCACCTGCTCCATGTTCGCGCACATCATGCGCTGGGTCTGGATGACCGCCTTGGGGCTGCCCGTGGTGCCCGAGGTGAACAGGAACTTGGCGATGGTATCGAGCCCGACGCGCGCATTGGCCTTGTCGACGGCATCGGTCACCGGCGTGGCCAGCAGTGCCTCCCAGTCCATCGCGCGCCCTTCGCCCGCCTTGCCCAGCACCGGGAGGTCGGAAAAGACCTCGGCAATGGCGGGCGCGAAGGGGGTCGTGTCTTCGGTGAAGACGGCGCCCGGCGTGATCTGATCGCGGACCGAAACCAGCTTGCCGTATTCACCCGAGGCCAGCGCATAGGCGGGCGCGATGGCGGCGGACGGCACGCCCACATACTGCGCGCCAAGCGCCATCAGCGCATGGGCGACCGAATTGGCCGACAGGATGACCAGCGGACGCTCGACCGACAGGCCCATATCCAGAAGGGCCTGACCGATCGCCCGGATATGGCCCAGCATCTGCGCGTAGCTCACGCGCTGCCAGTCGCCATCGGGGCCGCGTTCAGCCATCCACGTCGTTTCGGGCGTCTTCTTCGCCCATTCATGGATCTTGACCGAAAGGTTTTCGGGGTAATCATTGAGGGCGCCGTTCTGCCACACCAGGATCGAGCCGTCATTGCGGCGCTCCCAGTCGATATCCGGCTGCCACAACTTGACTTTGCGCAACGGTGATTCTGTCATGAGATCCTCCTCCCGGGATTATTTACATAGATACTTTTTCCTCGGATAGAGAATTATTGTTTACATGGATACTTTTTCTATAGATACTTCCCAGTGAATCGACCGGGAGGGGCGGTTCGCTCTCTTTCAGCGGCAGGGTTATCTATGGACTACCTTACACTCGAGTTTACTGGCGATGTTGGCATTGTCGGTCTGAATCGTCCGTCAAAGCGTAACGCGATCTCGGACGCGTTCATCGAAGAACTCGACGACGTCATCACGCAGGTCGAAGCCAAGGCGAAAGCCGGCGTGATCCACGGGCACGGCCCGCATTTCTGCGCCGGTCTCGATCTGGCCGAGCATGTCAAGAAATCGCCCTTCGAAGGCGTTCAGGGCTCGCGCCGCTGGCATCAGGTGTTTGCCCGCCTTCAGCGCGGCAAGCTGCCGTGGTTCGCGGCGCTGCACGGCGCTGTCGTCGGCGGCGGTCTTGAGCTGGCCTCGTCGGTGCATGTACGCGTGGCCGACAAGACCGCGTTCTTCGCCCTGCCCGAAGGTCAGCGCGGCATTTTCGTGGGCGGCGGCGCCTCGGCGCGCACGGCGCGTCTGATGGGCGTGTCGCGGATGATGGACCTGATGATGACGGGCCGCTCGATCGACGCCGACACCGCCGAGCGCTGGGGTACCGTCAATTACGTCGTCGATGAAGGCGCTGCGCTGGACGAGGCCGTGAAAATGGCCGCTAAAGCCGCGACGAATGCCGAATTGTCGAATTACGCGATCATCCACGCCCTGCCGCGCATCAACGACATGGCGACCGATGACGGCCTGTGGGTCGAAAGCCTGATCGCCTCGTTCACGCAGACCAGCCCCGAAGCCGAGGCGCGCCTGAACGCGTTCCTCGAAAAGCGGGTGGGCAAGGTCAGCAACCCCAACGCGTGAGGAAGCACAGCGTGAACGCCCCCTTCCCCACCGGCCCAAGCACGGATGAGCCTGTCGCCCTTGGTGCGCTCACCAGCTCGGTGGGGTTCATGCTGCGGATGTGCCAGACCCGGGCCTACGATCAGTTCTTCCGGGAATTTCAGGACACCGAAGTCCGCCCCGGCGAGTTGACGCTGCTTTGGGTGCTGGACCTCAATCCGGGGTTGAAACAGGGATCGGTGGGGCGCACGCTGAACATCAAGCCCGCCCATATGACCAAACTGATCCAAAGGCTGGTGCGCGAGGAGTTCGTCGAACGCCGCGTGCCCCCCGAGGATCGCCGCTCGATCCAGCTCTACCTGACCGAGACCGGGCGCGACTATCTGAACCGTTACCGCGAACGCTTTCTTGCGGTACACAGGGCCGAACGCGTTGGCCTGAACGACGCCGAAATGGCCACGCTGCTGGCCCTTCTCAGCAAACTCAATTTTCAAGAGGCTCCCGAATGCCCGTGAACATGGACGAAATCGTCGCCATCGACATCCACACCCATGCCGAGGAACCCTGCGACACCTGCCGCGACGACGGTTATAACGAGTTCCAGGCGGGCATGGCGCGGTATTTCAAGAATCCCGCCGGGGTCGAAGGGATGCTGCCGACCATCGAGGAAACGGCGCAGTATTACCGCGAGCGCAAGATAGCGGCGGTGATCTTCCCCGTCGATGCCGAGCGCGAAACCGGCTTCCGGCGCTACCATAACGAGGAAGTCGCCGAGATCGCGGCGGCCAATGACGACATCCTGATCCCCTTCGCCTCGATCGACCCGCACAAGGGCAAGATGGGCGTGCGCGAAGTGCGCCGCATGGTCCGCGATTTCGGCATCCGGGGCTTCAAGTTTCACCCGACCTTCCAAGGCTTCTATCCCAACGACCGCATGGCCTACGAAATGTACGAGGCCATTCAGGACGAAGGCGCCATCGCGCTGTTCCATACCGGCCAGACGGGCGTCGGCTCTGGGATGCGCGGCGGCATGGGTATGCGGCTGAAATACTCGAACCCGATGTATCTCGACGATGTCGCGGTCGATTTCCCCGATCTGAAGATCATCGCCGCCCACCCTTCGTTCCCGTGGCAGGAAGAGGCGCTGTCGGTCGCGATGCACAAGCCCAACGTCTATATCGACCTGTCGGGCTGGGCGCCGAAATACTTCCCGAAGATCCTTGTGCAATACGCCAATTCGATGCTGCGCAAGAAGATGCTCTTCGGGTCGGACTGGCCCGCCATCACGCCCGATCGCTGGCTGTCGGATTTCGACAAGGCCGATTTCAAGGAAGAGGTCAAGCCGCTGATCCTGAAGGAAAACGCACGCCGGCTGCTGGATATGTAACGAGCTTGCCGTTTGCCTCCGGGAAGGAGTGACAGGCCTGACGCGCCCCGCTGCGTGTTGCCGTTACCGGAGGCGCGGCAATTGAGGACGAGGAACATGCCGCGGATCCGGCGGCAATGAGACGCCGGATCCCCCGCACCGGGTCAGCCCCCGCGCGGCGCGGCACCAGAACGGACAGGCTGCACCCGCTTGTCCTGAAACGCACGGACCGGGGCCCCAAGATCCCGAAACCGGCACCAAGGGTGTTCAGAGGAGGAAGACACATGAAACTGACCCGAATCGCTGGCCTGACGCTCGCCGCGTCCGTCATCGCGTTCAGCGCCGCCGCGCAGGACCGTGTCCTGCGTATCGCGCCCGCCGCTCCGCCCGCCCACCCGGCGAACGGCGTGCTCTACACCAACTTCGCCGAATACCTGCCCGAGGAATCGGATGGCCGTCTCGGCACCCAGATGCTGGGCCCGGAAGTCGTGAATCTCGGCCAGATGAAGGACGCCCTGCTCAGCCAGGTCGCCGAAGTCGGCAACTTCCTTCCGCTCTATTTCCCCGCCGAACTGCCCTACATGTCGCTCGCCGGTGAGCTGTCGCTCACCTCGGGCAACAGCCAGGCGGCGGCGGCTGCGATGACCCAGTTCATGGTCGAATGCGAGCCCTGCCAGCAAGAGATGACCGATTTCGGCTTCGTCTATCTGGGGTCGGGCGCCTCGGACGTCTACGAGATCCTCTCGACCCGTCCGGTGCTCTCGGTCGAGGACCTGAACGGCCTGCGTCTGCGGTCGGGTGGTGCGCCCTGGGCCCGTTTCGCCGAGCATTTCGGCGCTGTGCCCGCTCAGATCTCGGTCAACGACACGTTCGAAGCCGTGAGCCAGGGCGTCGTCGACGGCTCGATGGCCTCGATCGCCGACCTGATCTCGTTCCGTCTGGTCGACGTCATCACCGACGTGACCTTCCTGCCGCTGGGCCTGTATCAGGCGACCTCGAACTTCCACACTTCGGGCGTCACCTGGGCCAGCCTGTCGCTGGAAGACCGTGAAGCCATGGCGCGTGCGGCCAACCGCGCGAATGCCGACTTCACCGACCGCTGGGGCCGCTCGATGCCGGAAGAGGCCGAAGCCGCAGCGCGCGAAGCGGGCATCAACTTGCACGAAGCCAGCCCGGAATTCGTGGCGGCGGTTCAGGACTTCGTGGCGACCGAAGCCGAAACCGCGGCCGAGGTCTCGGTCGAGCGCTATGGCATCGAAGACGCCGCCGACCGCGTCGCCCGCTTCCAAGAGCTGTACAGCTACTGGGAAGGCGTCGCCAACGAGGTGAACAACGAGCCCGAAGCGATGGCGCAGCGCGTCTATGACGAAGTCTGGGCGAACGTCGATTTCTCGACCTACGGCCAGTAAGCTCACCGTGGCCGCCGGGCGCCCCGCGCGCCCGGCGGCCGCTTTCTGCCATCATCCGTGCAGAGCCCTTTATCCGTTCTGCGGAGATCCCCGATGAACCGTCTGGAACAAATCCAAGACTCGGCGCTGGCGTTGCTGGCGTTTCTTGGTGCGGTCGCGACGCTGGCCTTGATGGCGCATGTCGCCTTGGACATCACGCTGCGCAACATCTTTAACCGCCCGATCCCCGCCACTTTCGAGGTGGTCACGCATTACTACATGGTCTCGCTCGCCTTCATCCCCCTCGCCTGGGTCGAGAAATCGGGCGGCATGATCTCGGTCGAGTTCATTGACGGCTTTCTCAGCCCACGCACCCGCCGCATCTCGGACCGGATCGTCGCGCTGATCACCACGCTGGTCTATGCCGTCCTTGCCTGGGTCACGCTGCAGACCGCGCTGACGAACATGGCGCGGGGCAGCTTCCTGATGGCCAACCAGACGCGCGTGCTGACATGGCCCGCCTACTGGATCCCGCCGCTTGGCTTCGGGCTTGCCGCGCTGGTCGTCTTTATCCGGTTGATTTCCCCGATCCGCGATCCGCGCGTCAAGGATTCTGAAGCATGAGTATCACCGTCGGTTTTGTCGGCGTCGCCGCCCTTTTCGTCTTGCTGGCGCTTCGCGTGCCGGTGGCCATCGCGCTGATCGGCGTGTCCTTTGGCGGCGTCGCCTGGATGCTGGGCCTGACCCCCGCCATCGGCATCGTCGCCAACACGCCCTTCAGCTTCATCGCCAACTGGACCCTGTCGGCCGTGCCGATGTTCCTGCTGATGGGCTTCATCAGTTATCATGCCGGTCTCACGGCGGGGCTGTTCGAAGCGGCCAAGGCCGTCTTGCGCCGGGTGCCCGGCGCGCTGGCGATCAGTTCGATCTTCGCCTGTTCGGGCTTTGCCGCGGTCTGCGGCTCATCGCTGGCAACCGCCGCCGCCATGGGTCGCATCGCGATCCCGGAAATGGTGCGTTCGGGCTATTCGCCCAGCTTTGCCTCGGGCGCGATTGCCGCGGGCGGTACGATCGGCGCGCTGATCCCGCCTTCGATCCTGATGATCGTCTACGGCGTCTTCGCGGAGACCTCGATCACAAAGGTCTTCGTCGGCGGCATCACCATCGGCGTCATCACGGCGATCAGCTATTCGATCATCGTGCTGCTGACCTGCTGGCTGCGCCCGGACATCGCGCCGCCGCGTCCGCTGGATGCTGACGATATTGACACCCGCAAGGCCGTGCTGAAGATCTGGCCCGTGCTGCTGCTGATGCTGGTCGTGTTCGGCGGGCTGTTCTCGGGTTTCTTCACCGCGACCGAAGCGGGCGCCGTGGGCGCGCTGGGGGCGCTGGTCATCGGCCTTGCCACGAAGCGCCTGACCTTCCCGATCTTCCGAACCTCGATGATCGAGACGCTGCAGACCTCGGCCTCGCTGTTCATCATCGGCATTGGCGCGGCCATGTTCACCCGTTTTCTGGGCATGACCGGCCTGTCGGGCTTCCTGTCGAACTTCGTCGCCGGGGCCGAGCTGGAATACTGGCAGCTCATGCTGATCGTGGTGGCGATCTATCTGGTCCTCGGCATGTTCATGGAGCCGTTCGGCGCAATGATGGTCACGCTGCCGGTGCTGCTGCCGATCTTCCGTCAGGAAGGCATCGACCTCGTCTGGTTCGGCGTGCTGCTGGTCAAGCTGCTCGAGGTGGGGATGATCACGCCGCCCGTTGGCATGAACGTCTTTGTCATCCGAAACGTCGCCGCGAAATACGCGACCGTGGCGCAAATCTTCCGCGGCGTGGTGCCGTTCCTGGCTGCCGATCTGGTTGTCGTGTTCTTGACCATCGCCTTCCCTGCTATCGTTCTTTACCTGCCGAGCCTGATGTGACTTACCAATCCGATGCCGATGCGATGATCGATGCCCTCAACCGCACGCCCAACTGGGCGCGCGTACGCGGCGCGATCGACGACGAGACCCTGAGCTCGATCATGTCCGAAGCGGCCAAGGTCGCCGAAAGCGTGGTGGCCCCCGTGGACATCCCCGCCGACCGTATCGGCGCGGTGCACGAGGGCGGCAAGGTCCGCGTGCCCGAGGTCTATCACGCGGCCTTCGACGCCGTGGCCGAGGGCGGCTGGATGGGGCTGGAACAGGCCGAGGAATTCGGCGGCATGGGAATGCCGCTGAGCCTGTTCGCAGCCGCCAACCCGCTCTTCGAACGCGCAGCACCGGCTTTCATGATGGCGGTGGGCGGCACCCGCTCGGCGGCGCTGTTGCTGACCGAATGGGCCGCGCCCGAGATCCGCGACGACTGGGTCCCGGCGATGATCGCGGGCGAGCGCTGCGCGACGATCTGCATTTCCGAACCCGGCGCGGGCTCGGATGTGGGGCGCATCCGCACGCGGGCCGAAAAGGACGGCGAGACGTGGCGGATCAGCGGGCAAAAGATCTGGATCAGCTTCGGCGACCATGACCTGCGCGAGCGCATTGGCCATTGCCTGCTGGCGCGCACCGGCACCGAGCCGGGCACGCGCGGCCTGTCGCTGTTTCTGGTCGAGCGCGGCCCCGGTGTCACCTGCGAGCGGATCGAGGAAAAGATGGGTCTGCACGGCTCGCCCACCTGCGCGCTGCAATTCGACAGGGCCGAGGGCAAGCTCATCGGCGAGGAAGGGCGTGGTCTGGCCCAGCTTTTCACGATGATCCGCCACATGCGCCTGACGGTCGCCTGTCAGGGGCTGGGCACGGCGCTGAAATGCTACGATGTCGCCGCCACCCATGCGCAGGATCGGATGCAGGGCGGTAATCCCAAAGAGCCGCCGGTCGCGATCATCAACCATCCCGATGTGCGCCGTCAGCTTATCGACCTGAAATCTGCCATCGACCTCTACCGGCTGGCGATGCTGGAGGCCGCGACCTCGGCCGATCTGTCAGCCGAAGACGACGACCTGCGCCGCCTCAATGCGTGGATGCTGCCGCTGATCAAGAATTTCGGCGCCGAGCTGGGCTTCGATACGGCGGGCAAGGCGATCATGGTGCTCGGCGGTTCGGGCTTCACCAAGGATTACCCGCTGGAACAATCCCTGCGCGACAGCCGCGTCTTCGCGATCTACGAAGGCACGACCGGCATGCAGGGGCAGGATTTCTTCCTGCGCCAGACGCTGGGCGATGGCGGCAAGGGGCTTGGCGTGTTCCTCGACCGCGCGCGCGCCGAATGCGCCGATCACCCCGCTCAGGCGCAGGTGATCGAGGATTTCGCGGCCTTCATGACCCGCGCCATGGCCGAAACCGACCGTACCCGGCAGGCAGGCATGGCCGACGCGGTGATGCGCGCGGGCTGGGTCGCGCTGCAGGCATGGATGTCGGTGCGCATCGCCGACACGCCCGAGGCCGCCTATTTCATCGCGCAGGCGCCCGCGCAGCTTGCGCTCTGTATCGCCCGCGCCGACGCGCCGCTGGGCTGATCGGCCTTCCGACAGGGCGATGGCGGGGTCTTCGACAGGCCCCGCCTTGTCGTTTTCACGCCGTTGCAAATTGGACGCGCGCGGGCTTGGGCTTGGCGCCTTGACGGGCTCGTGTCTTGACCCCCGGCGGACAGAGCGGCACAGAAGTCGGGACCGTCCGGCGTGTCGTCGGGCTTTTCCATTGCCGGCGTCGCCCCGCGCGACGATCCGGCCAGCCGTGAGACCCGCCATGCCGATGCCCCTTTCCCCCCGGACCGCCCGCCGCTTTGCCGCCGCTACCGCGCTTGCCAGCCTGTTTGCCGCCCCCGCTGTGGCGCAGAGCCTCGATTTCTCGGTCGGCAGCAGCATGCGCGGCCCGTCCGAAGGCACGATCTTCGCCACGCTGGAATACCACGCGCCCGACAGCTTCGCCTCGGGCAACTGGTCCGGCGGCTGGGCCGGGGCGCTGCGGGTGTCGGATGACGGCGACGGCTGGATCGGTGCGGGCTACGCGCTGGAATATGATCTGGGCGCCAACTGGTACGCGCAGGGCAGCTTCATGCCGGGGTATTACTCGGCCGGCGGCACCGCTCTGGGCCACAGCATCGAGTTCCGCACGCTGATCGGGATCGGCTATCGCTTCGACGCGATGTCGAGCATCGACCTGACGCTCGACCATATGAGCAACGCGGGCCTCGGCAGCAGCAATCCGGGCATCGAGATCCTCGCCATCGGCTATAACCGCCGATTCTGAGCGTCGGGGCAGCAGTCAACGCGCCATACCCAGCCGCCTGAGGCTGTCCATGAACTGCGCCTGCGCGGCGGTCGGCAGCCAGTCGGCGCGCGTGGTGACACCGATGGCCCGCGTGGTATCAGGCAGCGCCACGTCGAGCGGCGCCAGCGCGCCCAAGGCGATCTCGGCGCTCGCCTGAAGGCGGCTGATACAGCCGATATGATCGCTCAGCGCCAGCAATTCGCGCATCAGCACCGCCGAGCCGCACTCGATCATCGCCGGGCGCGGGACATCCGCGCCGCCCAGCTGGACCAGCGCATGGTCGAATTGCGCGCGCGCGGGCGTGTCGGCGCGGGGCACGATCCACGGATAGCGCGCGATGGCCGCCACGTCGGGCCGCCCGGCCACAAGCGGATGACCGGGCCGCACCACAAGAACCAGATCATCGGTGAAAAGCCTCTCTTCGACCACTTCGGGCACCGGCGCGGGCTGGCGCAGCGCCCCGATCAAAAGGTCAATCTCGCCCCGCCGGAGCCCCGACAACAGGTCGTCATAGGGGCCGTCCATGATGCGCAGCGGGATGCGCGGGCGCTTGGCGCGAAAATCGGCGATCACGCGCGGCAGCACGCTTGAGCGCGACAGCGGCATCGCCCCGATGACGATCTGCCCCGCCTCGCGCCCGGCCAGATCGCCCAGTTCGGCGGCGGCCTGTTCCAGCTCGGAAAAACACAGCCGCGCCGCGTCGGCCAGAAGCTGCGCCGCGCGGGTGGGTTCCATCCGCTTGCCGCTGCGCAGAAAAAGCGGGCGCGCGGCTTCGGATTCCAGCTGCGATACGGCCCGGTGCACCGTGGGCTGCGCCAACCCCAGACGCTGCGCGGCCAGCGTGAAGTTCTGCGCGTCGCGCACCGCGATCAGCGCCTGAAGCTGCGCCCGCGTCGCGGTCAGCACCAGCCGGGGCGCCACCCCCGCCAGCGACAGATCGAGCCGCCCCAGCGCCCGCCGCACCCGGCGCCCGAACAGCGCGCCCGCCTCGGTCGGGCCCGAGCCGTCGCGTCCGTGATGGATCAGCGCCATGCCCGCCTCGGCCTCAAGCCGCGCCATCGCCTGCGAGGCGGCGGGCTGCGAGACATTGCAGGCCCGCGCCGCCGCCGTGATCGAACGCCGGTCCAGCACTGCCAGAAACACCCGCAGATGGCGCAGGCTGGGTGTCACCTGTCGGACGCTTTGTTGAGCGCCGCCAGCAGCGCGTCGGCGCGCGGTCCGAAGCCCTCATCCACCGCAACGCCCATCGCAACGCCCAGTGCGCCGATCTGCGCCTGCCAGTCGGCCGTGGCGCTGGCCATGCGGTCGGGCAGGCCCAGCTCGGCCAGCGTTTTCGCGACCTCGCGCATCTCGGCGCTGCGGCGATTGCCATGCACCGCCATTCGCTCGAAGTTATAGGCCGAGCGCTCGGTCCAGTCGAAACCCGGATCGCTTTTCTGCAGCGACGCAAGCACGCGCTCATCGACACCGGCAAGCCGCGCGCCCAGCAGGCATTCGGCGGTCAGCGCCTCGATCCCCTTGATCATCACCGAGCGCATCATCTTGATGGTCGAAGCCTGCCCGACCCTGTCGCCCACCACGCCGGGCTGCATCCCCAGCGCGCGCAAGGCGGTGTCGGCGTCTTCGGCATGCGGCCCGGCCACCAGAAGCGGCACGCGGGCCTGCAACGGATGCACCGGCGCCATGATCGCCACGTCGACATAGCGCCCGCCCGCCGCCTCGATCACTGCGGCTGAGCGCGCCTTCGCACCGGGCGAGCAGGAATTGCCGTCGAACCAGAACGCGCCTTCGGGCAGATCCGCCGCGCAGTCGCGCGCGGCCTCCTCGGCCCGGTCGGCGGTGACGAGGCACCACACGGCCCCGGCCCCCGCCAAGGCCCCGGCCCGCGTATCGGCGTGACGGACATCGAGCGCCGACATCTCCTGAGCAAGGGGGCGCAGATCGAAGCCCGAGACGCTGTCGAGACTGCCCCGCGCGATGCTGCCCGCAAAAGCGCGCCCGGCCTCGCCGAAGCCGATGAATGCCAGCTTGTCCATGATGATTCCCTTCTTGCCTGCGAGGGGCGTTATAGCACACCCTTATGCGACGGCACGGCTTTCGGATTGGACATTTCCGCGCCGGATCCGCACATTCCGCGCAGTTCTGGAGGAACCGATATGACCGAGAAGAAAACCGCGCTCATCGTCAGCGCCCATGCCGCCGACTTCGTCTGGCGCTGCGGCGGCGCCATCGCCCTGCATGCCGAGATGGGCTACAACGTGACCGTCGCCTGCCTGTCCTACGGCGAACGCGGCGAAAGCGCCCGGCTGTGGAAAGAGGGCAAGACCCTCGACGAGGTGAAGTCGATCCGCAAGGCCGAGGCCGAAGCAGCCGCCAAGGCGCTGGGGGTCCATGACCTCGTCGAATTCGATCTGGGCGATTACCCGATGGACTTCACCCGCGACGACCGCATGAAGCTGGTGCAGGTCATGCGCGACGTGCAGCCGTCCTTCATGATGTCGCATTCGCGCTGGGACCCGTACAATTCGGACCACATGAACACCACGCAGATCGTGCTGGAATGCCGCGCCACGGCGCAGGCCTGGGGTCACAATCCGGGCGAGAAAGTGCTGGGCGCGCCGCAGGTCTACCTGTTCGAGCCGCACCAGACTGAACAGATGGGCTGGAAGCCCTCTGTGTTCCTCGATATCACGCCGGTCTGGGAAAAGAAGAAAGCCGCGATGGAGGCCATGAACGGCCAGGTCCACCTGTGGGAATATTATACCCGCGTGGCCCAGCAGCGCGCCAACCACTTCAAGCGCAATTCGGGCGGCATGTCGGGCGGTCGCGACTGCAAATACGCCGAGGGCTTCGAGTCGATCTTCCCGCGCACGGTCGACGAACTCTGAGCCACTGACACCGGAGGCTGCGGGGGCTGAAACCGGCGCCCGCAGCCTGTTCGATTCATACGAAAGGGGATCTGGATATGGCAGTCGTCGTCCAGAATATCGACCGCGCCGACAAGGCGGTCATCGAGGCCTTGGGCAAGGCGGGCGTCGCCACCGTGCACGAGGCACAGGGCCGCACCGGCCTGATGCAGGCGCAGATGCGCCCGATCCAGCAGGACCTGACGATCGCCGGCTCGGCCGTGACGATCTCGGCCGCGCCCGGCGACAACTGGATGATCCATGTCGCCATCGAACAGCTGCAAGAGGGCGACGTGATGGTGCTGGCGCCGACCTCGCCCTGCGACATGGGCTATTTCGGCGACCTGCTGGCGACCAGCGCCATGGCGCGCGGCTGCAAGGCGCTGATCATCGATGCGGGCGTGCGCGATACGCGTGACCTGCGGCAGATGGGCTTCGGCGTCTGGTCGACGCATGTCTCGGCGCAGGGCACGGTCAAAGAGACGCTGGGCTCGGTCAACATCCCGATCGTCTGCGCGGGCGCGATGGTGAACCCGGGCGACGTGGTGATCGCCGATGACGACGGCGTGGTCGTGGTGCCGCGCGCGAAGGCCGCCGAGGTGCAAGCCGCGGCGCAAAAGCGGCTCGATGCCGAGGAAGCCAAGCGCGTGAAGCTGGCGGCGGGCGAGCTGGGGCTCGATATCTACAACATGCGTCCCCGGCTGGAAGAAAAAGGCCTGAAATACATTTGAGGCGGTTGGGGGCTAACGCCCCCGGCTTCCGGGACCAGCGGGGGCTGCCGCCCCCGCACCCCCGCTTCAAGGGGGGCTGTCTGCCCCCCTTGAAAATCCCCCCGAGGATATTTGAGGAACAAAGATGAGCGATCCGGTTGTCGACGGCCTTCCCTGTCTCTGGATGCGGGGTGGCACCTCGAAAGGGGCGTATTTTCTGGCCACGGACATGCCTTCGGACGTAGCCGCGCGTGACGCCCTGTTGCTCGCGATCATGGGCTCGCCCGATGCGCGCCAGATTGACGGGATCGGCGGGGCGGATCCGCTGACCTCGAAAGTGGCGATCCTGGGCCCCTCGACGCGCGAGGACGCGGATGTGGATTACCTGTTCCTGCAGGTCTTCGTCGATCAGGCGCTGGTGTCCGACGCGCAAGCCTGCGGCAATATCCTGGCGGGCGTCGGCCCGGCAGCCGTCGAACGCGGGCTGGTCGCGGTCGCGGGCGAAGAAACGCCGGTGCGCATCCATATGCTCAATACCGGCGAGGTCGCGAAAGCCGTGGTGCAGACGCCGGGCGGGCGCGTGACCTATGCGGGCGAGGCCAGTATCGATGGGGTGCCGGGTCAGCATGCGCCGGTGCCGCTGATGTTCCAGAATATCGCGGGCTCGATGTGCGGCGCGTTGCTGCCGTCGGGCAATGTGGTGGACGTGGTGGACGGCGTCGATTGCACGCTGATCGATAACGGGATGCCGTGCGTGATCATGGCCGCCGAAGCGTTTGGAAAGACCGGTCAGGAGAGCCGCGAAGAGCTGGAGGGCGACGCCGAGCTCAAGAAGCGGATCGAGGCGATCCGGCTCAAGGTCGGGCCGATGATGAATCTGGGCGATGTCACGGAGAAATCCGTGCCGAAGATGACGCTGGTTTCCGCTCCGCAATCCGGTGGCGCGCTCAACACCCGCTCGTTCATCCCGCATCGCGCGCATGCCTCGATCGGGGTTTTCGCGGCGGTGAGCGTGGCGACGGCCTGTACGCTGGACGGGTCTCCGGCGGCGAAACTGGCGGCGATCCCCGAAGACGGGCGCTACCTGATCGAGCATCCGACGGGCGCCGCCGAGGTGTTGATCGAAACCGGCGAGGACGGGCAGGTCACCGGGGCCGGGACGTTGCGGACGGCGCGGAAACTGTTCGACGGGCGCGTCTTTCCGCACGCGTGACGCCGGCGCCCCCTGACAAGGCGCCCTAACGCATTATCGAAAAAACAAAGGGTTGCGCGAAAGCGGCAACCCTTTTTTCATGCGCCGGCAATGCCGGATCGGCGATGTGTCTTTCCGGCTTGCATCCGCTGCCGTCATAATGTATTCAAAAGTTCGAATTTGTTGTTTCGTTCGAGACTCAGCCCGAACCGCGCAACAGCGCCCGCACCCCGCCCTTCCGGCCCGCGCCGGAGACCGGCCAAGGAGGACATCATGGATCCGAAACCCCTTACCGAGGCCCTGTCGGTCTCGCCCCAGATCAGCGTGGCCGATGTGGCCGAGGCGAAGGCACAGGGCTTTCGCGCGATCATTTGCAACCGCCCCGATGGCGAAGGCGCCGACCAGCCCAGCTTTGACGAGATCGAGGCCGCTGCGCGCGCGCAGGGGATGGAGGCGCGCTATGTCCCCGTCACCCCCGGTCTTGTGCGCGACGCGGATGCCGAAGCCATGGCACAGGCGCTGCGCGAAATGCCCGGCCCGGTGCTGGGCTATTGCCGGACCGGCACGCGGTCGGCCACGCTCTGGGCGCTGAGCGAAGCGAAAAGCCGGCCCCTGCCCGAGATCCTCGCGGCGACGAAAGCGGCGGGCTATGACATGAACGGCGTGGCGCGGCGCATCGCCAATGGCGGCAAGACGCCCACCGATACCGGCGACGCGCAGTATGACGTGGTGATCGTGGGCGCCGGTGCGGGTGGGATCTCGGTCGCGGCCTCGCTCAAGGCGCGCAAACCGGATCTGGAGATCGCGCTGATCGATCCTGCCGATATCCACTATTACCAGCCCGGCTGGACCATGGTCGGCGGCGGCATTTTCGAGCCGCAGGACACCGCGCGGGTGATGGGCAGCCTGATCCCGCACGGCGTGCATTGGCTGAAATCCGCAGTCGCCGCCTTCGAGCCTGCGAATAACGCCGTGATCCTCGATGGCTGCCGGGTGGTGAAATACACCCGTTTGATCGTCACCCCGGGCCTGAAGCTGGACTGGGCCAAGATCGACGGGCTGGTCGAGACGCTGGGCCGCAATGGCGTGACCTCGAATTACCGCTATGATCTGGCGCCTTATACGTGGGAGCTGGTGCAAGGGATGCGCGGCGGACGGGCGATCTTCACCCAGCCGCCGATGCCGATCAAATGCGCGGGCGCGCCGCAAAAGGCGATGTACCTGTCGGCCGATGCGTGGCTGAAGCGCGGCGTTCTCAAGGACATGGATATCCACTTCAACAATGCGGGTGGTGTGCTGTTCGGCGTGAAGGATTACGTTCCGGCGCTGGAAAAATACGTCGAGAAATACGGCATCAACCTGAATTTCTTCCATAACCTCGTGGCCATCGACGGGCCGGGCAAGACCGCGACCTTCAAGGTCTCGAAGCCCGAGACCGAGCCCACCGAAGTGACGATGGCGTTCGATATGATCCATGTCGTCCCGCCGCAGGTGGCACCCGATTTCATTCGCGTCTCGCCCTTGGCGGATGCGGCGGGATGGGTCGATGTCGATCAGGCGACGCTGCGCCACAAGAGCTATGACAACATCTGGTCGCTGGGCGACGTGATGAACGCCCCCAACGCCAAGACGGCGGCGGCGGCACGGATGCAGGCTCCCGTGGTGGCACAAAACGTGGCCGACGATATCGACGGGCGCTCGCCCTCGGCCCTGTACAATGGCTATGGCTCTTGCCCGCTGACGGTCGAACGCGGCAAGATCGTGCTGGCGGAATTCGGCTATGGCGGGGCGCTGTTGCCGAGCTTCCCGAAGCTGCTGCTCGATGGCACCAAGCCCAGCCGCGCGGCGTGGCTGCTGAAGGAAAAGCTGCTGCCGCCGATTTACTGGAAAGGCATGCTGCGCGGCAAGGAATGGATGGCCACACCCGAGAAGGTGACCGCCAAGACCTCGTGATCCCGAAGGCGCCGGGTTATCCCCCCTGCCCGGTGCCACCCTGACCTGTTGAAAGACGCCTGAGATGTCCGTGAAACTGTCGAAATACCTGCCCGTTCTGGACTGGGGCCGCCGCTATAACCGCGAGGCCTTTTCCAACGACATGATCGCTGCGGTGATCGTGACGATCATGCTGATCCCGCAATCGCTGGCCTATGCACTGCTCGCGGGCCTGCCGCCCGAAGCCGGGATCTATGCCTCGATCGCGCCGATCCTGCTTTACGCGATCTTCGGCACCTCGCGCGCCTTGGCCGTGGGGCCGGTCGCGGTCGTGTCGCTGATGACAGCCGCCGCCGTGGGCAACATCGCCGAAACCGGCACGATGGGCTACGCGCTGGCAGCGCTGACGCTGGCCTTCCTGTCGGGTGCGATGCTTTTGGTCATGGGGGTGTTCAAGCTTGGATTTCTGGCGAATTTCCTGTCGCATCCGGTGATTGCGGGCTTCATCACGGCCTCGGGCATCCTGATCGCGGCGAGCCAGCTCAAGCACATCCTCGGCGTGCAGGCGAGCGGGCACACGCTGGTCGAAGTGATCGAGACCCTGATCGCGCATCTGGGCGATACGAATGTCATCACGCTGGTGATCGGCGTGTCAGCCACGGCGTTCCTGTTCTGGGTGCGCAAGGGGCTCAAGCCGCGCCTGCGGGCGCTGGGGCTGGGTCCGAAAATGGCCGATGTGCTGACCAAGGCGGGCCCGGTCGCGGCGGTCTTCGTGACCACCTTGGCGACCTGGGCGCTGGGGCTGTCGGGGCGCGGCGTGGCCGTCGTGGGCGAGGTCCCGCAATCGCTGCCGCCGCTGACCATGCCGTCCTTCTCGACCGATCTGCTGGGCCAGCTCTTCGTGCCCGCGCTACTGATCTCGGTGATCGGCTTCGTCGAGTCGATTTCGGTCGCGCAGACACTGGCCGCGAAGAAGCGCCAACGCATCAACCCCGATCAGGAACTGATCGGCCTTGGCGCGGCGAATATCGGCGCGGCCTTCACCGGCGGCTATCCGGTAACCGGCGGCTTCGCCCGCTCGGTGGTGAATTTCGACGCGGGCGCCGAAACGCCGGCGGCGGGGGCATACACCGCCGTGGGTCTGGCCATCGCGGCGGTGGCGCTGACGCCCTTGGTGTTCTTCCTGCCCAAGGCCACGCTGGCGGCGACGATCATCGTCGCGGTGCTGTCGCTGGTGGATTTCTCGATCCTGAAAAAAACCTGGGGCTATTCGAAAGCGGATTTCTTCGCGGTCGCGGCAACGATCCTGCTGACGCTGGGTTTCGGCGTCGAGACCGGCGTTTCGGCGGGCGTGATCCTGTCGGTGGGCCTGCATCTCTACAAGACGTCGAAGCCGCATGTGGCCGAGGTCGGTCTGGTCCCCGGCACCCAGCATTTCCGCAATATCAACCGCCACAAGGTCGAAACGCATGAGGACCTTCTGACGCTGCGCGTGGATGAAAGCCTGTATTTCGTGAATGCCCGCTTCCTCGAAGACCTGATCCAGGACCGGCTGGCAACCGGACAGCCCATCCGCAATGTGGTGCTGATGTGCTCGGCCGTGAACGAGATCGACTATTCGGCGCTCGAAAGCCTTGAGGCGATCAACACAAGGCTCAAGGATCTGGGCATTGGCCTGCACCTTTCCGAGGTGAAGGGGCCGGTCACCGACAAGCTGGGCAAGACGCATTTCCTCGACGACCTCAACGGCCGCGTCTTCCAGTCGCAATACGACGCCTGGCGCAGCCTGACCGGTGCGCCGCGCCCGATCCCCGCCTCGGAAAGCGCCGCCTGAGGCGCGCCCCTTGGCAACCGGTACGCGACAAAGGGGGGCTGTCTGCCCCCCTCTTTGGCTTCGCCAAATTCACACCCCGA
>NZ_JAFKOK010000014.1 GCF_017303295.1 Rhodobacter sp. NTK016B | reverse complement strand
TATTTGGCGAAGCCAAAGAGGGGGGCAGACAGCCCCCCTCCTTCCGTTCATCCTGCAAGCCGGACGCTCAGCGCGCGGCGAGGTAGCGGCCCACGAAGGCGTTGGAATAGCCGATCGTGCCTTCGCGGAAGGGCTCGTAGCTGTCCAGCACGCGCGCGGCATCGGGGCTGGCGGCGCGCTGCTCTTCCTTGACCTCTTCCCACGCGGTCTTCATCGCCGAGACCACGTCTTCGGGGAATTCGAGGAACTCCACGCCGCTTTCCTGAAGCGACGTCATCGCGCCCACGTTCATGTAGTCGAACTGAGCCAGCGTCTCCATCGAGCACTGCATGGCAGCGGCTTCGATGATCGCTTTCAGGTCGTCGGGCAGGCCGGCAAAGGCCTCGGTATTCACCACGACCTGCAGCGCCGCGCCGGGTTCGGCATAGGCCGGCGTGTAGCACAGATTGGTGATGCGCTGCAGACCGAAGGCCTGGTCCAGAAGCGGGCCGACCCATTCGGCCGCGTCGATGGCGCCCGATTGCAGCGACTGGAAGATTTCGGTCGCGGGCATCAGGATCGCGTTCACGCCGAGCTTGCGCATCATCTCGCCGCCGAGACCGGCGATGCGCATGTTCAGGCCCTGCAGGTCATCGAGGCTTTCGATCCGGCTCTTGAACCAGCCGCCCGCCTGCGTGCCCGAATTACCCGAGTAGAAGGGCTTGAGGCTGCGTTCGGCATAGATCTCGTCCCAGACTTCTTGCCCGCCGCCCCATTTCAGCCAGGCGAAATGCTCGTTCGCGGTCAGGCCGAAGGGCACGCCGGTGAACCAATGCGCCGAGGCCGTCTTCGAGGCCGCGTAATAGGGCGTGCCATGGCCGATCTGCACGTTGCCCGCCTGCACCGCGTCTTCGACGGCGAAGGGCGGGACCAGTTCGCCCGCGCCGTAGACATTGATCACCATCCGGCCGGACGAGAGTTGCTCGACCAGTTCGGCAAAGCGGGTCGAGTTGGTGCCGACGCCGGGCGCGGCTTTCGGGAAGGACGAGGGCATGTCCCATTCGATGCGCTCTTGCGCCACAGCCGGGGCGGCAAGGCCCACTGCCGCAGCGCCACCGGCTGCGATTCCCGCGCCGCTTTTCAGGAAAGTTCTGCGTTTCATTGTGAAACTCCTCCTCAGTTGAACATCAAATTCGGCAGCCATGTTGCGAGTGCCGGAAAGGTGAAAACCAGCGCCACGGCTATGATCTGAATGAGAACAAAGGGCACCACGCCGCGGTATATGTCCATCGTCGAAATGCCCCGGGGGGCCACGGAGCGGAAATAAAACAGCGCGAAGCCGAAGGGCGGCGTCAGGAAGCTGGTTTGCAGGTTCATCGCCATCAGCACCGCGAACCACACCGGCGAGATGTCGCCCGCCAGCACCGCGGGTCCCAGAAGCGGCACGACGATATAGATGATCTCGACCGCTTCGAGGATGAAGCCCAGCAGGAACACGATCACCATGACCGCCAGAAGCGCGCCCATTTCCCCGCCGGGGAATTCGCGCATCAGGTGTTCGACCGCGTGCTCGCCACCGAAGCCCCGGAAGACGAGCGACAGCATCGAAGCGGCGATGACGATGCCGAAGACCATGCCCGAGATCTTGATGGTCTCGACCAGCGTGCCGCCCATCATCCGGCCCCGCACCAGCCGCCAGATCGCCACCACGACGCCCAGAGCCAGCAGCAGCGCCGCCGCGATGCTGACCATCTGCGCAAGGCTGCCCGCGTCGCCGCGTCCAAGGCTCATGCGGATGGCCACCAGCACGAAGGCCGCAAGACCCGCGATGCCGATGATGCTGCGCTCGAGCCGAGACTGGGTGAGCGAGAAGGCCGCCATCAGCCCCGCCCCGACGGCACCGAGGCCCGCAGCCTCGGTCGCGGTGGCGATGCCGCCAAGGATCGAACCCAGCACGGCGAGGATCAGCAGCATCGGCGGCAGGAAGGTGAACAGCACCTCGGTCATCGCCACGGGTTCGTTGCTGATCGCGACCCGGCGCGCGCGGCCCGGTCGCAGGGTGATCAGCAGCCACAGCGCGTAAAGCCCGACCAGTACCAGCCCCGGCACCATCGCGCCGGCGAAGAGATCGGCGACCGAGACCGGCATCGGCGCGAAATTCCCGGCGCGCTGCTGCGCTTCGAGATAGGTATTGCCGATCTGGTCGCCCAGAAGCACCAGCAGGATCGAGGGCGGAATGATCTGTCCCAACGTTCCCGCCGCGCAGATCAGCCCGGCGGCCTGCCGCTTGGGCACGCCCGCTTCCAGCATCGGCGTCAGGGCGATCAGCACCAGCATTACCACCGTGGCGCCGATGATGCCGGTCGATGCGGCGATGATGGCGCTGAAGGCCAGAACCGCCAGCCCCATGCCCAGCGGCGAGCCGCCCAGCAGGCGCGCCAGCACCCGCAGCATCCGCTCGGCCAGCTGCGCACGCTCAAGGAAGACGCCCATCAGCACGAAGAGCGGGACGGCCATCAGCAACGTGTTGTTCATCACCCCCAGCACTCGGGCAGGGAAGTTGCTGAGGAAGGCGAGGTTGAACAGGTCGAACTGACCGGCAATCACCGCGAGGACCAGCGGCACGCCCGAAATCGCCAGCATCGCCGGAATGCCCGACAGGATTCCGCCGAACAGGGCGAGGAACAAGACGATCAGCATCCATTCCTGTCCGCTCATGCCTCGGGCCCCCTCAGCACGGCCGCAAGGCCCTGGATAATCATCAGAACGGCCGCCACCGGCAGCGCGGTTTTCACCAGATACATGCCGCCCAGCCCGCCCGGCGTGGTGCTGCCTTCGCCAATCTGCCACGAGAAGACGATCTCGCTCCAGCCGGCCCAGACGATCAGGCCGAAGACCGGCACGAGGAACAGCGCCCATGCGGCCCAGTCGGCCAGCCACATATAGCGCGGCGACAGGCGCTCCGAGAGAACCTCGACCCGCACGTGGCCTGCGCGCGCATGGCACAGCGGCACGGCAAGGATCAGCAGCACGGAAAAGGCATAGGCCGCGAGGTCCTGCATCTTGATCGAGCCGGTGCCGAAGCCGTATCGCAGCACGACATTGAGCAGCACCATCAGCACCAGCGTGCCGCCTGCCGCCATGGCCAGCCACAGCGTCAGCCGGTCAAGGCCACGCGCAAGCGCCAGATATCCCCGGACCAAGATTTATCCCCCATCCCTGTTTTGTGCACACTACCAACGCTGTACGCGTCCGTCTGTCAAGGCGAGCGGGCTATTCGCGGGCGTGGTCAGGCCTCGGGATCGGGGGGCTTGATGGCGTTCAGGCTGGGTCGCGGGGCGGGGCGCGTCAGGATGAAAAGCGTCACCGCGCCCAGCGTTACCGCCTGTATCAGCAGCACATGGGCGGGCAGACGCATGAACACGCTCAGCGCAAAGGTCGCGCCGATGGCGATCATCGCCATGGTCTTGGCGCGCGGCGAGATCGCGCCCTCGGCCCGCCAGTCGCGGATGGGCGGGCCGAAGCGGGGATGCTCGACCAGCCACATTTCAAGCCGGGGCGAAGAGCGCGCGAAACAGAAGGCCGCCAACAGCAGCAGGGGCGTTGTCGGGACCAGCGGCAGCACGATGCCGACGATGCCCACCGCCAGCGCGAAGCCGCCCGCCACACTCCACAGGATTCTGAACATGCCGCCTCCGCGCTCTGTGCCCGTTACATAGCGCGGTCAGGCGCGCGCGACAGGGGGCGCAACGGACCTTGGCCCCTAGAACTCGGTATGGCGCATGACGTGGCGGGCATGGCCGACGATCAGCGGATCAGGCGTGCCGACAACCTCGGGGTCCTTGCCGGGATAATCGAGTGTCGTCAGGAAATGCCTCATGCAGTTCAACCGTGCGCGCTTCTTGTCCTTCGACTTGATGATGGTCCAGGGCGCATCGGCGGTGTCGGTGTAGAAGAACATCGCCTCCTTGGCGGCGGTGTATTCGTCCCACAGGTTCAGCGACGCCTTGTCGATCGGCGAGAGCTTCCAGCGCTTGAGCGGGTCGACCTCGCGCTGCGCGAAGCGGCGGCGCTGTTCGTCGGGGGTGACCGAAAACCAGAATTTGTAAAGCCGGATGCCCGAGCGCACGAGCATCCGCTCAAGCTCGGGCGCCTGCCGCATGAATTCGAGATATTCCTCGGGCGTGCAGAACCCCATCACCCGTTCGACACCCGCGCGGTTGTACCAAGAGCGGTCATAGAACACCATTTCGCCCTGCGTCGGCAGATGTTCGAGATAGCGCTGGAAATACCATTGGCCGCGTTCGGTTTCCGAGGGTTTGTTCAGCGCCACGACGCGCGCGAACCGGGGGTTCAGATGCTCGGTGAACCGCTTGATCGTGCCGCCCTTGCCGGCGGCATCGCGGCCCTCGAACAGAATGACGAATTTCTGGCCGGTTTCCTGCGCCCAGAGCTGCACTTTCAGCAATTCGGCCTGCAGGCGCGTTTTCTCAAGCTCGTAGGGCCGCCGCGCCATCTTGTGCGGATAGGGATAATGCGTGCTCTCGAAAGCGGCTCTGAGCGCCTCGGGTGAGGGCGGCGCGGTTTTGGGCTGTGGCGCGGTCTCGGTCGGGGTAATGGGCGCAGGGGGGTTCTGATCATCCATGCAATGCTCCTGAGGCTGGCAACCGCGTGCAAGAATAGACCAATACGCTGAATCCGGCCTTGATTTCGCGCAAGCCCCCCGCCATTCAGGCCTCCCCGCGACCAGCATTGGTTAACGTTAGCGCAGACACCTGCTTGTGAAATAATCTTGCGCGCGCTATCCCACGGCGGGAACGATTAGATCGGGCGGCGCCTCGCCCGGCCCTTGAAACGGAGGACCAACGTGAAGATCGGGGCACCGAAAGAAATATTCCCGGGTGAAAACCGGGTCGCCATGACGCCGGACTCGGCGCAACAACTTCAGAAACTGGGGCATAGCTGCATCATCGAAACGGGGGCGGGTGCCGCTGCCGGGTTCGAGGACGCGGCCTATGAAGCGGCGGGGGTGGAAATCGCGCCTTCGGCCGAGGCTCTCTTCGAGGCGGCGGATGTCGTCGTGAAGGTGCGCGAAGCCACCACGGACGAAATGAACCGCCTGCGCGCTGATCAAACGCTGATCGCCTTCTTCTGGCCGGCACAGAATGCCGAGATGCTGGAACTGGCCAAGGAAAAGGGCACCACCGTCGTCGCGATGGACATGGTCCCGCGTATCAGCCGCGCGCAGAAGATGGACGCGCTGTCGTCGATGGCCAATATCGCCGGCTACCGCGCGGTGATTGAGGCGGGCAACAATTTTGGCCGCTTCTTCACCGGGCAGGTGACGGCGGCGGGCAAGGTCCCGCCGGCGAAGGTGCTGGTGGTCGGTGCGGGCGTGGCCGGTCTGGCCGCGATCGGCACCTCGACCAGCCTTGGCGCGATCACGCTGGCCTTCGACGTGCGGCCCGAAGTGGCCGAACAGATCGAATCGATGGGCGCTGAGTTCGTCTATCTCGATTTCGAAGAGCAGGCTCAGGACGGCGCCGCGACCGGCGGCTATGCCGCGCCCTCGTCGCCAGAATTCCGCGAGAAACAGCTCGAGAAATTCCGCGAACTGGCGCCCGAAGTCGATATCGTCATCACCACCGCCCTGATCCCCGGCCGTCCGGCGCCCAAGCTGTGGACCGAGGACATGGTCGGCCTGATGAAGCGCGGCTCGGTCATCGTCGATCTGGCGGCGGAGAAGGGCGGCAATTGCGACCTGACCGTCAAGGACGAGAAGATCGTCACCGAGAACGGCGTGACCATCGTCGGCTATACCGACTTCCCCAGCCGGATGGGCACGCAGGCGTCGACGCTTTATTCCAACAATATCCGCCACATGCTGACGGATCTGACGCCCGGCAAGGACGGCGTCATCAACCATAACATGGAAGATGACGTGATCCGCGGCGCCACCGTGGCGCATGCGGGCGAGATCACATTCCCGCCGCCGCCGCCCAAGGTTCAGGCCATCGCCGCACAAAAGCGCGAGAAGCCGAAGGAACTGACGGCGGAAGAAAAGCGCGCGCAGGAAGTGGCCGCGTTCAAGGCACAGACCAAGCAGCAGGTGACCCTGCTGGGCGCGGGCGGCGTGCTGCTGCTGCTGGCGGGCTTCTTCGCGCCGGCCAGCTTCATGTCGCACTTCATCGTCTTCGTGCTGGCCTGCTATGTCGGCTTCCAGGTGATCTGGAGCGTCTCGCATTCGCTGCACACGCCGCTGATGGCCGTCACCAATGCGATCTCGTCGATCATCATCCTCGGTGCGCTGATGCAGATCGGTTCGGGCAGCTGGCTGGTGATGATCCTTGCCTCGCTGTCGGTCTTCATGGCTGGCATCAACATTTTCGGTGGCTTCATGGTCACCCGGCGCATGCTCGCCATGTTCCAGAAGTCGTAAGGGGAGCGGTAAGACATGGAATACGGTTTCACCACCGCCGCTTACGTCGTTGCGGCTGTTCTGTTCATTCAATCGCTGGGCGGCCTGTCCAATCAGGAAAGCGCCAAGCGCGCGGTCTGGTACGGCATCGTCGGCATGGCGCTGGCGGTTGTCGCCACGCTCATGGGCCCCGGCGCGGGCAACTGGGTGCTGTCGCTCATCCTGATCGCCATCGGCGGCGGGATTGGCTGGGTCGTGGCACAGCGCGTGCAGATGACCGAGATGCCGCAGCTTGTGGCGGCGATGCACTCGCTCGTCGGTCTGGCGGCGGTCTTCATCGGCTTCAACGCGCAATTCGAAATGGTGCGCGTTGCTGCAATGCAGGCCGCGGGTGACGCAGCTGCGCTGGACATGCTGACCGGCTTTGCCGCCAAGGTGGCCGAGAAAACGACGGCCGAGATCGCGGTCCTGAAGGTCGAGGTGTTCCTCGGCGTCTTCATCGGTGCCGTCACCTTCACCGGCTCGGTCATTGCCTATGGCAAGCTTTCGGGCAAGGTGAACTCGGCCGCGACCAAGCTGCCGGGCGGCCATATGCTCAATGCGGGCGCGGCGCTGATCTCGATCCTGCTGCTGATCCTGTACTTCCAGGGCTTCGGCACCTGGACGCTGATGCTGATGACGCTGCTGGCCTTCTTCATCGGCTATCACCTGATCATGGGCATCGGCGGCGCCGACATGCCGGTCGTGGTGTCGATGCTCAACAGCTATTCGGGCTGGGCGGCGGCGGCGATCGGCTTTTCGCTGTCCAACGACCTGCTGATCGTGGTGGGCGCGCTGGTCGGTTCGTCGGGGGCGATCCTGTCCTACATCATGTGCAAGGCGATGAACCGCTCGTTCGTCTCGGTCATTCTTGGTGGTTTCGGCGGAAGCTCGGGCCCGGCGATGGAGATCGAGGGCGAGCAGATCGCCATCGACGCCGACGGCGTGGCCTCGGCGCTGAACGAGGCCGACTCGGTCATCATCGTGCCGGGTTATGGCATGGCGGTGGCGCAGGCGCAGCAGGCTGTCAGCGAGCTGACGCGCAAGCTGCGGGCCAAGGGCAAGAATGTGCGTTTCGCGATCCACCCGGTCGCGGGGCGTCTGCCGGGGCATATGAACGTGCTGCTGGCCGAGGCCAAGGTTCCTTACGACATCGTGCTGGAAATGGACGAGATCAATGAGGACTTCCCGGAAACGGACGTGGTGATCGTCATCGGCTCGAACGACATCGTGAACCCGGCGGCGCAGGAAGATCCCAACTCGCCCATAGCCGGCATGCCGGTGCTGGAAGTCTGGAGAGCCAAGCAGGTCTTCGTGTCGAAGCGCGGGCAGGGCACGGGCTATTCGGGTATCGAAAACCCGCTGTTCTACAAGGAGAACACGCGCATGTTCTATGGCGACGCCAAGAAGTCGCTCGATGCGCTGATGCCGATGGTCGAATGATCCAGACGCAGATCGAACGCGGAAACGGGGGGCTTTGGCCCCCCGTTTTCATTTGCTGCGGGCTCGTCGTCGATGGGGCAGGCATGGGCTTCGGGGCGTCATGGAGGGTCACAGGATGCGACGGGTCAGCCCGTAGGGCAGGGCGAGCCCGGGGTCCGTGCAAGCCGTGTGCCCCCGTCGCGCCCGGCACGACGCCAGGAGCAGGCCCATCAACATACGGGAAGTTACCTCTCCGCTCGGTGCGTCATCGATGTCTGGTGAGCGACTCTGTAGCGGCACAAACGAAAACCGGCGCCCTTTCGGGCGCCGGTGAGTGTCTTGGGCAGGGATCTTGGGTCGATCCGCGATCAGCCCGGATGGGCCTGCAGATAAGCGATGATCGCGGCGCGGTCCTCGGCGTCGCGCAGGCCACGGAAGCCCATCCGCGTGCCGCGCATATAGCCGCGCGGATCTTCCAGATAGGCGTCGAGCGTCTCGGGCGTCCAGATCAACCCGCCTTCGCCTGCTTCCTGCATGACCGGCGAATAGCGGAAGCCATCGACCGAGGCGGCGTGACGACCGACCACCCCGTTCAGAACCGGGCCGGTGGCGTTGCGGGCATTGTCGCCGACCTGGTGGCAGCTGCGGCACTGGCGCCAGACGCCCTCACCGGCAGCGACCAGCTCGGGATCGGGGGCCATGTCGGCGGCGGCCTCTTGCACCGGGGCGTCTTCGGCGGGTGCCTCCTCGGTGACTGCCGCGTCTTCCGCGCCATCCTCTGTGCCGCTCGCCATCGCCGTGCGATCGGGCGGAAGGACAGTGATCACCCCTTCGGGCGTCGATTGCAGATCGGTCGAGCGCCGCGTCACGTGAACAGCCGGGCCGCAATCGCTCATGCAGGCTTCCTGCGTGAAGATCGGGAACTCGGTCTCGACACGGTCATCGACATAGAAGCCCTCGGCATTGGGCATCACCACATCGGTGAAATTCTCCCGCGTCAGGACGAAGTCGTCATCCACGATCCCGTTGGAATAGAGGATATAGGCGGTGATCGCATACGTATCGTCCGCCGACAGGATCTGCGCGTTGCCGAAGGGCATCGAACGATGGACGTAATCCCACACGGTCGACAGATAGGGCCAGTAACTGCCCACCGTCTTGACCGGACGGCGATTGGTCAGCGTGTCCTCGCCGCCGGCAATGACCGGATAGGCGCCTGCGCCCTCGCCGAAATCGCCGTGACAGGCGGCGCAATTCTCGACCCACAGATCTTCGCCGGTGAAGACATCGCCTTCGCCCTCGGGCAGGCCGGTGCCGTCGGGCTCGACCGCCACGTCCCAGGCTGCGATTTCCTCGGGCAGGGCGGCGCGGCCCAGATTGAAGGTCTGGGCGACAGCAGGAAGCGCCAGAGAGGTCAGCGCGGTTGCCGCCAGAAGCTTAAGAACCGACTTCGACATTTTCCACCGCTCCGTTTTCGTAGACAGCCCAGGTCTGGATGCCGTTGTTGTGGTAAACCGAGTTGAGCCCCCGGATCTCGCGCAGCGCGTCCTTGGTGGGCTGCACGTAACCCGTGTCGTCCATCGCGCGCGATTGCAGCAGCATGGGCGAGCCATCCCACTCGATATCGAGATAGAAGCGCGACAAGGCGTTTCGGCCGCCTTGCGTGCCGATCCGCGCGGTCTGCCAGTTGACGCCACCATCAAGCGAGATATCGACCCGTTCGATCGCGCCGCGACCCGACCAGGCAAGCCCGGTGATGACCAGCGGGCCCGCGCCGTGCAGGATGGGTTTTTGCGGCGAGGGCGAAGTAATGACCGATTTCGCATCCATGGCCCAGGTCCATTTCCGGGCGCGGCCATCGGGCATGAGGTCGGTGTATTTCGACGTCTCTTCGCGGGCCTCGACGGCGGAATGGTTGACGCCGATCCGGCGCAGCCATTTGACCCACATGTTGCCTTCCCAGCCCGGCACGACCAGACGCACGGGATAGCCATGCTCTTTGCGCAGCGCCTCGCCATTGGCGGTCATCGCGACCAGCACATCGTCCATCGCCTTTTCCAAGGGGATCGAGCGGCCGTTCGACGAGGCATCGGCGCCTTCGACAAAGATCCACTGGCCTTCGGGCTGAACGCCCGCCTCTTCCAGCAGCAGCCGCAGCGGGATGCCGGAATATTCCATGTTGTGGATCATGCCATGCGTGAACTGCGCGCCGTTCAGTTGCGCGCCCGCCCATTCCATGCCGCTATTGGCCGCGCATTCGCAGAAATAGACGTGGTTTTCGCGCGGGAAGCGCTGCAGATCTTCCCAAGTGAAGACCAGCGGCCGGTCCACCAGCCCGGTGATCATCAGCCGGTAATCGTCTTTCGACAGCTCGATCGCGCCGGAATGGTGACGCTCGAAGGCGCAACCGGCAGGCGTGATCGTGCCGTCCAGCGCGTGGATCGGCGTGAAGTTGATCGAGCTGATCGGATCGGCGGTCAGCCATGACACGGTGCGGCGCACAACGTCGTCCTCAAAGCGGATGGGCATCCCGTAGGGCGTGGCGTCCACGCCCTCGCCGGTCATCGAGGCCCAGTCCTGAACCTCGGTGATCAGCGGATCGGCCTCTTGCGCGGCGGCGGCGCCACCCAGCGCGGCCCCACCGGCGGCCAGTCCTGCGGTTCTCAGGAAACCGCGGCGGCTGACACCCCCGGTTTCGCGCCCGTCGTCACCCAGCATGTCGGTCATGACGCTTGCTCCTTTGTCTTCAGATGCCGGTCACGGTGACCGAGCCGTTGGGCTCGGCCGATACGCGGCCCAGTTTGCGGATGTGATCTTCCACGACGTCCCAGATCATCGGCCCCTCGGTCCCCTCGTTGACCGAGGCCCAGCCGCCCACCGTGTAGCTGCGCGCGGGATCCAGCGCCTCGCCGGTTCTGAGCAGGGTCAGGCCGGTGATGCGCTCGCCGATGGGTTTCGAGATGTCGATCGCATAGGCAAGCCCGCCCAGCCGCACCATGTCGCCGCCCTGTTGGTAATAGGGATCGGTGTTGAACAGGTTGTCGGCCACGTCCTCAAGGATCGTGTGGATGAATTCGCCCGTCATCTCGGTGCGGTAAACCTGTCCGTAGGTCATCGAAGTAACGTTGTGGATGTCTTCGCGCGTGATCGCGTCGCCCGGCATCAGGCTGGCCCCCCAGCGGACGCCCGGCGACATGGCGATTTCGGTGTCGCGCTCGCTCATCACCGCGTCGCAGATCAGGTTGTCCCAGGTGCCTGCGAAATTGCCCCGGCGATACAGCAGGCTGTCGGTATGGCCGACGACCTCTTCCATCTGCTCGGCATAGGGCGCGCGCTCGGTCTCGATGATCGCGGCCATGTCGGCATCGGGCGTGATGATGTCCGAGAAGATCGGGATCAGCTTGTGGCGGAAGCCCATCATCTGCCCGTCGCGCACATCCAGATCCAGACGGGTGACGAACTTGCCGTGGCTGCCCGACGCGATAAGCAGCGTCTCGCCCACCAGAAGCGGCTCGGGCAGGGCGTCGTGGGTGTGGCCGGTCAGGATCACATCGATCCCCTGCACGCGGCCTGCCATCTTGCGGTCCACGTCGAAGCCGTTATGCGACAGCACGATCACCACATCGGCGCCCTCGGCCCGGACTTCGTTCACCATCTCCTGCATACGCTCGTCGCGGATGCCGAAGCTGAATTCGGGGAACATCCAGCGCGGGTTGGCGATCGGGGTATAGGGGAAGGCCTGCCCGATCACCGCGACCTTCACGCCGCCCCGGTCGAACCACGTATAATTGGGGAAGTCGTCGTAATGCTCGTCCCATTCGGCGTCGAAGATATTCTGGCCGAGGAACGGGAAATTCAGCTGGTCGACCAGTTCCAGCACCCGGTCGGTGCCAAAGGTCCATTCCCAGTGCGAGGTCATCGCCTCGACCCCCAGCGCGTGCATGACATTGACCATGTCCTGCCCACGGCTCAGATACGAGGACATCGAGCCGTGCCACGTATCGCCGCCGTCGAGGATGATCGCCTCGGGCCGGTCGGCGCGGATCGCTTTCACCACGGTCGCGACGCGGTCCATGCCCCCCATCTTGCCGTATTCGCGGCCAAGGGCCACGAAATCGGGATAGGTCAGCGCATAGGCGTCGCGCGATTGCGGCGCGATATTGTAGAGGTTCAGGAAGTCCTGACCCGTGACATGCGGCGGCTGGCCCCGCACCTCGCCCACACCGAAATTGAATTCGGGCTCGCGAAACCAGATCGGTTTGAGCTGGGCGTGAACGTCGGTGATGTGGACCAGCGACAGGTTGCCGAACGTGTCGAACCGCAAAAGGTCATCTTGCGTCAGGGCCTGCTGCGCGGCCAGTTTCGACCAGTTGCCAAGACCGGAGGCGCCGTAGATCGCGGATGCGGCCACCGATGCCTGAAGGAATTCGCGGCGGGAAATCATGGGGCCTCCTGGGCGGGTGCAGGTTGAAGACGGGCAGGACGAGAGGGATGCCAATCTTCATAGGTGTGAATGTAGATGGCTGGTAGCACAAAAACGCCTTCGAGCCGGGGAGGGGACGGGGCCGCGTCAGGCGGCCCCGTTCGGGGATCAGGTTGGGGTATCGCGCTGCGCGTCCGGTCAGGGGCGCTGCGCGGGCCAAAGGGTCACGGACGAACCGAGACGCCTTCGATATCGAGGCCCATCCCGCGCGAGGCGACGTAAAGCTCAAGCGCGCGGAACTCTTCCGAGCCTTCGGCGAAGGTCTCGGCGCGCGTGTCGCGGATACAGCCCCGGAAGCGGTTATGGATCGACACCATGCCGGCATTTTTCAGACGGTAGGTCGGAAAGCCGGTGATCTGGCCCTGGCTGAGATGGTCGGCCCGGATGTTCAGCCCATAGCTTTCCTCGTGGCACGAGGCGCAGGACAGTTCGAGCTGGCCGAAGCGGGTATAGTAGATCTCCTGACCCTGCTCCCAATAGGGGGCAGCGGGGCCGTCGATCTGCACCGCAACAGGCATGCCGCGCGACTGAAGCGAGATGAACGAGGTCATCGAGGTCATCTCGTCGCCGCTCCAGCGCCATTCCTCGGCGCCCATCCGTTCGGTCCGGCAGTTGTTGATGTAGTTTTCCATCGACCACAATTCGCCGTTGTCGTTCACATGCGGCATCCGCGCGCGAACCCCGGCCATGCTCTCCTCGGCGTCGCCATGGCAATCCATGCAGGACTGCCCCGCGCTGCCGTCGGCCGTTTCCCACAGCTCGGCGCCGACCTCGACCGCCAGCATCGCCGGGTTCTCGAAGTCGTCCGCCTGCAGCGAACGGGTTTCGGCGCTGCGGAACAGCCAGCCGGAATACCGCTCGGGCAGATAGGGCGTCAGGCCGTCATCGCTGGGCGCGCGGACGGTGATCGGGATTTCCCCGTCGATCAGCAGCTCCGCCGTGGGGTCGGGATCGGCCATGGCCGCCCCGCTCCACAGCGCAGCCACGCAGGCCGAGGCGAGCGCCAGTGATTTGGCAGGCTTCAGGTGCTGCATAGTGTCTCCTCCCAGACTTCTGTGGCGCCGGTGTTAGCTGACTTCGAAGGCTTCGGTGGCCGTGTAGACCTCGCCGTTGTCGTCGTACCAGGTGAACAGGAACTCGCCGGATTCGGGCACGAGAGCCTCGAATTCCATATACGGATTGGCCGAGATCGCGGGCTCGAGCGCCACGTCGATCACCATCACGCCGTTATACTCGCAAGTGAAACGGTTGATGATCTGGCGCGGAATCGTCTCGCCGGCCGAATTGCGGCGCTGGCCCGATTCCATGTCGTGGTTGATCAGCGTCTTGACGACGATGGAATCCCCGGCCGAAGCCGAGCGGGGAAGGCGGATGCGGGGTCTGACAGTCATATTCTCAACTCCTGATGGGCGTTAGGGGGCGATCCGGAACCGGATCAGCCGCCGCAGCCGCCGATGGTCACTTTCACTTCGACCGCAGTCGAGGCGAAGCTGCCGTCTTCCATCTTGGCGATCGCCATCACGTCCTGCGTGCGGCCCAGACGGATGCGCGTGGCGACCATCGGTGCGCCCGAACCGGGACCGAAGGTGAAACGCCCGACATTCGGGGTGGGGTTGCCAGTGGCGATCAGGATGATCTCGGTGGCGCCAGGTGCTTCGACTGAAATCGGCACGGTGTTGCCGTTCTCGGCGATTTCGGGGGCGGTGATGGTCACGCCGCCTTCGGCCATGTCGGCACCGCCGGTATAGGCGGTAATCGCTTCTTCGGTGGTCAGGGCATAGGCGCCGGTCACCGGCAGCAACACGGCGGCCGAGGCGCCGATACCGATCGCGATGGTGTCGCGTCTTGTCAGCATGGGAAACTCCTTTTCAACGGGGACGCGCCGGATCAGTCGGTCAGCGTCATCAGATAGGCGAGAGTGTCTTCGATCTGCTGCGCACTCAGCAGCGGGCCGAAGGTCTCGGGATTGGCGGCGCGGCCGGTATAGGCGTCACCGGGACGGATGAACCCGTCGACGCGGTAAAAGGCCGGCATCCGGGTTTCGGGGAACATGTGCTTGGCATCCACAAGGATGCCGCGCAGCTCGGCCTCGGACCAGCGGCTGGCGACGCCGTCGAGCGACGGGCCGATATTGCCCTGGAACTGGACGTCCGGCAGCGAGGTGAATTCATGGCAGGCCACGCAATTGCCGCCGCCGCGATTGGCGATGATCTCGACCCCGGCCGCGGCATCACCGGCAGAGCCGGTCAGCGAGGCGGGAATGGTGACATCGTCCACCCAGGTGACATCACCCGGAGCGACTTGAGCGACCGCGGTGCCGGTCAGGGCGAGTCCGGCGATGAAGAGACCGGTCACAGCTTTCAGCTTCATGGATGTCCTCCCTAGACATTCAGCAGATGGCGCAGCGCTCTCCCAAACGCTTTTGTGAATTCAGTGTAGACGAGGCTTTGCCGACTCAGCAACAGAAAATTCATCTATGTGCATATAGAAAGAACTAATTTCTGCTTTCGCTGCAGTTGCATCCGATTCTTGCTGCGCTGCAGGGGGAAGGGCTTCCGCCCCCTGCCATGCAGGGCTCATCCACGGTCGAGATTGCGCGCGACGTAATGCTGGAAATGCTCGTCGCCCTCGTATCCCTTCTCAAGCACCCATTGCAGCATCAGCCGCGTCGTGCCGCGCTCGAACGCGCCCGGCATCACCATCACGGCGTTCTGCGCGGCGGTGCCCTGTTCGGGGATCGTATCGGGCATGAACAGCATCGTGGGCGTAAAGACCACGCCCCAGCGCACCATCATATCGCGCTCGTCCAGTTCCTCGCCGTCGAAATCGGTGACGGGAATATTGCCGAACAGGTTCATCTGCACGACGAAGAAATCGTCCCGCAGCATCTGCGCGATACGCTCGTCAGTATAGACGTGTTCGTGCATCCGCGTGCAGTAGATGCAGCCGCGCTGTTCGACCAGAACCAGCATACGCTTGCCCGCGTCCCGGGCTTCGGCAAGGTCGTCGCGCATGTCGCGGAAGGTCTCGACCAGCCAGTCGGGCTTGTGCAGCCCGTCCTCGCCCAGCGGCGGAACGGGCAGATCGGCGCGGGCCGGGCGGATCAGCGCCGGGGTGGCGAGCGCCAGCGCGGCGCCGGTCAGAAGGGTACGTCTTGTGGTCATCGTGGTCTCCTCGCGGTCAGCCGATGGCGGTCAGCCACGGCATGGTGTCGATCATCCATTGCGCGACGTAATTGAGGGTGTTGGTGGCAATCAGCACGGCGAACACGATCAGCATCGCGCCCATGACCTTCTCGACATGCTGCAGCTTGTCGCGATGCCGCCCGACCCAGCCCAGAAACGGCCGCGCGAACATCGCCGCGATCACGAAGGGCAGGGTCATCGCCAGCCCGTAGACCGCCAGCAACAGCGTGCCGCGTACAAGGTCGCCCATGCCCGAGGCGATCATCAGGATCGCCGCCAGCGCGGGGCCGACGCAGGGCGTCCAGCCAAAGCCGAAGGCCAGACCCATGACGAAACTGCCAACGATGGATTGCGGGTTGCTCGAGGTTTCGATCCGCGCCTGACGGTACAGAAAGCCGATCTTGAAGACGCCGAGAAAATGCAGCCCGAAAACCAGCAGCACGGCCGCCGCGACCCAGCGCAAGGTGTCCTTCCATTGCAGGAATGCCTGCCCCAGCGCCGTCGCGCCCAGACCCAACAGCATGAAGATCGAGGTGACCCCCAGCGCGAAGGCGATCGACGACAGCACCAGCCGCCGCTGCGCACCGGGCGCCAGACCGTTGTCGTCGCGCAACTCGGACATCGACAATCCGGCCATATAGCACAGGTAGAACGGCACCATAGGCAGGATGCAAGGGGACAGGAACGACAGGAGCCCCGCAAGAGCTGCCCCGCCGAACGAGATATCGAACATGAATTCCTCCCATCGCAGGTTGCGGCGGCGCGCAGGATCGATTCGACCGGATGCGGCCCTTGCCTGATCAACCTGAAAACATTACAATGTTGATATGTGTTTTCGATCCCGTCAACCGGGAATCGCGGCGCGCCTTGCCCGTTCAACGAGATCGGGGCAGGCTCTGCGCGCCGATTGCTGCCACGGAGACGTCCATGCCATCGCCCGAAACCCCGCGCTTTCCGATGCCCACGCCGCGCGCGCTTCCGAAGGGATTCCTGGCCCTGCTGCTGGCGTTTCTGGTTACGCTGAGCGCCCCGCAATCCGCCCGGGCGCAAGATCTGCGGCTGCTGATGATCGAGCAGGTCGGGTGCTATATCTGCGCGGCCTTCAACCGCGATGTGGCCCCTGCTTACGAGGCCTCGGCCGAGGGCGCGCGGGCGCCTTTGATCCGCGCCGATCTGCGCGGGCCGCTGCCCGAGGGCGTGACGCTCGACACCCGGCCCTTCGTGACGCCGACTTTTGTTTTGCTGGGTCCAGACGGGGCCGAGATATCTCGCCTGACCGGCTTTCCGGGCGAAGACTTTTTCTGGCCTTATATCAATGAGATGCTCGATGCGGCCGAGGCCAGCCCAGCCGGATAGCCGGTGTGTCAAAGCGGTGACAGTGCCGGGCTGCGGTCTCGCATCCCGAAACCGTGCGTGCTAGCTTCAAGCCGCATTGGTAAGGACCTGTTTCGTATGGCCATTTGGACAGGCGCGACCGGGTCGGAGGAAGCATGGCGCCGGACGGAAACAAGACTGGGAAAACCGGCGACAACGACCGTGACGAACGGTGGCGCAAAGCCGATTTCTCATGCTCGCCCGCCGCGACCCCCGAAGCCATGGCGCTCGAAGCGCGCGAGGCGGCGGATTTCCTGAAAGCGCTTGGTCATGAAGGCCGGCTGATGATGCTGTATCACCTGTGCGAGCGCGACCGCACCGTGACCGAGCTTGAGCAACTTATCATGTCGCGGCAGGCGGCGGTCAGCCAGCAGCTGGCCCGGCTGCGCCACGAGAAGCTGGTCAGCACGCGGCGCGACGGCAATCAGATCATCTATTCTCTCGCCGATGACCGCGTGCGCGAAATGGTGGCGACGATCCAGCGGCTGTTCCGCAAGCCCTGATCCAGATCAAGGCGGATATTCCTATATCGGCATATTCCCTGCGCCATCGTGTTGCGGAGGAGTTCCCGTGGAAAGTTTCATCGCCTTCGTGGAATGGATCGGCGAGGCCAGGGCCGGTGCGCTGTTTGGCCTTTTGACCGGCATGGTGTTCGGCATCGCCGCCCAACGCTCGAGCTTTTGTCTGCGCGCGGCCACGGTCGAATTCGCCCGGGGGATCATCGGCGGCAAGGTGGCGGTCTGGCTGCTGACCTTCTCGACGGCGATGGTCTGGGTGCAGGGCGCGCAATGGCTGGGCCTTTTCGAAGCCCGCGACGCGCGCATGATGGGCGTGGCGGGCAGCTGGTCGGGGGCGATCATCGGCGGGCTGATGTTCGGCGTGGGCATGGTTCTGGCGCGTGGCTGTTCGGGGCGGCTTCTGGTGCTCGCTGCGACCGGGAACCTGCGCAGCGTCGTGTCGGGGCTGATCTTCGCGGTCGTCGCGCAGATGAGCTTGCATGGCTGGCTTGCGCCGCTGCGCACATGGCTGGCGGGGCTCTGGGTCACGCCGTTCGGCCAGAACCTGAACCTGCTCACGCTGGCGGGCCTGCCCGACGAGGCGGGGCTGGTGCTGGGCCTTGTGCTGGCCGTGGTCGCCATCGTCGTGGCGATCCGCGCGAAAATCGGCGCGCGGGTGCTGATCTTCGCCTCGGGCGTCGGCTTCGCGGTGGCGATGGGCTGGGTGCTGAGCTGGTCGCTGGCCGAGGTGGCGTGGGAGCCGGTCAGCGTGACCTCTGCCACCTTCACCGGACCGTCGGCCAATACGCTGATGTTTTTCCTCGAACCGACCCCGGCGCTGAATTTCGACATCGGGCTGGTGCCCGGCGTGTTCCTTGGCGCGTTCCTGTCGGCGCTGGTGACCCGCGAATTCCGCTTTCAGGGTTTCGAGGGCGAGGCCAATATGCGCCGCTCGATGACCGGCGCGGTGCTGATGGGCTTCGGCGGAATGCTGGCAGGCGGCTGCGCGATCGGCGCGGGCGTGACCGGTGGCTCGATCTTCGTCGCGACCGCGTGGCTGGCGTTGTTTTGCTTCTGGATCGGCGCGATGCTGACCGATCTGTTGTTGGACCAGCGCGGCGCTCAGGGGGCCGCTCTGGTCTGAGGGCCCGGCCGTGGGGCGAGATCACGGGCCAGATAACGGGCGAGGGGCTTCGTCCTTGCGTCGCCCGCCTGCGGCAGGCGCCGCGCGGGCGACCCGGGGGGGGGGGGGGGGGGGGGGGGGGGGGCGGGCCCCCCGCCGGGGGGCGCTGCCCCCCGGACCCCCCGGGATATTTGTTGATTAAAGATGGGGCTTTGGCAGGGCCCGTTTCGGGCGGCTCAGGCCGGAACGAAGCGGTAACCGTCGTTCGTGCGCTCCGTGCGGCCCAGCCCGCCGGGCAGATGGAAGCCTGCGAGCAACATCTGCGACGTGGCGAGCTGATCGAGCAGCGCGGTCCGGGTCGCGGCGGCGGTGGCCGGGTCCTGATCCGAGCCCGAATCCCATTCCGGACGCTCGAAGGCGACATGGTGATTGCCGATCGCGTCGCCCACCACCATCAGGCTGTCCGAGCCGTCGCGAAGTTCGAACCCCATATGGCCAGGGGTGTGGCCAAAGGTGGCGCGGGCGGCGATGCCGGGCAGGATTTCCTGTCCGTCCTCGAAGAAGGTGATGAGATCGGCCACTTCCGCCAGCCGCCGTTCGGCGCCGACCGCGAAGGCCTGCCGCGCCGCACCGATCGTGCTGACGGTGTTGGGATCCATCCAGTAATCGAACTCGGCCCTGCCCATGAGGATCTGCGCCTCGGGCAGGAAGGGATCGCCGAAATCGTCGAGCAGGCCCCAGATGTGATCGGGATGGCCATGGGTGATCACCAGATGGGTGATATCCTCGGGCGCGAGACCCAGTTCGTCGAGCGTGTCAGGCAAAAAGCCGGCGGTGGGCTGGAATTCGGTCCCTGCGCCCACGTCGAACAGGATCACCCTGTCCTCGTGGCGCAGAAGCGTGACATTACAGGGCGGGGTCAGGCTGTCACTATCGATGCCGTAGCGCGCGAGGATCGCGTCGGCCTCGGCGGATGGCATCGGTCCGGTGATGAAGTCGCGCGGCAAAACGAGGTTGCCGTCCGACACCATGTCGATCTGCATACCGCCGATCCGGGTCGAGGCGTGCAGACGCCGGGGTATGAGGCCGGTCGAAAGCAGGGCGGCGCTGGTGGCGAGGCCGCTTTGCAGCAAGGTGCGGCGCGTAATTGTCATGTGGAACTCCCATCAAGTATTGGCCCGCAGGCTGCGCGGGCGGGGCGGAATGGCGGCGCGATGGGAGAGCGTCGACGGAGCCAGAGTACAGGGCCGCTGCGCGAAGGCAAGGGGGCTTGCGTGGGAAGCCGTGGGAGGCATGGCCGCCGATTGTATTCTTTATCTTGCATTCAGACGTCCAAACCGGGAGTCTGGCCGCCAGAATGTCAGGCGGCCAAACGGTCGGGGAGGAGCGTCGTGGAGGGGATCTCGTACGGAATGATGGCGGCCCTTGTCGGGCTTGGCGCGGGGATCGTGCTGGGCTTGTCGGCGCGGCTGGGCAATTTCTGCACGCTGGGTGCCTTGGAAATGGCCGCCTATGGGGGCGACCAGCGGCGGTTGCGGCTGTGGGGGATCGTGCTGGCCGTGGCGATTGCCGGAACTTATCTGGGCGCGCAGGCCGGGATGATCGAGATCGGCGAGACCTTTTATCACCAGATTGCATGGCTGCCGATGGCGTCGGTCGTGGGCGGGCTGATCTTTGGCTATGGCATGGCGCTGGCGGGCAATTGCGGCTTCGGGGCGCTGGTGCGCTTCGGTGGCGGCGATCTGCGCTCGCTCGTGGTCGTTGTGGTGATGGGGATTTTCGGCTTCATCACCCTGTCGGGACCGCTGGCCCCGTTGCGCGTGGCGCTGTTTCCGCAAGAACCGGCGCGCGCACCGCAGGGGATTGCCGTGACGCTGGAATCGGTGCTGGGGCTGCCGCAACTGATGACCGCGCTGATCATCGCGGCGCTGTTCCTGATCTGGGCGCTGGCCTATGGTCCGCTGCGCCGGGCGCCGCGCGACATCGCCTGGGGCGTGGTAGCTGGGCTGGCCATCGTCATGGCGCTTCTGGGAACGAGCTGGATCAATCGCGAGAGCTTCGGCGAAGTCGGGGTCGAGGGGCTGTCCTTTACCGCGCCGGTGGGGCGTACACTGATCTATCTGATGACCTCGACCGCGGGCGGGCTGAATTTCTCGGTGGGCTCGGTGATCGGTGTCATGGCGGGCGCGCTGGCCGGGTCGCTGTGGCGCGGCATGTTCCGCTGGGAAGCCTGCGAGGACCCACGCGAATTGGGCCGTCAGGTGGGCGGCGCGGCGTTGATGGGGATCGGCGGCGTGATCGCGCTGGGATGTTCGGTCGGGCAGGGCGTCAGCGCGTTTGCCACGCTGGCATGGTCGGCGCCGGTCACGCTGGCCGCGATCTGTGCGGGCGCGCTGCTGGGGCTGCGCCGTCTGATCGGTGTGGCAGCCGAATGAAAAAAGGCGCGGCCTCTGCGAAGGGCCGCGCCGATTTTCCGAAGCTAGCGGAGTGGCTTAAGGGATGATGCGCTGATAGCGCACGCCCGAGAGCGAGGCCCCGGCAATCAGCCCGGCCTGACCAAAGACAACCGCAATCACCGGCGAGAACATCGTCGTCGTCTGCACGCCCGCCGAGCCGCCATTCTCCGGCGTGGCATAGCGCAGATCGGCCGAGCCGGCCCAGCCCTCGCCCGCGCGGAAATCGGCCAGCGCCTGCGGCGTCATGAAGAACAGCACATGCGCGTATTGCTGCGCGCCGATCTGAAGGCCGGCGCTCACGCGGGTGGCCGAGTAGTAATCCACCGTCGCGTCGTTGATCCGCAGCGCCCCCTGTCCGAACGAGCCGCCGAGCATGAAGCCCGCTTCGGTCATCAGCGGCATGTAAAGGATGCCCTGCGCGTTCTGGAAGAGTGGCGTCAGTTCGTCATGGTTCTGACGCAGATAGTCGCGGGTAGCGTCGACGCGCGCGTCGAGCCGCTCGGCATTGACGCTGCCAACCGGGTTGCCGCAGGCTGCCAGAAGAGACGCCGCTGCGCCGCCCACCAGCAGGCCACGACGCGAGATCGGACGCGAAAAGCGCGTGTCTTGGGTCATGCTCGTCCTCGTATGTGACGGTCCGGGATCTTGCGCCCCGGTCACCGGAAAACCTGTGGATAATCTTATACACCGAAGCGGGAATCGTGTCACGCCCGCATCGTCCTGCGCGCAGTATTCCAGCCGATGGCGCTGTCAGCCGCGCAAGGCCTTGGCAGCCGCCGGTGCGAAATAGGTCAGCACGCCGTCGCAGCCCGCGCGTTTGAAGCCCAGCAGGCTTTCCAGCATCACCGCCTCGCTCAGCCAGCCGCGCTCGATCGCTCCCGCCAGCATCGCGTATTCGCCCGACACCTGATAGGCGAAGGTGGGCACGCCGAATTCGTCCTTCACGGCGCGGCAGATATCGAGATAGGGCAGGCCGGGTTTGACCATGACCATATCTGCCCCCTCGTCGAGATCGCGCGCGACGCAACGCAGGGCTTCGAGCCGGTTGGCGGGGTTCACCTGATAGGTTTTCTTGTCGCCGACCAGCCGCCCCGAGGCGCCGACGGCATCGCGGAACGGGCCGTAGAAGGCGCTGGCGAACTTGGCGGCGTAGGACAGGATCGCCACCTTTTGGTAGCCCGCCTTTTCGACCGAATTGCGGATCGCGCCGATCCGCCCGTCCATCATGTCGGACGGGCCCAGAATGTCGGCGCCCGCCTCGCATTGCGCGAGCGCCATCTTGACCAACGCCTCGACCGTGCGGTCGTTAACGATTTCCTCGCCTTCAACAAAGCCGTCATGGCCGTTGATGTTATAGGGGTCGAGCGCAATATCCGTCATGACCGCCATATCGGGCAGCTCGGCCTTGAGCATGCGGATCGCGCGGTTGGTCAGGTTCTCGGGGTTCCACGCCTCGGCGCAATCCTCGGTGCGCAGCTCGGCGGCGGTATAGGGGAACAGGCAGATCGCCCCCACGCCCGCCTCATGCGCCTCGGTCGCCTTGCGCATCAGCATGTCGAGTGACAGTCGGTTCACGCCGGGCATCGACGCCACGGGCTCTTCGACGCCGTCTCCCTCGCGGATGAAAACGGGCCAGATCAGATCGGCGGCGCTTACGGCATTCTCGGCCACGAGATCGCGCAGCGCGCTCGTGCGGCGCAGGCGACGAAGGCGGGCGGCGGGGAAGGGGGCGGGGCTGTGCGGGGGCATGGGTTTCTCCCTATCTGCGGGCGTATTGCCACGCTGCGCGGTCAAGCTCAAGCCTTGGACCAATCGCGTCTTGGCCCCGGCGCGAAACCCGATTAGTCAGGGGGGCGCAAAATGAGGCCCTGGTGTGAATCTGACGGACTCGCTTTTCTCCACCATCGACGTCAGGTCGTTCTCGAACCTGTGGTTCTGGCTGGTGCTCGCGGTGGCGTGGTCGAACGTCACCCATTTCGTCATGGGCGTCCCCTTCGACATGGTCCAGCGCGCGCGCAGGCAGGGCGGCGAGGCGATGAGCGAGCTCAACGCCATTGCTGCGATTCAGGCCCGCCGCCGGATCGGCATCCTGCGCAGTTCGGGTGTCTGGCTGGTGGGGTTCTGGATGGCGATCATCACTGGCCTTGGCAATCTCGGCTTTTACCACGGGTTCGAACTGGCGCAGGCGCTTTTCCTGCTCTTCGCGCCGATGTCGCTGGCGGGCTGGATCAGCCTGCGACTGGCGCAGAAGGTCGCGACCGGCACTCTGGTTGATGAGCCGCTGGTGCGCACCATCTTCTGGAATCGCGTCGTCATACAGGCGATTGGCCTTCTGGCCATTCTGGTGACGACGATGTGGGGCATGTGGCACAACCTCTCGGTCAGCGCGCTTGGCGGCTGAAAGCGACGCACGAACGGAAGAAGACACGATGACGGCTGATCGCATCCTCCTGGGCGGAGCGCCCGAAGGCTTTGACGCCGAATTGCTGCGGCGCGAGATGGCCAAGCGCAACGCGCCGGTGATCCATGTCGCGCGCGACGACAAGCGGCTCGACGCGATGCGCACGGCTCTGGGGTTCTTCGCGCCCGATCTGGTGGTGCTGACGCTGCCCGCCTGGGATTGCCTGCCCTATGACCGCGTCTCGCCCAATCCCGAGATCCTCGCCCGGCGCATGGCGACGCTCGCCGCGCTGGCGCAGGGGGTGCCGGGGAATTTCGTCCTGCTGACGACGCTCAATGCCGCGATGCAGAAGCTGCCTGCGCGCGACACCGTCTCGGCAGCCAGCTTCACCGCCTATGTGGGCGGGCAGATCGACGAAAACGCCCTGCGCCAATACCTTGCCCGCATGGGGTATTCGCCCAGCCCGACCGTCACCGAACCCGCCGATTTCGCGGTCCGGGGCGGGATCATCGACATTTTCCCCCCGGGCGATGCCGAGCCTGTGCGGCTCGATCTGTTCGGCGACGTGCTGGACGGGCTGCGTAATTTCGATCCGGCGACGCAGCGCACCACGGGCAAGCTCGACCGGCTCGAACTCGCGCCCGCCTCCGAGGTGATCCTCGATGAGGCCTCGGTCGCGCGGTTCCGTCAGACCTACCGCATCGAATTCGGCGCCGCAGGCTCCGACGATCCGCTTTACGAAGCCGTCAGCGCCCATCGTAAGCATCAGGGGATGGAGCATTGGCTGGGCTTTTTCCACGACCGGCTGGAGACGATCTTCGACTATCTGCCCGACGCCTCGGTGATGCTGGACGACCAGAGCGACGCCGTGCGCGCCGCGCGCTGGGAAACGATCGCAGACCAATACGACAACCGTGTCGAGGCGATGAAAACGAAATCCCGCGTCGATACGGTCTACAAACCCGCCTCGCCCGGTCTTCTTTATCTCGATGATGCGGGCTGGGACGCCGGACTGGCCCATCATCGCGTGGTCCAACTATCGCCGCTGCAACAGCCGCCGGGGCCCGGGGTTCTGGATGCGCAAGGCCGCGCCGGACGCTCATTCTCGCTCGAGCGCCAGCAGCCGGATGTCAATATCTTCAAAGTCTTGCGCGACCATGTTCAAGCCGAACGCAAAGCCCGCAGCGTGGTGTTGGCCTCGTGGTCCGAGGGCGCGCGCGAGCGGCTCAAAGGCCTGCTTGCCGAACACGGGCTGAATGACTCGACGGAAATCCCGGATGCGCGCGCGATCGGTGACAAGGGTCAGGTCTCGCTCGCGATCTGGCCGCTCGAAGCGGGTTTCGTCACGCCCGATCTCTGCGTCATCTCGGAACAGGACGTGCTGGGCGAACGGCTGGTGCGCGCCACGCGCAAGCGCCGCCCTGAGAACTTCCTGACCGAGACGCAAAGCCTCTCGCCCGGCGATCTGGTGGTGCATGTTGATCACGGCGTGGGCCGCTATAACGGGCTGGAAACCATCACCGCGATGGGCGCGCCGCATGAATGTCTGGCGCTGGAATATGCGGGCGGCGACAAGCTGTTCCTGCCGGTCGAGAATATCGAATTGCTCAGCCGTTACGGCCATGAGGAAGGGCTACTCGACAAGCTCGGCGGCGGCGCGTGGCAGGCCAAGAAGGCCAGACTAAAGCAGCGCATCCGCGAGATGGCCGACAAGCTCATCCGGATCGCCGCCGAGCGCGAGCTGCGCAAGGCCCCGGCGCTCAGCCCGCCCGAAGGCATGTGGGAAGCCTTTGCAGCCCGCTTCCCCTATGCCGAGACCGAGGATCAGCTGAAGGCCATCGAAGACGTCATCGACGATTTTGACCGGGGCCGTCCGATGGACCGGCTGATCGTCGGCGATGTGGGTTTCGGCAAGACCGAGGTCGCGATGCGCGCGGCCTTCGTCGCGGCGATGTCGGGTCTGCAGGTCGCCATCGTCTGCCCGACAACGCTGCTCGCGCGGCAGCATTACAACAATTTTGCCGAGCGTTTCCGGGGTTTTCCGCTTGTTGTCAGACAATTGTCGCGCTTCGTTTCGGCCAAGGATTCCAGCGCCACGCGCGCCGGTCTGACCGATGGCACGGTCGACATCGTCGTCGGCACCCACGCGCTGCTGGCCAAGCAGGTCAAGTTCCGCAATCTGGGCCTGATGATCATCGACGAAGAGCAGCATTTCGGCGTCAGCCACAAGGAACGGCTGAAGGAAATGCGCTCGGACGTCCACGTCCTCACCCTGACCGCGACGCCCATCCCGCGCACCCTGCAATTGTCGCTGACCGGCGTCCGGGACCTGTCGCTGATCTCGACCCCGCCTATCGACCGTCTGGCGATCCGCACCTATGTCTCGGAATTCGACACGGTCACCATCCGCGAAGCGCTGCTGCGCGAACGCTTCCGCGGCGGGCAGAGCTTTTATGTCGTCCCGCGCATCAAGGACCTGCCCGAGATCGAGGATTTCCTGCGCGAGCACGTTCCTGAGGTCTCGGTCCTTGTCGCGCATGGCCAGATGGCGGCGGGCGAACTCGACGACCGGATGAACGCCTTCTACGACGGCAAATACGACGTGCTGCTGGCCACGACGATTGTCGAATCCGGTCTCGACATTCCCCGCGCCAATACGATGATCGTGCACCGCGCCGACATGTTCGGCCTGTCGCAACTCTACCAGATCCGCGGCCGCGTCGGGCGCTCGAAAACTCGTGCCTATTGCTATCTGACGACGAAGCCCCGCGTGCCGCTCACCCCGCAGGCCGAGCGTCGGCTCAAGGTTCTGGGCTCTATCGACAGTCTCGGCGCCGGGTTCAACATCGCCAGTCAGGACATGGACCTGCGCGGCGCCGGCAATATCCTTGGCGAAGAACAATCGGGCCATATCAACGAGGTAGGCTACGAGCTTTACCAGAATATGCTCGAAGAAACGATCGCCAAGCTGCGCTCGGGCGAGATGGCGGATCTCTCGGACGGGCAATGGGCGCCGCAGATCAATCTGGGCGTGCCCGTGCTGATCCCGGAAGACTACGTGACCGATCTGGATGTCCGCCTCGGTCTCTATCGCCGGCTATCGACGCTGGAGAACAAGGTCGAATTCGAAGGCTTCGCCGCCGAACTGATCGACCGTTTCGGCCCGCTCCCGCGCGAGGTGAACACGCTCATGGTCGTGGTGCGCATCAAGGCGATGTGCAAGAAAGCCCATATCGCGCGTCTCGATGCCGGGCCGAAAGGCGCGACGGTGCAATTCCATCAGGACAAATTCCCCAATCCCTCGGGTCTTGTGGACTTCCTGCATGGCCAGCCGGGCGCGAAGATCCGCGACAACAAGGTCGTGTTGCCCGCCGACTGGTCTTCGGAAAAGGACAAGCTGCGCGGCGCCTTCGCCATCGCCCGCGATCTCGCCGCGCGCGCAGAACCCTGACCCACGGCTCAACTTGCCCATTCACTTTGTCCCAAATACTCTGGGGGTGAATGGGCTGCAGGCCCAGGGGGGGCAAAGCCCCCTGACGCCCTCTGACAGAAAGGCCCGACATGGCCCGCAACGGAACGCCCATCCTCGCCGTCCTCGTGGATGCCGACAACTCCTCGCCCAAATGGGCCGACGCGATTTTCGAGGAGATCGCCTCGCTGGGCGAAGCCTCGGTGCGTCGCATTTATGGCGATTTCTCGCGCCAGCAGATGTCGGGTTGGCAGGAAAAGCTGCCCGCGCTCGCGCTCGTGCCCCATCACCAGCCCGCCAATACCGTGGGCAAGAACTCGTCCGACATCGCATTGGTGATCGACGCGATGGACCTTTTGCATTCGGGCCGGTTCGACGGCTTCGTGCTGGTCTCTTCGGACAGCGATTTCACCCGCCTCGCCAGCCGGATCCGCGAGCAGGGGCTCGATGTCTACGGCATCGGCCAGCAGAAAACGCCCGAAGCTTTCCGCAAGGCCTGCAAGCGTTTCATCTTCGTCGAGAACGTGATCCGCGAGGCCGAGCCGCGTGAGACGCCTTCGACCAAGGCCCAGCCGCGCGACGCGGTGCCGCTGATCAACGCGGCGATGCAGGCGCTCGACCCTGAGGGCGAATGGTTCCCGCTGGGCCTGATCGGCCAGACGGTCCAAGCGACGCATCCCGATTTCGACAGCCGCTCGTTTGGCTGCGGCAAGCTTTCGGAACTGGTCGAGAAAGCGGGCCGCTATCAGGTGCGCCGTAACGGCGCGCAGGTCGAAGTCCGACGCCGGGACTGACGCCGGGATTGACGCGGGGCTCAGCGCTTGGGCGGGATCGCATACGTCATCGAGGCCCGGGCCAGAACATCGTCCGAGCCTTCGTTGCGGATAAGCACATCGCCCACGGCCAGCGTTTTCCCCAGCTTCAGAAGCCGGGCGGCCCCGATCAGGTCGCGCCCGGCCTCTGGTTTGCGCAGGAAGTCGATATTGGCATTCGTCGTCACGGCCAGCGAGACCGGCCCGATCATCCCCAGCAGCACGGCATACATCGCCAGATCGCCCAGCGTGAACATCGACGGCCCGCTGACCGTTCCGCCGGGCCGCAGATGGCCCTCGCCGATCAGCATCCGCACATCGGCCTCCATCGGCGCCACCCGCTCGATGCGAAAATCGCGGGCGACCTGCGGAAATTCGGCCATCATGAAGGCGTTGAGCGACGCTGCGTCCATTGCGTTGGTCATGCTTTCCTCCCACTCTCCTCGCCGCTAAGGTCAGCGAAAGCTTGGAGGAGGGCAAGATGAGCGACGCCTTGGTTAAGTGTGACGTGACGGAACGGATCGCGGTGCTGACGCTCAATCGCCCGTCCGCGCTGAATGCGCTCTCGGACGCGGTGCTCGCCGTGCTCAAGGACCAGCTGACCGCCATCGCCGGGGATGAAAACGTCAAGGTCGTGGTGATCCGCGGCGCCGGCAAAGTGTTCTGCGCGGGCCACGATCTGAAGGAAATGCAGGCGGGCCGCGCTGCGCCCGATGGCGGGGCGGCCTATTTCGCCGATCTTTTCACCCGCTGCGGCGCGGTCATGCAACTGATCCCGCAGATGCCCCAGCCAGTGATCGCGCAGGTTCACGGCATCGCCACGGCGGCGGGCTGCCAGCTCGTCGCGGCGTGCGACATGGCGGTCGCGGCCGAGGATACGCGCTTCGGGGTGAATGGGGTGAATATCGGCCTGTTCTGCTCGACCCCGATGGTGGCGCTCAGCCGCAACGTACCGCGCAAGCAGGCGTTCGAGATGCTGACCACGGGCGAGTTCATCCCCGCCACCCGCGCCCGTGAGATCGGCCTTGTCAACCGCGTCGCTTCGCCCGACCGGCTCGAAGCCGAGACGATGGCGCTCGCGCAGACCGTCGCCGCGAAGCTGGGCGTGGCGGTCCGGATCGGCAAGCGGGCCTTCTACGAACAGGCGCTGATGCCTCTGGATCAGGCTTATGACTACACCCGCAACGTGATGGTCGAGAACATGCTCGAGCGCGACACGAATGAAGGCATCAACGCCTTCATCGAGAAACGCAAACCCGACTGGCGTGACTGACCCGCGTCCGACGCCACAGTCAAAACGGGAAGGGCGCGCGTTAACCCAAAGTTAACCCGCGCCCATCTTTGTTCCTTAAATATCCTGAGGGTCCGGGGGCAAAGCCCCCGGTCCGCCTTCAGCCAAACACGCGGCGGAAGATCGTGTCGACATGCTTGGTGTGATAGTCCATGTCGAATTTCGCGCGGATCCCGTCTTCGCCCAGGGCCGCCACGACATCCTTGTCGGCCAGCAGCTGCTCCTGAAAATCCACTCGGTCTTCCCAGACTTTCAGCGCGTTACGCTGGACCATGACATAGGCATCCTCGCGCGACACGCCCGCCTGCGTCAGCGCCAGCAGCACGCGCTGCGACATGACCAGACCGGGGAACTTGTTCATGTTGTCGAGCATGTTCTGCGGATAGATGATCATCTTTTCGACCACGCCCGCCAGCCGGTTCAGCGCGAAATCCAGCGTCACGGTCGCATCCGGGCCGATGCCGCGCTCGACCGAGGAATGCGAGATGTCGCGCTCGTGCCAGAGCGCCACGTTCTCCATCGCCGGCACCACCGTCATGCGCACAAGCCGCGCAAGGCCCGTCAGGTTCTCGGTCAGCACCGGGTTCTTCTTGTGCGGCATCGCCGACGAGCCTTTCTGGCCCATCGAGAAGAATTCCGCGCCTTCCAACACCTCGGTGCGCTGCATATGGCGGATCTCGATCGCGACATTCTCGATCGACGAGGCGATGACCCCCAGCGTGGCAAAGAACATCGCGTGACGGTCGCGCGGGATCACCTGCGTCGAGATCGGCTCGGGCTTCAGCCCCAATTTGGCGCAGACATGCTCTTCGACCGCCGGGTCGATATTGGCAAACGTGCCGACCGCGCCCGAGATCGCGCCCGTCGCCACTTCGTCGCGCGCGGCGCGCAGGCGGGCAAGGTTGCGGTCGAACTCGGCATAAAAGCGCGCGAAGGTCAGACCCATTGTCGTGGGTTCGGCATGGATCCCGTGCGAGCGCCCGACGCGAACCGTGTATTTGTGCTCTTCGGCGCGTTTCTTCAGCGCGGCCAGCACTTTCTGGATATCCGCTTCCAAGATGTCGGCGGCGCGCACCAGCTGCACGTTCAGGCAGGTATCGAGCACGTCCGACGAGGTCATGCCCTGATGCACGAAGCGCGCTTCTTCCGAGCCGACATGCTCGGCCAGATGCGTCAGGAAGGCTATGACGTCATGCTTGGTGACGGCCTCGATCTCGTCGATGCGGGCCACGTCGAAATCCACATCCTTGGCTTTCCAGACGGCCTCGGCGTTTTCCTTCGGGATCACCCCCAGCGCGGCCTGCGCGTCACAGGCATGGGCCTCGATCTCGTACCAGATCTTGAACTTGGTCTCGGGCGACCAGATGGCGACCATTTCGGGGCGGGCATAGCGGGGGATCATGGGGAATCCTTCAATTCGGGCGGGGTTGCGGCCTGATAGACCCGGCTGCCCAGCCGTGCAAGTCTCGCACAGGCTTCGGGCGGCCATTGGCCCGGGAATCGGAGGACAAGCCATGCGAGTCGCGGTGATCGGTGCGGGGATATTGGGGGCGTCGGTGGCGCTGCATCTGCGCCAGGGCGGGGCCTCGGTGACGATTTTCGACGCGGGCGAGGCGCAGGCGACGCCCGGCTCTTTCGCGTGGATCAATGCAAGCTGGGGCAATGACGCGGTCTACCGCGCGCTAAGGCTGGCCTCGATGGATCTGTGGCCCGCCCTTGGCGCGGCCTTTCCCGGCGCAGGCTACCGGCGCTGTGGCGGCTTGCTGTGGGATCTGCCCGAACCGGCGCTGCGCGACTTCGCCGAAAGCGTGGGCGATTACGGGCGGCTCGTCGATCGCGCCGCGGCGGCAGATATCGAGCCGGGTCTGCGCGCGCTGCCGGATCTCGCCTTCCACGCCCCGGGCGAGGCGCAGGTCGAGCCGCTGGCCGCTGCCCGTCTGATGGCCGGCGCTGTCGAGCGGTTGCGCGTCCTTGGCATCGACACCCAACAGGGGCGGCCCGCTTTGCGCACGGAAGAAGGCGTGTCGATTTTCGACGCCGTTGTGATCGCGGCGGGCACCGGCAGTGCCGATTTGCTGGCGCCGTTGGGGCTGCAACTGGACATGAGCGCGCCCGAGGGGATGCTGGCCTGGTCCGAGCCGGTGGCGCCCGTCCTGCGCGGCTTGCTGATGATGCCCGACATGCATCTGCGCCAGAATGCCGAAGGCCGGATCGTTCTAGGCGAGGATTTCGGCGGCGGCCCGGGCGGCGAGGGGGCCGAGGAAAAGGCACGCGCTTTGCTGGCTCTGGCGGGGACGCGGCTGGGTGTGCCGCTAACGCTGGCCCGCGTCACCCGCGCCGCGCGACCGGTCCCGGGCGACGGGCGTCCCGCGCTGGGGGCACTGCCGGTTCCGGGGCTTTTCCTGGCTCTCAGTCATTCGGGCGTGACGCTGGCTCCGATTGTCGGTCGCGCGCTGGCCGCCGAAATCCTTACCGGCGCCCGCGATCCGCTGGTCACGCCCTATGCGCCCGAGCGCGTGCTTCAGTCGGCATAGACCCTGAGCGTGGCAAGCTGACCCAGCGGAAGACCCAGCGCCTGCATCGCCGGAACCGAGATCGTGCTGCCCGCCGAAGGGGCCGCGCCCGAAGGCCGCAGCTCGACATCCAGCGTGGCGCCTGACTGCGTCTCGACCCGGCCGGGCTGCGTGGCGGTGACCAGCCCGGTCTCGACCCAGTTGCCCGGCCCACCGGTCGCGCCGATCCCCGCCAGCGTCTCGCCCAGAAGACCGTCCGCGCCCGGCTCGGGCGGCGCGGCAACGCGGCCATCTTCCCCCATGCCGGGGGCGAGGCCCGGCTCAGCGCCCTGTATGCCGGGCCGGCCCTGCGGGCGCATGACCTCGCTGCCGGGGCTTTCGGTGACGGCGACATCGGTCCGGTCGCCGCCGCCGAAGGGGAGCGAAGAACAGGCGGCAAGCAGCGGGGCCAGAGCAAGGGCGAGGGGGATGAAACGCATGCCCGAAGGGTAGCGCTGCCCCCCTCACGCGGCAAGCGCGCGGCGCGTGGAAATCGACGCGCCAGCCTATTCCTTCGTCGACCTTGTCGGGCGCAAGCCGGGAGATTACGTTTCGGTGCCGAGGAGACCCATGTGACCCAGACCGCCCCGCTCATCGACCCCTTCGCGCGCGCGATCCAGTATCTGCGCGTCTCCGTGACCGACCGTTGCGATTTCCGCTGCACCTATTGCATGGCCGAGCACATGACCTTCCTGCCGAAGAAAGAGCTTCTGACGCTGGAAGAACTCGACCGGCTGTGCACGACGTTCATCGGCATGGGGGTGGAAAAGCTGCGCGTCACCGGCGGCGAGCCGCTGGTACGCCGCGGCATCATGACCTTCTTCGAAGGGATGGGGCGCCACCTGTCGTCGGGCAGACTTAAGGAACTGACGCTGACCACCAACGGCTCGCAACTGGCCCGCTTCGCCCAGCCGCTCGCCGATGCCGGGGTGCGGCGCGTCAATGTCTCGCTCGACACGCTCGACGACGACAAATTCGCCGCGATCACTCGCTGGGGCCGGCTGCCGCAGGTGCTCAAAGGCATCGACGCGGCAAAGGCTGCCGGGCTTCGGATCAAGATCAACGTGGTCGCCCTTAAGGGCTTCAACGAAGACGAGCTTTTCCCGATCGTGACATGGTGCGCGGATCAGGATCTGGACCTGACCTTCATCGAAGTCATGCCGATGGGGGACATGTCCGAGGAGGCGCGGCTTGATCAGTATTGGCCGCTCGCCGACCTGCGCACCCGGCTGGCCGAGCGCTACACGCTCACCGAGCTCGCCGAACGCACCGGCGGCCCCGCACGCTATGTCCGGCTCGAAGAAACTGGCCAGAAGATCGGCTTCATCACGCCGCTCACGCATAATTTCTGCGAAAGTTGCAACCGCGTGCGCCTGACCTGCACCGGTGAGCTGTTCATGTGCCTGGGGCAGGAAGACGTGGCAGACCTGCGCGCGCCTTTGCGCGCGTCCGAGGATCCGGAGCTTCTGGAACAGGCGATCCGCGACGCGATCGCGCGCAAGCCCAAAGGCCACGATTTCGACTATTCCCGCCAGAAGGTCGCAGGACAGGTCAGCCGCCACATGAGCCATACCGGCGGCTGACCCCAACCGCGGCGCTTGTATTTCCGTCGAAAAGGGGGGCTGTCTGCCCCCCTCGGCCTTCGGCCTCACCCCCCGAGGATATTTTCGGATTAAAGATGCGCAAGTTTTCTTAAAATTGCGCTGCTCTGTGTCCTGTTCATCTTTAATCCACAAATATCCCGGGGGTCCGGGGGCTGGCCCCCGAGGGCGGAGGCGGGCGCAGCGCCATTATGGGGCGGCTTGATCGCGGGGTTTTCTTCGCCTGTTCAGTAAACTAGGGTCGCGCTCGTCGTGTTGAGGCCGGGAAGGGCGGGACATGGATTTTCTGATGCAATCGACGGTGTTCCACTCACCGGCGATGATCTGGGTGACAATCTTGTCTGTCGGGCTTGTGGGCCTGTCCAAAGGCGGTCTCGGCGGGGCCTTTGCGCTGATGGGCGTGCCCGTGATGTCGCTGGTCATGCCACCGGTCATGGCGGCGGCGGTTCTGTTGCCTGTCTTGCTGACGATGGATGCCGCTAGCCTCTGGATCTGGCGGCATTGGCGCGATGGCGAGGTTTTGCGCGTGATGCTGCCCGCGGCGATGTTCGGCATCGCGGCAGGATGGGCAGCGGCGGCGGTAACGTCCGAGGCCGTGGTGCGCCTTATCGTCGGCTTTGTGGCTTTAGGATTCACCGCGCGGGCCCTGTTGGCGCGTTTCATCGGCACGGCGCCCCGATACGTGCCCGCGATGGGCTGGTTATGGGGCACGATTGCCGGGTTCACCTCGTTCGTGGCGCATGCCGGCGGGCCGCTGTTTCAGATCCAGGTCCTGCCCAAGCGTCTGGATCCCAAGCTTTATACCGGCACGTCGGTCCTGTTCTTCGCGGTGGTCAACGTCGTGAAGGTCGTGCCCTACGCCGCATTGGGCCTGTTCGAGCGCGAGGTGCTTGTCTCGGCCTTGTTGATGCTGCCACTCGCGGTGATCTCGGTGCGCATCGGCGCCGCTGTGATCAAGCGCATGAGCCCCGAGGTTTTCTATCCCTTCACCTATACGATGGTGGCGATCGTCGGCGTCAAGCTGGTCTGGGACGGGCTGTCGGGCTTGTTCTGACCGCGCCCTGTGCAAGCCGTCGCGATCAACCGCCCAGGCCCGCGCGTTGGCGCGCGCGCTCGATCGCGGCAAGCACAGCATCAAGCCGCGTGTGCTGGATCATGTGGCCCGCGCCGGGCAGGGTGACGAGATGCGCGCTGGGAACGCGCTCGGCGAAGGGACGCGCGTGAATGTCGATGCCGACGATCTGGTCGTCTTCGCCGTGGAGCATCTCGATGGGCAGGGTCAGCGTATCGTAGCTTTCGCTCATCTCGACGATATTGGGTAGCAGGTCATTGATTTGCCGGTTATTCGCCGCCTGCGAGTCGCGGCGCAGCGAGAGGACGGCACCGAAGGCCTCGGCGTAGTTCTCCGGCGGGTCCTCGGGCTCGAAAACCTTGGCGATCGGCGCATCGATTGCCGCTTCGGGGGTGAAGGCCGACAAGGCGGCGCGCACGGGCTCGCCCAGAGAGGTCTGGTTCAGGTCATACCAGAAGCTCAGCGTGCCGTCCCAAGGTTCGAGCGCCGCCGCAAGCAGCACCAGCGCGGCGGTTTCGTCCTGCGCTTGCAGGGCCCAGGCGGTGGCGACTGCCCCGCCATAGGAATGGCCCAGCACGATGGGGCGATTCAGGCCGATCTGTTCGGCCGCCTCGCGCAGCACGCGGGCCTGCAGGCGCGGGTCGCTGTCGGCCGGGCCCCAGCTTTCGGAATAGCCAAGCCCGGGGCGGTCGAGAGCGATCACCCGGTAATCGTCTTCGAGCCGCTCCACGAGGTCGATGGTGAAGTCGCGCACATTGCCGTTGGCGCCGTGGATGAGCACGATATCGGGGGCGGTGCCCCGCGGCTGGCCTCGTTCGATAAGGTGAACCCGGTGGCCTTCGACCTCGACGAAACGCCCGATCGGCGGATAGTCGGCCTCCCATTCCGCTTCGCGACTGTCGGCGCGTTCATCGACGAGCGGCCCACAACAGGTCAGCAAGGCCAGCGTACCAAGGATCGGCATCAGGCGGGAAAAGCGCGGGCGTTTGGGGGTGCGGGGCATCGGGCAAAGGATCCGGCAGCGTGTTTCTGGGGTGCGCATTTCAATTAGCCCGGCGCAGGATCGGGTCCAGTCCATGAACGCTGGCGGGTGTCGGCTTGGGGCAAATGCCCCTCGCCTTCGTCAGTTCGCAAGGCCCGTATTGCGACCGGCGCGCCCGCCCCGGCGCCGCGCGGCGCTGAGGGCCGGGGCGCTGGCTGCGGCGAGAAGCGCAGTCATCGGGTGGTCGTCCGAACGCGGGGCCCGGTCTGCGAGGCGCGCCGCCGTCTGCGCGTAATCGGCGCCGGCGGGCAGGCTCAGCGCCCAATCGACAAGGATCGAACGGCATTCCGTTTCGCTAATCCCGTCGAGCTTGTAGGCCTCGCGGATCAGCCCCTTGGGATCGTCGGGATCTTGCTCGGGTTTGGCCATCATGCCTCCAACGCGGCGACGCCGGGCAGGGTCTTGCCTTCCATCCATTCGAGGAAAGCGCCGCCGGCAGTCGAGATATAGGTGAAATCCTTGGCCGCGCCTGCGCGGTTGAGCGCAGCCACGGTATCGCCGCCGCCCGCAACCGAGACCAGCGTGCCGTCCCGGGTCAATTGGGCGGCTTCGGCTGCGGCGGAATTCGTCGCTTTGTCAAAGGGTTCTATCTCGAAGGCACCGAGGGGGCCGTTCCAGATAAGGGTGCGCGAGGTTTTGAAGACATCGACGATCTGCGCCACGCTTTCGGGACCTGCATCGAGGATCATCGCATCGTCGGGGCAGTCGGTGACGATTTCGCTGGGCGCGTTGGCCTTGAACTCGCGCGCGACAACGAGGTCGGTGGGCAGGATCAGACGGCAGCCCAGCGCGCGGGCCTTGTCCATGACCGTGCGCGCGGTATCGGCAAGGTCGTGTTCGCACAGCGATTTCCCCACCGCTTGGCCCTGAGCCGCCAGAAAGGTATTGGCCATGCCGCCACCGATCACCAATGCATCGACTTTCTCGATCAGATTGCCGAGCAGGTCGAGCTTTGTCGAGACCTTGGCGCCGCCGACCACTGCGACAACCGGGCGGGCGGGATTGCCGAGCGCGGCGTCGAGGGCTTTGAGCTCGGCTTCCATGAGGCGACCGGCGCAAGACGGCAGGAGACGCGCGATACCCTCGGTCGAGGCATGGGCGCGGTGCGCGGCCGAAAAGGCGTCGTTGACATAGATGTCACCCAAGGCGGCGAGCGAGGCGGCCATCATCGGGTCGTTCTTTTCTTCGCCGGGATGGAAGCGGGTATTTTCGAGCAGCAGAACATCGCCCGGTTTCATCGCGGATACCGCGTCCTTGGCGGGTTTGCCGATGCAATCCTCGGCGAAGGCCACCGGTTTTCCGAGCCGGGCCTCCAGCGCCGGGCGCACCTGAGCGAGCGACATCTCCGGGACGACCTTTCCCTTAGGCCGGCCGAAATGGGCGAGCAGGACCGCCTTGCCACCGGCCGCGACGATATCGTTGATCGTTGGCAGGATGGCATCGATGCGGGTGAAGTCGCTGACGGCGCCGTTCTCGAATGGCACGTTGATGTCAACGCGAATGAGTGCGGTCTTGTCGGTGACGTCCATCGCGTCCAGGGTCTTGAAGTCCATCTGCTGCTCCTCAGGCGGGTACCCGGGTTTGATGCCCCCGGAGCCGAGGCGCGTCAACCTTGCCCGCCGATCTGCGTCGGATGGTTGCGCAATTCATGGCACCCCGATTGAAAAGAGGCGACCGGTAGAGGGCAGAACGCGGCACGGTCGGTCCAAGCAACCCCGGCGGCTTGGTGCTGAGCAGCGTTACGGCAAACAAGGGCAGGGCGGCGGCGCAAGGCCGTCGCCCCTTTTTCCCGATGTCTCAGGTCAGATGGGCGACCCAGCACCCGAACCCGCCCATAAAGGCCGGAGCCGGGCGCTCGTCGTCACGCGCGTCAAGCGACGTAGCGCGACGACGTGTCACCGCCGGCATGGGCAGTTCCAGTGCGGAATTCGGCCAGGACTTCGGCCAGATCCAGCGATTGCTGGCGCAATTCGTGGATCGCCACGGTGGTTTCCTGCACCATGGCCGCGTTCTGCTGCGTCACGGTGTCGAGCTGGCCCACACCCACGTTGATCTCGGTCACGCTGTGCGCCTGATCGTCTGCAGCCTGCGCCACGGTGGTCATCAGGCTGGCGATTTCGTCGACCTGGATTGCGAATTCCGACAGGGCCGAGCCTGAGCGCCGGACCAGTTCAACGCCATGATTGACCTGTTCGGCGCTGCCGGTGACGAGTTCCTTTATCTCGCGCGCGGCATCCGACGAGCGTTGCGCAAGGCCGCGCACTTCGGAGGCGACGACGGCGAAGCCGCGACCGGCTTCGCCTGCGCGTGCGGCCTCGACCCCGGCATTGAGCGCCAGCAGGTTGGTCTGGAACGAGATATCGTCGATCATCGTGATGATCTGCGAGATTTGCGACGAGCGGTGCTGGATCGCGGCCATGGCATCGATGGCCTCGCGCACGATCGGTTCGCTGACCTGCGCCTTTTCCTGCGCGCCGCGGGCGATGCGTTCGGCTTCGCGCGCGTTGGTGGCGGTTTCGGTGACGCGGGTGCTGATCTGCTGGATCGCTGCTGCCGTCTCTTCCAGCGTGGCGGCCTGCGTTTCGGTGCGTTTCGACAGGTTGTCGGCCGAGCGGGTCATGTCATCGGCGCCCTGACGCATGCGCGAGACGGAGTCGATCACGATATTGATCGTGTCCCGCAGCGAGATCACGGTCTGATTGAAATCCTCGCGCAGCGTTTCGTAACGCTCGCCGAACGGGGTGTCGAACGAGACACCGAGATTGCGGCTGGCAAGGGCAGTCAGGCCGTCGCGCAGGGTCGCGACCACGCGCAACTGCTCTTTGTGGTCGGCTTCGCGCGCCAGCTCGTCTTCATGCGCGATGCGAAGCCGGTCGCGCAGGTCCGAGATATGCCGGGAGAAGTCGCCGATTTCGTCGCCGCGGGTCAGCGACGGGATGTCGCCGTCATAATTGCCCGCTCCGATCTGCGCCAGCGAGTCGGCCAGCCTGCGCATCGGAAGAGAGATGAGTTGGCGCATGATCAGCATCGTCAGCGGGACCATGATGGCAACGACCAGCCCTGCGAGGCCGAGAGAGAACCAGGTGTCGGCATGCGCGCGTTCAAGCGCGGGTTCGGTCGTCCAGAGCGACATAACCCGACCAATCGGTTCTTCCGCATTGCTCGTGACGATCGGCGTCTCCATCATGAAACGGCCATCGCCAAGATCAAAGCGGGTCATTTGCCCGGCTTCGGTTCCCGAGGCGTCGGCAGCGGCGGTCCGAGCGCTTTGCAAAGCCGCCGCGTCGCCGTGAGAGATGAGCGTGTTGCCCGCCTGGTCGGTGACCGTCAGGCCGAGGAGGGAGCTGGCGTCGATTTGCGAGAAGCTCTGGACGAATTCCTCCAGCCGGCCGGTATCGTTGAAGCGCACCGGTGCCGCCGTCTGTTCGGACAGATCGTCGAGCCGCAGCTCGGTGACGTAGTGCATGTTCTCGATCGCATTCCGGCTGGCCGTACCATAGGAGATGGTGAAGCTGGCCGTTTCGACCAAGAGCATCGCGACAACGACGACCGCCGAAATCTTGATGAAGAGCGACAGACGGAAGTTGGTCGCGTCGAGACGCGGCAAGGTCTGGAGAAGTCGCATCGTCGGATCCTTATCCTGTCGCGATCACATCAGTTGCTCGGCATCGACACCGACAGTCATGGCGCCGATCAGGCTGCCCGTATCGGGATCGACCAGCGGGAACGAGATCTGCCCCTGATAGCGGCCGGTCGATTCGTCGAGTTCGATGTCGCTCAGATGCAGGGCGCCGGGGCCCGCGCCGTAGGTTTCGGTGAATTTCGCTTCATCCCCCTGCCAGTAATCCGACGTGGCCGCAGAGACAGCGACATTGAGGCCGACCGCGTCCATCACGATGATTTCGGTGATACGCCCGCGCGAGGCTTCAACTTCGCTGCGCAGATGGTCGGACAGGGCATTGCCCAGAACGGGGGTGATGGTGGGCATGTCGGCCTGGCCCAGTTCAGCCTGCCAGGTGCGGTCGAGCGCGGCGATGCGGTCGCCGTCATAGGACGACGTCACCGCGTTCTGTGCGCGCACGGCGTCGAGGATCGCGGGGTCGCTGCCGAGCGCGCTGAGTTCCGAATTGTAATAGCCTTCGAGCGCCGGGCCGAAATCCTGGGCGAAACCGGCGCTGGCGGTGAGGGTGGCGATCGCGGCGAGAGTGGCCAGTTTCATGTCTTGGTCCCCTGAGAAAACACGCCCAAAAGCCGGACGCGATTCGCACCTTAGGACCGAAGGTTTTAGCGGGCGTTAATTTCGCCCGCCCCCCGAATGACGCCCGGCGACGCGCCGGAACCCGGCCCTCGCGCCGGTCGTCGGGCGCGGGATCGGCGCTGGCGGGATGCCTGCGCAGAGGGCGTTTTGTCGTCGGATTGATGGAAATTCGGGCGGTTTTTGACCCGCGAGCGTTAACAGTACCATCATCTCTTACCATTGCCGAGCGCGCCGGATCGACTACACTTAAGGTGAACAGGGACGGTGGCATGATAAATTATTTCAACGAAATGATGGAAAACGGCGCGGTTAGAGCGCCTTACGCGCATCTGCAGGGCTGGGTCGATCAGATGCCCGCAGAATTGCGCAATCTGAAACAAGCCGAAGCCGAAGCCCTTTTCCGACGGATCGGGATCACCTTCGCGGTTTATGGCGAAGGCGGCGATCCCGACCGGCTGATCCCGTTCGACATGTTCCCGCGGGTGTTCAGCGGACGCGAATGGACGCGGCTCGAGCGCGGTATCAAACAGCGGGCGCGGGCGCTGAATGCGTTCCTTGCCGATGTCTACGATCGCGGTGAAATCGTGCGGGCAGGGCGGATCCCGGCCAAGCTGGTTTATCTCAACGACGCCTATGAGAAAGTCGTGGCGGGCATCAAGCCACCCAAAGGGGTCTACAGCCATATCGTCGGCATCGATCTTGTGCGGACCGGGCCCGACGATTTCTTCGTGCTGGAAGACAATTGCCGCACACCCTCGGGGGTCAGCTACATGCTGGAAAACCGGGAAATCATGATGCGGATGTTCCCCGAACTCTTCAGCACCAACCATATCCAGCCGGTCGAGGCCTATCCCGAGATCCTGCGCCAGACCCTTGCCTCGGTCGCGCCCGAAAAATGCGACCGCGAGCCCAATGTGGTGATCCTGACGCCCGGCCATTTCAACAGCGCGTATTACGAGCATTCCTTCCTTGCCGACATGATGGGGGTCGAGCTGGTCGAGGGGCAGGATCTGTTCGTCGAGGGCGAATTCGTCTGGATGCGCACGACCGAAGGCCCGCGTAAGGTGGATGTGATCTATCGCCGGATCGATGACGCGTTTCTGGACCCGTTGTGTTTCCGGCCGGATTCGATGCTGGGCGTGCCGGGGCTGATGGATGTCTATCGCTCGGGCGGGGTCAGCATCTGCTCGGCCCCCGGTGCCGGGGTCGCGGATGACAAGGCGGTCTACACCTTCGTGCCGGAAATGGTGCGCTTTTATCTGGGCGAAGAGCCGATCCTGAACAACGTGCCGACATGGCAATGCGCCAAGGAGGACGAGTGCAAATACGTGCTCGACAATCTGGGCGAGCTGGTCGTCAAGGAGGTCCATGGCTCGGGCGGATACGGGATGCTGGTGGGGCCCAAATCCACCAAGGAGCAGATCGAGATCTTCCGCGCCAAGATCGAGGCCGATCCCGACAATTACATCGCCCAGCCGACGCTGGCCCTGTCGACCGTGCCCAGCTTCGTCGAGGAAGGCGTGGCGCCGCGGCACGTCGATTTGCGGCCCTATTGCCTTGTGGGCGAGCGGATCGCGCTGGTCCCGGGGGGCCTGACGCGCGTCGCGCTGCGCGAGGGGTCGCTCGTCGTGAACTCGTCGCAGGGCGGCGGGGTCAAGGATACCTGGGTGTTGGCGGAGTAACAGATATGTTGAGTAGAACCGCCGATAACCTGTTCTGGCTGGCCCGCTACATGGAGCGCGCTGAAACCGCTGCCCGGCTTCTGGAAGTGGGGGCGCGGATCGCCATGCTGCCCAATTCCGAACAGGGCTACCGCAACGAATGGGAGGCGCTGCTGCATGCCAATGGCACGCACGACACCTTCATGAAGAAATACGGCGACCCGGTGCAGCGCAACATCGAGAGCCATCTGTTCTTCGACCGCGAGAATCCGTCTTCGGTCATATCCTGCATCACCGCTGCGCGCGAAAACGGGCGCATCGTGCGCACGGCGCTGACGACGCAGATGTGGGACGCGCTGAACACCGCGTTTCAGGAAATGCGCCAGATCGAGCGCGAGCCGCGCTCGGATCAGTCGCTCAACCGTCTGACCGACTGGACGCGGCGGCACTGCGCAATGGTGCGCGGCGCGATGGATACGACCCATCTGCGCAACGATGGCTGGGATTTCCTGAATATCGGCTACTATCTTGAGCGTGCCGACAGCACGGCGCGGCTGCTCGACGTGAAATACTGGGTCCTGCTGCCGCATGCCGATTTCGTGGGTTCGGGGCTGGACAATTACCAATGGCGCACGCTGTTGCGGGCGATGTCGCTGCACCGCGCCTTTCACTGGGCCTATGGCGGCGAGATCACCGCGCGCAAGATCGCCCATTTCCTGATCCTGAACCCGCAGACCCCGCGCGGCCTCGTGCCCTGCGTCGAGGCGCTCAACCTGCATCTCGACCGGCTCGCGCGCTATTACCGCCGCCCGACCGAGGCCCAGAGCGCCGCGCGCAACATGATGGCGCGGATGTTCGAGACCTCGACCGAGACGATCTTTGAAGAGGGGCTGCACGAATTCCTCATGCGCTTTATCTCCGAGATCGGCGATCTCGGCGGGCGGGTCCATGCGGCTTATCTCAATGGGGATGTGCGATGAAACTGACGGTCGAACACGTCACCACCTATATCTACGACCAGCCGGTACGTGGCGTGGTGCAAAGCCACCGCCTGCTGCCGACCCAATGCCTGAACCAGAGCGTGCAAAGCTGGAACGTGACGGTTTCCGACGGCATGATGGGCGGCAGTTTCCGTGACGGTGCGGGCGATTACGTGCAGGGCTGGACGGTTACCGGCCCGGTCGACCGGATCGAGGTCCGCGTCACCGGCAGCGTCACGACGACCGACTGCGCGGGCGTTCTGCGCGGCAATCGCGAATTGCTCTCGCCCATCGCGTGGCTGGGCGAGACCGGCCCGACCATCGCCGATGGCGGACTGAAGGCGCTGGCGGCCAAGGCGTCGGGCGAAACCGGACTGGCGCTGGCGCATGATCTGTCGGCCAAGGTATCGGGTGCGATCGCCTATACGCCGGGCGCGACCGATGCCCATACCACCGCCGCCGAGGCGCTGGAGCAGGGGCAGGGCGTCTGTCAGGACCATGCCCATGCCCTTATCGCCTGCGCGCGGGCGCGCGGAATGCCGGCGCGCTACGTCTCGGGCTATCTGTTTACCGATTCGGACGGCAAGTCGCACGAGGCCGCGCATGCCTGGGCCGAGATCTGGATCGACGGGCTCGGCTGGGTCGGCTTCGACCCCGCCAATGAATGCTGCCCCGATGAGCGGTATATCCGGCTGGGCTGCGGCGCCGATGCCGAGGGCGCGGCCCCGATCCGGGGCATCGCCCGTGGGCCGGGCTCGGAAACCATGGAGATTGCCGTTGCGATCGCGTCGGCGCAACAGTAAGCACGGGCGTTCGCAGGCCCCGGCTGGCGGGGCGCGGCGGGGCTGAGAGGGCCGGTGTAACGTGACCTATTGCGTGGGATTGCTGCTGAAGGCCGGGATGGTTCTGCTGTCTGACACCCGCACCAATGCGGGGCTCGACAATATCGCCACCTACCGCAAGATGTTCACCTTCGAGGAATCGGGCGAGCGCTGCATCGTCATCCTCACGGCGGGCAGCCTGTCGGTCACGCAGACCACGCTGGCCCAGCTCCGCGACGGGATCGAGCATCCCGAGACCGAGGACACGCCCTCGATCATGCAGGCCAACACGATGCTGGAAGTGGCCGAGATCGTCGGCAACACGCTGGCCTCTGTGCGTCAGGATATCGACGCCAAGATGCAGGCCTCGAAGGTTTCGACCGCCGCCTCGATGATCGTCGCAGGCCAGCGCAAGGGGGGGACAATGCGGATGTTCCTCATCTATCCCGAGGGCAATTTCATCGAATCGACCGAAGACACGCCCTATCTTCAGATCGGCGAGCACAAATACGGCAAGCCGATCCTCGACCGCGTGGTCTCGCCCGACACCTCGCTGGAAGACGCGCGCAAGGCGGTCTTCCTGTCGATGGATTCGACACTGCGTTCGAATCTCTCGGTGGGGATGCCGCTCGATTTCGCGGTGATCGAGAAAGACGCCTGCCGCGTCACCCGCAGCGAGCGGATCGAGGCCGAGAACGAATCCTTCCGCGCGATGTCGCAGGCATGGTCCAACGCCCTGCGCGACGGTTTCCAGAAAATCGAGATCTGAGCGGGCGTTCCAGGCGTCGCACCGTCGGTGTGCGGCCCTGCCTTGCCTTGCAAGGGGCATATCTTCTTTCGAACATATCCGAAACAACCGGTGACGGCTTCGTCCGCCGCCGCAACTGGCCAAGCCGCCGGTTTGACCGGCGCAAATGCCGTCAGGATTCGGCATCATATCTTGTGAGATGGCTGGGGCGGTAGGATTCGAACCTACGGTACACGGTACCAAAAACCGTTGCCTTACCACTTGGCTACGCCCCAACTGCGGCGGTGTTTATCCCGCTGAATCGGCCGCCGCAAGAGGGCGCGGGCAAAAAATTAGCGATCATGTTCATGGCCATGACCCGAGCCCTTCGCGCGCTTGCCAGAAGGGCAGCGGACTGCCATCCTGTCTGCACATCGCGGTTGATTGGGGAGCGTCTTGTACCGTCTGGATCGGGAACCGGGAGCGCCAGCGGACGAGAGCCGCGCCCAGGCCGAGGCCGTCGAGCGCCGGCTGACCAAGATTGCCGCCACATTTGAGCACCTTGACGCCGATCATCCTCACCGGGCTTACGGTGATTTCGCCGCCCTCTATCTCAGCACCACGCGGCACTGGCTTGCACGGCTCGCACCATCGCCCGAATCGGTGTTTCCGCTGCATGTCATGCCGCCTTTCTACGCGCTCTATGCCCAGCATGTCGTCGCCCGGATCGACGCCCCACTGAGCCGGATCGCACCGCATTGGCGGGCTTATCATCGGCGCACGCGGTCGTTGCGGCCCGTCTCGGCGCCGCTGGCGCGGTTCCTCGCTCTGGCCAGCGGCATCCGGGCGCATTCGCATGCCGATATGGGCGCGGCGATTCTCGCAGCCGAGCGCAGCAGCGGCATGCGCCTCGATGACCATGCGCGCCATCATATGTTCGATGCGGTCGCGACGCGGGCCTTTGCCGAGGGGGCGCAGGCGGCGCTTGGCTGTTCCCCGATGCTCGAGGTGACGCGGCCGATCTGGCTGCCGGTCTTGCACCATTGGCGCGCCAGCGGCTATCGCCGACAGTGGCGCGACCGCGGGGTTTCGCAGGGCGCGCAGGCAGTGTAGCAGCGCGGGCGACACGCAGGGCATCAGGCAGGAGGTCGGGCATGTGGGATGTGATCGTGCTCGGCGCGGGGGCCGCCGGGCTGATGGCGGGGATCGAAGCCGCGCGCCGGGGCCGCCGCGTGCTGGTGCTCGACCATGCCAAGGCGCCGGGCGAGAAGATCCGCATCTCTGGCGGCGGGCGGTGCAACTTCACCAACCTGCAGATCGCGCCCGAACGATTCCTCAGCCAGAACCCGCGCTTCGCGCTCTCGGCGCTCAGACGCTACACGCAGCACGATTTCATCGCCCGGATCGATCGCGCCGGGATCGCGTGGCACGAAAAGACGCTGGGCCAGCTGTTTTGCGACGGTTCGGCGCGGCAGGTCGTGGACATGCTGTTGCGCGATCTGGCCGAGGCCGGGGGCGAGTTGCGCCTCGGCATCGAGGTCAAGCGCGTGCTCCCGGGTTTCACGGTCGAGACCCGGGATGGCCCGCTCAGGGCCAAGGTCGTGGTGGTGGCGACCGGGGGCAAGTCGATCCCAAAGATGGGCGCGACGGGGCTGGGCTATGACATTGCGCGCGCCTTCGGTCTCGACCTGATCGAGCCGCGCCCGGGCCTTGTGCCGCTGACATTCTCGGATGCGCAGCGCGACGCTATCCAGACGCTGGCGGGGGTCAGCGTGCAGGCGCGCGTGGGGCTCAAGGGCGCGAAGATCGCCTTTGACGAAGGGTTGCTCTTTACCCATCGCGGTTTGTCCGGGCCCTCAATCCTGCAGATTTCCAGCTATTGGCGCGAAGGGCAGGCGATCGAAGTCGACCTAGCCGCCGGCCGCGATATCGCGCAAGAGGCCCAGTCGGCCCGCGCCGAAAGGGGCGCGCGCGAGCTCGCGAATGCGCTCGATCTGCCCGAGAAACTCGCGCGCTCGATCACCGGCCGCGCGGGCCTATCGGGCAAGCTCGCCACCCAGTCGAAAGCGGCGCTGCAAAATCTCGGCGACGCCGTGCATCGCTGGCAGCTCGTGCCCAACGGGACCGAGGGCTGGCGCACTGCCGAAGTGACGCTGGGCGGTGTCGATACCAGGGCACTCGACGCGAAGACGATGCAGGCACGCGCCGTGCCCGGTCTCTATTTCGTGGGCGAGGTGGTCGATGTCACCGGCTGGCTCGGCGGCTATAACTTCCAATGGGCCTGGTCCTCGGGCTGGGCTGCCGGGCAAGCCGCCTGAGCGTTCTTTCACTTTGTCTCAAATAATCAAAAATGGCGGCCCTCACCCGTGAGCCGCCCCGATAAAGGTACATCGGTCCCGTTTGTCCTGCCGGGCCAAAGGCCCGGCCGCGCGGCGCGGGGGCTCGATGCCCCCTTCAGAACCCCCTTCAGAACCCGTTTCAGAACCCGTTTCAGAACCCGTTTCAGAGCCCTTGTCAGAGCCGGTAAAGGTCGCTGAATTTCGCCTCCAGATAATCCATCAGCGGGGCTTCCGACGGCTCGAAACCACTGGCATGGGCGATCGTGTCGCGTGGCTCGCGCAGGCCGCCATGGCGTTGCAGCTTTTCGGTCAGCCATTCGGTCGCGACGGTAGGCCGGCCCTCCGCCAGCGCGGTGTCGATCCCCACCAGATCCTTGCGCAACGCCTTCATCAGGCAGCCCGCATAGACATTGCCCAAAGCATAGGTCGGGAAATAGCCGAACAGACCCACAGACCAGTGCACATCCTGCAGCATTCCGTGCGACGGGCGGTCCACTGCGACACCGAAATCCTTGAGGAACCGGTCGTTCCACGCCGCTTCCAGATCGGCGGGTTTCAGATCGCCCGAGATCAGCGCGCGTTCCAGATCGAAGCGCATCATGATGTGCAGGTTGTAATGCACCTCGTCGCTCTCGGTGCGGATATAGCCCGGCTGCACCCGGTTGACCGCGCCGAAAAACGCCTCGGGATCCAGACCCAGATCGCCGAATTCGTGGCGCATCTGCCCATGCAGCCAGCCCGTGAAGGCGCGCGAACGGCCAACCTGGTTCTCGTAGATCCGGCTCTGGCTTTCATGCACGCCCATCGACACGCCTTCGCCCAACGGCGAATAGCGGTAATCCGGGGCGATATTCTGCTCGTAGCAGGCATGGCCCACTTCGTGGATCGTCGAATAAAGGCAGTTGAACGGATCGCTTTCGGCCACCCTTGTGGTGATGCGCGCATCCGCGCCCGACCCTGATGAAAAGGGATGGACGGCCAGATCGAGCCGCCCATGGGCGAAATCGTAGCCAAAGGTCTCGGCCAGCAGGCGGCTCAGACGCAGCTGCCCTTCGCGCGGGAATTCGCCTTTCAGCGGCGCGGGTTGATACTCCGCGCCCAGCACCTTCTCGCGCAGCGAGACCAGCCGTGTGCGCATCCGCGCGAAGATCTCCGCGACCTCGTCGCCAGTGATGCCGGGTTCGTAATCGTTGAGCAGCGCGTCATAGAGCGCGCCATTCTCGGCCAGCGCCGAGGCTTCCTCGCGCCGCAACTCGATCACCCGCGTGAGGGTGGGCAGGAAATGCGGCACGTCATCGCGTGCGCGGGCCTCGGCCCAGACACCCTGCGCGACCGAGGTCACGCGGGCGATTTCCGAGGCAAGCGCGGCGGGCACGCGGGTATTGCGGGTGTACGAGCGGCGGACATGGCGCAGGATCGCCTCGCCTTTCGCATCGGGGGCGGTGGCCGCTTCCAGCCACTCGCCAAGGCGCGGATCGGTGCGCCGCGCGTGCAGCACTTCCTCCATCGCCGCCATTTCCTCGCCGCGCTGCTCGGCGGCGCCGCGCGGCATGACGGTTTCCTGATCCCAGCCCAGGCGACCCATCACCTGCGACAGGGCCCAGCTGGTGCGCTCATGCGCGACGATTTCGTCGAATGCGGTCATGGTTTATCCCCGGATGGTTCCGCCCAGCGGATACTGGGCCAGATAGCGGGCGCGAATGATCAGCACCCACAGGATGACGGCCATGAACTGGTGCGCGATGCCCAGCTCCAGCGGTGCGCCATGCATCACGGTGACGATGCCCAGCACGATCTGCGCGGTCAGTGCGCCCAGAACCCAGTGGAAGGCCATGCGCGTGCGCGCATAGCTCGACCGGCGGCCCCGGTTCCACGCGATCACGCCGAAGACGAACAGCAGATAGCCCGAGACGCGGTGGATGAACTGCACCGTGCCGTCATTCTCGAAAAGGTTGCGCCAGACAGGGCTCAACTCCCACATCGCCGGCGGCAGTACCGAGCCACCCATCAGCGGCCAGTCGGTATAGCCGCGTCCGGCATCGATCCCTGCGACCAGTGCGCCCAGAATGATCTGCAGGAAAGCGAAATGCATGAGCCCCGTGCCCAGTGAGAACAGTTTCGCCTCGCGCGAGCGTCGGGCCTGGAGCAGCTGCGCCTCGGGCCGGCCCAGCAGGAACATATACCACGCGATGACGCCAAGGATGACGAAAGCCAGCCCCAGATGGGTGGCCAGCCGGTAGCTTGCCACCGTGGTCACGCCTTCGCCCTGCGTCACCCCCGATGAGACCATCCACCAGCCGATCGCCCCCTGAACACCGCCCAGAATACCCGGCACCAGTAGCCGTCCGGTCCACCCCGCCGGGATCTTGCGCAAGGCCAGAAAGGCCAGAAAACCCAGCGCCCAGACCACGCCCACCGCGCGGCCAAGCTGACGATGCGACCATTCCCACCAATAGATCGACTTGAATTCCGACAGCGTCATGTCGGCATTCATCAGGTGGAACTGGTCGATCTGCTGATAGAGGTCGAACTCGGCCTGCCAGTCGGCATCGTTCATCGGCGGCAGGGCGCCGGTCAGCGGCTTCCACTCGGTGATCGACAGACCGGAATCGGTGAGCCGCGTCAGCCCGCCCACGGCGATCATCGCCATGACCATGACGAACAGCACCCCCAGCCAGAGCCGGATCGCGCGCCGCGCGCCCGACGGGGCTTCGATCCCGCCGCTCCGTGCGGGACGGGAGCCGGTCTGTGGTCCTGCCTGGGCGGCGGCTTTGGGCGCTGCGGCGTCCTCGAAGATCGGGCGTTTCGCCATCGGCACACTCCTGTTCTGGCGGCGTCAAGCTATTGCGGGGGTGGGGCGGTATCAAGAGCGCCCGGACCCACCGGTCAGTCTTTGGCGCGCACCAATTGCCGCAGCGCGCCGTGCAGCGTTTGCACTTCCGAACGCGTCATGCCCCAGCGACCCCACATGTTGCGCAGATTGCGCTTCATATGCGGTGCCTTCTCGGGCGGGTGAAAGAACCCGGCCTCTTGCAGACGCCCCTCGAAATGATCGCCCAGCTTCTCGATCTCGACCTGCGTGGCAAGGTCGGTGCCCGCCAGTTCCAGCCGAGCGCCTTCGACCTCCGAGGTCTGGCGCATCCATTCATAAGCCGTCAGCAACACGCATTGCGCGAGGTTGAGCGAATAAAAACCCGGATTGACCGGCACGGTGATGATCGCATTGGCATGGGCCACGTCGTCGTTTTCCAGCCCCGCGCGCTCGGGGCCGAACAACACCGCCACCCGCTTGCCAGCGCCGATCATCGCGCGCGCCTCGGCCATCGCGGTTTCGGGCGTCAGGACGGGCTTCACCAATCCACGCCCGCGCGCGGTGGTGGCGTAGACGTAATCGCAATCGGCGATCGCCCCGGCCACATCGGGAAAGACGGCGGCGTTGTCGAGCACACTCGACGCGCCCGAAGCCATGGCGATTGCCTTGGGATTGGGCCAGCCGTCGCGCGGCGCGATCAGGCGCATGTGCTCGACGCCGAAATTCAGCATCGCCCGCGCCGCGGCGCCGATATTCTCGCCCATCTGCGGACGGGTAAGCACCATCAGGGGGGCGGTGCCGAGGTCGGTGGAAAGCGCGCGCATGATCGGGATCCTTTCGCCCGCCCGATTAACGACCGGCGCCGTGCTTGGCAACCGCAAGCCGTCGGGGGCTCTGCCCCCCGCCACACCGGCTGACGCCGCCGCGCCTCCCCCGGGGATATTTGCAGAGCAAAGATGCGCGGTTAAGGACCTGTTAAGGCCCATCTTTGATCCACAAATATCCTCGGGGGGTGAATTTGCCGCAAGGCAAAGAGGGGGGCAGACAGCCCCCCTCACTTGGTTTCAGCAGCGATAGTGCCGCGTTCAGTGTGCGGCACCGACCGCGCGGCGGGTCATCACGCCCACCAGATGCGCGCGGTATTCGGGCGTGCCGTGCAGATCGCCGATCATCTGATCGGCCGAGGCCGCCAGTCCGTTGAGCGCGTCGGCCGAGAAGTTCGACGACAGCGCCGTTTCGGCCTCGCTCCAGCGGAACACGCCGTTTTCCGATGCTCCGGTGATCGCCACCCGCGCCCCGTCCGCATATTGCGCGACGAAGGCCCCGGTCAGCGCGAAGCGCGACGCGGGCTGGGCGAATTTGGCATAGGCTGCTTTCTGCGGGATCGGGAACTTCACCGAGGTGATGATCTCGCCCTCGTCGAGCGCGGTGGCGAACATGCCCTGGAAGAACTCTTCCGCCGCGATCTCGCGCTTGTCGGTGACGATGGTCGCGCCCGAGGCCAGCGCTGCCGCCGGGTAGCAGGCCGAGGGGTCGTTATTGGCCAGCGAGCCGCCGATCGTGCCGCGGTTGCGCACCATCGGGTCGCCGATCTGGCCTGCCAGTTCCGCCAGCGCCGGGTAATCGGCGGCGGCGTCGCGCGCCACGACCGCGTGCGGCGTGGCGGCGCCGATGACCAGCATGTCGCCGTCGCGGCACACGCCTTTCAGCGCGTCGATCCCGGTCAGCGACACAAGCGTCGCGGGCGCGTTCAGGCGCTGTTTCATCGAGGGCAGCAGGGTCATGCCGCCCGAAAGCGGCTGCGCCTCGTCCCCGGACAGGGCGGCGACCGCATCCTCGACCGAGGCGGGTTTGACGAAGTCGAAATTGTACATTCGGACCTCCTTTACTTGGCGTTCATCGCGGCCCAGACGCGCGAGGGCGAAGCGGGCATGTCGATATGGGTGACGTGGGAATGGCCGCCGCGCTGAAGCGCGTCGATGACCGCGTTGATGACGGCAGGCGGGCTGCCGATGGCGCCGGCCTCGCCGCAGCCCTTCACGCCCAGCGGGTTGTGGGTGCAGGGCGTGACGCAGGAATGGTCGACCGTGTAGTTCGGCACATTGTCCGCGCGCGGCATGGCGTAGTCCATATACGAGCCCGAGACGAGCTGTCCGTCCGCGTCATAGACACAGCGCTCGAGCAAAGCCTGACCGATACCCTGTGCCAGACCGCCATGGACCTGACCCTCGACGATCATCGGGTTCACGACGTTGCCGAAATCGTCGGCGGCGGTGAAGCCGATGATCTCGACCTCGCCGGTATCAGGATCGACCTCGACCTCGCAGCCATAGGCGCCCGAGGGATAGGTGAAGTTGGACGGATCGTAGAACGCCGTCTCTTCCAGCCCCGGTTCCATCGATTCCAGCGGGTAGTTATGCGGCACATAGGCGGCCAGCGTCACGCCCGCCCAGTCCACCGACTTGTCGGTGCCCGCGACGGTGAACTTGCCGTCAGCCAGCTCGATATCCGCTTCCGAAGCTTCGAGCAGGTGGGCGGCAATCTTCTTGGCCTTGTTGATCACCTTGTTGGTGGCCTTGACCAGCGCCGAGCCGCCCACGGCCAGCGAGCGCGAGCCATAGGTGCCCATGCCCATCGGCGTGTTGGCGGTGTCGCCGTGGTTGATCTCGACCTGTCCCGCATCGATGCCGATCATGTCGGCCACGACCTGGGCAAAGGTGGTCTCGTGCCCCTGACCGTGCGAATGCGAGCCGGTATAGATCGAGATCGAGCCGGTCGCGTTCACCCGCACGGTGGCGGATTCGTAAAGACCGGCGCGGGCGCCCAGTTGCCCGACGAGGTTCGACGGCGCGATGCCGCAGGCCTCGATGTAATGGGCGATGCCGAAGCCGCGCAGCTTGCCGCGTTTCTTTGACTCCTCGGCGCGCGCAGCGAAGCCCGCGTAATCCGAAAGCTCGAGCATCTTGTCCATCGTCGCGTCGTAATTCCCGGTGTCGTACTCGACCGCCACGGGGGTGGCATAGGGGAATTGATCGGCCTTGATGAAGTTCTGACGCCGCAGCTCGACCGGATCGACGCCCAGCTCGCGCGCGGCCTTGTCGACGACACGCTCAAGCTGGAACGTGGCCTCGGGGCGGCCTGCGCCGCGATAGGCGTCGACCGGCACGGTGTTGGTGAACACGGCCTTCACGTTCACATAGATAAGCGGCGTGCGGTAATTGCCTGCCATCAGCGTGCCGTGCAGCCAGGTCGGGACCGAGGGCGCGAAGGTCGAGAGATAGGCGCCCATATTGGCATAGGTTTCGGTGCGGATCGCGGTGAAGTTGTTCTCGGCATCGAGCGCGAGCTCGATCTTCGTGACATGGTCGCGGCCATGCGCATCCGACATGAAGGCTTCCGAGCGCGACGAGGTCCATTTCACCGGCCGCTTCAGCTGACGTGCGGCGAAGGTACAGAAGGCTTCCTCGGCATAGTGGAAGATCTTCGCGCCGAAGCCGCCGCCCACATCGGGCGCGACGACACGCAGCTTGTGCTCGGGGATGCCCAGCACGAAGGCGCCCATCAACAGACGGATCACATGCGGGTTCTGCGAGGTGGTGTAGAGCGTGGAATTGTCGTTCCACGGATCGTAATCGCCCACCGCCACGCGCGGCTCCATCGGATTGGCGATGAGCCTCTGGTTGACCAGTTCCAGCGATGTGACATGCGCGGCACTGGCGAAGGCCTCGTCCACGGCGGCCTTGTTTTCCTCGACGAAGCCCCAGTCGTAGCACAGATTCGAGCTCAGCTCGTCATGCACCTTGGGCGCGTCGGCGGACAAAGCGGCCTTCATGTCGACAACGGCGGGCAGGTCCTCGATATCGAGATCGATCGCCTCGGCGGCGTCGCGGGCCTGGTCCAGCGTCTCGGCGATGACCACGGCGATGGGGTCGCCCACATGGCGCACCTTGCCCTCGGCCAGTACCGGGTGCTTGGGTTCCTGCATGGGCTGGCCGTGCTTGTCGGTGATCAGCCAGCCGCAGGGCACGCCGCCCACGCCTTCGAAATCCTTGGCGGTGAAGATGCGGATCACGCCGTCCATCGCCTCGGCGGCGCTGGTGTCGATCGTGTTGATCTTGCCGTGGGCGACCTGCGAGCGCAGGAAAAAGGCATGCGCCTGTCCGCGCAGGTTGATGTCGTCCGTGTAGCGTCCGTTCCCGGTAAGGAAACGAACGTCCTCGCGCCGCTTTGTGCTGGCGCCGATTCCGCCGTCCTTGGGCATGGAATCCCTCCCTGATGTCGATGAATGGTGCGTGAAATCACGCACCCTACAAGTCCTGAGATCCGGCGGGCGACCCGCCAGGGCCCGTCCTTATTCAGCGGCGACCGTGTCGCTCACATCCTGACCCGAGGCCGCCATCACCGCCTTGACGATGTTGTGGTAACCCGTGCAGCGGCAGATATTGCCTTCAAGGTAATGGCGCACCTCGGCCTCGGTGGGTTTGGGGTTCTCGGCCAGAAGCGACGAGGCCGCCATCACCATGCCCGGCGTGCAGAAGCCGCATTGCAGGCCGTGATGGTCCTGAAACGCCTGTTGCAGCGTGTTCAGCGAGCCATCGGCATTCGCCATGCCCTCGATCGTGGTGACGTTGGCGCCCTCGACATCCTGCGCCAGCACCGTGCAGCTTTTCACCGCCTGTCCGTCCACATGCACGACGCAAGCGCCGCACTGGCTGGTATCGCAGCCGACATGGGTACCGGTCAGACCCAGCTCTTCGCGCAGGAACGACGACAGAAGCGTGCGTCCCTCGGCCTGTCCCGACATGGACCGGCCGTTCACGGTCAGTGTAACCTTGGTCATGTATCCCTCCCTTGGATGGCTGCATGAAAGCACGCGCAGGCGAGGGGCGAAATGCCACCTTAGGCGTATTTTGCCCAAAACCGCGATTTTGCGCCGCGACCGGACGGGCAGGGGGCCGATTCCCCCCTTTCTTTGCCTGCCGCATCGCAGTAATGGGGGCGCATCCAATCCCGCCTGCCAATATCGGAGCCGCGCATGAAAGCCGCCGTGATCACCTTCCCGGGTTCCAATTGCGACCGTGACCTTGCCGTGGCCTTCGAAGAGGCCGGCGCCGATGTCACCCGCGTCTGGCACAAGGACGCGACGCTGCCCGAAGGCACCGACATCGTCGGCGTGCCGGGCGGCTTCAGCTTTGGCGATTACCTGCGCTGCGGCGCGATCGCTGCGCGCTCGCCCATCGCCAAGGCCGTCATCGCCCATGCCGAGCGCGGCGGTTACGTGCTGGGCGTGTGCAACGGCTTTCAGGTTCTGTGCGAAACCGGGCTGCTGCCGGGCGTGCTGATGCGCAATGCAGGGCTGAAATTCGTCTGCAAGCCGGTCGCGTTGCGGGTCGAGACCACGGCAAGCGCCTTTACCTCGGCCTATCAGGCGGGCGCCGAGCCGATCATTCCGATCGCCCATCACGACGGCAATTATCAGGCCGACGAGGATACGCTTGCCGCGCTGGAAGGCGAGGGGCGCGTGGCGTTCCGTTATGTCGTCAATCCCAACGGCTCGCGCAACGATATCGCGGGCATTCTGTCGGCCAACCGGCGGGTGCTGGGCATGATGCCCCATCCCGAACGCGCGGTCAGCGCCCAGCATGGCGGCACCGATGGCCGTGCGCTGTTCGACGGCGTGATGGGCGCGTTGGCGCTTACCTGAGGCGTGACGCGGACGCTGTTGCTTGAGCCGCTCGCGGCACCTGCGTAAGTTGCGCCCATGAGCACCGACCCGTCGCACTCGCAATCCGTATCGGTCCTGAGAACAGGGATGCCCGCCTGGGGCAAGGCCCTGATCGGGGCACTGCTGGTCGTAGCGGTGGCGGTGGTCTGGGTGATGGACGACTGGCTGAGCGAAAGTTTCACCGTCGATACCCGCACCCGCGCCGAGTTGCGGCTGGTGCTTTATGCCGGGAATATCGAAGCCGAATTGCAGCGCACGCAGGTGGTGCCGATCCTTCTGGCGCGCGACCCTGTGCTGCGCGAGGCGCTGCAGAATTCGAATTATGCCTCGATCTCGCAATTGCTGATCGGCTTGCAGAGCGAAGTCGGCGCCGCCTCGATCGAGCTGCTGGATACGTCGGGGCGGGTGGTTGCCGCGACCGACCGCAACCGGCTGGGCAGCGTGCGTGGGAGCGAGCCGCTGTTCATCGAAGCCCGGCGTGCCAATGACACGATTTTCAATGTCCGCCAGCGTGATTCGGGCGGCTACGGCTTTGCCTATGCCCGTGCGATCCGCGCGGGCAGTCAGGTGCTGGGCGTGGTCACGGTCGAGGTCGATCTGGCCAAGTTCGAGCGCGCGTGGTCGGGATTTTCGGATGCGGTGGCGGTGCTCGACAGCGAAGGGCGGATCGTTCTGGCGACCGAGCCGCGCTGGCGGGGCCGGACCGAGGCCGAGGCGCTGGCAATGCGCGACGCGCCGACCGCCATCGAATGGGCGCTGCGCTATACCGCCGATCTGGCCGGGCGCGGACCCGATGCCTTCCTGTCGAACGAGGCCGTCCTGCGCTCGGAAACCCGGGTGCAGCACAGGGGCTGGCGGATCATCAGCTTTACGACCTATGACGGCGTGCGCGAGAAGGTGAACGGCGTTCTGGCGCTGATCATCATGGCCTTCGCGCTGCTTCTGGCGATGGTGTTCTACCTGTTTTCCCGCCGGGCCTATTCGCAATCGGCGCTGTTCGAGCAGGAATCGGTCGAGCTGCGTCAGCTCAACCTGCGCCTTCAGCGCGAGATCGCCGCGCGCGAGAAGGTGCAAAAAGAGCTGACCGTGGCCGAGCAGACGCTGGCGCAATCGTCGAAACTGGCGGTTCTGGGCGAAATGTCGGCCGCCGTTAGCCACGAGCTGAACCAGCCGCTCGCGGCGATGAAGACTTATCTGGCGGGCGCGCGGCTGTTGATGACGCGGCGGCGCACCGAAGAGGCGCTGGTCAGCTTCCAGCGCATCGACGACCTGATCGACCGGATGGGTGCGATCACCCGTCAGTTGAAAAGCTTCGCGCGCAAGGGCGGCGATGCCTTTGCCGCGATCGACATCCGCGACTGCGTGACCGAGGCGCTGACGATGATGGAACCCCGCCTGCGCGAGCGCCGGGTTCTGGTTGTACGCACACTGCCCAAGGACCCGGTGCGGGTGATGGGCGACCGGCTGCGGATTGAACAGGTGCTCATCAACCTGATGCGCAACGCGGTCGATGCCACGCAGAACGTCAACGCGCCGCAGATCGACCTGATCCTGACGCAGGGCGATACGGTGACGCTGACGATCAAGGATAACGGGACTGGCATCCGCGATATCGACAAGATCTTCGAACCCTTCCACACTTCGAAAGGGGCGGGCGACGGCGTCGGGCTGGGGCTGGCCATTTCCTCGGGTATCGTGGCCGACCATGGCGGACGGCTGACCGCGCGCAACCTGCCCGAAGGCGGCGCCGCGTTCGAGATCGCTTTGCCGGTTCTGGCCGAGGCGGGGCAGGACAGGGTGGGACAATCCTCTGTGTAGCGTGTCGCGGCGGGATTGGGCCTGCCGCGTTTTCGGCTTATGTTAACGTCTGAATGGATCAGGAGATTGCTGCATGAATGCGGGCAACACCGCTGCACCGGCCGAAAAGGCCACGACTTCGGCACCCAGAACCCCGACGCGGGTGATCGTGATCGATGACGAGCAGGACATGCGCGCCTCGATCAGCCAATGGCTGTCGCTGTCGGGCTTCGAGCCCGAAACCTATGCCGGCGCGGAAGAGGCGCTGGCGCAGATCGGCGTGGATTTCCCCGGTATCGTCGTGACGGATATCCGCATGCCCGGCATGGACGGCATGGCCTTGCTGAAGCGTTTGATGGGGATGGATGCCTCGCTGCCCGTGATCCTGATCACCGGCCATGGCGACGTGCCGATGGCGGTCGAGGCGATGCGACTGGGCGCCTATGATTTCCTTGAGAAGCCCTTCGACCCCGAGCGGATGGCCGATCTGGCCCGCGCGGCGCTGAAAGCGCGCGCGATGGCGCTGGAAAGCCGGGCGCTGCGTCACGAGCTGGCCGATGGTGGGGCGATTATGCACCGGCTTGTCGGTGGCTCGAACGAGATGGTGCGCCTGCGCGAGGATATTCTCGATTACGGGCAGGCCGATGGCCACGTGCTGATCGACGGCGAAACCGGCACCGGCAAGACGCTGGTGGCGCATGCGCTGCACGCCGTGGGGCCGCGCGCCGGGCGCAAATTCGTCAGCGTCTCCTGCGCGGGGATCGAGGACGAGGCGCTGTCGGCCCGTCTGTTCGGTCCGGTGGAATCGGGCGGCCTGCCGCTGGTCGAGGAAGCGCGGGGCGGCACGCTGTGTCTGGAGGATATCGAGGCGATGAGCCCGGTCCTGCAGGGCCGCCTGCTGACCTTCATCAACGACCAGCCCGCGCCGCCGCATACGCGGATCGTGGCGATCTGCAACGATCACAAACCCGGTCGCACGCTGGAAGACGTGTTGCGCCCGGATCTGTACTACCGTCTGGCCGCGATGAAGCTGACCCTGCCGCCGCTCCGGACGCGGGGCGAGGATATTCTGGCCTTGTTCAAGAGCTATGCCACGGATTACGCCGAGGAATACGGCTGCCCCGCCCCGGATCTGAGCGCGCAGGACGCGGCCTATCTGCTGCAGGCGCCGTGGCCGGGCAATATCCGCCAGCTGATCTCGATCGCCGAGCAATCGGTGCTGCAGAGCCGTCGCGGCTCAGGATCGGTCGTGTCGCTGGTGATGGCCGAGAACGAAGCCTCGGGCGGGGCGCTGACGACCGAGGGCAAACCGCTGAAGGACTACGTGGAAGCCTTTGAAAAGACGCTGATCGACAACACGATGCGGCGCCATAAGGGGTCGATCGTCGCGGTGATGGAAGAGCTCTGTCTGCCGCGCCGGACGCTTAACGAAAAGATGGCGAAATACGGGTTGAGCCGGACGGATTACGTCTGACATTCAGCCAAAGGGCAGGGCGGGTTCGCGCAACAGCGGGACCCGCCCTTTCATTTGACGCGAAAGCCGCGTAAAGGGGCGCCGGAAGGCGTCGAATTTCGAAGAATTCGAAACTTTCTTGCGCCGACGTTTCGCGTGCGCATTTTCCATATTGAATAGGACGGGTGTTCCCCCCTATGTTTGTGACAGCTTTGCGATTGGCGCAAAGCCCGAAATTCACAGCCTTACTCTCCCTTCGGGTGAGAAGACGGCGGGATCGGCCCACGGGCCGTAGAACTGCCCGGAGCGGCGCCGCCGCGAGGGCCTGTCATGGACGCAACGCTAGCCGGATGCGTCGGAGCCTGAAACCGTGATGCCACTTGGCGCATCAGCTTTGACTGAGACCGGGACGCGCGAAGGCGCCGCCCGCCGTCGGCTGACGCATGGCATTGCCCATAATTCCCCAAACGACTCTCTGCCGCGCGGCCCTTCGGGGCCGGGTGACGGATTGCGGGGGACACGTGAGAGACTATGGGAAAGAAACTACTTATTGACGCGACACATGCGGAAGAGACCCGCGTTGTCGTTCTGGATGGCAACAAGGTCGAGGAATTCGATTTCGAAACCATCCACAAGCGCCAGCTGGCTGGCAACATCTACCTTGCCAAAGTAACGCGGGTCGAACCCTCGCTGCAGGCCGCTTTCGTCGATTACGGCGGTAACCGGCACGGATTCCTCGCTTTTGCCGAGATTCACCCCGATTATTACCAGATCCCCGTCGCCGACCGTCAGGCGCTCTTGGAAGAAGAGCGCGCGCTGGCCCGCGATCAGGAGGAAGAAACCACCCGCCGCACGCGTCGCCGCCGGGGCGACAAGAACGAGAAGGGTGGCAAGAACGCCAAGGATGACGCCCGCGACGACAATTCCGACGACGAGGCCAGCACGGCCGAAGCGGCGGTGACCGAGACGCAGGGCGCGGAAGCGCCGCAAACGCCGGTCGACGCGCCTGTCGAAGCCGCCACCGAAGCGCCGGTTGCGGATAGCGCCGTCACGGAGACCCCCGTCACGGAGACCGCTGTCGAGGACGTCACGCCCGAGGTTTCGGAAGAGACCGCGCCGGCGATTGAGGCCGAAACCGCCCAGCCGGACGCCGAAGAGGCTCCTGTTGCGGAGGCCGCACCGGAAGAGGCCAAAGCCGAAGACGCCCAGTCTGACGAAACGGCACGCGCCGAAGCGCAGCCCGAAACGGCGTCGGACGAGAGCCCGGATGAAGGCGCGGATGACAAGCCTGCGCCGCGCGCGCCGATGGCCGCCAATTCCGAAGGCATGGAGCATCGCACCTATGGCGCGATGGATATCGTCGAGCTCGACGAAGACGACAGCGCCGAGGCCGATCAGGACGACGCGCATGGCGACGATCACGATCACGCCGACGACAAGGACGACAAGAAACCCTATCGCGCTGCCGATCACGCGGCCGATAACGACAGCGACATCGAATCCGTCGCTGACGAGGACGTTTCCGACGAAGTGCGCCCGCCGCGCCGCTCGCGCGCGCGCCGCTACAAGATTCAGGAAGTGATCAAGGTCCGGCAGATCATGCTGGTCCAGGTCGTCAAGGAAGAGCGCGGCAACAAGGGTGCGGCGCTGACCACCTACCTGTCGCTGGCCGGTCGTTACTGCGTGCTCATGCCCAACACGGCACGGGGCGGCGGCATCAGCCGCAAGATCACCAACGCCGCCGACCGCAAGAAACTCAAGGACATCGCGTCCGAGTTCGACGTGCCGGAAGGCGCGGGGCTGATCATCCGCACGGCGGGGGCCAACCGGACCAAATCCGAGATCAAGCGCGACTATGAATACCTGTTCCGCGTCTGGGAGCAGATCCGCGAGCTGACGCTGAAATCCATCGCGCCCGCGCCGATCTACGAAGAGGGCAACCTCATCAAGCGGTCGATCCGCGATCTGTACAACAAGGATATCGACGAGGTTCTGGTCGAAGGCGAAGCGGGCTACCGCACCGCCAAGGACTTCATGAAGATGATCATGCCGTCCCACGCCAAGAACGTGAAGCTCTATGGCGAGGGTCTGCCGCTCTTCGCGCGCTTTCAGGTCGAGAGCTATCTGGGCCAGATGTTCAACCCGACGGTTCAGCTGAAATCGGGCGGCTACATCGTCATCGGTGTGACCGAAGCGCTGGTCGCCATCGACGTGAACTCGGGCAAGTCGACGCGTGAAGGCTCGATCGAAGACACCGCGCTGAAGACCAACCTCGAAGCCGCTGACGAGGTGGCCCGCCAGTTGCGCCTGCGCGACCTTGCCGGTCTGATCGTGATCGACTTCATCGACATGGAAGAGCGCAAGAACAACGCGGCGGTGGAAAAGCGCCTGAAAGACGCTCTGCGCACCGATCGCGCGCGCATTCAGGTTGGCCGTATCTCGGCCTTCGGCCTTCTCGAGATGAGCCGCCAGCGTCTGCGCCCCGGCATGATCGAGGCGACGACGCAGCCCTGCCAGCATTGCCACGGTACGGGCCTGATCCGCTCGGATAACTCGCTGGCGCTGCAGATCCTGCGCTCGCTGGAAGAAGAAGGGACGCGCAACCGCTCGAAAGAGGTGCTGGTCAAGGCGCCGATCGGGATCGTCAATTACCTGTTCAACACCAAGCGCGAGCATCTGCAGCAGATCGAACTGCGCTATGGCATGGCGATCCGGATCGAAGCGGATCCCTCGTTGATCAGCCCCGATTACTCGATCGAGAAATTCAAGACCGCGACGCGGATCGTGACGGCGCCGACGACTCCGGTCGTGTCGCTGGACGCGAAGACGATGTCCGAACTTGATGATTACGACGTCGAGGATGAAGACGACACCGACGCCGAGGCCGAGGCCGAGGACACCACCGAGGCGAAAGCCGACGAGTCCGGCGAAACCGAGGCCAAGGGCGACGGAAACGAGGATGGCAACGGCGAAGGGGGCAAGCGCAAGCGCCGCCGTCGTCGGCGTCGGCGGGGTGGCCAGTCGAATGGCAACCGCAACGACGGTGACTCCGACGGCGACGATTCATCCGACGATGACAACGGGTCCGAGGACGCGCCTGAGGCCGAACCCGCTGCCGAGCCGGTCGCACAGGCCCCGGCCGAGGCCGTTGCCGAAACCGCCGAGGCTGCACCCACGCCGGTCGAAGAGCCCAAGCCCGCACGGCGTCGCCGGTCGCGTCGCAAGAGCACGGACGCCGAGGGCGAGGCCGCCAAGGACGACGCCAAGCAGGAGGCTTCTGCGGAACCCGTGAGCGAAGCGCCTGCGGAAGCCGCCACCGAGGTCGAGGTCGAAAAGCCCAAACGTCGCCGCGCGCCGCGCCGCAAGAAGGCCGAGATCGAGGCCGAAAAAGCCGCCAAGGCCGAGGAAGCTGCGAAAGCTGCCGAGCCGGTCGCCGCTGCGGGCACAGAAGTGCCGGGCGAGACGCCGAGCGAAGCGCCGGTGGAGACCCCGGTCGAAGCCCCGGTCCCCTCGACGCCCGAGGACGCGCCGGTCACCCCGGTCGAGGCCCCGGACGAGCAGCCCGCCGAAATCCCGGTCGAGGCCCCGGCTGAAACGCCTGCCGAAACCCCGGATGACCGGGCAGCCGAGGCTCCGCTTGACGCGCCCGCGTCGGAAAAGGCGCCGCAGCCTGTGACGCGTGCACAGACCGAGACGGCTCCGGCGCCCGAGACCGCGCCCGAAACGGCCCCTGAGGCGGAACCGGAAGCCGAACCCGCGCCGTCGCGGCCTCGCCGCGCGGGCTGGTGGTCGCGCAAGAGCTGACCACTGAGCGCCTTGGGCGCGGGGCAAGACCTCCGCGACCCGAGGTCGCAATACCAAGAACGTGAGCGCGCCCCCCGTGACGAACGGGGGGCGCTTCGCTATCAGGGGCAGGGGTCCGCATCCGGATCGCGCCCTCAAGACACAGCCGGGAGACGCCACGCCATGTTCGGGATCGACCTGTTCGACGCAGCCTTGCTGCCCGCCCTGATCGTGGCTCTGGCGGCGGGGCTGCTGTCCTTTCTCAGCCCCTGCGTGCTGCCCATCGTGCCGCCCTATCTGGCCTATATGTCGGGTATCTCGATGCGCGACCTGACCGAAAGCCGTGGCATGAGCCCGGCGACGATCCCGGCTTTGTTCTTCGTCATGGGGCTGAGCACGGTGTTCCTGTTTCTGGGCTTCACCGCCTCGTCGCTGGGGCGGCTTTTTCTGGCCTACCGACAGGAATTCGCCATGGCCGCGGGCGTCGTCGTCATGGTGATGGGCCTGCATTTCCTCGGTTTGTTCCGGCTGTCATTCCTGATGCGCGAAGCCCGGTTCGAAGGGGGCAAGGGCGGCTCGGCCTTCGGCGCCTATATGCTGGGACTGGCCTTTGCCTTTGGCTGGACGCCGTGCATCGGGCCTATTCTGGGCATGATCATCACGCTGGCCGCGACCGAAGGGTCGGTGGCGCGCGGCACCGGGCTGCTGGCGGCCTATGCGGTGGGGCTGGGCCTGCCCTTCCTGCTGGCCGCGATCTTCATCACCCGCGCGATGGGCGTGATGAATCGCATCAAGCCGTGGATGGGCGTGGTCGAAAAGGTGATGGGCGCGTTGCTGGTGCTGGTCGGGCTCGCGCTGATCACCGGCTGGCTGGCCGATTTCTCGTTCTGGCTGCTCGACATCTTCCCGGCGCTGGGGCGGATCGGCTGAGGTCGTCTGAGTCTTTGCGACAAGGTGACGGGGCGGGTTTGCGCGCCTTTCGTTTTCGCGTAGCGTGTTGAAAACGCGTGAGGGTAGCATGGGTGACGGGCAGGTAAGGGTGCGCAAGCGGCGGGTGTTCTACGTGCCCGGCTATGACCCGTTCCCGCCCCGGCGCTACCGCGAGTTCTATCGCAAGGAAGGCGCGGCGCAGGCCGATATCTCGGGCTATTCGCTGTCGATGGAAGCCGAGACGGGCAGCGGGCTTTACGTCTGGAAAGTGCGCACCCGGATCGACGGGGCCGAGACCGAGGCGCGTGTGCGCGTGCTGGTCTGGTCGGACCTTGTGCAGGCCTCGATGCGGCGCGGAATTCTGGCCACCTATCTGCTGATGGTGCGGACGCTGTGGATCTTCTTCTCGACCGGCGCACTGAAGGCGATGATCCGGTTGCGGCCCGGCCCGATGCTGACGGGTGCGTGGCCCGTGGGAATGCTGAGCGCGCAGATGCTGGTGGCCCTGCTGGGCTTTGGCGCGGTGTGGTGGGCTGCCCACGCGCTGATCGGCGGATGGGTGGGGCATCTGGTGGGGGTCGCTCTGGGTGCGGGCGCCATGGCGGCGATCCTGATCGGGTTTCGCAGGCTCGATACCAAGTTCTTTGCCTATTACATGCTCTATGATTTCGCGCAGGTGGCGGCGCATCGCGGCGGCTATGGCGCGGATCTGTCCGAACGGCTCGAGGCTTTCGCGGACGAGGTCTCGGCGGCCCTGCGCGACGGCAATGATGAGGTGCTGATCGTCGGCCATTCCTCGGGCGCGGCGCTGGCGGTGACGCTGGCGGCGGCGGTCGAGCGGAGGGGCTTGCCCGAGGACGGTGCGCGGCTGGCGCTGCTGACATTGGGGCAGGCGATCCCGATGCAGGGGTTCCTGCCCGAGGCCACGCGGCTGCGCGCCGATCTCAATCAGCTGGCGCAAAGCGAGTCCGTGACATGGGTCGATGTCACGGCAAGGGGCGACGGCGTGTGTTTCTGGCTGACCGATCCGCCCGCTGTTTGCGGCGTGGCGCCCGAAACCCCGGTCAATCCGCTTGTCTTCAGCGCGGCGTTTTCCGAGACCGTCTCGCCCGAGAAATGGCGGCAGATACGGCGGCAATTCTTCCGCCTGCATATCCAGTATCTCGCCTGTTTCGAACGTCCGCGTGATTACGATTATTTCCAGATCACCGCCGGTCCTTTGTTGCTGGCCGACCGATACCGCGGGCGCATGGCCTCGCCGCAGGTCGAACGGCGGGTCTATTCGCCGCATCGGAGCGTGATGTGAGCCCGATCCTGCCGCCCAAACCCGCCTCGCGCGACGGGCGGTTTGCCTTCTGGCGCTATCTGCGGGCGTTTCGGCGCGACATTCTCAGCGCCAATCCCGAACGGCTTTACCGGGCCAAGATGGCCGAGTTCCGGCTGCCCTTTCTGCACACGTTCCTGACCAACGAACCCGCGCTCTGGCGCCGGGTGCTGATCGAGGACCCTGCGGATTTCCCCAAATCGCCGCGTATGGCGGCGGGGCTTGAGCCGTTGCTGGGGCAGGGGGTGTTTCTGAGCAACGGCGCGCTCTGGCAGCGTCAGCGGCGGATCATCGACCCGGCTTTCGAGGGCGGGCGGTTGCGCGACACCTTTCCGGCAATGCTGGCGGCGGGGCAGGCGGCGGTCGCCCGACTCGGGGCGCTGGCGGGCGACACCCCTGTCGAGATCGAGGCGCAGATGAGCCACGCGACGGCGGATGTGATCTTCCGCACGCTGTTCTCGGTGCCCATTGAGGACGCGGTTGCCAGCGGGGTCTACGCGGCTTTTCGCGACTACCAGCGCACGCAGCCCTTGCTGAACCTCGCGGCCTTTCTACCGCTGCCGCGCTGGATGCCGCGCTTTCACCGGCGCACGACGCGGCGGGCGGCGCGGCGGATCCGCGACCAGATCCGCCAGTTGGTCAAGGCGCGCAGGATCGCCATCGCGGAAGGGCGTGCGCCCGACGATCTGGCGACCAAGATCATGACGATGGCCGATCCCTTGGATGGGCGGGGCTTCGATGATGACGAGATGGTCGATCAGGTGGCGGTGTTTTTCCTTGCCGGGCACGAGACCTCGGCCTCGGTTCTGGGCTGGGCTCTGTACCTGCTGGCGCTCGATCCCGAACTGCAGGAAGCGGTCGCTCAAGAGGCCGCGAGCGTGCTGGGCGCGGCACCCGATTTCGGCGCGGTGAGCCGGTTGAAACAAGCGCGCGACGTGTTCCGCGAGGCGCTGCGGCTGTATCCGCCCGTGCCGATGATGGTGCGCGAGGCGGGTTGCCCGGTGACGTTCCGGGGCCGACGGGTCGGGAAGGGGGCGCAGGTGGTGATCTCGCCTTGGCATCTGGGACGGCATCAGGACATCTGGGACGCGCCCGATGCGTTCTGTCCCGCGCGTTGGCAAAGCGCCGAGGGGCGCGCGGCGGCGCGTGACGGGTTCATTCCGTTTTCGGCTGGACCAAGGGCCTGCCCGGGGGCGGGCTTCGCGATGATCGAGGGGCCGCTGATGCTGGCACAGATCGCGCGGGCCTTCCGGATCACGCCGGCGCCGGGCCCCGCGCCGGTGCCCGTGGCGCAGCTGACGGTGCGTGCGCGCGACGGGATCAGGCTGACGCTTGCGCTGCGCGATCGCTGAGCAATCGTGTGAAACGATTTGCAAAATTGCCAGTTGGTAAGAGTTTTTCTTGGACAGATTGGTAAGATTATTTTACCTCTTGAGGCAGTGACGAAGAATCTGTGAACGGGGCAAGGGCGCGGCGCGCTGCAAAACCCGTCTGACTTGGCACTTCGTCATGGTTCGAGAGAAGAAAAGGCGGCCGGGGAAAAGGGGAGTTTTCCACGGGATTTCCGTCAACAGGGAGAGAGACATGAAAAAAATTCTGACCACCACGGCGCTGGTCGCCGGTATGTTTGCGGGCGGCGCACAGGCGCAGCAAAGCTGGAACCTGCAATCGACCTATCCCGGCTCGCTGCCGCAGCTTGGCACGCTGGGCCAGCGCATCGCCGACCAGATCACCCGCATCACCGGCGGCGAAATCGAAGTGACGTTCCAGAATCCCGGTGGTGTCGTGCCGGCGCTGGAAGTGTTCGACGCGGTGGGGTCGGGCGCGGTCGAGGCCGGCTGGTCGACGCCGGGCTATTGGGCGGGTCGCGTTCCCGCGCTGCAGCTTCTGGCCGCCGTCCCGTTCGGTCCGCAGGCGGGTGAATACCTCGCCTGGCTGAAATTCGGCGGCGGCGAGGAATTCCTCGAAGAGCTTTACGAGCCGCACAACATCAAGTCGATCATCTGCGCCGTCATCGCGCCCGAGGCCTCTGGCTGGTTCCGCGAAGAGATCAACTCGGTCGAGGATTTGCGCGGCCTGTCGATGCGCTTCTTCGGTCTGGGCGCCAAGGTCATGGAGCGTATGGGCGTGTCGACCCAGCTTCTGGCTGGCGGTGACATCTTCCCGGCGCTGGAACTGGGCACGATCGACGCGACCGAGTTCTCGATGCCCGCCATCGACCTCAATCTGGGCTTCTATCAGGTCGCCAGCTATTACTATTTCCCCGGCTGGCACCAGCAATCGACCTTCTTCGACCTGATGATCAACCTTGATCTGTGGGAAGAGCTGGACGAGGACACGCAATTCGCCATCGAGACCGTCTGCGACGCCAATATCGCCTATGGTCTGGCCGAGGGCGAGGCGCTGCAATTCGACGCGCTGCGTGAGCTGGAAGAAGAGCATGGCGTGAATATCCGCCAGTGGTCGGACGAAGATCTGGCCGCGCTGGAAGCCGCCTGGGACGAGGTTGCCGCCGAGCTGGTGGCCGAGGACGAGGATTTCGCGCGCGTCTACGAGAGCTACTCGACCTTCCGGCAGAACTATGCCCGGTGGCGCGAGATCGGCTATCTGGACTGATCGTCTGACGTCCTGAGACTTTGGGGCATCCCGCGTGCGGGATGCCCCTTTCTTGGCACTTTCCTTGCAAACATCGAGAGGCTGCACCGTCATGGGTACGCTTTTGTCGATCATCACCATCGCGGCCTCGGCTGTCATCGTCGTGGTCGATCCAACCTCGCTTTGGGTCTTCTATGCGCTGGGGGCCATCCTTGTGTCGCATCTGGGCGCGTGGCTTCTGCGCGCGCAGCCCGGCTGGTTCTCGGCCGCGACGCTTCTGGGCTGGGCCTCGGTCATGGTGGCCACGCCGCTGGCGCTGCAACGCTCGGATATACGCGCGCTCGAACGCATCGTCCGGCGCGAGCGCGACGGCTGGGAAGAGGCGCAGCGCACGCTCGATTTCTTCGCGCCGCTGGTCGATTACGCGATGCCTCTGTTGATTGCCGTGACGATCTTCTTCGCGGTCATCGCGATTCTGGCGCTTCGCGGCGCGCGCGAGGGATGGGCGCAATACCTGCTCGATGCCTCGAACCAACTGGCGCGCGCCTGCACCATGGTCGGCAAGACCGCTGCGCTGCTGTTCATCCCGATGATGATCATCATCCTCTATGACGTCGCGCAGCGGAAATATCTGGGCTGGAGCCCGGATTTCACGCAGACCGACTGGTACCGGATGTTCACCTCGACCCGGCTGCAAGAGATGGAATGGCATCTGCATGCGGCGCTGTTCCTGTTCGCGCTGGGGTTTGGCTATGTCCGCGATGCGCATGTTCGCATCGAACTGGTGCGCGACATGATGCGGCCCCGGATGCGCGCGTGGATCGAGCTGCTCGGGGCGATGCTGTTCATGGTGCCCTATTGCTACGTGGTCATGGAATACGGCGTCGAGAACGCGATGCGGGCCTACAATATCGGCGAAGGCTCGGACGCGCTGACGGGCCTGCCGCACCGCTTCATCGTCAAGGGAATGCTGCCTGCGGGCTTCGTCTTCGTGGCGCTGGCCGCGCTGTCGGCAGCGTTCAAATGCGTCGTTTATCTGTTCGGGCCGATGCGCCTGCGGCTGCAGGCCGGGCAATATGCCGGCGATACTGAAACCAACGGCCAGACGGCCGAGGCCTGATCGGAAACAAGAGCATGGATACTCTCATTCACTACATGCCGCTGATCATGTTCGCGGTGCTCGCCGTGGTGCTGTTCACCGGCTATCCCGTGGCCTTCATTCTGGGCGGCATCGCGCTGGTCTTCGCCGTTCTGGGCGACTGGGCGGGCGTGTTCAGGCTGGATCAGATCCAGCTGATCCCGCTCAGGATCTATGGCGGGACGATGGCGTCGCTGGTGTTGGTGGCGATCCCGATGTTCACCTTCATGGGCACGATGCTGGAGAAATCCGGCGTCGCCACGGATCTGCTGGAAGCGCTGCAGGTGCTGCTGCGCCGGGTGCCCGGTGGGCTTGCACTGTCGGTCACGCTGATGGGCACGATCATGGCCGCGACCACGGGGATCATCGGCGCGTCGGTCGTGATGATGACGCTGATGGCGCTGCCGGTGATGATGAAGGCGAATTACTCGATCCCACTGGCCACCGGCACGATTGCCGCTTCGGGGACGCTGGGCATCCTGATCCCGCCGTCGATCATGCTGGTCATCATGTCGGACCTGCTGTCGGTGCCGGTGGGGACGGTCTTCATCGCCGCCATCGTGCCGGGGCTGCTTCTGGCGCTGCTCTACACGTTCTACATCTTCTTCCTGTGCCGCTGGAAACCGCATCTGGCACCGCCCATGGCCGAGGATATCGGCCCCTCGACGCGGGCAGAGTTCTGGCGGATGATCTTCCGTTCATTCCTGCCGCCGATCCTGCTGATCGTGGCGGTGCTGGGCTCGATCTTCGCGGGGATCGCCACCCCGACCGAGGCGTCGGGCGTGGGGGCTGCGGGCTCGGTCGTGCTGGCCGCGTTCAACCGCCGCCTGAACTGGGCGACGCTGATGGATGTCTGCGTGCGCTCGGCGCTGACCGGTGCCATGCTGTTCGGCATCTTCGTCGGCGCTACCGCGTTCAGTTTCGTGTTCAAGTCGATCGGCGGGGAAGAGCTGATCATCGAGTTCATCGAAAGCTCGTCGGCGGGTCCGTGGTCGATCCTGTTCGTGCTGATGGCGATGGTTTTCGCGCTGGGGTTCTTCTTCGACTGGATCGAGATCACCCTGATCGTGCTGCCGATCTTCGCGCCGATCGTCGCGCTTCTGGATTTCGGCGGCCATGTCGGCGTCTGGGACGGTGTGTCGACGCCCATCGTGATCTGGTTCCTGATCCTTGTCGCGGTGAACCTGCAAACCAGCTTCCTGACACCGCCCTTCGGGTTTGCGCTGTTCTATCTGAAGGGCGTGGCGCCGCCCGAGGTGAAAATCCAGCAGATCTATGCGGGCATCATCCCCTTCGTGCTGCTGCAGGTGCTGGGTCTGGCGCTGTGCGTCTTCTTCCCTGCGCTGGTTCTGTGGTTGCCAAGCTTCGCTCTGGGCGGCTAGAACCGGCAGACCGGATCATCCGGGCGGGCGGCGGGAATACCGCCGCCCGTTCTCGTTTAGGGACTGCGCCATGCTGCATCTTTTCTTCGATCCGCTGCTTTACGGTTTCGTGTTTCTGGGCCTGTTCACACCCGGACCGAACGTCATCATGCTGACCGCATCGGGCGCGCGCTTCGGTTTCTGGCGCACATTGCCGCATCTGTTCGGCGTGGTGGTGGGCGTGGGCATCACCGCCGGCGTCACGGCGATGGGCGTGGGGGCTGCGGTGCAGGCCTCATCGCTTTTGAACCTGATCCTGCGGCTGGGCGCGGGGGGCTTCATCCTGTGGATGGCGTGGGGGCTGTGGCGCGCCTCGGGCCGGCCCCGCGCGGCGGATGGCCCCGATGCGAAGCCGCTCAGCTTCAGGGGCGCGGTGCTTTTCCAATGGATCAACCCCAAGGTCTGGGCCGTGGCTTTCGCCGCTTCGGCGGGCTACGGCGCGGGGCAAGTGGCGTGGTTCGAAGCCGCACGGCTGGCCACGGCGTTTTCGTCGCTCAACCTGCTCGTCTGCCTGTTCTGGACCGGCGCCGGCACCTTGCTGACCGCACTACTGGCCGCGCCACGCGCGTGGAAGGTGTTCCTGCGGATCATGGCGGTGCTTCTGGGCTTCACCGCGCTTCTGGTTTTCCGGTAACGCGGTTTTTTCTTGAGGCGCCGGGCTGTCCGTGGCCCGATGCGCCCATGAGCGACGACAGACGAGATCCCAAGGCCGAGAAAGAGCGCGACCGCAAACGTCAGCGCAAGATTGCCGCGAATTCCTCGGACAAGGCCGCGCGCAAAAACGCGCCGCGGATCAAGGCGATGGCGAACCGGCAGGTCCGTCGCGCCGACCGGCAGGCGCTGGCCGATCAGCCCGAAGATGCAGCAAGCCAACCCGAAGGTCTTCAGACCCGGCCGCGCCACTGGGGGACTGAGAACGCGGCCGAGCGCCGGGCCGAACGGCAGGCCGAGCGCGCATGGCTCGATGACAATCCAGTCGAAGATCGCAAGGGCCGGGGGCGCGCGCAGCACCGCCCGTGGCGGTCGCAATAGGGTCAGCCGCAGCGTCACGAAGCGCGGACACGGTTTTTCATTTGACCGAATCCCGCTCTCCGGGTTTATTGAACGAGTGTTCAATTCGGGGAGGAGAGGGCATGTTTGCCGCATCCATGACGTTCGATCTGGGCGAGGACGTGAACGCATTGCGCGACACGGTCCATCGCTGGGCGCAGGACCGCGTGAAGCCGATGGCGGCGGATATCGACCGCACCAACGCGTTCCCCAACGAGCTGTGGCCCGAAATGGGCGAGCTGGGGCTTCTGGGGATCACCGTCTCCGAGGAATATGGCGGGGCGGGAATGGGCTATCTGGCCCATGCCGTCGCGGTGGAGGAAATCGCGCGCGCCTCGGCCTCGGTCAGTCTGAGCTACGGCGCGCATTCCAACCTGTGCGTCAACCAGATCAAGCTGAACGGCTCGCCCGAGCAGAAGGCGAAATACCTGCCCGGTCTGGTCAGCGGTCAGGCCATCGGCGCGCTGGCGATGTCCGAAGCGGGCGCGGGGTCGGACGTGGTGTCGATGACGCTGCGGGCCGAGAAGAAGAACGACCGCTTCGTCCTGAACGGGACGAAATACTGGATCACCAACGGCCCCGATGCCGACACGCTGGTGGTCTATGCCAAGACCGACCCGCAGGCGGGATCGAAGGGGATCACGGCGTTCCTTATCGAAAAGAGCATGGCGGGTTTCTCGACCTCGCCGCATTTCGACAAGCTGGGGATGCGCGGCTCGAACACCGCCGAACTGGTCTTCGAGAATGTCGAAGTTCCTTATGAGAATATCCTCGGCGAAGAGGGCAAGGGCGTTCGTGTCCTGATGTCGGGCCTCGATTACGAGCGCGTGGTGCTGGCGGCCATCGGGCCGGGGATCATCGCCGCCTGCCTCGACGAGGTCATGCCTTATATGAAAGAGCGCAAGCAGTTCGGGCAGCCCATCGGGAATTTCCAGCTCATGCAGGGCAAGATCGCCGATATGTACACGGCGATGAACTCGTCGCGCGCCTATGTCTACGAGGTCGCCAAGGCCTGCGACCGGGGCGAGGTGACGCGCGCCGATGCCGCCGCCTGCTGCCTTTATGCCAGCGAACAGGCGATGGTGCAGGCACATCAGGCGGTTCAGGCCATGGGCGGCGCGGGTTTCATGAACGATTCAGCGGTCTCGCGGCTGTTCCGCGACGCAAAGTTGATGGAGATCGGCGCCGGCACCAGCGAAATCCGGCGTATGCTGGTCGGGCGCGAGTTGATGGCGGCGATGTAAGCCGTCCGCTTGCCCGACATGAAGGAGCGATGCCAATGACCCGATCTGTCCCTATCCGCCCGATCCTGGGGGTGCTAGCGACCCTAGCCCTCGGCGGTCCCGCGCAGGCCGAGGCGCCCTATGACAGCTACATGGGCCGTGTCTCGGATTGCGTTGTCAGCGCCGCCTCGCTCGAGGATGCGCGCGCGTGTATCGGCATCGGCACGCAGGCCTGCATGGAGGGTGCGCCCGACGGCCAGACCACGGTCGGCATGATGCAATGCGCACAGGCCGAGGCCGCCGCTTGGGACGTGCTGCTGAACGCGGAGTACCAGCGCGCCCGCGACGTTGCGCGGCAGGGCGACACGGCCGAGACGCAGCCGGAGTTCCAGCGCGCGGCCGAAACCCTGTTGGAAGCGCAGCGGGCGTGGATTGCCTATCGCGACGCCAATTGCGCGATGGAATACGCCCAATGGGGATCGGGCTCGATGCGGATGACGGCGGGGTCGTCGTGTCTTCTGGACATGACCGCCGAGCGTACGCTGGATCTGCGCGCCTATGCCGGGGGCTTCGGCAACCGATGACCCGCCCGATGCTGGCCGCGACCGGGGATCATGAAAGTCTGCGCCGGGACTTCCGCTGGGCCTTGCCCGCACGGCTGAATATGGCGGCGCAGATTTGCGACGACTGGGTCGAACGCGACCCCGAGCGGCTGGCGATTATCGACCTGACGCAGGGCGCGCGGCGCGATGTCAGCTATGGCGACTTGCAGACCCTGTCGCTGCGCGCCGAGGCCGCGCTTCATGCGCATGGCGTCGGGCAGGGGGACCGGGTGGGTGTGCTGCTCAGCCAGTCGCCATGGACAGCGGCGGTCCATATTGCCTGTTGGCGGATCGGCGCAATCTCGGTGCCGTTGTTCACGCTGTTCCGGCACGACGCGCTGGCGGTCCGGATCGAGGATTCCGGCGCGGCGCTGGTCGTCACGGATGACGAAGGCGGGCCCTTGCTGAACGGGCTGGGCGTGGAGGTTCTGCACCTGTCGGACATGCCGGTCAGCGTGGCCGGGCGCCATCCCGGCGCGCAGACCGGACCCGAAGACCCGGCGGTATTGATCTACACTTCGGGCACAACGGGCGCACCCAAGGGCGCACTGCACGGACATCGCGTGCTGACCGGCCATCTGCCGGGTGTCGAGATCAGCCATGACCGGCTGGGTCAGCCCGGCGACGTGCTTTGGACGCCCGCTGACTGGGCGTGGATCGGCGGTCTGTTCGACGTGCTGATGCCGGGGCTGGCGCTGGGGGTGCCGGTGGTCGCGGCGCGGTTGGCGAAATTCACGCCCGAGGCCGCGCGCGACGTGATCCGCGCGGGCACGGTGCGCAACGTGTTCTTCCCGCCGACTGCTTTGCGGATGCTCAGGGCCTCGGACATGGCGCTGCCGGGCCTGCGCTCGGTCGCCTCAGGAGGTGAGCCCTTGGGCGCCGAAATGCTCGACTGGGGCCAGCGGGCTTTTGGGCTGACGATCAACGAATTCTACGGCCAGACCGAATGCAACATGGTGGCGTCGTCTGCCGCCTCCCTTTTCGCGCCGCGTCCGGGCTGCATCGGCAAGCCGGTGCCGGGGTTCGATCTGGCGGTGCTGGGGCCGGACGGGCCCATCGACCGGGGCGAGGGGGATATCGCCATCCGGCGGGGCGCGGCCTCATTGTTTCTGGCCTACTGGAACCGGGCCGAGGCCACGGCCGAAAAATTTCGCGGCGAGTGGATGCTCACCGGCGACCGGGGCGCGTGGGAAGCGGGTTATCTGCGCTTTGTCGGGCGCGAGGATGACGTCATCACTTCGGCCGGCTACCGGATCGGCCCCGCCGAGATCGAGGATTGCCTGCTGCGCCACGCCGCTGTTGCGTCGGCTGCGGTGATTGGCGTGCCCGATGCCGAGCGGACCGAGAGGGTGCGGGCCTATGTTGTGCTCAAGGACGGAGCCGAGGCCGATGAGGAAGCGCTTCGCGCCCATGTCCGCGAGCATCTCTCGGCCCATCTGGTCCCGCGCGAGATCCGGTTTGAGGCGGCGCTGCCGATGACCGTCACGGGCAAGATCATCCGCAAGGAACTGAAACGACGGGCGCTGGAGGGCGACGCATGAAACTGACATCCCAAATCCTCACCGGCTCGGACGCGTTCAAATCCAACCGCGCCGCGCATCTCGACGCGCTGGAACAGGTGGCGCAGGCGGCCGCTCTGGCGGCCGAGGGCGGTGGCGAGAAAGCCCGCGCACGGCATGTGTCGCGCGGCAAGATGCCCCCGCGCGAGCGTGTGGCGAACCTGCTCGATCCCGGTTCGCCCTTTCTGGAAGTGGGCGCAGTCGCGGCGCATGGGATGTATGACGGCGCGGCCCCCGGGGCGGGGGCGATTGCGGGGATCGGGCTGGTGCATGGCCAAGAGGTCATGGTCGTGTGCAACGACGCCACCGTGAAGGGCGGCACCTATTACCCGATGACCGTCAAGAAACACCTGCGCGCGCAGGAAATCGCGGCGGAAAACAACCTGCCCTGCATCTATCTGGTCGATAGCGGTGGCGCTAACCTGCCCAATCAGGACGAGGTCTTTCCCGACCGCGATCATTTCGGGCGCATCTTCTACAATCAGGCCAACATGTCGGCGCGCGGCATCCCGCAGATCGCCGTGGTGATGGGGTCGTGTACCGCCGGCGGCGCCTATGTGCCCGCGATGTCGGATGTGACGATCATCGTGCGCGATCAGGGCACGATCTTTCTGGCCGGGCCGCCGCTGGTCAAGGCCGCGACCGGCGAGGTGGTCAGCGCCGAGGATCTGGGCGGCGGCAAGGTGCATACGCGGCTGTCGGGCGTCGCGGATTATCTGGCCGAGGACGACGCCCATGCGCTGGCGCTGGCACGGCGCGCGGTGGCGCAGCTCAACCGCCGCAAGCCACAAAGCGTGCTGATGCAGGCGCCCGAAGATCCCGCCTATGACCCCGACGAGATCCTCGGCGCCGTGCCCGCCGACCTGCGCACGCCCTATGATATCCGCGAGGTGATCGCGCGGGTGGTGGACGGGTCTTATTTCGACGAGTTCAAGCCGCGCTTCGGCGAGACGCTGGTCACGGGCTTTGCGCATGTGATGGGTTACCCGGTGGGCATCGTCGCCAATAACGGCGTGCTGTTCTCGGAAGCCGCGATCAAGGGCGCGCATTTCGTCGAACTGTGTTCGCAGCGCAAGATCCCCTTGGTTTTCTTGCAGAATATCACCGGCTTCATGGTCGGGCGGAAATACGAGAACGAAGGCATCGCGCGTCACGGGGCGAAGATGGTGACGGCGGTGGCGACGACCTCGGTGCCGAAGATCACGATGCTCGTGGGCGGCTCGTTCGGGGCGGGGAATTACGGCATGGCGGGCCGGGCCTATCAGCCGCGCTTCCTGTGGACCTGGCCCAATAGCCGGATCTCGGTCATGGGGGGCGCGCAGGCGGCGGGCGTTTTGGCCACCGTCAAGCGCGACGGGATCGAGCGCGCGGGGGGAACATGGTCGGCCGAGGACGAGGCCGAGTTCAAACGCCCCACGATCGAGATGTTCGAGCGCCAGTCGCATCCGCTCTATGCCTCGGCCCGGTTGTGGGACGACGGCATCGTCGATCCGCGCAAGACCCGGCAGGTTCTGGCGCTGTCGCTTTCGGCGGCATTGAACGCTCCGATCGAGGACACGCGGTTCGGCGTGTTCCGGATGTGAGGAGGGCGATCATGTCCGGGCTCGGCAGAGACGAATCAGCGCGGCGACCAGAGCGCGGGGACGCTAACCACTTTTTCCCGTTTCGCATGGCGGAACGGGAGCGTTTTCGCAACTTGCTGCCGGGCATGGCTGTCGCGCGTGCCAAACGCCCCCTTGGACGCGCTAAACCCCAACAATACAAGGCTTTCGGCACGGAAACGGGCATCTTTCGCCGCATTCCCGCCTTGATTTCTGGTGATTCTGATCACCATGAACGCACCCGCCTCATCCCGCCGATTTTCCTCGATGCGACATTGCCCGTCGCAAGAGGATCTGAACGGCCTGCGCCGCAGCATGACACGCGAATTCCGCAAGAAGCGGAAGCGCAAGGATTCGCTGGTGCGCCATATCGCGGCGGTGCTTCTGGTCATCATGGTCGTGCCCGTCGCTGCCGCCTTTGCCGGAGCTTCGCGCGAGGCCGAGGGCTGCGCGCTGGTGCAGGTCGTGGATGGCGACACGGTGCAACTGTCCTGCCCGGGCGAAGGGGTTCTGCCGCATCAAGTGATGGGGCTGAGCTCGCCGCCGTTTCTGGGCGCGTCCTGTCTGACCGAAGCTTGGTGGGGCCTGCGTTCGCGCGTGGCGCTGCGGGCGCGGCTATGGCAGGCGTCGCAGGTGCGGTTCGTGACCGAGCCGCGCGCGCGATTGACGGTGATCTATCTCGACGATCGACCCATTCACCGGGTCATAGCACCGGTGCCCGCCAATCTCTGCACGTAAGCGCGGGCGGATTTTCCGACCTTCCTAGCCGTCTGTCCCCTCGCACCGACGCGGGTGGTGAATGGCGTTTGCCCTGTCCTTCAACCGGCCGCGTTTCGCGCGCCGGTTTTTCCTGTCTGACCGGAGAGAGTGATGTTTGACACGATCCTGATTGCCAATCGTGGCGAGATCGCCTGCCGCGTGATCAAGACCGCACAATCGATGGGGCTGCGCTGCGTCGCCGTCTATTCCGAGGCCGATACACAGGCCGCGCATGTTGCGATGGCCGACAGCGCCGTGTGTCTGGGCGGGCCGCGTCCGGCGGACAGCTACCTGCGGGGCGACGCGATCATCGAGGCCGCACGCGCCACTGGCGCGCAGGCGATCCATCCGGGCTATGGCTTCCTGTCCGAAAACCCCGATTTCGTCGACGCGGTCGAAGCGGCGGGCCTTGTGTTCATCGGTCCGTCGGCAAAGGCGATCCGCGCGATGGGGCTCAAGGACGCGGCCAAGGCGCTGATGGAGAAGGCGGGTGTACCCATCGTCCCGGGCTATATGGGCGAGGATCAGGATCCCGCGCATCTGCAAGAGCAGGCCGACGCCATCGGCTATCCGGTGCTGATCAAGGCCGTGGCGGGCGGCGGCGGCAAGGGGATGCGGCTGGTTGAGCGGGCGGGCGATTTCGCCGATGCGCTGGCCTCGGCGCAGGGCGAGGCCGCGACGGCCTTCGGCAACCCGGCGGTCCTGATCGAGAAATACATCGAGCAGCCGCGCCATATCGAGGTGCAGGTCTTCGGTGACGGCACCAAAGCGGTGCATCTGTTCGAGCGCGATTGCTCGCTGCAGCGTCGGCACCAGAAGGTGATCGAAGAAGCGCCCGCGCCCGGCATGACGGAAGACATGCGCGCGGCGATGGGGCAGGCGGCGGTGCGCGCGGCCGAGGCCATCGGCTATAAAGGGGCGGGGACGGTCGAGTTCATCGTCGATGGCTCGCAGGGCCTGCGCCCCGACGGCTTCTGGTTCATGGAGATGAACACCCGCCTGCAGGTCGAACATCCGGTCACAGAGCTGATCACCGGCGTCGATCTGGTCGAATGGCAGTTGCGCGTGGCGGCGGGCGAGAGCCTGCCTTGCGCGCAAGAGGATCTGACCATCTCCGGCCACGCGTTTGAGGCCCGGCTTTATGCCGAGGACGTGCCCGCAGGCTTCCTGCCCGCGACCGGAACCCTGACGCGGCTGGCTTTCCCCGACGGCGCGCGCATCGATTCCGGCGTGCGTCAGGGCGATACGATCAGCCCGTGGTACGATCCGATGATCGCCAAGGTGATCACACATGGCCCGACCCGCGCGGTGGCGCTGTCGCGGCTGAGCGCGGCCTTGTCGGGCACGCAGGTGGCGGGATCGGTGACCAATCTTGAATTCCTCGGCGCGTTGACGCGGCATGAAGGGTTCCGGGCGGGCGACGTGGATACCGGCCTGATCGGGCGCGATATCGACGCTCTGACAGCACAGGAGCCGGTGACATCCCTGCAGGTGGCAAGCGCGGCTCTGGCGGCCTTTGATCCGCGCGACGATGCGTTGACCGGCTTCACGCTCTGGGCGCCGCTGACGCAGGCGCTTGACTTGGTGCAGGGCGATGATCGCTACGCGGTGCGGATGTCGCGGGCGGGTGCGGGCTGGCAGGTGGCCGTTGGCGACGAGACGCTTCAGGCCGAGCGGCGTGCGGATGCGTGGTGGATCGACGGCGCGCGGGCGCCCGAGGCGGCGCGTACGGGCCCGGTCTCGGTCAGCGTCTTCGGTGCGCGCACGCTGCACTTCACCATCCCCGACCCGCTGAGCGTGGCTGAAGTCGCGGGCGCGGGGGCGGGCGTTGTCCTGGCACCGATGCCGGGGCTGGTGAAGGCGGTGTTTGTCTCGGCGGGCGATATGGTGGAAAAGGGCGCGCGTCTGGCGATTCTGGAAGCCATGAAGATGGAACACACGTTGAGTGCCGGGCGCGACGGAAAAGTGGCCGAGATTTTGGCGCAGGCGGGCGATCAGGTCGAGGCCGGCGCTGCGCTGATCGCGCTGGAGGATGAATGACAGACTTGCCCCCGCAACCCCCTGCGGAACTGCCCTCAACCCTTGCCGAATGCGCGGTGGCGGTTCTGAACACGGCCGACGGGCGCGCGAAAACCGCGCTGTCGAAACGCTGTGCTGAGGCATGGTTCGAGGGGCGCAAGGCGGGCCAACCGATGCCGGTCGGGCAGGGCACACCCCCCGATACGCCCGCGCGGCCCGACAAGCCCGAGCTTCTGAATCCGCGCGACATGCCCCGGCGCAGGCCGGGCTCGCCCGCCGGGCGGATCGCGCTTTTGCACGCCGTCGCGCATATCGAACTGAACGCCGTGGACCTGCACTGGGACATCATCGCGCGCTTCACCGATGTGACGATGCCCATCGGGTTCTATGACGACTGGGTCAAGTCGGCGGCGGAAGAATCCAAGCATTTCAACCTTGTCTGCGATGTTCTGGAAAGCATGGGGTCGTCCTACGGCGCCTTGCCCGCCCATGCGTTCATGTGGCGCGCGGCGCTGGACACCAAGGACGATTTCCTGGGCCGGTTGGCGGTCGTGCCGATGGTGCTGGAAGCGCGCGGGCTCGACGTGACGCCGGGTATGATCGAGCTCTTTCGCAAGGCCGGGGTCGAGGATGCGGTCGCGGCGCTGGAGACGATCTATGCCGAAGAAGTGGGCCATGTCGCCTATGGCTCGAAATGGTTTCACTTCCTCTGCGGGCGTCATGACGAGGACCCGAAAGACGCGTTTCACCGGCTGGTGCAGCGCTATTTCCACGGCGCGCTGAAACCACCCTTCAACGAGGAAAAGCGCGCCGAGGCCGGGATCCCGCCCGATTTCTACTGGCCGCTGACGGAAGAACATCGCGAGAACACTCAGCGTTTCGACGCAAACGCGTAAGTGATTCAAACTCGGCGGTTTTTTGCCGAATGCGCCAAGACCCGCCTATGGGGGCGATTCGACATGGGCAAAACGGTTGCTAGGCAAAGGTCTGGCGATTAACAGAGTTCAAGGTTTCGCGTTGACGCGTCGAAGAGGCGTTAAATCGCCCGGATAAAGTGAGGGGAACCCGTGGGGGCCTGGATCGATACTCTGAACGCCGCGCTTGAGCGCTATCTTCCTGAACGCCGTCTGTTTCTCCGCTCGGAGACGACCACTCGTTTCGTCCGGCTGAAACCCACGGCGCAGGCGGTGATCCTGACAGGCACCGTCGCCTACATGGCCTGGAGCCTTGTCGCGACCTCGATCCTGTTCTTCGAAATACTCGGCTCGAACGACCTGCGCGAGAATACCCGCCGCGAGCAGACCTATTTCGAAACCCGGCTCAACGACATGGCCGCGCAACGCGACCGCGCGCTGGCTGAAGCCCAGCAATCGCATGCCCGTTTCGGCGAAGCGATGGACCGCGTGGCGCATATGCAGGCCACGGTGATGGCGGGCGAGCAGCGCAATGCGGAACTGGCGCGCGGTATCGACGCGCTGCAGGCGACGCTGAGCACGGCGCTCGATGAACGCGACGACGCGCTGACGCGGGTGGCCGAACTGGAAGCGCTCGACGCCAATGCCCAGCTTGCCGATGCGAACGAGAATCTGGGTGAGGTTCAGCAGACGCTGGACTTCGTGCTGACCGCCTTGGACCGCACCGCCGCCGAGCGCGAAATGATCCGCGGCATGGCCGAGGGCGCCACGCGCGAAGCGCAGCATCTGGCGCTGGAATACCGGCTGATTCAGGACCGCAACACGCGCATCTTCACCCAGCTTGAACAGGCGGTCGAAGCGTCGATCCAGCCGATCGAGCGGATGTTCAACGCGGCGGGCCTGTCGAGCGAGACGTTGCTGCGGCAGGTGCGCGCGGGTTATCAGTCGCAATCGGCCTCGCTGCAGCCGATCTCGATCTCGACCTCGGGCACGCTGGACCCGGCGAGCGACGAGGTGCGCGCCAATTCGGTTCTGGCCGCGCTGGAAGAAATCGACATGTATCGCATCGCGCTGGCCCGCACGCCCTTCGCATTGCCAGTCAACGGGGCGCGGATGACCTCGCCTTTCGGCTACCGCACCGACCCGATCAATGGCGGGCGTCGCCTTCATGCCGGGCAGGATTGGGGCGGCTCGCGCGGGACCGCGATCCATGCCACGGCGGATGGCGTCGTGACGTTCGCCGGTCGCCAGAGCGGCTATGGCAACATGATCACGATCCGCCATGACTTCGGGTTCGAAACGCGTTATGCGCATTTGAGTAGTATCGCCGTGAGCGAGGGCCAAAGAGTCTCGCGCGGGGAGCGTATCGGTGGTATGGGCTCGACAGGCCGCTCCACCGGGACGCATCTGCACTACGAAATCCGTGTCGGCGGCGATCCCATCAATCCCATGACCTACATAAGGGCAGCACAGAATGTTTTCTAAGAGCAGGATCAACGAGACCGCCGCTCGTCCTGAAGCGGCGCGTCCGACCGAATCGTCTTCGCCCGCGCAACCCTCTTCCGCGTCGCGCCCCAACATGGACTTCGGCGGCTCTGCCGCGCCCGGCGGGGCTCCGAAAAGCAAGCCGGCTGCCTCGGTCCTGTCGGCCGATCTGCAGATCTCGGGCAACCTGCGCACCTCGGGTGATGTGGTCATCGAGGGTGTCGTCGACGGCGATATCCGCGCGCATCTGCTCACCGTGGGTGAAAGCGCCACAATCCGCGGCGAGATCGTCGCCGACGACATCGTCATCAACGGCCGCGTCATCGGTCGGGTTCGCGGGCTGAAAGTGCGCCTGACCTCGACCGCGCGTGTCGAAGGCGACATCATCCACAAGACCATCGCCATTGAATCGGGCGCCCATTTCGAGGGATCGGTTCAGCGTCAGGACGATCCGCTGGCGCAGGCCTCGCAGTCGGCGCCGAGCGCCAGCTCGGGCAATGCGCAGCCGCAGGCCTCGTCCTCGCCGCGCCCGGCGCAAAGCCCGGCTCCGGCCGCCGCTGCCGCGCGCCCTGCTTCGGCCCCGTCCGGTGCGTCTTCGTCGGCGCCCAAAGCGCCTGTCGACAGCAAAGCCGGCGGCAAGTAAGCCGTCATACGGGTTATGTGAATTTGAACGGGGGGCCACAGAGGCCCCCCGTTTTTCGTTTCTGGCCTCAGCGCGTCAGCTTGGGGGCAGAAGGCGCCGATACAGGTGCCATGTCGCGTGGCCGAAAACCGGCAGGACGACGAAAAGGCCCAGAAACAGCGGCACCATGCCGACAAACAACGCCACGGCGATCAGCGCGGCCCAGCCGATCATCGCCGCCGGATTGCGCGTCACGCAGCCAAAGCTGGTGATCATGGCGGTGATGAAATCGACCTCGCGGTCCAGAAGCAGCGGCAGGCTGACCACCGTCAGCGCGTAGAACATCGCCGCCATCACGCCGCCGATGACCGATCCGACCAAGAGCATCATCAACCCATTGGCGCTGAGCAGCATCGACAGGGTCGAGCCGGTGATCGGCGTCAGCCCGAAGAACAGCGCGAAGATGGTGTGGGCGATGAACACCCAGAACATGAAGACCAGCAGGATGAACATCGCCATCGACGGCACCTGCCGGTCCTTCTGCGCGAAGACGATGGCAAAGACCGAGCGCAGGCTCAGCGGCTCGCCCGTCTCCAACCGGCGGCTGACCTCGTACAGGCCGGTCGCGGCGAAGGGGGCGAGGATCGGGAACCCCACGGCAATCGGGATGAACCAGTATTCGGCAGCGGCAGCCGAGAAAATCGCATACATGATCAGCCCGCCCAGCACATAGACCGCGCTGAAGACGAGGCCGTAGAGCGGCGCGCGCGTGAAGTCGCGCCAGCCAAGCGCCAGAACCTGTCTCAAATCTGCGGGCGCGAGGGATTGAGGCTCGGGTATGGGGGATGGCTGTGACGCCAGCCCCGGCGGCGGGTCGGGTTGGATCTCGGTCAAGGTGGTCGCCTCCCAATGCTCGTTCGCGCAAGGGAAGGCTACCTAGCTTGCAAGACCGGATCAATCGCGCCGAACGCGCATGCCCGCGTTCAGTAGCGGTAACCGGCCGTCCGCAGACATTGCGCGTTGTAAAGCGCGTCGCCCGCCGTGGTGGTGTAGCGGCAGCGCCCCGGCAGATTGCGGAAGCCCGCATCGCGCAGGCAATCGGCCCAGTAGCCATCGCGGTGGCCGTCGCCCTGCCGGTAGGTCATGGCGCAATGGGCAGGCAGGGGATCGGCGTATTCGGCGGGCGGATGACCGACGGGCGGGCGGAAACCGGGCCACCACGGATGCACCGGGCGCACGGGATGCCGGGGCGGACGGATGTCGCCGCAATTGCGACCAGCAGGGCAGGGCCTGCCGCAATACAGGTCGAAACAGCGGGTCGGATCATTGATCGCGAAGCCGGGGCCATTGGCGAAAGCGGTGCCCGGGCTGGTCATCGTCACGGCAGCGGCAAGGGCGAGAAGCGGAAGGGTACGGGACATGGGAACTCTCCGAGCGCGGGGTCAAGAGAAGGCTCTTCCCATCATGCCAAGCCGAAGGGGTTCTGGATAGGGCAACACACGCAGAGTTGACGCTACCCGGCACCCGGCAACCTCAGGGGTAGCGCTGTTTCGGGCAGAACGGCCCCCCCGAAAGCCACTGAAAGAATATTTCGCATTCGTGTCCGGGAAAAAATGAACCTTTGGAGGGTTTCAATCGTTCTTACGGTAACACCGCCCACAAAAGGGCGCAGAAATCCGGAGACCGATCCATGAACCGCACCCAGACGAACCGTCCCGCTCTCGATATCTACGACGACCTGATGGCGATCTCGCGTATCGAGGCGTCGATGGCCGTGAAGACCCGCCGCAAGGCTCAGCCCGCCAAGGATTTCAGCCGTCTTGGCGCTTACCTGCCGGGCATCAAGCTGTAACACTTACCCCTGATCGGCCCGGTGCCCGTGGTAACAAGCCCGGGCGCCCGGCCTGAGGGAGAGGGGGGCGCCCTCGGTTATTCTTCGCCCTGGGCGTCGGCGCGGCTTTTACCCGAGACCTGCATGGCCAGCGTGGCAGCCATGAATCCGTCCAGATCCCCGTCCAGAACGCCCTGCGTATCCGAGGTTTCGTGCTGCGTGCGCAGGTCTTTGACCATCTGATAGGGCTGCAGGACGTAGCTGCGGATCTGGTTGCCCCAGCCCGCGCTGCCCTTATTTTCATGCGCCTCGTTGATCGCCGCGTTCCGCTTGTCCAGCTCCATCTGATACAGCCGCGATTTCAGCGCTTTCATGGCGATATCGCGGTTCTGGTGCTGGGACTTTTCCGACGACGTGACCACGATCCCGGTCGGGTGGTGGGTGATCCGCACCGCCGAGTCGGTGGTGTTGACGTGCTGACCACCGGCCCCGGACGAGCGGTAGGTGTCGATGCGGATATCGGCGGGATTGACCTCGATATCGATATTGTCGTCGACCACCGGGTAAACCCAGACCGACGCAAAGGACGTCTCGCGCGTGCCCTTGCCGAAAGGCGAGATTCGCACCAGCCGGTGCACGCCCGATTCCGATTTCAGCCAGCCATAGGCATTCGGGCCGCTGATCTTGTAGGCGCAGGATTTGATCCCGGCCTCGGCACCGCCTTCTTCCGATTGCAGTTCGACCTTGTAGCCGGCTTTCTCGGCCCAGCGGACATACATCCGCTGCAGCATCGACGCCCAGTCGCAGGCCTCGGTCCCGCCGGCGCCGGCGTTGATCTCAAGGAAGGTATCATTGCCGTCGGCCTCGCCGTCGAGCAGCGCTTCCAGTTCCTTGGCGGCGGCTTTTTCTTTCAGCGCGTTGATGGCTTGTTCGGCCTCGGCCACGACTTCGGCGTCGTCTTCCATCTCGCCCAACTCGATCAGCTCGACATTGTCGTTCAGATCGCGGCTGATCGCGTCATAGGTGCCCATCGCGTCCATCAACTGCTGACGCTCGCGCATCAGTTTCTGCGCGCGGACGGGATCGTTCCACAGGTTTGGATCCTCGATCATCGCGTCGAATTCTTCCAGCCGGTGGGCGGCGGTCTCGCGATCCATGCGCTGTGCGAGCAGGGCCAGCGATTTCTTGATCGCTTCGACGCTGTTCTGGGTTTCTGCGCGCATTCAGGTCACCTGTGTCAGCAAAAAGGGATATCGCCAAAGGCGAGGGGGCCGCGATGGCCCCCGGGAAGTCTTCGGACTGATATAATGCCGCGCGCGGGCAGGCAAGGGCAGGGCAGAGATCCGCGCTTACTCGATCTGCTGCATCTCGTGCACGGCGGCGAGCACCTCTTCGGCATGGCCCTTGACGCTGACCTTGGGCCAGATCCGCGCGATATTGCCCTGACCGTCGATCAGGAACGTGGCGCGGGTGATGCCCATGAAGGTCTTGCCATACATCTTCTTTTCGCCCCAGACGCCGTAGCGTTCGCAGATATCGCCTTCGGCATCCGAGACCAGCGTGACGCCCAGATCGTATTTCAGCCCGAACTTTTCCAGCTTGGCGGGCGCGTCTTTGCTGACGCCGATCACCTTGGCGCCGAGTTTCTTGAAGTCGTGGCCCAGCTCGGTGAAATCCTTGGCCTCTTGCGTGCAGCCCGGCGTGTCGGCCTTGGGGTAGAAATACAGCACCACGGGCTGGCCGCGGAATTCCGACAGGGTGATCGTGGCGCCATCCTGCATGGGGGCGGTGAAATCGGGGGCTTGGTCGTCGATGTCCATGGGAGACTCCTTCGTCGTCTCCTAAGTTGTAGTCGAAGTGCCGCGGCGTTAAAGGGCGGCAAGCGGAAATTTGCGGAGAGACCGCATGAAACTGAGCGATTTCGACTTCGACCTGCCCGAAGAGCTGATTGCCACGCGGCCTGTGAAGCCGCGCCCGGCGGCGCGGCTGCTGCTGGCCGAGGGGGAGGCGATCGCCGACCGGCATGTCCGGGATCTTACCGAGATCCTGCAACCGGGCGACCGGCTGGTTCTGAACAATACACGCGTGATCCCCGCTCGGCTGTTCGGCACGCGGACGCGGGCGACGAAAGACGGCTCGGGCGTGGCGCGGATCGAGGCTACTCTTCTGAACCCCGAGCCCGCAGGTGGCTGGCGCGTACTGGCCCGGCCGTTGCGCAAGCTGGCGCTCGGTGACCGCGTCGATTTCGGCGCGGGCCTGACCGCCACCGTCAGCGCGCGCGACGAGACCGAGGCCGTGCTGGATTTCGACCTGAAGGGCCCTGACTTCGACGCCGCGCTCGACGCGGCGGGGCGGATGCCGCTACCCCCCTATATCGAAAGCCGCCGCCCCGCCGATGCGCAGGATGCCGAGGATTACCAGACCGTCTTTGCCCGCGCCCGTGGCGCCGTCGCGGCCCCGACCGCCAGCCTGCATTTCGACGCATCCTTGCTCGACGCGCTCAGGGAAAAAGGCGTCGCGTTTACCGAAGTTACGCTGCATGTCGGCGCGGGGACTTTCCTGCCCGTGAAGGTCGAGGATGTGACAACCCACCGGATGCATGCCGAGTGGGGCGAGGTCACGCCCGAAGCCGCCGACGCGATCAACGCCACAAAGGCCGCAGGCGGCCGGGTGATCCCGGTCGGCACGACGGCGCTGCGCCTGATTGAAAGCGCGGCACGCTCGGGCCGCGTCGAGCCCTGGCGCGGTGAGACGGATATTTTCATCTATCCCGGCTTCGAGTTCCACGCGACAGACGGGTTGATGACCAATTTCCACCTGCCCAAATCGACGCTGCTGATGCTCGTCTCGGCCCTGATGGGCAAGGAGCGGATTGACGCGATCTATGCCCATGCCGTGGTTTCTGGCTACCGTTTCTTCAGCTACGGCGACGCCTCGCTTCTGTTGCCCCGGCGCGACTGAGTATTTGTGGCAGAATGAAAGAGGCGGGCCGGGCTAGACCACCGTATCGCGGTCGGTTTCGGTCAGCAGCCAGTCCTTGAAATGGGCTGTGGCGGGCTTGGGCGTGGCATCGGGTTCGACGAACCAATAGCCGAAGCCCGTCGATGTCTCGGGGCCCAGCGGCACCAGCGCGCCGCTGTCGAGCTCGGGCCGGATCAGGAAAGCGGGCATCAGCGCGACACCCATTCCCGCCGCCGCCGCCTGCGCCAGCGTTGCCACCTGTTCAAGCCGCATCGACGGCGCGGGCAACGCGCCGCGCTGCCCGCTATGCGCCCACCAGTCGGGCCAGGCCTGCGGCCGCGTCGCCAGCGCCAGAAGCGGCTGCCCCGCGACGCCGGGCGTGCCGGGCGCGGCGACCGGGATCACGCGCTCTTCCATCAGCAGCGTCAGTCTCGCGCCGGGCCAGTCTCCGCGCCCCGAATGGATGGCCGCATCAATGCCAGCACCGGCAAGATCGAACTGACCGATCCGCGTGGTGACATGCAGCGTGATCTCGGGGTGGCGGCGCACGAAGCGGGGGATGCGCGGCATCAGCCAGCGGGTGCCGAAGGTGGGCAGGATCGCCAGATGCAGTCCGGGTTCGGGCGTCTGGCCAAGCGCCTCCATCGCGCCCTGTCCCAGCGTGTCGAGGGCCGAGCGCACGGCGCGGGCATAGGCGGCGCCGGCCTCGGTGAGCCGCGCGGCGCGCGCGCCGCGCGTGACCAGCGCCACGCCCAGCTGTCCTTCAAGCTGCGCCACCTGCCGCGAGACCGCGCCCTGCGTCTGCCCCAGATCGCGCGCGGCAGCGGTAAAATTCCCGGTCCGCGCGACAGCGTCAAAGGCCAGAAGCGCGGGCGTATTGGGCAGAAGGCGGCGTTGAAGCATTCCATTCCCTCATAGTTCTATGCCGATTTATCCGTTTTTCGCGCCGCTGTCTCATGGTATTTCGACCCATCCCCAAAACTGAGAGGCCCCCATGTCCGATCGCCCCAAGCTGAAGCCCAAAGACGCCCCCGACCTCGCCCGGTTCCAATGGGACGATGCCCTGCGTCTCGATACCCAGCTGACCGAGGACGAGCGCATGCTGCGCGATGCCGCGCGCGATTTCGCGCAAACGGTGCTGCAGCCGCGCGTGATCAAGGCGTTCCGCGAGGAAACCTCGGACCCGTCGCTGTTCCCGCTGATGGGCGAGGCCGGGCTTCTGGGCGTCACCGTGCCTGAGGAATATGGCGGGCTGGGCGCTGGCTACGTGACCTATGGTCTGGTCGCGCGCGAGATCGAGCGCGTCGATAGCGGCTATCGCTCGATGATGTCGGTGCAAAGCTCGCTGGTGATGTACCCGATCTACGCCTATGGCTCGGAAGAGCAGCGGCAGAAATATCTGCCCGGGCTGGCCTCGGGTCAGCTGATCGGCTGTTTCGGTCTGACCGAACCCGATGCCGGTTCGGACCCGGCGGGGATGAAGACCCGTGCGGTGAAGACCGAGACCGGCTACCGCCTGAACGGCTCGAAAATGTGGATCTCGAACGCGCCCTTCGCCGATGTTTTCGTGGTTTGGGCCAAGTCCGAAGCGCATGGCGGACGCATCCGCGGCTTCGTGCTGGAAAAGGGGATGCAGGGGCTCAGCGCGCCCACGATTGAAGGCAAGCTCAGCTTGCGCGCCTCGACCACCGGCGAAATCGTGATGAACAATGTCGAGGTGGGCGAAGACGCCTTGCTACCCTATGTCGAGGGGCTCAAAGGTCCGTTCGGTTGCCTCAACCGCGCGCGCTACGGCATCGCCTGGGGCGTGATGGGCGCAGCCGAATTCTGCTGGCACGCGGCGCGCCAATACGGGCTCGACCGCAAGCAGTTCGACAAGCCGATCGCAGGCACGCAGCTGTTCCAGAAAAAGCTCGCCGATATGCAGACCGAGATCACCCTGGGCCTGCAGGCGGCGCTTCAGGTCGGACGCCTCCTGGACGAGGCGCAGGGCGCACCCGAGATGATCAGCCTGATCAAACGCAACAATTGCGGCAAGGCGCTGGATATCGCCCGCGTCGCGCGCGACATGCATGGTGGCAACGGAATTTCCGAGGAATTCCAGGTCATCCGCCATATGGTGAACTTGGAAACCGTCAACACCTATGAGGGTACGCATGACGTCCATGCGCTAATCCTCGGCCGCGCGCAGACGGGATTGCAGGCGTTCTTCTGACGCTCGGCTTTTCATTCTGCCCGAAATACTCTCGGGGGGTGAATTTGCCAGATGGCAAAGAGGGGGGCGGAAAGCCCCCCTTCCTCACTCCGCAGCCCGGCGCCGCTGTTTGAGCAAGGGCGCAAGATAATGGCCGGTATGGCTGCCCGCGACCTTGACCACCTCTTCCGGCGTCCCTTCGGCCACGATCTGACCGCCGCCATCACCGCCCTCAGGCCCGATATCGATGATCCAGTCGGCGGTTTTGATGACGTCGAGATTGTGCTCGATCACCACAACGGTATTCCCCTGCTCGACCAGCTCATGCAGCACTTCCAGCAGCTTGCGCACGTCTTCGAAATGCAGGCCGGTGGTTGGTTCATCGAGGATATACAGCGTCTTGCCGGTCGACCGGCGGGCCAGTTCCTTCGACAGCTTGACGCGCTGCGCCTCGCCGCCCGACAGCGTCGTCGCCTGCTGGCCCACCTTGATATAGCCCAGCCCCACGCGCATCAGCGCGTCCATCTTCTCGCGGATCGACGGCACGGCGGTGAAGAAATCCTGTGCTTCCTCGACCGTCATTTCCAGCACGTCGGAAATTGATTTACCCTTGAACAATACCTCGAGCGTCTCGCGATTGTACCGCTTGCCCTTGCAGGTTTCGCAGGTGACATAGACGTCGGGCAGGAAGTTCATTTCGATCTTCAGCACGCCGTCGCCCTGACAGGCCTCGCAACGCCCGCCCTTGACGTTGAACGAAAACCGCCCCGGCTTGTAGCCGCGCGCCTTGGCTTCGGGCAGCCCCGCGAACCAGTCACGGATGGGACCGAAGGCGCCGGTATAAGTGGCCGGGTTCGAGCGCGGCGTGCGGCCGATGGGGCGCTGGTCGATATCGATGACCTTGTCCAGGTGTTGAAGCCCCTGAACGGTTTCGCAGGGCGCGGGAGTCTGGCGCGCACCGTTCAGCCGCATGGAGGCGGTCTTGAACAGCGTCTCGATGGTCAGAGTCGACTTGCCGCCGCCAGACACGCCCGCAACGCAGACGAACTTGCCCAGCGGGAAATCCACCGTCACGTCGCGCAGGTTGTTGCCGTTGGCCTTGACCACGCGGATATGCTTGCCGTTGCCCTCGCGCCGAGTGGCGGGCACGGCGATCTCTCGCGCGCCCGACAGGTATTGCCCGGTCAGGCTGACGGGATCGGCGGCGATTTCTTCGGGCGTACCCTGACTGACGATGCGCCCGCCATGGACGCCCGCGCCGGGGCCGATATCCAGCACGAAATCGGCGGTACGGATCGCGTCCTCGTCATGTTCGACCACAAGCACCGTGTTGCCCTGATCGCGCAGGTTTCTGAGCGTGGTCAGTAGCCGGTCGTTGTCGCGCTGGTGCAGGCCGATGGACGGCTCGTCCAGCACGTAAAGCACGCCGGTCAGCCCCGAGCCGATCTGGCTGGCCAGACGGATCCGCTGGCTTTCACCGCCCGACAACGTCCCCGCCGCGCGGCTCAGCGTCAGGTAATCGAGGCCCACATTCACAAGGAACCCAAGACGTTCGCGGATCTCCTTAAGGATCGCGGTAGCAATCTGGTTTTTCTGCTTCGACAGGTGGTTGGGCGCGTCCTCGATCCAGGTCAGCGCGTCGCGGATCGACATTTCCGAAACCTGGCTGATATGCAGCCCGGCGATCTTGACCGCCAAGGCTTCGGGCTTGAGACGCGCGCCGCCGCAGGCCGAGCAGGGGCGGTTGTTTTGATACCGCTCGAATTCCTCGCGGATATAAGCGGAATCCGTCTCGCGCCAGCGGCGTTCCATGTTGGGAATGACGCCTTCGAAAGCGCGGCTGACCTTGTAGACGCGGCCGGAATCGTCGTAGCGGAAGGCGATCTCTTCGCCGCCCGAGCCATGCAGCAGCACCTCTTTCGCCGCGTCCGGCAGGTCGCGCCACGGCTTCTTGGCGTTGAATTTGTAGTGTTTTGCCAGCGCCTCGATGGTTTGCAGGAAATAGGGCGTCTTGCCCTTGCGCCACGGTGCGATGGCGCCGTCTTCCAGCCGCAGCATCGCATCGGGCACGACAAGCCGTTCGTCGAAAAACAGCTCGACGCCGAGCCCGTCACAGGCGGGGCAGGCGCCGAAGGGCGCGTTGAACGAAAACAGGCGCGGCTCGATCTCGGGGATGGTGAAGCCGCTGACCGGGCAGGCGAAATTCTCGGAGAAGGTGATGCGTTCGGGGTCTTCGCCCTCGGGGGCCGAGGCCATTTCCAGCACGGCGATCCCGTCAGCCAGATCCAGCGCGGTGCGGAAACTGTCGGCCAGCCGCGTTTCGATCCCCTGACGCACGACGATCCGGTCGACCACGACGTCTATATCGTGGCGGAATTTCTTGTCCAACTCGGGCGGGGTGTCGAGCTCGTAGAAGGTGCCGTCGACTTTCACGCGCTGGAAACCCTGCTTGCGCAGTTCCAGCATTTCCTTGCGGTACTCGCCCTTACGGTCGCGCACGATGGGCGCCAGCAGATAGGCGCGGGTGCCGTCTTCCATCTGCAGCACGCGGTCGACCATGTCCTGCACCTGCTGCGCCTCGATGGGCAGGCCGGTGGCGGGCGAATAGGGGGTGCCGGCGCGCGCGAACAACAGGCGCAGGTAATCGTGGATCTCGGTCACCGTGCCGACGGTCGAACGCGGGTTCTTCGAGGTCGTCTTCTGCTCGATGGAAATCGCCGGGCTGAGGCCAGCGATATGATCGACATCGGGCTTTTGCATCATGTCGAGGAACTGACGCGCATAGGCCGACAGCGATTCCACGTAGCGACGCTGACCTTCGGCATAGATCGTGTCGAAGGCGAGCGAGGATTTTCCCGAGCCCGACAGCCCGGTCATCACCACCAGTTTGTCACGCGGGATATCGACATCGACTCCCTTGAGATTGTGTTCGCGCGCGCCGCGGATTTCGATGAACTTCTGTTCCGCCATGTTTTTTCGCTTCCGGCTCGTGTCGTGTTGCGGCCCTCAGCGCGAGCCTTCGGCGCGAAGATAGTGCACGCGCGGCGAGTCTCCAATGGGCCGCAGTGAACAAATAGTAAACTTTGACGGTTCCAGCAGGCGCCCGGACAGATTTTTCCGCCCTGCAGCGAAAGACAAATTCCGTATCTTGAATATTTTCGCCCGGCTTGCTATCTCACACTCAACCGATCCTGTTCATCCCTGCGGAGCCTGACGATGTTCAACCTGTTTTCCTCGCTTATGGGCGGCGCGTCCGCTGTCGATCCCGCCGAGGCCGTCAACGCGGCGAGCGCCAATCGCGCGCTGATCATCGATGTGCGCGAAGAGGCCGAGACGCGGTCGGGCAAAGCCCAGGGCGCGCTGAACCTGCCGCTGAACCGCCTGCACCTGACGGCCGACCCGGCGTCTGGTCATTTCGACAAGCGGCTGGCGGCGGCGCGCAAGGCCGGACATCCGCTGTATCTGTATTGCGCCTCGGGCGCGCGGTCGGGCCGGGCTGCGGGGATCCTGAAGCGGCACGGCTTTGTAGAGGTGTATAACCTCGGCAATCTGGGCGCATGGCAGCGGGGCGGCGGCAAGGTCGTGCGCTGATCTCCGCCTGACCCGACCGGGATCGAAGGATCCTGTTGACGAGCGTGCCGATCATCTGGTTTAGGCGGGACTTCGTTTGCACGGTTCGGGCAAAGCGTTGCCGAGATGCCGCTTTTCAGCCTTCACGTTACTGTAACTGTGCTAGGTGAGAAACGCTTGGACAGACCGGAGCGCCCCAATGCTAAAAGTTCTCGGATCGACTTGGCCCCTGTTGTTCGGGCTGATGCTGCTGATGCTGGGCAACGGCATGCAGGGGACGCTTCTGGGTATCCGCGGCGGGATCGAGGATTTCTCGACCACGCAGATGTCGGTCGTTATGTCGTGCTATTTCGTGGGCTTCCTGTTCGGCTCGCGGCTGGCGCCCGAAATGATCCGCCGGGTCGGGCATGTCCGCGTTTACGCGGCGCTCGGCTCGCTGATTTCGGCGGTGCTGATCCTCTACGCGGCGGCGCCCAACTGGATCGCGTGGTCGGTCATGCGGGTGCTGATTGGCTTCTCGTTTTCGGGCGTCTACATCACTGCCGAGAGCTGGCTCAACAACGCCTCGACCAACGAGACGCGGGGGCAGGCGCTGTCGCTGTACCTGATCGTGCAGATGATCGGCATCATCGCCGCGCAGGCGTTGCTGAATTTCGGCGATCCGTCGGGTTATATCCTGTTCGTCATCCCTTCGGTTCTGGTGTCGCTGTCCTTCACGCCGATCCTGCTGTCGATCTCGCCTGCGCCGGCCTTTGACACGACCAAGCGTCTGAGCTTCAAGGCTCTCTATGAGGCGTCGCCGCTGGGTTGCGTGGGCATGTTCCTGCTGGGCGGCGTGTTCTCGGCGCAATTCGGCATGGCCTCGGTATGGGGCACGCAGGCGGGGCTGAATATCCGTGATCTGTCGATCTTCATCGCCTCGATCTATGTGGGCGGGCTGTTTCTGCAATTTCCCATCGGCATGCTCAGCGACCGGACCGACCGGCGCCTGCTGATCCTTGCGCTGGCGATTGCGGGCAGCGTGGTGCTGATGGTGCCGGTCTTGTTCGACGTGCCCTTCGTGATGATGATCGGCATCGGCGTGCTGATGGGCGGGATCTCGAACCCGCTCTATTCGCTGCTGCTGGCTTATGTGAACGACTATCTCGACAACAGCGACATGGCGGCGGCCTCGGCCGGGTTGATGTTCATCAACGGGATCGGCGCGATTTCGGGCCCGATCGTTACCGGCTGGCTGATGGGCGCCATCGGGCCGTCGGGCTTCTTCCTGTATATGGGCATCATCTTCATGCTGCTCGCAGCCTATGCCGGCTGGCGGATGACGCAGCGCCGCTCGACGCCCGATGCGCAGGGCAGCTACACGGCGATTTCGCCCACGGCATCGGTGGTGACCATCGAAGCGGCGCTCGAACAGACCGAGGCCGAGTCGCAGTCATCCTGAGCGCAAAGACGGGCAGGGGCCGCTTTTGCGCGGCTCTCGCCAACGGGTGATCGATGGCGGGCTTGACCGCCACCCTGCGCTCGGCGCAGGCTGGCGAAAAAGGAGCCCGCCATGACGACCACCGCCCGCGCCGACGCGATCCTCGATTACTGGAACGATCTGGGGCCCGATGGCTGGTATGCCGGAGGTGAGGCGCTGGATGCAGAGATCCGGTCGCGTTTCGAAGAGGACTGGAACACCGCCAATGCCGGCGGGCTGCGCAACTGGATGTCCTGCCCGGACGGGATGCTGGCCTATCTGCTGCTGACCGATCAGTTTCCGCGCAACATGTTCCGGGGTCAGGGCAAGGCCTTTGCCACCGATTTCAAGGCGCGGCGGGTGTCGCATTACATGTGGCTCAACAATTCCGATATGAAGATCCCCGAGCCGCTGCGGCAATTCTGTTACATGCCGCTCATGCATTCGGAAAGCCCGTTCGATCAGGATCGCTGCGTGGCGCTGATGCTTGCCCGGCTGCCCGAAACCGGCGGACCCAATATCGTTCATGCGCGCGCGCATCGGGACATCATCCGCCGCTTTCGCCGCTTCCCCTTCCGCAACGAGGCGCTCGGACGCGAGACCACGGCTGCCGAGGCCGCGTGGCTTGCCGAGGGCGGCTATGGCGCTACCGTTCGCGGGCTTGAAGCGGCTTGATCCCGGACCGCGCGGCGTCATTGGGCTTTTCGGTCCATGCAGGGCGGCTATTCGCCCGGCGCCGCCGGCTCCTGGACCAGCGCTGTTGCATGCGCCTGAGAAATAGTTTAGTGCTAAACCATATTCCATGCGGGAGGGATCCATGGCAGAGCAGAGCTTTGATGTCGTCGTGATCGGGGCGGGCCCCGGCGGCTATGTGGCGGCGATCCGCGCCGCCCAGCTTGGCAAGAAGGTTGCCATTGTCGAGCGCGAGCATCTGGGCGGCATCTGCCTGAACTGGGGCTGCATTCCGACCAAGGCGCTGCTGCGCTCAGCCGAGGTCTTCCACCTGATGCACCGCGCCAAGGATTTTGGCCTGAGCGCGGACAAGATCGACTTTGATCTGTCCGCCGTGGTCAAACGCTCGCGCGGGGTGGCCGGGCAGCTTTCGGGCGGCATCGGCCATCTGATGAAGAAGAACAAGATCACCGTCTTCATGGGCAAGGCCACGATCCCGGCCGCGGGCAAGGTCTCGGTCAAGGGCGACAAGGGTGAGGAGACGCTCAAGGCGCCCGACATCATCCTTGCCACCGGCGCGCGCGCGCGCGAATTGCCGGGGCTGGAAGCCGATGGCGATCTGGTCTGGACCTACAAGCACGCGCTCGACCCCAAGCGGATGCCCAAGAAGCTGCTGGTCATCGGCTCGGGCGCGATCGGTATCGAATTTGCCAGCTTCTTCAACACGCTGGGCGCCGATACCACGGTGGTCGAAGTGATGGACCGGGTGCTGCCGGTGGAAGATGCCGAGATCTCGGCCTTCGCCAAGAAGCAGTTCACCAAGCAGGGCATGAAGATCAAGGAAAAGACCACGGTCAAGAAACTCGACCGCGGCAACGGCAAGGTCACCGCGCATCTGGAAGCGGGCGGCAAGACCACGACCGAGGATTTCGACACGGTGATTTCGGCGGTCGGCATCGTCGGCAATGTCGAAGGGCTGGGCCTGGAAGAACTGGGCGTGAAGATCGACCGCACGCATGTCGTGGTCGACGAGTATTGCCGCACCGGGGTCAAGGGTCTGTGGGCGATCGGCGATATCGCCGGGGCGCCGTGGCTGGCGCATAAGGCCAGCCACGAAGGCGTCATCGTCGCCGAGATGATCGCGGGCCAGCATCCGCATCCGATTAAGCCCAACACCATCGCCGGCTGCACCTATTGCCATCCGCAGGTTGCAAGCGTCGGCCTGACCGAGGCTAAAGCGAAGGAAGCGGGTTACGACATCAAGGTCGGGCGTTTCCCCTTCATCGGTAACGGCAAGGCGATTGCCCTGGGCGAGCCCGAAGGCATGGTGAAGACGATTTTCGACGCCAAGACCGGCGAGCTTCTGGGCGCGCATATGATCGGCGCGGAAGTGACCGAGCTTATCCAGGGCTATGTCATCGGCCGCACGCTGGAAACGACCGAGGAAGACCTGATGCACACGGTCTTCCCGCATCCGACGCTGAGCGAGATGATGCATGAAAGCGTGCTCGACGCATACGGCCGGGCGATTCATTATTGAGACGGGAAGGGGCCTTCGGGCCCCTTTTTCGTGGCCCGGAATGGTGCGTGCAGAGCACGCCCCCTACAGCGTCAGGCTGCCGTCATTCAGCGCGGCGCCCAGCCTGTCGACGGCGCCGGCGAGCTTTTGATCCACCACATGCAGGTATTCCTGCCAGTCATGCAGGCCGGTGAGTTCTGCCTTGCCGTCCGAGATGCCGCGCAGGGCGATCAGCGGCACCTCGGCCAGCATGCAGGCGCGCAGGATGGCAAAGGTTTCCATATCCACCATGTCCTGCGCGATGCCGTCATATCCGGTGCCCGAGACGATATTCGCCCCGGTCGACAGGGTCGCCCGCTCAAGCCCGGGAATGGCGTGACCCAATTCCAGGATCGCGGGCAGGTCGAGAAAGGGCGTCGTACCGCGCTCGAACCCAAGCGCCGAGGCGTCGATATCGCGCCACGCGACATGGCTTGCCTGATAGAGCCCGCAATGATCGAGCCGCGCGGACCCGGCCGAGCCGAGCGACACGACGAGCGCGGGTTTGCGCCCTTCGGCTTCCAGAAGGGTCAGCGCCCGGCTCGTCTGGATCGCCGCCTCAACCGGCCCCACGCCGCAGATCAGCGGGGTGATGCGGGCCTGCAGATGGGGGCCGAACTCGGCGCGCGCGGCCATGACGAACAGCACGTCATGCCCGGCAATCAGGGTGAGCGGGATCATGCGGGTCTCAGTATCCGGGTTGCCAGCCCCGAGACTGCGGCAAGCAGCAGGGTGAGCGCAAGGGCGATCAGCGTCACGCGGTTCCGGTGTTCCGGACCGGTGGGCCAGTACGCGACGCGCGGGGGATTGCCTTGGGTGACGGCGACATCGACCGTGGCCCCGGGCCAGATCTCGGTCACCGAGACGGGCGGGTGGTCGGTTGCGATTGTGAAGGTGCCCAGATGCCGGTCCGAGATAAAGAGCCGCACGCGCCCTTCGTACCACGGTTCGGTCTGGGTGGGCGGGCGCAGATCGACGGTCAGGACCGAGGCCTCGACCCGTGTGCCCGCGGGGCGCGCGCGCATCAGGCTCAGGGTCTGAACCGTCGCCACCGCGGTCAGGACCAGCGCCGCCGCAAGGGCCGCGCCGGTGAGAAAGGGCAGCGCCTTCAGAAACAGGGCGCGGCGCTCAGGCCGCACCGCCACGCGCCAGAGCCGCGACGCCCGTGCGCGCGATCTCGCACAGGCCCAGAGGACGCATCAGATCGGCGAAGGCGTCGATCTTCGACGGCGCGCCGGTCATTTCGAACACGAAGCTTTCCAGCGTAGAATCGACCACATTGGCGCGGAAGATCTCGGCCAGACGCAGGGCCTCGATCCGGGCATCGCCCTTACCTTCGACCTTCAAAAGCGCCAGCTCACGCTCGACCGAGGCGCCCTCGACCGTCAGGTCATGGACCTCGTGCACCGGTACGATACGGCCAAGCTGCGCCTTGATCTGCTCGATTACCTGCGGCGTGCCCACCGTGACGATGGTGATGCGCGAGCGATGGCCTTTGTGGTCGGTCTCGGCGACGGTGAGGCTTTCGATGTTATAGCCGCGTCCCGAAAACAGGCCGATGACCCGGGCCAGAACGCCCGGTTCGTTGGCGACGATGACGGCGAGCGTATGGCGTTCGAGAACCTCGGAATTCGGGTCGCGAAGCTCGTAGGCCGAATGCTTGGACGAGCCTTGCTGGATGTGAAGCGGGGACATCAATTTCTTCCTTACACCAAGGGCTTACACAAGCGCCGCGCCAGCGCCAGTAATGGCGCGGACATCGTCGGACGGCAGCAGCATGTCGTTGTGCGCATTGCCCGACGGGATCATCGGCAGGCAGTTTTCGTGCTTTTCGACGAGGCAGTCGAAGATCACCGGGCCGTCGTAATTGATCATCTCCATGATCGCGTCGTCCAGCTGATCGGGGTGATCGACCTTGATCCCCTTGCAGCCGAACGCTTCGGCCAGTTTCACGAAATCGGGCAGCGATTCAGACCAGGAATGCGAATACCGCTCGCCATGCAGCAATTGCTGCCACTGGCGCACCATGCCCAGACGCTCGTTGTTCAGGATGAACTGCTTCACGGGCGCGCGGAATTGCACCGCGGTGCCCATTTCCTGCATGTTCATCAGCCACGAGGCCTCGCCGGCGACGTTGATCACCAGCGCGTCGGGATGGGCCACCTGCACCCCGATCGAGGCGGGCAGGCCGTAGCCCATCGTGCCCAGACCGCCCGAGGTCATCCAGCGGTTGGGCGCGTCGAAATGCAGGAACTGCGCGGCCCACATCTGGTGTTGACCCACTTCGGTGGTGATGTAGCGGTCGCGACCCTTGGTCAGCGCTTCCAGCCTTTGCAGCGCGTATTGCGGCTTGATGATGCTGTCCGAGCCCTTGTAGGCGAGGCAATTGACCGCTTTCCACTCTTCGATCTGGCGCCACCACTTGGCGAGGCTTTCTTTGTTGGTCTTGCGGCCGCGCGATTTCCAGATCCGCAGCAGGTCTTCCAGCACATGGCCGACATCGCCGATGATCGGCAGATCCACGCGGATCACCTTGTTGACCGAAGACGGATCAATATCGATATGCGCCTTGAACGAATTCGGGCTGAAGGCGTTCACGCGGCCGGTGATCCGGTCATCGAACCGCGCGCCGATATTGATCATCAGATCGCAATCATGCATCGCCATGTTGGCCTCGTAGAGGCCATGCATGCCCAGCATCCCCAGCCAGCTTTTGCCCGATGCCGGATAGGCGCCCAGACCCATCAGGGTCGAGGTGACGGGAAAGCCGGTGCTGTCGGCCAGTTCGCCCAGCAGCTGGCACGCGCCGGGACCCGAATTGATCACGCCGCCGCCGGTATAGAAGACCGGGCGCTCGGCCTGTTCGATCAGCTCGACCAGTGCGGTGATCGCCTCGATATCGCCCTTCACGCGGGGCTGATAATGGTCGACCTTCGCCATTTTCGGCGCGGTATAGGTGCCGTCGGCGAATTGCACATCCTTGGGGATATCGACCAGAACCGGGCCGGGACGGCCGGTCGTGGCGACGTGGAAAGCCTGATGGATCGTCTCGGCCAGATTGTCGGGATCCTTCACCAGCCAGTTGTTCTTGGTGCAGGGGCGGGTGATGCCCACGGTGTCGGCTTCCTGAAAGCCGTCGGTGCCGATCAGGAAGGTGGGCACCTGACCCGAGATCACGACAAGCGGGATCGAATCCATCAGCGCGTCGGTCAGGCCGGTCACCGCGTTTGTGGCGCCGGGACCCGAGGTCACCAGCACCACGCCGGGCTTGCCGGTCGAGCGGGCATAGCCTTCGGCCATATGCGTCGCGCCCTGTTCGTGCCGCACGAGAACGTGGCGGATTTCGTTCTGTTGGAACAATTCGTCATAGATCGGCAGCACCGCGCCGCCGGGATAGCCGAACACGACTTCGACACCCTGGTCCTTGAGCGCCTGAACGACCATCTTAGCGCCCGTCATTTGCGCTGCGTTCGTCTGCTGGGACATGACTTTCTCCACCTTAGGATCTCGCTTCGGATCTTGTGCCAGCCTTTGCCCCAGGCCAGCCGATAGGGCAACAAAAAACCCCCGGTCAAGGGGGGCGCATGGGGAACGATCGGTGTCGGCCTTATGCCGATCCGGTACGATCCCCTGAACTGATAAGTACGACGGACATCCGTCTCTCCTGTAGCGTTCGGCGGGACATTACGGCCGCTGCAGGGCAGCGTCAAGCGCCCTTGACATCGGTTTGCGTCGAAAATGACCGAAAATCTTTCCGGATATTACGTTTTTCCCCCTGTTTGCGCATGAAACGAAAACCAGCACTGTCGATTCGAGTGAATCATCGTGCGGACACCCGGTTTTCGCGGGGGTGCACGGGGCAAAAACGCAAAACGCCGCGCTTTCGGGCGCGGCGTGATACGGAATAAGAAAGGGGAAACCTCAGCCGTTATGCGACCCGCGAGAGGGCGTCGCCGGGGGCAGGCTGATCGCGGCGACCTGTTCGGTGATCGGGCGCACAGACAACGGATGCGGCTGGCGGCCATATTCCTCGGGGTCGCCCAATTCGTGCCAGTCGCCGTCGCGATAGACCTCAAGCCCGCTGAACTTGGCCTTGTAGGCCATCTTCGCGCTGCCCGGCACCCAATAGCCAAGATAGACGTAAGGCAGACCCACCTGCCGCGCCAGCGCCACATGATCAAGGATCATATAGGTGCCCAGCCCGTCCTTGATCCGATCGGGGTCATAGAAGGAATAGACAAGGCTCAGCCCGTCATCGAGCACATCGGTCAGGCAGACCGCCGACAGATGCCGACCTGAGCCACGCCGGTTCTCGACCGGGGCCTTGGGCTTTTCGGTATATTCGATCACGCGCGAGCGCACCGGCGTCTCTTCGATCATCGCGGCGAATTCGAAGATGTCCATGTCGGCCATGCCGCCATCGGCGTGGCGACTGTCGAGATAGCGGCGAAACAGCGTGAACTGCTCATCCGTGGCCCAGGGGCTGGTCGCTTCGCGGTGCAGATGCTGATTGCGCTTGATGTTGCGCCGCTGGCTGCGCGAGGGCTCGAAATCCGCCACCCGGATCCGCGCCGAAAGGCAGGCCGCGCATTCCGAGCAGGCCGGGCGATACAGCACATTCTGTGAGCGACGGAAGCCCTGCTTGGACAGCGTGTCGTTAAGCGCACGCGCGCCTTCGCCGGTCAGAGCCGTGAACAGCTTGCGCTCGCTCTGACCCGGCAGATAGGGGCAGGGCTGCGGAGCCGTGACATAGAATTGCGGCGCTATGGGCAGCGAGTGGCGCATGGGGGCGCACTTCCTTCAAGCGGGGCGGTGAAGACCTTCGGCGTGGCTATCGGTACTCAACGATGCGTGCACTCAGGCACGCCTGTGATCAACCTAGCAACGGTTTTCGGGTCCGCCAAGGGCCATGGCGCATCCGTGTTCCAGAACGCGCCGACGTTTCAATCCTCAGTGTTCGAGATAGCGGTTGACGATCGTGGTGCCGAGGATCCAGTCGTTCAGCCCCTGTCGGTACGGCGTGACCATCATCAACGCGACCGAGGCGATCTGCGGGATCACGAACCCCATCGACGCGGTGTAGATCACCGAATGCCACAGCGCCACGGTCTGATCGGGGCGGGTGGCGTCAAGCCGCACCCAGCGGACCGAGGCAACCATCATCCCCAGCGTCGCGCCGTAGCGGGTCAGCGTAACCGTGCGATAGGCGATGGCGATGGCCGACCAGACGAAGGGCAGGATGACAATCGCCAGAAAACCGGTCAGGGCCAAGACCACAAGCACGATCACCAGCGTGATCAGCAGGTCGATCACCCACGCCAGGAACCGCTTGATCATCAGGTGATCGTAGAATTCCGGCGCGTCGAGGGGATGGGGCAGGCTCATTGCGTGAACTCGGCCTCGGTGGCGTCGCAAGCGGCAAACAGCGCGCCGGGGGCGACGGAAAAGACGTGGTCCGGCGTGCCTGCGGCGGCATAGACCGTTCCGAAATCCCGCAGCCGGGGATCGGCGAAGATGCGCGGCGCGGTGAGGTGACCGATCGGGGCGACGCCGCCGATGGCAAAGCCCGTCACCTTGCGTACCGTGTTGGCATCGGCGCGCAGCAAGGCTTCACCGGCGACGCTGGCGCCTTTCTCCGCGTCGAGGCGGTTGCCACCCGCCGTCAGGAACAGATAGATCTGGCCGCTTTCACCCTGAAAAATCAGCGATTTCACAATCTGGTCGATCTCGCAACCACAGGCCTTGGCCGCGTCTTCGGCGGTGCGGCTCTGGCCAGGATGCAGGATCTCGGCATCCAGACCGATCTCTTCGATGGCTTTGCGCACGCGCGCCAATGACTTGCTCATGAAATTCTCGGGTCTGCTTTCGTCTGGCCCAGAACATGAGGGCTCGGCCAGCCGGGAACAACCCCGAACCCGGCAAGACACATGCCTTTTGTCGGCCAGAAAGCAGTAAGGCGGCGCAATGCGCCGCCCTCAAAGCCCGTGTCCGGTGTCAATATCCGCCGGCTACTTGCGGAACTTGTCGAGGCTCACGACCTCGCCCGCTTTCTGCGGCTCGGGTTCGGAATGCATCATCGGCGCTTCCTCGTCCTCAAACTCGTCATCTTCCTCGTCGTCGTCATCGGCGTGGGTTTCGAATTTCAGGCCGAATTCGACAGACGGGTCCACGAAGGTCGTGATCGCGTCGTAGGGGATATAAAGCGGCTCGGGCTGATTGCCGAAATTCAGAGTGATCGCAAAGCCTTGGTCGTCGACATTGAGATTTTCGAACCAGTGCTGGATGACGATGGTGATCTCGTCGGGATAGCGCGCATGAAGCCAGTCGGCCATCTGGACGCCGGGATTGCGGGTGTTCAGCGTGATGAAGAAATGGTGTTCACCGGGCAGGCCGTTCTCGGCGATTCCGGTCAGAACCTCGCGGATCAGGCCGCGCATGGCCTGGTGCATGAGGTTTCCATAATCGATTCCGCGCGCCATTGTCGTCCTCTTGAAGTCCCCCGGTCGCGGGGGTTGTCTTACCGGTACCATAGGGCTTTCAGGCGTGATGAAAACCCTTCACCGCGTGCGCGTCGGCAGAAAGATGGCGAGCGCGGCGAATTCGGGCCCGGGTGACGGGGATCGCGGCAGGGGTGCCGGCAGGCTGGCCATCGGTGCGACCAGCTCGCGCAGCATCTTCTCGCGCATCGCGCGGGCGAAATCTTCGTGCTGGCGCGCGGTGATAACGAAGCCGCCGGGCGTAACCACATGGCGGCGATAGAAATTCGTGATCGACTGCGCCTGTCCGGCGGCCTCGATCGCCAGCCCGTTGATCTGGATGCCGCGCCGATAAGCAGTGACGCGTTCGGTCCCCAGCGTGAAGCTCTCATTCTCATCGCCGTCGCCGGAGACATCGATCACCCAGCGCGCGCAATCGCGCACCTGATCGAGCAACGCGGCCGAGACATGGATCGCTTCGCCCACGGCCGTATTGCCGCCGGCATGGGCACGCGGCATGACCTGCACGCGGGTGGCAACCGCTTGGGCATCGGCAGGTTCGGTGATCCGGGTCCAGGGCAGGGTGACGGTCTGTTCCAGCGCGCCCGACCATTGCACGATGGCCAGCGACGCACGGCCATGGACCAGCGCCTCCTGCACCTGCGGGTCGCGGATCGCCTGAGCGATGCCATGTGCCTGCAGGCTGTATTCATAGGCATCGACCGAGCCCGACACATCCATCGCCAGCACCAGCGCCACGTCGCACGCGTCCGCACGCTGTGGCGCGAGAGCAAGGCAGAGGCTTGCGGCAAGAGTGATATGGCTGAAAACGCGGCGCACGCTCATGCGATATGGTTGCACGCACCCGCCATGGTTGAGATCACGAATCCGTGAGCGCGCGCCATAGGCCCGCCAAGCGAAAATACAGAAGAGGGGAAAGTGCAGGTTTCTGTTGCCAGGTACCTGCGAACCCCGCCTTACGCGGCTAAGCGCAAGGGCTTAAGATCGGTTTTGGTCAACTGCTTACGCAGCGACGGCCACCGGAGCACGGTTGTCATTGGCAACTGTACGTTTCGGACCGATAACGGTGGTACCTCACCGGGACAAAGCAAACCCCTTTAAACGTTCGTCGATCCTGTTTCGGCCCCATTCGCCCCCAATGAGGGAAGTTTGGTGGAGCCGCCGGGTACCGCCCCCGGGTCCGAGCCGCGTATTACGAGCGCGTTTATGTCCATAGTCCCCGTTGCCGGGAACAGAGCTTATATAGGGCCAGGCGCGGCGCGGCTCAAGGGGGGCTTGCGGGAAACGGCGATCAGTCGCGCCGATGCCGGCGTTCTTCACGCGACTGGCGCATCGCATCCGAAAACGCGCCTGCCAGCAGGCCGGTCGGAAGCGCGATAAAGCCGATCCCGCACAGCGCCGTCAGCGCGGCAAGAAACCGGCCGAGCGGTGTGATCGGCACGACATCGCCGTAGCCCACGGTGGTCAGGGTCTCGACCGCCCACCAAAGCGCGCGGGGGATCGAGCCGAAGGCGTCGGGCTGGACATCGCCTTCGACGATGTAGAGCAGCGTCGAGGAGGCGAGCATCAGCGACAACGCCATCACCATGCTCAGCCACAGCTCGGTCGAGCGCGAGCGCAACGCGTCATAAAGCAGGTTCATCCCGCGCGAATAGCGGCCCAGCCGCGCCAGCCGCAGGATGCGCAGCAATTGCAGCAGCCGGAACACCGTCGCTTCGAGCCCCAGAAAGGGCGAGGCGAGGGTCACCAACACGGCGAGATCCAGCAGCGCGCTGGGGCTGAACGCGTAATGCCAGACATTGCGGATGCGCGGATTGAGCGGCGCAACCCACAGCCTGAGCCCATATTCCACAAGGAAAAAGACGAAGAGCGCGGCCTTCGTGACCTCGAGCACGCCGCCGAAACGGCGGATCACATGCACCTCGGTTTCCAGTACGCCGACGAGGATCAGCAGCAGGATGCCGGTCACCGCCAGCCGGTTGAAGGGCGAAAGGCCGTCATCCTCGCGCATTTCGGGATCGACGGCCAGCGACAGGCGGTGCCGCAACGACGGCTGCATGGCGCGCGCTTACTCGGACAAGGGCTGGTCCGGCAGCGGCGTGAGCCGCTGCACCGGGGGCAGGCGCAGGTCGCGCATCCGCGGCGGGCGCTCGACCGGCTGGGCATCGTCCGCCTCGCCGCTCGCGCGATCGGCCTCGAAGCTCCACAATTCCATGATCGCCGCGCGCGTATCGTCGCCGCGTAGGCCGGCAATGCCGTTGGCGATGCGTACGTGATAGGACAGGAAGCGCGCGCGAACGCGGGTGGGGTAGTCGGTCTTGGGCGTGACGGCGAATTCTGCCTCGATCAGCCCCTGCGTCAGCAGCGTCATCGCATTGTTGCCCGAGGCCGAAGCCAGCGCGAGGTTCATCCGCCGCATCGAGCCCACGAAAGCCTCATCGTCGATGGCAAAATCGGATTGCAGGTCGATCTCGGCGCGCAGATCGGCGATATCGGTCTTGCGCAGGATCGCAAGCTCAGCGCAGCCCAGCATAAGCTGGATACGCGCTTCGGTCAGGAAGGGGCGATGGGCATTATCGGGCGCCCGCGTCGACAGCGCGACCAGCGCCGCGACCTGTTCGCCGGCGACTTCCGGCGTGGGCTGGGTGACGAAGGCCCCGCCGCCTGCGCCGCGCCGCGCCACGATCATCCCGCGCGCGTTGAGCCGCCCCAGCGCTTCACGCAGGGTCGGGCGCGACACCTTGAAATGCGCGCAAAGATCGGCTTCGGAGGGAAGGCGGTCGCCCGGCCCGTAGTGACCTGAAAGAATGTTGTCCTGAAGAAGCGACGCGATCGCCGACGCGCGGTCGGGTGTGCGCTTTTCCAAGGATGACCCGCTGCTCATAGCGTCAACCCACTGTGTTTTTGATGTTTTTATTGTCTGTCATTAAGATGCCAGAGGCCCCGAGTCGTGTCAATCGCATAGGTTGTTTCACGGCGCTCTTCCCGCGTTCGTCACAGCTATTGACGCCGTTTCTGCCACGCTAGATCGCCCTTTATGCAATGCGAAAGACGCCATGACCCAAAACGACCGTGCCGACACGCCCCTGATCTTGTGGTTTCGCCGCGATCTGCGGCTCGACGATCACCCGATGCTGACAGAAGCCGCTGCCACGGGCCGCCCGCTGATCCCCGTTTTCATCGCCGACCGCGCGGTGACCGGGATCGGTGCGGCTGCGCGGTGGCGTTACGGTGAGGCGATTGGCAGTTTCGCCGCGCGGCTGAAGGATCACGGCTCGCGGCTGATCTTGCGAAAAGGGGCGCCGCTGCCAATCCTTCTGGACCTTTTGCAGGAAGCCGGTGCGGGGGGCGTCTGGTGGACGCGGTTGTACGACCCGCTTTCGCGCGACCGCGACAGCGAGATTAAAGAGGTGCTGAAGGGCAAGGGTTTCAACGCGCGCTCGTTCTCCGGCCACACGCTGATCGAACCGTGGGAGATCGCGACGAAGGCGGGCGATCCGTACAAGGTTTACACGCCGTTCTTTCGCGCGCTCGATGACATGGGGGTGGCGAAGCCCTGCGATGCCCCCGATACGCTGCACACCCCGGATCACTGGCCGGACAGCGAGGGCCTTGACGACTGGGCGCTTGGCGCGGCGATGAACCGAGGGGCGGCCATCGTCGCAAAGCACGCGGTGGTGGGTGAGGCTGCTGCGCTGGCGCGGATGGAGACGTTTCTCGACGGGCCAGTGCTGGACTACAAGGACGACCGCGATTTCCCCGCAAAGCCCGCAGTTTCAGGCCTGTCCGAGAACCTGACCTATGGCGAGATCGGCGCGCGGCGCGTCTGGCACGCGGCCAAGGTGCATACAGGGCAGGGCGGCACGCATTTTCGCAAAGAACTGGCATGGCGCGACTTTGCCCATCACCTGATGTTCCATTTCCCCCATCTTTTGGAGAGCAACTGGCGCGAGGAATGGGACGATTTCCCGTGGCGCGAGGACAACAAGGACGCCGAACGCTGGCGCCGGGGCATGACCGGCGAGCCCTTCGTCGATGCGGGCCTGCGCGAGATGTATGTGACCGGGACGATGCACAACCGGGTGCGTATGGTGGTGGCCAGCTATCTGACCAAGCATCTGACGACGCACTGGAAAGTGGGCATGGACTGGTTCGCCGATTGCTTGATCGACTGGGACCCGGCCTCGAACGCGATGGGGTGGCAATGGGTGGCAGGGTCCGGCCCCGACGCAGCGCCGTATTTTCGCGTGTTCAACCCCGAGACGCAGGCAGAAAAATTCGATAAGTCAGGGGATTATCGTAAGGCCTTCATCGCGGAACTCAGCAAGGATCCGGGCGAAGAGGCGCAGGACTATTTCAACGCCGTCCCGCGCGCTTGGCAGCTGGACCCGAAGGCGGATTACCCCGACCGCGTTATCGCGCTGTCCGAGGGGCGTGAGGCGGCGCTCGAAGCCTATGACAGGCTTAAGAAATCGTAAAGAAACGGGATTGCGTATACATCCAACCGCCTTAATCTTTCGTACAACAAAAAAGACAGACGACAGGGAAGCGGATGGACATCATTACCAGCACCGAAGGGCAATCCGATCTGCCCCGATATTTCAAACCCGTCTTCGCGCAACTTCAGCGCATGAATTACGGCCGTCTGGACCTGATCCTTCCCGACGGACGCCGTGTCCGCGCACAGGGCACCGAGCCGGGTCTTGCCGCCGAGATCACGATCCACAACCCCGATGCCTTTGCCCGGCTTATCCGCGAGGGGGAGCTGGGCTTTGCCGACGCCTATATCGAAGGCTGGTGGACGACGCCTGATCTGCAGGATCTGATGGACATCATCTTCAAGGACAACCCCGCGCTTCTGGACGATTTCACCGGCATGGCGCTGGTGCGGGCCTATGAGCGGGTGCGCCACTGGCTGCGGGGCAATTCCAAGCAGCAGGCGAAGAAGAACATCTCGTATCACTACGATCTGGGCAACGATTTCTACGCCCTGTGGCTCGACGATTCGATGACCTATTCCTCGGCGCTGTTCAAGACCGGGCAGGAAAGCCTCGAGCGTGCGCAAGAGCAGAAATACGCGGCCCTTGTCGACTCGCTGGGGCTGAAGCCGGGCGACCATGTGCTGGAGATCGGCTGCGGCTGGGGCGGGTTCGCGGAATACGCGGCGGGGCAGCGCGGGCTCAAAGTCACCGGACTGACGATCTCGAAGGCGCAGCACGATTTCGCGGTGGCGCGGATGGCGCGCGCCGGGCTGTCGGACAAGGTCGAGATCAAGATGCAGGATTACCGCGACGAGCGCGGCACCTATGACGGCATCGCCTCGATCGAGATGTTCGAAGCGGTGGGCGAAAGCTATTGGCCGGCCTATTTCGAAACTGTCCGCGACCGACTGAAGGAAGGCGCCAAGGCAACCATTCAGGTCATCACCGTGCCCAACGAGCGGTTTCCGACCTACCGAAAGAATGTCGATTTCATCCAGAAGTACATCTTTCCCGGCGGGATGCTGATCTCGCCCGCGCGTTTCGCGCAAGAGGCGCAGAAAGCGGGGCTTGGCTGGTTGTCGTCCATCGAGTTCGGCGAAAGCTATTCGCTGACGCTGCGGCGCTGGCATGAAAGCTTTACCAATGCGTGGGACCGTATCCAGACGATGGGCTACGATACACGCTTCAAGCGCATGTGGGACTTCTACCTCACCTCTTGCGCGGGGGCGTTTCACACGGGTATCTGTGACGTGACTCAGATCACGGTGCGCCGTCCGGCCTGACCTGCGGGTCGGGTGCGGTGCCTTCCGTCCTGAGCGCCCGACGCAGACAGCCGATGGAGACGCCATGTTCACGTTGATCCGGCCGATTGCCGCGATCCTCCTTGGGGTCTTCGGCTATTTCGCCGCCAAAGGGTACGAGCCGCTTTACGACCCGCTTGCGCGGATGGGGGCCTTTGCCGTCTGGACGGCAGGGATCAGCGCTCTGATCGGCTGGCTTTTCGTCGGCGGGCGGATCGGACGGGCGCTTTGGTACTCAGTCTATATCGTCGCGCAGGGGATCGTGCTTTCGGCGCTTGTCACCGCTATGGTGATGGGCGTGCGCGAGGTTTTCATCCTTGGGTTCCGCCGCCGCTATGGCGAGGTTACCGAGGCCCTGACGGGGTATATCGACATCATCATGGGCTGGCTGAAAAAGGCGCTGGTGCAGGAATACCTGATCTTTCTGGGCGTCGGCGCGCTGGTGATCGGGATTGTGCTGCACGTCATCTGGCGGATGATGGAGAGGCGCCGCAATGAGCGTTAAGCCGCTCTTTCTATTCGGAACCCTGCGCTACGCACCGTTGCTCGACGCGGTCGCCGGCTCCACCTTGGCGACAGAACCCGCGACACTGGCCGATCACGCCGTGACATGGGCCGTCGATGCCGGGGGATCCGAGCGCCGCTTTCCGCTTTGTGCGCCCGAGACCGGCGCATCGGCCGAGGGTGTGCTAGTGCGCCCGGATGAGCCCGCCATGGCGCGGCTTGATGCCTATGAGCAGCTTTGGGATTACCGGCCCGAACCGGTTTCGGTTCAGGTCGCGGGCCGAAGCGTCGAGGCCCTGATTTACCGCCCCCGTGCCGGGCTGTTCACACCCGACGCGCCTTGGTCGCTGTCGGATTGGGTCGCGTCTGAGGGGCGGCTGCGGACCGAGGTCGCTCATGCGCTGATGCTGCTTGTCGACCGGCTTCCGCCCGCCATCGTCGCGGAACGCTACCCGCTGCTGGCGGGCTACGTGGCCAGCCGCCTGCGCGCCGCGGACGAAAATGCTCCCGCGACGCTGCGCCATGACGCGATGCCCGAGGATGTCGCGCTTCTGGCCCGCGAGGAACCCTATGCTCGCTTCTTTGCGGTGATCGAGGATCGCTTGCGGCACCGGCGCTTCGGCGGCGGGATGAGCGAGACGGTGCTGCGCGCGGCCTTCCTGATGTCGGATGCCGTGACCGTGCTTCCCTATGATCCGGTGCGCGACCGCGTGATGGTGGTCGAGCAATTCCGCGCCGGTCCGTTTGCGCGCGGCGACCGCAACCCGTGGTCTATCGAGGCAATCGCCGGTCGCATCGACGCGGGCGAAGCGCCCGAGACGGCGGCGCGGCGCGAGGCGCACGAAGAAGCGGCATTGGACGTGGCAACGCTGCATTCCGCCGGGCGTTATTATCCTAGCCCCGGCGCGGTGACGGAATTTCTGTATAATTACATCGGAATTGCGGCGTTGCCCGACGATGCGGCGGGCATACACGGCCTTGAAGCCGAGGCCGAGGATATCCGATCGCATGTGCTGCCGTTCGAAAAACTGATGGACCTGATCCAGTCGGGCGAGGTCACGAACGGCCCGCTGATCACCAGTGCCTACTGGCTGGCGCTGAACCGCGAGCGGTTGCGCCAGCCATCGGGCTAGGTGCGTCTCAATCGTCGCTGAAGCGGCGCGCCCAGAGCATGAAGCCCGACGCGCACAGGATGCAAAACAGCACCCCGGCAGCCAGCGGCACGGGTGTGCCGTCTCCCAGCGTCGCGATCCCGGTTGCGATCAACGCCGACAGCACCGTCGAGACCCCACCGATGACCGACGCCGCCATCCCGGCAACATGGCCCATCGGTTCCAGCGCCAGCGCGTTCAGGTTCCCCACGAGGAAGCCGATCGCGAAGAACTGGGTGAACATGAAGATCATGAAGAACGGGAAGCCCGCAAAGGGCAGGTCCAGCGCGAAGACCAGAAGCGTCGCGGTGATGACAACGATCTGCACGCTCAGCGCGGTGCCGACCATCCGCCGCATCCCCAGCTTGACCACCACGCGGGCATTGATCAGGCTGGCGGGGGCCGAGAACAGCGCAACCATCGCGAACCAGACGGGGAATTGTTCGAGCCGACCGAAGCTTTCGTCGAAGATCCGCGCGACCGAGCTCAGCCATGTCAGCATGGTCGAGAAGTTGAAAGTCAGCGCCATCAGATAAAGCCGCACGCGCGGATGGGCCAGCACGGTTTTCAGCGCCTCCCAAAGCGGCACGACGGCCAGCTTGCGGCGGTTTTCGGGCGCCAGCGTTTCGGGCTGACGCAGGCCCAGCCACAGGATCGTCACGAAACCGAAGCCCACGAAGCTCCAGAAAATCGCGCGCCAATGGAACAAAGCGGCGAGCTCGGCGCCCATGAAGGGGGCGATGGCCGGAAACAGCGTGAACACGGTCATGCCGAAGGAAATCACCCGCGCCATCATCCGGCCCGAATACAGGTCGCGCACCATGGCCTGCGCGACGATGCGCGGCGCGGCGGCGCCGAAGCCGTGCAGAAAGCGGGTGATCAGCAGTGTCGTCAGGTCGCCCGACACGGCGGCGATCCCGGCGGCGATCATGTAAAGCGCGGTGCCGCCCAGAATGACCGTCTTGCGCCCGAACGCATCCGAGAGCGGCCCCATGATGAAGGTGCCCAGCCCAAGGCCCACCATGAACACGGTGATCACAAGCTGCGCGCTTTCGGGTGATTGCGGTGACAATTCGTCCCCGATGATGCCGATAAGCGGCAGCATCGCGTCGACAGAATAGGCGACGGTGGCCATCAACAGCGCCAGAAGCGCGATGAATTCCACGAAAGACAGCGGTTTCGAGGGCCCGGTCACGCAGAAGCCGCCGCAAGCTGGTCGATGATATCGAGCCACGTTTCGACTGGTTGCGCGCCGTTGATGACGTATTGGCGCCCCAGAATGAAGCCGGGGACGCCGCGCAGCCCGCGTTCGCGGATCTCGGCGTCGCGGGCGCGGATCTCGCTCACGTCGGCCTCGCTGTCGAGAAGCCGCGCGGTCATATCGCGGTCGAGCCCGGCTTTTTCGGCGATGTCGAGCAGCGTGTCACGGTCGCCGATATCGCGCCCCTCGGCGAAATTCGCGCGAAAGAGGCCGTTGACCACGGCGCTCTGACGGCCCTCAAGCCCCGCCCAGTGGATCAGCCGGTGCGCGTTCAGCGTCGAGGGCTGATAATGCATCTTTTCCAGCTCGAAAGGCAGGCCCAGTTCCTCGCAGGCTTCGACAATCGGGACGTGGACCCGCACGACCTCGTCGGGCGGACCGAACTTGGCCTGCAGGTATTCGCGCCGGTCCATGCCTTCGGGCGGCATGGTCGGGTTCAGCATGTAGGGGTGCCATTCGATCACCAGCGGATGATCGGGGCGCTGCTCCATCGCGCGGTCGAGCCGGGCCTTGCCGATATAGCACCACGGGCAGACGGGGTCGGAGAAGATATCGAGTTTGGTGCTCATGCGGTCACATATCCCTGCCGCAACGCGCGGCGGTTGATCTTGTTGTTGGCGCCCTTGGGCAGGGCATCGATGGCGATGAACTGGCGCGGTTGCTTGTAGCGGGCAAGGGTCCGGCGCGCATGGTCTTCAAGGATGGCGTCTTCCGGCGCATCGCCTTCGGGCACGTAATAGAGCGCGACGATGCTGGTGGTCGCGTTGATCCGGGCCTCGATCGCGGCGGATTCGTGCACGGCAGGATGGGTGTTCATGGCGCTTTCGACCTCGAGCGGCGAAACGCGGTAACCGCCCGCGTTCATCATGTCATCGTCGCGGCCCAGATAATGGATGGCGCCGTCGTCGTCCATGCGCACCGTGTCGCCGGTGACAAACCACGGGCCGCGGAACTTGGCGGCGGTTTCCTCGGGCTGGTCCCAATAGCCCAGAAACAGGCCCGGATCACCGCGCGCCACCGCCATCACGCCCGGCTCGCCGCGCGCGACAGGCTGGCCGTCATCGCTCAGCACCGCGACGCTGCGGCCGGGTTGCGGATAGCCCGAGCCGCCGCCCGTCGCCGGGCGCGCGGGTGAGGCCGAGACATAGGTCGAGACTTCGGACATGCCGAGCGCCTCATAGACCGGGGTGCCCGTCGCCTGCTCCCAGAGCGCGCGGGTTTCATCGGGCAGTTTCTCGCCCGCCGACAGCCCGTGACGCAGGCGCGGCATCGGCGCCATGGGCTGGCGCAGAATCTGCCGATAGACGCCGGGCGCTGCGGCGAAGATCGTCGTGTCGAACCGCTTGAGCAGCAGCGGCAATTGCGCCACGCCTACGCCCGCGGCCGGGATCAGCGCGGTGGCGCCTATGGCCCAAGGGTCCATCAGCCCGGTGCCCAGCGTATAGGTCCAGTTGAACGCGCCCGCGTGCAAAAGCCGGTCGTCGGGCCCGAGCCCGTACCAACCGTCCCACATCATCCGCCGCGCCCAGACCGCGCGATGGGCATGCATCACCGCGCGCGGCTTGCCAGAGGTGCCCGAGGTGAAGATGAGGTAAGCCAGCCTGTCCGGGTCGCCCATCTGCCACTCGCAAGGTGCAAGCGCGCGAAAGCCATGCAAGGTCTCGGTGGTGATGACCGGACTGTCGCTGTCGGGCAGCGCGATATCGGGGGCGGCGATGATCGCGGCGGGGCTGACCTGTTTCGACATTGCGGTAATCTCGGCCCCGGTCAGCTGCGACGAGGTCGGGATCGGCACCAACCCCACGGCGCAGGCGCCCAAAAAAGCCAGCGGGAAATCCACATCGTTGCCCAGCCGCAGAAGCACGCGGTCGCCGGGCGTCAGGCCCGCTTGCAGCAACCCGGTACCGATGCCGCGCACGGCCTCTTCCAGCGCGCGGTAAGACCAGCGCTCGGCCCCGGTCAGGCGCAGGATCTGCAGCGCGATCTTATCGGGCGTCGTCAGGCCCTGCGCGAGCACATAGGCGGCCAAGTTGAACGGCGCGGGGCAGGGCGGAAAAGGCGCGGATTCGATTAACGCGTGCATGAATTTGAGCTAATCCGCAAGGGCCTCAAGGGCAAGAGCGGATTGGCTCAGCACCCGGCTGCGACGGTGCAAAGCCTCGACAAGCCCGACGCGATGGCGCAAAAGAGCGTCCTGCCCTGACCCTCGCAGCGAAGACCCGATGAGCGACCTGTCCAATCCCAGCATTATCCGCATTGCCCGTTCCGATGGTGAAGAGGCCTTGGCCACGCCCATCGATCTGGCCGACCGCGTGCGCACCTTGCGCAAGGATCGCGGCTGGACGCTCGAGCAGGCGGCACAGGCGGCGGGGCTGGCGCGCTCGACCCTGTCGAAGATCGAGAACGGGCAGATGTCGCCCACCTATGACGGGCTGAAGAAACTGGCCGAGGGGCTGGGCATCACCGTACCGCAGCTTTTCACGCCCCCGCGCAACACCGCGCCGGGCGGTCGGATGACCACCACCCGCGCGGGCGAGGGCGAGGCGCATGTCACCACGACCTATGAACACGAGCTTCTGGCGGGCGCGCTGACGCGCAAGGCGATGCTGCCGTACCGCGCCACCATTCATGCCCGCAGCTTTGACGAGTTCGACGGCTGGGTGCGCCATGACGGCGAGGAATTCCTGTATGTGTTGACCGGGCAGATCCGGCTGTTCACCGAATTCTACGCACCCATCGACATGAAGCGCGGCGACAGCGCGTATTACGATGCCTCAATGGGCCATAACGTGATCAGCCTCAGCCCCGAGGATGCGACCATCCTGTGGGTCACGTCGCTGGAATAAGGCTGCCGGGCAGGGCAACGCGGCGGGGCAGACGGGCCGGGTCAGTAGAACCAGCCGCGCACCACATTCGCGCCGCCCGAAATGTCCTGTCCCACGCCTTCGATCGTGTTGCACGCGCCAAGCGCGGACAGGGCGAGGGCAAGCAAAAGGGCGGGTCCGAAAGCGCGTTTCATTCCTGATACCACCAAGTTTCGGGCAGAAAGCCGGTCCAGTCCCCGTATATCGGCAAAGTCTCGGGGAAGTGCAAGTTTGCGTCGATTGCCATCCGGCTGACGGGCGAGAACCAGAGCGGGATCGCGTAGCGTCCGGCCATCAGCACCCGGTCGAGCGCGCGGACGGCGGCGGTGAAATCCTCGTCCGAGTCCGCCGTCAGCATCGACGCGATCATCGCCTCGACCGCCGGGTCATGCACACCGGCAAGGTTGCGCGTGCCCGGCTGCTCGACGCCCTCGGCGCCCCAGTAGAGATACTGCTCGTTTCCCGGCGACAGCGACATCAGCCGCAGAGAATGGGTCATGTCGAAATCATAGGCATTCGTGCGCTGAACGTATTGCGCTGAGTCGATGACGTTCATCCGCGCGGCGATGCCCAGTCGGCGCAGATCCTCGACATAGGCGCTGACGCTGGACTGGATTTCGGACTGGCCCTGCAAAAGCAGGATCTCGAATGAGAGCGGCGTACCCTCGGCATTGCGGATCTGGCCCTGCGCATCGGGCTCCCATCCGGCCTCGGCCAGCAGGCGCAGCGCGGTGCGGCGATTGCGCCGGGCGCTGCGCCCTTCGGTTTCGGGCAATACCTCGCCCGACAGCGCACCGGGGGGCAGGTCATCGGCAAAGGGTGCCAGCAAGTCGGCCACGCGGCCCTCGGCCGGACCGGGGCGCATGCCCAGCACCGAATTGCCGAAATAGGACGCGATGCGCGGCTCGGCGCCGCCGGTGACCAGCGTGTTGATACGGTCGAAATCGAAGGCCAGCAGCAGCGCCTCGCGTACGCGCCAGTCATCGAACGGCGCGCGACGGGTGTTGAGCCAGAGCCCCGACATCCCCGAGGGGCGCTGATGCGGGATCTCGACCTGCCGCATCCGCCCGTCATTCATCGCCGGGAAATCGTAGCTGTCTTCCCAGCGCGCGGCATTGGGTTCGCGCCAGACCGAGATGAGCCCGGCCTTGAAGCCCTCGAACGCGACGGCGAGGTCGCTGTAATATTCGTAGCGGATTTCCTGCGCGTTGTGCTGACCGGCATAGAAGGGCAGATCGTCGGCCCACCAGTCTTCGACGCGGCTGAAGGTGATCGAACGCCCGGGATCGACACCGCTGACCACGTAGGGCCCAGAGCCGATGACGGGGTCGAGCGAGCTTTCGGCGAAAGGCCGACCGCCGGAACTCACGTCGAATTGAGCGCGCTGCACGATGGGACGCAGACCCAGAATCAGCGGCAATTCGCGGTCGGGCTCGGTGAAGGTGAAGCGCAAACTCCGCGCGCCAACCCGCTCCATCGACTCAATCTTTGTCCAGGCGTTGCGGTAGCGGGGATGACCCTCGGCGCCCATCGTCTCGAATGACCAGATCACATCTTCGAGCGTGACCGGGCTGCCATCAGAGAACCGCGCGTCCTCGCGCAGCGTGAACTCGACGAAGGAACGCGCCGAATCAGTTTCCACGGACTCGGCCAGAACCGCGTACAGGGTAAACGGCTCGTCGTAAGAGCGGCCCAGAAGGCTTTGAACCGTCAACAGGTTGACTCCCCAAGGGGCCGAGCCGCGCAAAATGAACGGATTGAGGGAATCGAAGCTGCCCACTTCGGCGAAAACGAATCGGCCGCCGCGCGGCGCATCGGGATTCGCATAGGGCAGGGATACGAAATCTTGTGGCAGAGCAGGCTCGCCATACATAGCGATGCCATGTTGAGGGCCGTCCTGCGCCCCGGCACCGGACAAGCCGCCAAGCGTCGCGATAAGTGCCGCAATCGCGAAAAACGGGCTTTTCAGGGGCCTGAACAGGGGCATGATCGGGGTATTCCTTTCGTCGCAGGGCACGCACGCGACCCTCGCACGGGCGCCCTGTCGGGGTAAAGCGCCGGCTAGATGCCTGTAAACTTTACACTTGGAACGATCTGAACAAAGCGCTATAAGTATCTCACTGCTCGATAGGTTTCTTGCCTGTATGAAACCTGCCTCAACGACTGACGCCCGCCTTGTGCGGGCGTTTTTTTTTGGCCTCACGGTTTTCTGGTAATCACGCCGCGACGCTTTATGTTGCAGGTGCAGCATTTGTCGCTGCCGGATTACCAGGAGGGTACCATGACCGAAAAAACACTGAGCGGACGCCGGGCCATCGTGACCGGATCGACCTCGGGCATCGGCCACGGGGTCGCCGTGGCGCTCGCCGCTGCCGGGGCCGACGTGGTGCTGAACTCGTTCACCGACACCGAAGACGACCATAAACAGGCGGCCGATCTTGCAGCGCAATACGGCGTTTCGGTCACCTATATCAAGGCCGATATGTCGAAGCCGGACGAATGTCGCGCATTGATCGAGAAAGCGGGCGGCTGCGATATCCTGGTCAACAATGCCGGCATCCAGCACGTCGCGAAGATCGAGGATTTTCCGGTAGAGAAATGGAACGCGATCATCGCGATCAACATGTCCTCGGCCTTCCATACTACCGCCGCCGCGCTGCCGGGCATGTATGACAAGGGCTGGGGCCGGATCATCAACGTGGCCTCGGCCCACGGGCTGCGCGCCTCGCCTTTCAAGGGGGCCTATGTCGCCGCCAAGCACGGCGTGGTGGGCTTTACCAAGGTGACCGCGCTGGAAGCGGCGGGCAAGGGCGTGACGGCCAACGCGATCTGCCCGGGCTATGTGCTGACCCCGCTGGTCGAAGCGCAGATCCCCGACCAGATGAAGACCCACGACATGGACCGCGACACGGTGATCCGAGAGGTCATGCTGGACCGCCAGCCCTCGAAGGAATTCGCCACCACCGAAGAGATCGGCGGCACCGCGCTGTTTCTGTGCACCGACGCCGCCAAGCAGATCACCGGCACGACGATCAGCGTCGATGGCGGCTGGACGGCCATGTAAAGGGGCGGCGGCCAAGAGGGGCATCGAGCCCCTCTTGGCCGCCTCGGGGGGCGCTGCCCCCCGCCGGGCCTGCGGCCCGCCCCCCGGGATATTTTCGGATTAAAGATAGGAGCCCTCATGGCCGCCACGGCGCGCGAGACGAAGCGGATCAACCTGGCCCTGCAGGGGGGCGGCGCGCATGGTGCGCTGACCTGGGGGGTGCTGGACCGGCTTCTGGACGAGGAGTGGCTCGAGATCGCGGCGATCTCGGGAACATCGGCGGGGGCGCTGAACGGCGCAGCCTTCAAGGCGGGCTATGCGGCGGGCGGTCGCGAGGGCGCGCGCGAGACGCTGGCGGCGCTATGGGACACTGTCGGACGGGGGGCGTCGGATCTGGTGCCCGGTTTCGCGCAGTCGGAATGGACGCGGGCGTTTTTCTATCCGCTCGACGTGGCGATCAGCATGAGCGAGGCGCTGATGCCCTTCACGCCTGTGGATCTGGCCGCGCAGGTCTTCAGCCCCTATGACTGGGCGCCGTTTCTGGGCAATCCGCTGGAACCCGCGGTGCGGGCGCTGGATATCGACAATGTCTGCGCCGAGGGGGGACCCGCGCTGTTTGTGGCCGCGACCAACACCCATACCGGCAAGGTGCGGGTCTTCGGGGGCGCGGAGGTGACGCATCAGGCGATTCTGGCCTCGGCCTGTCTGCCGACCTTCTTCCGCGCGGTCGAAATCGATGGCGAAAGCTATTGGGATGGCGGCTACTCCGCCAATCCCGCGCTGTTCCCCCTCTACGACAAGGGTCTGCCCGACGACATCATCATCGTGTCGCTGAACCCGCTCTATCGGCCCGTCGTGCCCGAGACGTCACAGGATATTCTTAACCGGATCAACGAGATAAGCTTCAACGCGGCGTTGCTGTCGGATCTCCGCGCGATCGCTTTCGTCAAGCGGCTTCTGGCGCGGGGCGCGATCGAGCATGGCGTGATGAAGGATGTGCTGGTGCATATCATCTCGGACGACGACACGATGCGGGGATTGTCGGCGCGCACCAAGATGGCGCCGAACGCAGCGCTGCTGGAGAAACTGTTCGACGCCGGACGCACCGCCGCTGACCGGTTCCTGCGCGCCCATCGCGATGATCTGGGAACGCGCACGACGGTCGATCTGCAGGCGATGTTCCGGTAAGGGGGCCGCCCTCAGGCCCGGCGGCGCCGGTTGGTGACCTGACCCGGGCGGTCAGGATCGGGCGCCACGAGGCCTGCCGAGATGATCAGCTTGGCGGCATCCTCGACGCTCATATCGAGCATGCGCACATCGGCTTCGGGCACGAAAAGCAGAAAGCCCGATGTCGGGTTGGGCGTGGTCGGCAGGAAGACCGAGATCAGCCCCTCGCCGCCGATTTTCGTCGCCACCTCGCCGCGCGTTTCGGTCGACACGAAGGCCACCGCCCAGAGGCCGGGGCGGGGATATTCGACGAGGCACGCGCGCGAGAAGGAATTGTTGGACTGCGAGAAGATCGTCTCGGCAATCTGCTTGATCGCGTTGTAGATCGAACGGATCACCGGCATCCGCGCGACGATATCCTCGGCCCACGAGATCAGCGACCGGCCGATGAAGCCCTTGGCGACCCAGCCCACGATCAGCACGAAGAGCAACGCGATGACGACGCCGATGCCGGGGATTTCCAGTGTCGCGAGCTGCTCGGGCAGATAGCGCAAAGGGATCAGCGGCACGACGCGGCTGTCGACGAATTCGACGAATCCCGTAATCAGCCAGATCGTCAGCGCCGCTGGCGCCACGACGACCAGCCCGGTCAGGAACGAGGTTCGCAACCAGGCGAAAATTCCGCGACGAGGCGGACGGGGATTGGGCGACATGACGAGGGGCCTTGGGAAGGAGGACGAGCCCAGAGATAGGGGCCCGCAGGGCGCATCGCAAGGGTCCGCGCCCGCGCCCTGAATGTCAGGCTTTCAGGGCGCGGGCGCAGCCTTAATGTCAGACCAATTCGCAGGCAATTTTTGCCGCGAGGCGGGCATTGTTGAGCACCAGCGCGATATTGGCGGTCAGCGAGCGGCCCTCGGTCGCCTCGAACAGGCGCGAGAGCAGGAAGGGCGTGACCTCTTTCGCAGTGATGCCTTCGACCGCAGCGGCCTTGAGTGCCTCTTCCACCACCGGCATGATTTCAGCGCGGGGGATTTCGGCCTCGACCGGGATCGGGTTGGTGACAAGCTGACCGCCCGCAAGACCCAGAGCGCCCCGCAGCCGGTGGGCCGAAGCGATGGTGGCGGGGTCGTCCATCCGCAGGGGCGCTTTCAGGCCCGAGGCGCGCGACCAGAAGGCGGGCAGCTCGTCCTGACCGACCGCAATCACCGGCACGCCCAGCGTTTCAAGCACTTCGAGCGTCTTCGGCAGATCGAGGATCGCCTTCGCCCCGGCGGCCACGACGGTGACGGGGGTTTTCGACAATTCCTGCAGGTCGGCGGAGATATCGAAGCTTTCCTCGGCGCCGCGATGCACGCCGCCGATGCCGCCGGTGGCAAAGACAGCAATCCCGGCGAGATGAGCGCAGATCATCGTCGCGGCGACCGTCGTGGCCCCGGTCTTGCCCTGCGCGAGGCACACGGCCAGATCGGCGCGCGAAAGCTTCATCACGTCCTTTGCCTGACCGAGCTGATCGAGCTGCGCGTCGGTCAGGCCGACATGGATCGTGCCATCCAGAATGGCGATCGTGGCGGGCACGGCGCCATGGGCGCGGATCTCGGCTTCGACCGCGCGCGCGGTTTCGATGTTTTGCGGAAACGGCATGCCATGGGTGATGATCGTCGATTCGAGCGCGACGAGGGGCAGGCCCCTGGCGCGGGCATCGGCGACTTCGGGCGAGTAGGAGAGGGGCAGGGTCACGGGTGAAAATCCTCGAAGGCGACATAGGCGGCGGCTGCGTCCTGAGCGCGGGTCAGCGCCTGCAGGCGGTCGGCACCGCGGGTTTCGGCGAAAAGATGCGCGGCCATGAACGTGTCGCCGGCGCCGGTGACGCGGCGGGCCTGCACGGCGCGGGCGGGACGGCTGAGCGGCGGCAGGCCACGGGCGCAATCGGCGGCGGGTTGGGCGCCGTCTGTGACGAGCGCGCGGGCCGCGCCCGCCTCGACCAGCGCCTGAGCCGCGTCGAGCGCGCTGTCGGCGTCGCGGCCGGTAATCAGCCCGGCTTCCTGCCGGTTGACGTAAAGCGTGGCGCGGGCGTGGCGCATGACCGGGATCAGGCGTTCGGCCTTGCCGGGCGACGCGGGCGCGATGCGCAGATCGGCCTCGGCAAAGAGCGGCGACGCAGCGATCTGTTCCAGAAGTTCGGCGGTCAGGTTGCCATCCAGAGCGATGGGGCCGCGCCAAGGCTCTTGCGCGCGGCCAAGCCGGCCATCGCTCAGCGGCGTCAGGATCGCCTCGCCTGCCGCTTCGAGCGAATGTGCGTCGGCGATGGCGGCGATCAGGCCCGATTGATCCTCGATCGCCATGTAGCGGTCGGTGGGCAGATCGGTGCGCAAGACATAGGCGGTCGAGACACCCAGCGCATCGGTCGCGGCGATCAGATCGTCACCCTCGGGATCGGCGCCGATAGCGGTCAGCACGGCGGGTTTCAGCCCGAAACGCGCCAGCGTCATGGCAATGTTCATCGCCACGCCGCCGGGGATGCGGGTGATCCGTCCGGCGACGTCGCCGCGCGCGCGCAACGCGCCGTCGGTCCGGCCGATGATGTCCCAAAGGACGGAGCCGATGCAGAGAATGTCGGGTGGGGTCATGCCTTGCGGAACGTCACGATCTGGGCCTTGTCGGTGGCATGCGCGGGATCCTTGCCCTGCGCCGCCTGCCCGTAGATCGCTACTTCGGCACGGTCAAGCCCGGTGATCTGGCCGTCGAGCGCCGCAAAGGCCGGGCCGAACCCCTTGTCGCGCCAGACCGCGTCGTTGATGGACAGGGCGAAAAGCGCCCCGGGCCGGGCAGCGGCAAGGAGCGGGGCGAGGGCCTCGGTCCCCACATGACCATGCGTGAAGGTGCCCGAACAGACGAGGCCCGCGTAATTCGACCGGGGCAGCGGCTTGGTCACGTCGGCGGCGATCAGGTCGTGGTAGAGGCCCTTTTTACCCGCCCGCGCGAGCATCTCTTCCGACAGGTCCAGCGCATCGACCACGCCGGTGAAGCCAAAACCCCGCAAGGCCGCCGTCAGAAGTCCCGTTCCCGCGCCCACGTCCAGCACGGGCCCGTCTCGCGGGCCTGAGCGCAAGAAGGCAGCGGCAACTTCGGCAGGCAGGCGGTAATCCATCTCCTGCGCGAAATCCTGATCATAGGTATCGGCCCAGTCGGCATAGAGCCGCAGGCAGGCATCGGGTCCGTCGAGCGCGTAGGCGCCGGAAAGGTCAGGTTTTTGCATGATCCGATTGGGCCACGCACTGGGCACAGAGTCCAGCCTCGATCACCGCCAATGCGCGGCGCTGCGCTTGTGGGGGAAGGGCAGGTTGGTGGCAATGCGCGTCTCGTAATCGGGCTGGGTGAGAAACCGTATCCCCGGCGCCCCGGCGATTTTTGCCGCGTCCTGCGTGATCTGCGCGGGGCCGGAATGCCACCACGGATAGGGGGTGTCGGTAGCGTGCAGCGATGCGGCGACCCGGTCGCGGAGGGTGGCGAAAAAGGGCAGGCCCGGCTCGGCGGCAAGGAAGTTGTTGGCAATGGTCGCATGGCCTTCCTCGATCACCATCACCAGCCGCGCGTGATCCAGCCAGTCCGCGATATCGGCGCGCGGATATTCATCGAGATCGACGAAGATCCCGCCTTCGGTCGTCAGCAGTGCCAAGCGGAACAGGTCGGCGCGGGTGGCGGGGTCGGGCAGGCGGTCGAAAAGGGGGGCGAGCGCGGTGTTCGTAGCCAGCCAGTCACGCGCGCTTTTGGCATCGAACAGCCGCTGCGGATAGAGCGCGCCCCAAGCGGCCAGGCTGCGCTCGACCGCCGAGGATCGCGGGCCTTCCCAGTAATGCGCGACGCGGGGCGGGATCGGGCTATGCGAAAGCGGAGTAAAGCCGGGAATGGCGCGCGCGAAGCCCAGCGCCGCCTGTGCCGGACCGGGCGTTGCGCTGAGCGCATCGGCAACGATCCGGTCGCGCAGATCGTCGCCCGGATCCGCGCCCAGTTCGGCGGTCTTCAAGCTGCGGAAAGCGTCGAGCTGCGCTTTTGCCCCTTCGGCATCGCCCGACAGGAACGCCACCCGCGCCGCGCTGAGCCGCAGACCCATCCGCGTGGGGCTGGTGTCAAGCGCGCGGCTCAGCGTATCGCGCGCAAGGGTCAGGTCGCGCGTCGCGGCGGCGATCTCGGCCAGCCAATAGCCGTGCTCGGCCGCCATCGGGGCGGCGACAGGGGCAGGGCCCAGCGCTTGCGCCGCCGCGTCAGGCCGCCCCGCCCTGAGGAGAGCCTCGGCCCGGCGCAGCCTTGTACGCAAAGCGTCATCGGGCAGCGCGGGATCGGCAAGGGGCAGGCGCGCGAGCGCGGCTTCGGGCAGGCCCAGCCGCAACAGGCTGCGCGCGGCCATCCGGGGATCAGGATGGGTAGCGAGGTCCTTGGACAGCTGACCCCAGTCATCCGCCAGTTCCCGCGCTTGCAGGTGAAGGCCCTGCAACACCCGGTTCCGGGCAAAAAGGCGCAAGGCCCGTGTCGCGTGGTCCAGAACCGGCGCGTAATCCGGCTGCGGCCCGGCCGAGAGCGTGTCGAGCAGACAGCGCATGTGCTGGACATGGCGCTGCGCGGACCAGCGCCACGGCGCATCGGTCTCGCCCTGCGCGTCAAGCAGATGGCGGGCCTCAGCCGTGCGGCCCTGTTCCAGCGCCAGCCGGATCCGCTGCGAACGGGTTGCGGGATGGTCGGGGTGACGTGCCGCCAACTGGGCATAGGCCGCGCCCGCGCTGTCGAAATCGCGCTCGGCCACGAACGTGTCGATCAGCCACGACCAGAGCCCGGGCGCAGCGGGCAGGGCCGGGGCCTCGAGCCCCACGCGCCGTGCCAGCGCCGACGCGCCCTCGCGCCGCCAGCTTTGCAGAAGCGACAGGCGCGCGGCCTGCGGGCCCGGGGGGATATCGGCGGGCAGGTCGAGCAGGATGTGGATTTCGGCGCGCGCGGCCATATCGCCGCTGACGCTGGGCGATGCGGGGTCGAGCCGAGCCAAAGCCGCCAGCGCGCGGTCGGGATCGTCGAGCGACCAATACGCCCAGCCCAAAGCCGCGCGCCTCCGGTTCGCCCGTTCGACCGCCCGCGCCAGCGGCTCGGCGTCGTTCTCGGCCTCGACCGACAGCCGTGCAAGGTCGATCGAGCCGGGCCAGCGGGCCTGAAGCGCGCGCAGGTCAAGCGGAAGCGCCATGCGGACCAGCGTCACCGCCTCGGCCAGTGCGTCGTCGTAGGACAGCCCGTTCAACCGTTCCGACAGATCGCGCCCCGGTGCGTCCGGGTCGGGCAGCGGCGCCGTCCACAGGTCTTGCGCCAGCGTCTTCATAGCTACGCGCTCAACAGGCGCTCGCCCTCGGCAAAGCGCATGTCCAGCTCGGCCTCGCAGGCCATGCGGAACCGATAGGTCAGGCCTTGCAGGAACATCAGCGCATCGCGCTCGATGGGGAATTGCTCGGACGCCCAGACGCGCGATCCCATCAGCTTGCTCAGCCGTTCCTGATTGGCCTCAGTAATATCGAGCCCCAGATGCTCGAAGATCCGCTGCACGCTGCCGTCGCGGTCGGTATGGAAATCCTCGTAATTCAGCAAGATCAGGTCGGGATAGGCCGCGCGCCAGCGCGCGAGATTGGCGGTGAAATTCCCATGCAGACCCAGCCGCGCGTCGCGCACGAAGGAAAACAGCGTATCGTCCAGCCGCAGCGGCCGATCGTGATCCTTGCCGAAGCGCCACAGCATGTGCATCCGGATCGCTGACACCGCCCGCGCCAGCGGGTCGCGCAGGATGTAGAACACCTTGGCGCCGGGACTGAGCGCCTTGCATTCGGCGATCTGATCGGGCGTCAGAAACGCGTATTCGGGCGTGAAGTCCATCGACAGCTTGGCCGGATCTTTGGGCGTCATCAGCGTGCGATACCACTCGACCCCGCGCTTGTGGTTCCAGTCCCAGAAATGCGCTTCCTTGTTGGTCGAGGTCACGGGTCGACTGTCCGGAAAAATATGAGTGCGGGGATGGGTACTGACCACCGAATGCAGCCAGCTGGTCGAGCCTTTCTGGCAGCCGATGCACAGGATGTCAGTCACGTTCTCGCGCGTCATGCCGGGCGCTCCTGCCGGGCCTCAAGAAGAGCGCCACCCTCGGTGAAGGTGATGCCAGTCTCTTGCTTCAGGGCATCGCGCAGCGGCCACATCGCGCCGTGCAGGAAGTTCAGGCAATCAGGCGACAACGTATAGGCGGGCGTGGACCACACGCGGCGCCCGGCGCGGTCGGTCAACGTCTCGCGCGTGGCTTGCGACAGCGCGTCCCAGGCCAGCCCGCAATGATCAAGCACGCGGCGTAGCCCGGCCAGCGGATCGGCGCGCAGATCCTCGTAATTCAGGACCAGCATATCGGGATAGTACCGCCGCCACCGTGCGAGATTCCGGGCATAAGCGCCATGCTCCCACAGGCGGGCATTCTTGCAGCGGGTCAGGAAATGCGTGTCATACTCGAGGCGCACGTCCTCGGCGGCGGCGTGCTTGCTGGCCCACACCGTGTGCATCCGCACGCCCGACACCGCCCGTGCCAGCGGATCGCGCAGGATATAGATCACCCGCGCGCCGGGATTGAGGCGCTGGCACTCGGTCAGCTGCGCCTCGTTCAGAAAGGCGTATTCGGGCGTGAAATCGAGGCTCTTGAGACGCTCATCAAGGGGGCGCATCGTCACGCGGTACCAATCCGGGCCACGGTGATGGTTCCAGTCCCAGTAATGCGCTTCCTTGGTATGCGCGGTGACGGGCTGGAAATTCGGGAAGGCCCATGTGCCGGGATGAGCCGACAGGCATTGATGCAGCCATGTCGTCATCGCACGCTGAGCGCCGATGCACAGGATGTCGGCGACGTTTTCGCGAGTCATGAGGGATCCCCTGCCTCGGTCAGGTCGGCGGGTAGTTGCCAGCGCAACTTGTACCCCGTGCGGTGGCGGCTGATCGCTTCGCGGTCGCCAACAAGCCGCGCGGCTTCGATCGCCTTGCGGCGGCGGAACGGGTTGTCGCCCGCATCGACGGCGGTTTCGAAACACGAGAGGGCAAGCGCGGCGTCGCCACCGCGAAGGCAAAGATCTCCAAGCATCCGCAAGGCGTAGCCGGTCCCTCCGTGGCTGTCATCCCGAAAACCGGGCGCGGTCACGCGCTTGGCCAGCACCGGCTGGCTGAGCCGCGCCAGCGACAGGCCCAGCGTGACGCGGTTAAAATCGAGCACCGGCGCGATGGCGCTGGCCAGCGTGCCGGGTTCGGGCGGCAGGCTGGCCGGATCCCTCGCGAGCCGGGCCTCGAACCGCGTGGCGGCCAGATCGGCGACCTGCCACGCGCGGAAGAACTCGAGATACAAAAACAGCCTGAGCGGATCGCCCCCGGTCGCCGCACGCGGCCAGCCCTGCGGATCGGTGAACGAGAGCGGCTTCGCGAAGACCGATGCGTCCATCTGCTGCGCCAGCGCGGTCAGCGCCCGTTCCTTGCGCTTGGCGGCGGCGTCGAGCGGTTCGAAGGTGCCGTCCGCCCGCAGCGTGGCGATGCAGCGGAAACGCGCGCGTTTTTGGTTGGGGTCGGTGATCCGGGTGAACAGGTCGATGCCGGTTTCGCCGCGCGCCGCCACTTCGGTCGGGTCGTCTTCGAACATAGTGCGTGGGTCCTATCAGATCCGGCTGACCACGAGGTCATGGATCGCCAGACGGAAATTGCGTGCCTGACGGGGCAGGGCGATGGACAGCTTGGCGCTGCTGCCGGACCCGACGCACGCAGCAGGGAAGCGCCGCGTGACATGCGCAGCACCGCCCGCCGGACAGTTATGGACATGGCCCTCGGCGAAGCCATGCGCGCGGCGGCCCAGTCGGTCGCGGCTATCGACCGACAGCGCGGTCTCGAACAGGTAGCCGCGCATATCCGACACGATCAGATCGACGCGGACCCCTTTGAGCGCCGGATCTGCCCTGGCCCCCAGCCAGCCGTCGAGCGACAGTTCCAGCGCGGCCCACTCGCGAGTGTCGGGGATCTGCAGGATCGCCCGTTGCTGGCCCGGATCGGCATGCAGCAAAAGCCCCGGCGGGGTCTCGGCCATCGACAGGACGCAGCGGTCCAGAAACGGCGTGCCCGCGCCCAGCACGTAGCCGATAGGCTCGGCCCCGACGCTGGGCCAGAGCGACCACAGCCGGTCTTCGGCGGGCACATCGATGACATGGTCGGTCGCGCTGCCGGTCAGTGCGGCTTCGAGCCGGGAAATCCGCCCTTCGATCCCCGAGCGCGTGCCGTCGAGCTTGTGCCACAGCGCACTGGTTTCGTCGTTGAGCTCGCGCACGACCGATGCGGCGGCGGCGCGCACCAGCGCCGCGCTGGCGGCAGGTGCATCAGCGGTGCTGTCTCGCGGCGTGTTCAGCCCAATCTTGGCCAGATCCGAGAACAGGCGCCAGTCATAGGACGGGTTGTCGAGCGTATTGAGCACGACGCTGCGCGCGGTATCGTCCTTACGGCGCACGCGGCGGTGGTGAAAGGCGAGTTTCTTGTCGAGGATCGCCAAGCGCCATGTCTGCAGGAACACGGTCAGGAAGGCGCGGTCCTCCATGACGTTAAAGGCATCGGGAAAACCCCCGGCCTCGATCACCGCGTCGCGGCGCAGCATCCATTGCACTGGATAGAGATCGTGGCGATAGGTCGTATAGGCCACCGGGTCGAGGAAGAAATCCTTGCGCCCAAACGGGTTGGGCAGGCCTTCTTCACCCAGAATCCGGATCGATTCGACCCCGTTTTCGACCACCAGATCCTCGCGAATGGCGGTGACCAGCGACGCCACGCCGCCCAGATCGGCGGCAAGTGGCCGCGTACGGTCGAAGAAGCCGACGAGTTCTTCCAGAAAGGTCGGGTCCCAGGTGTCGTCATCGTCAAGGCAGCAGACGAATTCTGTCTCCAGCGCCTGCACGCCCCGGTTGAAAGCCTCGGATCGCCCGACCGAGCGTTCCAGATCCAGCCGGATCAGCGAGCCGGACGGAAAAGCAGGCGGGCTCACGATGTCCACAAGAGCGGCGTCGAGCGCCGCCGGATCGCCGCCGTCATTGATCAGGCAGACTGTCCAGCCGGTGTAGCTTTGCGCGGCGATGCTGGCGAGCGCACGCGTAACAAAGCCCGGACGGTCCTTTGTCCGGACGACCACGCCCACCCGATCCACCGATAAAACCATGTATTCCGCCGCCCCGGATGACGCATCCTGCCGATTGCGGGCAGACTAGAACAAGGGTCAATACAGGGTCCATCCCGAAATTTGTGAACACGTGATGATTGATGGAACGCAAGAATCAATCTAATGTGAAAGCGTTCATCACGGCTATTTCAGCCAATCTAATGGCAACCAACCCTTTGGGTAATTTTCAAAATCGGAGTTCCTCCATGACTATCCAGACCAGATTTCCTGGCCGGTTAAGTGCGATCAGCATGGCCGCGGCCCTTGGGATGCTGCTGTCATCCGCACCTGCCCTGGCACAGGGGATTGTGGCCTCTCCTGAAATGGGGACGTCGATATCGCGCATGAGCGATGTTCAGATCGCCGACATCATCGCCACCGCCCAGCCCGCTGATCAGGTCTTCTCTGCCGATCGCGCGTCGCCAACCGGTCGGACCATGCGCAGCGCCGCCGCCGATGCGGCCCCGGCCGAGCCGATGATCAGCCAGGGCTTCGCCGGCGTTCCGACCCGCATGATGGTCGACGAAAGCGCGCTGCGCGAGCTTCAGGCCGAGGCCGACGCAGCCGTCGCCGCCTCGGGCGGGATGTCGACCGACGATGCCGGCATCGATAATGGCAACACGATCTACCATTACAGCGATGCGCTGGTGCCGCCGCAATATTTCCAGTGGCCCTATCGCTCGATTGGTAAATACTATTTCCAAGCGTCGGACAGCAGCTGGTATTCGTGCTCGGCCTCGCTCATCCACCGCGCGATCATCGTCACCGCCGGCCACTGCGTCTATGACGGTGGGCGCGGTGATCAGTCGGGCTGGAACCTGCAGGGCTTCTTCGTACCCGGCTACAACGCCGCGAATGGCAACTCGCATCTCTATGGCGTGTGCGACATCCGCATTATGTATACCACCAATGGCTGGTACTACGAAGGCGACCTGAATGGCGGCTACGACGTGGCCTTGGCTGTCTGCGGTCGCCTGCGCGACGCGCGCTATGCCCGCAACTACAACGGCTACCTGCCGGGCGGACGTCTGGGCTATCTGGGCTTTTGCTACTTGAACTGCGCGCGCAGCTATTTCCACCTGACGCAGTTCGGCTATCCGAGCAACCTCTATGACGGCGACGTCATGACCTCGAGCGCGCACCTCTCGGTCACCGGCATGCCGCTGCCCCCGCAGCCCAGCCTGAACGGCGTCGACTATGTCTATGGCAGCAGCCATTCGAGCGGCACGTCGGGCGGCCCGCACATCGCCAATGTCGGCTACATGCAGGAGAACCCCTGGATCTCGACCTATTACGCGAACCGCAACATCGTCTTCGCGGTCAGCTCGTGGGGGTATACCAACCGGTCGATCCGGATCAGCGGTGCCTCGCCGCTCAGCGGCTACAACAACACCAACTGGTTCCGCTGGATGTTCAACCGCGCCTGCGCACAGTCGCGCACCTATTACGGCGCCTGGTCCTGCACGAATATCTGACGCTTTCCTCCCCGGCGTTTTTCGCGCCGGGGAGGGCCTGATCGCTTGACTTTCCGCCCCATTCGGGGCTATGAGCGGCCCGTGCCCCGCATCGACCCCCCGGTTGGTGCGGGGCACGTATCTTTATCATACCCGAAAGGGGCGCTGTTCGAGGCGGTGCCGGCATCCAGATGCCGGATCCTGAAACACCATGAATGCCGGGCAACCGGGGCCACAGAACGCGGAAATCGAAGGAAACAAGGACATGTTCGCAGTCCTCAAGACCGGCGGCAAACAGTACCGCGTCCAGGCGGGCGACGTTCTGCGCGTCGAACGTCTCGCGGCGGAAGCCGGTGAGAAAGTCCAGTTCAACGAGGTTCTGATGGTCGGCGGTGACTCGCTGGTCGTTGGTGCCCCGCTCGTCGCCGGTGCCGGTGTGCAGGCGGAAGTGATCGACCAGATCAAAGGCGAGAAGGTCATTCACTACGTCAAGCGTCGCCGCAAGCACAGCTCGCAGCGCACCAAAGGCCACCGTCAGCAGCTCACCCTGCTGCGCGTCACCGACATCCTCGCCGAAGGTGCGGACAAGTCGGGCGTGAAGGCCGCGATCGGCTCGGGCACCAAGGTCGAGACCTCGGAAGCCCCGGCTGCGAAGAAGCCGGCCGCCAAGAAGGCCGCCGCTCCGAAGGCCTCGGCCAAGGCCGCTGCCGAAGACGGTGCGGAAAAACCGAAACGTGCGCCGCGCAAGAAAGCGGCCGCCAAAGCTGAGGAGTAATATCCAATGGCTCACAAAAAAGCAGGCGGTTCGTCCCGCAACGGTCGCGACTCTGCGGGCCGTCGCCTTGGCGTCAAGATCTTCGGTGGCCAGGAAGCCATCGCGGGTAACATCCTCGTGCGTCAGCGCGGCACCAAGCACTGGGCCGGCGCGAATGTCGGCATGGGGCGCGATCACACGCTGTTCGCGCTGACCGACGGCAAGGTCACCTTCACCAAGGGTCTGAAGGGCCGCAGCTTCGTGTCGATCGTCCCGGTGGCCGAGGCCGCCGAGTAACGCTGTCGTCACAGTTACAAGTTACTGGGGGGCCGACAGGGAAACTGCCGGCCCCCTTTGTTTTTTCCGGTTCCTACCCCGTATCCTCAAACCGTGAGCAGACGCATGAGCTATTCCTACGGCACCATCGACGCTTCTTCCTGCCTGCAGCCGACGATTCCCGGCGAGCGGCTGGTGTTGCGACCGTTGCGTGCGCTCGATGCGCCGCTGCTGGGCGCCTATGTCGGCGACCGCCGACTGGCCGAGGGTACGCGCTCGATCCCGCATCCCTTGCCCCGGGGCGCTGCTGACGCCTTCATCGAAGCGGCGCATTCCGAGGCGCGCGACGAAGATGTCTGGGCGATCGACGGCACCGCGTTCGGATCGGCCCCGCTTCTGGGGGTTATCTCGCTCAAGGCGCTGGATCGCGGTCAAAGCCAGATCGGCTACTGGGTCGCGCCGTCCTATTGGCGGGGGGGCATCGCCTCGGCGGCGGTCCGCGCCTTGCTTGAGGCCAATCCGCACCGCAACGCCACGGTCTTTGCCGAGGTGTTTCAGGACAACCCCGCTTCGGCGCGGGTGCTGACCAATGCCGGGTTCGAATACATCGGCGATGCCGAGGCGTGGTCGGTCGCGCGCAATCGCTCGGTGCCAACCTGGACCTATCTGCGCCGCATGGGCTGACCGGCCCGCCGCGCCTTTCCATACGGCCCGCGCCCAAGCGCGGGCCTTGATCCGCCACGCGCATAGGGCTATCGCCAAGGCGACGCCGTTCTCAGATGGCCAAGACACCGCGCAAACCGGGATTCTGACATGAAATTCCTCGATCTCGCCAAGGTCACGATCCGCTCGGGCTCGGGCGGCAATGGCTGTGCCAGCTTCCGTCGCGAGAAATACATCGAATTCGGCGGCCCCGATGGCGGCGATGGCGGCACCGGCGGCGACGTCTGGGCCGAGGTCGTGCCCGCGCTGAACACGCTGATCGATTTCCGCTATCAGCAGCATTTCTTTGCCGGCAACGGCAAGCCCGGCATGGGCAAGCAGCGCACCGGCAAGGATGGCGACGACATCGTGCTGAAAGTGCCGCAGGGGACCGAGATCCTCGAAGACGACGGCGAAACGGTGATCACCGACCTGACCGAGATCGGGCAGAAGGTGCTGCTGGCCAAGGGCGGCAATGGCGGCTGGGGCAACCTGCGGTTCAAATCTTCGACCAACCAGTCGCCGCGCAAGGCCAATCCGGGTCAGCCGGGTGTCGAGCGCGAGATCTGGTTGCGGCTGAAGCTGATCGCCGATGCGGGGCTTGCGGGGCTGCCCAATGCGGGCAAGTCGACCTTCCTGTCGGCCACCTCGAACGCGCGCCCGAAGATCGCCGATTATCCCTTCACCACGCTGCACCCCAATCTGGGCGTGGTTGGCGTGGATCAGAAGGAATTCGTGCTGGCCGATATTCCCGGCCTGATCGAAGGCGCGTCCGAGGGCAGGGGGCTGGGCGACCAGTTCCTCGGCCATATCGAGCGTTGCGCCGTTCTGCTGCATCTGGTCGACGGCACCGCCGAGGATGTCGCCGAGGATTTCCGCATCATCGACCGCGAGCTCGAACTGTATTCGGATATCGTCTACGCCAAGCCGCGCATTGTGGGTCTGAACAAGATCGACGCGCTCATGGATGACGAGATCGCCGAAAAGCGCGAGGCATTGCAACAGGCGGCGGGTGCGCGGGTTTATCTGCTCTCGGCCGCGTCGGGGAAGGGCGTGACCGAGATCCTTCGCGCGCTCTGGACCGAGATTTCGGCGCAGCGGACCGAAGCCGCCGCCGAGGATGAGGACGACGCGTCGTGGCAACCCTGACCGAAAGCACGCTGTCGCTGACACAGGCGCGACGGCTGGTGATCAAGATCGGCTCGGCGCTGCTGGTCGATGCGGCGACGGGAAGCTTGAACAGCGACTGGCTGCACGCGCTGGCCGACGATGTCGCCCGCGCCAAGGCGCGCGGCGCGGATGTCGTGCTGGTCTCGTCGGGGTCGATCGCCCTGGGACGCAGCGTTCTGGGCCTGCCCAAGGGCGAACTGGCGCTGGAGCAGTCGCAGGCCGCCGCCGCCGTGGGCCAGATCCGTCTGGCGCGCGCCTATGAAGAAGCGCTCGCGCCGCATGGGATCACCACCGCTCAGGTTCTGGTCACGCTGGAAGATACCGAGGACCGGCGCCGCTATCTGAACACCCGAGCAACGATGGAGATGCTGCTGTCGCTCGGCGTCGTGCCCATCGTCAACGAAAACGATACCGTTGCCACGGACGAGATCCGCTATGGCGATAACGACCGGCTGGCCGCACAGGTGGCGATTACCATCGGCGCCGATCAACTGGCGCTGCTGTCGGATGTCGACGGTCTCTATACCGGCAACCCGCATGTCGATCCTGCCGCGCGGCGGCTCGACTTCGTTCCCGCCGTCACGCCCGAGATCGAAGCGATGGCAGGCGACCCGGTTTCAGGGGTGTCCAAGGGCGGGATGAAGACCAAGATCATGGCCGCGCGCACCGCAACGCATGGCGGTTGCGCCATGGTGATTGCCGCAGGGAATGTCAGACATCCGCTGCAGGCCATTGAAAATGGGGCAAATTGCACCTGGTTCGGGGCGTTCGACGATCCGCAGGCCGCGCGAAAGCGCTGGATCGCGGCGATGAAGCCACGCGGTACGGTGCGCATCGATGCAGGCGCCGTCGCGGCGCTGATGCAGGGCAAGTCGCTGCTGCCCGCCGGGGTGACGGCGATCGAGGGCCGGTTCGGACGGGGCGAGCCCGTGTCGATTGCCGGGCCAGAGGGCGTGATGGGCATTGGTCTCGTGCGCTACACGCAGGACGAAGCCCGCAAGATCAAGGGCAAACGGTCGGACCTGATCGCCGAAACGCTGGGCTATCCCGGCCGCGCGGCGCTGATCCACCGCGACGACATGGTACTTTGAGGGAGGGCAGCCCCATGGACGGCACCACCGAACAGATGGATATCGCAACGCTGATGACCGGCATCGGCGAGAGGGCGCGCGCGGCCTCGGCCGAGCTGGCCTTTGCCGAACCCGAACGCAAGGAAGCCGCGCTCAATGCCGCGGCCGATGCGGTCTGGGCCAAGCGCGACGCGATCCTTGCAGCCAATGCCAAGGATCTCGAATTCGGACGCGGCAAGGGTCTGAGCGACGCGATGATGGATCGCCTTGCGCTTGACGAGAGCCGCATTCAGGGCATCGTCGCGGGCTTGCGCTCGGTCGCCGGCCAAAAGGACCCGGTGGGCGAGACGATCACCGAATGGGACATGGAATCGGGCTTGCATATCCGCCGCGTACGCACGCCGCTGGGCGTGATCGGCGTGATCTATGAAAGCCGCCCCAACGTGACCGCCGATGCCGCCGCGCTGTGCCTCAAATCGGGCAACGCGGTCATCCTGCGCGGCGGCTCGGAAAGCTATCACAGCTCGACCGCGCTTTATGAATGCATCCTCGACGGCCTGCGCGCCGCCGGATTGCCCGAAGCCTCGGTGCAGATGGTGCCGACCCGCGACCGTGCCGCCGTGGCCGAGATGCTGCGCATGGTCCCGTATATCGACGTGATCGTTCCGCGCGGGGGCAAGGGGCTGGTCGGTCTGGTGCAGGCAGAGGCCCGCGTTCCGGTCTTCGCCCATCTCGAAGGCATCTGCCATATTTATGTCGATGCCGAGGCCGATCTGGAAAAGGCGCGCCGTGTGGTGATGAATGCCAAGACCCGGCGGACCGGCATCTGCGGTTCGGCCGAATGCTTGCTGATCGACCGTGGCTTCTACGAGAAGCATGGGGGCGTCCTGATCGAGGATCTGCTCAAGGCCGGTGTCGAAGTTCGGGCCGAAGGTGAATTGCTCAGCATTCCCGGCACGATAGAGGCCAAAGCTGACGATTTCGGACGCGAATTCCTCGATATGATCATCGCCGCCAAGCTGGTCGATGGTGTGGACGCGGCGATTGCCCATATCCGGCGCTACGGCTCGCAGCATACCGAGTCGATTCTGACGGAAAATCAAGCCACTGCCGACCGTTTCTTCCAGCGGCTCGACAGTGCGATCCTAATGCACAACGCCTCGACCCAGTTCGCCGATGGCGGTGAGTTCGGCATGGGCGCCGAGATCGGCATCGCCACCGGCAAGATGCATGCGCGCGGCCCGGTCGGGGCCGAGCAACTGACCAGCTTCAAGTACCTCGTGACCGGTGACGGGACGATCAGACCCTGATCGTCAGCCCTTCGGCCCCGTCCTCGATGGTGACGGGGCCGGTGCTGGCCAGAAGCGCGAATTGCACGGTATCGCTGCGCATTTCGGCAGGCGATTGCCCTGCGACAAGCGGCTCCCACAAGTCGGGGTCGATTTTCAGGCGCGGCGAGTTTCCGGTGACGCGATCGGGGGTGACGGTGATCTCGCCGCCATAAGCCAGTGCGTTTTCAAGACAAAGCGCGGCCAGCGTCAGCCGTTTCGCACAGATCCGGGGCAGGGGCTGCGTGATGGCGGCTGTGTTGACGCTCAGCCGGCCGCCCGACGACAGGCTTGTCAGGGCCTCGATGACCTCAGAGGCGCGGATATCCTGCATCTCATGCGCGCGGCCAAACGCCAGCCGGAACAGCTTGACCCGCGCCTGCGCGACGCGCACCGCGTCTTCCACCAGCGTCAACTCATCCGAGGCCCCCTGGATCATGCTCAGAAGCTCGACCCCGTTGCCGATTGCGCCCAGAGGGCTTACCAGATCATGACACAGTCGCGAGCCGACGATGGCTGCAAGGTCGTCATCGGCCATTACGCGGCCCCCGATACTGGACTGGAGATGTTCCATGGCTCAACTCCTTGAACCCGGCATGTTCGTTCGACATCCGTCGCAACCCGATTGGGGCCTTGGACAGGTCCAGTCGGTTGTCGGTGCGCGCGTGACGGTGAATTTCGAAGAAGCGGGCAAAGTGGTGGTGGATACACAGGTGATCGATCTCGAATGGGTTCCCGGAGCCTAGGTCGTTAGGGTTAACAAAATCGTAAGACACAACCGCCGCACGGGTCAAATGCCGGGGTTGTTCAAGGGAATTGTGGCATGGATCATCGCATCAGCCCGCCAGAGGGCACCCGTGACGCGAATTACGCTGTGCGTCTGGCCGCGAGCGAGGCCGATCTGCTGTCGGCGCAGCGGCTGCGTTACGCGGTGTTTGTCGAGGAACTCGGTGCGCAATGTTCGGGCGCCGATCACGTCGCGCGGTTGGAACGCGATGCTCTGGACCCGCATTTCGACCATCTGCTGCTGATCGATCGCCATGCCGACCCCCAAGAGCTGAACCACGTGGTAGGTGTCTACCGGCTGTTGCCGCAGGACCGGGCCGAGGCGCTGGGGCGGTTCTATTCCGACGCCGAATTCGACCTGACGCCCTTGCGCGCGAGCGGTCGCAAGCTGGTCGAGCTGGGGCGCAGCTGCGTGCATCCGGCGCATCGGCGCGGCGCGTCGATGGTCCATCTGTGGAACGGGCTGGCCGAATACGTGATCGCGCGCGAAATCGAGATCATGTTCGGCGTGGCCTCGTTCCACGGGGCCGACCCGCAGCGCCATGCCGAGGCGCTGAGCTGGCTCTATGCCAACCATCTGGCGCCCGAAGCCCTGCGCGTGACGCTGCGGCCGGGATCCGAGCCGCCGCTTGTTCTGCCAGACCCGGCAGGCATCGACCGCCGCGCCGCGCTGGCCGCGATCCCGCCGCTGATCCGCGCTTATCTGCGGCTTGGCGGTTTCGTGGGGCAGGGCGCTTTCATCGACCGCGATTTCAACACAACCGACGTGTGCCTTATCATGGATACGTCCGCCATGTCCGAGCGTGCCTTTGACTACTACACCCGAAAATCGCCGCGCGCCTGAGCCTGCGTCGCGTGCCGCTGACGCACCGCCATCTTGGGTCTTCAACGAGGGCGAGCCCGCGCCGGTCAGGATCGGCCCGCTGGGTTGGCTGGTCGCGGCGCTGCGATTGCCGGTGCTGGTGGTGGTCGTGTTCGGCGGGCTGCTGATCCACCTGACGATCCGTCTGTTCGAGCGCCCGCTATTCGGTTTGCGCCGTCCGGTGACGCCATTCATCACCCAAGGCGTGTGCAAGGGCGCGCTGGCGATTCTGGGGATACGGCTGAAGACCCAGGGACGCCCGATGCGGCGACGTGGCGCGGTGGTGGCCAACCATGCGAGCTGGCTCGATATTTTCGTCATGAACGCGCCTCAGCGGATCTATTTCGTCGCCAAGGACGAGATCGCCAACTGGCCCGGCATCGGCTGGCTGGCGCGGGCGACCGGGACGATCTTCATCCGCCGCTCGGCGCGCGACGCGCGTGCGCAGAAACTCACCTTCGAGGCCCGGCTGCGCGCCGGGCATCATCTGTGTTTCTTCCCCGAAGGGACCAGCTCGGACGGGATCCGTGTCCTGCCCTTCAAGCCCACGCTGTTTGCCGCGTTTTTCACCGAGGAACTCGCGGGGCTGTTGTCGATCCAGCCGGTCAGCGTGATCTATGTCGCGCCCAAGGGCCGCGACAGCCGGTTCTACGGCTGGTGGGGCGATCTGGGATTCGCGGCGCATTTCCTGCGCGTGCTGGCGCAACCCCGGCAGGGGCACGTCGAGCTGGTTTTCCACCCGCCCGTGCCAATCGCCGAGGCTGGCAACCGCAAGACGCTGGCCCGAATCTGCGAGGCGCAGGTGCGCGACGGCCTTGCCGCGCATCTGCCCGAGGGCGTCATGGCGGATTAAGGGCATCCCGTCAGGGCGCCCAATGCACCGTTGCCTTGGACAGAAGGGCCGCAATCGGCGCTTCCATCGGGGACAGCTTTTCGGCCCGTTCGATTGCCGCACGTTTCTCGTCGCCGGTGATCAGCACATGCAGCGCGAAAGCCTCGCGCAGGGTGCGCGCGCTCAGCGTGACGCGGGGTTCGGGCGCACCGGGGGCGCTGATCGGCAGGACTGCCGGCGCATCCGGGGCGAGCGCGGCCTCAAGCCCGTCGGCATCGGGAAACAGCGAGGCCGTGTGCATATCGGCCCCCATCCCCACCAAGGCCACGTCGACCGGCAGATGCGGCGCCAGTTCTTCGGCCACCATCGGCGCGCCCTCTTCGGGCGTGGGCACGTCGCGCCAGAGCGACAACAGCGTCGCCGCCGCCGCCTTGTCGCGCAACAGCCGCGCGCGGACCTGTCCGGCATTGGAACGGGGATGATCCTCGGGCAGCCAGCGCTCGTCGCCCGGCACGATATCGATCGCGGACCAGTCCATGTCGACCGCAGCCAGCATGTCGAAAACCGGGCCCGGCGTCGTACCGCCCGGCACGGCAAAAAGCGCCCGGTCACGACGGGCCAATGCCTCGCGCAGATCGCGCGACAATTGCCGCGCGAGGGAAATCATCATCATATCAGCGTCGGAATATTCGACTAAGTCCATTCAACGGATCTCGCGCCAGCTTCTATTATCCAGATGAATCAACTTAAGCGCTTCATCCGGCCCCGACGACCCCGGATCGTACATTGCCGGCTGATCGGCGGAGCCTTGCCACGCGGCGATGATCGGATCGGTCCAGGCCCAGGCCGCTTCGACCTCGTCGCCGCGCATGAAAAGCGTCTGATTGCCCCGGATCACATCCATGATCAGCCGTTCATAAGCGTCGGGAATGTGCAGATCGTCGCCCAGAGCCTCGGCAAAGGACATATCCAGCGCCACATCCTTCAGGCGCATCCCGCCGGGGCCGGGCTCCTTGATCATCACCTTCAGCGTCATGCCTTCGTCGGGCTGCAGACGGATGACCAGAAGGTTGGCCTTCCACGGCGCGTCCTCGCCGAAGATCGAATGCGGCGGGTCGCGGAAAGCCACAGCGATTTCCGACACGCGCGAGCGCAGCCGCTTGCCGGTGCGCAGGTAGAAGGGCGTGCCCTTCCAGCGCCAATTGGAAATCCCCACTTTCAGCGCGATATAGCTTTCGGTCGTGGTGCCCGGATGCTCGACCTCCTGCGCGAACGAGGCCGTTCCTGTCCCCGCCGCGTATTGGCCGCGCACCACGTCCGAGGGCGCCACCGGGTCGAGCGCGTGGATCACCTTGAGCTTTTCATCGCGCACGGCGTCGGGATCGAACTTATAGGGCGGCTCCATCGCCATCAGACACAGAAGCTGCATCAGGTGGTTTTGCACCATGTCCCGCATCGCGCCCGATTTGTCGTAATACGGGCCGCGCCCGCCGACGCCCACGGTTTCAGCAACGGTGATCTGAACATGGTCGACGAAACGCGCGTTCCAGAGCGGTTCGAAAAAGATATTGGCGAAGCGCACGGCCATCAGGTTCTGGACCGTTTCCTTGCCCAGATAATGGTCGATCCGGTAGATCTGCGTCTCGTCGAAAAACTCGGCCAGCGTTTGGTTGAGCGCGCGCGCGGTTTCCAGATCGTTGCCGAAAGGCTTCTCCACCACGATCCGCGTCTGCGGCGTGATCATGTCGAACTTGCCCAGATTGGCCGCCAGTGGGCCGAACAGCGACGGCGCGACCGAGAAGTAGAAGGCACGCACGACATCGTTGCGCATCAGCGCTGCAAGATCGCGCCAGCCGTCATCGCCCATGGCGTCGATGGCGACATAGTCCAGCCGCTCGAAGAACGCAGCGCGTTGCGCCGCGTCGGGGGCCTGCGCGCCGAGGAATTCGTCGAAGGCCTGCGAGACCATTTCGATGAACTCGTCGCGCGACATCTCGCTGCGCGCCGCACCGATGATGCGCGCGTCTTCGGGCATCTGGCCTTCGCCGAAACGGCGGCAGAGCGCCGGGAGGATCTTGCGCCGGGCAAGGTCGCCGGTGGCACCGAAGATGACGAGGTCGAACGGATCGACGGGAATGACGCGGGCGACCATGGGCAGGGCTCCTGCGGTGTTAGCGTTAACTTCGGGCCGGAATAGGCTGCCCGGCGCTCAAAGTCCAGCATAAAGCCGGCAAGTCAAGCTTCCAGTTCGGTATCCCAGTAGAGATAATCGGCCCAGCTTTCGTGCAGGTGGTTGGGCGGGAAGCGGCGGCCCTTGTCGATCAGCTCGGCTGCATGCGGCCGGCGGGCGGGACGCGCCAGCCGCAATCCCGAGGCGCGCAGGCTTTTCGACCCTTTGCGCAGATTGCAAGGCGCGCAGGCTGCGACCACGTTTTCCCAGCTTGTCACGCCGCCCATCGCGCGCGGCACCACGTGATCGAAGGTCAGATCGTGGCGCGAGCCGCAATACTGGCAGGTGAATTCGTCGCGCAGGAAAAGATTAAAGCGCGTGAAGGCCACGCGCTTTCGGGGTTTGACAAAATCTTTCAGCACGACGACCGAGGGTATTCGCATCTCGAGCTTCTGGCTGTGCACCGTCTGCTCGTATTCGGCGGCAATCGTCACGCGGTCCATCCAGACCGCCTTGACCGCTTCCTGCCACGGCCACAGCGAAAGCGGGTAATAGCTGAGCGGACGGTAATCGGCGTTCAGGACGAGTGCCGGGAAATGTTTCAAAGCCGCGGGTTCGTGCACGAAGCTTTGCCTGAAGTCGCCGTCCATTCTGCGTGTCTCCTGCCTTGGACTGGTCGGAGCGATGGTGTGCCTCGACTATATCCGGTGTTTTCCCTCTGACAAGCCCGCGAAATCGCGGGCTTGGGCCCATCTTGGCGCTGTTGCATCACACTTGTGCAACAGCGCCGTGATTGCGGGCAAAGGGGGCAGGCGGGGTGCTTAGCCCGGCAGCTTGTCCTTCAGAAAGCCAAGCGCCAGCGACAGACCTTCATTGTCGATGGAATGGCCGACACCCTTGCAGACATGGGCATAGGTTTCGAACCCTGCCTTGACCAGCGCGTCGGCGGCTTCGGGCAGGCTTTGCACCGGCACCATCGGGTCGGCATCGCCGTGGATCAGCAGGACGGGGGGCTTGCTGACGGCCTCGGCCTCCAGCGCTTCGGGCTGCAGCATCTTGCCCGAAAAGCCCACCAGCGCGGCAATCGGCCGGGCGCGACGGGGCGCGATATGCAGGCTCATCATCGTGCCTTGCGAGAACCCCACCAGCGCCAGTGCCTCGGGCGGCAGCCCCTCGGTTTCCAGCACGCCGTCGATAAAGGCGTTCAGATCCTCCGAGGCCTGCGCTTGCCCAGCCAGCGCCGCCTCTTCGGCCGAGCCGTCCAGCCACGGGATCGGAAACCACTGGAACCCGAACGGGTTGCCCTGACATTTCTCAGGGGCATCAGGGGCATAGAAGGCGGTCTTTGGCATATGCGGGGCCAGCGGATCGGCCAGCCCCAACAGATCAGCGCCATTGGCACCGTAGCCATGCACGAAGATCACAACCGAGGTCGCGTCACCCTTGGGCGCGCCCTTGCGGTCCGAGGTCAGCGGGCGAGGGGCCATGGAACGTCCTTTCCGAAATGTCAGACAACGCCTTCGCGGCGCTTTGCGTGATGGTAGTAGTGCCACAGCATCCCGGCGGCAACCGTGCGCCACGGCGCCCAGGCTTCGGCCATCTGGCGCAGCGGCGTCTCGCGCGGGCGGTCGGGCAGATCGAACAACAGCCGCGCGGCTTCCTGCAGCGCCAGATCGTTGGGCGCGAAGGTGTCGGCGCGGCCCAAGCTGAACATCACATAGATCTCGGCGGTCCAGCGGCCAATGCCGGGCACGGCGGTCAGGATTGACAAGATCTCGTCCTCGGGCGCGGTGCGAAGTGCGTCGAAATCGATAGAAGCATCGGCCAAGGCTTTGACATACCGCGCTTTCTGCCGCGAAAGGCCGTGCGCGCGCAGATGCTCTTCATCGACCGCCGCGATCCGGTCGGCGCGCAAAAGATCGGCGGCTTCCAGTTTGGCGTGGATCGCGCGGGCCGAGGCGACCGACACCTGCTGGCTGACGATTGCGCTGACAAGGCTATCGAACCCGTCGGGTCGGCGGCGCAAGGGGGGCGGGCCGCAAAGCTCCAGCGCATACGCGAAACGCGGCTCGGACCGGGCCAGCCACGCGGCGCCCTCTTCCATGCAGGCGTCGCTTTTCAGGATACGGGTGGGGGGCGAAGTCGGCGTCATGGCCGCATTGTGCGCAGGATGGCCTCGCGCGCAAGCCCGCCTGTTGCCCGAAGACGTCACAACCCAAGCGAATACCCCTCCTGCGGAGGCCGAGGGCATTTTGCTCTGGGCAAGTCATTCCCAAATTGGCATGAATGGCGGGACACAACATCTGGAACGAATTGATGACCAACTGGGCCGCATTGCGCGACCGCCTGCGCGAGGTTGCAAAGCAGCCGATCCTCGATCTCTTCGCCGACGAAAATCGCGCTCAGACCTTTTCGATCAGCCTCGAATCGCCGGAAACGGGCGAGATTTTCTTTGATTATTCAAAAACTAACATAGATCAAGTCACGCGCGACGCGCTGATCGAGCTTGCGCGCGAGACCGGCGTCGAAGCCCGGCGCGACGCGATGTTCTCGGGCGCCGCGATCAACGAAACCGAAGGCCGCGCGGTGCTGCACACGGCCCTGCGCAATCTCGATGACGAGGTCGTCGTCGATGGCACCGATGTCATGCCCGACGTGCGCGCCACGCTCGCCCGTATGGAGAGTTTTGCGCGCGATCTGCGCGACGGGCGGATCCGCGGCAGCAGCGGGCGGATCACCGATGTGGTCAATATCGGCATCGGCGGCTCGGACCTTGGGCCGGCCATGGCGGTGCAGGCGCTCAGCCCCTATTGCGACGGGCCGACCTGTCATTTCGTCTCGAACGTGGACGGCGCGCAGATCCAGCAGGTGCTCGACGGGCTGAACCCCGATACCACGCTGGTTATCGTCGCGTCGAAGACCTTCACCACGATCGAGACGATGACCAACGCGCAGACCGCCAAGGCGTGGATGGCGCGTTCGGTCGCCGATCCGGCGCGGCAATTCGTGGCGCTGTCGACCGCGCTCGACAGGACCGCGGCCTTCGGCATCGATCCGGCGCGGGTCTTTGGCTTCGCCGACTGGGTCGGCGGGCGCTATTCGATGTGGGGGCCGATCGGGCTGAGCCTGATGATCGCCATCGGGCCCGAAAATTTCCGCGCCTTCCTTGCCGGCGCCGCGCGCATGGATCAGCATTTCCGCTCGGCGCCGCTGGGTGAAAACATGCCCGCGATGCTGGCGCTGGTGGGGATCTGGCACCGGCAGGTCTGCGGTTATCCCGCCCGCGCGGTTCTGCCTTATGACCAGCGGCTGGCGCGGTTGCCGGCCTATCTGCAGCAGCTTGAGATGGAATCGAACGGCAAGCGCGTGTCGATGGACGGCACCGATCTCGAGGTGCCCTCAGGGCCCATCGTGTTTGGCGAGCCGGGCACCAACGGGCAACACGCATTTTACCAACTGATCCATCAGGGCACCGATATCGTCCCCTGCGAGTTCCTGCTGGCGGGCAAGGGGCACGAGCCCGCTCTGGCGCATCAGCACCGGCTTCTGGCTGCCAATTGTCTGGCACAAGCCGAGGCGCTGATGCGGGGCCGGTCGCTGGAAGAAGCGCGGGCGCTGATGGCCGAGGCCGGGTTTGAGGGCGACGAGCTGGAACGTCAGGCGCGCCACCGGGTGTTTCCGGGCAACCGCCCCTCGACCATGCTGATCTATCCCAAGCTGACCCCCGCCGTGCTGGGCGCGATCATCGCGCTGTACGAGCACCGCGTTTTCGTCGAGGGCGTGGTGCTGGGCATCAATTCCTTCGACCAATGGGGTGTCGAGCTGGGCAAGGTGCTGGCCGGTGAGATCCTGCCGATGCTCGAAGGTCAGGCGCCGAGCACGGCGCACGACGGCTCGACATCGGGGCTGGTGGACAAGCTGCGCGATTTCGGCATCTGAGACGCCGGGGCGGGGCAGGGGCTGGCAAATAGGAATCGGGGGCTCCGCCCCGTTTCTTAAAAGTAGGGGGGCTCTGCCCCGTTTCTCAAAAGTAGGGGGGCTCTGCCCCCCGGGCCACCCGGAGTATTTGTGACAAAGTGAAGGGGGCGCGGTTTTTCTCAGCTGAGGAAGGGCGCGTGTTTCATGGTGTCGGGGATCTCGGCGCCCAGCCGGGTCAGCACCGCAGGCGCGAGTTGGCGCTGGTCGAGAAGGGTGTCTTTGGTCGGCCCGTCGCTCGCGCCGAAGTAATAGAGCGCGAAATCCTGCTGATCCTCGCCCGCGCCGCCATGGTGGCCGCGCAGCGACTGGCCGTGATCGGCGGTGACGATCACCTCGTATCCCATCTGCCGCCATGCGGGCAGGAACTTGGCCAGAATCGCGTCGAGCAACGCACAGGCATGGTCCATCTCGTGGCATTCATGGCCGAAGCGATGGCCCATACTGTCGAGCGTGCAGGTATGCAGGATGCCGTAATCCAGCGAAAACCGCGCGCAGAGCGAGGTCAGCGTGGCAAACAGATCCACATCCGACGGCGTCGCCTGGTTTTTCAGGTCGTAGCCGGTCATGGTGTGGAAACGCCCATGGTTGATCGCGTCGCTGTTGGGCTCGTCATATTCGATGTCGCGGATATAGTCGAAAGGCGCGCGGTTGAAGAATTCCGACCACCACGAATGCGTCACCGCGCCGGTGACCAGCCCCGTCTTGCGGGCTTCGCTGAAAATGTCGGGCATGTCGACACGATGGATATGGCCGTTCGACAAAACGCCATGGACCTGCGGCGCGACGCCGGAGTGGATCGTGGCATAGCAGGGCCCCGACATCGAGGGCAGCGTCGCGCGCATTTTCCACACGCGGGCCTCGCCGCTATCGACCCAGCCTTCGAGGCAACCGAAATAGCGGCGCCAATTGGCATAGGGCACGCCGTCGAGAATGATCAGCAGAAGCTTGGACTTGCGGCTCATGGGGCACCTGTGGCAGCGATAACAGGGGCAGCCTATGCCAAGCGCGCCCGTGTCGCAATTCCTGCGTCGCATGGTCGCTCTTGTCGGGTTCCCGCTGCGTCAGCCGCGTCAACTTACCTGTGCAACCCGTTGAAAAAGGAACACTATGTCCCGTCCCAACATCCTGATCCTGATGGTCGACCAATTGACCGGCACGCTGATGGAGGACGGGCCTGCCGATTTCCTGCACGCGCCGAATCTCAGGCGGCTGGCAGAAGGCTCGGCGCGGTTCTCGCGCGCCTATTGCCCCAGCCCGCTTTGCGCGCCCGCGCGCGCCAGCGTGATGGCCGGGCAATTGCCTCGCCGCACCGGGGTCTATGACAACGCCGCCGAGTTCCGCTCGGACACGCCGTGCTACACTCACCATCTGCGGGCGCAGGGTTACCAGACCACGCTGTCGGGCAAGATGCATTTCGTCGGGCCCGATCAGCTGCACGGTTTCGAAGAGCGTCTGACGACCGATATCTATCCGGCCGATTTCGGCTGGACGCCCGATTACCGCAAACCGGGTGAGCGGATCGACTGGTGGTATCACAATCTGGGATCGGTGACCGGGGCAGGGGTCGCGGAAATCACCAACCAGCTGGAATACGACGACGATGTTGCGCATCTGGCGTGCCAGAAGCTCTATGATCTGGCGCGCGGTCAGGACGAGCGGCCCTGGTGCCTGCATGTGAGCTTCACCCATCCGCATGATCCCTTCGTGGCGCGGCGCAAATACTGGGATCTCTACGAGGGCGCGCCCGAGCTCGAACCCTCGGAACCGATCCCGTATGCGCAGCAGGATGCGCATGGCAAACGTCTGCTCGAGAGCTTCGATTATGAGAAATTCGATGCGAGCGAAGATCAGATACGCCGTGCAAAACGCGGATATTACGCGAATATTTCCTATATCGACGACAAGATCGGCGAGATCCTCGATACGCTCGATCGCACCCGGCAAGAGGCGGTGATCGTTTTCCTGTCGGATCACGGCGAGATGCTGGGCGACCGGGGGCTGTGGTTCAAAATGGCGTTCTATGAGAATTCGGGCCGCGTGCCGTTTTGGCTGGCCGGTCCCGGCATCACGCCGCAGCGCGTGGATCAGCCGGTCTCGACCCTCGATATGTTGCCCACGCTTTGCGATCTGGCGGGCTGCGACATGGGCAAGATCGGGGCATGGACGGATGGCGAAAGCCTCCTGCCGATGGTGCACGGAACCGGCGGGCGTGGACCGGTGCCAATGGAATACGCCGCCGAAGGCAGCATTGCGCCGATGGTCGGGCTGGTTGAGGGGACGTGGAAATACATCGCCTGCGAGGCCGATCCCGAATTGTTGTTCAATCTCGAAGACGATCCGGGCGAACGCCACAATCTGGCTGGCGATCCGGCCTATGGCCCGGTGCTTGAACGGTTCCGCCAGATGGCGAAAGCGCGCTGGGATCTCAAGGCCTTCGACGCCGAAGTTCGTGCAAGTCAGGCGCGGCGCTGGGTGGTTTATAACGCGCTGCGCAATGGCCGCTATACCGACTGGGATTTCCAGCCGTATCGCGATGCCAGCCAGCGCTACATGCGCAATCACATGGATCTCAACGTGCTGGAAGACAATCAGCGGTTCCCACGCGGGGAATAACGCAGGTTTGCGGCCCGCAGGCTCAGTCCTGCGGGTTGTTCAGCAACTCGACCGCAAGCTGCGGGCAGATGGCCGCGAATTCGCGGATCACCAGTTCGGCATGCGGCAACCGCCGCGACAGGGCGAAAAGATGGCCGCGATATCCCATCTCTTCCAGTGTCAGGCCCAGATCGACGACATCCCAGTCGGGCGCGATCAGCGGGGCAATGATCGCGTCGGGCTGTACCGAGGCCAGCATCGCACGGCTCAACAGGCGCTTTTGCGTCAGCACGACGCTTTGCCGGTGCGGGCGCGCGTCGAGAAAGCGCATCGCTTCCGACGCATCGACGATCAGCACGGATCGAAACGCGGCAAGCGGATGGTCGATGGGCTCGACGCCCTGATGTTGCTGTTGGGGCGCGTGGCCGAGGATCATGCGCGTTTTTCCTTCGTCACCGGAGAACAAGCCGGGGCTTGCGATGCAACAGATCCCGGATAGGTCTCAATCATTAACAACTCGTAAAGGCATGATCTCATGGGATATCCCGTTGCGCTGGAACGCCGGGAATCTCCATGAGCAGATGAGCAACCGGCGTTCGGTGGCGCGTAGTCTTCATAACTTCACACAAAAAGCAAGCATGAGCGATGTTTGCGGCTGTTTTGGGAGGCTTACGGGGCGTTTCTAAGAGACAATCCCGGCAATTCGGCGTCATCGTATACGCCCGTAAGTTACATAATACAGATTATACGACTATTGTATGGTGGTGACCCGTGCCCTTTAATCCGGTTGCGCTATCTTAGGTTCCCGCTTCGGCATCCGCGCCGTGACCCACGCGTTCAACCATGCCAGCGCGACCAGCGACAGTCCGAGCCCAAGGAACGCCCCCACGCGCATCAGGCCCGACAATCCCGAGGCGTCGATCAGAAACGCCTTGGCAGCCGCGACGCCGATCAGCGCCAGCCCCGCCACGCGGATCATGTGTCGTCCGGTCCGCAGCGCAACCGCCATGGCCACCGCGCCCGCCGCCAGAAGTGCCAGCGTATAGGCGTAGAGCTCGCCCTGCAGGAAGCCCGCGTCCAGCGTCATCCCGGCGCTGCCATGCCACAGATGCCGGATCACCGTGGCAATCCATATCCCAAGCAGCGCCAGCGCCGTCAGGCGGCCCAGCAGGCCCCGTTTTCCGCCCTGCTTGCGAAACGTCCACCACAGCAGAAGCGCGGGCGCGCCGTAGGCCAGCGCCAGATCGTTCAGGATCGGCCAGCCCGAAACCGAACTGCCAAAGCCGACAACCGGCGACAGGATTACCGCGCCGACCCACAGGCAGAATGCCGCCGCGATGCCCAGCCCCCAGCACAGGATGCGTCGCACCAACAGCATCGCTCGGCTGGATGACAGCCGCTCGGCGCGCTCTGCCTGAACCCAGGCCATCGCGATCAGCACGCTGGCCTCGATGCCCAGCCCGGCATGGGCCGAGATGCCGTCGAGAAACCGTCCGAAGATCACCATCAGAACCACCGGAACGCTTGCACTCAGCGTCGTCTCCGCAACCACACGCCCCCAGTCACGCGCGGGATGCGGTGTCAGGCTGCGGATCAGCGCAAGCGCCGCCAACGGCCCCGCCAGCACCGCGACAAAGGTCAGCCAGACATCGAGCGTAGACACCTCGCCGTCGAGCAGCGGACCAAGCCCCGGCACCAGCATCAGCCGCCAGCCCAAAGCCAGGGCACCCAGTCCCATGACCCAACCCAGCGCGGGAAGGTTGAAGCGGCGATCCATCGCGCCCGCGCTGACCAGCAGCACTGCCAGCGCCATCGACAGCGCCGCTTCCGAGATCAGCAGCGTCATCGCCAGCGCGATCATCGTATAGGTCCCGACAAGCGCCGCGCCCAGACGCGCGCCCTGCCCCTGATCGCGCCGCGCCGCCCAAATGGCGACGGCGCTCGCGGCCCCGGCATGCGCCATCACCGCAAAGGGCCATAGCAATGGCAACAGCGTCAGCGGGCGCCAGAACAGCTCGATTGCGATCGCGGTCGCGCCGGGCGTGACGATGGCAAGAATTCCCCAGTAGCTGCGCTGTGCGGGATTGTCCTCGCTGCGCCAGAGCATCGCGGCCCCGGCCAGTACAGACAGCGTCAGCGTTGTCACAACGCTCCATGTCTTGGCATTCAGCACGAAAGACAAGAACAGCGGCGTGGTCATCAGGCTTACGCCGACAGCCACCGGGATTGCGGCGGCCACCGGCAGAGCGAGGCTTGCGAAGGCCGGCGCGCGGCGGGTCCAGATCGGCAGGATCACCGCGAAGATCCCGATCGCCATGAGGCTTTCGGGCGAGCGGACGGCGCTCAGGATCGCCAGCAAGGCGCCCAGCACCGCCAAAGTCCCGGCCAACACGGCCAGCGACGGCCGCGCCTGTCGCCAGCGATGCGGCATCGGGCCCTCAGCCTGCGGGATGAGTGTCCCGCCCGGCAGCGCCAGGGCAAGCACCGCGATGCCAAGCGCCATCGCAGCCAGCGCCCATCCGGGTCCGCCGGCCTGCGCCATCAGCCAGCCTCCGCCCAGCGGCAGAAGCACGGCAAGGATCGACACCCAGCCCCAGCGCCGATAGCCGTCGATCCCCTGCCCCAACAGCGACAGGATCAGGAAATAGCCGAAGATCGGCGCGCCGGGCGCGGATCCGCCGCCCAGCAGAAATGGCGCAGCGCAGCCGCCGATCACGCCGATCGCGGCCAGAAGCGGCCCGTGGACCCATCCCAGCGCCATGGCAAAGGCGGCGATGGCGGCCAGCGCGGCAAAGGCGCCGATCTGGCCCAGCATCGCGTAAAGATGAAACGCGGCCAGAACGGCGGCGAACAGCGCGACCACGCCTGCCCCTGCGAGCGTCGCGGGGACCAGCCGGGCGCCGGTCTCGCCATCGCCCCAGCGACGGCGCAGCGCCTCGGCCCCGGCGATCAGCGCGGTCCCCAGCACGACCGCCAGAGCGATGCGCGCCGCGGGCGACAACAGGCCCTTTTCGATGGAATATTGCACCAGATAGATCGCCGCCATGATCAGCGCGGTGCCCGCCACCGGATAGATCCAGTTGGCACGCAGCCAGTCCATGGCGCGGCGCATCGCCTGCCTCAAGACCGGCAGCGCGGGCGTCGATGGCCTTGCGGGCGGGCCGCTTTCCTCGGGCCGCACCTCGTCGTCGGATCGGGCAAGCGGCCATCGCGATGCCGCGGCGGGTGTTAGCAGCGGGCCGCCCTGCTCCCGCTCGTCTGTTGCCGCTGGCGTCCTGCGCGCCTGGGCTTCGAGCGACCGCACACGGCTTTCGAGCGCGCGCAGCCGGCGAAAGGCCAGCGCCAGCGCCAATCCCAGAAGAAGGACGAAAAGGATGGTCAGGTCATCGCGCATGCAGCGCTCCTTGCTGGGCCTGCGGTTTGGTATGGACGGGCGCGCGGCGATGGCTTAGGGCACCACGCATCGACCCTGCCATACCGGAGCTATGCCTGTCATGAGTTTCCCGTCGCCGATCAAGATCGCGCCCTCGATCCTTTCCGCCGATTTCGCCGATTTCGGCCGCGAGATCCAGGCCATCGAAGCGCAGGGCGCCGATTGGGTCCATGTCGACGTGATGGATGGCCATTTCGTCCCCAACCTGACCTTCGGCCCGCCCGCCGTCGCTGCCTTCCGCAAGCATGTGAAGACGGTGATGGACGTGCATCTGATGATCGCCCCCGTCGATCCCTATATCGAGGCCTTCGCCGAGGCCGGGGCCGATATCATCACCGCCCATGTCGAGGCCGGACCGCACATTCACCGCACCCTGCAAGCCATTCGTGCAACGGGGAAAAAGGCGGGCGTGGCGCTCAACCCCGGCACCCCGGCCGAGGCGGTGGCGCATGTGCTCGACCTGACGGACCTGATCTGCGTGATGACGGTGAATCCCGGTTTCGGCGGGCAGAAATTCATCGATATGAGCGCCAAGATCCGTGCCCTGCGCAGCATGATCGGCGACCGGCCCATCCATATCGAGATCGACGGCGGCGTCACGCCCGAGACCGCGCCCAAGGTCGTGGCGGCCGGCGCGGATGTGCTGGTCGCGGGGTCGGCGGTGTTCAAGGGCGGCTCGGTGGAGAACCCCGAACCCTACGGCGCCAACATGCGGGCGATCCGGGACGCCGTGGATCGCGCGTCGGGCGCTCGCATGGCCTGACAGGCGCTCAGCCTTCGGTTGCATTTTGCAGACCTTCAGCCCGGCCCTGTCCTGCGCGACGGGGCCGTTTTCATTGGTATTGTCAAAGGGGAACCGGGTGGCCTGATGTCGCGTTGTTCCGGTCGCGGCCACGAAGCATTCCGGCGCGACCGTGAGGTCGCGCCGGACTGTCTTGCTGCATCGGGTTGGGAAAGGACACGGCAAGAATACGCATATGACGGAACAAAGCACCCGATCTGGTTGGCGAAGCGGGCACTTCCATCATTACTCATTACTGGCTCTAGACTAAGGGAATTGCGCACAGCATGTCAGTATGAAAAACCATACCCAAAGATAAAAACTCGTTTGCAAGATGCACACAGAGCCGGTTGCAATTTGCGATTTTGACGCAAAATGAGAGTCAGGCGTCCCATGCAGAGATTGTAGTCATCGTTCCATGCTCAGCCGGGCTCGCGACGAAGACCTGATTGAGGTAAGCGGCCTTGCTGATCGCGTGCGCGGTCGTTTCGACCCCCAGCGTTTCGCGGGCGAGTCGCAGGTGTTTCTCTACCGTCGAGACGGTGATTCCCATGATCATCGCGATATCCGCCGAGGTCTTGCCGTCGGCCACCCATTCCAGCACTTCGCGCTGACGCTTCGACAGCCGCCGACCGCTTTCGTGATAGGGCAGAATCGACAAGCTCTTATGCGCCACGGACGCAACCGAGAAGATCACGTCATGCAGGTCGGCCAGCAGGCGGTCGACCTCTTCCTGGGACACAACCGCAGGGGCAATGAGCGCCATGACACCCCTGCCCCGCGTCCGCTCTTTCGGGAAGCCGATACAGCAGCCATTGACCAGATCGTGCCGTGCGAAGAAATCCAGCCCTTCGGGCCGGATATCCATCTGATCGGCAAGCCCGGCTTCTTCGTAGCTCATTGACCACGACGCGATGCCGGTGTTTTCGAGCGCCCAGTGAAACGTGCAGCTCATGCGGAAATAGCCCTGCTCGACCAGTTCGGTGATGACTGCCTTGGGCATCGTGGACAGGATCAGAAAATCCTCGGGCGCGCCGAGCTTCTGACCGCGCGAATCGGGCGAGTAGCCATACAGTACCTGCTCGAAACCCAGGCTGCGGAAGAAGTCGCAGGCAAGCTTCCAGATCACCGCCTGATCCCGACTTGCCAGCATCTGCGCCAATCGGGCGGACAGCCCCTCTACAGTGAGGGTCTGCAAGGGCTTCGTGGCGACCGGAGACATGTCAGACCATGTGAAAGACGTCTGTTCAAGCATCATGCGATCCCATTAGCGCGGCGACCGCACATCACGCGCGGGCGAGTCGGGGCGTTCCGAACAAGTATGCGGTGAAACATGGTTCAAAAATGTTACAATCTTGGGAAGTTATGGCCTGAATGTGCGGTGCGGAAACAAAGAATTCAAGCGTTTACGCCAAACCCGACGCAATTGTTCGGAAGTAACAGATGCCCAAGCTACCGCATAGATTGAAGCGGCGCCCTGCGCGCTCAGGCAGTCCAGCGCAGAAACCCGCGTGACTGACGGCATGAAAAAAAGGGCGGCCCCGAAGGACCGCCCTTTCCGAAAATCGTGAAATCCGGGCTTAGCCGGCGAGCGTTTTCGCAACCTCGGCCGCGAAATCCTCTTCTTTCTTCTCGACGCCTTCGCCCACGGCGACGCGCGCGAAACCGGTGATCTCGACACCCGCTTCCTTGGCCGCCTGCTCGACGGTCAGATCGGGGTTGATCACGAAGGACTGGCCCAGAAGCGTGTTCTCGGCGAGGAACTTCTTCATGCGGCCCGGGATGATGTTGTTGTGGATCACCTGTTCGGGCTTCGGCTTGGTCGCGGTGGCGTTTTCTTCCAGCGCCTTGGCGGTCTGCACCTGCAGCTCGCGCTCGACAACTTCCTTGTCCATCGTTGCTTCCGACAGCGACATCGGCGCGGTGGCGGCGATGTGCATGGCGAATTGCTTGCCGATTTCCTGCGCTTTGTCGGCCGGACCGTTCAGCGCGACCAGCACGCCGATCTTGCCCATGCCTTCGGCGGCGGCGTTGTGCACATAGGTCACGACGGTATCGCCTTCGAGCAGGTGCATGCGGCGGAAGGTCATGTTTTCGCCGATGCGCGCGATAGCACCGTTGATGACGTTCTCGACGGTCTCGCCGTTCAGATCGGCGGCTTTGACCACTTCGACCGACTCGCCGGTCTGCAGGGCAACCTTGGCCACGTCACGCACGAGGTTCTGGAAGTCTTCGTTCTTGGCGACGAAGTCGGTTTCCGAGTTGATCTCGATCGCCACGCCACGGCCACCGTCGACGGCGACGCCGACAAGACCCTCGGCCGCCACGCGGTCCGATTTCTTCGCGGCCTTGGCCAGACCCTTGGTGCGCAGCCAGTCGATGGCGGCATCCATGTTGCCGTCGTTTTCGACGAGCGCCTTCTTGGCGTCCATCATGCCCGCGCCCGACATCTCGCGCAGTTCTTTAACCATCGCAGCAGTAATCGCCATGATCTCTCTCCTTGAATTGGGGATGCGGGCAGGGTTGCCCCTGCCCGATGTCACGCCTGTCTCAGCGGCACCCTGTTAGGGCAGCCGCGTAACGATCAGGCGTCGGCGTTTTCCGACACGGTTTCCTCGGCAGGAGCTTCTTCCAGCTCGCCAAGGTCCACACCGGCGGCGCCCAGCTGCGCCGACATGCCGTCGAGCGCGGCGCGGGCCACGAGGTCGCAATACAGCGCGATGGCGCGCGAGGCGTCATCGTTGCCGGGGATGATGTAGTCCACGCCTTCGGGCGAGCAGTTGGTATCGACCACGGCGACGACCGGAATGCCCAGCTTCCGGGCTTCCAGGATGGCCAGGTCTTCCTTGTTGACGTCGATCACGAACAGCAGGTCCGGCAGACCGCCCATTTCGCGGATCCCGCCGAGCGAGGCTTGCAGTTTCGTCTGCTCGCGCTCCATGCCCAAACGCTCTTTCTTGGTCAGGCCGGCGGCGCCGCGCTCCATGACTTCGTCGATCTGCTTCAGGCGCTGGATCGACTGCGACACGGTTTTCCAGTTGGTCAGCGTGCCGCCGAGCCAACGGTGGTTCATGTAGTACTGAGCGCATTTTTCAGCGGCTTCCGCGACCTGGCGCGAGGCCTGACGCTTGGTGCCGACGAACAGAACGCGGCCACCCTTGGCGACGGTCTCGCGGATGACGCTCAGCGCCTGATCCAGCATCGGGACGGTCTGCGTCAGGTCGATGATGTGAATGCCGTTACGGTCGCCGTAGATATACGGGCCCATGCGCGGGTTCCAGCGCTGGGTCTGGTGTCCGTAGTGAACGCCAGCTTCCAAGAGCTGACGCATGGAGAATTCGGGAAGCGCCATGTCCGTGTCCTTTCCGGTTTACGCCTTGGACGGGGCTTATGGGTCAAAACCCAACCGGTGGACCGTTGCGGGATGTCTCCCCGCAGGGCCCGACCCCGCCTGTGAAGTGCGCGCGCAATACCGCAGCCCGCAGCGCGGCGCAAGAGGCGTGACGCGCGAACCTGCGCTTACGGCGTCATTCCTGCCGTCTGGCGCAGGATTCGCAGCCGTGCGGGCGGCATCGCGGCGATATCCACGCAGGTGAAGACGTGGCAGGTGCCCAGATCCCGGTCGATCACGGCGTGATCGGATACCCAGCCGCCCATCGACAGATAGGCCCGCAAAAGCGGCGGTACCTTTGATTGCCCCTCGGGGCTGGGCTGCGGCGGAAGGGCGTCGAACGGATAGATCTCGGGCGCTTTGCGGCCGGGTGTCAGCCCGTCGGGTCCGGACGCGCGGGCTTTCAGATAGGACCATGCGGGATCGAGGGATGCCGCGTCGGTGCTGTGAAACGACGTGCAGCCCACCAGCCGCGCCGCGCCGACCCCGAAGGCCACGCGGGTCACGCCAGCCCAGAGCAGCCGCAACAGATCGCCGCCCCCTGCCCCGATCGCCGGCTCGATACAAAGCCGCCCCAGTTCCAGCGTCTCGGCGCCCGAGGCCTCGCCCGCCTGCGCCAGCGCGCGCAGGTCGTAATGCTGCGCGACATAGCCCGAAAGCAGCGCACTAGCATCGGGATGGCGCAGGATTCGCAGCGTAGCCAGAGGCGGCGCGCCGCGCGTATCGGCCCCGACCCACAGATGCAGGCAATCGCGGTCATAGGCATCGCTGTCTTCGGCGCCGCCGCGAAACGCCCGCCCGCGCAAGGCCAGCACAGCCGCCATGTCCGACGGACCGGCCAGCCGCACCATCCGCCCGCCGGTGTGGACCGGCGGGCCGAAAGGATCGGGCGTCAGGACAGGGTCAGGAAAACTGGCGTGTCTCAAAGGGGCTCCGGCAAGTTGTGCGGTCCCAATGTATCACCGTTTCATGACATTTGTCAGACGCCGCGCGACCCCCTGCCACGCGGGGCCTGACAAAGACAAAGCCCGACAAAGATAAAGGGAGTGACCCTTCGGATTACTGGAACGACCCAGCCGTGAAGTTGCCCAGCACCGCCAGAACCTGCGAGACGATGCTCGGACGCGGGCCGGCATCGGTCACGCGGCGCGACAGGGCGATGACTTCGCCATCCTGTAGGCCGAAACGTTCGATATTCGAAACCCGGTCATTGGCGTCGAAGCTGATGGCGACGACCTGACGGTCGACCTCTTCGCGGGCGCGCCAGCCGCGCTGACGCCAGTCGGATTGTACATAGAACCAGCCCGAGCCCTCCATCACGCCGCCCATGCCGGGGCGTCCGATGGTTTCGGCCACGGTTTCGCGATTGTCGCGCCCGACTTCGATCTGGGCCAGCAGGTCGTCGGTGGGGGCGTAGCCGTGATAGGTCATGATCGGCGAACAGGCGCCCACCAGCAAAGCGGCCCCCAGAAGCGGAGCGATCAGGCGGCGGGCAATACCCGCGCCGACACGTTTCTTGCCCGAAGCCAGCCTGCTCTGCGTCGCGCGATCCGTCATGCCCGTCTCCGTGCGTTCTGTCCGGTGTCCGTGTTCAGCGCTGTCCGCACCGGAGCTGACAGCGCCTCTGGGGTTACTAAAACCCAGCGCAGTGTTCAAGAAAGGAACCGGCCCGAGGATCGCTTGTGGCCCGCCCTCGCGGGAATGTGCGCCCGCCAGCGCGCCGCCTTGCCATTTCCAAAGCGACAAAACACAGGCATAGGGTGCGCATGCATACTACAGGAGGCCCCAGATGAGCGAGCAATCCAGCCCCTCCGGCCCGCTGCGCGAAAGCGACAGCCTGAAACTGACGCTGCGCCTGCGCGACCTGTCGCCCAAGACGGTGACGCGGTTCCACCTTGCGCCCAATGCCGAGGCACGCGCGGATCTGGCCCAGTCGCTGGGCGCGCAGAAAATCCGCAAGCTCGATTTCCGCGGCACGGTCGTGGCCGAGGGCAAACATGACTGGCGTCTTGACGGGATGCTTGGCGCGACTGTCGTGCAGGAATGCGTGATCACCGCCGAGCCGGTCTCGACCCGCATTGACACCCCCGTCACCCGAATCTTCGTGCGCGACATGGACGAGCCCAGCGAGACCGAGACCGAGATCCCCGAGGATGACACCCGCGAGCCGCTGGGCCCGGTGATCGACCCCGGCGTGGTGATGGCCGAAGCGCTGGCGCTCGCTTTGCCCGATTATCCGCGCATCGACGGCGCTGAACTGCCCGACTCGGCCACCGACGATCTGGGCGAGGACGAGCGCCCGAATCCCTTCGCCGCCCTCGCGGCGCTGAAAAAGGACACCGATCAGGGTTGAGCGGCGTCCAGACGCCGAAAACCTTGCAAAACAGGCGCTGAAAGCTCCGGAAGTCCCCTTGCAAGGCGCGAAAAACCTTCTATGTTCCGCGCCTCATGCACGTTAGGTCTTTCATTGCCTGCCTTGGCGGTGTAATGCCCCGTCGCAGCAAGTTTCCACAGACACGGGCCGCCCGGTCGGTCCCCTGAATAAGAGCAGAGGTTAACATGGCCGTTCAACAGAACCGCGTGACCCGTTCCCGTCGTAACATGCGTCGTTCGCACGACGCGCTCGTCGCGGGCAACCCGAACGAATGCACCAGCTGCGGTGAGCTGAAGCGCCCGCACCACGTGTGCCCGTCCTGCGGCCATTACGACAACCGTGAAGTCGTCGTGCAGGCCGAAGTCGACCTGGAAGACGACGCGGCCTGACGGTTTCGACCGGCGGGGCAATGATGCAATCCGATCAGGACCATCCGCACGCCGGTCAGCCGGTTGACACCCAGCCGGTTGAGCGGGGTACGACCGGACGGATCGTGATATCCGTAGACGCCATGGGTGGCGATCGCGGCCCCTCGGTCGTGGTTGCTGGCTGTGTCCAGTCGCTGAAAGACGATCCCGCCATCGATATTCTCCTGCACGGAGACAGCGCGGCGCTTGAGCCGCTGATCGCCCGCGAGCCTACGCTTGCGGGCCGTCTGTCATTGGTTCATGCCGACCGGGCTGTGACCATGAACGACAAGCCCAGCCACATCATGCGCCATGGCAAGGACACCTCGATGTGGTCCACCATCGCCGCGCTCAAGGACGGGCATGGGCACGCGGCGGTCAGCTGCGGCAATACCGGCGCGCTGATGGCCGTGTCGATGCTTCAGCTTCGGCGGATGGAGGGTGTGAACCGCCCTGCCATCGCCTGCCTCTGGCCCGCGCGCGGCCATCACGGCTTCAACACGATGCTCGATGTCGGCGCCGACGTGAAGGCCGAGGCCGAGGATCTGCTGGCCTATGCGATCATGGGCGTGACCTATTTCCGCAACGGATTCGGCGAGCCGCGACCGCGTGTCGGGCTGCTCAATGTCGGGACCGAAGAGCATAAGGGCCGCGCCGAGATCAAGGCCGCCCACGAGCTGATCGCGAAGCACGAAGAAACCGGGCGCTACGAATATGTGGGCTTTGTCGAAGGATCCGACATTCCGTCCGAACGCGTGGACGTCATCGTCACCGACGGCTTTACCGGCAATGTCGCGCTGAAAACCGGCGAAGGCACGGCCAAGCTGGTCTCGGGCCTGCTGCGCGAATCCCTTTCCTCGGGGCCGCTGGCGATGCTGGCCGCCCTTCTCGCTCGGGGCGCTTTGCGGCGCCTGAGCACGCGAATCGATCCGCGCCGCGTCAATGGCGGCGTGTTCCTTGGTCTCAACGGGACCGTCGTCAAATCGCACGGCTCGGCCGATGCGACCGGGGTCGCCGCCGCTATCGGGCTGGCCGCCAAGCTGGCGCAATCGGGCTATCAGGGCCGGATGGCGGAACGGCTTGTGATTGCCGCCAAGACGGCTCAGGATGCGCCCCCAAGCGGAGAGCACGAATGAGCCAGAATACCGTCACGCGCGCCGTGGTCATCGGCCATGGACATTACCTTCCCGAGCGCGTGGTCGAAAACGAAGCCTTTACCCAGACGCTGGATACTTCGGACGAGTGGATCAAGTCCCGCTCGGGGATCGAGCGTCGCCATTTCGCCGCCGAAGGCGAGATGACCTCGCATCTTGCGATCAAGGCCGCGCGCGCCGCTCTCGAGAATGCCGGTATCGATGCTGACACGCTCGATGCGATCATCGTCGCGACCTCGACGCCCGATCTGACCTTCCCGTCCGTCGCCACCATGGTGCAGGACGGAATCGATGCCAGCCGCGCCTTTGCCTTCGATGTGCAGGCGGTCTGTGCGGGTTTTGTCTATGCGCTCGGCAATGCCAGCGCGCTGATTGCCGCCGGTCAGGCGCGCCGCGTGATGGTGATCGGGGCCGAAACCTTTAGCCGGATCATGGACTGGACCGACCGCTCGACCTGCGTTCTGTTCGGCGACGGTGCCGGTGCGATCATCCTGGATGCCCAACCCGGCAACGGCACATCCGACGATCGCGGCGTGCTGTCGGTCGATCTGCATTCGGACGGCAAATTGCGCGACCTGCTCTATGTTGATGGCGGCGTCGGAACCACCGGAACCGCCGGTTACCTGCGCATGCAGGGCAATCAGGTGTTCCGACACGCCGTTGAAAAGCTTGCAGAAACCGCCAACACCGCCCTGTCGCGGGCGGGTCTGGGCGCGGGCGATGTCGACTGGGTCGTGCCGCATCAGGCGAATATCCGCATCATTCAGGGCACGGCGAAAAAGCTGGGCCTGTCGATGGAGAACGTCATCGTCACGGTGCAGGATCACGGCAATACCTCGGCCGCTTCCATCCCGCTGGCGTTGTCGGTGGGGGCGTCGGATGGCCGCATCAAGCCCGGCGATCTGATCGTCACCGAAGCGATCGGCGGCGGGCTGGCCTGGGGCGCGGTGGTGCTGCGCTGGTAAGCAGGCCCCCGCTTATCACGCAGTGCAAACAACGCGTCGCAAACCCCGCTGTTGACAGGATAATTTTCTTGGCTCATTTTCCGATAAAAGCCTGTCAATCGCCGGGGAGATCGGGATGAGCGGAAAGACTCTGACACGGATGGATCTGAGCGAGGCGGTGTTTCGCGAAGTCGGTCTGTCGCGCAACGAATCTGCGGCGCTCGTGGAATCGGTGATCCAGTACATGTCGGACGCGCTGGTCGAGGGCGAACAGGTCAAGATTTCGTCCTTCGGCACGTTCAGCGTGCGCTCGAAAGCCGAGCGACTGGGCCGCAATCCGAAGACCGGAGAAGAGGTGCCGATCAGCCCGCGCCGCGTGCTGTCCTTCCGGCCGTCGCACTTGATGAAAGATCGTGTCTCGCGCGGGAACTTGCGCGGCAAAGCATAAGCGGACCCTATGAAAAAGGCGCCCGATGCCTTTCGCACCATTAGCGAAGTGGCTGAAATCCTTGACACTCCCGCGCATGTCCTTCGCTTCTGGGAAAGCAAGTTCTATCAGATCCGGCCCGTCAAGCGCGCCGGCGGGCGGCGCTATTACCGCCCCGATGACGTTGCGCTGATCAACGGCATCAAGTCGCTGCTGCAAGAACACCATGTGACGATTCGCGGGGTTCAGCGCGTGCTGCAAGAGCAGGGCGTGAAGCATGTGGCCTCTCTCGGCGGCCCGCTGCCCGCTCTGGTGGGCGAGGATACGGTCGAAGAGCAGGAACAGGCCAAGGTGCCCGCGCCCGAGGCCGAGGCCGAGGCCGAGGTGGAAGCCGACGCCGGAGCGCCGAAACCGCTTGATGAGGTCTTCGCCACGCGTCGCACCGAAGAACCGGCAGCCCCGTCAGAAGCGCCGCGCGCAGCGGATGACGAGGCCGACGCCCCGCTTGGCACGGAAGTGGCCGATGACGAGGACACGACTGAGGCGCTCGATACCGCCCCCGACACAGCGCCGGAAAGGGTGCCTGAGCCTGCGGAAGAAACCGTCGCAGAAAGCGCCGCGGACGAGCCCGCGCCCGAACCTGCGGCGCAACGCAGCGGCGCCCCGCAGGAGACCGAGGCCGTAGACGACACCGAGCCGCCCGTTGCCGCGCGGCCCGCGCCCCGTCCCGCACCTCGTCCTGCCCCGCGCCCGGCCCCCGAAGCCGTGCCAGAAGCGGCGCCTGAAGCGGCGGACAGCGTGGTCCTCAACGAGCCGTCGGATCGTGCGCTTATCGCCCGTCGCCTGCGCGGCATGAAGCGTGGGGCTCTGGGGCCTCAGCGCGACCGCGCCGACATGCTCGCCCGGCGTATCGATTCGCTGCTCGAGCGGATGTCCGAAGCCTCGGGCGCCGGGCGCTGGTAGGCGTATCGGCCCTTTCCCAAGGTTCCACCCCGCCTTGGCGTGGCCTCTCCGGGCCGCGCCCTTTCGCACGATCTCAACGTCAGCGTAGCGGGCAGAATTTTCCCGCGCCCCGAGGCAAATTGTTGCTTGCCCCCGCCGTCAAAAGCGGTAGAAAGCGCCTCGTCGGGCTGTGGCGCAGCTTGGTTAGCGCGTCCGTCTGGGGGACGGAAGGTCGTGAGTTCGAATCTCGCCAGCCCGACCAATTCAAACCGCCCGTGACCACCCGGTCACGGGCGGTTTGCACATGAGGAGGTGTCATGCCCGCATCAGCCACGTCCGCATCCGCTGTGTCCGCTTCTGCCGGTGTCCTGCCGTCCCAAAGCCTGCGCCGGTTGATCGAACAGGGCGCCATCGCGGCGCAGCCCGCCATCCGTGCCGAGCAGATCCAGCCCGCAAGCCTCGATCTGCGGCTGGGTGACACCGCCGTGCGGCTGCGCGCCTCGTTCCTGCCCGGACGCGGCAAAAGCGTCGCCGCCCGCCTGCCGGAATTCGAGATGCACCGATTCTCGATCGAGTCGGGCATGGTGCTGGAAAAGGGCTGCGTTTATGTCGTTGAACTGGCCGAAACGCTGGCGCTTCCGCAAGACCTGAGCGCCGTGACGAATGCCAAAAGCTCGACCGGGCGGCTGGATCTTCTGGTCCGGGTCATCACCGATGACGGCGTGGAATTCGACCGCGTGCCAGCGGGTTACACCGGAAAGCTCTATGCCGAGATCTGCCCGCGCTCGTTCTCGGTGCTGGTGCGTCCGGGGATGCGGCTGAACCAGATCCGGCTGCGGCGCGGTCAGGCGGTGCTGTCGGATACCGAATTGTCGGCCCTGCACGCGCAGACCCCGCTTGTGTCGGGCGAGGCGCTGATTTCCGAGGGGCTGGGTTTCTCCGTCGATCTGAAGCCCCGAGCGGGCGATCTGGTGGGCTACCGGGCCAAGCCGCATGCAGGCGTGATCGATCTCGACCGCATCGGCGCTTACGAGACCGCCGAATTCTGGGAAGAGCTGCACACAACGACCGGGCAGCTGATCCTAGATCCCGGCGCGTTCTACATCCTTGTCAGCCGCGAGGCGGTCTGCATTCCGCCGCTCTATGCGGCTGAAATGGCGCCCTATCTGGCGATGGTGGGCGAGTTCCGGGTGCATTATGCGGGTTTCTTCGATCCGGGCTTCGGCCATGCCGCCGCCGATGGCGTGGGCTCGCGCGGAGTGCTGGAGGTGCGCTGCCACGAGGCGCCCTTCGCCTTGGAACACGGGCAAATCGTCGGGCGGCTGGTTTATGAGCGCATGAGCGCCGAGCCGGACCTTCTGTACGGCGCAGGGATTGCGTCGAATTATCAGGGACAGGGGCTGAAACTGTCCAAGCACTTCAAGTAAAAAGGGGGCCGCAAGGCCCCCGTTTCGTTAGGCAATTGCCGCGTTGGTCTTCGCGCCCAACTCGCCCTTGGCCCAGGATTTGAACACCTGGAACGCGACGAACAGGTTGAATCCGCTGGCCAGCGCGAGCAGCACAGCGCCGATCCACAGCCCCGGCTGTCCCAGCGCCAGAATGCAAGCCGCAGCGGTCGCCGCCAGCGGGAAGGTCAGCGCCCCCCATAGCGGCGAAAAACCCGACGCCAGCAACCACTTGGCAGAGGCGATGAAAGCCACGACCAAGGCCAGCGCGAACAGCGCGAAGCCCGCGCCGATCAGCGGATAGCCCAGCCAGACCGCGACGCCCCCGAAGATCGCGGCGGGCGAGGCATGGATCCCCATGAGCGGTCGCAGTGGCGCGGGCGGGTTGCGGCGCAGGAATTGCGCAAGGCTCGCCAGCCAGATCAGCACCGCGCTGACCATCGTCACCCAGAAAATCACCCGCGAAAGCCCTTCGAAACCCAGCGGGATCAGCGTCTGCGGCGCAAGGATGTAGCCCACATAGGTCAGGTGAAAGACCGGCGTGACGCCGCGCCCTTCTTTGGGGCCGGTTCCCACTTTCCACGTGATCAGCCCGCCAATCACCGCAAGCGCGGCCATGCCCAGAAAGACCAGCACCAGCGCCAGCTGCGGCGCATAGGGCCGTATTGCCGAGGCCGCCAGCACCATCGACAGGGCCAGCGCCACCATGCCCGCGCGTCCGGGCAGGATGTTGAGTTCGTCCAGCACCACCTTGGGCCGGCGGAGGGGTTTCGACAGCCACGCGATCAGCGAGAAGGCATAGAGCAGCAGCACCGCGCCCAGGATCGCCTCGCCCACCGGTTCAAGCGGCAAGAGGCCCGGCTGCAGGGCCAAGATGCGCCATGCCAGCCCCAGCCCAAACAGGCCCATGATCGCCGGGAACAAGGCGGGCGGCGTTCGGCGCCACAGGCCCGGCGTCTTTTCGACCAGCGGCGGCGGCGGCGGGAAATGGCGCGATTTCACCTGCGGAACGGGTTTGCGGCTGTCAGACATGGGGTCCTCACTGGATACGCGGTCACTCAACCGCAGCCATCCGCCCGGCGCAAGAGGACAGGGCGTCGCGCGCAGGAGCTTGCGGGCCTGCATTCGCCATAGTGCAGCCGGGCCAATCCGGCTAAGAAGAACCGATCCAAGCAAGCCCGAAGACCCCAAGCATGACAGACCGCACGCTGAAATCCTGGCCCTTTACCCCTGCCCCGCAGCTTGTCGCCGATATCGGCGGCACCAATACCCGCGTGGCTTTGGCCGATGAGGGGGTGCTGCGGCAGGGCTCGATCCGCAAGTATCCCAATGAGGGGCGCGCCTCGCTGTCCGAGATCCTGACGCAATACCTGTCCGACACCGCGACCGGCGATTGTGCGGGCGTCTGCGTGGCGGCGGCGGGGCCGGTTCGTGGCGGCGTGGCGCGGATGACCAATCTGGACTGGGAAATCACGGCCGAGGATCTGGCCCGCGTCGGCGGCACCAAGCGGGTGTCGATCCTCAATGACCTGCAGGCGCAGGGCCATGCGCTGGCCTCGCTCGACCGGCGGCATCTGCGCAGCCTGCTGCCCGGCCAGCCTGCCGAACCGGGCGCCGCCCAGCTTGTCGTCGGCGCTGGCACCGGTTTCAACGCGGCGCCGGTGCATCATCTTCCCGGCGGCACCTATGTCGCGCCATCCGAATGCGGCCATATCCACCTGCCGCGCAAAGGCGATCAGGAAGCCGCGCTTGCCCGCCATCTGGCCGAGAAACACGGCATCGCCACGATCGAAGAGGTTCTCTGCGGTCGCGGATTGGTGGCGCTGCACGAATGGGTGACGGGCCACAGCCTGTCGGGCAACGATCTGACCGCCGCCATCGTCGCGGGCGATGCCGGCGCACAGGAAACCGGCACGCTTTACGCCCGCATCATGGGCCGCGCGCTGGCCTCGCTGGCGATGGTGCATCTGCCCTTCGGCGGGATCTTCCTGATCGGCAGCGTCGCGCGCGCCATGGCCCCCTGTCTTGCGCCGCTCGGCATGGACGAGACCTTCCGCGACATGGGCCGGTTTTCGGATTTCATGGATGCCTTCCCGGTCTCGGTGGTCGAAGACGATTACGCCGCCCTTCTAGGATGCGCCGCCCAGCTCACCGCCCTGCCCGCCTGAGATACGCCTGATGAGGCTGTGACCATGCGCGCCTTGCCCAAGGCCGCACAAACCGCCATATCCAGATCATGCTGCGCTTCGCTCCGATCCTGCTCGCCGTCGGTTACGGCCTGATCTACTGGCATTTCTCGGCCTGGCGCACCAAGCGCGAGCTCGATCAAAGCTCGACGCCGCTCAAGGACCCGATGCTCGAAGCCCTGACCGCGCGTCTGGCCCGCGCGCTGGATCTCAAGCGCATTCAGGTCAATGTCTATGAAATCCCCACCATCAACGGCTTGGCCGCGCCCGATGGCCGGATCTTCCTGACGCGCGGTTTTCTCGACCGCTACAAGGCGGGCGAGGTAAGCGCGGAAGAACTTGTCTCGGTCATCGCGCATGAGCTGGGCCATGTTGCGCTCGGCCATACCCGCAAGCGGATGATCGACTTTTCCGGCCAGAACGCGGTGCGGGTGATGCTGGCCGCCGTGCTGGGCCGCCTGCTGCCGGGGATCGGGATACTCGTGGCGAATGGCCTCGTGCATCTGCTGGCCGCGGGCCTCAGCCGCAAGGATGAATACGAGGCCGACGAATACGCCGCCGCCCTGCTGACCAAGGCCGGGATCGGAACCGAGGGGCAGAAATCGCTGCTGAGCCGGCTTGAAAGCCTGACCGGCATGCGCGGCGCCCCGCCCGTCTGGCTGGCCTCGCATCCCAAGACCGCCGACCGGGTGGCCGCGATCGAAGAGCTCGAACGTCGCTGGCGAGTCACCTGAAAAAAGATGGGTGAGGCCGAAGCCCCACCCAGACGATCACTTGGTGCTCGAAAACAAGATCACCCTGCCATGCAGGCGTGACAGAGGGGTGACAATCACACCTCTTCCTTGTGCAATTCCTTCGCGTGCAGCCAGGCCGCATGCTGCGGCGCGCGCTTGGTCCGGCTCCATTCCTCCAGCATGTCCCACTTCACCGAATCGAGCCGCTTGAGCAGCGCTTCTTCCTCGGGATCCGGGCAGGCCAGTTCGATCCGGTGGCCGTTGGGGTCGAAGAAATAGATCGAGTGGAAGATCGAGTGATCGGTCACGCCCAACACGTCGACGCCCTTCGATTCCAGATGCTCCTTGAACGCCACAAGCGTGTCGCGATCTTTCACCTTGAAGGCGATATGCTGCACCCAGGCAGGCGTATTCGGATCGCGGCCCATCTCGGGCTTGGTGGGCAGCTCGAAGAAGGCAAGGATGTTGCCGTTCCCGGCATCGAGGAACAGATGCATGTAGGGATCGGGCTCATGCGTCGAGGGAACCTGATCCTCGGCGATGGCCAGCACGAAATCCATATTCAGCATCTGCGTGTACCATTCGACCGTCTCTTTCGCGTCCTTGCAGCGATAGGCGACGTGGTGCATCTGTTCGATCTTCAGAATGGGGGCGGTCATCGTTTCCTCCAGTTTCATTGCAAGTGCAATGTTATGATGCCCTCAAATCACGAATCGCCCGCACCTGTCAATATCGTTGCACTTGCAATGATGTGGCAAAGTAAAGCGGGGGCACCTGGCCCCCGCCCTGAAAACGGCCCGTGGCAATAAGCACCGGCTGTCAGCGATTCATGCGCGACATCACCCGGTCCATCATCGCCTCGGCGCGGTTGACGCCATGATCGGGCGTATGGTCCGGGATTATGCGGGGCCGGACCTCGACCCTCGGCTCGCGCGCGACGGGGGACGCGCCCCAGTTCCACGGCAGCAGGTACATGAAGAACGACAGGCGCGGATAAGGCGTTACGTCCGGCTCGTGCGTGCCGATATGCACGCGGGTCTCGGTGAAACGCAGCGGCGCGTCTTGGCGCAACACGGTGGTCCGCGCGACCGGCTCGGCATGGCGGATCACGGTGCCGCCGGGCGATTGGTGCACGAAGACCGAATTGCTGCCCGAAACGATGGTCGTGGCCCCGGCAGCCCCCGCCCCGAGGGCGGCGGTGGCGGCGAGAATCGCGGATATCTTGCGCGGATGGGTCATTGGAAATCTCCTTTCAGAAGCGGTTTCTAAGGGGTCGTGAGGAAAAGCGGTGCGGGCGCTTACCACCCGAACTGTACGGTGAGGCCTGTTTGTCCGCCGGACTGCGCGACGTGGGAGGTTGTGTTCTGTCCGAACT
>NZ_JAFKOK010000013.1 GCF_017303295.1 Rhodobacter sp. NTK016B | reverse complement strand
CTTTGCCGAAGAGGGGGGCAAAGCCCCCCTTTCCGGTCGCCCGAGGGCTCGGCGCCGGAGGCGTCGCGGGCGAGGGTGAAACCGCTCACCCGTGGCTTATCTGCACGCAGATCGGGTCAGGACGGCGGCGTCCATTCCTTGGGGGCGCGCAGGAAGGCTTCGACCGAATCGAGGGTTTCGGCGTCGAAATCGCCGCGCTCGCGGGCCACGGCCAGCACGTCCCACCAGGTGCAGAGATAATGCAGGCTGACGCCATGCTCGGCCAGACGGGGCACGGTCTCGGGGAAGATGTCGTAATAGAAAATCACCGCGGTATGCGCGCAGCTGGCGCCGGTTTCGCGGATCGCGTCGACGAAGCTCAGCTTCGAGCCGCCATCGGTGGTCATGTCCTCGACCAGCAGCACGCGCTGGCCTTCGGACATCAGGCCCTCGATACGGGCATTACGTCCGTAGCCTTTGGGCTTCTTGCGCACATAGGTCATCGGCAGGGCCATGCGCTCGGCCACCAGCGCGGCGAAGGGGATGCCCGCGGTTTCGCCGCCGGCGATATTGTCGAAGGCTTCGAACCCCGCATCGGCCATCACCTTGGCGACAAGGAAATCCATCAGCGCCGAGCGGATGCGCGGGAACGAGATCAGTTTGCGGCAATCGACATAGGTCGGGGCCTTGTTGCCCGAGGCATGGGTGAAGGGCTCGCGCGCGTTGAAATGCACCGCGCCGATATCCAGAAGCATCTGGGCCGAGAGGCGGGCCATGCGGGCCGGGTCGATATGCGACGAGGGGATCATCGGGACACTCCGTGGTCAGGCTGTGGGCAGGGCAGGGACGGGATGCGCAAAAGCGGGGCGCGGACGGAAACGGGCAGGGTATTTGCGCGCGTCCTAGCCCCAAACGCCATCGCTGACAACGCCGGGGGCTGCTACCACGCGGGCGAAGGAGATCTCCATGCCCCGAATCGTCCCCGCCCTGTCCCTGAGCGCCAGCCTCTGGCTTGGAGCCCTGTGTCTGATCGCCCCCGTCGCTGAGGCGCAGCGCGCGCCCACGCCCGAGGAGATGGCGGGAAGCTGGATGGGGATCGGCGACATGCTGGGCCTGTTGCCGGGCCATATCGAGGCGCTGACGATCGGGGCCGACGGCGCGGCGCAATCGGTGGTCTGGCGCGCGCCGGGAGAGGGCTGCGCCGACGCTTCCGACGCGGTGGAGGCTGACGAGGCGGGCTGCGCGCTGCCGGTGCCGGTTTTTTCCGGCGCGGCGGCGCTCGAAAACCTGACCGTGCGTTTCGTGCCCGACGATGAGGCGCCCGCAGCCGGGGCTTTCCCCGGCGCGCCCGCCGAACCGCTGCTGGCGCTGAGCGGTGGGGCGTGGACGATGTTTCGCGCCGACAGCCAGATGATGATCTCGCGCGAGGCCGAGATCCGGGGGGCCTCGGTCCCGTTGCTGCGCATCTTCGTGGCGGTCGAGCCGGACTTCCCCGCTGTGTTTTACGATTACGCGGTGGCAATGGAGCTCGATATGGCGCGGACGCTCTGCCCGGTGACGCTGCTGCATGCCAATCCCGCCGACTGGGCGCGCTTCACCGATGACCTTACCGCCGCCGCGCCGGCGCTGCGCGCGGCCCGTACGGGCGAAACACCCGCCTCGGACGCCGTCGAGGCCGCCGCCCGGCTGCAGAGCTGGGCCGACGGATCCGAACCGCTGCCCGAGGGCACGACGCTTCTGCCCGCTCTGGCATATCCCGCCCGCGCGGGCATGGTCGAGCCTGTTCAGGATTGCCTGACCCGCGCCTTCGGCGGGTGAGGTTGTGGCAAGCCGGGCAGGGCGCAGAGCACGGGTGAGCGGTTTCGCCCTCGCCCGCGACGCCTCCGGCGCCGAGCCCTCGGGCGACCGGGCAGGGGGGCTTTGCCCCCCCTCTTCGGCAAAGCCGAATTCACCCCCCAGGATATTTCCGGATCAAAGATGGCCGATGAAGATGGCAGGGGCTCTGTAGTAAGGGGCGCCTTTGCCTTGGCCGGTGGCGGAACCCTGCGACGCGCTGCCGCGTTCCTCCGGTTGGAAGGCTTGACTTGCCCCGGGCCGGGGCGTTTCGTCGGTCAGAGACAGGAGATCGATATGTCCCACAGATACACGCTGTCCGTTCCCGACATGAGCTGCGGCCATTGCCGCGCCTCGATCGAGGCGGCGATCACCCCGCTGGGCGGCACCCCGGTTTTTGACATGGACGCCCGGCGCGTCACCGTCACCGGTGACGCGCCCGAGCCGCAGGTGAAGGCCGCGCTCGATTACATCGGTTTTCCCGCTGAATCGGTCTGACGGCCTGTGAGCCGTTTCATCGTCTGGCTTCGCCGCCTGGTTCATGCGCTGTGGTTCCGGGTCTCGTTATTTGCCGCGCTGGCCATCGTCGGCGTGTTGCTCGCGCATCTGTTTTCCTTTCTGGTGCCCGACTGGGCGGCGAAGCTGATCGAGGCACAATCGGTGCTGCCGGTGCTCGAGATCCTTGCCTCGTCGATGCTGGCGGTCTCGACCTTTTCGCTGGGGATCATGGTGCAGTCGCACCGCGCGGCGGCGCAGACCGCGACGCCGCGGGTGCTGAACCTGATGATCCAGGACGGGCTGACGCAGAACGTGCTGGGCATCTTTATCGGTGCCTTTGTCTATTCGCTGACGGCGCTGATCCTGTTTCAGGCGGGGTTCGATGGCGGCGCGCCGATGGTGCTTGCGGTCACGCTGGTGGTGACCGGCGCGGTGGTTCTGGCGCTGGTGCGCTGGATCGCCCATCTGACCACGCTGGGCACGATGCGCGATGCGCTCGACCGGGCCGAGGCGCGGGCCCATCACGCGCTGCGGCTGCATCGCCGCCGCCCGGCTCTGGGCGCGGCGCCGATGACCGATGAGACGCGGATCGCCGACCGCGTCCGTACCGTGACCGCCAAGACCTCGGGCTTTTTGCAGGTGATCGACGTCAAGGCCCTGGCCGAATGCGCGACGGGACCGATCTGGGTGTTGCGGCGGCCGGGCCAGCAGGTGCTGCGCGGCGCGCCGCTTCTGCAGATCGCGGGCGAGGCCGACCCCGAAGCGCTCCGGCGCTGTTTCGTGATCGGCGATGCGCGCACGTTCGAACAGGATCCGGTTTTCGGCCTGACGGTGCTGTCGGAGATCGCCGCGCGCGCTCTGTCGCCGGCGGTGAACGATCCGGGCACCGCGATCGAGGTGGTCTCGCGCCTCGAGCGTTTGCTGTGGGATTGGTCGCTGCCGGAAACGGATCTCGATATCGACGCGGGCACGCAACGCGGCCACGATGCGGTGCCGATCTACCGCCAGCGCCGGATCAAGGTCGACCATCCGCGGGTCTTCGTGCAGCCTTGGACCGCGTCCGAGATGGTCGAGGCGGCCTTTGCCTCGATCGCCCGCGACGGTGCCGCGATGATCGAGGTCGCGGGCCAGTTGCTCGATGCACTCGACGCCTTGTCGCAATCGCCTGACCCGGCGCTTGCAAAAGCCGCCTGTGCGCTGGGTCCGCGCGTGCGGGCGCATGCCGAGGCGGCGCTGCGGCTTGACGACGATATCGCCCGGCTGCCCAAGGGTCCGCCCGCCCCGGAAGGCGCGCGAAGCGCGACCGATGCGTCGGTAGAGGGGGCCGAGGACGGGGGTGAGAGCGAAGGCGAGATGCTTGACACCGCCCGGACGACGACCGAAGACCCCGGTGCGAAGACCCCCGGCGTGGAGAAAGAATGAGCCTTCAAGTTGCTGATTCCCGGCGCTTGCTTCTCGGGATCGGGATGGCCACCTGCGCGGTCGCCCTGTTCGGTCTGGGGGACGCGCTGACCAAATACCTCGTCGAGCGCCAGCCGATCGAGCGTATCGCCGCGCTGCGCTACAGCATTGGCACGCTGATGATGCTGGCCGTTCTGGCGCCCCGGATGCGCGGGCGGCTCTGGCATGTCAGCCGGCCCTGGATGGTGCTGGTGCGCAGCCTGACGCTGGCTTTCGCCACGTTGGTCATGGGCTATACGCTGCGCCTGATGCCGGTGGGCGAGACGGTGGCGATCATGTATCTCGCACCCTTCGCGGTGATGGCGCTGGCGGTTGTGCTGCTGGGTGAAAAGGTCACCCGGATGGGTTGGCTTCTGGCCGCGCTGGGCTTCGCGGGCGTGCTGCTGATCGTGCGGCCAGGAGCGGCTCTCAATCCGGCGGGCGTGGGGCTGGCCCTGTGCCTTGCGGCGGCGACCACGGGCTTTCACCTGATTACCCGCGTGCTGACACGGACCGAGACGCCGATTGCGCTGTTGTTCAATGCCAACCTCGTGGGGGCGGTTCTGTTCACACTGGCCGCGATCCCAACGGCGGGCGAGCCATTGCCCTCGCTGTTCGATATCGGGCTGATGGTGTTTCTGGGCGTGAGCTTCACCATCGGGCATTTCCTGTTCGCCAGCGCCTATCGCGAGGCCCCGGCCTCGCTGATCGCGCCGGTCAATTACCTGCATTTCGTCTGGGCCTCGCTGATGGGCTGGGCGATCTTCGGCCATGTGCCCGACGGAGTAACCATGATCGGCATGGCGATGATCCTCGTCTCTGGGGCCTCGATCGCGGTGATGGCGCAATACATGTCGCGCCCGCCGCGCTGAGCGGCCCCGGCACGCGCCTTAGAGCGCGCCCAGAAGCGGCGGCGAGACCTCGCGCAGCAATTTCAGCCGGATCGCCCGGGCGAAATCTTCGAAACCCTGCGCCTCGATGACGAAGGCGCCGGGGCCCTGAAGAACCCGCTCGGCATACCACAGACGCAAGCCGTCGATCGCGCCGAACTCGCCCAGCGGCATGTTGCCGGCGACCGCCAGCGCGTTCACCGTGATCCCGTCGAGGCGCGTGGTGTCGGGCCCGTCATTGTTCTCGCCATCCCCGGCCAGATCGATCACCTGCCGGTCGCAGACCGGCGCACGCATCAGAAGCCGGGCGCCCGCCGCCAGCGCCGCACCCACACCGGTGCGCCCGCCCCATCGGCCCAACGGATCGCCGGTGGGACGTGGAAACCCCTCCAGCCGGTCGGCGAATTCCGCAAGCTGCGTTTCGCGTTCGATCAGCGCCCAGCCTGCCGCCACCGCCTGCTCGCGCCGCCCGCCCCAGACATAGGCGGCCAGCGCCACCGGCGGCCCCGCGAACAGCGCCGCGCGGACCTCGGGGTCGCGCAGGGCCGTCGCCGTACCGCGCATCATCAGCTCGTATTCCCGCGCATCGACCGAGGCCGAAACGTCAAAGCCCAGAACCAGCGCCAGCCGGCAATCCTGCGCCCCCGCGGCGCCCGCCCCCAGCACAAGTGCGGCGCCCGCAGCAAAAAGGCGCGCGCGAAGCCTTCCAGCCCGCGCGCGCCCCTTCATTCTGCCCCAAATACTCACGGCACCCGGGGCGGCCACCTTACCAATGCCCGGTATTGGGCATCGACGCCCAGGGCTCGGCCGGTTCCAGCGCATTGCCCGCCTGCAGCAACTCGACCGAAACGTTGTCGGGGCTGCGCACGAAGGCCATGCGCCCGTCGCGCGGCGGGCGGTTGATGGTCACGCCGTTATCGGCCAGATGCTGGCACAGCGCATAGATATCGTCCGTGCTATAGGCCAGATGCCCGAAATGGCGGCTGTCCGAGGGCAGGCCGTCATCCCCGTCCCAGTTATAGGTCAGCTCGACCGGGCATTCCGGCTGCTCGGGCGGGGCCATGAAGACCAGCGTGAAGCGGCCCTGTTCGCTCTCGTGGCGGCGGGTCTCTTCCAGCCCCAGCAGCCGGTAAAACGCCATCGAAGCTTCGAGATCCTTCACCCGGACCATGGTGTGCAGATATGTCAGGCTCATGCCCTCTCCCTTTCCTTGCTGACCCCAACATAATCCGCCGGGCCCGTTTGTCTCCCCCCGTTTCGCTACCCCCAATAGCTTGCGGCGGGGGCGGGGCGGGGTGCTATAGATGGACGAAACGAATCCCGGGACAGAGGGCCTTATCCATGACCTTGAGCGCTGAGCAACAAGCCGAGATCGACGCCGCGCGCGCCAATGCGCAACCCACGTTGCGCGCCGTCGCGCCGGGGATGGAAAAGCATCTCTATACCGCCCAGCCGGTTCTGGACCACGGCTTCGTGCGCGCCATCGACTATATGGGCGACGACGCGGCCATCGTGCAGGCCGCGCGGGTGAGCTACGGCGCGGGCACCAAGCATGTCTCCAATGACGAGGGGCTGATCCGCTACCTGATGCGCCACTGGCACTCGACCCCGTTCGAAATGTGCGAGATCAAGCTGCACGTCAAACTCCCAGTCTTCGTCGCCCGCCAGTGGATCCGCCACCGCACCGCCAACGTCAACGAATACTCGGCGCGTTATTCGATCCTCGACCGCGAGTTCTACATCCCCGAACCCGCGCAGCTGGCCGCGCAATCGACGGTCAATAATCAGGGCCGGGGCGCGGTGCTGGAAGGGGCCGAGGCCGCCCGAGTGCTGGCGCTGCTGAAATCCGACGCCTCGCAGATGTACGACCATTATGAAGAGATGCTGTCGCAGGATGACCAGCAGGGCCTCGCGCGGGAACTGGCGCGGATGAACCTGCCGATGAACATCTACACGCAATGGTACTGGAAGACCGACCTGCACAACCTCTTCCACTTCCTGCGCCTGCGCGCCGATGCCCATGCCCAATACGAGATCCGCGTCTATGCCGAGGCCATCGCCGCCATGGTCGCCGACTGGGTCCCCCTGGCCTTCGGCGCGTTCGAGGATTACCGCATGGGCGGCGTCACGCTCTCCTCAAAGGCGATTGACGCCTTGAAACGGATGCTCAAAGGTGAGGACGTGACCCGCGAAAGCACCGGCATGAGTGCGGGGGAGTGGCGGGAGTTTCAGGAGGTTTGGGGTAAGGGCAGACAATGAAGCGCACAAAATAGTGTAGTCAGGCGATTCAGTCTGTAACTCATGCGGAGCGTTTAGTCTTGATTGTAAAGTATTGTAAGTCCGAGCACAATATATTGCGCGGTTCGAAGCTTCTGATTGGAAGCATTCAGAAGTATCAAGATATTGAAGATGACGGGTTGGTGGATTCCGGAGAAGGCACATATTCTTTTGTTGTGGATTTTCCGGAGCCAATAGAGATTCCAAATAAATGGGCTAACACTCTTTTCTCCGGCGCTTTGAGCTTTGGTTCGTCCCGTGAAAGGTTCCATTTTCCCGGGCGATTTTCTTCGACTGTTAAAGATGTTTTTATTGATCGAGTTGGTGAGAGTTTTACGAGGCTAAAGCACGCAAGAGCGGAGGTTTCTTATCAAGCGCTGAATGCATTAATATTTTGTGCTTCGGAAGTTGAAGGCGACCCAAGTGCATCAAATCCTTTCGCGGATTACGATGATTTTTGGGTGGTGGCGAGAACGGAAGAAGAAACCCAAAAGATTGGAATTCGAATTGCGGAAGCGATTCTGAAGCAGATTAAGGTGAGCAGTTTTGTTGCGCACATTAACTCACTCACTCTTAAGGAACTGCAGGATGTTACAGTCAACTTGAAGCATGGCAGAGTTCAGTATTTGGATAGAAGGTTCTCTTTCACGAGTCGGACACCGCAAGACTTCGATTCTTTGATGGGGAGGTACTTATTTGTCCCTTTTTCAAAGCCGCCGACTTACTGTAACGAGAAAGAGTACAGGTTTTTGTTTGAGGTGACCTGCAGAGGGAGAATCCTTGAAGTCAAGAAAGAAGATTTGTTTCTTGATCTTAACTTGTTGACCGCTCCGTAGTCGCCTTGGATTAAACTATGCGAGCCGAGCCTCGCCCGACCTAGAGGGCGCTGCATCTAAGGATCAAACGCCGCGCTCCAAAGCCTGAAGGGCATCACCGGTCTTCCCGACATCGCCTACGCGCCCTCCGGGGAGGTCGGGCGGGACGCCGTGCGGAATATCCGGGCAGGGCGCCAGCTCCCCATAGATCCCGGCAAGCGCCTGCTGTCTCATCGGAATCCTGCGCGACAGGACGCCCCCGCTCCGGGTATCGGAAAACCTTGCGAGAAAGCGCCAGAAACCCCGCGAAAGCTTGTAAGATACTTAAAGGCACCCACGAACCTCCTGAAAAGAAAAGACCCCCGGCCCTGTCCCATGCGTGGGACAAGGCCGGGGGTGTGGCCGGGCAGACGGCGGGGGACAAGCCGGCCTCGCCTATCGCAGCGCCTTTTCGACCACCAGCTGAGGCTCCCCGTTCGAGGTCTTGCGCAGGCTCCGGCCGGTCTCGTCGATCACCGAGCGGATCCGGCTGCGCAGGTTCGAGAAGCTCTCGAACTGCACCACGTCGACCGGGCGGTCGAGCTTGATCTCGACCTGCCGGTGCCCCGACGGGCCCTGCAGCCCGATCACCTCGCCACTGAAAGCCTGCCCCAGATAGCGCCCGGTGACCCGGTCGCCGAAGGCCAGTTCGGGCGGCATGTTGCGCTGGGCCAGACGCGCATGCAGCGTGTTCCAGTCCCGCGCGCCGTGTTGTTTGGCCACCAGTTCCAGTGCCTGCGCGTGGCTGACCGGCGTGCCCGCCGTGGCCAGCGCCTGCCGCAGGGCCTTGGCCTGTGCCTTGGCGCTCTCGATTGTCAGAGTCATGCCAGTTCTCCTATGCGGTTCGGGCGCGTCACAATGACGAGCGCCATCAAAGCGACCAGCGCATCCGCCAGCGGGAAGGCCAGCCACAGGGCCTGCGTGCCGAATGCCGCGCTCAGGGTCAGGATCAGCGCGGGCGTCAACAACCACGGTTTCACCAGCGTCAGCATCGCCGTGCGTCCGGGTTGCCCCAGCGCCTGATAATGCATCGCCAGCACCAGAACCGGCCCGCTGACGACATAGAGCGCCGTCATCACCCGAAGGATCGCGGCCAGCGATTGCGCCACGCCCGGCGCGTCCGAGAAGAGCGCGCCCAAGGCCTCGCCCCCGAAGGCCCCCAGCGCCATGACCAGCAGGCACCACAGGCCCGCCGCCACCGCGCCCAGCCGCAGCCCGGCCCGCGCGCGCGCCATCTGGCCCGCGCCCGCATTGTTGCCGCTGATCGACTGCACGGTCAGCGCGATGGCCATCAGCGGCAGGAAGGCAAAGCCCAGAAGCCGCGTCGCCACGCCATAGGCCGCGATCAGCGCCGGGTCGCTGCCCGCGAGCCGCAGCAGCACCACGCCCGAGACCAGCGCCATGCCGATGAAGCTGAGGCACAGCGGCAATCCCAGCGCCAGCATCCGCCCCCAGCCCGCGCGCCAGCTTTCCCGCGTCAGCGCGCCCAGCGGCACCAGCGCAGGGTCGCGCGCCCTGACGCCCAGAAGCAGAGCCACGCCCAGCCCCTGCGCCAGCACGGTTCCCAGCGCCGAGCCCGCGACGCCCATATCGAGCTGGACGATGAACAGCGCATTGGCGCCGATATTGAGCAGGTTGACCAGAACCGAGAGCAGGGCGATCACGCCCGCCCGTCCTTCGCTGCGCAGAAGGTCGGCATGGATCGACAGCGCCAGTTGCAGCGGCGCGCCGAGGATCAGGATCGCCAGATAGGCGCGGGCAGGCGCCACAAGCGTCGTGTTCCCGCCCGCCAGAAGCGGCAGCAGCACCGGGCCCAGAAGCCAGGCCAGCAGCCAGATCCCCGCGCTGAGCGCCAGCGCCAGCCCGTGTGCGCTGGCAAAGGCCCGGCCCGCCAGCCCCTTGTCCCGGGCGCCGAGATGGCGCGCGGCCAGGCTGGCCATGCCGCCGCCGACCAGCGTCGACAGCGCGGTGAGCAGCATCACCATGGGGAAAGACAGGCTGACGGCGGCCAGCGCATCGGGGCCAACGAAGCGGCCCACGAAGATACCGTCGACCACCGACAAAAGGCCGCCGGTCGACATCACCACCGCCATCGGCAAGGCGGTGCGTAGGAATAAGCGCCCGACCGGAAGGGTCAGGAACGTGTTTACGGAATTGTCCGTGACGGAACGATGAGACATCGATCACTCCTCAAACGAGGCATTTCAGGACGGGAGGGAGCCTGCATTGCCCACCTTCGAAATGCATCAAGGGTGAGATGTCGTCATATATCCGGGCTTCACCGTGACTTTCGTCCGCAGGCGGCAGGTGCCCGGCACCTGCGCGCTCAATACGCCGGGTCGTTGGAGAAATCAAGATTGGTGCGGGCGGCCGGTCCGGCTTGGGTCAGAAGAACTGGAACTCGCCGGTATCGCGCCAGCGGCCAAAGGCCAGCAGGCTGGGCCATTCGGGGCGGGTGAAATGCTCTTCGACGACCTCGTCGGCATGTACCCAACGGAAATCGCTGGCTTCTCCGTCATTGGTGGCAAGCGCCCCGTCGATGAAACGCGCCCGTGCCAGCACCGAGACATTCTGGATCCGATGGCCGTTCGGGTAGGTGAAGCGCTCGGTTTCGGGGTTCGAAGAAATGCCGAAGACCTGCACCTCGCCCAGCCGCGCATTGGCTTCTTCCCAAGCCTCGCGATGGATCGCGTTGTTGAGCGATTCGTCGAGTTCCAGCGCACCTGCGGGCAGGCCCCAGTCGCCGGTATCGGTGCGCTTGAGGATCAGGATGCGGCCCGCCTCATCCTCGATCAGCACGCGCACGCCGACGACGATCAGCACCCGGTCGCCCACCAGCTCACGCAATTGTCCGAGGTAGCTTTCGGAAAAACCCATCGCCGTCTCCTTTCGGACAGCGTTACGCGCATCGCCTGCGGCCGACAACCCGGGCTAGGCCACGCGCGTGTGACGGGGGCTTTCGTCCATCAGGCCCATCATCTCCTGAACCAGTCGCTCCATCAGCGCGGCCTTGGTTGCCGCATGCTCGGGCATGTCCCACAGGTTATGCGTCTGGTGCGGATCGGCGCGGCGGTCGTAAAGCTCGCCCCAGACCTCGCCCTTGTACATCGCCAGATGCCAGTCGGGCGTGACCAGCGTGCGCACCCGCGCCTGCGTTTTGAAGCCCATCCGCACGAAGCCGTCATTGTATTCGATGAGCAGGGCGTCCCGCAGCGCATCGCTACCTGCCATGCAGGGCAGCAGGCTGCGGCCCATCATGCCGAACAAGCCCTCAATCCCGGCGCGATCAAGGATCGTGGCCGACATGTCCAGCGTCGAGGCCAGCGCTGCGCTTGTCACCCCGGTGGGCGCCGAGGGATCGGCCCAAATCATCGGCACCCGGTTGATCGCGTCAAGCGACCAGCCACCTTTCAGCATCACGTTGAAATCGCCCAGATAATCCCCGTGGTCCGAGTTGAAGACGATGATCGTGTTGTCGTATTGACCGCTTTCCTTCAGCGCCGCCACCAGCGCGCCGACCGCGTCGTCGATCATGGTGATCATGCCCGCCGTCAGCGCCATCGCTTCGCGCACCTCGCGGTCATTGGCCATGAAGACCCCGGTCGCGCGGGGCGGGACGCGCCCGGCCTCAAAATCGGCGCGCACGGCCTGCAGGGGTGGCGGCGGGTTCTTGTGGTCTTCGTAGGCGGGGAAGACGGTGAAATCGTCGGGATCGTACATGTCCCAATATTTGCCCGGCGGGTTGAACGGGTGATGAGGATCGGGGAACGAAACATAGGTGAAAAGCGGCGCCTCGCTACCCGCATTCGCGCGCAGGTACTCGATCGCCCGGTCGCGGATATAGGCAGTGGGATAGGCCTCTTCCGGCACCGCCGTGCGCACGCCCTGACGGACGGAATAGTCATGCGGCAACTGGTTTTCCGGCCCCTGCCATGCCGCCCCGTCGGGATAGGTTTTGCGAAACCATTGCCGGTAATGCCCGCCCGCCTCGGGGCCGTGGCCGGTGACCATCTCGACATGATCGAAGCCGTAATAAGGCGTGGGGAAGTCATAGCGCGCGCCCTCGTATCGCTCGGGCGCCTCGCAGCCGTAATCCTCGCCATCCGGTCGCCACGCTTCGGGGCCGCTGCCCGTATGGGGGGGCGGGGAATCGGTGAAGGGTTGCAGGTGGCTCTTGCCGATGCTGGCGGTGCGGTAGCCTGCCTCACGAAGCAGGTCGACGAAGGTCCGCGCATTGCGGGGCAGCAGACAGCCATTATAGCGCAAGCCATGTTGCGACGGGTAGCGGCCCGTCATGAAGCTGGCGCGGTTGGGCATGCAGACCGGGCTTGCGACGTGGAAATCGGTGAACCGCGTGCCGCGCGCGGCCAGCGCATCGATATTCGGGGTCTTCACCACCGGGTGCCCGGCGCAGCCCAGCCAGTCGGCGCGGTGCTGATCGGTCATGATGTAGAGAAAATTCGGTCTGTCCATCGTTCCTCCTCCCGGCGCGCGCCGCGATGCAGCAGCGGCGCGGACCCTCCCCGCCGACCCTCTCATAGCGCAGCCTGCCTTGCACGCGACGGGTTGTAAAATGCCCATTCCTGAGGTTCGTATAACGAAACCGCATAGGCCTGCGCCCTGCGGCCGGGTTTCAAGCAAGGAGGAGCACCGATGGAACATCGCGTGCGCATGCGGCACCTGCGGCATTTTCAAGAGATCGCGCGCCACAAATCGCTGACCCGCGCCGCCGAAGCGTTGAATACCGTTCAGCCTTCGTTGTCGCGCAGCCTTGCCGAGCTTGAAGCCGAGCTGGGCGCGACCCTGTTCCTGCGCTCGCCGCAGGGCATGGTGCTGACCGCCGAGGGGAAAGAGTTCCTGCACACGATCGAAGGCCCGCTCGCGCAGATTGGTGACGGCATAGCACGGCTGCGCGGCGCGCCCGATCGCCCGGTGGTGCGCATTGCGCTGGCCCCGGCGATCACCCGGCTTCTTGCCGTGGCCGCGCTCAAGGATTTCTACACGCTGTTTCCCGATACCCATGTCGTCATCGAAGCGCGCATGTATTTCGACGCGGTGAACCGCCTGCGCGACGGCGGGGTCGATTTCGCGGTTGGGCGCTTGCTGGACCCCAGCATGCTCAACGGTCTGTCGTTTCAGCAGCTCTTCTCCGAGCCGATCGTCTTCGCCGCGAACAAGGATCATCCGCTGGCAGACCGACGCGATGTCACGCTCGACGAGGTCAATCAGTACCGCATCATCGGGCCCGAACAGCACGCGATTATCTGGAACGAGATCAATAAGTTCCTGGTTATGAACGGGCGGCGCGGCTTCGACCGGGTGATCGAATCCTCGTCCTACGAATTCGCGCGCACCTTCCTGCGCCACAGCGACTCGATCGCCTGCCTGTCGCGCAGCATCGTGCGCCCCGAACTGGAAAGCGGGGAATTCGTGGCCATCGATACGCCGGTGCATGACATGATGGGGGCGGTGGGCGTGACCTACCGCACGGGCGCCCGGATGAGCGCCCCGGCGCGGGCATTGTTGACCCTGTTCTTTTCGAAGGCCGCCGAAATCTACACATAACGGATTTGATATGAGGCGGCGGCAATTTCTATTTCCCTTGCTGCCGGTCCCGTCTCATTGTGCCGCTGGGGAAGGTTGCGGTCAGCCGGGGCGCCGAACGGGTGCCCGAGCGGCGCGGCCAATGGAGGAGACGCATCATGGCGCAGGCCAAGAACATCCTGTTCATCATGTTCGACCAGCTCCGGTGGGATTACCTGTCTTGCTACGGCCATCCGCATCTGGACACGCCGAATATCGACAAGCTGGCCGAGAAGGGCGTGCGGTTCGACCGGGCGTACATTCAGGCGCCGATCTGCGGCGCCTCGCGCATGTCGACCTATACTGGGCGCTACGTGAACAGCCACGGCGCCGGGTGGAACAACATCCCCCTGCGCGTGGGCGAGCCGACACTGGGCGACCATCTGCGCAAGCAGGGGATGGATTGCTGGCTGGTCGGCAAGACCCATATGTCCCCCGATACCGAGGGAATGGAGCGGCTGGGGATCGAACGCGGCACCCGGATCGGCGAGCGCGTCGCGCAATGCGGCTTCGACGTCTACGAACGCGATGACGGGCTGCGCCCCGAAGGCCCGGACGGCCCGTATGATCCGGGCGGCGCGCTGACCTATAACGAATATCTGCGCTCGAAAGGCTATGAGAGCGAGAATCCGTGGCATGATTACGCGAATTCGGCCCTCGATGCGGACGGCAACGTGCTGTCGGGCTGGTTCTTGAAGAACAACAATCTGCCCGCCAATATCCGCGAGGAAGACAGCGAAACGCCCTATATGACCCGGCGCGGGATGGAATTCATAAAGAATGCCAAGGGCCCGTGGTGCTGCCATCTGTCGCTGATCAAGCCACACTGGCCCTATATCGTGCCCGAACCCTATGCCTCGATGTACGGACCGCAGCATTTCCTGCCCGTCGTGCGGACCGAGGACGAGCGCGACAACGCGCATCCGGTGCTGCGCGGCATGATGAACGGCCCCGTGTCGAAGACCTTCAGCCGGATGGAGGCGCGCGATGCGATGCTCGGGGCCTATATGGGCCTGATCAAGCAGATCGACGACCAGATGGGCGTGCTGTTCGACTGGCTCGAGGAAACCGGGCGCATGCAGGACACGATGATCGTGCTGACCTCGGATCATGGCGATTTCCTTGGGGATCACTGGCTGGGCGAGAAGCAATTCTTCTACAATTCCTCGACCCGGGTGCCGCTGATCATCTACGATCCCTCGCCCGAGGCCGACGCGACCCGCGGCACCGTTTCGGACGCGCTGGTCGAGCAAATTGACCTTGTGAAAACCTTCTACGAGGTCGCGGGCGGCAATGCCGAAGACATCGCCCATCAGGCCGAGGGGCATTCGCTGCTGCCGATCCTGCACGGGCAGGCGACCGAACAGCCGCGCGCCGTGGCGATCTGCGAATACGATTACTCGGCCACGCCGCTGCGTACCGCTCTGGATGTCGACGTTGCCGATGCGCGCGCCTTCATGGCGACGACCAAACGCTGGAAGCTCATTCACTTCGAAGGCGGCTACCGGCCCATGTTGTTCGATCTCGAGACCGATCCGCAGGAGCTGGTCGATCTGGGCGAAAGCCCCGAACATGCGGCTGTCCTCGCCGAGATGTACGAGCATCTGCACGCCTGGTTCCGGCGCTGCGATCAGCGGCTGACCAAATCGCGCGAGGCCCTGACCAAGATGGGGGTCGGGGTTCAGCGCAGCGGCGTCGCCATCGGCGTCTATGCCGCGGACGAGGTGAACCCGGAACTGGTGTCGAAATATGTCGGGGGCAAAGCGCGCCCCTGGCAAGAGATCGTCGCAGCCCAGAACGGCGCGGCTGAATAAAACGCGCGCGGCGGCGCGAGGAGGGTGTCGCCGCGGGCTTCGTCTTTATCGGGAGGAAAGACATGAAAACCTTGTTGCACAGCACGGCCCTGACCTTGGCCACCGTTACCCTCGCCGGCGCTGCCGGCGCGCAGGTGAACCTGACTGCGGCCACCAGCAGCCCCGGCTCGACGCCGCATCTGGCGATCACCCATCTGGCCACCGTCGCGGGCCAGCGCGGCATCGCCTCGCTGCAGGTGGCCGAGGGGCAGACGCTGACCAACTCGATCCTCGACGTGGCGCAGGGCCGCACTGACATCTCGGCGGCGCCGATGCTGCTGCCGTTCCTGCTGTCGCGTGGCATGGGGCCGTTCTCGGCGCAGGGCGAAGAGGGCGCGGCAATCGCCGCCAATCTGCGCGCGCTCTATCCTTACAACGCGGGCAGTTTCAACGTCCTGACGCTCGAGACTTCGGGCATCGAGACCTGGGAAGATCTGCGCGGGCGCACCGTGTTCAACGGCCCGCCGCGCGGCGCCGCGCTGACCAATGCGCGTCAGGCCATCACGCTGACCACCGGCATGCAGGACGGCACCGATTACGAAGGCCATCAGGCCAATTGGGGTCAGCTGGCCTCGCTTCTGGTCGATGGCTCGATGGATGCTTTCGTGGTCCCCACCACGCACCCGTCGGACCGCGTGAACCTATTGGCTTCGGCGGGCAATGTGGTGGTCATTTCGGTCCCGCAGGAAACCTATGAAAGCGAGGCTTTCCAGCGCATTTTCCAGATGCCCGGCAATATCCCGATCGAGATCGAATGGGATTCGATCGGTTACGGCGACAATGTCCGGCTGTCGCAATCCGAAGACGGGATCCTGCGCGGCATGGGCACGGCCTTTGCCGATGTGGTGAATGCCGACATGGATTATCAGTTGGCCTATGACCTGACCACGGCGCATATCGAAACCCTCGATGATCTGATCGCCTCGGCGCCTTTCGCGCGGACCGGCGGTTTCGGTGTCGTCGATCAGCGCCTGTCGGGCTTTTGTGGCAACAACCAACTGCTCTACCATCCCGGTGCCGTCGCGGCGTGGGAAGACCACGGCTACGACATTCCCGACTGCGCCGAAGGCCAGTAAGCCCACGGGGCAGGGCGGCACCCGCTGAGCCGGGATGCTGCCCGCCCGCATCGCATGACAACGGGGCGGCCGCTTTGCCGGTTGGTCCCCTGATCGCCTTGTCCCCGCCGCCCGTGGCGGAGACGGGGTTCGTTCCCGAACTCAAATGCAGGATAGCCCGATGGCCGATCCCATGACCGATACCGCCGCCGAAGCCGAGGGCGCGCGCGACCGAGGCATCACGATCTCGCTCGTGCTGGGCTTCCTGCTGGTTTGCCTCGGCATGGTCAACGCGATGCCGGTCATCCCGGGCTTTCAGGATCTCGTGGCCTCGATCACCGGGTGGGAAAACATTCCCGTCCGCCGCTTCAGCTACGAATACCTGTTCCCGATGACCTTCGTACTGATGATGGTCATCGTCGCGCTGCGCCATTCGCAATACCGCCATTACCGCGACCGAAGCCGGCGTCTGGCCGCCTTCGGGCTGTTCATGGACATCGCGCTGGTCGCGATGGCGGTGGTGATCTCGGTCTCGTACCTGATCGAGATCGACTCGGTCTGCCTGATTGATCAGGTCACCGGTGAACGCGCGGCCCTTATCGAGGGCGCGCTGCGCCGCGAGATCGAATTCGCGCAGATGATGGGCCTGCCGGAGCCCACCTCGGTCGAGGACCCGGCCTGTATCAGGACGCTGGGCGTCTGGATCTTTGCCGTCGTGGGGCTCGGCGTCACCACCTTCCTTGGCTACAATATCCGCGTCTGGGGCCTGCCGCTGGTCGCCGTGGCGATCCTGATCGCGGGCTACACCATGGCGACGATTGCGGTCTGGTATTTCTTCGGTCCCGATCAGAACCGCTATCTGGTCACGATCCTGGGCGGCGAGCCGCGTTCGCTGCTGGATGGACGCCCGAATATGGAGGACGTGCTCACGAACAACGCCCAAGGGCTTCTGGGGCAGTTCATGAGCATCCTGCTCTATACCGTCTTTCCCTATATCGTGCTGGGCAACCTTTTCGGTGTCTCGGCGGGCGGGCAGTCGCTGATCAAGGTGGCCTTCATCCTGACCCGCCGCCTGCGGGGCGGCCCGGCCCATGCCGCTATCGTCTCGTCGGCGCTGTTCGGCACGATCTCGGGCGGGCCGGTGGTCAACGTGCTGTCGACCGGGGTGCTGACCATCCCGATGATGGTCAAGCGCGGCTTTTCGCGGGTCTTTGCCGGCGGGGTCGAGGCCGCCGCGTCGTCGGGCGGGCAGATCATGCCGCCGGTGATGGGCGTTGCGGCCTTCGTGCTGGCGACCATGACGACGGTGCCCTATTCGCAGGTGATCATAGCCGCCTCATTGCCCGCCGCAGCCTATTTCGGCGCGCTCTTCGTGTCGGTGATCTTTCAGGCCCGAAAGCAGGGGATCGAGGCTCAAGGCGCCACGCTGCCGCCCGAGATGCGCATGACCCGCAGCGATTACATCAACCTGACGATGATCTTTGGGCCGGTGCTGCTGATCCTGTTCCTGCTGGTCACGCCCAAGGATGCGATCGGCTGCGGCCCGATCACCGATTTCTTCGGCGCGGTGACAACGATCAGCGGCGATGCCTGCCGGGTCGTCAGCCTGCCGTGGTTCTTCGAGACCGTGCGCAACGCTGCCAGCGATGCGGGATCGGCTGGCTGGTGGGCGGCGGCGCTGTTGATGGTGATGTTCTTCATCGATCCCGAGATCCGCCGCAAGCCCGGCAAGCTGGTCAATGCACTGGCCGAGGCGGGGGTGCTGGTCTCGACGCTGTACCTGATGTTCCTCGCCGTGTCGGTGATCGATTTCTGCCTCAACCTGACCGGCCTTTCGAGCTATATCGCCCGCGATGCGAGCTATCTGCTGAACGATTTCGGCGGCTCGGTGGGTCAGAGCGGGCTGTTCCTGTTCATGGCGCTGCTGGTGACGATGGTGTTGGCGATTCTGCTGGGCATGGGGATGCCCACCGTGCCAGCCTATCTGAACGTGGCGCTGCTGATGGGGCCGCTGCTGTCAGGACTCGGTATCGCCAATTTCACCGCGCATATGTTCATCTTCTATTTCGCGGTCGCCTCGGCGATCACGCCCCCCGTGGCAATCGCGGCGTTCGCGGCGGCCTCGATCACCAAGGCCGACCCGATGGTGACCGCCTTCTCGGCGGTGAAATCGGGGATCGTCATGTTCGTCATCCCGTTCGTTTTCGCCTTCTATCCCGAGCTTCTGCTGATCGAACCCGCGCAGATTGACCCGAACGCCGCCGGTGACGCCTATCTCGCGGGGTATGACGGGCAGGTGCATTGGGTGTCGCTGTGCTGGCTGCTGGCGCGCATCGCGCTGGGGCTCTACCTGCTTGGCAGCGTGCTGGCGCAATTCGACCGCCGTCCGCTGGGCGTGCCCGAGATGGTCCTGCGGCTGGCGCTGGCGGTGCTGATCCTGTCGGCCTCGCCGATGATCGCGCTGCCGGCGCTGGGGGTCACGGCCTTGCTGCTGTTCTGGCACGGGCGGCGCGCCACGCTCGCGGCCTGACGCCGCAGCCCGCCGAGGCCGGGGGCGTCGCCCGGGGCGAAGGCGCGCAGGAGGATGAGAAAAAAAGAGAGGGGGCTGTCTGCCCCCTCTTGGCCTTTCGGCCAATTCACCCCCGAGGATATTTCGGGATTAAAGATGCGGGGCCCGCGGCCGGATCAGGCCGCAGCGGCGATATCGGCGCCCGCGCGCAGGTTGCGGAGCTTTTTCCACGTCACGTCGGGGTCGATCTTGCCGTAGCCCGCGAAGGTGCCGAAGCCGCAATCGGTCGAGGCGACGACGCGGTCCTTGCCGACAATGTCGATGAAGCGCTGCAGGCGCTGGGCCACGAGCTGCGGATGTTCGACATAGTTCGAGCAGGTGTCGATCACGCCGGGCGCGAGGATCTTGTCTCCGGGGATTTTCGCATCGCGCCAGACCACCCATTCGTGTTCGTGGCAGGGATTGGCGCTTTCGAACAGGATGGTCGAGGGATTGGCCGAGAGCACCACGTCGATCACCTTCTCGAGCGGGATGTCATGGTCATGCGGCCCCTCGTAATTGCCCCAGCACAGATGCATCCGCATCCGGTCCTTGGGCAGCCCCTCGGTCGCGGCGTTGAGTGCTTCGACATTGGCGGCAGCGACCTTGACGAACTCGTCCTGACTGAGATCCTGATAGCCGGTATGCGCCGACATCGCCAGATCGGGGCAGTCGAACTGGATATCGAAGCCCGCATCGAGAATGGCCTCGTATTCGGGGCGCATCGCGGCGGCGAGATCGGCGAGATAGGCTTCGTGGCTGGGATAATACTTGTTCACCTGAAAGGCGGTGATCAGGCCCGGCGAGGCCGCGTTCATGAAGGCCCGCCCGGTATCGCCGCGCGCCGACAGGGCGGCCTTGAAGCGGCGGATATCGTCGAGTGCCGGTTGCAGGTTGACCAGCTTCACCTCGCCGATGCACGAGGCACGGGTGAATTCCTGACTGCCCATGATCGCGCTGAGCTTTTTGGCAAGGCCGGGATGCGCGGCGAGGTCCTTGGCGGGTTTGCGGTCGATATGGCCGCCGAAGCCCGACAGCCGTTCCTGCATGTAGGTCGAGTATCCCACCTTGCCCAATTCGCCGTCCGAGACGATCGACACGCCCGCTTCGCGCTGATGCGCGATCGCGTCGGCGATGGCGGCGGCAACGGCGGTTTCGAACGTTTCCGGGTCGTAGCCTTCGCCCTTGTCCTTGGCGATCAGCAGCGCCGAGAGCGCATCGCCGCGCGGAAGGCTTCCGACATGGGTGGTTTCGATGGTCATTTGCGGGGTTCCTCCGGGATCCAACCTCTGGGCGCGCATCTGACCATCTGGCCGGGTCAAAGGCAACCGGCGCGCGCGAAAGGCAAGGCCCCGCCCGGATCGCGCCGGGCGGGGCCTTTAGATCGTGCAACGCACGCGGCTGTTGGTCTCAGCGTGTCGGCAGCGAGAAGCGATAGGAAAGGCCAAGACCGACGGTATAGGTTTCGAACGCATTGGTATGGGTGCCGAAATACTGACCCGTCGAGATCGTCGCGCCGATCTGCCCGTAGAGCGCAACGCGATCGTTCAGGCCGTAGCTGAAGCCGATTGCCGGATAGACCATACCGCCGACCTCATGCGCGGGGCTCACGCCGACATCGTTGAGACCGTAGAGCAGCTGCGCATAGGCCTGCAGCCGGCCCGAGGCGGTCAGGTTCGTCTGCCAGCCCGCGCCGATATAGCCCTCGGCATAGCCGGCAATGCCGCGGAACGCCTCGGTCCCGGCGGCGACCTGCGCTGCGAGATACCAGTTCTCGTCGAGCATGTAATCGGCCTGCAGCGCGACGAGGCCCAGCCCATCGGTCACACGGCCATTAAAATCGATATCCGAGGTCGCGCGTCCCATCACGTTGAGGCGCACGCCGCGCAGCGTGTAGTCGGCGCCCGAGCGGTCCGTGCGGCCCGAACGGGGGCCCGACATGTGGTAGTTCAGGCCCAGACCCACGGTCCAGCTGCGCGCCGTGCCCAGCGGAGCGGCGAGATAGCCCAGCGATGCGGTCGCGCCAAAACCGTTGCCCCACAGATATTCCAGCGTCGCGCGGGGATAGATGGCAAGGCCCGGGCCGGCGTCATAGGTATTGGTGACATAGCCGCCGCTGCCGATGCCGACCTGACCGTAGAGATTGACGTTGTCCGACAGCGCCCAGCGATAGCCCAGACCGCCCTGCGCCTGATTGAAGAACATCAGCCCCGAGACGCCGATATCGATGCCGAAGAACGCGTAGACGTTGTCGTTGAGGAAATGCGAAAACTGCAGAGAGGCGAAGCCGATATCGCCCGAATAGCGCGCAGTCGGGTCGATCTGCGACACATGGGTGTAGTTGAAGGACAGGATGTTGTCGGTGCGCGGCGCGTCGAAATCCTGCAGACCCAGCTGTCGGCCCGCATCGCGGAAATCGCCGCGCGCATAGGAAAACGGCATCTGCACGAACAGGTTGACGGCATCGCTGTTCACCTGACCGCCGGGCATCTCGACATGGCTGTAATTCAGGCCGAGGCTGAAATTCTCAAAAGCGTAGCCCACGCCGACATAAGCCCGCCCATAGATCCCGTCGCCCGAGAGCCGCGAGATATTGGTGTTGCTCTGACCGCCCGCCGCGGCGCCCAGCGACAGGCCCGCATTGGCGAACCAGTTGCCGAAGATGGTGCGCTGCGCGTGCAGGGTGACATCGGCGCCGTAGAAGCCCGAGTAATTGCCCTCGACCATGGGCGCGAAGGCGCCCGCGCCGACATAGAGCCAGTCGTTGACGCGCTGCATGTAGTGGATGCCGAACAGGTCGAAATCGGTCCCATCGGTCAGCGTGAGCGCGGAATAGTCCAGCATGGTGAAGCCGGTGACGGTATGCGTCGCGGGCGAGGCCGGGAACATCGCCTCCTGTGCCTGTGCCTGTGCCTGTCCGGTGGCACCGATCAGGCTAGACGCGCAGAGCAGCGCGGCACTGGCCATCGCGCGGCTGCGGGGCGCGGATCGGGTCAGGATGAGGGGGCGATGTCCGGTGGTGGTGCCCCGGGCGGCTCGGCAGTCATCCTGCGCGTAGATCATGGTGTCGTGTCTCACTCGTTGTCATGGCGTCGATCGACTGGCGCGACCGTTCGGCTGTCGCCACTCTAGCGGCGATCCCCGCCCCGTGCCCAAGACAAAAGCGCCGAATGGCCTCGATTGCCGCTTTGGGCGTGGTTTTTTTGTCCGAGTGCTGCATCCGGGTGACAACCGGCCGCTTTTTCCGTGGCGCGAGGCCATTGCACGCAAAAGAGAGCGGTCCGCCCGGGAAGGGGCAGGCCGCCCTGGGCCGGGCCTGAGGTTCAGCGTTGCTGGACGATCACGTCGAAATCGACGCGGCACCACGGCACATGGCCGAAATGCCGGATCTGCCCGCGGATGCGGACCGGGACCATCGTGTTGGCATCCGGGTCCGAGGGCCACATCGACATGATGCGCACATCGGCATGGTCGTCCCAGGTGGCGTCGGAATAGCCGATCCCCGAACCGAGGAAGGCATGATCGACCGCGCTCCACCATGTAGTGAAGCCGCCATCACGCTGCATCGAGAAGGAATGGGCCGAGCCGAGGAAGGTCAACAGGTCGCGATTGGCATTCGAACCAATATTCGCGGGCTGGAAGCGGACCATGTAGGCTTCCGAGTTGCGGTCCCAGCCGGCATTGACGCAGGCGTAGGTGAAATTAGAGATCGTGCCGCCGCCCATGAAGCGACCGACTTGTGCCTCGGCCCCGGTCGGGGCGAGGGCGGCCATGGCGCAGGCAGCCAGAGCGGTTTTGACATGGCTCAGAAACATAGCAAACTCTCCTAAAAAAATGTGTGAATGACGATCCGACAGGCGCGGTCGTGGCGCATCCCCCGACCGGGGGACATCCGCCGCCGGATCTGGACAATTCGCCCCAAATCACCCGGTTTCAAAGAACCGGCGGAGAGAACTGAAAAACGCGCCAGACAAAGGCCAGCCGGTTTCGGCATTGGGTCTTCATCAGCAGCGCCGAGACCTGCGATTTCACCGTTTCCGGGCCGACGCCCAGCCGCGCAGCGATCTCGGCGTTCGAATGGCCGGGGATCAGCAGGTGCGCGACCGCCGTTTCGGCGCCGGTCAAACCATAGGCGGCGGCAACCAGCCCGACATTCGCGGCAATCGGTTGCGCGCCGTCGATCAGCGTCAGCAGCGTACCGGTCAGCCCCGGTTCCAGCTCCAGATCCGCGTCGCGCAGGGGCGAGGCGATGGCGTAGACGGGCAGGGGGGTGCCCCGCCGAGCGATGATCAGCTCGCGCGAGCGGTGCGCGCCTTCTCCCCACGCCGTCAGGGCCGTGTCCCGGATCGCCGCGCGGAGCGCGTCGTGGCTGGTGTCCTCGCGGCACGCGATGCGTCCCTGCCGGTCCATCCAGACGCCGTCGCGCGCCTCAAACAGGGCGCGCGCGCGGCGATTGGCAATCAGCACCTGTCCGTCCTCGGCCACAAGGCAGAGCGGCAGGTCCATCATGTCCAGCACCGACAGCACGGCACGGTAGCGCGCGCGCAGCGCATGAAGTGTGCGGTGAATTTCCATGGCCTTGCCCAGATGCAGCGTCACCGATTCCAGTGCGCGCAGGTCCGAGGCGGGTGGCGCGCCCGGCCTGTCGGCAGCGTAAAGCGCGACCAGCCCCACAAAGCTCAAAGGGTCTTCCGACAGGTTGACGAAACAGCGCCGGTACAGGCCCAGCCGCTCGCGCGTGAAGCGGATCTCGGGCCGCGAGCGGTGGGCGGCGTCGAGCGTCCACATCTCGCTGTCGAGAATCGTGCTGAAAGCGGGACGCTGATGAATGGCCACCGCGCCTTCGGCGTCGAAACTCTGCGCGCCCATCGGCCGGATCAGGGCGTTGTATTCCGCGAACAGCTTGGGGCGGCGTGACAGGTCCGGATCGGCACTGTGTCGCTCATACCGGATCGCGCGCCGGTCGCCGGTGTCATAGAGCACGAGGTTGCGCGCCTGAAGCGATTTGAGAAGGCAACCCAGGGCGCCGCTCCAATCGCGGCCGGAATAGGCCATGTCATAGATGGCCATGATCGCTTTTGACAAATCCATCCGTACCGATAACGCAACAAAACGCGATCGATGGTAGAAAGATACAGCCAGAAGTCGAGTTTGCGTCCGGCCGAAGCGGTTAGCCGCCCTTGATCTGTTGCATCAGGAACACTTCGCTGTCGGGTTCCACCGGGGTGTTACGCCCGCCAGTGATCACCTCGCCATCCACCGCGACCGAGATCCCCGACTCGATCACCGGCTCAAGCCCCGGATGGATCGCCACCAGACCGTCGAGCAATTGCCCGACGGTCTTGCCGTCCACCTCGACCACCTCGGCGCCGTCGGTGAATTTGCGAAGCCCCGACCAGAGATTGACCTCGACCATCAGGCCATGGCCTTGATCGCCGCCAGCACCGCCGGCGGGTTCATCGGCAGCGCCCGCAGGCGCGCGCCGGTGGCCGCGTGGATCGCGTTGGCGATGGCGGGCAGGGGCGGCGTGATGCCGGTCTCGCCCACGCCGCGCACGCCGAAGGGGTGGCCGGGATTGGGCACTTCGACGATCACCGTGTCGATCATCGGGAGGTCCGAAGCCACTGGCACCCGGTAATCGAGGAACACGCTGTTTTGCAGCCTGCCGTCCTCGCCGTAGATATAGCCTTCGTTCAGCGCCCAGCCGATGCCTTGTGCGGCGCCGCCCTGATACTGACCTTCGACATATTGCGGATGGATCGCCCGGCCCGCATCCTGCGTGACCAGATAGCGCAGCACGGTGACGCGCCCGGTTTCGGGATCGACCTCGACATCCACCACATGCGTGCCGAAGGACGGCCCGGCGCCGGATGGCGTCGATTCGTGGTGCCCCGAGATCGGCCCGCCGGTCTTGCCCATCTCGGCTGCGATTTCCTTGATGCTCATCGGCTCGAACTGGCCGGCATTGTCGCCCGCCGGATGCGCGGCGCCGTCCTTCCAGGTGACGGCCTCGGGGTCGATGTCCCATTTCTGGGCGGCGCGCTTGCACATCTCCTTGATGGCCTGATTGGCGGCTTCCCACATAGCCTTGCCACTGGCGAAGGTCGCGCGCGAGCCATGCGTGGGCTCGTTCACGCCCAGAGCACCCGTCTCGACGATGTTCACCCGGACGTTTTCATAAGGGATGCCCAGCGTCTCGGCGGTCATCAGCGCGATCGAGGCGCGCGAGCCGCCGATATCGGGCGTGCCGACCGAGACCTGCGCCGTGCCGTCCTCGGAAATCGCCAGCGAAACCGAGGTTTCGCCACCATGGTTGAACCAGAAGCCCGAGGCGACGCCGCGGCCCTGATTGGGCCCCAGCGCGACCGCGTAATTCGGATGCGACTTCGCGGCTTCCAGCGTCTCGGCCAGACCGATCGTCTTGAATTTCGGCCCGTAAGAGGCGCGCGAGCCTTCTTTCACGCCGTTCTTCAGCCGCACATCAATCGGGTCGAGCGACAATTCGCGGCACAGTTCGTCCACCATGCTTTCGACGGCATAAGCAGCCATCGGCGAGCCCGGGGCGCGGTAGGCCGCGCATTTCGGGCGGTTGGCCAGAACCTCGTAGCCTACATGCATCAGGTTGGGGATGTCATAACAGGCAAAGGCGCAAGACAGTGCTTCACCCACGGGCGAGGCGCCGGGGAAGGGCCCGCCCTGCATGCGGAACGTCACCTGCGCGGCGGTGATTGTGCCGTCCTTTTTCATCCCCATCTTCACGTCCATCGACGCGGACGCGGTCGGCCCCGTCGCGCGCAAGACGTCCGAGCGGCTCATCACCAGCTTGACGGGACGCCCGCCCGCTTTCTTGGACAGCGCCAGCGGCAGTGGCTCCATGAAGATCGTCGTCTTGCCGCCGAAGCCGCCGCCGATTTCGGACGGCGTGACGCGAAGCTGCGCGGGATCGGTACCCAGAACGGCCGAGCACATCTTGCGAATGAACCACTGGCCCTGCGTACAGACCCACATCTCGCCCTTGCCGTCCGAGCCCATCTGGCCCACGGCGGCATGCGGTTCGATATAGCCCTGATGCGTGGCTTCGGTGGTGTAGCTCTGCTCGTGGACCAGATCTGCCTCGGCATAGCCTGCGTCCAGATCGCCGCGTCCGAACTCGATCATCCGCGCCACGTTGGGGCCCATCCCCTCGGGCACGGTGTGGTCGGCGCAATCGGGCAGGATCACGGGCGCGTCCTTGGCCATGGCCTTGTCCACGTCGGTGACATGCGGCAGGACTTCGTATTCCACCTCGATCAGCTTGGCGGCATCATTGGCCAGCAGCTGCGAGGTCGCGGCGACGGCGGCGACGGCGTGGCCATCATAAAGCGCCTTTTCACCCGCCAGCGTGTTTTCCTGCAGATACAGATCCTCGCCCGTCAGCCCCTCGGGCAGATCGGCGCGTGTCACCACCGCCTTGACGCCCTTCATCGCCAGCGCTTTGGACGCGTCGATCTTCAGGATCTTCGCATGGGCATGGGGCGAGCGGACGACGGCCGCGTAGAGCATGTTGGGCAGGTTGAAATCGGCGCCATAGCGGGCGCGGCCGGTCACCTTGTCCAGCCCGTCGGGGCGGTCAGGGGTGGTGCCTATCCATTTGAATTCCTTGGTGATCTCGTCTTTCGCCATCACGCAGCCCCCCGCATTTCAGCCGCCGCGTCCTGAACGGCGCGAACGATCTTGTCATAGCCGGTGCACCGGCACAGATTGCCCGCCAGCCAATAGCGGATCTCGCTTTCGGACGGGTCCGGGTTCTTTTCCAGAAGCGCCTTCGCGGCCACCAGAAAACCGGGCGTGCAGAAGCCGCATTGCAGCGCGGCATGTTCGATGAACTTGCGCTGCAGCGGATGCAGCGCACCCTCGGGCGCCATGCCTTCGATCGTCTCGATCGTGGCGCCGTCGGTCTCGACCCCCAGCACCAGACAGGACGGAACCAGCCGCCCGTTCAGCATCACCGAACAGGCCCCGCAATCGCCGGTGCCGCAGCCCTCTTTCGAACCGGTCAGGTCCAGATGGTCGCGCAGGCAGTCGAGCAGCGTCTCGCGCGGATCGGCGAGGAACTCGACCTCGTCGCCATTCACAGTGGCGGTCACATGCATCTTGCTCATTTCGCAGCCCTCTCATAGGCGATCTTCGCCGCGCGGCGGGCCAGCACGCCGACCACATCCACACGGAATTCCTTGCTGCCGCGCTTGTCGCTGATCGGCTTGGCGGCGCCCGACGCGGCCTCGGCCAGTGCGGCCAGCGCGGCATCGTCCAGCGTCGTGCCGACGATGGCCTGCGCGCAGGCCTCATCGAGCAGCACGGTCGGCGCCACGGCGCCCAGTGCCACCCGTGCGGCGGTGATCTTGTCATTCTCGCGCGTCAGGCTGACGGCGCAGCCCACGACGGCGATGTCCATCTCGGTACGCGGGATGAAGCGCAGATAGGCGTCGCCGCCATTCTTCCCACGCGGCGGCAGGTTGATCGCGGTGATGATCTCGCCCGGCTCCAGCGCGGTCTTGCCGGGTTTGACCGGCACCTGTTCCACCGGCAATTCGCGCGAACCGTCGGGACCGAGGATCGTCACCGTCGCGCCCGCCGCCACAAGGCCCGGCACGGAGTCGGCGGCCGGGGAACCATTGCACAGGTTCCCTGTCAGCGTGGCGCGCCCCTGCACCTGCGTCGACCCGACCAGCTCCATCCCCTCGACCACGCCGGGCCAGTCGGCGACCAGTTTCGCATGTGCACCCAGACTGGCCCCCGAAACCGCGATGCCGATCCGCCAGCCGCCATCGGGCTGGGCGGTGATGTCATGCGTGCCGGGGATCTTCTTGAGGTCGATCAGGTCATCGGGCGTCACCGCGCCCGCGCGCAGCTGCACCAAGACGTCGGTGCCGCCTGCCAGAAAACGGGTCACGCCGCTCGCTTTCGCGGCAATGGATACGGCTTCATCGAATGTTGCCGGGGCGTGGTAGCGCATATGGCCTCCTCTTCGCCAGTCAGGTGCGCCAGAAGGTAACGGGCTTTTCCGGATTGTCGATGGGGGAATGCGCGATCTTCGGGCGGGCCGGGGGCAGGCGGGCTTCACTGCGTTCTTAACACGGCTTTTGACACGGCGGCTTTCGCCCTTCGCCCGGCTGCGGTATCGTGCCCCCGGAGGCAAGAGCGACATGACCAGCACCGCAGATCTGCCCAAGGACGGCCCACAGGACGGCGACTTCTCGGACGCCGCGTGGCTCAACGTGTTGGCCGCCTATGACCGCACTTATGCCGAACTCGCCAGCCATCACGAACAGCTTGAGCGCCAGAACCGCGAACTGCACCAGCTTCGCCATTTCATCGCGTCCATTCTGGGCGCGGTCAACGACATCATGGTCGTGCTGGGCCGCGACGCCCGGATCGAAGAGGCCAGCGCGTCCTTTGCGGCCTGCGTGCGCCAGCCGGTCGCGGCCCTGACCGGCACCGGGGTGACGGCGCTGTTCGATGCCGATGGCGCGGCGCTGCTTGATACCGCGCTGGCGGATCTGCGGCTGCAGGGCAACGCCTCGCGCTTTGAGGCCAATGTGATGACACCCGAAGGGCCCGCGCCCTTCGACATCGCCGTTTCGCCGCGCGTCAACGACCGGGGGCGGATGATCGGCGCGGTGCTGATCGGGCGTCCGCTGGGTGAATTACGCGCGGCCTATTCCGATCTCGAAGCCAGCCACAAGCAGCTCAAAGAGGCGCAGACCCAGCTTGTGCGCAACGAAAAGCTCGCCTCGCTGGGCCGCCTTCTGGCCGGGGTCGCGCATGAGCTCAACAACCCGATCAGCTTCGTCTATGCATCGACCCACGCGCTTGAGCGGTATGTCGGCCGGTTCGAGACCTATTTCGAACGCGTGCAGGCCGGGGCCACGCGCGACGAGCTGGTGGCCTTGCGTGCCGAGCTGAAGCTCGAACGCGACCTCAAGAACCTGCGCGAGGCCATCGTCGGCGCGCGCGACGGGGCCGAGCGGGTGCGCGATATCGTGGCCGACCTGCGGCGCCTTTCCGCGTCGGGGACGGGCGAGCGTGTGGTGTTCGATCTGGTCGATACCGCCCGCGTCGCCGCCCGCTGGGTCGAGCGCGGTTCGAAAAGCGGGATCGAGGTACAATTCACCGGGCTGCCCAACCTCTCGGTGCGCGGCGTGCCGGGGCATATCCAGCAGATCGTCATGAACCTCGTGCAGAACGCGATGGACGCGATGCAGGGGCAGGCGAACCCGCAGCTTGTCCTGCGTATCGAGCGCGAGGGCGACCGCGCCGTGCTTGCCGTCACCGATACCGGGCCCGGCGTGCCCGAGGATCAGGCGGCCTCGATCTTCGATCCGTTCTATACCACCAAGCCGGTGGGACAGGGCACCGGGCTGGGCCTGTCGATCAGCCACAAGATCGCCGAGGAACATGGCGGGCGGTTGTCCCTGTGTCCCCCCACCGAAACCGGCGCGTGCTTCCGCCTCGAACTGCCGATGGACGACCCGCAATGAACCTTCTCTGGCTGCAATCCGCCGGCTGCGGCGGCTGCACGATGTCGCTTCTGTGCGCCGAGGATCCCAATGTCTTCGACCTGATGGCGGATGGCGGAATCGAGTTCCTGTGGCACCCGTCCTTTTCCGAGGCCACCGGCGCTGAGGTCACGCGCCTTCTGGCGGCGATCGAGGCGGGGGAACAGACGCTCGACGTGCTCGCCGTCGAGGGCTCGATCGTCACCGGACCCAAGGGCACCGGGCGCTATCACATGCTCGCAGGCACCGGGCGTTCGATGCTCGACTGGGTGCGCGCCCTTGCCCCGCTTGCGCGCGACGTGGTCGCGGTCGGCACCTGCGCGGCTTATGGCGGCGTGACCTCGGCGGGCGGCAACCCTGCAGGTGCCACCGGGCTGCAATATGAAGGCCAGCTCGCCGGCGGCGCCTTGCCGCCCAGCTTCCGCGCGCGTTCGGGCCGTCCGGTGATCAACATCGCCGGCTGCCCCACGCATCCCGGCTGGGTGGCCGAGACCCTGCTGTTGATGGCCGAAGACCGGCTGAGCGAGGCCGATCTCGACGATTTCGGCCGCCCGAGGCTTTATACCGACCACCTTGTCCATCATGCCTGCACCAAGAACGAGTTCTATGAATACAAGGCCTCGGCCACCAAGCTGTCCGAGATGGGCTGCATGATGGAACATCTGGGTTGCGTCGGCACGCAGGCGGTGGGCGATTGCAATATCCGGGGCTGGAACGGCGAGGGCTCGTGCACCCGCGCGGGCTATCCCTGCATCGCCTGCACCGCGCCCGAATTCGAAGAGCCCAACCACCCTTTCACCGAAACGCCCACCATCGCCGGCATCCCCATCGGCCTGCCCTCGGACATGCCAAAAGCGTGGTTCATGGCGCTGGCCTCGCTATCCAAGGCGGCCACGCCCCGGCGCATCGGTGTCAATGCCGTGTCGGACCGCATCCGCGTGCCGCCCGGCGCCAAAAGGAACTCGAAGTGACGCGCAAGCTGCTGGTTGGACCCTTCAACCGGGTCGAGGGCGATCTGGAAATCAGGCTCGATATCCGGGACGACGCCGTTGCCTCGGCGCAGGTGAACTCGCCGCTGTTTCGCGGCTTCGAGATGATGCTGGCGGGCAAGGATCCGCGTGACGCGCTGACCATCGTGCCGCGCATCTGCGGGATCTGCTCGATCAGCCAGTCCGCCGCCGCCGCGCTGGCGCTGGGTCAGGCGGCGGGTGTGACGCCCACGCCGCAGGGCGCGCGCGCCACCGCGATCCTGCACGCGGTCGAGAATCTCGCCGATCACGTCACCCATTTCGCGCTGTTCTTCATGCCCGATTTCGCCCGCCCCGCCTATGCCGGGCGCGACTGGCACGGGCCGGCGGTCGAGCGGTTCACCGCCATGCAAGGTTCGGCCGCGCGGCAGCTCACCGAAGGGCGCGCGCAGCTTTTGCACATCACCGGGATGCTCGCGGGGAAATGGCCGCATACGCTGGCTATCCAGCCCGGCGGCGTCACCAAGGCGCCCGATGCCCGCGACCGGGTGCGGATCCTGTCCACCCTGCGCAGCTTCCGCCGCACGCTGGAGGCCACGATCTTCGGCGCGAAACTCGAAGATTACGCGGCGCTGACCACGTTGTCAGATCTCTACGGGTGGACGACCGGCGACGCGGCACTATTCCTGCGCATCGCCGCCGATCTGGGTCTCGCCGCCAGCGGGCAGGGCCCGCGCCGCTACCTGTCGGCCGGGGCCTATCCACAGGGCGCGCAGCGCCTGACCCGCGCGGGGCTGCTCGATCACGGCACGCTCAAACCCTTCGATCCCACCCAGATCACCGAGGATCTCAGCCACGCCTGGATGTTGGGCGAGACCGCGCATCCCGCGCAGGGCCAGACCGTCCCCGACGAGGACATGCGCGCGGACGCCTATTCCTGGTGCAAGGCACCGCGTCTGGGCGGGCAGGTTGTGGAATGCGGCGCGCTGGCGCGGCAGGCGGTCGATGGCCACCCCTTGGCGCTGGCCTTGGCCGATGAGGGGGGCGTGCGTGCCCGCGTCGCCGCCCGGCTTCTGGAAATCGCCCGCACGCAGATCTGGCTGGAAGAGGCGGCGCAAGCGCTCGACCCCTCGGCCATCTTCCTCGAACCCTTCACGTTGCCGAAAAGCGGGCAGGGCGTAGGGCTTGTCGAGGCCGCGCGCGGCACGCTGGGCCATTGGCTCAGGATCGAGAAGGGGCGCATCGCCTCGTACCAGATCGTTGCGCCGACCACATGGAACTTCTCGCCCCGCGACGCGCAGGGCCTGCCCGGCGCGCTGGAAGCCGCGCTGGTCGGCGCCCCGGTGGCCGAAGGCGAAGAGACACCGCTTTCCGTCCAGCATATCGTGCGCAGCTTCGATCCCTGCATGGTCTGCACGGTCCATTGATGGCGCGGGCGAAGACCACGCGCGACGCTGTAGGGTGCGTGATCTCACGCACCACTCCTAGCCGATGACGGCGCGGCGTATCCGCATAAGGGGGCAGGTGCAGGGCGTCGGCTTCCGGCCCTTTGTCTGGCAATTGGCGCAGCGTTTCAGCCTGACGGGCGAGGTGCGCAACGATGCCGAAGGGGTGCTGATCCTCGCCGCCGGGCCCGATCTCGACGCGTTCGAGGCGGCGCTACTGGCCGAGGCCCCGCCGCTCTCTCGCATCGACGCGCTGGAAAGCGAGGCCACGACGCTCGACGCCACCGCCTTCATCATCGCCGCCTCGGGGGCGAGGGGCGCCGAGACCCGCGTCACTCCCGATGCAGCCACCTGTGCGGCCTGCGCCGATGAAATCCGCGCGCCCGGGCGGCGGCAGGGCTACGCCTTCACCAATTGCACGCATTGCGGCCCGCGCTTCACCATCCTGACCGGTCTGCCCTATGACCGCGCGCAGACGACAATGGCGCCCTTCACACTGTGTGCCCAATGTCGCGCGGAATACGAGAACCCCGCCGACCGCCGCTTCCACGCCCAGCCGGTCGCCTGTCCGGCCTGCGGCCCCCGGCTATGGATCGAACCCGAAGCGCCCGATCCGATCGCCGAAGCCGCGCGCCGCCTGCTTGCGGGCGACATTCTTGCCGTCAAAGGGCTCGGCGGTTTCCATCTGGCCTGCGACGCAACCAATCCTCGCGCCATCGACACCCTGCGCCAGCGCAAGCACCGCCCGGCCAAGCCTTTCGCCCTGATCGCCCCGCTCTCCCTGATCCGCCGCCACGCGGCGCTCAGCCCCGGGGCGGAGGCCCTGCTCACCGATCCCGCGGCGCCCATCGTGCTGTTGCCCGCGCGCGGAACGCTGCCCGACAGCCTCGCCCCCGGGCAGTCGACGCTCGGTTGGATGCTGCCCTACACGCCGCTCCACCACTTGCTGCTCGACGCCGTGCAGCGCCCCTTGGTGATGACCTCGGGCAACCTGTCGGGTGAGCCGCAGGTCGTCGACAATGACGAGGCGCGCGCGAAACTCGGCCCCTTCGCCGACGCTTTCGTGATGCATGACCGCGCCATCGCCCGGCGTCTCGACGACAGCGTCGAGCGCGCCGATCCGCCGATGATCCTGCGCCGCGCACGCGGGCGGGTGCCCGGCACGTTGCCCTTGCCAGACGGCTTCCCCGACCGACAGGTCGTGGCCTATGGCGGGCAGATGAAAGCGGCGATCTGTCTGATCAAGAACCGGCAGGCGCTGCTGGGCCACCATCTGGGCGAGCTGGACGAGGCCCTGACATGGCAGGCCTTTCTGCAGGCGGATGCGGATTACGCGGCGCTTTTCGACCATGCGCCCGAAGCCGTCGCCACCGACCTGCACCCCGAATACCGTGCCACGCGCCACGGGCGCGATCGCGCCCACCGCGACGGGCTGCGCGGGGTCGAGGTGCAGCATCACCACGCCCATCTCGCCGCTTGTCTGGCCGAGAACCTCTGGCCGCGCGACGGGGGGCCGGTGGCGGGGATCATCCTCGACGGGACCGGGCTGGGCAGCGACGGGACCCTTTGGGGCGGGGAAATCCTGCTGGGCGATTACGACGGTTTCCGGCGGCAGACCCACCTGACACCAGCGCCGTTGATCGGCGGCGACCGGGCCGCGCGAGAGCCATGGCGCAACGCGCTGGTCCGGCTCGATGCGGCGGGGCAGGGCGCGCGCGCCGAACGGCTCTTTCCCGACGCGCCTCTGGCCATGGCCCGGATGGCCGCCGAGCGGGGCCTCAACGCGCCGCTTTCGTCCAGCGCCGGGCGGTTGTTCGACGCGGCGGCGGCGATCCTTGGTCTCTGCCCGCAGGCGCAAAGCTACGAGGGCGAAGCGGCGATGCGGCTTGAAGCGCTTGCCGCGACGGCGCCGGATGACGGGCATCCGGGCTATCCCTTCGCCCCCGACCTGAACCCCGCCGCCGCTATCGACGCACTCTGCGCCGATCTCGACACCGCGACACCGGCCCCGCAGATCGCGCTGCGCTTCCACCGGGGCCTTGCGCGCGCCTTTGCCGCCACCGCCGTGGCGCTGGTCGAGGCCGGGCAGGCCCACGCCATCGCGTTGTCGGGCGGGTGCTATCAGAATGCGCTGTTGCTGGCCGAAACGCAGGCCGCGATCCCGCCAGAGATCACCGTTCTCAGTCACCGTTTGACGCCCGCCAATGATGGCGGGCTGGCGCTGGGACAGGCGATGGTCGCGCTGGCCGCGCTGGAAAGCGACTGATCAGCGCGCGTCCGGGCTGGGTGGAAAGCTTCCGTTTGCAACCGCAGAACGGACGTCCAAAACGCGCTTAGGGCGTTGATCGCAAACGCCAATCCCAATGCTGCAGCGCTATGTCGCTTTTTCGGGCGAATACTGCCGCATACCGTCATCTTGGCCCTGTGACAGGACGTTGTCCGGACGGGGCCCGACCCCGCCTTGGTTTTCAGTAGCGACGGGAGGGACGGACCTTGAGCCAGATTGAAACCTTTTATGAGGTCATGCGCAAACAGGGGATCACCCGGCGCAGCTTCATGAAGTACTGCTCGCTGACGGCGGCGGCTTTGGGGCTTGGCCCCGCTTTCGTGCCGCGCATCGCCAAGGCGATGGAGGAAATGCCGCGCACACCCGTCATCTGGGTGCACGGGCTGGAATGCACCTGCTGCTCGGAAAGCTTCATCCGCTCGGCGCATCCGCTGGCCGGGGACGTCGTGCTGTCGATGATCTCGCTCGATTACGACGATACGCTGATGGCTGCGGCCGGTCATCAGGCCGAAGCGGCGATGCGCGACACGATCGAGCGCTACCGGGGAAACTACATCCTCGCGGTCGAGGGCAACCCGCCGCTCAACGAGGACGGCATGTATTGCATCGTCGGCGGCAAGCCCTTCGTCGATCAGCTGCGCGAGGCGGCCGAACACGCCAAGGCGATCATCTCGTGGGGGGCGTGCGCGTCCTATGGCTGCGTGCAGGCCGCGCATCCCAACCCGACCCGCGCCACGCCGGTGCATCAGGTCATCACCGACAAGCCGATCATCCGCGTGCCGGGCTGCCCGCCCATCGCCGAGGTCATGACCGGCGTCATCACCTACATGCTGACCTTCGACCGCCTGCCCGAGCTCGACCGGCAGGGCCGCCCGGCGATGTTCTACGGCCAGCGCATCCACGACAAATGCTACCGCCGTCCGCATTTCGACGCAGGCCAGTTCGTCGAAACCTGGGACGACGAAAACGCGCGCCGGGGCTATTGCCTGTACAAGATGGGCTGCAAGGGGCCGACCACCTACAACGCCTGCTCGACCGTGCGCTGGAACGAGGGTGTCTCGTTCCCCATCCAGTCGGGCCATGGCTGCATCGGCTGCTCGGAAGACGGCTTCTGGGATCAGGGCAGCTTCTATGACCGCGTAACCGACCTGACGCAGTTCGGGGTCGAGGCCAATGCCGACCAGATCGGCGGCATCGCGGCGGGCGCGGTTGCGGGCGGCATCGCCGTTCACACCGCCATCAGCGCGCTGCGTACTGCGCAGAAGAAGGTTCAGGATCGCCCCAGCGCGGCCGAGACGTCGAAAGAGGAGGCGTAATCCATGGTCATACAGACCCCCAACGGCTTCGAGCTGGACAATTCCGGCCGCCGCATCGTCGTCGACCCGGTGACCCGGATCGAAGGCCATATGCGCTGCGAGGTGAATGTCGACGAGAACGGCGTCATTCGCAACGCGGTCTCGACCGGCACGATGTGGCGCGGGCTCGAGGTCATTCTGCGCGGCCGCGATCCGCGTGATGCCTGGGCCTTTACCGAGCGGATCTGCGGGGTCTGCACCGGCACCCACGCGCTGACCTCGGTGCGCGCGGTCGAGGATGCGCTGGGCATCACCATCCCCGACAACGCCAACTCGATCCGCAATATCATGCAGCTGAACCTGCAGATCCACGATCACGTCGTGCATTTCTACCACCTGCACGCGCTCGACTGGGTCAATCCGATCAACGCGCTCAATGCCGATCCGCGCGCCACGTCGGAACTGCAGCAGATGGTCTCGCCCTCGCATCCGATGTCCTCGCCGGGCTATTTCCGCGACGTGCAGTCGCGCCTGCGCGGTTTCGTGGAATCGGGGCAGCTTGGCCTGTTCAAGAACGGCTATTGGGACAACCCGGCCTATAAACTGCCGCCCGAAGCCGACCTGATGGCGACGGTCCATTACCTTGAAGCGCTTGAGCTGCAAAAGGAAATCGTCAAGGTTCACACGATCTTCGGCGGCAAGAACCCGCATCCCAACTGGCTGGTGGGGGGCGTGCCTTGCCCGATCAACGTCCATTCCACGGGCGCGGTCGGCGCGATCAACATGGAGCGGCTGAACCTCGTCTCATCGATCATCCAGAAGTGCCAGGACTTCGTGAACAACGTCTATATTCCCGACGTCGTGGCAATTGGTGGCTTCTACAAGGACTGGCTCTATGGCGGCGGTCTGTCGTCGCAGGCCTGTCTTGCCTATGGCGACATCCCCGAGCATCCGAACAATTTCGATGCCAGCCAGCTCTACCTGCCGCGCGGCGCGATCATCGACGGCGATCTGACCCGCGTGCACGATGTCGATCCCCGCGATCCCGAGCAGATCCAGGAATTCGTCGACCATTCGTGGTACGAATACGGCCAGCCGGGGCAGGGCCTGCACCCGTGGGACGGCGAAACCAGCCCGCGTTACGAATTGGGCCCGAATGCCGTCGGCACCCGCACCAATATCGAGGCGCTGGACGAAGCCGCGAAATACTCGTGGATCAAGGCGCCGCGCTGGCGCGGTCACGCGATGGAGGTCGGGCCGCTTGCCCGCTACATCGTCGGGTACGCGCAGGGACACGAGGATATCTCGAACCAGGTGAACGGGCTTTTGCGGCAGATGGACCTGCCGGTTGAGGCGCTGTTCTCGACGCTGGGCCGCACCGCTGCGCGGGCGCTGGAATCCGAGTATTGCGCGCGTCTGCAGCGGTACTTCTTCGACAAGCTGGTCGCTAATATCCGCAACGGCGACGAAAGCACGGCGAATGTGGCGAAATGGGACCCGTCCACTTGGCCCTCGGAAGCGCGCGGCGTCGGCATGACCGAGGCCCCGCGCGGGGCGCTGGGCCATTGGATCAACATCAAGGACGCAAAGATCGAGAATTATCAATGCGTCGTGCCGACCACGTGGAACGGCTCGCCGCGCGATGCGCAGGGCAATATCGGCGCGTTCGAGGCCAGCCTGATGAACACCCCGATGGAGCGTCCCGACGAGCCGGTCGAGATCCTGCGCACGCTGCACAGCTTCGATCCGTGCCTTGCCTGTTCGACCCATGTCATGTCGCCCGACGGTCAGGAACTGACCAATGTCAAGGTCCGCTGAGAAAGGGAAACCCATGAAACGTCTCGCACTTTCCGGCGCTCTCGCGCTTCTCGCCGCGCCCGCTATGGCGCATACCGGCCACGGGGCCGAGGGTCTGCTCCATGGTCTGGCCCACCCGTTCTTCGGGGCCGATCACCTGCTTGCGATGGTCGCGGTCGGGCTGTGGTCGGGTCTTGTCCTGCCGCGCCGCGTCTGGGCCGGCGCTGCCGCCTTTCTCAGCGCGATGCTGATCGGGGCGCTCTTGGGCTTTGCCGGGGCCGAACTGCCGATGGCCGAGGGCATGATCGCGCTGTCTGTCATCCTGTTTGGCGTGCTGGTGGCGGTGGCGCGTCGCGGCCAGCCGCGTCTGCTGACCGCAGCCTCGCTTGCCACCATCGCGGCCTTCGGGACCGCGCATGGCTATGCCCACGCGGTCGAGGCCACGGGCAGCGCCGCCGCCTACGTCGCGGGCTTTCTGATGGCCAGCGCAGTGCTGCATGCCGTGGGCATTCTTGGCGCGCGCGCGCTGGTTACCGGGCGGCTGGCGCAGATCCTTGCGGGCGGCGCGGTCGTGGCCGCCGGCGCGCTTCTGGTCGCGGGGTGAGGCCATGAGTGATGCGACCCCCTATGGCAGCCGCGATCCCGCCGCCGGGCTGGAAGCGGCGCGCCTGACGGGCGACGCGACCGAAAGCGATCTCGCCTCGGTCCGCCGCCGGACTTCGGTCTATGTCTACGAAGCGCCCGTTCGGCTCTGGCACTGGACCAACGCCCTGTGCATCCTCGTGCTGATCGTGACGGGTTTCCTGATCGGCAGGCCGCTGCCGTCGATGCAGATCGCCGAAGCCACGCATCAATTCGTCTTCGGCTATATCCGCTTTGCGCATTTCGCGGCGGCGATGATCCTGACCGTGGGATTCTTCGGGCGGATCTACTGGGCCTTCGTGGGCAATCACCATGCGCGGCAGATGTTTTACCTGCCCGTCCATCGCAAGGCGTGGTGGCGCGAGGTCTGGCACGAGATCCGCTGGTACGGCTTCCTTGAGAAGACGCCGAAGAAATACGTGGGCCACAACCCGTTGGCGCAGATCGCGATGTTCTTCTTCATGACGCTGGGTCTGAGCTTCATGATCATCACGGGCTTCGCGCTGTATGCCGAGGGCGTGGGGCAGGGCGGTATTCTGGACGCGATCTTCGGTCCGCTGCGGGAGGCGATCGGCAACAGCCAGATCCTGCATCAGATGCACCGTCTGGGCATGTGGGCGATCGTGGTGTTCATGCTGGTGCATATCTACGCGGCGATCCGCGAGGATATCATGTCGCGCCAATCCATGGTGTCGACGATGATCTCGGGCCATCGCACCTTCAAGGATGATCGGGCCGATTAAGGCCAACGGCTCACCTGAAACGGAAACGGGCCCGCGTTAAAGCGGGCCCGTTTCGCATTTCAGCATCCCATCCGCCCGGCGAACCACGCTGCCAGCCCGGCATTGTTGCGTGGTCGGCGCACGGGTTTCTTCGTGCGCGGCACGGGATGGGTGAAATTGGCCGCGATCAGCGGTTCTTCCAGAGGGGTGCTTTCCAGCATCGCAAGTGTCATCGTGGGTCTCCTGTGGGGTCCCTTTGACAACAAAACGCGGGTGCGACTCGCTCGGTTCCGACGCTGACCGGGCGTCACCATCCCGGTTGCGCCCTTTCGGCGGAGCCTTGCCTATCGCGGCCTGCCGCGCGCTTCTATTGGGTGGCGACGCTGGAATGCCGGTGGATCAGCGCCCATTCGCCTGCGTCGTCGCGGCGAAAAATTTCGGTCACCTGCAGGCGCACGGGCACCATATGGCCCGAATCCACGATCACCTGCAGGCCCGTGCGAAAGCCCAGCTCGGCGCCGAACGCCTCGTCCGTCAGCTCGAAATCCGGTTCAGGGGGAAGCGGGACTGTCGCCCGGGCGGCGACCGACACCGCACCGGCGCGAACCGTCTCGATCTCGAATCCGTCGCGCATGGCGAAACTCCTTTTGAGCATACACACGCCAAACGCGTGCGCAGCCCGCCGGGTTCCGTGGCCGTCGCGCTTGACGGGCCGGCTCAGTGGAAAGGCGCCGACCGTCCTCGCTTTCGGGGTCTCAACACTGTGGGCATGGGCGCTGCAAAGCAGCGAACCATGGGCGAGAAGGGACGGGAAAACTGCGCAAGACTGATATGGTTAGCAAGTGTCCACTAAAGGAAAATAGTGGAACCATACATTCCTATGATCTGCGTCGGCGTTTCTGTGTCGTCCAAGAAAATATCGTTAAATCAGACATATAAATTCCATATCCCTCACGCTTAAAAAACGCTGACCGCTAAGAGCGAAAGCTCTATTGTCAGTCGGGCCAGCCAGCGGAAACCGTGAAACCGCTGCGCAAGCGAGGGAGGAATGCATGCAACACCGCGCGCTCGTTCTGGGCATCGGCAATGTGCTGTGGGCCGACGAAGGCTTCGGCGTTCGCTGCGTCGAGCATCTGGCCGACACGCTGGAATTTGACGCCCCGGTCACCATTCTCGATGGCGGCACGCAAGGCCTGTACCTGCTGCCCTTTCTTGAGGATCATGACCTGATGGTGGTCTTCGACGCCGTCGATTACGGGCTGGAACCCGGCACGATGAAGGTGGTCGAGGGCGACGAGGTCCCCACTTTCATGGGCGCGAAGAAGATGTCGCTGCACCAGACCGGCTTTCAGGATGTCCTTGCCACGGCCCGGCTGATGGATTGCCATCCTGCCCAGATCGTTCTGATCGGCTGCCAGCCCGAAGAGCTGGAAGATTACGGCGGCGGGCTGCGCGCCCCGGTGGCCGCGCGTATCCCCGAAGCCGTGGCGCTTGCCGCCGACTGGCTGGCCGCGCGCGGCGTCCGCTCGCGCCCCGGCCGCACGGTCACCAACGATCTGGCCGACAGCGCCATCCGCCAGCGCGCCTATGAAGACGGTCGCCCCTCGGCGGACGAGGCGTGCCGCATCGGCGATGCGCGCTTCCTGCCCGGCGATCTGCAACGGGCGGACTGAACGATGTGCGTGGGCATCCCGCTGCAATTGACCAAGGTCACCGGCACCAACGCGCTGGCGCATGACGGCAGCCATGTGGACCTGTCGCTTGTCGGTATCCAGCCCGTGGGGACATGGGTGTTGGGCTTTCTGGGCACCGCGCGTTCGGTGATCGATGCCGAGGAAGCGACCCTCATCGCCAAGGCGCTCGACGGTCTGCGCGACGTCATGGCGGGCGGCGACGGGGGCGACGCCTTTGCCGATATCGACGCGCGTGGTCCGCAATTGCCCCCCCATCTGCAGGCCGCGCTCGACGCGGGCCGCATCACCGGCTGAGGAGAAAACCATGGGACATCCCCTGATCGACCGCCTGACGACCGAGTTCAAATGGCCGCGTATCGCCACCGACGACGCGTTTCGCGCCTTTGTCTCGGCCCCCGGCGCCCATGCGCTGTTCGTGCCGGGCGATGCCACGCGCAACCTTGAAACCCCCGATGTGGCGGTGATCCTGCCCGAGCTGAAAGCGGCCTTTCAGCACGCGTTCGACTGCGCCGTGGTCGATGACGCGATGGAGAAGGCGATCCGCGAGGAAACCAAGGTCTTCAAGACCCCCTCGCTGATCCTGTACCGCGACGGGCGGCTGCTTGGCGGCATTCCCAAGGTGCGCGACTGGTCCGATTACGTCGCGCGCATCTCGCATTACCTCGCTTCGTCCGATACGACCGAAACCGCCTGAGGAGCCTCGCGATGGTCTCGAATTTTCACCTGCCGCCCGCAGGCTTCGGCCCCGGCTCGCAGCCCGATCCCGCCGATGGCGAGGACCTGACCTATATGGACATGCCCACCGGCATGAACACCTATTCGCCCAGCATCCCCGATATCGACGATCCGGCGACGCTGGCCCCGGCGCTGGCGATCCTTGACCATGTCGCCGATGCGGCCGAACGGGTGTCGCGCTCGGGTGTGCCCGAAAGCTTCGATCTGACCGGCCTTGATCCCGCCAACCTGCATCTGGTGGCCGAGGTCCTGCGCGAGGGCGAAGTGTCGATGAAGATCCGGGGCCTGCCCGCCCTTCGCGTGCAAGAGGGCGTCTTTGCGGGAATCTGGCGTATCAGGGGCACGGGCGAGGACCGGATCGAGGTCGGCCCCGTGCCCGCCATTGCCATCCGCCGCGCCTTTGAACCGCTGCGCCCGCGTCTCGATCCCGAGCCGGGGCAGGGCGTGGTCAACGCGCCGCCGATCTGGTCCGAACTGGCCGATAAAAGCGCGGGCTTCGACGGAACGCTGCATGTCGTCAACCTGACCCTGCTGCCGCATACCGAATCCGACCTTGCATGGCTCGATGCCAAGATGGGCGAAGGGTCGGCCGACATCCTTTCGCGCGGTTACGGCAATTGCCGCATCCGGGCCACCGCGCTTGCGCATGTCTGGCGCGTGCAGTTCTACAATTCGCAAGATCAGCTGATCCTCGACACTTTCGAAGTGACCGACATGCCCGAAGTCGTGCTCGCCGCGCCCGAGGACCTGTCCGACAGCGCGAAACGGTTGCGCGACGTGCTGGGAGCGGTGCGATGAGCGGTTTCGAGGGCTCTTATGGCGGCCATGCCGCGCGGATCTCGGATCAGGCGGTGATGGAATGCAAGATCTGCTGGTCGGTCTATGACCCCGCGATCGGCGATCCCACCCGGCAGATCGACCCCGGCACGCCCTTCACCGCCCTGCCCGAGGACTGGTCCTGCCCGACCTGCTCGGCCGAGCCGCAGAATTTCATGGTGCTGCGCGATCCCGGCGCCGAAGCGCATCTTCGGGCCCAGCGTATCAAGGCCGCGACCGAGCGGCTCGAGGCCGATTTCACCGAGGTCTGGCATGCCAAGATGCGCGACGTGCCGCTGGTCAACAAGGCGCTCAAGGTGCAGGCGGTGGGGTTTCGCGCGCATGAGGGGCAGATCATGGGCGTGCTGATCTCGCCATGGTTCATGAACCTCATCCTGCTGCCTGACACACAGGACTGGTCGGCGCTGGTCACGGGCGAGAAAGAGGTCGTGGATTTCCCGTCGGGCGCCTATGAATTCATCCACAACACGCGCGAGATGACAGGCGGCTACAAGGCCTGTTCGCTGTTCTCGCCGATGGGCGATTTCACCCGCCAGCAGGATGCGGTCGACGTGGCGAATGCCGTCATGCAGGCGATCTTCGACCCCGCCAACCGGGCCGAGACCGACCGCCGCGCCGATATCCGCGCTCAGCGCGAGGCCCAGCTTGCCGCGCAGACAGACGGGGACGATCCGGACAAGGACGACACCGGGGGCGACACCGAACCCGCCGCGCCCACGCGCCGGGCGCTGATCACGGCGGGCCTTGGCTCAGACCTTCAGCCGGACGCGTGACACGATGACCGCCGCCGCCATCCCCCCGGCGCCCCTGCGCGCCTGGATCGCCCCGCAGCTTCCGGTGGCCTCGCTGCTCGTGGGGCAGCCGGTGGCGCGCGCGGCGATGCTTTTGCCGCGGCTCTTCAACTTGTGTCAGGCGGCGCAGGCGCAGGCGGTGGCGGTCGCATTGGGGGCAAAGGCGGTGCCGGATCTGGGCGCGGAGATCCTGCGCGATCACCTGCTCAAGTTCTTCGTCACATGGCCCGAGCATCTGGGCCTCGGGTCACGCGCGCTACCCAAGGATTGGACGACGGACAAGGGCAGCGTCCGCCGGGCGCTGCTCGGCGCGTCGGGCGAACCTGCGACGCTCGACGATTTCGCGGGCTTCCTGTCCTCGGGCCGTGGCGTGGCGCCGGTTCTTCAGGCCATCGAAAACCACTTCGCGCCATTCGAAGCGGTGAGCGGCCCGTTGCCCTTCGTCACGCCCCAAACGCTGTGGCGCCGGATCCCGGTCGAGAATTCGATCGCCACGCGCCATGCCACCTCGCCGATCCTTGCGGGGATCGAGGCACGGCGCGGGCGCGGTCCGTTCTGGCGCGCGGTGGCGCGGCTTCTCGATCTGGCCGCGGTACTGGACGCAGCGTTGCCTGCGCCGTTCAGCCCCGAGCCCGGTCTTGCCATGGTGCCCGCAAGCCGGGGCGCCTATGGCCTGCGGCTCATCGTGCGCGATGGGATCGTGGCAGAGTGCGAACGGGTGACGCCGACCGACAGCCTGCTCGCGCCGGGCGGCGTGCTCGAACAATCGCTCGGCAGTCTCGACGCGGCGCATGCGGGTCTCGGTCCGTTGTTGCTCGACATCCTCGATCCCTGCGCGCCGGTCACGCTGGAACCGACGGGGCAGGGCGCGCAGGCACCGGGTCAAAGCCCGGAAGACGGGGCGGCGGCCACGCGTGGACTTGTGCTGCTGCGGACCGAAGGGGCGCCCTTTGCCTCTGCGCCGCGTGGCGCTGCGGTGTCCGACGACGACAACAGCGCTGCGACACAGACGGCCTTGGCGAGCCTGCCGGGCAGTGGGTTGCCGGGGAATTTGCCCGAACCCACGCCGCGATCCGCTGTACCGGGTGAGCTCGCTCATTCGTCTCGTTTGGTGGCCCCCAGCCAACACATTGAAGGACAACGGATTTCACGATCAGTTCCGGCGGTGACGGAGGCTGATGATGCATGAAATGTCCTTGGTCGAAGGCATGCGCACGATCATAGACCGCGTCGCGGCGGACCCCGGGATCGTGCGGGTCACGCGTGTCCGCGTCGAGATCGGCCGCTTCGCGGGGGTCGAGAAAGCGGCGCTCAGCTTCGCCTGGGACGTGGTCATGCACGGATCGAAGGCCGAGGGCGCGGCGCTGGAAATCATCGATTTGCCCGGTACCGCGCTGTGTTACGACTGTGGCGCGACCGCGCAGATCGAGTCCCGGCTGGACCCGTGTCCGGTCTGTGGCAGCGGCAAGGTTATGCCCGAACAGGGCGACGAAATGCGGATCAAGGATATGGAGGTGATCTGATGTGCAGCGTTTGCGGGTGCAGCGACATCGTAACGGCGGACGGCAAATCCGTGGGCCACGCCCACAGCCACGATCACGACCATCCTCATGACCATGGACACGATCACGGGCATCACCACGCCCACGATCACGCCCATTCTCACGATCATGTCCATGGAGAATATAAGCATGGACATGATGAGCATGGACATCATCACCCGCAGCCTGACGCGCGGGGCGACCATCACTATGGCACGGGCGCGGCGGGCGTCTCCGTTCCCGGCATGAGCCAGTCGCGGTTGATCGAAGTCGAAACGGCGATCCTGTCGAAGAACGATACCTTTGCCGCCGGAAACCGCCGGGTGCTCGACGCGCTCGAAGTCTTCGCGGTGAATCTCGTCTCGTCGCCCGGCTCGGGCAAGACGACGCTTCTGTGCGAGACGATCAAACGGCTCGGCGACGTGCCGCTCGCCGTGATCGAGGGCGACCAGCAGACCGCCAACGATGCCGAACGCATCCGCGCCACCGGCGCGCGCGCGGTCCAGATCAATACCGGCAAGGGCTGCCATCTTGACGGGCACATGGTCGGCCACGCGCTCGATCAGCTTCGGCTGCGGCAGGGGGCTTTCCTGTTCATCGAGAATGTCGGCAATCTCGTCTGCCCCGCGGCTTTCGATCTGGGCGAAGATTGCAAGGTGGCGATCCTTTCGGTCACCGAAGGCGAAGACAAGCCCCTGAAATACCCGGATATGTTTACCGCATCGACGCTGGCCATCCTCAATAAGACCGATCTGGCACCGCATTGCGATGTCGATCTCGACCTCTACGCGGCGAACCTGAAGCGGGTGAACCCCGATATCGAGATCATCGCGCTCAGCGCCCGGACCGGCGAGGGCATGGACCGCTGGATCGAGTGGCTCACCGCCCGGCGCGACGCCAAGAGGACAGGCTGATGGCCAAGTCGCTTCCGACCGTGCTCGTCGTCGATGACGAGCCGCATTCGGTAGCCGCCATGCGCATGGCGCTCGAGGACGATTTCACCGTCCTCGAAGCGCAGGATGCCGATCAGGCCTGGTCGCTGATGGAGGATAACTGGGTTCAGGTCGTGGTCAGCGATCAACGGATGCCGGGGCGCACCGGGATCGAGCTGCTGACCGCGATCCGCGACCGCTGGCCCGAGACCGTTCGCCTGATCGTCACTGGCTACACCGAAACCAATGACATGATCGAAGCAATCAACAATGCGGGCATTTACCAGTTCATAACGAAACCCTGGCATCCTGATCAGCTTGTTATGGCGGTGCGCAACGCGGCGCGGCTCTTCGATCTGAACCGCGAACACGAACGCATGACGCTTGAGATGCGCTATCTCGGCTCGACCGCGTCGGCGCGGCTTGATGAGCGGCGGCGTGTGCTGCAGGCCGGGCTGGGCTTCGACAAACTATTGCGCGGCCCCAATTCCAGCCTGAACGCCACCATCGCGCTGGCGCGCCATTTCGCCAGTTTCGACGTTCCCGCCCTGATCACGGGCGAGGCGGGGACCGGCAAAACCGACCTTGCGCGGGCGATGCACTACGGCTCGCTGCGCGCCGACCGCCCGTTTTTCGAGTTGAATTGCACGGGCTTGCCGGACGACGTTCTCGCGACCGAGCTCTTCGGCCTCAAGCGTGGCGCGGCGCAGGGCGTGACGCAAACCAAGATCGGCCTGCTGCAGAAAGCCGATCGCGGAACGATTTTCCTGAACGGCGTCGACAGCCTGAGCCCGGCCATGCAGATCGCTCTGTTGCGCGTCGTCACCGAGGGGGCGTTCCAGCCCGTCGGCGCGCGCGAAACGCTGTCGTCGGGCGCGCGGATCATCGTCGGCGCGCATCGCGAGCTGATGGATCTGGTCGCCGACGGGCTGTTCCGCGCGGATCTCTATTATGCGCTGGCAGTGACCGCGTTGCAGGTACCGCCACTACGCGCGCGGCAGGGCGACATTGCGCTGATGGCCGAGCGCTATCTGCACGATCTGGCCGCCGAGCATGGCAAGGCGGCGCGGGGTTTCACGCAGGCCGCCCTTGATTTCCTTGAGAATTACGATTGGCCGGGCAATCTGCCGGAACTGCGAAACGAGGTCACGCGCATGCTGATCCTCGCCCAGAACGTGACCATAGGTCCCGAGATCATTTCGCGTCATATCCTGATGGCCGCGCCCGGCGAAGATGGTGCGGACCGCACCGCGACGCTGGTGGGCAATCTGGAGGGGACGCTCAAGGAGCGCGTTGAATTCATGGAGATGCGCATCCTGCGCGAGACGCTTACGCGGCTCAAATGGAACAAGAGCCGCGCCGCCGCCGAGCTGGGTCTCAGCCGCGTCGGCCTTCGTTCGAAACTGGATCGCTACGGCATTGAGCCGCATGCAATGAGCGAGGAGGATTAACCATGTGCCTGGGTATTCCCGGTCAGATCGTGGCCATCACCGACGCGGCACGCCAGATGGCGATGGCCGATGTGTCGGGCGTGCGGCGCGAAGTCTCGCTCGCTCCGGTGGCCGACCGGCCGCTCGACGCGCTGGTGGGCAAATGGGTGCTTATCCATGTGGGCTTCGCAATGGCGGTGATCGACGCACAGGAAGCCGCCGATACGCTTGAAGCGCTGCGAGGGCTGGGCGAGGCACAAGAGACCCTCGACGCGATGGCGGAGGGCGCGAAAGCGTTGGAAGAGCAATGAGATACGTCGAAGAGTTCCGCGACCCGAAAGCGGCCAAGGCTCTGCTGTCCGCGATTGCCCGGGTCGCCGACGCGATCGGCGCGACGCGCGAGAAGCCCGTCCATATCATGGAGGTTTGCGGCGGCCACACGCATGCGATCTTCCGCTACGGGCTCGACAAACTGGTGCATGAGGGGATCGAGTTCATTCACGGCCCCGGCTGTCCTGTCTGCGTGCTGCCGATGTCGCGGGTCGATGATTGTGTGACCATTGCCGAGCGCGAAGGCGTGATCTTTACCACGTTCGGCGATGCGATGCGGGTGCCCGGCACGCGCAAGTCGCTGCTTCAGGCCAAGGCCGATGGCGCCGATATCCGCATGGTCTATTCGCCGCTCGACGCGCTGGAACTCGCTCGCCGCAACCCCGAGCGCGAGGTGGTATTCTTCGGCCTCGGGTTCGAAACGACGACGCCCTCGACGGCCCTGTCGATCCAGCAGGCCGCACGCGAGGGGCTGACGAATTTCAGCGTCTTCTGCAACCACATCACCGTGCCTGAACCGATCAAGACGCTGCTCGACGATCCGCATATGGTTCTCGACGGGTTTGTCGGTCCGGGTCATGTGTCGATGGTGATTGGTGTCCATGCTTACGATTTCATCGCGCGCGATTACGGCAAGCCGATCGTCGTCGCGGGGTTCGAGCCGATCGATCTGTTGCAATCGGTTCTGATGGTGCTCGAACAGATCCGCGATGGCCGGGCCGAGGTCGAAAACCAATATGCCCGCGTCGTGCCTGAGCATGGCAATCCCGTCAGCCTTGCGGCCATCGCCGATGTTTATGAGCGCCGCCCGCGTTTCGCCTGGCGGGGCCTGGGCGAAATCGACGCCTCGGGGCTGCGGATCCGCGATACCTACCTTGCGTTCGACGCCGAGGAGAAATTCGGCATCGGTTATGCCGCCTCGCCCGACGACGAGCCCGAGGGCTGCGCCTGTTCGTCGGTGATGACAGGGCGCATCAAACCCACCGCCTGTCCGCAATTCGGACGGGGCTGCAAACCGGAAACCCCGCTCGGCGCGCTGATGGTGTCGTCCGAGGGCGCCTGCGCGGCTTATTGGACCTATGGCGGCGCGCGGGCACTGCCGCGGGTGAATCCCGAGGTCGCGGCGCAATGAAGGATACATTCATGACCCTGCGCGAAGAGCGCGTCACGCTCGCCCACGGCGGGGGCGGCAAGGCGATGCGCGAGTTGATCGAGAGCGTTTTCCTCAGCGTTTTCGCCCCGCCCGGGATGGAGGATCAGGCGCGTCTGACCGATGCCGCGCTTCAGGAACCGGGCGCGCGGCTTGCCTTCACCACCGACAGTTTCGTCGTTACTCCGGTCGAGTTTCCCGGCGGCGATATCGGCAAGCTCGCCGTGTGCGGAACGGTAAACGACCTCGCCGTCGGCGGCGCGACGCCGCTCTGGCTATCCGCGAGCTTCATCATCGAAGAGGGCTGCGAGATCGCGCTGTTGCGCAGGCTTGTCGCCTCGATGGCGGCCGAAGCGGCGGCGGCGGGCGTGCGGATCGTTACAGGGGATACAAAGGTGGTGAATCGCGGCGCCTGCGATCAGGTCTATATCACCACCGCCGGCATCGGCGTGATCGCTCCCGGACGCAACCTCGATGCGCGGCGGATCCGGCCCGGCGATGTGGCTATCGTGAATGGTGTGCTGGGCGATCACGGCGCGACGATCCTTGCGGCGCGGGGCGACATGGCGCTGTCGGCCGATCTGCGCTCGGATTGTCAGTCGCTGGGTGCACTGATGGAGGCCGTGCTGCAGGCCGCGCCCGATACGCGTTGCGCGCGGGACGCGACGCGCGGCGGTCTGGCCTCGACCCTGAACGAACTGGCCGATGCGGCGGGCGTGTCGGTCGAACTGGACGAAGCGGCGCTGCCGCTGCGCGCCGAGGTCAAGGGGATGTGCGAGATCCTGGGTCTCGACCCGCTTTATCTGGCCAATGAGGGCACGCTCGTCACCTTCGTTCCCCCCGATCAGGCCGAGGCCGCGCTGGCCGCGATGCACAGGACGGAAGCGGGGCATGGCGCCTGCATCATCGGTGGCGCGACCGAACCCGGCCCGGTGCCCGTCACCTTGCGCACGGCGTTCGGCGGTAGCCGGATCGTCGATATGCTGGTGGGCGAGCAATTGCCGCGGATCTGCTGAGCGGTTTACCGTGTTTGCACGAGCCGTAGGGGCGCCACAGGGCCCCGCGCGCCGCCGACGGCGGCGCGCCCGGTCGCGCGAGACCTGCATGCCAGCGGCATGCCGGGTGAGGGCGAAACCCCTTGGCATTTGTGAAACCCCCGCCCTTGCGAAGCGTCACGGTCTTTGCGGCATCCCGCAGATCATCGGGACGTTCAGAAGCCGTTAGCGTCAGCCCTCGCGGACCTCGTATTCGCGTGCGATCCCGGCAGTGGCCTGCCCCCAAGCGCTCGCCCCCGTCCGCGCCTGATGCGCCTCGAACGCCGCGCGGTCGGTGAAACGCTCGAGCACGTCCCATGTCATCGCGCCCGCATGGCTCACCTCGAATTCAAGGCAGCCGGGCTCGGCCAGCGTCAGCCGCACATGTTCGGGCAAGTATTCGCGCACGATGGCCGCCTGCGCCTCGGTCGCGCAGATCAGTTTTCCCGTCAGACGAATGGTCATCACGCTCTCTCCCGTCATCGTTTCGTCATCGAACCGTGACGCGCCCGTGACCCAAGCGACGTAATCCCGCCGGGTACAAGTCTCAAGCCGTCAATCGGAGAAGCCCATGTCCGCCCGCCTTCTGGCCACGACCGCGCTTTCGCTGGTCCCCTCGCTGGTCCTTGCGACCCCCGGCCTTGCGCAACAGGCGCATTTCAACCGGATCGCCTCGTTCCCAGTCGCCTCGAACCTGCCCGAGGCCGAGGAAACCTCGTCCGAGATCATCGCCGCCACCGGAGACGGCCTGACGCTGGTCTATACTGACAGCCCGGCGGGCGCGGTCGGCTTCATCGATCTCACCGATCCCGCGGCGCCCGCGCCCCTTGGCGCGCTGTTGCTCGATGGCGAGCCGACCTCGGTCGCCATCGCCGGGGCGACCGCCTTCGTCGCGCTCAACACCTCTGAGGACTATGTCCGGACGGGTGGCGCGCTGCTGAGCGTGGACGTGGCTGGCCAGAGTGTCACCGCGACCTGCGATCTGGGCGGCCAGCCGGATTCCATCGCCATCGCTCCCGATCACAGCTTTCTTGCCGTCGCCATCGAGAACGAGCGTGACGAGGATCTCAACGACGGTGCGCTGCCGCAGATGCCCGCAGGCTTTGTCGCCATCCTGCCGATGACCGATGGTGCGGTCGATTGTGCGGGGTTGATCCGCGCCGATGTGACCGGGCTGGCCGAGATCGCGCCGGAAGATCCTGAACCCGAATTCGTTGCGATCAACGACGCGGGCGAAATCGCGCTGACGCTGCAGGAAAACAACCATATCGTCATTCTCGACCGCACCGGGACGGTGCTCAGCCATTTCCCGGCGGGCGAGGCGACGGCCGAGGATGTCGACATCGCGCGCGACGGGCAGCTGGTGTTCGATCAGACCATCACACGGCTGCGCGAGCCCGATGCGATTACGTGGCTCGATGCCGACCACATCGCCATCGCCAATGAAGGCGACTGGCAGGGCGGCAGCCGTACCTGGTCGATCTTTGCGCAGGACGGGACGCTGGTGCATGACAGCGGCGCGTCGCTCGAGCACGCCATCGTCGAGATCGGTCATTATCCTGAAGGCCGCTCGGGCAAGAAGGGTGCCGAACCGGAAGCCATCGTCGCCGCGACCTTTGACGGCACGCCGATGCTTTTTGTCGCGTCCGAACGCGGCTCGGTGATCGCTGTCTATGATGCGACCGATCCGGCGAACCCGGTGCTGCGCCAGCTTCTGCCGTCGGGCATCGGGCCCGAAGGGCTGTTGCCGATCCCGTCGCGCGGCCTGTTCGTCACCGCGAACGAGACCGATCTGGGTCAGGACGGGGCCGCGCGTTCGCATGTCATGATCTATGAATGGCAGGAGGCGCCCGCCGCCTACCCGCAGCTTACCTCGGCGGGGATGGAGGACCTTACCGGCTGGGGCGCGATCTCGGGCATGGTCGCGGACGCGGATGGGATGCTCTACGCGGTCAATGATTCCGCCTATGGCGCGCAGCCGACGATCTTCGTGATCGACCCGTCCCAACAGCCCGCCCACATCACCCGCGCGATCCGTGTCACCCGCGACGGGGCGCCCGCCGCGCATATGGATATGGAAGGCATCACGCTGGACGGGCAGGGCGGTTTCTGGATCGCCAATGAGGGCCGCACCGACCGCGACGTGCCGCATGCGCTCTATCATGTTGATGTGTCAGGCGCGATCACCCAGGAAGTGACGTTGCCCGAGGCACTGCTGGCGCAAGAACGCCGCTTCGGGTTCGAGGGCGTGACGATGGTTGACGGCACGTTGTGGATGGCCGTGCAGCGCGAATGGGCCGACGATCCCGAGGGGATGGTAAAGCTGGTCGCCTATACGCCGGCAAGTGGCGAATGGGGGGCGGTGCATTATCCGCTGGCCACGCATGAGCGGGGCTGGGTCGGTCTGTCGGAAATCGTCGCGCATGACGGCTATCTGTATCTGCTCGAGCGCGATAACCAGCTGGGCGATCTGGCGGCGGTGAAACAGGTCACCCGCGTGGCGCTGGCCGATCTGCAGCCCGCGCCACTGGGTGGCGAGCTGCCGGTGGTGACGCCCGAGCGGGTCGTCGATCTGCTGCCGCATCTGGCCGCGACGGGGGGCTATGTGCTCGACAAGGTCGAAAGCCTTGCCATCACCGCCGATGGCACGATGTGGATCGCCACCGACAATGACGGCGTCGATGACCATTCGGGCGAGACGATGTTCTTCAGCCTGCCGCCGATGTAAGCGCTGCCCTTCGCGCGCTTTGCGACTGTGAAGCCTCCGCCCCGGCGGGGGCTTCTGGCGTTTCGGGCGACGCTTGGGCAAGGGGGGCAGTCCCGCTGCCGCCCGGCTGGCCGGTTTCTTCGGTCATGTCGCTGAAGCCGAAGTGGATCTTGTAGCGTTTCAGGCCCAGCCCGTCGATCATCCGAGCGCCCGAAACCGTGCTTGGGTGAAAGTCGGGCGCGATGATCAGGCCGCGCGGGCGGGCGCCGGTTTCGCGCTCAATATCGGCCATGTAGCCCGCGATCTGCCCCAGCACCTCTCGCCGCGCGCAGGCGGCTTTCAGTTCGATCACCACCAACCCGCCCTGTCGGTCACGGGCAAGGATATCGATCCGGCCCGAAGGCACCGCCTTTTCGCCCCCTCCATCCACCGCTTCCAGCCCCGGTTCCAGGTCGCTCAGCGCGTCGCGGAGTGCGCGTTGCAGATCGGATTCCATCGAGAGCACCCGTCCGGGCGGGGCGACCGGTTCGTCGGCAGCGTCGGGCAGGGCGCGACGCAGGGTGATGTGCGCCGCTTCGCTTTCTATATCCTGCCGGAATCGTTGATATTTCGCGACCGCGCTTTTGTAAGAGGCAAGGTTGTTGCGCAGATCGCCGGTGATTTCCAGCCGCGAGGGATTGGGCCGTTCGCTGCGCGCATCCTCGCTGGAATAGCTCAGCTCGTCGATCAGAGACGTGAGTTCATCGTCGTCATAAAGCGCGTCGAGATCGCCATAAGCCGCTTCGACCCGCCGCAATTCGGACAGTTTCGTGCGAAAAGTGCTGTCCGTGGGCACCGCTTCGCGCAGCCAGTCGGGGTAGTCCAGATGCATAGGGCCATCCTCTCCGTGCGGACAGGATGGCCCCGATCTGTTGCCAAAGGGTTAACGGCCCCGTGGTGTCATTCCATCTCGATCGTGCCCGGCGGTTTCGAGGTGATGTCGTAGAACACGCGGTTGATGCCCTGCACCTCGTTGATGATCCGGGTCGAGGTTTCGCCCAGAAAGTCATGCGTGAACGGGTAGTAATCCGCCGTCATCCCGTCGACCGAGGTCACGGCGCGCAGCGCGAGCGCGTAGTCATAGGTCCGGCCGTCGCCCATCACGCCCACGGTGCGCACGGGAAGGATCGCGGCGAAGGCCTGCCAGATCTCATCGTAGAGGCCGTGCTTGCGGATCTGGTCGATATAGATCGCATCGGCCTTGCGCAGGATCTCGAGCTTTTCGCGCGTGATCTCGCCGGGGCAGCGGATCGCCAGACCCGGCCCGGGGAAGGGGTGGCGCCCGATGAAGGACGCGGGCAGGCCCAGCTCGGTGCCCAGCGCGCGGACCTCGTCCTTGAAGAGCTCGCGCAGAGGCTCGACCAGCTTCAGGCCCATCTTTTCGGGCAGGCCGCCGACATTGTGATGCGACTTGATCGTGACCGAGGGGCCGCCTGAAAACGACACCGACTCAATGACATCGGGGTAGAGCGTGCCTTGCGCGAGGAATTCGGCGCCGTCGATCTGATCGGCGTATTTCTGGAACACGTCGATGAACAGCTTGCCGATCGTCTTGCGCTTGACCTCGGGGTCGGTGACGCCTTCGAGCGCGCCGAGGAACAGCTCGCTCTCATCGGCGTGGATCAGGTTCAGGTTGTAGTTCTCGCGGAACATCTGCACGACCTGCTCGGCCTCACCCAGCCGCAGAAGGCCGTGATCGACAAAGACGCAGGTTAGCTGGTCGCCGATGGCCTCGTGCAACAGAATGCCGGTGACCGAGCTGTCGACGCCGCCCGAGAGCGCGCAGATGACTTTCTTGTCGCCCACCTGCTCGCGGATCTTGGCGATCATTTCTTCGCGGTAGGCGCCCATCGTCCAGTCGCCCTTGAAGCCCGCGAGCTTCACGAAATTCTCGTAAAGCGTGGCGCCGTTCGGGGTGTGGTGCACCTCGGGGTGGAATTGCACGGCGTAGAAGCGGCGCTCAAGATCGGCAGTCATGGCAAAGGGCGCGCCGGTGGAGGTGCCGTAGACTTCGAAACCCGGGGCCAGTTTGGCAACGTGGTCGCCGTGGCTCATCCAGACCTGTTCACGCCCCGACGGGTCCATGAACCAGCCGTTGAACAGATCGGTCTTCAGCTCGGTCGGCTTCACCCAGGCGCGGCCGAATTCGGCGGTGTGGCTTTGCCCCGCTTCGATGATCCCGCCCAGATCCTGCGTCATCACCTGCTGACCGTAGCAGATGCCAAGGATCGGCACGCCCAGCGTATAGGCCGATTGCGGCGGACGCGGCGATCCTTCGCGCGTCACGCTGTCCGGGCCGCCCGAAAAGATGATCGCCTTGGGGGCGAAATCTTTCAGGAACGCGTCGGTGACGTTCTGATAGGGGTGGATCTCGCAATAGACGTTCAGCTCGCGCAGGCGACGCGCGATGAGCTGCGTCACCTGAGACCCGAAATCAATGATGAGAAGGCGGTCGTGCCCGCTATGAGAGGTGTGCTCGGTCATGCCGTCGCGTAGCGCGCGTTGGAAAAAATCACAAGAGGGATCGCGCGGGGCGGGCGGTGATCGAGGGCGATTGCGGGCATGGTGGCATCCGCCGCATCGCGGGATTATAAGCGCCCCATCCGGCCCTTCCGACCGCGATCGACCACACCGCAACCCCTGCGCGCCCGACCCATGCCGGTAACGGCCGCGACCCGGAGCCCGACATGAGCGATACCCAACCTTCCTATCCTTCGACCTGGCGCATCGTGCTGGCAGCGATCCTCGATTTCCTGACGATCTTCGCGGTGGGCGGTTACGTGATCGCGCGGCTGACCGGCAATCTGACCGAAACCGGCTTCCAGCTTTCGGGCGCGCCTGCCATCGCGCTTTTCGTGCTGATCGTCGCCTATTTCGTTGTGCTGGGGCGCTATCTGGGCGGGACGCTCTGGCAGCGGATCCTCGGCGCGCGCCGCCCGCGCTGAGATCCGGCAAGGGACAACGGGCAGAGCGCCTGGAAGGGCGCCGATAACGCCCGGATGTCGCCTTTGGTTGCCAAAGGACGCTTCCCGGCCATCCCGGTCCGGTTCAAGGCAATATTGCTCTGCTTCATGACCCTCAACGCGGGAGAATGAGTGATGAGCGAAGTCAGGGCCGAGCGTCGGACACGGGGAGGCGGCGGAGCCGCCCGCCGGGCGGAGCGCACCGCCGTTTCGGTCGAGACGGCCAAGTTCATCCAGCGCAATATCCCGAATTTCGAGATCCTCAACGAGGAAGCGCTCGAGATCATCGAATACAACGCCGAGACCGTGCTTGAAGAGATCGGCGTCAATTTCGTCGAGAACCCCGAGGCGCTGCAGCGCTGGCGCGATGCCGGTGCCGATGTGCAGGGCGAGCGCGTGCGCATCCCCCGCGGTCTGGCCCGCCAGCTTTGCGCGACCGCGCCGTCCGCGTTCACGCAGCACGCCCGCAATCCCGAGCGCAATGTCGAGATCGGTGGCAAGAACCTGGTTCTGGCGCCGGTCTATGGCCCGCCCTTCGTGCGCGACAACGAAGGCGGCCGCCGCTATGCCACGATCGCGGATTTCCGCAACTTCGTGAAGCTCGGCTATATGTCGAAATGGCTGCACCATTCGGGCGGCACGGTTTGCGAACCGACCGATATCGCGGTGAACAAGCGCCATCTCGACATGCTGCTGGCGCATATGACGCTGTCGGACAAACCCTATATGGGCTCGGTCACCGAACCCGTCCGGGCCGAGGATTCGGTCAAGATGTCGAAGATCCTGTTCGGCGACGATTTCGTCGAACAGAACACGGTGATGACCTCGCTCATCAACATCAACTCGCCGCTGACCTTCGATTCGGTGATGATGGGAGCGCTGGAAGTCTACGCCAAGCATAACCAGGCCGCGATCATCTCGCCCTTCATCGTCGGCGGCGCGATGGCGCCGGTGACGGTCGCGGGCACCCTGACGCAGGTGCTGGCCGAGGTGCTGGCGGGCGTGGCCTATAGCCAGCTCATCCGCAAGGGCGCGCCGGTGATCATGGGCGCCTTCGTGACCTCGATCGACATGAACTCGGGCGCGCCGACCTTCGGGACGCCCGAAGCCGCGCATATCACCTATGGCGCGGGGCAGCTGGCCCGGCGTCTGGGGCTGCCCTACCGTTCGGGCGGGTCGTTCTGTGGCTCGAAGCTGCCCGATGCGCAGGCCGCCTACGAGACCGCGAACTCGCTCAACATGGCACTGCTGGCGGGCGTGAACTTCATGCTCCATTCCTGCGGCTGGCTGGAAGGCGGGCTGGTATCGTCTTACGAGAAATTCGTGCTGGATGCCGACCAGCTGGGGACGCTGCACCACCTCGCCAAGGGCATCTACATGGACGATAACGGGCAGGCGATGGACGCTCTGCGCGAAGTGGGGCCGGGCGGTCACTTCCTTGGCTGCCAGCACACGCAGAACAACTTCAAGACGGCGTTCTGGCGCACCGATGTGCTGGATTACAAACCCTACGAGACGTGGGAAGAAGAGGGCGCCCGCGATTCGGCACAGCTGGCCGATGTGCGCGTGAAGAAACTTCTGCGCGATTATCAGGCCCCGGCCATCGATCCGGCCATCGTCGAGGCGCTGCAGGCCTTCGTCGATCAGCGCAAGGCGAGCGAACCCGACGCCTTCGGTTAAGACCGATACGCGACGGTGCGTGCACAGCACGCACCCTACAGCGAGGCCGCGTCTGCAAGGGCGCGGCCTTTTCCATTTCGAAAGTGATGCTCAGCGAAGCGTCTGCGCCTACGCGGACAGGCGGTCGGACCTGCCCTCAGCCGTTTCCGCGCACGAACAGCCCGGCGCCTTCGGCGGCGGCGCGCAGGGCCTTGGCCTTGTTGACCGTTTCCTGCCATTCGGCCTCGGGATCGCTGTCATAGACCACGCCGCCGCCGGACTGGATATACATCACTCCGTCCTTCAGCACGGCGGTGCGCAGCGCGATGCAGAAATCCATCTCGCCATCGGCCGAGAAATAGCCGACCCCGCCGCCATAGACGCCGCGTTTCTCGGGTTCCAGCTCGTCGATGATCTCCATCGCCCGGATCTTCGGCGCGCCCGAGACGGTGCCCGCGGGCAGGCCTGCCAGCAGGGCCGAGAGCGCGTCTTCGTCGTCGCGGATCTCGCCCACCACGTTCGAGACGATATGCATGACGTGGGAATACCGCTCGATGATGAATTTCTCGGTCGGATGCACGCTGCCGATCTTCGAGACACGGCCCACATCGTTGCGGCCCAGATCCAGAAGCATCAGATGCTCGGCCAGTTCCTTCTTGTCGGCCATCAGGTCGGCTTCGAGCGCCTTGTCCGCTTCGGGTGTGGCGCCGCGCGGTCGGGTGCCGGCAATCGGGCGGATCGTCACTTCACGGTCGCGCACCCGCACGAGGATCTCGGGCGAGGCGCCGACGACATGGAAGCCACCGAAGTCGAAATACAGCATGAAGGGCGAGGGGTTCGTGCGGCGCAGCGAACGGTAGAGCGCGAAGGGCGGCAGCGGAAAGTCCTGCGCCCAGCGTTGCGAGGGCACGACCTGAAAGATGTCGCCCGCGCGGATATAGTCCTTGGCCTTGTCGACCGCAGCCTTGTAGCCGTCCTTGGTGAAGTTCGAGCGCGGCTCGCCCACCGTTGCCATGTCCCCCAGCGCGCGGCCACCGCTGACCGCCTCGCGTTCGAGATCGCGCAGCGCGTCCATCACGCGCTCGGCTGCCTGCGCATAAGCGGCGCGCGCGCTCAGGCCCGAGCGGATCCAGGCGGGCGAGACGATCGTCACTTCGCCCTTCACCCCATCCAGAACCGCCACGACCGAGGGCCGCATCAGCACCGCGTCGGGCAGGTCCAGCGGGTCGGGATTGTTCTGGGGCAGATCCTCGACCAGACGGATCATGTCATAGCCGAGATAGCCGAACAGCCCGGCCGACGCGGCGGGCAGATCCTTGGGAAGGGTGATCCGGCTTTCGGCCAGAAGTGCGCGCAGTTCCTGCAGCGGGTGCCCCGGCAGGTCGGTAAAGGCCGCATCGTCGAAGCGCGCCTCGCGGTTCAGGCGGCTCTTGTTGCCCCGGCATTGCCAGATCAGATCGGGCTTGGTGCCAATGATCGAATAGCGCCCGCGCACCTCGCCGCCGGTCACCGATTCCAGCATGAAGCTGTCTTTGCGGTTACCGACGATTTTCAGCATCAGCGAGACCGGCGTGTCCAGATCGGCGGCCAGCCGGGCATAGACGACCTGATTCTCGCCCCGGTCCCAACCGGCTTCGAACTCGGCGAACGAGGGGGTCAGAAGGGCGGAATGGGGCACGGGACGGGGCCTTTCAGTACGGGTAGCGGCCGCGACGGGCGTCAGCGGAAATTGGCATGCACGGCGTTGATCGCGTTCTGGTCGAGCGAGATCCCCGCCTCGGCCTGCAGCGCGCGGGCGAAGTAGGTGTAGACATCCTGCGCCAGCGCCTGACCGATCTGGCCGTCGATGCTTTGCATCAGCTGCGCCGTCTGCGGGTTCTCGGGATCAGCCTCGCCCACCGGACCGGTCAGCGCCAGAAGCGCCTGTCCGTCGCCCACATTCAGGATCGGCGTGCCCGGCTCGGCGGTCATCAGCGATTCCATCATCTCGTCGGGGATCTGGCCGATGCGGTCCAGACGGGTCACGCCCTCGAAGCTTTCGGCGGCGATCTGATGGGCCTCGCCAAAGGCTTCGGTCCCGTTCGCGGCCAGCTCAGCGCTCCAGTCCTGACCCAGCGCCATCAGGGCAGCCTCGACCGCCTGTTCGCGCGCGCCCGCGGCGACTTCGTCGCGGACCTCGTCCAGCGGACGCGGCGCGGGGGGAATGACCGCGTCAAGACGCAGCGCGAAAAGCCCGCCATCCGACAGACCGCCCAGTTCGGGGAAATCGTCGCTGGTCACCGTAGCGGCGGCATCGGCGAATTCGGTATAGGCGGCGACACCTTCGTTCGATTCCGCGCTCCAGCTGATCGTGCCGAGCTGCATCTCGGTCTCGTCCGCCATGTCCTCGAGCGTTGCGCCGCCGGCCAGAAGGTCGTCGAGCGCCTCGCGCCGGTCGGCGATCAGGCGGCGCGCGCCATCAGCGGCCAGCTCGTCGCGCAGTTCGTCGCGCGCTTCCTCGAAGCTGACTTCCTGCGCGTTGAGAATCGCGTTCATGCGAAACAGCGCCGGGCCCAGCGTCGAGGGCAGGGGGCCCACCACCGAACCGGCCTCGTCCAGCGCGAAGACGGTTTCACCCGCCGCGCCGAGCTGCGCTTCGCTCACATCGCCCAGATCGACATCGTCAAGTGTCAGGCCGCGTGCCTCGACCAGCGCATCGAAGCTGGTATCGCCCGCTTCGATCTGCGCCAGCGCCTGTTGCGCCTCGTCTTCGGTGCCGAAGACCAGACGCTCGACCAGACGGCGTTCGGGTTGGACATATTCGTCGATGCGCTGCTCGTAGAGCGTGCGGATCGCGTCATCCGAGACCTCGACATCGTCGCGCACCATTTCCGGCGTGAGCCAGGCATAGGTGATCTCGCGCAACTCGGGCGCGGTGAAGCGCTCGATATTGGCGTCGTAATAGGCCTGCACCGCGTCATCCGACGGGTCTGCCACCGGCTCGGGCAGCATCTCTTCGGTCAGGGTGAAGACATCGAAGCTGTGCGGGGTGGCATAGAACTGCATCAGCGCGGCGCGCAGGTTCTCGGGCGTCTCGATGCCCGCTGCGGTCGCGGTCTGCAGCAGGCTGCGCGCGGTGTCGCGGCGCAGCTCTTCCTCGAATTGCGCGGGCGTCTGGCCGCTGTTTTCCAGCCGGAAGCGATAGGTTTCCCGGTCGAAGCCACCGGTCGGGCCCTGAAACGCGTCGATGCCCACCAGCGCTTCCTGCACCGCCTCATCGCCGACCGAGATGCCGATCCGCTCGGCCTCGTTATCCAGCGCGGCCTGCACGATCAGCTGCGAGCGCACGCTTTCGTCGATGCGCAGCTGTTGCGCGCGCGCCAGCGTGATCGGCTCGCCGGTCTGCTGGCTATAGGCGTTCATTTCCTGCTGCAGGGCGTTGGCATAGGTCTGCGCCGGGATGCTGCGATCGCCGACCTGCCCGATCGAGGTCGCGCGGCTTCCCAGGAAGCTGTCGATCCCGAAGCCCCCCAGACCGGCGATCAGGAGGATCATCAGGATCCACATAACGATATTCTGCGCGCTCGATTTCTTGGCCATCGAATGGGCTCCGATTGTCAATGCTGGCTGTTGTGTATTGGCTCAGGCGGCGCGGGGCAAGCCGGTTGCGGAACGCGCGGGTTTGCAATCGCCACGGCGCGCTCTGGCGGTTGCCGTCAACCCGCCGCGATGCCATTCTGGCGCCCCGCGCAGCAGGAGACCGCATGAAACTCGCCACCTTCAATATCAATGGCGTCAAGGCCCGCGCTGAAGTGCTCGGCCGCTGGCTCGACACCGCTGCGCCCGACGTGGCCGTGCTGCAAGAGATCAAGTCCGTGGACGAGGCCTTTCCCCGCGCGCTGATCGAAGATCGCGGCTATCATCTGGAAACGCATGGCCAGAAGGGCTTCAACGGCGTGGCGATCCTGTCGAAATTGCCGCTGAACGATGTCACGCGCGGGCTGCCGGGCGACGACAGCGACGAACAGGCCCGCTATATCGAGGCCGATATCGGCGACACGGGCCTGCGCGTTTGCGGGCTCTACCTGCCCAATGGCAACCCGGCGCCGGGGCCGAAATACGACTACAAACTGGCGTGGATGGAGCGTTTGCAGACCCGCGCGGCGGAATTGCTGGCGCGCGAAATCCCGGTGGCCTTCGCGGGTGACTATAACGTGATCCCCCAGCCCGAGGACGCCGCACGGCCCGAGGTCTGGGGCGACGACGCCCTGTTCCTGCCGCAAAGCCGCGCCGCGTTCCGGCGGCTCGAAGCAATGGGGCTCTACGATGCGCTGCGCCTGCGTCACCCCGAGCCGGGGCTCTATTCGTTCTGGGATTATCAGGCCGGGGCGCGTCAGAAGAATAATGGCATCCGTATCGACCATTGGCTCCTGTCGCCCAAGGCCGCCGACTGGCTCACCGATTGCTGGATCGAAACCGCGCCACGCGACTGGGAGAAGCCGTCGGATCACACCCCGGTCTGGGTGGATCTCGCGGCCTGAGGAAAAGGGCGGCCACCAGGGCCGCCCTTCTGTGTTCAGTCCAGATCCGCCGCGCTGTGGCGCTCGCGGATGCCGTCGTCGGGGCTGGGCTTGTTGACACGCTTGCCGCGCTCGACACCCGGACGCGCCGCCATGTCGGCGGCCCAGCGGACGACGTTCTTGTATTCGTGCACCGAGAGGAACTCGGCGGAATCGTAGGCGCCGCCTTCGACCAGCCGCCCGTACCACGGATAGATCGCCATATCAGCGATGGTGTAGTCGTCGCCCGCGATCCATTTGCGATCGGCAAGGTTGCGGTCCAGCACGTCAAGCTGGCGCTTCACCTCCATCGCGAAACGGTTGATGGGGTATTCGAACTTCTCGGGGGCATAGGCATAGAAATGGCCAAACCCGCCGCCCAGATAGGGCGCCGCCCCCATCTGCCAGAAGACCCAGTTCATCACCTCGGTCCGTGCGGGCCCCGAGGCGGGCAGGAACGCGCCGAATTTCTCGGCCAGATGGAACAGGATCGAGGCCGATTCGAACACCCGCACCGGCTCGGGGCCTGAGCGGTCCATCAGCGCCGGGATCTTCGAATTCGGGTTGATATCCACGAAGTCCGAGCCGAACTGATCGCCCTCGCCGATATTGATCAGCCACGCATCGTATTCCGCGCCTGCATGGCCCGCAGCCAGCAATTCCTCCAACATGATGGTGACCTTCACGCCATTGGGCGTGCCCAGCGAATACAGCTGGAACGGATGCTCGCCGACCGGCAGCTCCTTGTCATGCGTGGGCCCGGCGATCGGGCGGTTGATCGAGGCAAACCGCCCGCCGCTCTCTTGCTCCCAGGTCCAGACCTTGGGCGGGGTGTAGCTGTCACTCGGCATCGGATGTCCTTGGCTAAATGAAATCGTCTTTGTGAACATGCGAACGGATCGCCCGAGGTCAAGGGCGCCCCGCCTCGGGGCATGACAAAAGGGGCCCCGCAGGCGAGGCCCCTTCATCTTTGATCCCTAAATATCCTCGGGGGGTGAGCGCGTAGCGCGAGGGGGGCAGACAGCCCCCTGACGACCCGGTTTGCCCGGGGCGCGGCGGCTTACGGGAAGCCCACGCGGTCGAAGATATCCGTCGCCTCACCCGCATTCAGCCCGTAGACCGAAACGTTGACGCCCGAATTGCGGAAGTCGGTGAAGGGGGCGACGGGCCCGTGGATTTCGACGCCCGGCACGATCGGGAATTCGTTGTTGGAATCCGCGAAGATCGCCTGCGCTTCATCTGAGACGAGGTATTCCAGAAAGCGGATCGCGTTGTCGCGGTTGGGGGCGTTCACGGTGACGCCCGCGCCCGAGATGTTCACATGCGCGCCGCGCCCCGGTTCGTCCTCGGTGCCCTGATTGGGATAGAAGAACTCGACCGCCTCGGCGACGGCGACGTCATCGGGGTTGTCCGACGCGGCCAGCGCGCCCCAGTAATAGGTGTTCGACACCGCGACCGAGCATTCGTCGGCCGCCAGCGCGCGCAGCTGATCGCGGTCGCCGCCCTGCGGCTGGCGGGCGAGGTTGTTGTTCACGCCCTCGGCCCAGTCCTGCGCGCCCTCGGCGCCCATCACCTCGATCATCTCGGCCATCAACGAGATATTGTAGATATTCGACGACGAGCGGATGCAGATCTCGCCCTCAAGCCGGGGATCGGCGAGGTCTTCGTAATCGTTCAGCCAGTCCGGACGCTCGCCCACGCGGGTAAAGATGACCCGGGCGCGCGACGACAGCCCGAACCACAGATTGTCGGGATGGCGGAAATTCGACGGCACGCGCTCTTCAAGCACCGCGCTTTCGATGGGCTGGAACACACCGGCTTCGACCGCACGGTGCAGGCGCCCGCCATCGACGGTGATGTACAGATCGGCCGGCGACGCCTCGCCTTCGGTCTGGATGCGCTCGAGCAGCTGCTCGCCGGTGCCTTCGATCAGGTTCACGCGAATGCCGGTGGCCGCGGTGAAGTTCTCGTAAAGGCGCAGATCCGTATCGTAGTGGCGCGAGGAATACAGGTTGACTTCCTGTGCCAGCGCGGCCGGCGCAGCGGCGGTCAGCACGGCGGCGAAAGCGGTGCCAAGGGCCGTCAGATTGCGAAACATGGGGTCCTCCGGACGTAGATGTGTCGCGCCGATTGGCGCGCGGGGTCAGGGCCGCTTGCGACCCGTCGGCACGAGCCTTAGCGGCTCGCGACATTCCTGACAATATCAATCGGATTATTTCCCGACAATAAGAATCGGAAAACTGGACAGCCCGGCATGCATCCGCTAGGGGAGGAGCCGAATGTGCAGGATGCCGCATGGCCACGACCGATGACACCTTTTCTCCGCGAGCGCGCCCACGGCGCCTGAGGCTGAGCGGCTGGAGCCTTGGTGCGCTCGTCATCGCGGCATTCATCGCGCTGCCGATTCTGGCGGTGGTGGCGCAGGTCTTTCTGCCCTCGGGCGGGGCCTGGGCGCATCTGGTCTCGACCGTGCTGCCGCTTTACCTGCGAAATTCGCTGTTTCTGGTGATGCTGACCATCGCGCTGGCGGCGGCGATGGGGGTGGGCGCGGGCTGGCTGATCGCGGGGTTCGAGTTCCGCGGGCGCGGCGTTCTGCAATGGGCGCTGATGCTGCCCATGACGATGCCGGGATATGTCATCGCCTATGTCTATTACGAAACGCTCACCTTTGCCGGGCCGGTGCAGTCGGGTCTGCGTTCGCTGTTCGGCTGGGGGCGGCGCGACTATTGGTTCCCCGATATCGCCAGCCTGCCGGGCGCCGCGATCATGCTGGCGCTGGTGCTGTATCCCTACGTCTACCTGCTGGCCCGCGCGGCCTTCGCCACGCAGTCGCTGCACCTGATCGAAGCGGCCCGTGCGCTGGGACAATCCGCGCGCGGCGCGTTTTTCCGCGTGGCCTTGCCGATGGCGCGTCCGGCCATCGTCGCGGGCTGCGCCTTCGTGGGGATGGAGACGCTGGCCGATTTCGGCACCGTGCAGCATCTGGGCGTTCAGACCCTGACATCGGGCATTTTCCGCACATGGTTCGCGCGGGGCGAGCCGGTGGCGGCGGCGCAGATCGCGGCGCTTCTGATCGGTCTGGTCGGCGTGGCGCTGGTGCTTGAGCGGCTCTTGCGCGGCTCGCGCCGTTATGTCGGCGATCCCGGCGGGCAATCGGCAAGCGCGGCGGCGCGGCGTCCGCTGACGGGCTGGCGCGCGGTCATCGTGATGGGGCTCTGCGCCTTTCCGATCATCGCGGGCTTTGCCTTTCCTTTCGGCGATCTGGCGCGGCGGGCGATCCTTGTGGGCGACCCGATGTGGGGCGCGCGCTTCTATGCCTTTGCCGGCAATTCGCTGATGCTGGCCGCGCTGGCGGCGCTTGTCCTGCTGACGCTGGGGGTGTTTCTGGCCTATGCGCGCAGGCTCGATGGCGGGCTTGCGGTGCGCGGCGCGCTGGGGGTGGCGGGGATCGGTTACGCGATGCCGGGCGCGGTGATCGCCGTGGGGATCCTGCTGCCGCTGAGCTGGGTCGACCGCAGCCTCGATGCGTGGATGCGCGAGACCTTCGACATCTCGACGGGGCTGCTGCTGACCGGCTCTTACTTCGGCCTGATCTTCGCCTATGCGGTGCGGTTCCTCGCCATTTCGCTCAACACGATCGAGGCGTCTTTGCAGCGCATCCCGCCCTCGCTGGACGAGGCCGCGCGCGGCCTTGGCTCGGGGCCCGCGCGGACGCTGGCGACGGTGCATTTCCCGCTTCTGCGCGGGGGGCTTCTGTCGGCGGCGATCTTCATTTTCGCCGATGTCCTCAAAGAGCTGCCCGCGACGCTGATCGTGCGGCCCTTCAACCTCGATACGCTGGCGATTCGAACCTATCGGCTGGCCTCGGACGGGCGTCTGGACGAGGCCTCGACCTCGGCCATGCTGATCGTTGCCATCGGGATCATTCCGGTGATCCTGCTCAGCCGGGCGATGGACAACCCCTCGGCGCATTAGGGGCGGCGGTTTTTTGCGGGCGGGGAGGCCGTTTTCCGGCCCAACCGGCGGCAAAGCATTCCGGGTTACGCATCTGTGAGCATGATTTTGCCCCACAAAGCCCTCGGCGGGTTTGCCTCACTTGCCCGTTGACGCATATTGCGCTTATGACACCCCATAATCTGCTGGCGCTGCTCGCCCGGTTGACAAGAGGAACAGTTTCGTGACGTCCAGACGCTCTTTCATGACTAAAAGCGCCGCTGCTGCCCTGGCTGCGCCCTTTGTCGCTGGCCCGCGCCAGCTCTTCGCCCAGACCGCTCAGGAAAACCAGTGGGACAGCTGGGACGCTCAGGTCACGCCCGCAGGCTACGATCCGTCCTTTTCGAACCCGTGGGATCTGCATCCGCGCTTCCTTCCCCGCCGGGTCGAGGCCAATGACGGGCTGCGCGCGGGCGATATCCATGTCGACGCGGTGGCGCGGTATCTCTACCACATTCAGGGCGACGGCACGGCGATGCGCTACGGCGTGGCGATCGGTCAGGACGACCTGTACGAGCCGGGCACCTTCCGCATCGGCCGCAAGGCGCGTTGGCCCTCCTGGACGCCGACGGCCAACATGATCCGCCGCAACCCGGAATACGAGGAATTCGCCGGTGGCATGCCGGGCGGTCCGAACAACCCGCTGGGCGCGCGCGCGCTGTATCTCTATGTCGGCAGCCGCGACACCTATCTGCGTATCCACGGCACGCCGCAGCCGTGGTCGATCGGCTCACGCGCCAGCTCGGGCTGCGTGCGTATGGTGATGCCGCATATCATCGCCCTTTACGATCAGGTCGAGGTGGGCGCGACCGCGCATCTTTACGCGGCCTGATCGCTTCTGGCCCGCTGACCATGAAAAAGGGCGCCGCGATTGCGGCGCCCTTTTTCATTCGGGTCTGGCCCTTACCGTTACGCCGGGGCGGCGCCGGAACTGGTGCAGATCATCCGCCCGTCGCGGGTGCGCAGCGGCACGAAGGTCGTTTCGACCACGTTGGTGTGACGATACCAGTAGCAGCCATCCGACGGCATGATGCGCACGGCGGTCAGGTCCTGATTGGGGCCCACCACGTTCATGATGCCTTCGGGCAGTTCCGGCAGGAACTGGGATTCGTTGGTCGGATCCGGCGCGGTGGTGCTGACGCAACCGGCAAGAGCGATGGAAAGCACAAGCAGCGAACACGCTGAAAGACTGCGATGAAAAGTCATGAAACCCCCGGTTCCGAAAAGGCAAGCTGGGACTAAGGTTACGCAAGTCCCGGTCGGGTCAAGGATTACACCGTTCTTTCAGGGTGGAAAATACTCTCCGGATCGCCGCGCGCAGGGGATGCCGATCTGCAACAGCCGGGCAGGGGACGGGCGCGCCCGGTCCCGTGGCCGCGGGGCACTTTCGCCTTTCCCTGCCTTGCGCAACCGATACTATGCCGCCGTGTTTCCACGCGCGGGCCCTGTGGGTCCGGTCGCGGGCGCAACAGTGCAGAATGTCAAAGGTCGAGTGAATGAGAATTGCCGTTGTGGGTCTGGGATATGTCGGTCTGGCCAATGCGATCATGCTGGCGCAGAACCATGATGTGCGGGCGCTCGACATTTCGGCCGAGCGCGTGGCACTGGTCAATGCGCGCCGCTCTCCGATCCGCGACGAGGCCTGCAGCACCTATCTGGAAAGCCATGCGCTCAGCCTGACCGCGACGACCGACCCGGCCGAGGCACTGGGCGGGGCCGAGATCGTATTCATCGCAACACCCACCAATTTCGACGACGACACCAAGGTCTTCGACACGTCGAGCGTCGAAGCGGTGATTGCGCTCTGCCGTCAGCACGCGCCCGAGGCGCAGATCGTCATCAAGTCGACCGTGCCGGTAGGCTTTACAGAAGAGGCGCGGCGCGAGAGCGGCTATGCGCAGATCCTGTTCTCGCCCGAATTCCTGCGCGAAGGGCAGGCGCTGCACGACACGCTGCATCCGACGCGGATCGTCGTCGGCGGCACGGACGCGCGCGCGCACAAGGTGGCCGATCTGCTGAAAGAGGGCGCGGTCGAACCCGATTGCCCCGTCCTGTTCACCGGCTCGACCGAGGCCGAGGCGATCAAACTCTTCGCCAATACCTATCTCGCGCTGCGGGTGGCCTATTTCAATGAACTTGACAGCTACGCGATGTCACGGGGCCTCGATACGCGCCAGATCATCGACGGCGTCGGTCTCGATCCGCGGATCGGCAACCACTACAACAACCCGTCCTTTGGCTATGGCGGCTATTGCCTGCCCAAGGATACCAAGCAGTTGCTGGCCAACTACCATAACGTGCCGCAGAACCTGATCGCGGCGGTGGTCGATGCCAACCGCACGCGCAAGGAATTCGTGGCCGATCAGGTGGCCGCGCGCAATCCCAAGACGGTGGGTATCTACCGGCTGGTGATGAAGAACGGCAGCGACAATTTCCGCGAAAGCTCGGTCCTGTCGATCATGTCGCGCCTGCGTGCGCGCGGGATCGAGATCATCGTCTATGAGCCCGCACTGGCGGAAAGCGAATTCGCCGGTGCGCGGGTGATCGAGGATTTCGCGGCTTTCAGTGACGAGGCCGATGTGATCATCGCCAACCGCCGCACGCCCGATCTGAAGGGGCTGGGCGACAAGGTGTTCAGCCGCGATCTGTTCGGCGTGGACTGACAGTCTTTCGTCCTGCCACCCGCGCTTCCGGTACCGCGCCGCGCCTTGGCGCGCGCGGTATCCCGTGTGCCTCGCTTGGTCCTGGCCGGCTGTGACGTCATTTTAGCCAAATGCCCAAACCGCGCGCTGCCGAGCCTGCGGCGGGCGTCTTGCTGCCGATCTTCTGCCGCACGATTGCGTTAAGGGCTACACCAAGCTCCGATAGTTGTGTATACAAGTAGAGAGTCGGCTCGCCATGCCGGCTCGAGGGAGGAGATATGGCGATCAGACCGGAAGTGCGTTTCGCACGGACATGTCGAACTGCGTATGCAGCAAGCCGGGACAACACAGGCTTGCGTTTGCAGGCCTATGCCGGAATGCCCGGTTTTTCTTTCAGGACAGAGCTAATGTCACGGTCCCATGCCCAAAATGGGCATGGTGCGTGGTGTTCGGGCCCGGCTATTCAAGGCCGCTTCAGCAATAGGCTTGCGGGATTTGGGCAGTGTTCGGAAAGGGGGCGTTCCGAAGCCTCGCATCCTGCAGGCCTCTCCGAGGTGTATACAAAACGTACGATGCGCCGTGCCGAGCGCCTTGCGTCGGGCAGGGGGCAGGCCGCGTTTGGGCGCAACGATATGTGCGGCATCCGCAGCACGCCCGCGCATTTTTGCGAGCATCCGGTTGATATTGCAACTCGAAATCCGGTCGCGGATCGCCGCGCGGCCCTGCCGGATGCTCCTCTCGTTCTTCGCCGGGTGCTGCGACCTTCGCATTCCCCGATGATCGCTGACCAATTGAGGACCCGAGTATGCCCGATTACGTCGTCTGCAAGCTGACCGACATTCCCGCCGGTGAGTCACGCAGATTCACCGCCGGAAAACGCGATATCGCCATCTTCAACGTGCAGGGCAATCTGCACGCCATCGCGGATCGCTGCCCGCATGAGGGCGCGAGCCTGTGCAAGGGCGTGATCACGTCGCTGGTCTCGGGCGATGAGCCGGGCGAGTACCGGCTGGAGCGCCGGGGCGAGATGGTGCGCTGCCCGTGGCACGGCTGGGAATTCGATATCCTGACCGGCAAGTCCTATTGCGACCCCGCGCGCATGAAAGTGCGCAGCTATGACGTCAAGATCGCCCCCGGCGAGACCTTGGCCGAGGGACCGTTCCAGATCGAAATCTACGACGTATCGGTCAAAGACGATTACGTCATCGTGACGCTCTGAGCGGCCACACAACAGGAGATGCAAGAATGAGCGACACTCTCGACAGGCCCCGCGCGGTCACGACGGCAGGCGCCATCGACACCGATGTCCATCCGCCGCTGCCGCGTCAGGCCGATCTGCTGCCCTATGTCGACGATTACTGGCGTGAGACGTTTCAGTCGCGCGACGTCGATATTCTGGAGCTCATGAGCTTCCCCGAGCGCACCAAACCCTATCGCCGCCCCGACTGGGTGGGCGAGGGCGATGCGCTTGCGGCGATGCAGAAGAACCTGCTCGACCCGCTGGAACTGGGGCATGCGATCCTCAATGTCGTTTCCGGCGCGCATGCGTTGTTCGACCCGTATCTCGCGCAGGCGGTGTGCCGGGCCACGAATGACTGGCTGGCCGAGAAATGGCTGTCGCGCGATGATCGTCTGCGCGCGTCGATGATCGTGCCGTTCTCGAATGTCGCGGGGGCGGTGGCCGAGATCGAGCGTCTCGCCGCCGACAAGCGCTTCGTGCAGATCCTGACGCTGGCGGCGGGCGAGTTGCCGCTGGGCCGTCAGGTCTATTGGCCGATCTTCGAGGCCGCCGAAAAGCACGGCCTGCCGATCGGCATCCATGCGGGCAGCATGCTGCGCCACGCGCCCAGCCATAGCGGCTATCATTCCTTCCTGATCGAGGATCACATCGCGATGACGCATGGCTTTGCCACGCAGATCGCCAGCATGATCTCGGAAGGGGTGTTCGCCAAGTATCCCGCGCTGAAGGTCGTGGCCATCGAATCCGGCGTGTCCTGGGTTCCGCCGCTGATGTGGCGGATGTCGAAGGACTGGCGCGGCACGCGGGTCGAGGTGCCTTGGGTCAAGGACAGCCCGGCGGCGCTGATCCGCAAGCATGTGCGCCTGACCTCGCAGCCGTTCGACGCGCCCGAGGATCCGGCCGAGGTCGAAAAGATGTTGTCGCACCTGTTGTCCGACGACATGCTGCTGTTCTCCAGCGACTATCCCCACTGGCATTATGAGGGGCTCGACGTGCTGCCGCATGGCGTGCCCGAGGAGATGCTGCAAAAGGCCATGCGCGCCAATGCGCTGGCCACCTATCCCCGTCTTGGAGGCTGATATGGAAGCGACCGAACTCGACCGCGAAAAGACCGCCCCGAAACGTCTGGGCGTCGTCGATTGCGATATCCACCCCTCGTTCGAAAGCCCTCAGGAACTGGGCACCTATCTGCCGCAGCGCTGGCGCGAGCATATCCGCGACTATGCGCTGCGCACGCCCAACCCTTTCCTTGGGGCGATGACCTATCCGCGCATGACGCCCGGCAACGGGATGCGCCGCGACAGCTGGCCGCCCAGTGGCAAGCCGCCGGCCTCGGACCTGCCGTTCCTGCGCGAACAGCTTCTCGATCAGTGCAATATCGACCATGGCGTCCTGCAGCCGCTGGCAGCGGGGGCGGTGACCAACAATCAGGACCTCGGCGCCGCGTTATGCGTGGGCATCAACGACTGGCAGATCGACAAGTTCGCCGGGCCCGAGCCGCGTCTGCGCGCGTCGATCTGTGTGGCGCAGGAAGACGCGAACGAGGCCGTAGCCGAGATCGACCGCCGCGCGCATGACCGCCGTTTCGTGCAGATCTCGATCCCGCCGCGCACGATCGAGCCGATCGGTCGCCGCCGCTACTGGCCGATCTTCGAGGCCGCCGAGCATTACGGCCTGCCCATCGGCCTGCATACCGGCGCGTTCGGGCATCGTGCGAACACGCCGTCGGGCTGGTCGTCCTTCTATCTGGAAGAGCATTACGCCGCTTCGAACAGCCTGCAGACGATCATCGTCTCGCTCATCATGGAGGGCGTGTTCGAGCGTTTCCCGAAGCTGAAGATCGTCGTGGTCGAAGGCGGGTTCTCGTGGGTGCCGTCGCTTGCGTGGCGCATGGACCGGGAATGGAAGCGAATGGGCTCGGAAGTGCCGCAGGTCAAGCGCAAGCCGAGCGAATACCTGCGCGATCATTTCTGGTTCACCACGCAGCCGATCGAAGAGCCCGAGGAAAACCGCCATATCGACGATATTGTCCGCTGGATCGGTGCCGACCGGCTGATGTTCTCGACCGATTATCCTCATTGGGATTTCGACGATCCGCGCTTTGCCTTCCGCTCGCCGCTGGACCCCGCCGACCGGGCGAAGATCTTCCGCGAGAACGCGATGAACCTGTTCCGGCTGGATCAGTGATTGCTGGCGCCGGGGCGACCCGGCGTCGACGCAATGTATACACTTTGCTCAGGGCATGGCTTTGGAAACGTATCGGGTCCGGTGCTTGAAACCGCTTTTTTGGCCCCGGCGCAGCCGTCGCGGCGATCCTGATGTTTCCCGCGTCGTGCCTTAATTATTTGCTTAGGCGAGGATTTTTTCTCGTCCGGAGTGTTTGCGCATGTCTTGTCGGGCTTTGGGGAGCGCGCCGGAAAATATCTATGTGAAAGATGCAAATTGCATGTTGCTTGTTAAACTGCCCTGTGTTTGCATACAAATAGGAGAGGCAGCTCCAGCGTCGATACCGGGCTTTCAACCAGCCCGCGCTTCGGCGTCCGCGAGTTGGAAGAGCAGGCTCAGGTCTGCACGGGAGGAAATGCATGTCCGCCACTGAGGCGATGCCGGCTCGCGCCGAGGCGCCCGCCGATCAGGCCGCGCTGCTCAGCGTCGAGGATCTGAAGCTTGATTTGCGCGATGAGCAGGGCTGGGTGCGCGTGCTCGATGGCGTGTCCTTCGACATCAAGCCGCGCGAGACGCTGGGCGTCGTCGGCGAAAGCGGTTGCGGCAAGTCGATGACCGCGCTGTCGGTGATGCAGCTGCAATCGCCCCGCTATTCGCGGCTGGACGGCCGGATCAATTTTCAGGGGCGCGATCTGCTGAAGCTGTCGCGTCGGCAGATGAGCCGGATCCGGGGCCGCAATATCTCGATGATCTTTCAGGAGCCGATGAGCGCGCTGGACCCGGTCTTTACCGTCGGCGCGCAGATCCGCGAGACGGTGCAATGCCATTTCGACGTATCAAAACGCGAAGCCGATGAGCGCGCGATCGAGGCGCTCGACAGTGTCGGCATTGCTGCGCCGCGCGAAATTGCCAAGCTCTATCCGATGAGCCTGTCGGGCGGGATGCGCCAGCGGGTGATGATCGCCATGGCGCTGGTCTGCGAGCCCGATCTGCTGATCGCCGACGAACCGACCACCGCGCTCGACGTGACGATCCAGTCGCAGATCATGGATCTGCTGCTGAACCTGTCGCAAAAGCGCGGCACGGCGATCATGTTCATCACTCACAACCTCGCGCTGGTGTCGCAGAATTGCGACCGGATGATCACCATGTATGGCGGCCAGATCATCGAGGGCGGGCCGGTCGACGACGTGTTGTCGAAGCCCTTGCATCCTTACACGAAGGGGCTCGTGCATTCGGTCCCCGATGCGGGCCGCGAGCGGGGCACGCTCAACGCCATTCCGGGCCGCGTGCCGTCCTTGCGTGCGATGCCGCCAGGTTGCCGGTTCGAGCCCCGCTGCCCCCATGCGACCACGATTTGCGCGCGCGAAGTGGGGATCGAGGACATCGGCAACCGGCAGATCCGCTGCCATCGCTGGCAGGACCTGACATCCATAACCGGGGGGGCTCAATAATGTCGTCGCGACAGACGGAAAGCTCTGCTTCAACCGGTGTTCCGGCAGTCAGCGTTCAGGACATGACCGTGTCGTTCGGGCGTAGCCGCACGCTGGTGCGGGCGGTGGACGGTGTGTCCTTCACGGTCGCACCGGGCGAGATCTTCGGCATCATCGGCGAATCCGGGTCGGGCAAATCGACGCTCGGGCGCGCGGCGGTGGGGATGGTCACGCCCTCGGGCGGGGAGGTGCGCCATGGCGCGGTCGATCCGTTCGCGCTGAGCCGTCAACAGCTCAACGCGCACCGGCGCAAGTACCAGATCATCGCGCAAGACCCCAACGCGGCCTTCAACCCGCGCATGACGATCCTCGAAAGCGTGATGGAGCCGATGTATATCGCCGGTATGGGCAACCGGGCCGAGCGGCGCGAGCGTGCGCTGGCGATGCTCGATACCGTCGCGCTGTCGCCGGAAATGAGCGCACGCTATCCGCACGATCTGTCGGGCGGCCAGAAGCAGCGCGCGAATATCGCCCGGGCGCTGGTGCTCGACCCCGAAGTGCTGGTCTGCGACGAGGTGGTCGCGGCGCTCGACGTGTCGATTCAGGCCGACATGCTGAACCTGTTCTGGCGGCTCAAGCGCGACTTCAACCTGACCTATCTGTTCATCAGCCACGATCTGAACGTGGTCAGCCATATCTCGGACCGCGTCGCGGTGATGTATTTCGGCAAGATCATGGAAATCGGTCCCGCCGACGAGGTGATGAACCGCCCGCTGCATCCCTATTCCGAGGCCCTGCGCTCGGCTGAGCCCGAGATCGCCGCCTATCAGGCGCGCGCGCGCGAGCGGATCATCCTGCAAGGCGAGATCCCCAGCGCGCTCAACCCGCCCTCGGGCTGCCGGTTTCATACCCGCTGCCCGCGCGCGGTCGAGATGTGCGCAAGCAACGAACCCGAGCAGCGCGAACTGGCCCCCGGTCGCTTCGTCGCCTGCCATTTCGCCGAAGAGATGCTGGCACGCTTCGCGCCCGAAGGAGGCGGGCAGAAGCACGAAAGTGTCGGCTGATACGAAGACGTCGCGGCAACGCGTGCCGCAAACAGGGAGAGAGAAAAATGCATAGAGTGCTTTACGACAACACCCTTCGCCCCAGCCGCCGTTCGGTGCTGATGGGCGCCGCTGCGGTCGGCGCTGGAATGATGATGCCCGCCGGTGCCCGCGCGCAGGACGCCACCCCGCAGCGCGGCGGGACGCTGCGTGTGTCGATGCCGTATAACCCGGCCTCGCTCGACCCGATCACGGGCCGCAACCTGCCCGATTTCAACTCGCTCTACGCGCTTTACGACGCGCTGATCGGGTTTGACGACGAAACGCTGGAACTGCAGCCGATGCTGGCGAAAAGCTGGGAATGGTCCGATCCCAGCACGCTGGTTCTGGAACTTCAGGAAGGCGTGACCTTCCATGACGACACGCCCTTCGACGCCGATGCGGTGGTGTTCAACCTGCGCCGTGGCCTTGATTATGAGCGCTCGAATGTCCGCTCGGACCTGAGCGGCGTCAACGCGGTCGAGGCGACCGGCCCGATGCAGGTCACGATCAGCCTCGACGCGCCGAACGCGGCGCTGCCGGCGATCTTGTCGAACCGTGCGGGCTGCATGGTGTCGCCCACGGCTGTTCAGGCGGCGGAAGGCGGCAATATCGACCGCGCGCCGGTCGGCACCGGGCCGTTCCGCTTCATCGAATGGCGCGATAACGACCTGATCCGGGTCGAGCGCAACGACAGCTACTGGCAAGGGCCGGAACTGCCGTATCTCGACGGGATCGAGTACCGGATCATCAACGAGCTCAACACCGCCGCGCGCACCGTCACCTCGGGGCAGGCCGATCTGGCCCTGCAACTGGCGGCGCAGCAGATCATGGTGGCCCGGCGCAGCGACAACATCATCGCCACGGCGACGACGTCGATGACCTATTACACCGCGTTCTTCAACTATGCCCGGGGGCCGCTGGCGGATCTGAAAGTGCGTCAGGCGATGAACTACGCGCTGAACCGCGCCGATCTGCAGCAGGTGCTGATGATGGGTCTGGGCGAGGCGACCTGTTCGATCTTCCCGAGCGAATTCTGGGCCTCGGGTCCCGACGCCAAGGACTATTACCCGCACGATCCCGAGCGCGCGCGCGAATTGCTGACCGAGGCGGGCTATCCCGACGGGGTCGAGATCGCGACTCTGTCCTGGCCCGATCAGGCCGCCATGCAGCGCACCGAGATCATCGGCAACCAGCTGGCTCAGGTGGGGATCCGACTGAACGTGACCCCGGTGCAGCCCGCGCAGGCGATCCAGGTCTTCATGATCGACGGACAGGGCGACATGCTGATCTCGCCCACCGGGGGCAACCCGGACCCGTCGCTGGCCTTCGACCGCCAGTTCTCGGCCACCGCGCTGCGCAATGCGGGCAAGATCGAGCTTCCGGGCTACCGCGAGCTGCTTGAAGCGACGATGACCACCTATGATTTCGACGAGCGCCAGCAGAAGCTCTTCGAACTCGAACTGTTCGTCGCCGAAAACGCGCTGCACCTGCCGCAATACATGTCGGCCGGGATGGCGATCCAGACAGGCAAGGTCAAGGATTTCACCTTCGGTATCCTTGCCGCGCCGCGGTTCCATACCGTCTGGCTCGACGAGAACGCCTGAAGCAGGCGATAGGGGAGGGACGCCATGCATGGCGTAGGCAGAATGGTGATGCGGCGCGGTGCGCAGCTGATCCCGGTGATGATCATCGCCACCTTCGTGGTGTTCGCGCTGGTTTTCCTGATGCCGGGGGATCCTGCGGCAACGCTGGCGGGTGACTTCGCGACCGAAGAGCGGATCATGGAGATCCGGGCGCTCTACGGGTTCGATCAGCCGTTCATCGTGCAATACGGCCGCTGGCTGTGGAACGCGCTGCATTTCGATCTGGGACAATCGCTGTTCTCGAACGAAGAGGTCAGCACGCTGATCCTCATGCGCCTTCCCCATACCCTGCTTCTGGTGTTCTACGCCCTGATCCTTGGCGCGATCACCGGGATCCCCCTGGGGATCCTGGCCGCCACCCGTCAGGGCACGCGGCTGGACAAGGCGATCACAAGCCTTGCCTCGCTGGGTGTTGCCGTGCCGAACTTCTGGCTCGGCATCATCCTTGTATCGGCTTTCGCGCTCGACTGGCGGATCTTCCCGGCGACAGGCGCGGTGTCGATCTTCGAAGACCCGATACAGGCGATCTATTACGCAACCCTGCCCGCGGTGGCTTTGTCCACCAACGTCACCGCGGTGCTGACCCGGCAGGTGCGTTCTGCGCTGCTGGAAGTGCTGAGCGCGCAATACATCCGCACGCTGCGCGCCAAGGGCCTGCGCCCTCAGGCGGTGCTGTGGCGCCACGGGCTGCGCAATATCGCGGCGACGATCCTCACCGTCGCCGGGCTGCAGTTCAACCTGCTGTTCTCATCGGCGGTGATCGTGGAATCCGTCTATGCGGTGCCGGGCGTCGGCTCGCTCATCAGCTATTCCGCGCTCAACAAGGACTTCCCCGTCGTGCAGGGCGTGGCGCTGGTGCTGGTGGTGCTGGTGATCGCCGTCAACCTGCTGGTGGATGTCTTCAACTCGATCCTTGACCCGAGGGTGGCGGCTTCGACATGACCGATCTCGACGCAAACCCGAAATCCATGGCGGGCAGCGGGGCAGGGGCTTCGGCCCCGTCCGCGCCCAAGCCCGAGGGCTTTTCGTTCTGGCGCTGGATGCGGCGCGATACCCGCGCGGCGCTGGCGCTGACCTATCTGGCGATCCTTGTTGTGGCAGCGATCCTTGCTCCGCTTCTGGCGCCGTATTCGCCGACCGAGCAGAACGTGATGAACATGCTGGCCGAACCTTCGGCCGAGCATTGGCTGGGCACCGACGATCTGGGCCGCGATACGCTGTCGCGGCTGATGTACGGCGCTGGAAACGCGCTCTATGCCGCCAGCCTCGCGGTCGGCGTCGCGGTATTGATCGGCGTGCCGGTTGGTGTGTTCATCGGCTTTGTCGGCGGCTGGATCGACGAGGCGATGAGCCGCGTCATCGACGCCGTGCTCGCCTTTCCGCCGATCGTGCTGGCCGTGGCCATCACCGGCGCGCTGGGGATCGGCCTGACCAACGCCATGCTGGCGGTGGGCTTTGCCTTCGCGCCCTATCTGGCGCGGACCATGCGCGCGCAGACGCTGGTGGTGAAGGGCGCGCTTTATGTCGATGCCGCCGTCGGTTTCGGCGCCTCGCGCTTTCACCTGATCCGCAAGCATATCCTGCCCAACGCCATCCAGCCGGTGATCGTCGAGGTCACGCTGCTCTTGGCCGTGGCGCTGCTGGCCGAGGCGGGGCTGAGCTTCCTGTCGCTGGGCGTGCAGGCGCCCGAGGCCAGCTGGGGCGGGATGCTGGCGCGGGCCTATTCCTATATCGAGATCGCGCCTGCGCAGATGTACGCGCCGGGCTTTGCGATCCTGTTCACGGCGCTGGCTTTCAACGCGCTGGGGGAGTCGATCCGCGTGTTGCTGGACCCGACCGTCAAGAAGATCTGAGACCGCTCAGAGGCGGCTTTGCACAGGGGGCGGGGCAATCCCGCCCCCTTCTTGCACCTTGACACCCGCCCCCCATCCACGGCAAGCCCGCATCAATCCGACCGTGCCCGTCTGGCCCGGTTCGGACAGATGTTCCGGGGCGGTACGGTTGCCCCCATTTTTGTGCGGGCCGCCATGACCATCACCCATCTCGTTACCCATTCCGGCGGCTTTCATGCCGACGAACTTCTGTCGACCGTGATCCTCAGCCGCTTGTTTCCGCAGGCCGAGATCATCCGTTCGCGCGCGCCCGAATGGATCACACCGGGCGAGGGGCGGATCATCTACGATGTGGGCCGCGCCTATGACCCCGCCGCCGGGATCTTCGACCATCATCAGCGCCCCGGCCCGCTGCGTGACGATGGCCAGCCCTACAGCTCGTTCGGGCTGATCTGGGCGCGGTTCGGTCACGATTACCTGCGCGCAGGCGGGACGCCCGACGGCCATATCGACGCGCTGCATCAGAGCTTCGATCAGGGTTTCGTCCTGCCCGTCGACCTGATGGACAATGGCGCGATGGAGCCGTCGGTTGCCGGGCCTCTGGCCGGGCTGACGCTGCCGGTGCTGCTGGAGTCTCTGAAGCCCGCCTTCGACGACCGCAGCCCCGAAGCCGATGACCGCGCCTTTCTTGACGCTCTGCCGGTCGCCCGTGCCTTTGTCGAAGCCGCGATCCGCGCGCGATCGGCGAAGCTGCGCGCCGAAACCATGGTCATGGCCGCGATCGAGGAAGCGGGTACCTCGGCGGTGCTTGAGCTGCCGATGGGTATGCCGTTCCGTTCGGCGGTCGAAAAGGCGGGCGCCGATCATCTGCTCTTCGTGGTGCATCCGCGCGACGGCGATTGGGCGATGACGACGATCCGCAAAGGCGCCGACACGTTCGAGAGCCGCGCGGATCTGCCCAAGGGCTGGGCGGGCCTCGCCGATGAGGCGCTCGAGGCCGCCAGCGGTGTCCCGGGCGCGAAGTTCTGCCATTCCGCGCGGTTCATCGCCGTGGCGCAGACCCGCGAGGGTATCCTGAGGATGGCGGAGCTGGCGGTCGAAGAGGCCACGAAGAACGCCTGAGCCGGTTCGGGCGGCGACCACGGGGCAGGCCCCGGCCCGCCCTGTGCCCGCTTTTTCGGCACCCCCATGCGCGCGCCGGTTTGTTCGCGGCCTCGGGCTTGCGGGCGTTTGCCGGTCGGCCTTTCCTTGCCGCGCAAAGCCGCAAGGACATCACCCATGACCCCCAATTTCGCCCTCTGGCCCAAGGCCGAGCTTCACCTTCATCTCGAAGGGGCGATCCTGCCCGGCACCGCCGCCGAACTGGCCGAAAAGAACGGCGTCGATCTGGGCGCGAAGCCAGAGGATCTGTATTCCTATGCCGACCTGTCCGAGTTTCTGGCGATGTATGGCCGCATCTGTCAGGCCGTTGTGACCGAAGAGGATTTTCAGCGCGTCACTTTCGAGATGCTGCGCGAATGCCACGCTTCGGGCGCGCGCCATGTCGAATTCTTCATCAGCCCCCACGCCCATGAAGGCATCCCCTTCGCCACACAGTTCGCCGGCATCCGCGCAGGCATCGCGCAGGCGCGCGAGACAATCGGCCTGAGCGCGCTGTTCGCCCCCGGCATCAACCGCGAACAGGGGCCCGAGGCGGCGATGGCGTATCTCGACGCCTGTCTCGCGCAGCGCTGCGACGCGATGGCGGGGATCGGCCTTGATTACAACGAGGCCCCGTTTCCGCCCGAACCCTTCGCGCCGGTCTTCGCCCGGGCGCGGGCCGAGGGGTTGCAGGTCAGCGCCCATGCGGGCGAGGGCGGGCCAGCGGCCTATGTGCGCGGCTCGATCGAAGCGCTGGAATGCCAGCGGATCGACCACGGTTACGCGGTGATGGACGATCCCGATCTGGTCGCCCGGTGCCGCGACGCGGGTATCCTGTTCACCTGCTGTCCGACGACAACGATCTACACCACGCCGTGGCGCGACCTGACCGATCCCCGCCATCCGATCCGCCGGATGCACGAAGCGGGCCTTGCGGTGACGATCAATTCCGACGATCCACCGTTCTTCTCGACCACGCTCGCCAAAGAATACGAGATCGCGCATCGCGACCTTGGGTTCTCGCTGGAGGCGCTGAAGGGCTCCGTCCTGACCGGGCTTGCCAAGAGCTGGCTGCCCGAGGCCGAGAAAACGCGGCTCGCCGCTGAATGGTCGGGGGAAATCGACGCCCTGATCGCCGGGGCGTAAGCGTAGGCCCGTCTAAGTTTCCGCGCCTGCCTCTTCGACAAGGCAGGCGCGGAATGCGCGATACGCAGCTGTGTCGTAGCCGCTGCGGCAAATCAGATGGGTCACGATGTCCGCCACCGGCACGGCATGCAGAGATGCGGGCTGCGCCATGAGCGCGACGACGCTTCGGGGCATGATGCTGACGCAGGCGCCCGCCGCGGTACATCCGTACATCGCGTGATAGGACGGCACCTCTTGCACCCGGAAAGGGCCGCCTGCGGATGCCAGCCAGTCCTCGGCCACGGCGCGATAGGTGCAGCCGGGGGCGAAGGCGGCGAGGGTTCTCAGCCGAAGATCGGCGGGGCCGCGTATCTCAGGGTGGTCCGGTGGCAGCAACAGTACCAGCTCTTCACGAAAAAGCGGCGTCGCGTCCAGAGCCTCGCGCCTTGGATGGTCATCACCGGGCGCGAAGGCAACCAGCGCACCGTCGATCCGTCCCGCCAGCAGCGCATCGGTAAGCGCTCCGCTGGGACCCGAGGTCACTTCGAGCGTCACATCGGGCCAGTCGCGGCTGAACCGGGACAGCGGCGCGGTCAGGCGGCTGGCAAGCGTGCTTTCCATGGCGCCGATGCGCAGCGTGCCGCTCGGGCGAGAGGGATCCAGCCGCTGGCGCGCCTCATCGGCAAGGGCGAGGATGCGCTCGGCATAATCAAGGAACAGGCGCCCGTCCTCGGACAAGACCATGCGTTTGCGGTGCCGGTCGAAAAGCGGCGTGCCCAGTTCGGCCTCAAGCTGCTGGATGCGCGTGGTCACGTTGGACGGCGCGCGCCCCAGAAGATCGGCGGCGCGGGTGACACCTTCTTCGCGCGCGACGGCGCGAAAGACGGTCAGGGTCGCAAGATCCATGGGTGTTTTCCTGAAGCGAATATCTTGCGCCTTATATTCTGTAATTGATAACAAGTGTCAAATATGGTTCCCATAAAGGGAATGATTATGTGCGCGCTGCGCCCGGAAAGGACGTCTCATGCTGGACAAGCTCGGCCTCATTCATCCGATCCTGCAAGCCCCGATGGCGGGCGTCTCGACCCCGCAACTGGCTGCTGCTGTGTCGAACGCAGGCGGGCTGGGGGCGATCGGTATCGGGGCGAGCGACCTTGCCGGCGCGCGCCGCATGATCGCCGAGACCAAACAGGCGACGGACCGGCCCTTCAACGTCAACGTCTTCACCCATGCGTCCCCGACACCCGACCCCGAGGGCGAGCGCGCATGGCTTTCCGCGATGCGCCCGCTTTTCGCTGAATTCGGTGCCGAGCCTCCGGCAGAGCTGCGCGTTATCTACCAAAGCTTCAACGACAATCCCGCCCTGCTGGCTTTGCTGATCGAGATGCGGCCTGCGGTGGTGAGCTTTCACTTCGGTCTGCCCGGGGCGGACGCGATTGCCGCTTTGCAGGATGCCGGGATCACGCTGTTGGCGACCGCGACCAATCTCGACGAAACCCGGCGCATCAAGGCTGCCGGGATCGACGGTATCGTCGCGCAGGGGATCGAGGCGGGCGGGCATCGCGGCCTCTTCGATGACACGCAAACGGATCCGCAGCTTGGGACCTTCGCACTGACCCGGCTTCTGGTGGCGCGCGCGGGGCTGCCGGTCATCGCCGCCGGGGGGATCATGGACGGGGCGGGCATTGCAGCGGCGCTGGATCTGGGCGCGGTGGCGGCCCAGCTTGGGACCGCTTTCATCGACTGCCCGGAGACGAGCGCAGAACCCGCCCACCGGCAAGCCCTGCGCAGCGCAGCGGGCCATCATACCTGTCTGACCTCGGTGATTTCCGGTCGCCCGGCGCGCGCGCTGGCCAATCGGTTCACGCAGGCCACGGGCAGGGGATTTGCGGGACAGCCGCCCGCCTATCCGATTGCCTATGACGCCGGGAAAGCGCTGCACGCGGCGGCCAAGGCGCGGGGCGAGACCGGGTTCGGGGCGTATTGGGCCGGGCAGGGCGCGCCGCTGGCGCGGTCGCTTCCGGCGGCGGACTTGGTTGCCGTGCTGGCGCAGGAGCTTCGCGCGGCAAAAGCCTAGCGCCAAACATTCTCCGGACCAAATTTCGATAGTGCGCGAATATCAGAATGACTCAGTGCTGTTCGATGGCGTCGAGCCATTCGCTCAGGAAGGCCTGACGGTTCAGCGGGTCCAGATAAACCATCAGCGCAGGGCCCAGCCGGATCGGGCCGAAGACGCTGCCCAGATCCTCGGACCCGTCGCCGACCGGGGGCAGCGGCCACGGCCCCGGCGTGTCGCGCAGGCCGATACTCAGAAGCAGGTCCAGAAACCATCCCGCCGCTTCCGGCTCTTCGGCGCTGCGCGTGATGAAAGCGGTGCGCAGGATGACATTTGAGAAATCGGTCATCCGCAAGATCTGCAGCCGCCCCCCTGACCCCCGCGCCAACCGGTCCGCCGCGTAGCTTCCCAGCACGTTGTAAGCCAGCGCCAGACGCCCCGAGAGCACATCGTCGATCATCGCGCTCGAGCAGCAATAAAGTCGGGGCGCCAGCCGTCCCATCACCTCGGACAGCCGCCAATAGGCATCGGTTGCGCGCGATTCCTGCGTCGCGAACAGATAGCCCAGTCCGCTTTCGCGCACGTCATAGGTGCCGACCGCGCCCTGAAACCGCTCGGGATGATCGCGCAGGATCGCCGTCAGTTCCTGCCGCGTCGCGGGAATGCTGAGGCCCGCGAAACGCTCGGTCGAGATCACCACGACGGCGGGTTCGGTGGTGAAGGCGAAGATCTGGTCGCGCCAGCGGGCCCAGACCGGCAAAGCATCGGCCAGGACCGACTCGTGACTGCGCGCATAGCCGTCATTGACCAGCTGGAATTGCAGGTCCATCGCCGATGAGATCACCAGATCGAAGGACGCGTCTTCGCGGATCGCGCGATGCAGTTCCGAGGACGAAGCGACCGCGTAATCCAGCGTGATCTGCGGATAGGCCTGATGGAACGCGTCGAGATAGGGCGCGAAGACATCAAGATCGGCGGTGGACAGGATGCGCAGAACGCGGGGGCCGGTCCCATCGATGCGGCTGTGATCCTCAAGCTCGTAGGCGGGCGCGACGACCGCCCACAGGCTCAGGACAACGGCAAGACAAGCGATACGCATGCACCCCTCCCATCGGGCCCGGCGCCCAGTTCCAGCCGCCCGCCATGCGCGACCAGCACATCGCGTGCAATCGTCAGCCCCAGCCCCGAACCGACGATTCCCTCGGCATTGGCGCCCCGGCGGAACCGCTCGGTCAGATCGCCGTCGGCAGCATTGCCCAGACCGGGGCCTTCATCGGTGACGGTGATGCGTGCGAAGGTGGAATCGTGGCGGATGGCAAGCGTCACGCAGGTATCTTCGGGCGAATACTTGATCGCATTGTCGAGCACGTTGCGCAGGGCATTGTCCAGAAGTACCGCATCCGCGGTCACCTCGGCTGGCCTTGTATCGAGCCGGAGCGTGATGTCGCGCAGCGCGGCGGTGGGCGACAGCGCCTCGGCGGTGCGGGCGGCCAGCGCGGCCAGGTCGATACGGCTGCGGGCCAGATCGTCGGCGCGGTAGGCGACGGTCGCGTGGTCCAGCAGCTGCCCGGCCGAACGCGAACTTTCGTCGACCGCGCGGATCATCCGGCGCAGGCGCTGCTTGGTGTCTTCATCCTCGACCGATCGCAGCGCGACCTCGGCCTGCGCGCGCACGGTGGCCAGAGGCGTGCGCACGCGGTGGGCGGCTTCGGCGATGAAATCCTCCGAGCGGCGGATCGACAGGCCCAGCCGCTCCATCAGCCGGTTGAGTGATGTCAGAAGCGGCGCCAGTTCGGCGGGGGCATTGCGGCGCAGCGGGCGCAGGTCGGACGGGCCGCGCCGGGCGACGGCGGCGGCGATCTCGTTGAGCGGCCGCAGCGAGGCGCGCGCGGCAAAGGCGGACAAACCCACGGCCACCACGAAGAACGCCACCGACAGCATCGCCGCCGTGCGCGACAGGGCGCTGGCGATGGCCGAGACACCCGCGCGGGTCTGCGCCACGGTGACGGTCACGGCGACCGGCGCGCTGCCCGCAAGGATCTGCCGGGTCACGCTGGCCATGCGCACCGCCTCGCCGCGGAACTCTGCGGTCTCGAAGCCGACGCGGCTGTTGCCGCTGGCGGGCGGACGCGGCACGGGAAGGTCGGTATAGCCGGTCAGCAGCCGGTCATCGGCGGTGACGCGGTAAAACACCCGGTCCTCGCTGATCGCGCCCAGCATCGAGAAGGCAGAGTAGGGCAGTTCCAGCCGCACCTCGCCCTGTTCGCTGCGCAGGGTTTCGGCGATGATTGTGGCCGAGGCGGCCAGCACGTTGTCCTGCGTGCGTTCGGCTGCCTCGCGCGCCAGCGCGCTGACCATGCCCCATGACAGAAGCGACAGCAGCGCCGCGACACCGGCCAGCAGCAGCGTCAGCCGCTGCCAGATCGAGGCCGTGCGCCACATGTCAGGTTTCCATCCGGTAGCCGAGCCCGCGGACCGTCTCGATCCGCACGCCCATGCCCTCGATGCGGCGGCGCAGGCGGCCGACATAGACCTCGATCGCGTTCTCGGTGACATCAGCGTCGAACGAGAACAGGCGGTCCATGAGCTGACCCTTCGACAGGATCTGCCCGGTATGGCGGGCGAAGATCTCGAGCAGGCGGATCTCGCGGTTGCGCAGCTCGACGCTGACATCGCCGTGGCGCAGCGTGCCCGCCATCGGGTCGAACACGGCCTCGCCCAGCGTGATCTCGTTGCGCGCGGATCCGCCCCGGCGGCGCAGGACGGCGCGACAACGGGCTTCGAGTTCCTCGAAATCGAAGGGCTTGGTGATGTAGTCATCGGCCCCCTGATCCAGCGCGCCCACGCGGTCGGAAACTTGACTGCGCGCGGTCAGCATGATGACCGGGGTTTCGATCCGTGCGCGGCTGCGGGCCAGAAAATCGCGCCCGTCGCCATCGGGCAGCATCACGTCGAGCAAGATCAGATCGTAGCCCGTCGCGGCGAGCCAGTCCTCGGCCTCGGTAAGGGTTCCGGCATGGTCGACCGCGTGTCCGTCAAGGCCCAACCGGTTGATCACGGCCTCGGCCAGCTCGTGATTGTCCTCGACCAGAAGATAACGCACCCGACCTCCTTTGCCGAGAATCACGCCTGTGTCAGGCCCGTGTCAGCTTCATGTGCATGGTGTCTGAGCATGGGCGGCGAGGAGCAGCCTGTCAAATGGGAGGATTCCAGATGAACATGTACATGACCCGCCGGGTCGTGATGGCCGCTGCTGCGGCAACGCTGGCCGTGTCCGGTATGGCCAAGGCCGACGATCACCAGATTCTCGAAAGCCTGCATTTCGTGGTTCCCGGCGGCGCCGGCGGCGGCTGGGACGGAACCGCGCGCGGCACGGGCGAGGCGCTGACCGAATCCGGTCTGGTCGGGTCGGCCAGCTACGAGAACATGTCGGGCGGCGGCGGGGGCGTGGCGATCGGCTACATGATCGAGAATGCCGAGAGCCTCGACAACACGCTGATGGTCAATTCGACGCCGATCATCATCCGCTCGCTGACCGGGGTCTTCCCGCAGAGCTTTCGCGACCTGACGCTGGTTGCTGGCACCATCGGCGATTACGCCGCCATCGTCGTGCCGGCGGATTCGCCCATTCAGGACATGGCGGGCCTGCTGTCGGTGTATCACGATCAGGGCGACGATTTCGCCATCGGTGGCGGCTCGGTGCCGGGCGGCATGGACCATCTGGTTGCGGCGATGGTGATGCAGGCGGCGGGCGAGGACCCGATCGCGGTCAATTACATCCCCTATGACGCGGGTGGCGAGGCGATGGCGGGTTTGCTTTCGGGCGAGATCGACGCGCTGTCGACGGGCTTCTCGGAAGCCATCGCGTTGGCCGAGCAGGACGAGGTCCGCATCCTTGGCGTGACCGCTGAAGAGCGCGTCCCGGCCTATGACAGCGCCCGCACCTTCATCGAGCAGGGCATCGACACGACCTTCGTCAACTGGCGCGGTTTCTTCGCCGCTCCGGGCACCTCGGACGAGCGCGTCGCGCAGTACATCGCGGCCTTCGAGGCCATGTACGACACCGACGCCTGGGAAGTGGTCCGTTCGCGCAATGGCTGGGTGAACATCTTCCATCCGGGGGACGAGTTCAGCACCTTCCTCGAAGCGCAGGAGCAGGAAATCGGCGACCTGATGCGCACGATGGGCTTCCTGTAAACGCGTCGCACTGAACCATGGCGCGGGGGGCCTGTCCCGCCGCGCCGCATGACCCATTACCGGACAGGAGGGGCTGTCATGGCGCTGGATCGCTGGATCGCGCTTATCTTCGTTACATTCTGCTGTGCTTACGGGTATCTGGCCTTCTTCACGATGGACCAGCTTCTGCCGCCCTTCATGCAGCGCAATCCGGTCTGGCCATCCACCTTTCCCAAGGTGCTGTCGGTTCTGGGCGCACTGACCGGGCTGGTCGTGCTGCTGGGGCTGGAAAAGCCCGAAGCGGGCAAGGGTCCGGCGGCCACCGACATCAACCTGTCGCGGTTGCGCGAATACAAGATCGGTCAGGCGCTGATGCTTCTGGCGCTGATGGTGCTTTATGCGCTGTCGCTGCGCACCGCCGGTTTCCTGCTGGCCACAACCGTTTTTCTGGTCGCGGGCAGCGCCATTCTGGGCGAGCGCAAATGGCACATCATGCTTCCCGTAGCGATGCTGGCGACCGGGCTTGTCTGGTATCTGGTGCAGGAGGTGCTGGGCATCTTCCTGCGGCCGCTTCCGTATTTCATGGGGACCTGAGCCATGCTTGAAGGCATCATGATCGGCCTTTCGGCCGCGTTCTCGTTGCAAAATCTGCTGATGGTGATCGGAGGCTGCCTGATCGGCACCTTCATCGGCATGCTGCCGGGTCTCGGCCCGATGTCGATCATTGCCATCATGATCCCGGTGGCGATCTCGCTGGGGGATCCGGCGGCGGCGCTGATCCTTCTCGCCGGCGTTTATTACGGCGCGATCTTCGGCGGCTCGACCTCGTCCATCCTGCTGAACGCGCCGGGGGTCGCGGGCACCGTCGCCACCAGCTTCGACGGCTACCCGATGGCCCGCAAGGGGCAGGCGGGCAAGGCGCTGACCATCGCCGCTGTCGCCAGCTTCGCGGGCGGCACCGTGGGGGCGGTCCTGCTGATGATCTTCGCGCCTGCGCTCAGCACCGTGGCGCTGCTGTTCCATTCGGCCGAGTACTTCGCGCTGATGGTGGTGGGGCTCAGCGCCATCGCTGCCTTCGCGGGCACCGGGCAGGTGGCCAAGGCGCTGATGATGACGCTGCTGGGCCTGATCCTTGCTACCGTGGGCGAAGGCGCATTGTTCAACATGCCGCGCTTCACACTGGGAATGATGGATCTGCAATCGGGCATCTCGTTCATCACGCTGGCCATGGCGATGTTCGCGCTGCCCGAGGCGCTGTTTCTCGTGCTGAACCCGCTGCGCGGCGCCAGCGCCGAGGGTGAAACCAACAAGATCACCAATCTGCGCTTCTCGCGCGAAGAAGGGCGCGCCATCGCCCCGGTGATCGCCCGACAGTCGGTGCAGGGCTTCTTCATCGGCGTGCTGCCGGGGGCGGGGGCGACCATTGCCTCATTCCTCGGCTACGCGGTCGAGCGAAACATCGCCAAAGGCGAGGAACAGGCCGAGTTCGGACATGGTTCGGTCAAGGGGCTTGCGGCCCCCGAAACCGCCAATAACGCGGCCTGTACGGGGTCTTTCGTGCCGCTCCTGACGCTGGGCATTCCCGGCTCGGGCACGACGGCGATCCTGCTGGGGGCGCTGATCGCGCTGAACGTGACTCCGGGGCCGCGCCTGATGACCGACACGCCCGAGATCTTCTGGGCCGTCATCATCTCGATGTTCATCGGCAACCTTGTGCTTCTGGTGCTGAACCTGCCGCTCATCCCCTATATCGCCAAGATCCTTGCCATTCCGCGCAACTATCTCATCCCCTTCATTTTGTTCTTCACGCTGATGGGGGCCTATATCGGCCAGAACAACGCGACAGAACTGTTGATCCTGGTCGGGCTGGGGGTGATGGCGACGATCTTCCGCTTTGCCGACTACCCGCTGGCGCCGCTGCTGATCGGGTTCATCCTGGGCACGATGCTGGAAGACAATTTCGCCCGCTCGATGCAGCTTTATCGGGGGCTCGATTTCATCATCGAGCGGCCGATGACGCTGGGTCTTCTGGTGCTGGCGGCGCTTCTGGTCCTGTTGCCCAGCTACCGGGCCCGGCGCGCGCGCAAACGCGCCCAAGGGGTCGCCGATGGCGACTGAATCGCGCGCACCCGCGCCCCTGTCGGGGGTGCGGGTGCTGGATCTGACAAATGTGCTGGCCGGTCCCTTCGCCTGTCACCAACTCGCCCATATGGGCGCCGAGGTGATCAAGGTCGAGGCGGTCGCACGCGGTGACCTTGCGCGTAATCTGGGCGCCGACCCGGCTTTGTCGGCGCGCGGCATGGGGATCAGCTTCCTTGCCCAGAACGCGGGCAAGCGGTCGCTCACGCTGAACCTGAAAGACCCGCGCGGCAAAGAGGCGCTGATCCGTCTCGTGGCCGAGGCCGACGTGCTGGTCGAGAATTTCCGTCCCGGCGTGATGACCCGGCTGGGTCTGGGATACGAGACGCTGAAGACCCACAATCCCCGCCTGATCTATTGCGCGATCTCGGGCTACGGGCAGGACGGGCCATGGGCCGGGCGCCCGGCCTATGACCAGATCGTGCAGGGGGCCTCGGGCGTCATGTCGGTCACGGGCGACGCGGACAGCGCGCCGCTGCGGGTTGGCTATCCACTGGCCGATACGGTCGGCGGCCTGACCGCCGCGATGGCGATTTGTGCGGCGCTCAACGATCCCGAACGCGGTACGTCCATCGACGTGTCCATGCTCGAGGCGGTGCTGGCGACGATGGGCTGGGTGGTGTCGAACCACCTGATCGGCGGCGTCGATCCCGCGCCGCAGGGGAACGAGAACCCCACCTCGGCCCCCTCGGGCACGTTCCAATGCGCCGACGCGCCGATCAACATCGCCGCCAACAAGGACGAACAATGGGTTCTGCTGGCGCAGCATCTGGGCCGCGACGATCTGATCGGGCACGCGGATTTCGCCACACGCGAAGATCGCAAGGCCAACCGCTTTCGCCTGCGCGCCGAGCTTGAGACGGTACTGACCACGCGTCCCGCGCGCGATTGGGCGCGCGAGCTCAATGCCATCGGCGTGCCCGCCGGCGCGGTCCTGTCGGTGCCCGAGATCCTGACGCATCCGCAGGTCGCAGGGCGTGATTTCCTTGCGCATTTCGACGATGTGCCGGGGGTGGGGCGGCCCATCGACCTTGTGCGCATGGGGGCGATGTTCGACGGGCTGCGGCCCTCGGTCGAAGCACCGCCGCCGGCTCTGGGGCAAGACAGCGACGCGATCCTGCGGGACCTTGGCTATTCCGACGACGACATCGACACGCTTCGGCGCGAGGGGGTGACATGAGCGACGTTTCCGACTGGTGGCGGACCGCGATCATCGACATGGAGCCGGGGCGCATCGCCTTGCGTGGCCGTCCGGTGCAGGAGTTGATCGGCAATACCGGTTTCGCACCGATGATCTGGCTGATGGTCACCGGCGAAGAGATTTCCGGCCCCCGCGCGCACCTGTTCGAAGCCGCGCTTGTTGCCGCAGTGGATCACGGCCCGCAGGCGCCGTCGATCGCCGCCGCGCGCATGGCGGCGACCTGCGGTGTCGGGCTGCAATCGGCGATGGCGACCGGGCTCAACATGCTGGGCGACGTGCATGGGGGCGCGGGCGAACAGGCGGTCGAGCTTTATTCAGCCGTGGACGCGGCCGGACCCGATGCGCTGGGCGATACGCTCGATGCATGGCGCACGGCGAAGGGGCGCTACCTGCCGGGCTTCGGGCACCGCTTTCACAAACCCGTCGATCCACGCGCGCCCCGGCTTCTCGCGCTTGTGACGGATGCCGCGCAACAGGGCGCCGTGTCGGGCCGCTTCGCAGGCATCGCCAGCGCCATCGAGGCGTATCTGGCGGCGGAACGCGGCAAGCCCGTGCCAATGAATATCGATGGCGCGACGGCGGTGATCTATGCCGAACTGGGCTGCCCGGCACCGCTGGCACGCGGGTTCTTCGGCCTGTCGCGCTCGGTCGGGATCCTTGCTCATGCGTGGGAACAGCGCCAGCAGGGCGGGCGCAACAAGGGGCCGACGCCGCCGGGCTATCGCTGGACCTATGACGGCGCGTGACCCCTGAGGTCGGCGTGGTCAGTTTGCTGCGCCGCCACGGGCGGCCAGGAAACGTGTGAGCGGTGCGTAGAGGTTCTGGTTTCGCGGATCTGACGTCATGATCTCGGCCAGAAGATCGAGGTATTCCTGCGCCCACCTTTCCTGATAGGCCGCGAGCGGCTCATCGGGTTCGGGGTCCGACATGCGGCGGACCTCCACGACGATTTCGTTGTTGCGAAAGGCCTGCTGGATCCAGAAAACCGGATAGTGCATGGCATGGGCCAGTTTGGGAATTGTGTCGATCAACTGGCAGGGAAGCCCGAACAGCAGGGCCGTCGCATCCGAGCGGAACTCGGCTTTCCAGCGCATCTCGGCGGGGAAGTCCGGGGTCGCAATCAGGCTTTGTCTTGCCCGCAGGGCCTTGATGATCTGGGCTGCGGGATTGGACTCGACGGCCCGGATCAAGGAATACTGCTTTTCCAGCTCGGGATGACGCGGTCCGTCCTGCATCAGGTAGGTGAGATTGCTCAGTTCAGGTGCCACCGTGAGCCGGTTGTGCGGGCCGAAATGCGTACTGGCCAGCAGGCAGGGCTCGCGGTTGTCGAGGCGCTCTTTCAACGTGCTGAAAGCGTCCGACGTGCGATAAGGCACGAGCGATTCGGGTGCTGTCGAGCGGGTCGCGACCGTGCGGGAGGCATGTGTCGCGCGCAGGGCCTGTCGCATCCAGCTGTGTCGCAGCGCCTCGGGCTTGTTCTGAAGCCGCCAGAGGGTCGCTGCCTCGGCCAGAAACAGATCGGAGCCTGCCAGATTGCCCGACGCGGGATCCATCAGCGCCGCCGCGTCCTCGGGCGACAGCGGCTCGTAGACCGGATAGGTCTGGAACCCGGGCGGTCCGGCGGTGTCGGTGCCTTCGAAAACGTCGCTCAGCGAGCGAAGCCAGCGGGGCGTGTCATCGCCGGCGCGGGCGATCTGCCGGGCAACGACCGAGCGCAGGATATCGGTTTGCCCGGTGAATTGCAGGTGTTGGGCAAGCCGCAAGGTCAGCGCCAGTTCATCGCGCATCAGCTTGGCCGACAGAAACGCCGCGCCCGCCGGCGCATCCCTTTGGGCAAGATGAAGCGCCAGCCGCAACTCGATGACCGCGCTCATCGTCGGGGCTTGTGCGAGTATCTGATCGCAAACCGCGACCGCGCCGTCTAGATCGCCGGTCTCGGCAAGCGCCCGGGCCCGCATCGCTGCCAGTGTCAGATCGCGCGGGGCCGTGATGCAGGCCTGACCGGACAGCGCCAGCACCGTGTCCCAGTCGCCAAGCCCGAAGGCGCGGTTCAGTCTGAGCAGGGTAAGGGTCGTGTCGGGAAGGCGGGGGGCTAGGTCGGCGAGAAGCCCGTCAAGCCGGGCTATGATGCGATGGAAATGGGGCGTTCCGATCCCCCATTGCACGGCGGTTGATACCAGCCGCCGGACCACCGGAAGGACGCGCATGCCGTCCTTGGCTGCCCGTACGATCATCGCACTCCAAGCATCGACGTCGCCCTTCAGGCGCAGGATATCGGCCCGTGCGAAGATCATGGCGGGGGTTTGGCTGACGCTGGCGGGCAGGCATTCGGCAAAGCTCTGTGCCTCATCGGGTCGCTGCAGATTGGACAACAGCCCCATCAGCAGCGGCGCAAGCTCGGGCGTCTGTCGCTTCTTGTAGCGCCTGTCGAGCAGGGCGAAGGCGGCTTCGGTCCGTTCTTCGGCCTGCAGGATCTTTGCCTCGAACCGGTCGCGCTCGAGCGCCTGTTTGTCTGGCAGCGCCCGGACCCGTTCGCGCGCCTCATCGAAGCGTCGCAGTTCGATGAGCAGCCGGATACGCAGGTCGGCATCGGGCAACGCCAGGGTGTCGAGCGCCTCTTGCGCCGTGACCAGATTGCCCATCGCAAGCAGCGCCGCGACCTTCTCGCGCGCGAACCGTGTCTCGCTTGGCCATTGACGCAAGCCACGCTCGCACAGATCGAACGCCGCATTGTGGTTCAGCGCAGCCCGCGCCTGTGCCAGCCCCTGCATCACCACGTCGCGCTCATCCGGGAAATCACGCAGCAGATCGGCCAGCACCTTGTCGGACCGGCGGATGTCCTGCGCGTCGAGCAGCGCCCGCGCGAGTTCCAGCCGCAGCCGCCTGTCGGTATCGGCGGTCATCTCAAGCCGCCGCCCGCCGATCAGCGCGCCGTCAATCTCGTCGCGGGCCGCCTCGGGCTGGCCCGCCAGCCTCAGCGCGCGCGCGTGACGGAGCAGCCCTTCGCCGTCATCGGGCAGGCGGACGCGCAGATCGCGGGCGGCCTTGATCGCGGCGGGAAAGTCCTGAGCATGAAGATGGGTGTAGATGCGAGCAAACAGCGCAGCGCGGTGCGTCGGGTTAGCTTGCAGGATCTCATCGCTCTGTGCGAGGCTTTGTTCATGCGCCCCCGCAAAGCGCAGCGCGACCGAAAGCTCATGCTTGGCAGACAGATCGTCGGGGCGCGCTTTCACCAATTGCTGAAGCTGCGCCACGCTTTCATCAAGCTGTCCGAGCTGGCGAAGAATGCCCGCGCGGCGCATGATCAGTTTCGGATCGTTTGGGAACGCGTCCAACGCGTCCTCGGCAAAAGCCAGGGCGGTGGTGAAGTCCTTGCGTGATTCAAGCGCGCTCAGGGTGGCGAAGATCTCCTGCCGCCGTAGAGCCGGGGGCAGTGTGGCATCGGGCAGTTGCATTGGAAACGGGCGATCCGTCATCATGGCGGGGTCTCGGTATGTGTGCGCGGTCGTGCCGGCTGGCCGAAAGAGAGTTCAGGCGGCGGGCGTGGTTTTTTCGATCAGCGTGTCTTCGATGAGCACCGCGTCCAGACCCGTGGTCATGAAGACCGACAATGCGTCTTCGACCGAGTGGATGATCGGCTTGCCCATCACGTTGAAACTGGTGTTCAGGATCACCGGCACGCCAGTCTGCGCACCGAAGCTGCGCACCACCCGGTGCAGCCATGGCGTGCTGTCGGGCGTGACGCTTTGCAGCCGCCCGGTGCCGTCCGCATGCACCACCGCCGGCACCTGCGCCGCCCGTTCCGCGCGCCAGCGCAGGGTGAGCGACATGTAGGGCGAGCTTTGCGGCGTCTCGAACCAGTCGGGCAGGTCCTCGGCGCAGATGACCGGGGCGAAGGGGCGGTACGGCTCGCGCCCTTTCACCGCCGCGTTGACGCGGTCCTTCATCCCCGCCGGACGCGGATCGGCAAGGATCGAGCGGTTCCCAAGCGCACGAGGGCCGAATTCGGCCCGTCCGCGCATCACACCGACGATCTTGCCCTCGGCCAGACAGGCCGCAAGACGCTCTGCACTGTCCGCGCCCAGATCGGTGACATGCGCGCTGCGTTGCGCGTGGTGCAGCTTGCCCACGCGGTTCGCATCGACGGGCGTCCCCAGATACGGCGATCCGTCGCCCTGCGGGATGCGGGTCGTGCCCGCGGTTTCCATGTAGCTCAACAGCGCCGCGCCGATGGCGTTGCCGTCATCGGCAGGGGCGGGGGGGACACACAGCCGGTCGAAGCCCGAGCGCCCGGCAATGGTGCCGTTATAGGACGAGTTAAGCGCGCAGCCGCCCGACAGGATCAGTGTGTCCACATCCTTGTCGGTGCAATCGGCGAGCATCCGGTCGACCAGCTGCGCGTAAGCGGCCTGTCCGCTGGCGGCCAGATCAGCGGCGTCCATGATCGGCGCCGACGGCGCGCGCGATGCCTGCCGAAGCCGCGCGATCATTGCGGTGATCGTGGCGTGATCGGCAAGAAGCAGGCGCCCGTTATCGACCTCCAGAATCGCCGCGAGCGCATCGCGCAGTTCGGGCCGCACGGTGCCGAACGCGGCAAGGCCCATGACCTTCCATTCCTCGCCCTGACGCCAGTCGAACCCGCAAAGCTGCGTCAGCGCGCTATAAAGCGCGCCAAGGCTGCCCGGCCCCCAAGAGCGCCAGCGCCGCTTGAGGCTGCGCGCGCGCAGGTCGAACAGCGAGACGGCGCCGACCTCGCCTTCGCCATCGATGACAAGGCAGGCGGCATCCTCGACCGGGGCAAAGGCGCAGGCGGCGACGGCATGGCACAGATGGTGATCGAAGCGCCGCGCCTCGGGCATCTCGGTCGTCAGACCAAGCCGCATCAGCGAGGCCCCCGCCATGCGGTGCATGTCTGCCTGCAATTCGCGCACCCAGTTCGCATCGGCGATGTCGAGCAATTCACCCGACATCTGCACCGGCAGATCGGCCTTGGCGCGGCTCCATGTCGTCGCGACGCGCAGGCGGTCGCGGGCGACATCGAAGCCCACCATCTTCAGCGCACTGGCAAGGTGGTTGAAATGATCGGGCACCACACCCCATGCGCGCTTGTCCTGCACGAAGCGCTCGGTCGCTTCGGCGAACAGGATTTCGCCGGTCTCCGAAACCAGCGCGAGGGCAGGATCATGCCCCGATGTCGACAGGCCAAGGTGGAAGAGCGCCATCAGGTACCAATGCGATCAAGCAAAGTTTGCACGAAGTCGCCGACGGTCTCGTGTTCGAAAATCTCGATCGGGTCGATTTCGACGTCGAACTTGCTTTCGACCTCGCCGCAGAGCAGCACCGCGTCGATCGACTGCAGACCCAGATCCGAGAGAGCGGCGTCGGGTGTGACGCTCTCTGCCGGAATGCGGCTGCGCTTGACGACCTGCGCGCGCAGAAACTGGAACAATTCGCTGTCGATCAGGGCATTCTTGTCAACGACGGCAGACATTTTGTGAACTCCTTCAGGAGGTTAATGCACAGGGGAGCGTGCTTAGCGCCACGGTTTGCGACATGGCGTGATAACGGTGCGCCTGTGCAAGCGGTGCCAGTCCGGGGAACCGGGTGAACAGGGCGGGAATGGCCTTGCGAATGATTTCGCGCGACAGGCGGGCACCGACGCAGCGATGCAGCCCTTTGCCGAAGGACAGATGCCCGGCGCCTGCCGGACAGCCCCGGTTGAGCGCATGCACCGCCAGCCGCGCGGTATCGCCCATGCGCAGGTGCAGATCGCCGACGCGCCGATCCGCGCGCGCTTGACGGTAGATGTATTTCGGGCCGCTATAACGGGCGATCAGCGCTTCGAGATTGTCGTCAATCCATGCCGGGTCGCGGGCATTCTGGCGCTCTTCAGCCGGGCGCGAGAGGATCCACAGGACGATATTGGCCAGCGTATGCGACAGGTTGAAGCTGGCGCCATAGAGCACCAGCACCACGGCGCGCAGGTCGTCCGGGCTGAAGTCTTCGGGCGGATTGGCCAGAAGCGCGGCCAGCAACGAGCGCGGCGTTTCATTCGGTGCGGGGTCCTGCATCAGGCTCAGCGCTTCGGCGAAACAGGCCTGCACCCGCGTCAGGTGGCGCATCGACAGCCAGGGCTCCAGCACTTCCTGCAGGCCCGGCGCCACCGCGTCGAAACGCGCGCGGTCGGGGCTGTGAACGCCCAGAACCGGCGCCACGCCGTTCAGGCGCAGCGGCTCGGAGAACCCGGCGACAAGGTCGGGCTTCTTGGCCTGCACAAGACCGTCGAGCGCTTGGTCAATCGCGGTGTCGATCCGGGGTGCCCATTCCGCCAGCATTGCCGCGTCGAAATCCCGCGCCAACGCCGCGCGCAGGGCCGTGTGGCGCGGCCCTTCCATAAAGAACATGGCGTTGCGCGCGACCAGCACGGCGGTGTCGAAATCCTGTCCGCTTTCTTGCGCCAGAACCCTGAGGTGGCTTTCCATGGGCGGCGGGGCGAAGGTCGCGTCGTCGCGCAGGACCTGCCCGGCCGAAGGCAGGTCGCGGATGTCGCAAAGCCGCGCTGATTTGCGGCGCGAGTCCTGCCGCAGCGTGCAGGGCATTGCGATGGGCGCCTGCATCATCGGCGTCTGGACGAAGCGGCAGCGTTCGGGCTCGAGGATCATGTCGGGATAGCGGCGGGCAAGGACCGGGATCGCGATGTCGAGGATGGTCTCGCTCAGAAACGCGCCGGGACATTTATGCGCGCCGCTGCCGAAGCTCATATGCGCCGTCGGATTGCCGGTCTGCGCGCGCAGGCAGGTATTCGCGTCAACGATATCCACCACCGCCGTCTCGCCCGCAGAATAGGGGCATCCCCCCGCCTCGACGGGCGAGGGGGCGACGCGCACCAGCGTGCGCGTCGATTGGTAGAGCCCGAGCAACCGCTGTGGCGCGATCTGCGCCGAGCCGGGAATGGCGGCGGCGGCCCAGTCTTCGGGCGGGCCGCTCAGCAGGCCGTGACAGGCAAAGGCCAGCGATTGCGTGATGGTATTCGAGCCCACCAGCATCCCCAGCACGAAGAAATCGGGGTCAAGCCTGTCGGGCAGATCGGCCTGCCGCTCATGCAGGTAGGCGCGCAGGGTTTTCGGGCGCCCCTCGGGATCGTCGTCGCGCGGCTGGGTGAAGCAATCGGCCAGAAGCGCGACAGCCGCGTTGAGCGATTTCAGCGCCGAGACGGAAAGATATGGCTCGGTCAGTCGCTGTGCGGTCACGACGGCGTCGAAATACGCGGTCTCTTGCGGCAGGTCGAGGCCGATGATCTCGGGGATCGTGCGCAGGAAAAGCGGGACGCAATAGTCGCGCACGAGGTCCGGCTCGTCGATGGCCTCGAGGCTTTCCGCCACCTCTTCGGAGGCGTGGCGGACCAGATCACGCCAGCCCGCCATTCCCGCCCGGCTGAAGAACGGCGCGATCACGCGGCGGACTTTCAGATGATCCTCGGGCGGCATTTCCATCAGCGTGTTGCGCGTCAGGCGCTGAAGAGCGCTCAGATCGACGCCCGTGGCCTGCGCCACGGCGTTGTGATAGGTGTCGAGGCGCGGAATATCCAGAACGCGCAGCACCTCGGCCGCCGCTTGCGGTTCACGAATGAACGCTGTGCGATCGGACCAGACGTGATGGCTCATTTCACCATTTCCAAGGTTGCGGGGTGCGCCGGGGACAGGAATTCCTGCGCAACCTGACGGCGGCGGATCTTGCCGCTGGTGGTGCGCGGCAGCGTGCCGCGCGGCAGGATGCGGATCTCGCCCAGTTCGGCCCCACAGCGACCGATGACCGAGGCGCGGATGCGCTTGGCCAGTGCCTCGGGATCGGCGGGGGCGGGGGCGCCTGCGCGGATCTCGATACACAGATGCGCCTTGCCGCCCGCCGTCTGCGTATCGGCAAAAGCGGCGGCGGCCAGTGGGTTCAGGTCGTCATGCTCTTGCGCGGCGATCCATTCGATCTCGGCCGCAGCGATGTTGCGGCCATTGACGATGACGATGTCCTTGAGGCGCCCGGTGATGAACAGCCGCCCCTCTGCGATATGGCCCAGATCCCCGGTCCGCAGCCAGTGCCGGCCCTCTGGATCGGTGGCGAAGGCCTCGGGGTCGTCCTCGCCCAGATAGGCGTGGATGACCGACGGCCCCGTCAGCCAGATCTCGCCCGTGAAGCCTTCGGGGCGCGGCCAGCCGCCTGCGGGATCGGCGATGCGCAGGCCCGCGCGGGTCGTGTCGCTCAACAGGCAGCCTTCGACCAGTGCGTCTGTGGGCGCCGGGGCGGCGTTGCCTGCCGCTTGCGCTTCGCCCGCGGCAAAGAGCGTGCATTCCGCCATGCCGTAGCAGCCGAACACCGCCTCGGGCGCCAGACCCTGCGGTGCGAAGCGGTCGCTGAACCGCTGCAAAAGGCCCGCCGGGATCGGCTCGGCCCCGCAAAAGGCGCGCTGCCACGAGCTCAGGTCCAGCCCTTGCGCGGCTTCGGCATCGATCCGGTTGAGGCATTCAAGGAAGGCAAATGTCGGGCCGCCGCTAATCGTGCCGCGCCATTGCGACACGGCCTCAAGCCAAGACAACGGACGGCGGATCATGTCGAACGGGCTCATCTGCACCGAATGCGCATGCGACAGAAGCGGGTACAGGATGCAGCCCATCAGCCCCATGTCGTGATAATGCGGGAGCCAATTGACCATGACGGTGTCGCGGTTCATCCCCCAGAGCGACTGGATCATCGCGCAATTGGCGCGGATCTGATCGGCGGTCACAGGCACCGCCTTGGGAAACCGGGTCGAGCCCGATGTGTGCTGGATGATGGGGTGGCTGCTGACCGGGCGCGGCGCGCGGGCCAGCGCGGTGGCATCGGGTTCGGGCGCGTCGAGCGCCAGAACCGGGCAGGGCAGCCCCCCCGCGTCATCGATAAGCTGCTGCACCACAGCGTCGCGGTTGCGAGTCGTACACAATACGGCACTGGCGTCGCAGGTGCGGGCCATGCGCGCCAGCCGCCCGGGCGTGTCGCCGACGCGAGGCGGGGCCACGGGCACCATGGTGCCCCCGCCCAGCAAGGCCGTCACCAGCGCGATCAGAAAATCCTCGCCCGCCGGAAGCGCGGTCAGCAAGACCTGCGGTCCGGGGCCCAGACAGCGATCCCAAACCGCTTGCATCGCCTGCGTGCGCGCAAGAAGCTCTTCTCCCGTCAGGCTGGTATACTGTCCACGCTTGCCGAGGATCGTCAACATCGGCTCCGCCCGTCGGTCGGCAATAGCGGCGATCAGATCGGGATGCAGCGTTGCATCATTCATGGTCTTCGACTCTCTGGGCTTCCGTGCCGATTACAAGCTTGCTCTGCAATTCAGGCGGTTGCCGCGTAGTGCTGGGGCAGGGCGCTGGTCACGCCGGGATCCGCAAAGCCAGAATGCCCGCTGTAGGTGTTGAGATAGTTGACGAGCGCCGTGGACAGGTCGCGGGCGATTTCCGGACGCTGATGGGCGAGGTCGTTGACGGCGTCGATCACCCGCCGTGCGCCGGGGTTGCGCGCGCTTTTGCGGATCAGCTTCAACACGCCCGAGGCGCCCTTGCTGGGTGTCAGCGTCTCGGATTCGCGCGTCAGATGGGCGGGCGCCGGCGCCAGAAGACGGGCCATATGCTCGAAACGGACGATGGCGTTGTCGGGCGCGTAAAGCGCCTCGGTCAGCCACAGCGCCCCTTCGGTCAGCTCCTCGCGTGTCATCTGGGCGGGAATGAAATTCGTCGAGATACCGCTGCCCGGGAAGATGGTCTCCGGATCGACGACAAGCCGCCCTTCGGCCTGCATCCGGGTGTACAGCGGGGTTGCGACCGGCGCGACCAGCACGCTGGGTCGCATATTGACGATCGGCAGGGACATGCCGAATTCGAACTGGCGCTCGAAACAGCTCAGATCGTCGCTGTCGAACCCGACCATCATGCCCCCCGACACCACCAGTCCGCCCGAGACGACCCGGCTGATCGTCTCGACCAGATTCTGACGCAGGTTCTGGCGCTTCTGGGCTTCCTTCAGCGCCTCTTCGTTGCTGGTCTCGATGCCGATGAAGACCTCGCGCAGCCCCGCCTGACGGCATAGTTCGATCAGGTCCGCGTCACGTGCGAGGTCGATCGAGCATTGCGTGGCGAATTCGACCGGCGCGCGTCCCTCGCGCCCGTTCCAGGCGGCCAGAGCTTCCAGCATGGCGCGCGATTTGCGGCGATTGACGGTGAAATTGTCATCCGACAGATTGACCGAACGATAACCCAGATCATAGAGAAACTGCGCTTCGGCCAAAACCCGTTCAACGGGCTTGTGGCGCTGGATACGGCCCAGATACTGGATCACATCGCAGAAATTGCATTCGAAGGGGCAGCCCCGGCTGGTCTGGATGACGCCGGTCAGCGCCCGGTCGTTGGGATAGAGATCCCAGCGCGGCATCGGCGTCATCGCCATATCCGCCTGACCGCACCGATAGCGTGGTTTCAGCGCGCCCGCCTTCAGATCCGCGCAGAATTGCTCCGCGACGGTCTCGAATTCGCCGATCACAAGGCAATCCGCCTCGTCGGTGAAGGTTTCGGGCGACAGGGAAACATGCGGGCCGCCGACGATGACCGTCCGCCCCATCTCCCGAAAGCGCCGGGCGATGCTGATCCCGCGCGCGGCCTGAGCCACGTTTATGCTGATCGCCACGATGTCGGACGGGTCGTCGAAATCGACGGGTTCGATCATCTCGTCGCACAGGCGGATTTCTAAGTCGTCATCCAGCAGCGCCGCAACCGTGGTGATCCCGGCCGAAGCATTCAGCGCGTAGGCCTCGTCGATATTGAGCAACCGCGAGGACGCGCCGGCCTTGTGGCCGAAATCGGGAAGCGGGGCGATAATGTATAGTTTCATGCAATTCCGTGCTTCGCTCAAGACTCTTCACAATTGTGCGGAAAACTGCGCAGCGGCTTAACCTTAGCGCGCAAGGCCAATGATGGCCTCTACTCTTACGAGAGAACACCACTAAGATACGCGCAGAAAATCAGCACGTCTACAAGGGGTCATATCCGAGGCGCCTTGGGTTGTCGCGACCCAGAGCGAAATGCGCGGCCCGGTAAAGGACCGATCACAAAATGGAAAAAAGGAAGGGTGGCGGAGGGGATGGGTCTGATATCCAACCTTATCCGCCTTAAGCTATTAATTTTTTTTATACAGGCGAGCAACGGCACCGCTGACTCCGCGCGACCTCGCTTAGCCGACCGTCACACCAAAGAGCATGCCGACGCCAGCGGTCGCGGCCATGGCAAGTGCGCCCCAGAACGTGACGCGAACGGCTCCCTTGACGATGCCCGCACCACCGACCGATGCTCCGAGTCCGCCCAGCACTGAAAGCGCGACCAAAGTGGTGACCGCGACGACGAGAGTGATCTTGGTCGCAGGAACCAGCACAGCAATGATGAGCGGTATGACGGCGCCGACAGCAAAGGTCGCCGCTGACACCAGAGCCGCCTGGATCGGATGCGCGGTCACGGTCTCAGAGATACCAAGCTCGTCACGCGAATGGGCGCCAAGTGCGTCTTTGTCGGACAGCTGGATCGCGACCTGGCGCGCGAGGCCATCGTCAAGCCCGCGCGCAACGTAGATGCGTGTGAGCTCGTCGAGCTCGGCCTCGGGTGTTTCCCTCAGTTCGCGGGTTTCGCGCGCGATGTCGGCCTGCTCTGCATCGGTCTGTGAACTGACGGAGACGTATTCGCCCGCCGCCATCGACATCGCCCCGGCGACGAGCCCGGCAAGACCCGCGATCAGGATCTCGGGACGCCCGGAACCTGCCGCAGCGACCCCGACGACCAAGCTTGCGGTGGAGACGAGACCATCGTTCGCGCCCAGAACAGCGGCACGCAGCCAGCCGATGCGATGGATCATGTGAATTTCGGAATGGGAAAGTCTGTTCATCTCAAAAGGGTCTTCCGGGCTATGTTGCGTTGAATGTCGGCTTAGGCGGACGATGAGCCGCTGTATCGCCAAGGCTGCCCTCTATCTGACCTGCGTGACCCGGCACGATCCTGAGAGCCCGCAATGCGTTAAGGATGACCGCCACGTCGATCAACTCCTGCAGGAGCGCTCCCTGCACCGGGGACAGGTAGCCGAAGGCCGCAGCGACCATGCCCCCGACCGAGAGACCAATCCCTGCCGCGACGCTTTCGAGGGCGATGCGGCGGGATCGTTGCGCGATCTCGATCCCCGGCAGAAGGCGATCAAGGTGATCGACCAGCAGCACGACATCGGCCGCTTCGGCCGAAGCCACCGTCCCACGCGCGCCCATCGCGACACCGATGTCGGCGGCAGCCAGCGCGGGCGCGTCGTTGACACCGTCGCCCACCATCATGACCGGGCCGTTCTTCCGCTCGGTCAGGACCAGCAGGACCTTCTGATCCGGGGTCAGATCGGCGCGTACGGCATCGAGGCCAAGGCCCGCCGTCACGGCCTCGGCGACGGCGCGGCGATCACCTGTCGCCAGCAGGATGCGACCGACGCCCAGATGTCGAAGCCCAGAGAGCAGTTCAGCCGTGCCAGCGCGCAATACGTCAGCCATCACGATGTGGCCGGCGAGTTTTCCGTCAACGCCGAGCGAAACCACCACCGATCCCGCCTCGACCACCGTGCTTTCCGGGTCGGCGACGCCAAGCTGTGCGGCGACGAAAGCCGCGCCGCCGACCACAACCATGCGTCCGTCGATTGTCCCGGCAACGCCTTCGCCGGGCGTCTCGACCACGCTCGCGGGGATCGGCAAGGCGATCCCGCGCGCCTGGGCCGCCCCGACGATGGCTTGTGCGATCGGGTGTTTCGATGCCTGATCGAGCGCTGCGGCGAAGTACAGAATGGCGTCCTCGGACAAATCGCCATGCCTGTCGATCGACACGATCTGCGGGCGTCCGTCGGTCAGCGTGCCGGTCTTGTCGAGGATCAGCGTCGTAATCCGGGCCAGCGCCTCGAGCGGTTTCGCGCCCTTGATCAGCACCCCGAAACGCGCTGCGCGCGACAGACCGGCGACCAACGCCACCGGAACGGAAAGGATCAGCGGGCACGGCGTCGCCACCACCAACACCACAACCGCCCGGATCGGATCGCCCGTGAACCACCAGGCCGCGGTTGCCAATGCAACCGTGACAGCGAGGAACAGCAAAGAGTAGCGATCGGCCAGCCGCGCCATTGGCGCTTTGGACTTCTGCGCCGCCTCGACCAGCCGGACGATCCCGGCATAGGTGCTGTCCGCCGCGCGCCGTGTGACCCGCAGATCAAAGGCCTCGCCCGCGTTGGTCGATCCGCTCATCACGTCCTGCCCCCGTGTCAGCCGGGCAGGCATCGACTCGCCGGTCAGCGCGGACTGGTCGAGCATCGCGCCGGCGCTCTCGACCGTCCACGGGGGCCACGTCGCCCTGCCGGATCAGCAGCAGATCGCCCGGCGCAATGTCGTCGAGCGGGACTTCATCCAGAGCGCCATTGCGATGCCGCGTCGCACTGCGGGGCACGCGGGACAGAAGATCGCTCATCTCTCGCCGGGCACGACCTTGAGCGAAAGTCTCGAGGAAGGTGCCGCCCGAATACATCAGCGCCACGACTGCCGCCGCCAGGGTTTCCCCGAACAGCAGTGCTGCGGACATCGACAGCGCCGCCACGATATCCAGCCCGACCTCGCCTTGTCCAAGACTTCGAATGATCTCGACGCCGAGCGCCAAAAGGACCGGGACGACACCGGCCGTCCACGCGATCGCGGCATAATCCAGCTGCCCCAACAGCCAGAATGCAAGGCCAGACACCAGACCAAGCAACGCCAGGCCAAGTAGGGCGACGTTCAGGCGATCATGAAACAAGGGTGTCATCTGGTGCATGTCCCGGCGTCAGTTCACCCGCTCGGGATCCGGACGGGTTTCGAATAGCCGTCCCACTCTCGTTTCGCGAAGATGATCGCCCTCCCGATCAATAAAGAGAGCGTTCAGGTTACAACTACGCGCCAACATAGCGCCCTCCAAGCTTCCTTTTACCATCAGCGCCGTCGCCCACGCATCCGCCTCGGCGCAGGTCCGGGCGACGACCGTCACCGAGGCGGGCGACGCGATCAGGGGCGCACCGCGCGCGGGGTCCATGGTGTGCGACAGGCGGCGGCCCTGCACCTCGACCCAGTGCCGGTAGTCCCCCGAGGTCGCCACGGCAGCGTCCTGCAACGCAAGGATGGTATGGGGCGCGCGGCGGGCGGGGTCAGGCGCTTCCACAGCGATGGTCCATGCTTCCCCGTCAGGCCGGAGCCCGAGCGCACGCATCTCCCCGTCGATGCCGACAAGCGCGTCACCGATCCCGTGCACCGTCAGCGTCTCGGCCAGCCGGTCGACGCCATACCCCTTGGCGATGCCGTTGAGGTCCAGCGCCAGCGGCGAGGTCTTGCGGACGAGACCTGACGTCCTGTCGATCTCGAGCGCTTGATGGGTGGGCACACGTCTGGCCGTCATGGCGCTGCGGATGCGCTCGGGCGCCGCTGCCTCGGGACCGAACCCCCAGGCCGTCACCGCGTCGCCCATGCCGATGTCGAAGGCCCCGCCCGAGGCAAGACCGATCTCCAGACCAAGACGGAGAACCTCGCTCAGCCGATCCGGTACCATGACCCGAGCGCCAACAGGCGCTGCGTTCAACCGCATAAGATCGCTGCTTGCGTTCCATGTGGACATCTGCGCGTCGACCTCGGCCGTGGCCGCCTGCAGCGCCGCTTGGACCGGCGCCGGATCGAAGCCATCCGGCGCGAAGAAGAGCGCCGACCAGCGCGTGCCCATCGTCGGACCGTTCAGGGCAAAGCGTACACTTTCAGTAGACATCTTCGACATACCGCCCCTCCGTCTTCAGAACCGCCGGGGTGAGCCCGGTTGGTGCAAGGATCTCTGCCAGCGCATCCGCCACGCCCGCCGCCATATCGCGTCCACCGCAGACCATCACACGGGCCCCGTCGCGGACGAGCTGAGCGACCTGCGCCGCGTCCCCGCGAAGCGCGTCCTGAACGTAGTGGGGTCTTGTCCCGCGCGAGACAGCCGTGACCAGACGGGTCAGACGGCCCTCTTTCTGCCAGGCGCGCAACTCCTCGCCGTAGAAGAAGTCGCTGTCCGGATGACGCATGCCGAAGAACAGGTGGACGGGCCGCTGCCGCGCATTGCCGCGCACAAAGCCCGCCAGAGGTCCGATGCCGGTACCTGCGCCGATCAGGATCAGGGGGGCGCGACCCCGCCCCGGGCGGAAGCCGGGATTGCGGCGGAGGAAGGCGATAACTGTGTCGCCGGGTTCGAGGGCGATCAACTGGCCAGAGGCGAGGCCTCTGGGATGCTTCTTGACTACAATCTCGATGAAGCCGTCGCGGCGCGCAGAGGCGAGCGAGTAAAAACGCGGTACGGGGCTCCCCTCGGGCAGGATGCCGATCAGATCGCCCGCGTCGAACCGGGCGAAGCCGGCCCGGACGAATCGCTGCCACAGGCTGACACGCGGCAGGGCGAAGCGAAGGATCGCGGTTGGGGCCTGCACCTCTGCGCCGTAGTCCCGCCGCGAGACGAGGGTCAACGTCTCGGTCACTGGGCGAACGGGCTGGTGGGACAGCTCGAGATCGACGCCCATAGCGTCTCCGAGGGCGCCGCCCCAGCGGGCGAAGTCCTGCGGCGACTGACGGTCGATGGTGTCGATGGCCATGAGCTGCGGCCAGCGCTTCGCCTCGGCAGCTGCCGCAACAGCCTTGGCGAAGGCGCAGTAGGCCGGAAAGCTGCGGTCGCCGAAGCCGAGAACGGCCAGGGGCGCGTCGGGTGCGCGGTCGGCCGCTGCCAGCCGGTCGAGAAAGCCCTTGGCCGAGGCCGGTGCATCGCCGTCACCATAGGTCGCGGCCAGCACGATGATCCGGTTGGCCGCAGCATAGCGTTCTGGCGCGAAGGCCGACATCGGTGCTGTGTGCACGCTCTGCCCGGCTTGTGTCAGTGCGGCGTGAAGGGTGGCGGCAAAGCCCCAGGTGCTGCCGCCCTCGCTCCCGACGAGCAGGATCGTCTCGGCACGTCCCGCGGACTGATTGCCCCGGATACGCGGCCGCCCCCTGCGTCCCGCAAGCCAGACGACAACGCCAGTCACGCCCATGGCCGGGACGCCGAGCGCCATCAGCCCCAGAACGAGGCCAAGCGTCGCCGCTCCCTGTCCGGTGTGCAGCATGTAAATGGTCTCTGATACGCGTTCCCAGACGCTAAGGTCGGTCCAGGCGAGCAGCGCACCGGTGCCCTGATCGAGATACCCGGTTCCCTTGTCCGTCTTCAGCGCGAAGACGTCCGTTGCATCCCCGGGATAGGGAAAGGTCAGTTCCCGCAGTTGGGCGACGGGCGTCTCTGCCAGAAGGAGCATCTGACCAGGTGCGAACCCGGTCTCGCCGCTCACCCCAACCGGCATGGCTGGCACGCCGCCACCGGGAAGCAGATCGAAGGTGGATGCCGTCATCCACAGGGCGGTGGTCGACGACAGGACGAGGCCGACCACCGCGATGCGCGCGATCTCGACATGCAGTCGGCCAGCGAGGGGGCCGCGCAGCCGCGCGAACCAGTGACGCCAGCCGCCCGCGCGCCGCGCAACGAGCATGGTGCCCGAAAGCGCGAGGACCAACATCGCGGCGGCACCCACGGCAGTAGCGATGCGCCCGCCATCGCCGAGAAACAGCGAGCGATGCAGATTGGTAAGCCAGCGTTGCGTCTGGTTGGGGTCAGCCGAGGCCGCACCCTGACCGGTGGCGGGGTCGATCACAGCGGCGCCGGGCGTGCCCTGATCGAACCAGTAGGCTGTGATCCGGCCCGAGGGTGCGCGGCGGATCTGCTCGACGCCCGGATAGGCGCCCTGAATGCGATCCGCGAGGGTGGCCACCGTCATGCCTGCCTCGGCCTGCGGCGCGGCAATGCGCTCGGCCGCAGGGAAGACCGACAGCGCCGCGCCGCTCAGGGATAGGACGGTGACAAGAGCCAGAGCCAGAAGACCCGGCCAGCGATGGAGTGCACGGATCATGGCCATCACGCCTCACATGTCGTAGGCGAAGCTGGCGATGTAGCGCCGGCCGGTCACCGGAGTGCCGGCGCCAGCGGTCGTCAGCGGGACGGCCACCTCGTTCGGGCTATCGCGCATGTCCTCGACCGCCGCGTCGATGTGGAGCGTGTAGCCCGCATCGAACAGCGAGTCGGCCAGATCGAGCGTGATTTCGAGCGTGCGACCCGCGCCGACGCTGGCGCCTGTGATGCCGTTGACCTGGGCAGTGTCGCCGCCGGTGGCGCGGTACCAGTCGCTCAGATGCTCGTAGTATCGGGACTTGTCGCCGGCCATCCACAGGCTGCCCATGTAGGCGCCCGAGGCGTCGGTAACGTACAACGCAAGATAGGCGCCGTCGCCGCCGTAGGTGTTGAGGGTCGTGGTCAGCGTCACCGGCCTTGCCATGGCGAGGCCGGGAAGCGTCAGCGCAGTGGTGAGCGCGAGCGTTGCAAGAAGAGTTTTCAGTTTCATCGGATCGGTCCTTGTTCGGAGAGTTGTGGCGGAGTGGCTCAGTTCACCTGGACCCGCGGTGGGGCGCCGTTTCCGAAGAGACCGTTCTGCGGGGGTGCAACCGTTCCAGCGGGCGCGGGATCGCTGGCGCTACCTCGGCAATCGTCGTCACCGTCATCATCATCATCGTCGTGGCCGCGCCGGGAGCCGTCCCGCAGGCGGCGGTCTTCGTCATCGTCGTCACTGGCGAGAACGAGCGGCATTGTCTGCTCACCCTCTTCTAACAGCGCAGGGAACGGCCGAATGCTTCCGTCCGCGGGGGCGTACATCGCGCTCCAGGCTGGCACGCCGATGGCGGCGGTCAGCACTGTGGAGCCGACGAGAAGTACCAAGGTCTTTTTCATGGCAGGGTCTCCTTTTGTCTGCTGAGGACAATCTGGAGTGCCGACCTGAGGGCTTCCTGACGCGCTGGCGGTTCCTGCTTCAGCTTGCCGTCAGGAAGAAAAGCGTCGCTGGACAGACAAGAGCCCCGCCGGTGAGGGCGGGGCGAGCTCGCGCCGAAGGGACGGTCGGCACTGGGTTGTCGGTTGGTCAGCTGATGTCGCCGGGTCGTGGTGCGCGCTTGTCGCCTGTGACCATGGCGCGCGCGAGGTTCTCGCGATGCCGGAAAGACGTTATCACCACGCCTCCGACATGAAGCGCGGCCAGCAGCAGCATGAGATTGGCAAGGACCTCGTGCAGCTCTTCAGCCGCCTCTTCGCCGCGCTCGCCGTACTCACCACCATCGTCGTCTGCCCAGGCGGGCGCCACTATCTGCGGCAGGTCTGGCAGCATCGCCACTCGGGCCGGTTCCCCCATGAGCCAACCGGTGAATGCGGTACCCGACAGGGTCACGAGTAGCGCCACCATCATTGCGGCGCCGGCCGGGTTGTGACCCAGGTATCGCCGCTCCTTGCCGCGAGCCATGTCTCCGAGATAGGCGAGCGTCTCGCGCGGGCCTTTCAGGAATTGGGCGAAGCGCGCATAGCGGCTCCCGACGAGGCCCCAGATCAGCCTGAACGCCACGAGGCCGGCGACGGTGTAGCCCGCGATCTCGTGCACGGGCTGCAGCTCGTCCGCGGTCAGCCACGCCGTCGCGAATGCGGCCACCAGACCCCAGTGGAACACCCGGACGAGAGGGTCCCAGACCCGGACCTTGCCCGACCTCGTGGTGTTCATCTTCGCAGTGTCCTGAGTGGTCGCGTCAGTTATCGTCGCCTCCGTCGCGGTCGCGGCGGGGGCGATCGTCGACGTCCTCGTCCTCATACTCGAACTCGATCACTTCCAGCGTGGCGGGATGGAACGTCACCTCGATCCGACGCCCCTCCGCGTCGCGGCCGTCGATTTCATAGCAACCGTCGTCGATCTTGATGCGGCGCACCGCCCAGCCGTTCTCTTCCGCCAGCCGGGCGACGGCGTCGCGCGGCTGCCAATCGGCCATCGGCACGAAGCAATCGTCGTCCGCCAAGGCGACACCAGCCGGAAAGACCGCGAGAAAGCCAAGAATTGTCAATGTCTTCTTCATGGGGCACACTCCTCGCTGCGGCCATCTTGATGCACTTCATGCGCGGCGAAGCTGACGGCAGCCTGAAGGGGCTTGGCCCACACGCTTCAGCTTCGTGTCAGCCAGACGGATCATGGAGGGTCATCGGGAAAGGACGGGAACCATCATGCGCATCCTGCTGATCGAGGACGATACTGTGCTGGGCGCCGCGGTGCGAGACCAGATAGCCGCGGATGGCCAGTCGGTGGACTGGGTCACGCGGCTTGACGTTGCCGGCGACGCCGTGCACGCCACGTCCTATGATCTGATCCTGCTCGATCTCATGTTGCCCGACGGCCGTGGCATCGGTTTCCTCAAGGGCTTGCGCGCACGGGGCGAAGCGACGCCAGTCATCATCCTGACGGCGCTGGACCAGGTGTCAGACCGGATCGAGGGGCTGAACGCGGGGGCCGACGATTATCTCGTGAAACCCTTTGATCTCGCCGAACTGTCAGCGCGAATTGGCTCGGTCGCCCGGCGCTATAGCGGCAACCCGAACCCGATCATCACGCACGGGTCGCTTCAGATCGACCTGGCCGCGCACAGCATCTATCGCGACGGTAGGTCCGTCCAGCTGACGGCGCGGGAATGGGCGCTCTTCGAGGCGTTTCTGTCCCGCCCGGGGCAGCTTCTGTCGAAGGCGCAGTTGGAGGATAAGCTCTATGCCTTCGACGTGGAGGTGGAGAGCAACACCATAGAGGTTCATGTCAGCCGTCTGCGCAAGAAGCTGGGGAGCGCCGTCATCGAGACCGAGCGCGGAATGGGCTACAGACTGGGTAAAGCATGAATTGGCCCGCGAGCCTCCAGGCGCGGCTCGGCCTGTCGCTGGGCCTCGTGCTGACGATCCTGTGGCTGCTGGCCGCTACAGTCACGGCCGTGATCGTGCGGGGCGAGATGGACGAGGTCTTCGACAGCGCCCTGCGCGAGACTGCGGAACGCATCCTGCCGCTGGCGGTGACCGACATCGTCGGTCGCGAGGACCAAGGGGTGACCCAACGGCTCGCGCCCATTCGCGAGCACGACGAGTTGTTCACCTATCTCGTGCGGGACGCCGAGGGTCTGATCCTGCTGCAGTCCCATGCGGCAGACCCCGCAGTGTTCCCGCCCTACGATGCGCCGGGGTTCCGCCAGACCGCAACTCACCGGCTCTACAGCGACGCGGCGCTCCAGGGGACGATCCGCATCACGGTGGCCGAACCGCTGGCGCATCGCATGTCCGTCGCGCGGGAAATCCAGATGGGCCTCGGCCTGCCGCTTCTGATCGTGCTGCCCCTCGCGCTGGCGGCGATCGTCATGGCCGTTCGCTTCAGCCTTGACCCCTTGCGCCGGTTCCGCGCGCAGCTCGAGGCGCGCGGCGCCCGCGACCTGTCGGAGGTTGCTGCCGACGATCTGCCGACAGAGATCGGCCCGCTGGCCGCTACCCTGAACAGCCTTTTGGCCAGGTTGCGCGAAGCGTTCGAGGCGGAGCGCAGCTTTGCCGCCAATGCAGCGCACGAATTGCGAACCCCGTTGGCAGGGGCCATCGCTCAGGCGCAGAGGCTTCGGTCGGAGACGAGTGACCCGGCCACTGACGCGCGGGCTGCAGAAATCGAGGCGACGCTGAAGCGCCTGACGCGGCTTTCCGAACGCCTGATGCAGCTTGCACGGGCGGAAGGCGGGCGCCTGCGAATGGACCGAAGCGCGGACCTGAGAGCCGTTGCGCGTGTTGTGGTGGACGACTTGGCGCGCGCAAGCGCGCCGGGCCGCATCGCGCTGACCCTAGCGGACACCGCCGTCATGTCGGATATCGACCCTGACGCCTTCGGCATCCTCTGCCGAAACCTCGTGGAGAATGCGCTTCGTCATGGGGCGGAGACTGCGCCAGTCGATGTCACCCTGACGGGTGATGCGCAATTGATCGTGTCGAACGACGGTCCCGTCCTGCCGCGCGACACCCTCAGCCGCCTGACGGTCCGTTTCGAGCGGGCAAACCCAAGCACCGATGGCAGCGGACTGGGCCTTGCCATCGTCGTTGCCATCGCGGATCGGATCGGAAGCCAACTCATTCTGAAGTCGCCGCGTCCTGGGTCGTCTTCCGGTTTTCAGGCATCCCTCAGGTTGCCGACAGATCCTGCGGAAACCATCGCTCGAGACGCGATGCGCAGGACGTGACAAATGACGGAACATCAGCAGCTTAGCGCCTGCTAAAGCGATGGCGCCGTAGCGCAACCACTCCATCGACACGTCCAGAATTCTGGCACTCGAAGTTCGACGCGAACGTTGCGCGGGACAGGTCGGTGCACGATCAGCTGCTTGATGTTGGCTGGCGTGTTGCAACAGTCTGGGAGTGCGTGCTCAGGAGACAGGAGGAGACTGCATTGGCAGTCAATCTCTTGGCCGCTTGGCGCCGCAGCAGTGCTGCCGAAATCCAAATTGGGAATGCAGATGTCATCGCTGACGAAAGTACAGGATGATGTGCTTCAAGCTGATTGAAATTTCGATCCCAGTTCCAAATGACCGAAGGAGACTAGCGTCGAAGTCAATTTTCGACCTTCGAAATAAAAACAATAAATCATTCACTTACAAGCTATTCACTAAATCGGCGCAGTCATGAGGGCTGGAGAATAACGGCCCTGAGAGACTGCTTCCGGCCCTTCTGGCACATGGGCCGGTGAACAGCCCCCCCGCATGACCCGTGAATATAAAGAGAAAATCTGGCCTCAGCAGGATCGGGAGAACGCTTTCGCGGAGGCAAGTGGCGGAGAGACAGGGATTCGAACCCTGGGTGGGCTCTCACCCACAACGGTTTTCGAGACCGCCCCGTTCGACCGCTCCGGCACCTCTCCGCGCTTGGATGGTCAACGTGGGGGCGATGTAGCGAATGCCGCGAGCGGGTGCAAGAGGGTTGGACGGGAAAAATCGCGCCCGCCTTCCGGGCCGCGCGACGGTCGCTTGTTTCAGCGCTTCAGCGACCGCGCGGGATGTCGAAACCGGGCGGGGCGAGGGTGAAACCGGCAAAGTCGAAACCCGGGCTGACGGCGCAGGAAACCAGCGTGAACGCGCCCTCGCTGCGCGCGGCCTGCCAGTGATCGGCGGGTACGATCAGTTGCGGCGCCTGACCGCCCAGAACATCCGCCCCCAGCCGCCGGTCGGTCGCGGGGCCGGTCATGTCCGGGCTGGTCGACAGGATCAGCGGCGCGCCTGCGTGATAGAGCCATGTTTCGGTCGAATCGACCCGGTGCCAGTGCGAGACCTCACCCGCCTTGAGCAGGAACAGGATCATCGTTCCCGCCGGGCGCTCACCCTCCGGTGCCTCGGCGCGCCATGTCTCGCGGTAATGGCCGCCTTCGGGATGGGGCTGCAGCTCAAGGGCGGCGATCAGGGCGTCGGCATCTGTCATCCGCACAGCATGGCGCGGCGCAAGAGCCGGCACAAGCCGTGTCAGGCGGGCAAAATGACCGAGCTGTCGCTGACACGCTCAAGCCGCAGCGGGGTGTCGTAGAGGGCCGACAGCAAATCGGCGGTCACGGTCGTGTCGCGCGGGCCATGAGCCAGCAGCTTGCCGTCCTTCAGGCACACGAACCAGTCGGCATAGCGCCACGCGATCTGCAGGTCGTGCAGTACCAAAAGCACGCTTCGGCTCGCGGCGGGGGCTTCGGTCAATCCGTGCCGGGGCGGGGCGAGGTCGCGCAAGCGGTCCATGATATCGCGGATATATTTCGGGTCGAGCGCCGACAGGGGCTCGTCCAGCAGCATCCACGGTGTCGATTGCGCATAGGCCATGGCGACGAAGGCCCGCTGTTTCTGGCCGCCCGACAGCGTTTCGACATCGCGCGCGGCCAGGGGCGTGAGCGCAAAGCGCTCAAGCGCCTGCGCGACCAGCGCATGGTCCGTCGGGCCGGGGCGGCCCCGGTGATGCGGCCAGCGCCCGAAAGCCACCAGATCGCGCACGCTGAGCCGGGGAACCGTGCCGGGGCTTTGCGTGAGCAGGGCCAGAAGCCGCGCCCGCTCGCGCGCGGGGATGTGATGAATGTCACGGCCCAGCACGCGAACCCGACCGGACCGGGGCGCCAGCAATCCGGCAAGGCAATGCAACAGCGTGGATTTGCCTGCGCCGTTGGGACCGATGATCGCGGTGATGCCACCGCGCGGAAGGCGCAGAGAGATATCGTCGAGGATAACACGGCCATCGCGCTCAAGGGTCAGGTGGTCGATATCGATCATGGCACCGGCTTTCTCAGGACAAGGACGAGGAACAACAGCCCGCCCAGAAACTCGACCACCATCCCCAGCGCCGATTGCAGGCCGAGCACGCGTTCGAACAATGTTTGCCCGACAACAAGGATCGTCGCGCCGATCAGCGCGGCGGCGGGGATCAGCAGGGCGTGGCGGCTGTCGGGCAGGGCTGCGCGCGCAAGGCTGGCGGCCAGCAGGCCAAGAAAGGTGACCGGCCCGACCAGCGCGGTCGACACCGCGACCAGCGCCGCCACCAGCGCCAGCCCGCCCAGCACCAGCCGGTCATGGTCGAGCCCCAGCGAGCGCGCCTTGATCCGCCCCAGCTGCGCGACGTCAAAGCCGGGCGCGAGCCGCCACGCGACCCCAAGGGCTGCACTCAGTGTCAGCGCGGCTATTGCAAGCTGGTCGCGCGGAACCGCGTTGAAACTGGCGATGCTGGCCTGTTGCAGGACCGCGAATTCCGACGGGTCCAGCAGCCGCTGCGCGAAGCTCGCAAGCCCGCGCAGCAACACGCCCAGGATCACGCCGGTCAGGATCATGCGGATGATATCCTCGGCCCCCTTGCGCAAGAGCAGCCCGAACAAGGCCATCGCAGCCCCGATCAGGCACAGGGTCTCAAGCACGAATGTCGGCAAGGTGGGCAGGGCGGCGAAGCCCGCGCTGCCGAGCGCCACGAGCAGCGCCGTCTGCAGGAACACGAAGAGCGCGTCGAACCCGACGATGCCGGGGGTGAGCAGCCGGTTGGCGGCGATGGTCTGGAAGATCACCGTGGCGACCCCGGTCGCCGCCCCGACCAGCACCAGCGCGGCCAGCTTCTCGGCCCTGAGCGACAGGATGAACCCCATGGGCGCGCGCAGGTTCCAAAGCAGGAACAGCGCGATGGCCAGTGCCAGCCCGCCCGCCAGCCAGATCAGCCGCCGCTCAGCCATGCGCGTGCGCCTTGGGGTGATTGAGAAGCCACAAAAAGATCGCCGCGCCGCCGATGGCGAAGATGGTGGCGGCGGGGATCTCGTAGGGCCAGCGCACCAGCCGCCCGATCACGTCCGAGGCCAGAACGAAACCGCCCCCCATCACCGCCACGAGCCCCAGATTGTCGCGCAGATTGTCCCCCCAGAGCCGCGAGACGATATTGGGCACGACAAGCCCTACGAAGGGCATCGCGCCCACGGTAACCACCACGACCGCGACGGCGATGGCGACGATGGTCAGCCCGGCCAGCACCGTCTGGCGAACGTTCAGCCCCAGCGCCCGCGCGCGATCCTCGCCCAGCCCGAGGATGGTCAGGCGGTCGGTGAACAGCCAGAGCAGGCCCGCGAGCGCGGCGATCAGCCATAACAGCTCGTACCGGCCCCGCAGCACGCCCGAGAAATCGCCGGTCTGCCAGATCCCCACGAATTGCACGAGATCGGTCGACCACGCGATGAACAGCGCCGCCGCGCCAAGGATGCCGCCATAGATCAGCCCCACCAGCGGCAGAAGCATCGGGTCGCGGCGGGGCACGCGCGTGCTGAGCGCGAAGAACCCCGCCGTGCCCAGAAGCGCAGACAAGGCGGCCACCGACATCTTCGTCAGCAGCGCGGCCCCCGGCGCGAGCAGCGTCACGCCCAGAAGCCCGATCATCGCCGCTTCCGGCGTGCCGGTCAGGCCCGGCTCGACCAGCCGGTTGCGCATCGTCTGCTGGATCACCACGCCCGCCAGCGCCAGCCCGGCGCCCGCAAGGATGGCGGCCATGGTGCGGGGCAGGCGGCTGACGGCCAGCACCATCGAGCGGTCGAGCGGGCTGTCGAAAAGATTGGTGGCTCCGACCAGCAGACTGAGCCCGGTCAGAAGGGCGAGCGCGATCAGCGCAGGCAACAGGCGGCGCATAGGGTCAGCGTCCCGCTGCGGTGAAAGCCTCTGCGATCTGGCCGACCACCCGCGCCGTCGCCTGAACGCCGCCGCCCGCCAGATAAAGCGCCGCGCTGTCGAGATAGATGATCTGCCCGCTCAGCCCCGCCCTGGTGCCCTGCACCAGCGGATTGTCCAGCGTGACCGAGGCCGCTTCGCCCTCTTGCCCGATCGCGGCGGCGCGGTCGATGACGAGAAGCCAGTCGGGATCGGTCTCGGCGATGAACTCGAACGAGACGGATTCGCCATGGTTTTCGGCGGTGATACCGGGCGCGGCTTCGGGAAGACCCAGCGCGCTGTGCAGCCAGCCGAACCGGCTGTCGCCGCCATAGGCCGACACGGTGCCGCCATTGGTCAGCACGATCAGTGCAGCGCCACGGCCCTCGATCGACGCGCGCGCCTCGGCCAATTGGGCGTCGGACTGCGCGATCAGCGTCTCGGCCCGGTCCTGCAGCCCGAAGATCTGGCCATAAGCGCGCAGTCGTTCGCGGCTTTGCCCCACGACATCGCCGCCGATCGTCATGTCGAGCGTCGGCGCGATCCGGTTCAGCGCGGCGACCTGCGGCTGCGAGCGTCCGCCGGCGATGATCAGGTCGGGCTCCATCACCGCGAGGCTTTCGAAATCGGGCTCGAACAGGGTGCCCATGGTCGGCACGCCATCAAGGGCAGGTGCCAGATACGCGGGCGCTCGGATCGCCGGCACGCCATCCAGAGCCACGCCCAAGGCCGCCAGCGAGTCGATGGCTGCAAGGTCGAGCGCGACCACGCGGTCGGGCTGCGCCGGGGCCTGAGCCGGTCCGGCAAATGTCGCGACCGTGACCTCTTGCGCGAGGGCCTGCGATGCGGGGAAGAGCGGCGCGATAGCCAGAGCCAACAACGAGAGCGAAGGTTTCATCAGGAAGTCCGTACTTGCGAGGACCGACCTTTCGCCTGGCTCTGTATTGCTGAGTGTTTCGGTCAGATAACGACTCGGGGTCTAACGCGCTTCGACACGCGGCGCAATCGGACGGGGACGCAGAGGCCCTGCAAAACGGCGCGCCGCAGGGCCGCGCGCCGTGGTTACAGGTCCGGTGCGCAAGGCGCCGCCGCCTGCCGTGCTCAGCTTTGCGGGCATTGCTGGTGGGCCACCAGCTTCCACGACCCGGCCTGCCGCGCATAGGTCGACGAGCACATCGCGACATAAGGGCGGTCCTTGCCGCGATGGCCGGTCGCGCGGTAGGCCAGCACCATCGTGTCGCCCACGCGGGTCTCCTTGCGTTCATCGAAAGCGACATCGTCCCAGCGGGGCGCTTCCTTCAGGCTTTCAAGGATCGCCTCGCCCGTCAGAATGCCGGTCGGGGCGGGGAACACCATCACCGCATCATTGGCCATGGTGGTCACATAGCTTGTCGTCCCGTCCAGCCAGAAGCGCGTCTCCGCATCCCAGAACGATGGCGTCATGTCGGTCTCCAACCCGGTTAGCGTTGGGGCGCCCCACAGCGAACCGCGCGGACGCCCCTCAAATCACCATGCACACTGTCTTGGTCTCGAGGTAATTCTCAAGCCCCTGCGCTCCGTTCTCGACGCCCCAGCCGCTTTCCTTGAGCCCGCCCTTGGGCAATTCGGGCGAGAAAAAGCTGTGACAATTGACCCAAACCGTGCCTGCGCGGATTGCCGCCGATACCCGGTGCGCGGCGCTCAGGCCTTCGGTCCAGACGCTCGCGGCCAGTCCGAAATCGGTGTCGTTGGCCATCTGAATCGCCTCGTCGATCTCGTCGAAGGGGGTGATCGACACCACCGGGCCGAAGATCTCGTCGCGCAGAAGCGGGCTGTCCTGCGCCGCGCCCGCGATCACCGTCGGGGCATGAAAGGCGCCGTTGGTCATGCCGCCCGCCAGCACTTCGGCTCCTGCCTTGCGCGCTTGCGCGACGAAGCCCGCGACGCGCTGGGCATGCGCTTCGTGTACCAGGGGCCCCAGTTCGCTTTCGGGGTCCAGCCCATGCCCCAGACGCATCCCCTCGGCCTGTTTCGCCAGCCCCTCGGCCAGCTGGTCATGGATCTTTCGCTGGGCATAAACCCGGCTGCCCGCGACGCAGACCTGACCGGAATTGGCGAAGATCCCGCGCGCGACGCCCGGCACGGCCAGCGACAGATCGGCATCATCCAGCACCAGCGCGGGGGATTTCCCGCCCAACTCCAGCGTCAGCTTCTTCAGGTTTCCGCGCGCGGCGTCCAGCAAAAGGCGCCCGACCTCGGTCGAGCCGGTGAAGGCCACTTTCGCCACGCCCGGATGCGCGCTCAGCGCCGCGCCGACCTCGTGCCCGTAGCCGGTCAGCAGGTTGACCACGCCCGCGGGCAGCCCGGCTTCGGCCATCAGCTCGACCAGCCGGATCGCGGTGAGCGAGGTTTCTTCGGCCGGTTTCAGCACGATGGTACAGCCCGCGCAAAGCGCCGGCGCCAGTTTCATCGCTGCCATCAACAGGGGCGAGTTCCACGGCGTGATCGCCGCCACCACGCCAATGGGTTCACGACGCGTATAGGCCATGACCTGCTTGCCGGGCGGCGCGTATCCGATCGACGGCGCGATCGTCTGACCGTGCAGCTTGGTGGCGAACCCGGCGTAATAGCGGAACTGCGCGATTGCGCCGTTCATCTCGCCGAAGCGCGCGGTGGCGAAGGTCTTGCCTTGATCGAGGCTTTCCAGCTCGGCCAGTTCGTCGGCATGGGCCTCGATCAGATCGGCGACCTTCCACAACAAAGCCCCGCGCGCGGCGGGCAGCATCCCCGCCCAGTCGGGCCGGGTCAGCGCCGCCTGCGCTGCGGCGACGGCCTCGTCTGCGTCGGCCTGCGTGGCGCGCGCGATTTGTGCCAGTTCCGCGCCGGTGGCGGGGTCATGGCTGGGGAACGTCTCGGCGGTGTCCAGCCATTCGCCATCGATGAACAGCCGCTTCGGGCCGGTCTTGAGGAAGCGCTGCGCGCCTTCGGTGCGCGGCGCGTGCGGGGTCAGGATCAGGCGCATGTCAGTCCTTATCTTGGGTCTCGGCCCTGAGCAGGTCGGCAGCCCGCCGGGCCCCGCGCAGGATCGAATGATAGCCGGTGCAGCGGCACAGATTGCCCTCGAGCGCGGCGCGGATCGTGTCGTCGCTGGCCTCGGGCTCGTCGGTCAAAAGCGCGGCCAGCTGCATCATCGTGCCGGGCGCGCAATAGCCGCATTGAAACGCGTTGGCCTCGGTCATGCCTTGGACCAGCGCCTTGGAAACAGGAAGGGAATCGAGCCCCTCGATGGTCGTGACGTGTTGCCCGGCGAGCCGCCACGCTATGACCAGACAGGCATTGACCGCCTGACCGCCCAGCAGCACCGTACAGGCTCCGCAGCGACCGATATCGCAGCCGATCTTGGTGCCGGTCCGCCCCAGATCGTCGCGCAGGATGCGCGCAAGACTGCGGTCGGGGGCGGCGTCGATTTCGACCGGCTCGCCGTTCAATGTGAAGCGGATCATCGCGTCTCCATCCGGCTTTGCACCCAGTCGGGCGGGATCGGGGCTTTGGCGGGCCAGTGGCCGATCGCGTCGGCCACGGCATTGGCGATGGCGGGCGTGACGCCGCCGATCCCCAATTCACCCGCGCCGCGCGGCCCATAGGGATCGCCGGGATCGAGATCGGGCAGGGCGGTGACGCTCAGATGCCGGGGGACGTCGCGCTGGGTCGGCATGGCATAGGTGTCAAGGTTGCGCGTGAGCGGCGCGCCGCCCTTCATCAACACGTCCTCGGTCAGCGTGAAGCCCAGCCCCTGCACCAGCCCGCCCTCCATCTGGCCCAGATAGCTGGCAAGATCGATGATCGGTCCCGCAGCGGTGTGCATCTCAAGCGCATCGACGCGGATCTCGCCGCTCACCCGGCTTGCCGCGATGCGCGCGACGGTCGCCCCGGCGCAGAAGATGAACCGCGCATTGCCCTTGGTGTAATCGCTTTTGGGAAAGTCGAAGGCCACATGCGCGACCGGCAGGCCCGAGGGCAGCGCCCGCCGTGCCAGATCGGCGAAGGTCAGGATCGGCTCGGGCAGGTTGCGCCCCGCCTCGCCGATACCGCCGGGAACGAGGGTCAGCTCGGTCACCGGACGGTCGAGCAGCCGCGCCGCGCCCTGCAGCATGTCGGCGGACAGAACCGGACCTGCCTGCTGCGCAATGGTCCAGACGACATAGCCGCCGCGCGACGCGGTGGTCGAGCCGCTATCGGGGGCGCGGCCGGTATCGCCTGTCACGGGCCGCACATCCTCGCGTCCGATCCCCAGCGCGCCGGCCACCACCGCGCGAAGCGAGGCATGCAGGCCCTGTCCCATCTCATCAAGCCCGCACAGCACTTCGATCTTGCCATCGGGCGCCAGCCTCAGCGCGCCTTCGCCCCGATCCTCGGGGATGGTGCCCAGACCGTTTCCCTGCCAGATCAACGCCATGCCGGTTCCGGTGACCCATTCGCCATCATCCGACGTGCCGCTCCACAGCGGCGAGGCCGCCGCCGCTTCCAGCATTTCCTCCAGCCGCTCCGAGCCCGCAACCTTCTGCCCCAAGGCCCCGGGCATTCCCGGGTCGCGCAGGTTGCGGCGGCGGATTTCGGCAGGGTCGAGCCCCGCTTTCGCAGCAAGGCGGTCGATCTGGCATTCCATGGCAAAGGCCATCTGGTTGGCCCCGAAGCCCCGGAACGCACCATTCGTGCCGTTATTGCTATAGGTCAGACGTCCGCGCGTGCGCAGGGCCTTGATAAGGTACGGCCCCGCCGCATGTTCCATCCCGGTTTCCAGAACGCCGGGGGAAAGCGACGCATAAGCGCCGGAATCTGACAGAACATCAACCTCTTGCGCGACGATCTTGCCATCGGCGTCGCAGCCGGTTCGCATCCGTATCCGCATCGGGTTGCGCTTTGTGCCCGCGATGACGCTCTCGGTCCGGCTGAGTTGCAGGCGTACGGGCCGGCCGGATTTGAGCGCCAGAAGCGCCAGAGCCGGCTGCACGGTCAATTCGTCCTTGCCGCCGAAGGCACCGCCCGTGGGGCTTGTGATCACACGGATTGTGGACGGGTCGCGGTCCAGCAGCCGCGCCAGCTGTGCCCGGTCGCGCGCGCCATGTTGTCCGCCGACCGAGACAAGCAGCGTGCCATCCGGCAGCACCTCGGCATGGCCGCCTTCGGTTTCCATGAAGCCGTGCATCTGCCGGGGGGTAAGGTAAATATCCTCGACCACATGCGCGGCCTCGCCGAAGCCTGCGTCGATATCGCCCCGCTCAAGCCGGATGTCGGTGACCAGATTGCCGCTTTCGTGAACCCGCGTCGCACCGTCCGTGAGCGCCTGCGCCATCTCCTCGACCACGGGCAGCGGATCATAGGTGACGCGGATCAGCGCCAGCGCCGCCTCGGCGGTCGCCTCGTCACGGGCGGCGACCGCCGCGACCGCGTCGCCCAGATAGCGGACCTTATCCGCGCACAGGCCGGGCTGGTCCTGAAACACGATGCCAAAGCCGTTTAGACCGGGAATATCGCGATGCGTGACCACGGCAGCGACGCCGGGCAGCGCCTCGGCGACGCTGGTATCGATCGACAGGATCCGCGCATGCGGATGCGCCGCGCGCAGGATCCGACCGATCAGCATGTCGGGACGGCGGATATCGGTGAGATAGGGCATCTCGCCCCGCGCTTTGCGCGCCATGTCAGGGCGGGTGTACCAGTCAGGGCCATCCGGGCTCAACAAACCGGGTTTGGGCACGTCACGCCGGGGCAAGGGACGCAAGGTTCGGCGCGTTGTTCGTGCCGTTTGCGGGAATAGCCCCTGCGCGAGCGCGCGCGCCGCGCTGCGCTGACGCCACAGGGCGGAGCGAAAGGGGCAGTCGGGCATCTCGACTTCGGCCTCAACCGCGCGTCGCAGCGTGTCATGGGACTGGCCCGCAGCCTCGCTCAAGGGCAGGCGGCGCGGCGCGACAAGTCCGCCGCCAATCGCAAGCCGCAGCGCGCCCGGTTGCCTGAACCCCGCAACGGTGAGCATCGCCGGAGAAAAAGCCTGTCTCAGCCCGAATTTGCGCCAGACCAGTCTTGCATCTTCGGTGGGCTCTGAAAGCCTGACATTAAGAATAACACCCTCAGGACGCGTCAGAAAATCGGTGAGCGGGCGCAAGCCATGCGTGGTTTCAAGCTCGGCTTCCAGTACCAGCAACACCGACAGCAGGCATCCCGCGCCCCAGCCGATCTGTCCGCCCAGCGTCCCGAGGCGCCGGATACCCGGCGCGGCCACATCCTCGAGCGCGCGCGACAGAAGCGGGATGCCCGCGCGCCGCAGGGTTTCCAGCGTCGTGCCCGCACCGATGGTTATACTGCCGCCGGCCCGGTTGATCCCCGCGGGCAGGAAGGGCGCGATATCGACCAGCGCGTCCGGGCGGGCGATGCCTTGCGCCCACAGGACCTGAAACGCCGTCGCGCCGGCCACCGGGCGCGCCGCGCCCTGCGCAACAAGCGACAACGCTTCATCCAGCGTATCGGGCCGGAGGACCCGCATCACGCGGCGCCAACGAGCGGCTCCGCCGTCGTTCCGAATGTCAGGCCTTTCTCTTTCAGCCACCGCCGATAGGCCACGGATGAGCTGTCCGCGCGGGTGGGAACTTCGGCTCTCGGCTCTAAAGGAAGCAGCAGAGGGCGTTGATTTTCAACGATGATCCGATCCTGAAGGAAGATCACTTGCTCAAAGCGCAGCAGGGCCGTTTCCGTCGAGCTCTGATCGGTCAGGTACATCACCGGCTGGGCGCGGCACAGATCGGCCTCGTGCGGCTGGATGAACAGCGCGATGGCGTCCTCAAGGCCGCCGCTATCGGGAACCTTGCGGTAGAGCATCACCACGAAGGGCGACGGCACGCGATAGGTCAGCTGCGCGAATTCGCCCTCAGGGCGCGCGGCGGTCATCTGCGGCTGGAAGAACTGGCAATTCGTGGCCCAGACCTCGTCGACATCGCGGCGGATTTCGGACGTGTAATGCGGCACCTCTGTATGAGGCTCCGAGCCGAGGATATCGGTGTGCACGAAGGGGAAATGCGCCATGTCGAGGAAATTCTCGACCACCCGCAGGCCGGATGCGCGCATCGTCACCCAGCCGCAGGGAAGGACACGGCGGGTCGGGTCCTGCGCCTCGGCAATGTCGAAGATCTCGCCTTCGGGTGTGCCAAGGCTGGTCCAGAGGCACTCGAATTTCTCGCGCACGGGCAGCGCGGCACCGGTCCCCAGATGGGTCGCGACGGGGCCGTCGGGGCCGTGGCTGACCGCGATGTCCTGACCCAGAAGCCGAGTGGTTTCAGGGGTTTGCGTAAGGTCCGCCAGCGAGGCGACGGCGTACCAGTCGTTGAGCGCTACGGGATCGCGGGTCATCAGGAATCCGTCCATTGCTTGGTGCCACCGCCATTCGCCGACAGCCAGTCGGCACGCCGGGTGAAATGGCCGGGGGCGAGGCGGTGGATGCGGGCGATGATCTCGGCCATGTCGCCGGTTTTCAACTGGCCGTCTTCGACGAGGATCGCGCCGTTAACCATGGTCATCGACACGTCGGAGCCCCGGATCGCATGCACGAGGTTATGCTGAAGATTGAACCACGGACCGTCCGCGAAGAACGGGGTCATGCGCGGCGTGTCGGCGCGTATCGCGATGATATCGGCGCGTTTTCCGGGTTCGAGGCTGCCGATCCGGTCGTCCTGACCGATGGCTTTCGCGCCCAGGCTGGTGGCCATGCGCAGGCAGTCCCAGCTATCCATCGCCGCCGCGTCCCGGTGGCGCAGCTTGCCCAGAAGACTGGCGGTCTTCATCTCTTCGACCATGTCGAAATTGTTGTTCTCTTTCTCGCCATCGGTGCCCAGCCCGACGGGAATACCGGCGGCAAGGAACTCGGCCACGGGCGCGATCCCTGAGGCGAGTTTCATGTTCGACACCGGGTTGTGGGCGACCGAGACATTGTATTTCGCGATCAGCTCGACTTCGGACGGATCGAGCCAGACAGCATGCGCGAACATGGTCAGCGGGGTCTCGAAGAAGCCAAGATCCTCAAAGACTTCCATCGGCTTCTTGCCATATCGGTCGAGATATTCCTGCAGCTCGATCTCGGCTTCGGAGCAATGGGTGTGAAACGGAACCTTGTGCTTCTTCGACAGTTCGATTGCGCGCTGCTGACCGGCTTCGTCGGCATAGAACAAGTGCTCGAGCCCGACCCAGACCGAGACGCGGCCATCGGCCTTGCCGTTCCACGCCTCGATTAACGCTTCGTTCATGTCCAGCGTGTCAAAGTAGTCGTAATCGGGATGTTCGCCGACATACGGCACGGCGACCAGCCGGTTGCCAAGGACCTCGGCCGCGCGGGCCGATCCTTGCATGTAGCGCCACATATCGACCAGCGTTGTCGTTCCGGAAAGGAGGCTTTCGGCATAACACAGATAGCTTGCGGCTTCGGCCTCTTCGGGGCGCAGCATACGGTGCATCGGGTTGATGTGCTGGGTCAGCCAGTCCCAGACCGGCAGATGTTCGGCCGTCCCGCGCAGGAAACCGGAATGTGCATGCGCGTTGATCAGGCCGGGCATCAGGACCTTGCGGCCCATCGCTTTCACCGGCGCGCCGGGATGCGCGGCGAGGATTTCGGCCTCGGGGCCGACGGCAAGGATGGTGTCCCCGCGGATCGCGATGGCGCCCGGCGCGTGAACGCTCAGATCGACATCCATGGTCACGACCGCCTCGGCCGTCAGGATCAGATCGGGCTGCCCGGGCGCGGGGCGTTTCGGAGCGGGCGTGGCCTTCTTGGCTTTCGGTCGTGCGGAGTCCTGGGTCATGCATCCTCCTGGATGAAGCGGGCGGCGCGTTCGCCGATCATGGTGACGGGGGCGTGCGTGTGGCAGGCCGGGATTTCAGGGATGACCGAGGCATCGGCGATCCATAGATTATGCAGGCCGTTGACCTGCAGCCGGGGTGTGACCACGGCCTGCGCGTCGGCACCCATCCGGGCGGTTCCGGTGCAGTGAAAGAAGGTCGAGCAGGCGAGGCGGACGAAAGCTTCGGCACCGGCACGGTCGACGCGGCTGTCGGGGGCAAGGTGGCCGGCGAAGAGATCGGCGAAGGCGGGGCCTTCCAGCATCTCCTGCAGGTGTAGCACACCGGTGGTCAGCGCGGTCAGGTCGCGCGGGTCGGACAGAAGGTTCGGCTCGATCTCCAGCGGATCGTCGGGATCGGTGCCGGTCAGCCGCATCCAGCCGCGCGAATACGACCGCATAACGCCGACCCCGATGGCAAAGGCCTCGCCGCTCAGATCGTAGCGCGCGCGCAGATCCGGCCCGCCCGAGGCATTCTGGATCGGAAAGGCCAGCAGGTCTGCCTGAGGCAGCGACGGGTCCGAGCGCCAGATCGTCAGCGTGCCGCCGCCATTGCCGACCGGGGGGCCGAGCGGGCGCTTGGGGCGGATGTTGAGCGCGCGAAGCAGCGGATGGTCCTGCAGGTTGCGGCCAACCTCGGGTGCATCGATTCGTGTTTTTATTCCGAGACGTTGCAGGTCGTCCTTGGCGCCGATCCCCGACAGCATTAGCAGCCGCGGTGTTTCGAGCGCGCCGGCGGCAAGCACGATCCTGTCCGCGAAAAGGTCGCGCGTTCCTTCGGCATCGGCGACGCGCAGCCCCACCGCTCGGTCGCCGTCGAACAGCACCGAGAGCGCGCGTGTGCGGGTGAGCAGCGTGACACCCTTGCCGATGACCGGACGCAGATAGGCATCGGCTGAGCTGTGGCGCAGGCCGGTCTTGTCGATGTTGAAATTGGCGAGCGCGACGCCTTCGGGTTCGGGGCCGTTGGGATCGTCGATGACGGGCAATCCCATCGCCGCGCCTCCGGCGAGCATCGCCTGCGTCAACGGATGGTCGGCGCTTGCACGAGTGATCTGCAGTGGACCATTCGTGCCGCGCTGGCCGCCCCCGTCCCAGCTTTCGCTGGCAAGAAAGGCGGGCAGGCAGTCGGCCCAGCTCCACCCAGGTGCCACGGCATTCCAGCGCGCGTAATCGTCAGGCACGCCGCGGTACCACATCATCGCGTTGGTGACGGATGAGCCGCCGAGCGCCTTTCCGCGCGGGATCGGCACGACACGACCGTTCAGGGCTGCGGCGGGGCGATAGGCATGCCCCCAGTCCCAGCGCCCCGATTGCAGCGCGAACCATTGCGCGGGGTCTGCGACCACCGGATCGCCCAGCGGGTCGCTGCCTGCCTCGATCACCGCCACGCGCGCGCCCGCATCGGCGAGGCGCCGCGCGACCGGCGCGCCGCCCGATCCCGATCCGACCACGAGGATGTCGAAGGCACCGGCCATCAATTATGCTCCGACGGGCCCATGATGGTGATGCCCTCGGTCGCTTCGACATGGCGCACGAAGATGTATTTGTCTTCGCGCCCGTCTGAATGCTTGCGCCGGATGTCGGGCTGCACGGTGCCGGCAACCTTGGCGACGACGACATAGGGCGTATCGGCTTTCAGCCCGGCCTCGCAATGCGCGTCGAATTCGTCGAGCGTGCGCGCGGTATAGGCATGTTCGACCCCGGCGCCCCGGGCGATGGCGGCGATATCGACGCGCCCCGAGGCAGTATGCGTGGGCGGCCCGCCGATCGACTGGTAGCATTCGTTGTCCCAGACGACGACGAACAGGTTCTTCGGCTGCTCGTTCCCCAGCGTGGCGAGGATGCCGAGATTGAACATCATCCCGCCATCGGTATCGAGCGAGACAATGCGCCGGTCGGGCAGGCCCGCCGCCAGTCCGAAGGCCTGCGGGGTCACGCAGCCGAGTTGTTGCTGAAACAACGAGGCCGTGCGCATATGCGGCGCGGCATTGTACCATTCGTCGACCGAAGCCCCCAGCGACAGGATCACCAGTTCGTTGTCCAGCCGCGCGGCGAGGCGGGTCATGCAGTCAAAACGTTTCATCGCACGATGCTCCCGGACAGCGCCACGGCGGTGTGATAATAGCTGGCATAGGCCAGTTCGAACGCGTCGGTGATCGCGCGCTCGATGCGGTCTTCCTCGCGCTCGACGACATAGGGGATGCGCAGCGCTTTGAGCACCGGCTCCATGGTGATGCCATGCGGCACCGCCCACCAATTGTTCTCGCCCGTGTCGCCGCGATAGCTCATCAGCATGACCACCGGGATGCCCGCGCCCAGCCCCATGCGCGCCAGCGGCTCGACCGAGGCGCGCAGCCCCGAATTCTCCATCACCAGCGCCGCGCGTTTGCCCGACAGGAACACCCCGCCGCAGATGGCCGCGCCTTCGCCTTCGTTTGTGACCTGAATCGTGCGGATATCGGGATCGGCATCGAGCGCCGGGTAGAGTTCCTTGAACAGCGAATCGGGCAGGTAGCAGACGATGCTGACGCCCGCCTTCTTGAGCCCGCGAATGACCGCTTCGACGGCGCTTTGCTTCATGATGGTGGATCCGTTTCCTGTACTCCAAGCGCAGGATGACGCGACCACAGTGTTCCGAATAGACGTTGATTTCCGACGCAGTTGTTGCGCCCAGTGCAACAGATGGTCAGCCGCTCAGACGCTCCATCGTGCCCGCGATCATCGCTTCGAGGGCCGAGGCGGCCTCGGACATTTCCGCCTTCGGGCGGGCGATCAGATGCAGGCGGCGGGGCTTTAGCTGCGGGTCGCTGAGGGGGATGAACACAAGGTCGCCGCGTTCGAGTTCCTGCTCGGCGCCGATACGGGTTTGCAGGATCGTGCCCAGCCCCCGTCGCGCCAGATCGATCATCAGGGTGATCGAGTTCGACCGTGCGCGGCGCGAAAACTCGACGAAAGAGCCCGCCAGCGCATCTTCGACCGACCAGCCCAATGTCAGGCTTGAATCCGACAAGATCACCCGCTCGCCGGTCAGGTCGAACACCCGAAGCGTTTCCTTGCGTGCAAGACGGCTGCCCGGCGCGACCATCACGCCCAGCGGCAGCGACAGCGAGGCGATGCGCCGCGTATTGCGGGGCGGGCGGGTGTCGAAAACCATGGCCAGATCGGCGTCGCCCTGCGCCACGGCATTGGCCGCATCCGACGAGGTCATCACGTTCATATCGACGGTGATCTCGGGGTGGCGCACCCAGTAGCCCGCCATCACCTCGGGCACGAAGCCCCGCGCGGCGCTTTCCACGGTGGCCAGCGTGACGGTGCCGCGATGCAGGCCCTGAAGGTCGGCGATCTCGGTCAGGGCGCGGTTCAACTCGCCCGTCGATTGGCGGATGTGGTAATATAAAAGCTCGCCCGCCGAGGTCAGCTTCAGCCGCTGTTGCGAGCGTTGGAACAGCGGCGCGGCCAGATCGTCCTCAAGCTGCTTGATCGTGCGGCTGATCGACGAGGGCGCGACATTGAGCGCCTTGGCAGCGGCCCGGATGGATCCGAGCCGCACCACGGTGGTGAAATTGTGCACGCGGCTCGAAAGCAGGCCGACGCGGTGCAGGTCCATGAAAACTCTCCGGGCGTGATCCGGTCAGTGATAGTCCGGAATGCCCGGCATGGTCGAAAAGCCCTTGGTCTTGCGCACGCGCCGCGCCCAGTTGCGCAGCGCCGGGAAGGCATCGTGGTCGATGCCGAAATCGCGCGACAGGGCAAAGGGCGGGAACAGCATCAGATCGGCCAGCGTTACCTCGGGCCCGGCCACAAAGCCCAGCCCCTTGAAGCCCTGCAGCGTCAGGTGATCGTCGACCAGCCGAAGCGCGCGGCGGGCCTGCGCGCGCAGGGCGTCCAGATCGCCGGGCGCGCCCAGCATCGCCGTGGCGCGCGCCGCGCCGGCAACACCCATTTCACGCGCGGCGAAGGTCATCCAGTCCAGCATCCGCGCGCCGATCCCGGGATCGGTCGGGAGCAGCGGATGTTCGGGACACCGGGTTTCGGCCAGATGCAGAATGATCGACAGCGGCTGCGTCAGGACCAGCGAGTCTTCGACCAGAACCGGCAGGCGGCCCTGCGGGTTGAGCGCCAGCATCTCGGGGCTGAGATGTTCGTTGCCGGGGAACATGTCGACATTGCGCAGCTCTAGCGCGATGCCCAGACAGCCCGCAATCATCCGCACCGTGTAGCAGTCGATATCGAGATCGTAATTGTAGAGAACGGGGTCGGTCATGCGGCAACTCCGGCTTCGACGTCATCGCGCAGGCGCGCGGCGGCCATGGCGATCTGCGCGCAGGTTTCGGGCGTTGCGCGTCCTGCAACGGCGATATGCAGCGCGCAGCTGGTCTCGCCGATTTCCTGCAGGCCGACAAGCAGCATGCCCCAGCGGCTGTCCAGCCGCGCGACAGGCCCTTCGGGCGTGAACCCCTTGGCGCCAACGGCCGAGGGCAGGGCGGCCAGCGCGGTGTTGAGCGGCACCTCGATATAGAGGCTGCGCACGGCGGTCGCGTCGGGCAGGGTGGGGGCGTCGCCGGCCTCGCCCAGTGCGGCCCAGATCATGCCGCCCGCCTCGGCGGCGCCATAGGTGTTGACGCAGATGCTTTTGGGCACGTCGAGTTCGGGATGCGCGGGGATCTTCTGACATTGACCGTCCACGCCGTATTGCCAGCCGTGATAGAGGCACGCGATATGATCGCCGCGTACGAAGCCGAAGCTCATCTTCATGCCGCGATGCGGGCAGCGGTCTTCCCATGCATGTGCATTGCCCGCATCGTCGCGCCACACGACGACTTCCAAGCCCTTCACGATCGCGCCTGCCGAGCTGCCTGCGGTGATCGCGTCCGACAATGCCAGCGGGAACCAGCCATTGATACTCATTGCGTCATTCCTCTGTTCGGTGCCGCGTCGTCCAGCCGCGGGCCGTCATTGCTGTTGCGCCTGACCTCAAGGATCAGGCTGTCTGCGGGCCCGAGGCTGAGCGCCATCTCGAACGCATCGGTCAGGTCAACCGGGCCGCCCACCGCCAGCCGCATCCGCGCGGGCGTCGATTCGAGGATCTCCAGATCAAGCGTCAGCCGCTGCGCCCGATGATGTGCGAACGCGTCCATGCTGGCCGGCGTCAGCGTGCCGGTGAATTCCAGAATGACACGGTCGGTCATGCGGGCGGTCATGCGGGCTCCGATCAATGGGGCGCGGGTCCAGACAGGATCCGGGCCGGAACTGGGGCGCGTCGCAGGCGGGGTGCCGGAGTCGGGGGGTGAACCCACCGGGGCCGGCTATCGTGCTGCAGTGCGGAATCAGTAAGGGACGGGAAACGGCGCCGCGTCAAGTGTTGCTTTCAGCGCAACAAGTGCCACGAAATTTAGCGCCTATTCGCAACGATTGCATTCTGCAAGGCTCGATTCTGCGCCTGCAAAGGGCCTGTCGGCTCTTCATGCTGCAGTGCCGCAGGTCCATCCCAGGCCCGCCAAGAGGCCCTATACAGCGGAGATATTGAAGATGAACATCCGACACCTTTCCCGGCGTGGCTTTCTTAACATGGGCGCCGCCGCGGGTGCGGGTCTGATCTTGCCGAAAACCGGCCTGATCCGTCCCGCTCGTGCGCAGACCGCGCTGCCCCCGGTGGCCGAGGCCGACGCCAAGATCTCTTTCGCCTATGTCGGTCCCACCGCCGATGAGGGCTGGACCTGGGCGCATGATCAGGGCCGTCAGGCGGTCGAGGCGGCTTTCCCCGAACTCACCACCACCTATGTCGAGAACCTGCCCTATTCGGCCGATGCCAGCCGCATCCTGCGCCGCATGGTGGGCGAGGGCGCGAACATGGTCTTCGTGAACTCGAACTATGGCGACTTCCTCTATGACGTTGCCGACCGCGCCCCCGACGTGGCGTTCTATGAATGCGACGGCCGTACCACGTTGCCGAATATGGGCACCTATTACGTCCAGCACTGGTATCCGTCCTATATCGCCGGTGTCGCTGCGGGCCTGATGTCGGAAACCGGCAAGCTGGGCTATGTCGCCTCGTTCCCGGTCCCTTCGGTCTACTCGGGCACCAACGCCTTCCTGATGGGCGCGCGCACGGTCAAGCCGGACGCCACTTTGCAGGCCATCGTCATCAACTCGTGGTTCGATCCGCAGGCCGCCGCGCAGGCGGGCACCGCGCTGATCGACAATGGCGCCGATGTGCTGTTCGGTATCATGGACGAGGCCGCCTATCTGCAGGTCGCCGAGGCGCGCGGCGTCAAGGCGGTGATGTGGAACACCGATATCCGCCGCTATGGCCCGGAAGCCTACATCTCGTCGATCGTCGTCGATTTCGGGGCGTGGTATGTCGAGCAGGTGCGCCGTCGCCTTGCCGGGGAATGGACGCCGACCGAAGACATCCTGCCGCTGGGTCAGGGCGTCGATCGCGATGCCTGGGGCCAGTCGGTGCCGACCGAGGTCGCGGCGCAGGCCGACGCGGTGCGTGAGCAGATGCTCGGCGGCTGGACGCCCTTCGTCGGCGAGATGAAGGACAACACGGGCACCATTCGCGTCCCCGCCGGTCATACGATGACCGAGCGCGAACTCTACGAATGGAACTGGTCCATCGAAGGCGTCACCGGCGTCGACGGCTGAAGACGATGACGGATATCCGGCAACGGTTGGGGCTGGATGCCGGAGCGCCGCCTTTGGTGGCGCTCCACGGCATCGACAAGGTGTTTCCCGGCGTGATCGCCAACAAGAACGTGTCGCTCGAGGTCTTCCCCGGCGAAATTCACGCGCTTCTGGGCGAGAACGGCGCGGGAAAATCCACGCTGATGAACGTGCTGACGGGCATTTATCAGCCCGAGGCGGGCGAAATCCATGTGGGCGGCTATGCCCGCGTCTTTACCGCCCCGCAAGACGCCATCGCCGCCGGGATCGGCATGGTGCACCAGCATTTCAAACTGGTGAAGGCCTTTACCGTGGCCGAGAACGTGCATCTGGGCTGGGCGGATACGCCCGCCCGCATCCATCGCTCGGTGCTCGAACAGCGCACCGCCGATCTGTCGCATAAGCTGGGTCTGGCGGTCGATCCGGGCGCCACGGTCGACGACCTGTCGACGGGCGAGCAACAGCGCGTCGAGATCCTGCGCGTGCTGTCGCGCGATGCCAAGGTGTTGATCCTTGACGAGCCCACCGCCGTCCTGACCCCTGCCGAGGCGCAGGAGCTGTTCGTCGCGCTGCGGGCCTTCGTCGCGCGCGGCAACGCGGTGATCTTCATTTCTCACAAGCTCGACGAAGTGCTCGAAATCGCCGACCGCATCACCATTCTGCGGCAGGGGCGCAAGGTCGCGACCGAATGGGCCGAGGCCTGCACCGAACGCTCGCTCGCGCAGAAAATGGTCGGGCGCGAGATCGTGCTCAGCGACATGCGCACACGCACTGAGGGCGTCGCCGGGCCCGGGGCGCCGGTGCTCACGCTTGACGGCGTGACGCTGAAAGGGCGGCTCACAGATGTGTCGCTGCAGCTTCGCGCGGGCGAGATTCTGGGCGTGGCCGGGGTCGCGGGCAATGGCCAGCGCGAGCTGTGTCAGGTGCTCACCGGGCTTGCCACGCCCGACAAGGGCCGGGTCTTGCTGGACGGCGACGACATCGCGCCGCTGGGTCCGCGCAAGGTGGCCGCGCTCGGGGTCGGGCATATACCCGAAGACCGGCTCGGCTCGGGTCTGGCCCCCGCTTTGTCGGTGACCGACAACACCGTGCTGCGCGAATATCGCCAGCCGCCCGTGTCGCGCGGGCCGTGGTACATGCCGCGCGCGGCGCGGGCGCTGGCTGAAAAGATCGCCGCCATCGCCGAGGTCATGGTCCCCGATTTCGCCATGCCGGTGCGCAACCTGTCGGGCGGGAACCAGCAACGGCTGGTCGCGCGGCGCGAGATGCGGATTGCTTCGCGCGTTCTGGTCGCGGCCTATCCGTCGCGCGGGCTCGATGTCGGCGCGATCAACACGATGATGCGCTATTTCACCGAACTGCGCGATCAGGGCGTCGCGGTGGTTCTGGTCTCTGAGGAACTGGAAGAATTGCTGAACCTGTCGGACCGTATCGCGGTCATGTTCCACGGCCAGATCATGGGCGTGGTCGAGGGTGAACAGGCCGATATCGACGAGATCGGCCTGATGATGGGCGGCCAGCGCGGTCCGCAAGCGGAGGTCGCGGCATGAGGCTGAAACTGCAACGCCTGCATTCCGCCCCGCCGTGGAAAGCCTTCGCCGCGCGGGTTCTGTCGGTGCTTCTGGCTCTGGCGGTGACGGCGCTGATGATGGCCATGGCCGGGATCGACCCGATCGACCTTGCCGCACAGGTGCTGAGCGCCACGTTCGGCTCGTCCTTCGGGCTCGAGGATCTGGGCCTGCTCTTTTCGCCGCTGCTGTTCACCGGGCTTGCCGTCGCGGTGGGCCTGCGGATCGGTGCGTGGAATATCGGCGCCGAAGGTCAGTTCAATATCGGTGCGCTTTGTGCCGCCGGGATCGCGCTTTTCGTGCCGGGCCCGGACTGGGCGCTGTTGCCCGCGATGATCGCGGCGGGCGCGCTGGGCGGGGCGCTGTGGATCCTCGTGCCCACCCTCGCGCGCGCCTATGCTGATGTAAGCGAGCTGATCACCACGTTGCTTTTGAACTTCGTGGCGCTTTTGCTGGTCTATTATGTCGCCACCGGGCCGTGGCTTGACCCGTCGGGGCGGGCATTGGCCACCACCGCGCGACTGCCCGTCCGTCTGCCCGAGGTCTGGGGTATCGTTCACTGGGGCCTGCCCATCGCGCTGGGTCTGGCGGTCGTGCTGGCCGTGATCTTCAGCGTCACCCGCTGGGGCTACGAGGTGCGCATGGCGGGCTCGAATGCGGGATCGGCGCGTTACGCGGGAATGCCCGTGCGCCGTCACCTGATCGCGGTCATGTTGCTGTCGGGCGCCCTTGCCGGGCTGGGCGGTGTGATGGAAGTCGCGGGCACGGTAGGCCGTCTTCAGGGCGGAATTTCCAACAATTACGGGTATCTGGGCATCATGGTGGCCGTTCTGGCGCGGGCCGCGCCGCTGGGCGTGATCGCCTCGGCCTTTCTGATGGCGGTGATCCTGAATGGCGGCATCGTCATGCAGACGCAGGGCCTGACCACCAACACCGTGCTGGCGATGACCGGTCTGATCCTGCTTTTCGCCGCGATCGGCGACGAGTTGGCGCATTACCGGCTGCGGCGCCTGGAAGGGAGAAACTAAGCATGGACATCATCGCAGGTCTTATCCAGACGGCCTTTCTTGCGGGCGGTGTTCTGGCGCTGGCCGCGCTGGGCGAGGTGCTGGCCGAACGCGTGGGCGTCGTCAATCTGGGGGTCGAGGGGCTGATGGCGCTGGGCGCCGTCACCGGGATCGCCGTGGTCGTCGCCACCACCACGCCTTGGCTGGGTTTTCTGGCCGCGCTGGCGGTCGGACTGGCGGTCGGCATGGTCTTTGCCTTTGCCACCGTGATCATCCGCGCCAATCAGGTGCTGTCGGGGCTGGCGCTGACGCTCATCGGCACCGGCATGGCCGCCACGGTCGGCAAGGCCTATTCCGGCACGCCCGCGCCCGCGATCTTTCGTCCGCTCGACATCCCGATCCTGTCGGATCTGCCGTTCTTCGGGCGCGCGTTCTTTCAGCACAATATCCTTGTCTACGTGATCTTCCTGATCGTGCCGTTGTTCCTGCACTGGCTGATGTTCCGCACCCGGCACGGTCTCAATATGCGCGCGGTGGGTGAAAACCCGGCGGCGGCCGATGCGGCGGGGCTGAACGTCATGGCCTATCGCTTCTGGTACACCGCGATCGGTGCCGCAATGGCGGCGGGGTCGGGCGCCTATCTGACGCTGGCTTTCGTGCCGTCATGGTCCGAAGGCGTGGTCGCCGGACGCGGCTGGATCGCCGTCGCGCTGGTCATCTTCGCGGGCTTCCGGCCCATCAATGCTGCGGGCGCCGCGCTGCTCTTCGGCTTCGTCACCGCGCTCGGTTTCGTCGGGCAGGCTCGCAACTGGCCCATCGCCGCGCCGATCTTGTCGATGCTGCCCTATCTCGGCACCATCGCGCTGATCATTCTGCCGGTGATCGCATGGCAGCGGATGCGCCGGATGATGGCCGCACCCGCCGCGCTGTCGACCCCCTATTTCCGGGACACACGATGAAAACGCTTCTGAAAAACATCGCCCATCTCGCCACGTTCGACGATGCGGGCGGGCAGGCGGGGCGAGAGATCACCGGGGCTTCGGTCCTGATCGACGGCAATGTCATTGCTGCCGTCGGCACCGATGCCGAGCTGGCCGAGGTCGGGGCAGGCGCCGACCGCGTGATCGACCTGACCGATCATGTCGTCATGCCTGGCATGGTGAACACGCATCACCACTTCTACCAGAACCTCACGCGGGTGATGGTGCAGGACGATCCGCTTTTTGTCTGGCTCAAGACGCTGTACCCGATCTGGGCACGGCTCGACGACGACGCGAACCGCGTGTCGTCGCGCATGGCGATGGCCGAACTGATCCATTCGGGCTGCACGACGACCTCGGATCACCTGTATATCATGCCCGGCGATTTCCGGCTCGATACCTGTATCGAGGTCGCGGGCGAGATGGGGATGCGTTTTCACGCCGCCCGGGGCGCCATGTCGCGCGGTGAAAGCAAGGGCGGGCTGCCGCCCGATAGCTGCGTCGAGGACGAGGACGCGATCCTGACCGATATGGAGCGCCTGATCGGCCGCCATCACGACACGGCCGATCACGCGATGACGCGGATCGTGCTGGCGCCTTGCTCGCCCTTCTCGGTGACGCCGCAACTGATGAAGGACGCCGCCGCGCTGGCACGCCGCCATACCGGCGTGCGGCTGCATTCCCATATCGCCGAGGTGCTGGACGAAGAGGTCTATTGCCAGGAGATGTACGGCATGCGCTCGGTCGGGTTCGCCGAAAGCGTGGGCTGGCTGGGGCCGGATGTATGGTTCGCCCATGCGATCTTCCTCAATGATGACGAGATCCGGCATTTTGCCGAAACCGGCACCGGCGCGACCTTCTGCCCCTCGGCGCATATGCGCTGCGGGCTGGGCATCATGCGCGCGCGCGAAATGCTGGATGCGGGCGTTGTGGTCGGGCTGGGCGTCGATGGCTCGGCCTCGAACGACACGTCCAACATGTTCCTCGAGGCTCGCTTCGCGCAATACCTGCAGCGTGTGGCCCCCGACCGCTATCTCAGCGCCCAGCCCGGCGGACGGGGTGGTTTCGGCGGCACGCCCACCGCCATGTCCACGCGCGAAGCGTTGTGGATGGCCACGCGCGGCGGCGCGGCGCTTCTGGGGCGCGACGATATCGGCCAGATCGCGCCGGGCAAATCCGCCGATATCATCGCCATGAACCTCAATCAGATCGGGCTGGCCGGGGCCGAGCGCGATCCGCTGGCCGCCATGGTGATGTGCGGCCCGTTCAAGGTTGATCAATCCTTCATCAACGGCGTACAGGTTGTCGCTGACGGGGCCTTCACGCGCATCGACATCGGCGCCGCGCTGGCCGAACATCGCGCGACGATGCGTCGGATCTACGACGCGTGAGCAGAACGCAAAGGGATCGCCATGGCCGAGAAAGCCGCACTGGATCAATGGTACTGCATCGAAAACCTCGCGGATGTGCCGCAGGGCGGAAGTGGGAACAGGCTGCTCGGCGTTGATCTGGCCGTCGGTCGCGCGGGCGATTCGATTTCGGTCTCGGCGCGGGGACGCCGATTGCCGGTCCGCCAGCGCTATGGCTATCTGTGGACCACGCTGGGCGAGCCTGCCTCGGACGATGTGCCCGACATCCCCGAAGCGAGAGAGGCCGACCGCCGCTACGTGCCTTGCGGCGCGATCACCGTGAAAGCGTCGGGCCTGCGGATCGTCGAGAACTTCCTCGACATGGCGCATTTTCCCTTCGTGCATACCGATATTCTTGGGTCCGAGCCGCATACGGAAGTCGCGCAATACGATTGCGAGATCCGCCGCGACGTGGACGAGGTCTGGGCCACCAATTGCACCTTCGTGCAGCCCAAGGCCGCGCTGTCGGCGGGCGGTGCGCTCAAGACCGATTACATGTACCGCATCGCGACGCCCTTCGTGACCGTGCTCTACAAGACCTGCCCGATGGCGACCGAGCGCTGGGACGTGATCGCGTTGTTCGTGCAGCCGCTCGACCCCGACCGGTGCCGCGCCCATCCGGTGATGTTTCTGATCGACGAAGGCGCGCGCATCGCCGATCTGATCGGGTTCCAGCAGGTGATTTTCCTGCAAGACCGCATCATTCTGGAAAATCAGCGCCCGGCCTTGTTGCCGCTCGAACCGCGTGCCGAGATCCCGACGCGCGCCGATGCGTCCTCGGTCGCCTATCGGCGCTGGCTGAAGGAAAAGGGCCTGACCTATGGCACCACGCTGGGCGAAGGCGCCAGCGCGGCATGAAGCTTGCCGGACGGACCCTTGTTGCGCGGGGTTTTCACTGCCCTGACGGCACGCTTGAGGATTTCGCCGAGCTCGCCATCGAGATCGGCGACGAGGGTGTGATCGTGGCGGTTCATCGCCCCGGCGCGGATGGCTATGCGCCCCCCGCCGATGCGATCCGCCTGCCGGAAGGCACGCTTTTGCTTCCCGGCTTCGTCGATCTGCATATCCATGCGCCGCAATATCCCCAGCTTGGCACCGCGCTGGATGAGCCGCTCGAGGTCTGGCTGCAACGCTACACCTTCCCGCTGGAAGCGCGCTACAGCGACCTTGCCTTCGCCGAACGGGTCTATTCCCGGCTGGTGCGCGATCTGCTGGCCTCGGGCACGACCACGGCGCTCTATTTCGGCACCGTCCATCTGCCCGCAACCCAGCGGCTGGCCGAGCTGTGTCTCGAGCTTGGCCAGCGCGCGCTGGTGGGCAAGGTGGCGATGGACCACCCCGAGAATTGTCCGGATTATTACCGCGATGTGAGCGCCGAGGACGCCATCGCCGGCACCCGCGCGCTGATCGAGCATATCCGCACGCTGCCCGGCAATGACGGATTGGTCGAACCCGTGGTCATGCCGCGGTTCATTCCCGCCTGCACGGATGAGGCGCTGGCAGGTTTGGGCGCGCTGGCCGCCGAGACGGGTTGCCGGGTGCATACTCATGTCTCGGAAAGCGACTGGGAGCACGGCTACGTGCTGGATCGCCACGCCATGAGCGACGCCGAGAGCCTCGCGCGCTTCGGTCTGATGACGCCGCATTCGGTTCTGGCGCATGGGAATTTCCTGTCGGGCAGCGATTTCGCGCTGATGAAGCGGCACAAGACGGGCGTCGCGCATTGCCCGCTGTCGAATGCCTATTTCGCAGGCTCGGTCTTTCCGCTGCGCAAGGCGCTGAGCGCGGGCGTGTCGGTGGGTTTGGGCTCGGACATCTCAGGCGGGCCTGCGGGCACGATCTGGGAGACCGCGCGCATGGCCGTCACCGCCGCGCGGATGCTGGAAACGGGTGTCGAGCCTGCGTTGGCGCCCGAAGCGCGCGCGGGCCAGCCCGGCGCCCGGATCGACGCAGTGACGGCCTTCCACCTCGCGACGCGGGGCGGGGCCGAGACCTTGGGCCTGCCGGTTGGCGCCTTCGTGCCGGGGATGGCGTTCGATGCAATGCTGATCGACCCGTCGGTCGAGGCGGGGACCCTGCGCGCTTTCGACGACGAGACCGGCGTGCGGCTGCTTGAGCGCGTGCTTTACGGCACGTCGAAGCCCAACATCGCGCGGGTCTGGGTGCAGGGGACGCAAGTCGCGGGGATGGCGGGATAGGCAGAACCTTTGGGCCGCCGGGCAAGCGCTGGCCCGTGGGGTGGCGCGGCAACGGTGGAACAGCGCGCTTTATGGTGCCAGATCCGCATGACCTCCGTTCTGCGCGGGCGGCAGCCAGAGCGCCAGCCCGTCGGGACGGGCCGGCGCTTGCCCGGCGCCTTCGGCTTGCTCCGGGCTAAGGAACTGATCCTACGTTAGAAACTGGCGCCCCTCCGCGCTCAGCCCGTCAACGCCTTCCCAAGCATCCCGCCAGCCGCCTGCAAGCGCGCCTCGGCCGCCTTGGCATCCAGCCTCAGCGTCAGCATCACCACCGCGCGCTTGATCGTGCCGCCCGCGTCCAGCGCGGTTTCGGCGGCCACAAGGTTCTCACCGGTCAGATCGGCCACCATCGCCACCGCGCGGGCTCGCAGCTTGACGTTAGTGGGCCGCATCTCGACCATCCGACCGCGATGGACATAGCCCAGACGGATCATCACCCCGGTTGACAGGCAGTTCAGCAAGACCTTCTGCGCGGTGCCCGCCTTCATCCGGGTGGAGCCCGCGATGATCTCGGCGCCGGTTTCGGCCACCAGCGCGATCTCGGCGGCTCCGGCCAGGGCAGCTTCGGGTGCACTGGTGACACCAAGCGTCAGCGCGCCGATCCGCCGGGCATGGGCGATGCCAGCCAGCACGAAGGGCGTTCGGCCCGAGGCCGCGACGCCGATCACCACATCCGCGTCACTCAGCCCGAGCGCATCCAGCGCGGCGGGGGCTTCGCTCTCGCTGTCCTCGGCCCCCTCGACCGCGTTGGTGACAGCCGCGGGGCCTCCCGCCATCAGGGCCACCGCGCGCTCAGGCGGCCAGTCGAATGTCGGCGGCAATTCGGCGGCGTCGAGCACGGCCAGCCGCCCCGAGGTGCCCGCGCCCAGATAGATCAGCCGTCCGCCCCGCGCGAGCCGCGCGGCACAGGCGTCGATGGCGGTCGCAAGGGCAGGGCGCGCGGCACCAGCCGCGGCCACGGCGGCCAGCTGCGTTTCCAGAAGCGCTGCGGCCAGATCTTCCGAGGGCCAGTCCTCGATCCCCGAAAACCGGGGGGCGGCCTGTTCGGTGCTGCTCATGCGAAGCTCTCCTGCGCCAGTTGTGCCGCCGTCAGCGCGGCGTCGGGTTGCGGATAACACAGCGCGATGCCGGGCGTTGCGGCTTCCAGCGCAGCGCGGATACCCGGATGCAGCGTCAGCACGCCGCCGATCACCGCGACCGGCGCCGCGCCCGCCCGCGAAACCAGAACGCGCGCCAGCCGGGCCAGTTCGGCGCCCGCCTGCCGCATCAGATCCAGCGACAGCGGATCCCCCGCCATTGCGGCCTCGGCCACCGGGCGCGCCAGCCGCCCGATAGCGCCCCGATCCGCGCTATAGACCGAGCGGCGCGTGGCCTCCCAATCGGCGCCGCCCAATGCCGTGAACAGCGCCTCGGCCAAGATCTCGGCCCCGTCGGGTTTGCCGGTCTCGTCGATACGCCGCCACAGCGCGTCGAGCGCCCGCAGCGCGATCCACGCGCCCGATCCGGCATCGTCGATCAGGGTGCCGCGCCCACCGATCAACAGCGTCTCGCCCCGCATCGTGAACCCGACCGAGCCGGTGCCTGCCGCGACCAGATGCCCGCCGCCATCGGGCCAGCAGGCCCGCCACGCCAGCACCATGTCATTGACGACGCGCGTCTTTTCCGGGGGCAGGGACAGCGCGACCGCGATCTGGTCGCGCAGGTCGGGATCCTCCGTGAAGCCCGCGCCGGTGACGCCCAGATACGCCCCTGTCACCGGCCCCTGCGCGCGGATCGGGGTCAGCGCGGCGGCGAGCGCCGCGCGCCCGGCCGCGTCGAAGGCAAGACCGGTTGCGCCCGGCGTTTCGCCTCGTGCCACGACCCGGTGATCGGCGTCCACAAGGACCCACCGCGTGGCCGTGCCGCCCATATCCACGCCCAGCCAGCGCATCGCATTCCCCGTTTGTCCGCCGCGACCCTAGCGGGCGGGGCGGGGGCGGTCAAAGGGGGAAGCGCGAGCGCTAGGACGGTGCCGCCAGCGACGCGACACAGGCGCCGTTCAGCACCGAGCGCAGGAGGTCCGGCTGCCCGCGCGTCCCGGTCTGCGCGTAGATTTTCTTCGAGCAACTGCGCGCAGTTTCCAGCGTCCAGCCCAGCACCGCCGCCGCTTCCGCCAGCGAATTCCCGTCGCAGATCAGCGCCGTCAGCCGCGCTTCACTGCGATTGAGACCCAAGGCCCGTGCCAGAGCGGCAAGGTCACGTCCGGCCACATCCGGCGCCCAGCGTACGACCGCGCGCAGGCTCGGCTCAATGCCCGGGGCGGGGGCCGCCAGACCGGGCTCGATCGCCAATTCGGCGTGCGCGGTCTCGTCCAGCGTGACCAGATGCGGCCCCTCGGCCCCCGCCAGCGCCAGATCCAGAGCGCGGCGAAAGTCTCGTCCCGCGACCGGGTTGCGCCCCTCGATCCGCCCGTTCACCGTCAGCCGCAGGGCGGTACCGCGCAGCAAGGCGTTGCGCGCCGTCTCGCTGGCCTCGACCACCCGCCCGGTCGGATCGAGCCACAGCCAGCCCGCGCCCAGATTATGCGCCAATGCCTCGGCCCGGGCCTGCCGCGCGCGCTCGGCTCCGGCGTCAAGCCAGATTTCAAGCGCCTGTTCCAGATAGGGCGCGATTCGGCCCAAAAGCACGGTGTCGACCGCACGGAAATCGGTGAAAGGGTGCCACAGGCAGAGCCAACCGCGCAGGCCCGCGATCGGATCGACGCGGATCACGCGAAGCATGCCGGTCTGCGCCTCGAATTCGTCCTGCGCATAGACCCGCGAATGGCGCAGCGCCTCCAGCCGGGGCTGCGGCGGTAAAGGGGCTTTCGGACCCAGCGCGACACGCTGGAGCGTCCCGCGCGTCTCGATCAGCAATGTGACCGCGCGCGCCCGGGTCATCGTCGCCAAAAGCGGCAGGCTCTGTGCCCAGTCCCCGCCGGGCGCGCGCGCATCGGCATAAAGAAAGCGCAGGATTTCGACGTCATTGGATTGCTGCAGCATCGGCGGAACCTGACCAAACGCACATACAGCCCCCCATATGGGGGGTGAAACCCGGCTTAGCGGTTGCTATCTGCCGTGACAATGCGAAACACATGCGAACTGACAAGGAAGCGGGAATGTCCGTGAAAACCCTGACCCACCTGCAACGCCTGGAAGCCGAGAGCATCCACATCATGCGCGAGGTCGTCTCGGAAGCGCAGAAGCCGGTGATGCTGTATTCCGTCGGCAAGGACAGCGCGGTGATGCTGCATCTGGCCAAAAAGGCCTTCTATCCCTCGCCGCCGCCTTTCCCGCTGCTGCATGTCGATACGACCTGGAAATTCCAGGACATGTACAAGCTGCGCGACAAGGCCGCGCGGGATGCGGGGATGGAGTTGCTGGTCTACCAGAACCCCGAGGCGAAAGAGAAAGGGATCAACCCCTTCGATCACGGTTCGCTTCACACCGATATGTGGAAGACCGAGGGCCTGAAACAGGCGCTCGACAAATACGGTTTCGACGCGGCCTTCGGCGGCGCGCGTCGCGACGAAGAGAAATCGCGCGCGAAAGAGCGTGTTTTCTCGTTCCGCTCGGCCAATCACCGTTGGGATCCGAAGAACCAGCGCCCCGAACTCTGGCGGCTCTACAACGCGCGCAAGAACAAGGGCGAGTCGATGCGGGTCTTCCCGATCTCGAACTGGACCGAGCTGGATATCTGGCAATACATCCACCTCGAAGGGATCGAGATCGTGCCGCTCTATTTCAGCGCGCCGCGTCCGACCGTCACCCGCGACGGTCTGCTGCTGATGGTCGACGACAACCGCTTCCCGCTCAATCCGGGCGAAGAGCCGGTGATGCGTTCGGTCCGTTTCCGCACGCTGGGCTGCTACCCGCTGACGGGCGCGGTCGAAAGCAACGCCACGACGCTGCCCGAGGTGATCCAGGAAATGCTGCTGACCACCACGTCCGAGCGTCAGGGTCGCGCCATTGACCACGATCAGGCCGCCTCGATGGAGAAGAAGAAGCAGGAAGGCTATTTCTGAGCCGCCGCTTTCTCGCCCAGACTTTCAACACCCTCTGAGGTGAACAGACATGACCGATCCGATCTACAAGACCGACGCGCTGATCGCGCAGGATATCGACGCCTATCTCGAAACCCATCAGCACAAGACCATGCTGCGCTTCATCACCTGCGGGTCGGTGGATGACGGCAAATCCACGCTGATTGGTCGCCTTCTCTACGATTCGAAGATGATCTTCGAAGACCAGCTGGCCGCGCTGGAAGCCGACAGCAAGCGCGTCGGCACGCAGGGGCAGGAAATCGACTTCGCGCTGCTGGTCGACGGCCTCGCCGCCGAGCGCGAGCAGGGCATCACCATCGACGTGGCCTACCGCTTCTTCGCGACCGAAAAGCGCAAGTTCATCGTCGCCGACACCCCGGGGCACGAGCAATACACCCGCAACATGGTCACCGGTGCCTCGACCGCCGATCTGGCCGTGATCCTGATCGACGCGCGCAAGGGCGTGCTGACGCAGACGCGGCGCCACAGCTATCTGGTCAACCTGCTGGGCATCAAGAACATCGTGCTCGCGGTGAACAAGATGGATCTCGTGGGCTACGATCAGGCGTTGTTCGACGCGATCGTAGCCGATTACAGCGCCTTTGCCGCCTCGATCGGGATCGAAAGCTTCACGCCGATGCCGATTTCGGGCTTCAAAGGCGACAACATCACCGCGCCCAGCGAGAACACGCCGTGGTATACCGGTCCTTCGCTGCTGCCCTTCCTCGAGACGGTCGAACTCGACAGCACCGTCGATCAGCGCAAGCCCTTCCGCATGCCGGTGCAATGGGTCAACCGCCCCAATCTCGATTTCCGCGGCTTCTCGGGCCTGATCGCTGACGGCGTCGTGCGCCCGGGCGACGAGGTGCGCGTGCTGCCCTCGGGCAAGACCTCGACCGTGTCGCGGGTCGTGGCGCTGGGCGGCGATCTCGAAGCGGGCGTGGCCGGTGAATCGGTGACCATCACGCTGGCTGACGAAATCGACTGCTCGCGCGGGCAGGTCATCGTCGCGGCGAAATCGCCGCTCGAAGTCTCGGATCAGTTCGAAGCCGCGGTCATCTGGATGGACGAGCACGAAATGGTGCCGGGCCGCGCCTATTGGATGAAGATCGGCGCGCAGACCGTCTCGGCCTCGATCGGGGCACCGAAATACGAGGTCAACGTCAACACCCAGGAACATCTGGCGGCGAAGACGCTCGACCTCAACTCGATCGGCGTGGCGAATATCACCACCGACCGCGAGATCCCCTTCGCGCCCTATACCGAAAGCCGCGATCTGGGCGGGTTCATCCTGATCGACAAGATGACCAACGCCACCGTGGCCGCAGGCATCATCCATTTCTCGCTGCGCCGCGCCCAGAACATCCACTGGCAGGCCACCGACATCACCCGCGACCACCACGCGAAGATGAAGCATCAGAAGCCGGCGGTTGTCTGGCTGACGGGGCTGTCGGGTTCGGGCAAGTCGACCATCGCCAACGCGCTCGAGAAAAAGCTGGCGCGGATGAACCGGCATACCTTCCTGCTCGACGGCGACAATGTGCGTCACGGGCTGAACAAGGATCTGGGCTTCACCGAGGCCGACCGCGTCGAGAACGTGCGCCGGGTGGGCGAAGTGGCAAAGCTGATGACGGATGCGGGCCTGATCGTGGTCACCGCCTTCATCTCGCCCTTCCGCTCCGAGCGCGACATGGTGCGCGGCATGATGCAGCCCGGTGAATTCGTCGAGGTCTTCGTCGATACCCCGCTCAGCGTGGCCGAAGAGCGCGATGTGAAGGGGCTCTATGCCAAGGCGCGCGCGGGTCAGCTCAAGAACTTCACGGGCATCGACAGTCCCTACGAGGCGCCCGAAAGCCCTGAGCTGCGTATCGACACCACGTCGATGACGCCCGACGAGGCTGCCGAGATCATCATCGCCCGCCTGATCCCCTGATCGGGCGACCGAACCGCCCTGCGCGCATCTTTGTTCCCCAAATATCCTCGGGGGGTGAATTTGCCGCAGGCAAAGAGGGGGGCAGACAGCCCCCATCTCGTCCTTTCCGGCCCTGCTCGGGCGGCGGGGATTGCGGCGCTCCGGCGGCTGCTGAACAGACGGGCAGCGCGGACGGAAATCTTGGTTCTGCCGCGGAAATTCCGCATTCACGCTGGCAAGATGCGTCTCGCCCCCTATGGTGGGAGGGCACACAGCGATAAGGGCCACGCATGGCAATCTACGCCTCGATCCATCACCTGACGCATTACAAATACGACCGCCCGGTGACGCTCGGTCCGCAGATCATCCGCCTGCGCCCGGCACCGCATTCGCGCACGCGGGTGATCTCGCATTCGCTCAAGGTCAGCCCCGGCGGGCATTTCGTGAACCACCAGCAGGATCCCTATGGCAACTGGCTGGCGCGCTTCGTGTTTCCCGAGCCGGTGCGCGAATTCAAGATCGAGGTCGATCTGACCGCCGATATGTCGGTCTACAACCCGTTCGATTTCTTCGTCGAGGAAAGCGCCGAGACCTGGCCTTTTGACTATCCCGCCGAGCTGCGCGAGGATCTGTCGATCTATCGTCGCCCCGAACCCGAAGGCCCGAAGCTGGCCAAGCTGATCGGGGCGATCGACTTGTCGCGCATGCGCACCATCGACGTGCTGGTCGCGCTCAATGCCCGCATCGCGCAGGAGGTGAATTACACCATCCGCATGGAGCCCGGCGTACAGACGCCCGAAGAGACGCTGACGCTGCGCTCGGGCTCGTGCCGCGACAGTTCGTGGTTGCTGGTGCAGGTGTTGCGCCATCTGGGCTTCGCCGCGCGTTTCGTGTCGGGCTATCTGATTCAGCTCAAGCCCGATGTGAAATCGCTCGACGGCCCGTCGGGCACTGATGTCGATTTCACCGATCTGCACGCCTGGGTCGAGGTCTTTCTGCCCGGCGCGGGCTGGATCGGGCTCGATCCGACCTCGGGTCTGCTGACCGGCGAAAGCCATATTCCGCTGGCCGCGACGCCCCATTACCAGAACGCGGCGCCGATTTCGGGCGGCTTCTCGTCGGATGGCCAGCCGGAGGTCGATTTCGCCTTCGACATGACGGTCAAGCGCGTGGCCGAGCATCCGCGCATCACCAAGCCTTTCTCGGATGAAAGCTGGGAGCGTCTCAACGCGCTCGGCCAAGAAGTCGACCGCCAGCTGCAGGACGGCGACGTGCGCCTGACCATGGGCGGCGAGCCGACCTTCGTGTCGATCGACGATTTTGAAAGCGACGAGTGGAACACCGCCGCCGTCGGGCCGCAAAAGCGCGGGCTGGCAGATGATCTGATCCGCCGCCTGCGCAACCGCTTCGCGCCCGGCGGTTTCCTTCATTACGGGCAGGGCAAGTGGTATCCCGGCGAAAGCCTGCCGCGCTGGACCTTCTCGCTCTACTGGCGCCGTGATGGTCAGCCGGTCTGGAAGAACCCCGATTTGATCGCCACCGAGGCGCCCGAAACGCCGGCCACGGCGGACGAAGCCGGGCGCTTCCTGGCCGCTTTCGCCCGCAATCTGGGTCTGGACGAGGCTTTCGCGCAGCCCGCCTTTGAGGATCCGGCCGAGTGGATCCTGAAGGAAGCGAACCTGCCGCCCAATGTCAGCCCGGAAAATTCCAAGCTGAAGAACCCCGAGGACCGCGCGCGCTATGCCCGTGTGTTCGACCGCGGCCTGACCGAGCCGTCGGGCTACGCGCTGCCGTTGCAGCGCTGGTGGCAATCGGCGGACAAGCCTGCGCGCTGGCGCTCCGAGCTGTGGAAGCCCCGGCGCGGGCATATCTTCCTCATTCCCGGCGACAGCCCGGTGGGCTTCCGCCTGCCGCTGGGCTCGCTGCCCTATATCCCGCCCGCGCAATATCCCTATTCCTATCCCGCCGATCCGACCGTCGAGAAGGATGCGCTGCCCGATTTCCACGACCGTCTGAGGGCCGAGCGCGCGCAGGATCAAGGCGCGGTCGAGCGCGAAGCGCGCGAAGGGGCCGAGCGCGACGCGATGGTGCCCCCTACCACGCAGGGCCGCTCGCAACCCTCGCGCCCCGGCGCGGTCGAGGCCGAGCGTCAGGACATGCGCCCGCAAGGCCCGCTCGAGACGGTCGAGGGCGTCGATCCGGAATTCGGCGCGGTTCGCACCGCGCTGGCGATCGAGCCGCGCGACGGCAAGCTGTGCTTGTTCATGCCGCCCTGCGAGACGCTCGAGGATTATCTCGAACTGATCGCCAATGCCGAGATCACGGCGGCCGAGCTGGGCCTGCCCATCCATATCGAGGGCTATTCGCCCCCTACCGATCCGCGTCTCGACGTGATGCGCGTGGCGCCCGATCCCGGCGTGATCGAGGTGAATATCCATCCCGCCCATAGCTGGGAGGAATGCGTCGCCACGACCGAGGCGATCTATGACGAGGCGCGCGAAAGCCGTCTGGGTGCCGACAAGTTCATGATCGACGGGCGCCATACCGGCACCGGCGGCGGCAACCATGTCGTGGTTGGGGGCGCGACCACGCTCGACAGCCCCTTCCTGCGCCGCCCCGACCTGCTGAAATCGCTGATCTTGATCTGGCAGAGGCACCCGGCGCTCAGCTATCTGTTCTCGGGGTTGTTCATCGGTCCCACGTCTCAGGCTCCGCGCATCGACGAGGCACGCCACGACACGCTTTACGAGCTGGAAATCGCGCTTAACCAGATCGGCGACCCGGTCAATGGCGGCGGCCTGCCGCCCGCATGGCTGGTCGACCGTCTGCTGCGCAACATGCTGACCGACGTGACCGGCAACACCCACCGGGCCGAGATCTGCATCGACAAGCTCTATTCCCCCGACGGTCCGACCGGACGTCTGGGCCTTGTCGAGTTCCGGGGCTTCGAGATGCCGCCCCATCCGCGCATGAGCCTTGCTCAGCAATTGCTGCTGCGCGCCATCATCGCGCGGTGCTGGAACAGCCCGGTCACCGGGCGTCCGGTGCGCTGGGGCACGGTGCTGCACGACCGCTTCATGCTGCCGCATTTCCTGTGGGAGGATCTGCTCAGCCTGCTGGCCGATCTGCGCGAGCACGGCTTCGACATGGACCCGGTCTGGTTCGAAGCACAATCCGAGTTCCGCTTCCCCTTCTGCGGTCAGATCGAGGCCGAGGGCGTGCATCTGGAAGTCCGCCAAGCGCTGGAGCCGTGGCATGTGCTGGGCGAGACCGGCGCGATCGGCGGCACGGTGCGCTATACTGACAGCTCGGTCGAGCGGCTGCAGGTCAAGCTGACGACGCTGCATCAGGACCGCTACCGGGTGATGTGCAATCAGCGTCCGGTGCCGATGGCGCGGACGTCGACCTCGGGCGTGGCGGTGGGTGGCGTGCGCTACAAGGCGTGGCAACCGCCCGAGTCGCTGCATCCGGTCCTGCCGGTGAACACGCCGCTGGTCTTCGACATCTACGACGACTGGACGGGCCGGGCGATGGCGGGCTGCACCTATCACGTCGCCCATCCCGGCGGGCGAAATTACGACACCTTCCCGGTCAATGCCTATGAAGCCGAGGCGCGTCGCCTTGCGCGCTTCGAAGGTCACGGCCACACGCCCGGCAGCTATCGGCCCGTGCCCGAACAGCCGCATCCGGAATTCCCGATGACGCTGGATCTGCGGCGCCCGGCGGGATTGATGTGAGGGGCGCGACCACCTGATGCCGCCGGCCGTCTCTCAACAAGGCCCCGATCTGTTCGCGGATTATCACCGCTTGCCCGGGGTGGCGGACGAATTGTTCGATGCTGACGGGCAGATGCGGCCCGTCTGGCGTCGTTTCGTCGACCGTTTTGCAAAACTGAGCCCGACCGAGATCGCCACCCGGTTCGAGCGCGGCAACAATTACCTGCGCGATGCGGGGGTGTATTTCCGGCAATATTCCAACGAGCCGGGGGCCGAGCGCGACTGGCCGTTATCGCATGTGCCCGTCATCTTGCATGATAGCGAATGGGAAGAGATATGCGCGGGCCTGTCGCAGCGCGCCGATCTGCTTGAGCGGGTGGTGGCCGATCTCTACGGCCCCGGCAAGCTGGTGCGCGACGGGCATCTGCCCGCCTCGCTGATCGCGCGCTCGCCGCAATGGCTCAGGCCGATGGTGGGGGTGACGCCCGCCGACGGCCATTACCTGCACCTGCTGGCCTTCGAGATCGGGCGCTCGCCGGATGGCTCGTGGCTGGTGCTTGGCGACCGGCTTGAAGCGCCCTCGGGCGCGGGCTTCGCGCTGGAAAACCGCATGGCGACGGGGCGCATTTTCCCCGAGCGCTTCCCGCGTGCCTATATTCACCGGCTGGCGGGGTTCTTCCACGATTTCCGCAGCCAGATGCACCGGCTGGCGCAGGCCGAGGGGCGGGCGGATGGCCAATCGGCGATCCTGACGCCGGGGCCGTCGAACGACACCTATTACGAACATACTTACATCGCCCGCTATCTGGGGATGCTGCTGCTGGAAGGCGAGGATCTGCTGGTCGAGAACGGTGAGCTGAAAGTGCGCACCATCGAAGGCCCGCAGCCCATCGGCGCGCTCTGGCGGCGGATCGACGCGGCCTTTGCCGATCCGCTCGAGCTTAACGCCGACAGCCACATCGGCACGCCCGGCCTGATCGAGGCTGTGCGTCAGGGCAACCTGTCGATGGTCAATGCGCTGGGGGCAGGGGTGCTGGAACTGCGCGCGATGATGGCCTTCCTGCCGCGCATCAGCGAAGTGCTGACGGGCAAGAAGCTGGCCCTGCCGAATATTGCGACGTGGTGGTGTGGCGGTGAGGCCGAGCGCAAGCATGTCCTCTCGAAAGCCGAAAAGATGCTCATCGGCCCGGCCCTGACGCCCGCGCTGCCTTTCGACGTCACCGCGCGCACCGCGCTGGGCGGACGCTTTGCCGGCGGTGCCGAGGGTGAGTTGCGCGACTGGATCGAGGCCAATGCCACCGATCTGGTCGGGCAGGAGGCCGTCGCGCTGTCGACCACGCCCGCCTGGGTCACCGAACCGGGCGAGACGCTGGCCGAGGGCCGGATGGAGCCGCGTCCGATGACCATCCGCGTCATCGCCGCCCGCACGCCCAAGGGCTGGCGCTTCATGAAGGGCGGCTATGCGCGGATCGGGCATTCGGGCGATGCGACCGCGCTTGCGATGCAGAAGGGCGGATCGGTCGCCGATGTCTGGATCGTTTCGGACAAGCAGGTGCCGAAATACACGATGGTGCCCGAAGGCAACGCGCCCTTCCGCCGCGCCACGCCCGGCGTGGTGCCCGCGCGGGCGGCCGACAACCTGTTCTGGCTGGGTCGCTATGTCGAGCGGACCGAGGATGCGATCCGCCTCATCCGCGCCTATCATCTGCGTCTTGCCACCACCGACAACCCCGCCGACCCGCTGTTGCGGCGCCTGCGCGCCTTTCTGGGGGGCTATGGAATCGATCTGGGCAAGCCCGTGCCCGACGCGCTGATCGAGCGGATCACCATGGCACAGGCCTGCGCGGCCAAGGTGCGCGACCGGTTCTCGGTCGATGGCTGGGCCGCGCTGTCGGATCTGCACAAGACCGCCGCCCATACGCTCCGCAATGTCGAGCCGGGCGACGATGCCGCCAAGGCCATGTTCGTGCTGGTGCGCAAGATCACCGGCTTTTCCGGCCTCGTGCAGGACAACATGTACCGCTTTCAGGGCTGGCGGTTTCTCTCGCTCGGCCGCGCGCTGGAACGCGCCGACGCGCTGGCCGCGCTTTTGCACGGACTCAGCGATGCCGATGCGCCCGACGGCGCGCTGGATCTCGCGGTCGAGGTGGCCGATTGCGTCATAACCCATCGGCGGCGCTATGCGGTCGAAACCTCGCGCGATACGGTTGTCGATCTGCTCGCGCTCGATGCCGACAACCCGCGCTCGATCCTGTTTCAGGTACAGGCGCTGCGTGAACAGGCCGCCGCGCTGCCCGGCGCAATGGAACATGGACGCCTTGCCGCCCTGTCGCGTGCCATCGTCCCGATCGAGGCGTTCCTCAGCGTCGCCACGCCCGACCACCTGACGCCCCGCGCGCTGCTCAGGCTGCGCGGGGATCTGGGCGAGATATCGAACCTCATCACCACTGCTTACCTGCGTTAGGATCTGGCCGTGTTTTACGATATCGGGCTGACCGTCGATTACGATTACACCGCCGCCTCGGACCGGTCGCGCACGCTGGTGCGGCTGATGCCGGCCGACATTCCGGGCGAGCAGCGCCTCGTGTCGCAAAGCCTCGACATCCAGCCGCGCCCCGATGAGCGGCGCGAAGGGCGGGATTTCTTCGGCAACCGCACGACCATGGCGGTCTGGCACGGGCCGATCTCGTCTCTGCGCTTTCAGCTTGCCCTGCAGATCGAGCGGCTCGCCACCCCGGACCGCGCCGATCTGTCACCGACCTTGCGCGAATTGCCCGCAGCGCTGGCGCTTGAAACCGGGCTGGATCCGCTGTCGCCGCATCATTTTCGCGGGCCTTCACCGCGCGTTCCCGAGGTGCCCGCCATCAGTGATTTCGCGCGCGATACCGTTCGCGATGCGATGACCGTGCGGCAGGCGATCGAGACGCTCGGCCACGCCCTGCATGAAGAGATGCGCTTTGATTCTGCCGCCACCTCGGTCGAGACGGGGCCGGAGCAGGCGTTCGAGCAGCGCTCGGGCGTGTGTCAGGATTTCGCGCAGGTGATGATTGCCGGGCTGCGGGCGCTGGGCATTCCGGCGGGTTATGTCTCGGGCTTCTTGCGCACGACGCCGCCCCCCGGTCAGCCCCGGCTGGAAGGGGCGGACGCGATGCATGCGTGGATCCGCGCCTGGACCGGGCCTGCAACCGGCTGGATCGAGTTCGATCCGACCAACGATCAGGCCGCCGGGCAGGATTACGTCACCATCGCGCGCGGGCGCGATTATCTCGACGTGGCCCCGGTGCGCGGCGCGCTGCGCAGCGCGGGCGGGCAGGACAGTCGTCACGCCGTCGATATGGTGCCACTGGACGAAGAGGCCTGAGATCGGGGCGGCCTGAGAAGGGCAAGGCCTGAGAACGGGGTGGCGGCACGCGCCTCTGCGCGCACCGCCAGTTCGGCTCAGTTCATGGCGAGCAGGCGCAGGTCTTTCAGCGTCAGCCGGAAGGTCTCGGTCGGCAGCGGCACGACCAGCGTGTGGAAGCCTTCGGGGATCGCGAGCGGCGCCTCGCCCTTCACGCTGCAGGGCAGGATCTTCACGCCGTCATGGCTCATATCCGCTTCCCAGTCGAAAGCGGTGTCGCGCCAGTCGGGTGTTGTCTCCCATCCTTCGGGACCCTGCGAGCGGATGAAGGGACGGATTGTGCCCATGCCCTCGGCCTGCACGCTGAGCGCCGCGATAAGTGTCACGCCGGGCGTGAAGGTCGCCGTGCCAAGCTCGAAATTCAGCGACATCCAGCCCGGCTTGCCCGAGACCATGACATTCAGATCAAGCAGCGCGCCTTCGCTCAGCACCCGGTGGCATTGCACCTCGCCCTGGCTGTCGTCCCAGCTCAGATATACTCCGTCCACGATCTTTTCGTTATTCGTTACCGGACGGCGCGTGCCCGGCTCGCTGGCCACGGCCGCACGCAATTGTTCGCACAGCGCGAGGCTGTTCGTTTCGCAATTATGCACCAGATTTTCCTGTTATTTTAGCTCACTAGACGGATAATGCCCAATCATGTTGCGCGCGCAACCGTTTTTTATGCATTTGTGTAACATTCATGACGAGTGAGGCGCCCCGCGTCCCTGGCAACCCGCCCAAAGGCGCACGCGACGCGCATTCTTACCCTTGTTTTCGCGGATCCGCGCAGCGAGGCTGCCCGGTGCCTCGCCTTGATCGCTGCTGAATCGCTATCGTCCGGCGCGGTCTCGTCTCGCGAATTCCGTGTCGTTTTGTCCGTCGCCCCCATGCTCCCGGCTCATCGAAAGGCAACACATCGCCTGACTGGAAGAATGTTCTCATTGAACAAGAGGCCCATACTGGCGAATCCTGCCCGTCAGACGACGCGCCAATCCTTTTGCGCCAAGGCCCGGGATCCCGCCGGATCATGAGGCTTGCAGCCCTTTGACCAAGGCGAACTCCGTTCGCTACACCTTATGACGCGAATGGGAGGGGGACGGCATCGGCATCCTTGCGGCGCCTTTTGGGGTGGGGACGTGGCTAGAGGTTTTGAACTCGGATTTTTTGGGGGCTTCGTGAGGCCGAGGCATCCGGGACGCGATTGCGCGCGTCGGCGCAACGCAACCTATCCGCAACGGAGTTTTACGCGACTTCGACGCGCCCCGCTCCGTGGGTTCACGTCACTTCCGGCGGGGCGGCATGAGCACTATCGGAAATGAGCAGTACCGAAAGCAAGCGCTACAGAAAGAACCCTGAAGCCAGCAAGACGATCAGTCCGCCGCCGAACAGATGCGCCAGTGCGCTGAGCAGCAGGACGCTGCGACCGTCGCCGCCCGCCAGGGCCAGTTTGCGCGCGGCGACGCCGCCCGTTGTGACCAGCGCGTTGAAGGCGGCGGTACCAAGGCCCATCGCGATAACCGACAGCGCGCCAGCCATGAAAACATCGAACCGCGCGGCAATCAGCAAAACGACCAAGGCGCCCGAACAGGGCCTGATCGCGATTCCCGCCACCAATGCCGCCGTATCGCGCCAGCCGGTCAGTGAGCGGATCTCGGACAGACTGGGACCATGGGCATGGCCGCAGCCATGGTGATCGTGTCCATGCTCAGGGTGTCCATGGTGATGGTGAGCATGTTTATCATGTCCATGATCATCATAAGCATGGATACTATCCGGCGAGGAGCCGTGCGCTTCCGCGGAGTTGTCGGGGCCGGTGCCTTGCTGCGCCCTCCGCAGCCGGAACAAGGCGCGCAGGCCACGCCATGCCAGCACCAGACCGATGGCGACCATGGCCAGCGCGCTGGCGCGGACCAGCCATGTCTCGGTAACCTCGACCAGCGCCGCGCTGCTGGCGCGCAAGGCCAGTGCGACGACCCCCACAAGGGCGATGGCCACCGAAGCCTGCGCCAACCCCGAGGCAAGGCTCAACGCCCAGAGCCGCCGCAGCGTCGCACCGCTGGCCAGAGCCGCGCCACCGAGCAGAACCTTACCATGTCCCGGGCCTGCGGCATGGACGAAGCCATAGGCCGCCGTCGCCGCGCAAAGCGTCCAGATCGCGCGTGGTTCGTTCTGGCGCACCGCCTGAAGCGCGCGGGCCATGCCGTCCTGAAACGCACGCTGCGCCGAGGCCGCCCGGACCAGCAACGCTTCCCATGGCAGCCACGCCCAGACCGCCAGCCCTGCCAAGATGACCAAGGCCAGCCACAAAAGGGGGCGTATCAGGGGCGGTAGAGGCCGTGGGGCCGAAGGTTGCGGCATATCAGGGCGGTGCGGCGGGGTATCGTCGGTTTGCGAGTGGCGGGAATTGGGGGCAGCCTCAGTGCCGCTCTCGGCTTGGGTATTGCGCGTCGTCAGCGCGTCTAATTGGCATGTTTCGTCAGTTTCGTCAGTTTCGTCAGTTTCGTCAGTTTCGTCAGTTTCGTCAGTTTCGGCGGCGACAGAGGTCAGGACCGATTGCCCATCATCGGGCTCGTCGGAAAGTGCGGATCTTGGTTGTTCAAAGCGGGCCTCATTAGATGTGCCGCGTGCGGTTCTTCTCTCATCAGAGCCGCCCTCGGCAAGGCTCGGCTCGGCGGTCGCATCACCATAGGCTCGGCCCGACCGGATGTCTCGCCTCCCGGAAGACGCGCTATGCGTCGACAGGTCGGCCGTTCTGTCTGCCCCATATGTGTCGACCAAACCCCTGTGTCGCTTGGTGCTTCCTTCGGCGCGTTCCTCACTTGGTCCAGCGCTTCGCACCACCGCAGCAGATCCAGCCCCGGCCTCTGCCGCGCCGCGTGGTAATCCGTTGAACCGCCGCTCGCTCATAGGCCATCCTCGTCGCAGTGCAGCGTTACCCGGTCGGCAAAAAGGCGGCCCACGGTCTCGTCCTCGGGCATTTCCTCGCGCGACAGGGCTGCCAGCCGCGCCCGCAGCGCGTCGCTGGCCTCGTCGGGCGTGAACGGGATGATCTCGGTCACGCAATGGCCGGGCAGCGCGGGCGAGTCCGAGCCGTCGAGGATCGTGTAGGCGTAATAGAAGATGGGATCGTAGAGCCGTAGCACGATATCGCCTGCGGGCAGCGTCAGCGGATCAGCCAGCGGCAGGGTGAACCGCACGACGATCTGGTCGTCGATATGCGCGGCCGAGGCGTCCTCGGGGCGGGACATCGCCACTGGCGCGCCGTCGAGCGTGAGATGGATGTCGCCGTCATAGCCCGGCTCCCACTCGGTCTCGCCCGCGACGATGGCGGCGCGGTCGGCATCGTCCAACTCGCCGTCGCGATCGCGGTCGAGATCGAGGATCTCGACCAGGTAAAGGCTCGTCAGCAGATCGTAGCGCCACTCGATCCGCAGCGCCTGCAACCGGCCTTCGTCGATGACGAAACCGGCGCGGGCATCGACATAGACATGTGGATGGGCCTGCGCGACCGAGCTCGCCAAGCACAGGGCAAGCGTTGCAACAATGCGTGACACGACAGGGGAAGGGAACAGGGGCATCGGGTCTCCATCCGGATGCTGGCAATCTAGTCCGCTGCGTTGCATGGGGACAAGGCGGTCGCGGGCAATGGCGCCGGCGGCGCGCGGCTTGTCGCCCACGCCCGATGCGTCACTGAGGCCACGCGCGCCCGCCCGGACCTCACGCCCGGTGGACAAGCCCGGCCCCTGCGGCGATAGCGGGGCTTGCCTTGACCGGTCCCGGTGCATGCGGGATAGTCGGCCAACGAAGGACGAGGGTTTTGATGCAAGTACTGATCGTCGGGGATTCCCATACCGGTGCCCTCAAGCGCGGACATGATCTGATGGTCCAGCAGGGCACCGCGCCCGAGGGGATCGAGTGGCGCATTCAGCCTCTGGGCCCGGGCAAACGCATGAACACGCCCTTCTGGAAAGACGCTGGCGACCATGCGGTGATCACCGATCCGCAATACGGCAAGATGATGCCCAAGCTGCCGCCCGATGATCCGCGCCCCGATGCGATCGGTCTGTCGATGCCGATGTGGAACGGGCGCGTCATGCGGATGATCCTGCAAAGCGGCTACGTCGTGCACGGGTTGCCGGGGCAGGGGCATGTGATGTCGCGCGCTCTGCTGCGCCACATGGTGCTGTCGGACATGAAATACATCATGGCGCTGGGTACGTTCCTGAGCGGGCTGGGCTATCCGGTCTTTGCGATCGAGCCGCCGACGCTGTTTCGCCATTGGGGCTATGTGCGTCCGTTCGGTGCCGAGACCTGCCTTGCGCTGCAGGCCGAGGTCCGCGCGATCCAGCGCGCCCGCGTCGACGAGGCCGGGATGCCGGTGATCGACTTGCCCGAGGGCTGTATCCTCGAAGACGGTTTCATGGATCCGCAGCATCGCTCCGAAGATCCCACCGACACCCATCATGTGAACGCGGAATTCGGCGCCCTGATGCTGCAGCGCGCCGTCCCCTATCTGCGCGAGATCGCCACCCGGGCGGCCAGCGCCCGGGCCGCCGGCTGAGGAACCCCGAATGTCCCATCCCTATAACGACCAGCCCGACAGCGCCTTCTGGCGCCGCGCCATCGGCGACCGCCAGCCGCAAGAGATCGGCGACTGGTACACCAAGCGCTTCTCGCTCGACGGCAAACGCATCGCGACGGCCGGAAGCTGTTTTGCCCAGCATCTCGGGCGTCAGCTTCGCAATGCGGGTTTCGATTACGTCGATTGCGAATTGCCCCCGACCGGCCTGCCCGAGAGCGATTATCTCGACTGGGGCTACAAGATGTATTCGGCGCGCTACGGCAACGTCTACACGTCCCGGCAGCTGGTCCAGCTATTCGACCGCGCCACGGGCGTTTTCGACCCGGTCGAGGATTACTGGGAGCGGGATGGCGGTGTCGTCGATCCGTTCCGCCCGACGATCGAACCCGAACCGTTCGGGTCGGTCGAGGAATTGCGCGCGCTGCGCGACGACCACCTTGCCGCCACGGCCGAGGTCTTTCGCACCGCCGATGTGCTCGTGTTCACCATGGGCCTGACCGAGGCATGGCTGTCGAAAAAGGACGGCGCCTGTTTCCCGCTCTGTCCCGGCACGGCGGGCGGCACCTATGATCCCAACCAGCATTTCCTGCAAAACCTCAGCTCGGCCGAGGTGCGCGCGGATATGGAAACCTTCCTTGCCAAGGTCAAACGCATCAATCCCCGGCTTGAAGTGCTGCTCACCGTCTCGCCGGTCTCAATGATGGCGACGGCAACCCCGCAACAGATCTCGGTCGCTACCGTTTACAGCAAATCGGTCTTGCGCGCGGTCGCGGGCGAGCTTCACGGCGCGCATGATTACATCGACTATTTCCCGTCCTACGAGATGATCGTCGGTCCCGCCGCGCGCGGCGTGTTCTTCAAGGAAGGGATGCGCGAGGTCGCCCCCGAAGGCGTGGCCTATGTGATGAAGAACTTTCTGTCCGAGCACCGACCGCCCGCCAGCGCCGCGCCCGTGGCAGCGGCCCAGCCCGCCGACACCTCTGACATTCCGCTGCGGATGGCCCCGCGCATGGCGCCCAATGCCGCCCCCCGGCCTGCGCCCACAGCCGCGCGTCCCGCGCCCCGCCGCTCTGCACCGGGTCGCTCGGCACCCGTCGATCTGTCGGGCGTCGATTTTGATGACGACGACGTCAAATGCGACGAGGAACTGCTCAACACCTTCGGTAATGGCGCCAAGGACTGAGCCTGGACGACCCGTTCCTCGTCAGAAATCCGTCGGCGCGCCGCCCTCTTCCTTGCGGCGCGCGACGAAGGCCTGCAACTCTTCGCGGATCGCCGGATCCATCGCGGGCGGTTCGAAAGAATCGACGATGCCACGATAGATCCGGTGCGCGCGCTCGGGCGTCTCGACCGCGCCTGCCTGCGCCCAGGCTTCGTAATTGCGCCAGTCGCTGACCATCGGATCGTAGAAGGCCGAACTGTAGCGCGCCTGCGTATGCGCACAGCCGAAGAAATGCCCGCCCGCGCCGACGTCGCGCACGGCGTCGAAGGCAATCGCGTCGGGATCGGTCGCCACCAGATCGGGCGCCATATAGCGCTGGATCATCTGCAAAAGCTCGCAATCCATGACGAATTTCTCGGGGCTGGCGATCAACCCGCCTTCAAGCCAGCCGGCCGCGTGATAGACCATGTTCGACCCCGACTGGACCGCCGCCCAGAGCGAGTTCGACGTCTCCCACATCGCCTGTCCGTCGGGCACATTCGCCGTGCAGACCCCTGATGAGCGCAGCGGCAACCCGTAGAACCGCGCCAATTGCCCGGTCATCTGCGTCGCGCGCATGTATTCGGGCGTGCCGAAAGCGGGCGCGCCCGAGCGCATGTCGACATTCGAGGTAAAGGTGCCGATCCCCACCGGGCAGCCCGGCGCCACGTATTGCAGCAGCGCCACCGCCGCGAGTCCCTCGGCAATCGACAGCGCCACCGCGCCCGCCATCGTCACCGGCGCCATCGCGCCCGCCAGCGTGAAGGGCGTCACGATCACCGGCTGGCCGCGCCGCGCAAGCCGGAGCGCGCCGTCAATCATCGGGAAGTCGTGTTTCAGCGGGCTGACCGAATTGATGTTGGTATACATCCGTGGCGCCGCTTCGAACGCGGCATGGCTCAGCCCGCCCGCGATGCGTACCATCTCCATCACGTCCTCGACCCGCTCGCGACCCAGCGAATAGGCGTGGCAGACCTTGTCGGTCAGCGTGAGCTTTTCAAACAGGCAGTCGAGATGCCGGATCGACGGGTGGATGTCGATGGGCTCGACCGGATAGCCCCCGGCGATATGGATGCAGTTGAAGGCCTGCGTCAGCATCATGAATTCACGGAACGTGCCGAAATCGCCAGGCCGCTTGCCGCGCACGAGGTCCCAGGCATTGGGCGGGCTCGAGACATTGACGAAGGCCATGTAGCCCTCGCCGATCGTGACGCGGCGCTCGGGGTTGCGCGGGGTGATGGTGAAGGATCGCGGCGCCCGGCGCACCATCTCCATCACGAAATCCTCGTCCATCCGGACGTTCTGCCCCTCAACCCGGCATCCTGCATCGCGCAGGATCGTCAGCGCCTCGTCATTGAGAAACTCGATACCGATCTCCGACAGGATCCGCATCGCGCCCTTGTGGATTGCCTGCACACCGGCCTCGTCCACGGGCTCGACCGGACGGTCGGTGTTGCGCGGCACGCGCCACGGCATCTGCTCAAGCTTGAAGCCGGTGCCGCGCCGCGCATTGCCACCCCGCCCGCCATGCCGCTTCCTGCGCGCCGCGCTCTCGTCCATCGAGGCCTCCGTCTGTGCCGGGAAAAGGGTAGAGCGGCATGCGGGCTGGCGGCAATGCGAGAGAAGTCAGCGGCGGGTGACGCGAAGTGACACGGCAAACGGACGCGCGCCTTCGGCCCGCGCGGGAGGGTTTTGCACCCTCCCGAACCCTCCTGCAGGATATTTGTGGAACAAAGATGGGGCCTTCAGAGCTTGTTAACCCTGCGCATCTTTGTTCCTGAAATATCCTCGGGGGTGAATTGGCCGCAGGCCAAGAGGGGGCAGACAGCCCCCTAAGCCCGCTTACCGCAGCGTCAGGGTCCGGACCCAGCGCGCAGTGTCGTGGGCATGTACCTCGGCATGGCGGATATGGCGGTCAAAGCCCTGCGCCAGATCGCGGATCAGCGGTTTCGAGCGCACCAGCATGTAGGTATCGCCCGTATAGACCGCAGCCCTTGTATAGCCGAACACCGTCATCGGCGCGGCGAAGCGTTTGCGGCCGTCGAACAGGTACATCCGGAAAGCCGGGTACAGCTCGTCAAGCGTGGCGGCGATATGGGAAAGCTGGTCGCGGCGGGCGTCGGCGTCCAGCCCGGTCCAAATCCCGCCGCCTTGGGCAAAGATTTCCAAGGATTGCAGCGGCATACAAAGCTCGATATCGCTTTCGGGCATGCGCGAGAAATGCAGCCTTCGGTCGGTCTGGCGCTGCAGGCGTCTGCGTTCCTGCTCGTTCGACGCGGCCTGATAGGCGATCACCGCCTGAGTGCGCATCAGGTCGGGCAGCCATGCCGGAACATAGCGCACCTTCTGCCCGCTGGCTTCGTGGTGCCAGCGTTCCATCGCCGTGCGGTTTTCTTCGTCGAGTGCCTGTTCTGTCTCGACCGCGTCGAGCACCTTCATCGAGCGTCCCGGCTCGTCGCTGAGCCCCAGCAGCCAGTCGGCCGAGACCCTGAACCGCGCGGCCAGGGCCAGCAGCGTCTCGGCGCGGGGTAGGCGGGGGTTCTGGCCGGAAATCAGCTGCGAGAGCGCCGAGCGATCGATGCCGATCTCGGCGGCGAAGGCGGTTTGCGACAGGCCCGAGCGGCTCTGGACATCGGCCAGTCGCTTGCGAAAGGCGGCGGCGGTCTCGCGCTTGTCCATGACATCCCCGTCAGATCTGTGGCTTTTAGTAAACAGATGTGACTTCGCGCGTCAATCGCGGCGGATACTGACGTGCAAACGCGCGTTGCCGTGCGCGTCAAAAGCGGGAGACTGGCGGCATTCGATCATCACAGGAGAAGCGATGCGCCGGGATCTGCGCCTCGAATGGCCGACATTGGGCCTGATCGCGGGTTGTTACGGCGTATGGCTCGTGGCCGGGTTCTGGCTTTACCCGCGCGCGCCCGTCGCCGCGCTGGCCCTGATGGCGGTGATGACGGCGCTGCATTCCTCGCTGGTGCATGAATGTCTGCATGGGCACCCCACCCGCCACCGGCTGATCAACGAGGCGCTGGTCACGCTGCCCTTGTCGCTGGTCTATCCGTTCCGCCGCTACCGGTCGCTGCATCTGGCGCATCACCACGACACCAAGCTGACCGATCCGCTGGACGATCCCGAAAGCTATTACCGCGAGCGCTGGCGCTACCGGGCGCTGCCCCTGCCGTTGCGCGGCCTGTTGCGGCTCAACAATACGCTGGCGGGGCGGATGGTTATCGGTCCGTGGTTGTCGGTGGCGGGGTTTCTGGGGGCTGAGATGCGGCATTTGCGCGACGATGCCTGGGGCGTTCGGCGGGCCTGGGCGCTGCATCTGCCCGCGATGCTGGCGGTGCTGGTTCTGGTCTACGCGATGGGCATTCCTCTGTGGCTGTACGCGCTGGCCGTCTGCTGGCCGGGCCTGTCGCTGATCGCGCTGCGGACCTTTGCCGAGCATCAATGGCACGAAGCCCCCGAGGGCCGCACGATCATAGTCGAGCGCTCGCCGCTGGCGTGGCTGTATCTCAACAACAACCTGCATATCGTCCATCACCGCCATCCGTCGACGCCATGGTACGCGCTGCCCGCGCTCTACCGGGCCCGGCGCGACGACTGGCGCGCGCTGAACAGAGGTTACGTCTTTCCCAACTACTGGGCATTGTGGCGGCAATGGGGGTTCCGGGCGAAAGAGCCCGTCGCCCATCCCGTCCTGAGACACGAGCCCGAGAGACCATGACCCAGACCAATCCCCTCGCCAGCCTGCCGATGTATGACTGGCCCGAGGTTCACGCCGAAACCGATGCCCAATGGCAGACCCTGCGCGCCGTGATGAACGCCGTTGATCTGCCCGAAACGCTGACGCGCCCCGATAGCGGGCCCTATAAGCTCAACGATCACTGGCGCGATCCGGCGCTGGTCTTCAGCCAATGCTGCTGGGGGCCGCTGGATGTCGGCATGATCGATTACCTGATCCCGCTCGCACAGCCCGATTACGGTGCGTGGCCTGGCGGGCGCGGACCGTTCTATCGCTCGGCGATGGTGGTGCGCAAAGGCGAGGGGATTCCTGCGCCGCTGCCCTCGGGTCCTATTGCCGAATTGCCCGCCGCGCCGCTGAAGGGCCGCCGCTTTGCCTACAACGATACCGAGTCGCTGTCGGGCTACCGCGGCCTTGCCGCCGATCTGGCGGCTGATCCCGCCACGCTGGCCGCGCAGACGAACCTGTCGGGCGGGCACCGCAATTCGGTACGCATGGTCGCACAGGGCGAGGCCGATACCGCGGTGATCGATTGCCGATCCTGGGCGCTCGCGCAGCGTTTCGAGCCCGAGGCGGCGTCGCAGCTCGACGTGATCGGCTGGACCGGCGAGCAATTGGGCATCGCCTATGTCACCAGCCGCGCCACCGATCCCGCCATGGTGGCGGCGATGCGCGAGGCCTTGCTGGCCGCCGGGTGTCACCCGGTGCCACCACGCTGAACAAGGGGGAAACGGGATGACGCGGAGCTATCGGGCCGTGGTAATCGGCGGCGGTGTGGTGGGGGCCTCGGTCCTTTACCATCTGGCCAAGGCGGGCTGGACGGATGTCCTGCTGATCGAACGTTCCGAGCTGACCTCGGGGTCTAGCTGGCACGCGGCGGGGGGCTTTCACACGCTCAACGGCGACCCGAATGTGGCGCGGCTGCAGGCCTATACCGTGTCGCTCTACGAGGAGCTCGAACAGATCAGCGGCCAGAGCTGCGGGCTGCACCTGACGGGCGGCGTGATGATGGCCGACAGCCCGGAGCGGATGAACTTCCTGCGCATGACCCATGCGCGGGGCCGCGCGCTGGGTATGGAGACCGAGCTCATCACCCCGTCCGAGGCCAAGGCGATGTTCCCGCTGATGGATGAAAGCCATTTCGTCGGCGCCCTTTGGGACCCGGTCGAAGGCCATCTCGATCCGTCGGGCACCACCCATGCCTATGCAAAGGCGGCGCGCGTGCTGGGCGCCGAGATCGAGCTGCGCAACCCGGTCGAGGATATCACCCAGACACCGGACGGCACCTGGACCCTGCACACGAAGAACGGCCCGATCACCTGCGAGCATGTGGTGAATGCGGGTGGCCTCTGGGCGCGCGAGGTCGGGCGGATGGTCGGGCTGGAACTGCCGGTTCTGGCGATGGAGCATATGTACCTGCTCACCGACACGATGCCCGAAGTCGTGGAATTCAACCAGTCGACGGGCCGCGAACTGGTCGGGGTCATCGATTTCAAGGGCGAAATCTACACGCGACAGGAACGCCAGGGCATCCTGCTGGGCACCTATGAGAAAGCCTGCAAGCCGTGGTCGCCGGTGAAGACGCCGTGGGATTTCGGGCACGAATTGCTGGCCCCCGATCTCGACCGCATCGCGCCCTCGCTGGAAGTGGGGTTCCGCCATTTCCCGGCGGTCGAACGCGCGGGCATCAAGCAGGTGATAAACGGCCCCTTCACCTTTGCCCCCGACGGTAACCCGCTGGTCGGGCCGGTGCCGGGACTGACGAATTTCTGGTCCGCCTGCGCGGTGATGGCGGGCTTTTCGCAGGGCGGCGGCGTGGGTCTCGTGCTGGCCAACTGGATGACCGGCGGCGATCCCGGGCACGACGTGTTCGGCATGGATGTCGCGCGTTTCGGCGAATGGGCGACGCTCAGATACACCAATGCCAAGGTGCGCGAGAATTACTCGCGCCGCTTCTCGATCCGCTTCCCGAATGAGGAACTGCCCGCCGCGCGCCCGGCCGAGACCACGCCGCTTTACGACCTGATGCTGTCCCAGAACGCGGTGATGGGCGATAGCTGGGGGCTGGAGGCGCCCCTGTGGTTCGCCCCCTCGGCAGCCGAGGCTCAGGATATCCCTTCTTTCCACCGCTCGAACGATTTCGCTCATGTCGCCCGCGAGGTGAAGACAACCCGCGAAAGCGTCGGCGTGACCGAGATCGCCAATTTCGCCAAATACGAGGTGACGGGCGCGGGGGCTGAGGCGTGGCTCGACCGGCTGATGACCAACACGATGCCGCGCACCGGGCGGCTGGTGCTGACGCCGATGCTGAACGCGCGCGGCAAGCTGATCGGCGATTTCACCATCGCGAAGGCTGGCGAGGGGCGCTTCATGGTCTGGGGCTCGCTCGGTGCCTCGCGTTACCACATGCGCTGGTTCGAGAGCCATCTGCCCAAGGACGGCTCGGTCAGGGTGCACCGCTTCCACATGGACCTCGTGGGTCTGTCGATCTGCGGCCCGAAGGCGCGCGACGTTTTGGCGAAACTGGTCGATGAGGATGTTACGAACGCCGCCTTCCGCTTCATGGATTTCCGCGAAATGGACGTGGCGGGGGCGCCCTGCGCGGTCAACCGGATCTCCTATACCGGCGATCTGGGCTACGAGATCTGGATGAAACCGGCAGCCCAGCGGCGGGTCTATGCGGCGATCAAGGAGGCAGGGGCGGAACACGGCATCACCGATTTCGGCATGCGGGCGCTGCTGTCGATGCGGCTGGAAAAGAACTTCCCCACCTGGTTCGCGGAACTGCGCCCGATCTATGGCCCCTATGAGGGCGCCATGGACCGCTTCGTCAAACTGCAGAAACCCGATTTCATCGGCCGCGAGGCAGCGGTGCGCGAGCGTGACGAAGGCCCGAAACTGCGCCGCGTCTCGCTTATGATCGGGGCCGATACGGCCGATGTGATGGGGGACGAGCCGATCTGGGCCAAGGTGGGCGACACGGATTACGAAACGATCGGGACACCACATGGTTATGGTGCCCCCCGTTTCGACGCCAAGGGGCGCGAGGTTGCCAAGCCCGATCCCGCACGCGATGGTGACTGGCGGGTCGTCGGCTGGGTCACGTCGGGCGGCTACGCGCATTGGGTCGAGAGATCCATGGCGCAGGGCTATCTGCCGGCGGCTTTGTCCGATCGCGGCGAAGCGGGGCTGTTCGAGGTCGAGATCATGGGCGAACGCCGCGCGGCCACCATCGCGCTGGAGCCACCTTTCGATCCGACGGGCGCAAGAATGCGGATGTAGCGGGGGGGCGGGGCGTCTCGGGCCCCGCAAGGGGGCCGCTCGCCGCCCCGGCGGGAGGCGCTTCGCCCTCCCGCGCCCTCCCGAGGATATTTATGGATCAAAGATGAAGAGGGCCTCGTGGTGGCATCTTTATTCCGTACGTACCCTCGGAGGTGAATTGGCCTTCGCCCAAGAGAGGGGCAGAAAGCCCCCCTGTTCCGTGCGGGGATCCGTGCGGGCGCAGGGCGACGCGAGGGCGGGCTTGCTCCGGACGCGCCGGGTGTGTTCTCTGAGGCGGAACCGAGGGGGAGAACGAGTCATGAAAGCTGCAATCTGTCGGGACTTTGGTCAGCCGCTATCGATCGAGGAGGTCGTGCTCAGGGCGCCGGGGCCGGGCGAGGTGCAGGTCGGGATCGACGCCGTGGCGATCTGCCATTCCGATATCGGTTATCTCGACGGGATCTGGCACAGCCAGCTTCCCGCCGTCTACGGGCACGAGGCTGCCGGGCGGATCACGGCCTTGGGCGAGGGGGTGCAGGGGCTGTCAGTCGGCGACGCGGTCGTGGTGACAATGATCCGCGCGTGCGGGCAATGCCGTGCCTGCCGTCTGGGCAGGCCGTATCTCTGTGCCACGCGCTACAACCGCGGCAACGGTGTGCTCAGCCTGCCCGATGGCAGCGTGGTCGAGCACGGGCTCGATACCGCCGCCTTTGCCGAGGCCTGTGTGGTTCATGCCAGTCAGGTGGCGAAAGTGCCCGACGATCTGCCGATGGAGCTGGGCGCGCTTCTGGCCTGCGGGGTGATTACGGGCACCGGTGCAGTGATCAACACGGCCGGTGTCAAAGCGGGCGAGAACGTGGTGGTGATCGGCGCCGGGGGCGTCGGGCTGAATGCCATTCAGGGCGCGCGGTTGGCCGGGGCGGGAAAGATCATCGCCGTGGATCTCGCCGAGGAAAAGCTGGAAGCCGCCAAGGAATTCGGAGCGACGGATGTGTTGCGCGCCGACATGAAGGGGCTGCGCAAGGCCGTCATGGCGCTGACCGAGGGGCAGGGGGCCGAGCATGTGATGGTCGCCGTCGGGGCGGTTGCCGCCTATAATCAGGCCGCCTCGCTGGCGTGCAAGGGCGGGCAGGTGGTGATGGTGGGTATGCCACCCTCGGGCGCGAAGATGGAGGTCGAGCCGGTTATCGCCGCCGTCACCGCCCAAAGCTATCGCGGCAGTTTCATGGGCGCGACCGTGGTGCAGCGCGACATCCCCTATCTGGTCGAGATGTGGCGTCAGGGGCGGCTGAAGCTGGAAGAGCTGATCACCGCGCGCTACGCGTTCGAGGATATCAATCAGGCCATCGCCGATGCCCGGCAGGGCCATGTCCGGCGCAACGTCATCATCATGGAGCGGTGACCGACCGCAGGGCCGGGGTCCGCGCGTGAGCGATAGGCGCGGGGCCTTCGGGCGTTGTAACGGCGGGCCGTTCCGCCAGAGAGGATGCGATGAAGCTGCAGGATCTCGATATCTTTGTCGTCGGCACGCCGCCGCCGGGTTGGGGCGGGCGATATTGGCTGATCGTCAAGCTGACCGCCGATAACGGCATCAGCGGTTATGGCGAGGTCTATGCAGCCTCGGTCGGTCCCAAGGCGATGGTGGCGGTGATCGAGGATGTCTTCGCGCGCCATATGCAGGGCGAGGCGCCCGCGAATGTCGAGACGATGTTCCGCCGCGCCTATTCGGCGGGCTTCACCCAGCGCCCGGATCTGACGGTGATGGGGGCTTTCTCGGGGCTTGAGATCGCCTGCTGGGATCTGTGGGGCAAGGCGCTGGGCCAGCCGGTCCATGCGCTGCTGGGGGGGCGGCTGAACGAACGGCTCAGGGCCTATACCTATCTCTACCCGCTCGACGGGATGGATCCGCGTGAATTCTGGAGCTCGCCGGATATGCAGGCCGAATCCGCGCGTGCGGCGGTTGCGCAGGGGTTCACCGCGATCAAGTTCGATCCGGCCGGGCCCTATACGATCCATGGCGGGCATCAGCCGGCGATGTGGGATATCGATCTGAGCGTGCGGATGTGTGCGGCGATCCGCAAGGCGGTGGGCAATAATGCGGACCTTTTGTTCGGGACGCATGGGCAGTTCACGCCCTCGGGCGCGATCCGGCTGGGGCAAGCGCTGGAGCCCTACAGCCCGCTGTGGTTCGAAGAACCGATCCCGCCCGACAATCTTCTCGATTTCGCGCAGGTGGCGCAGGCGGTGCGCATTCCTTTGGCCACGGGGGAGCGGATGACCACCAAGGCCGAGTTCGGAACGCTCTTGCGCTCGGGCGGGGCCTCGATCCTGCAGCCGGCGCTGGGCCGTTCGGGCGGGATCCTTGAGACGAAGAAGATCGCCGCCATGGCCGAGGCTTTCGGTGCGCAGGTTGCTCCGCATCTTTATGCCGGGCCGGTGGAATGGGCTGCGAATGTGCAGCTGGGCGCGACGCTGCCCAATCTGCTGCTGGTCGAGAGCATTCAGACCGGGGGCGCGTTCCACCGTGCGCTGACCCGCGACACGCTGACGGTCGAGGACGGCTACATCACCGTTCCCACGGCGCCGGGGCTGGGGATCGAATTCGACGAGGCGCTGGCGCGCGAACAAGCCTATGACGGCGACGCGCTGCATCTGCAGATGCAGGAGGCGCCGTGCGATTACTCGGCGGCGAATGCGTTTCAGGGCGGCGCGCCGCGCGATTGATCGTTGGTCGCAGGCAGATCCCATGGGTGCGATTTGGCGCGCCTCAGGGGCCTGCAAGGTGCCGTGGCGCGGACGGGGCTTATGGAAAATTCGGTTGAAAATCCGGGCGTGTCGCGTTTGGATGGATTGATGTCGTTTTTAACGCGGTGCCGGGCGTGACCTTTGGGCCGCATGAGCTAATTCGGATCAGCGGCCTAACCGCACAAAGAATCCGAGCCAACAGGGAGTTGAACCATGAAAGATCTTCACGCGAAGCGGGAGGCTGTTCGGCATCCCGTGGCAGAGATGTACGCCCGTGAACACGCTGCGCGTAAACTGGATCGCCGGGAATTTCTGACCCGCGCGACGGCGCTGGGCCTTGCCGTGCCCGCGGCCTACGGCCTTCTGGGCCTCGCGGCGCCCGAAGCTTCGGCGCAAGAGCCGCAAATGGGTGGCACGCTGCGCATGCAGATGGCGATCAAGGCGCAACGCGACCCGCGCACCTGGGACTGGTCCGAACTGGCCAATGCCTGCCGCGGCTGGCTGGAATATCTGGTGGATTACCAACGTGACGGCTCTCTGCAGCCGGTGCTTCTGGAAAGCTGGGAAGCCTCGGACGACGCGACGACCTACACCCTGCATGTCCGTCCGGGCGTGACGTGGAACAACGGCGACGCCTTCACCGCCTCGGACGTGGCCCACAATATCGAGCGCTGGTGCGACGCCTCGGTCGAAGGCAACTCGATGGCCAGCCGCATGGGCTCGCTGATGGAGGACGATGCGCTGCGCGACGGCGCGGTTGAGGTGGTCGATGACCTGACCGTTCGGCTGAACCTGTCGAGCCCGGATATCGCGCTGATCGTGTCGATGGCCGATTACCCGGCGGCGATCGTGCACCCGTCCTTTACCGGCGACGACCCGGTCGCCAACCCGATCGGCACCGGCCCCTACCTGCCGGTCAGCTACGATCCCGGCATCGGCGCGGTGGTCGAGCGCAACACCGATCATACGTGGTGGAATGAAGGCAACGGCGCCTATCTTGATCGAATCGAATTCATCGATCTCGGCACCGACCCGGCATCGTGGATCGCCGCCGCCGAAGCCGGTGAGATCGACCTCAACTATCAGGCGCAGGGCGATATCATCGATATCTTCGACGCCATCGGCTATCCGCGCTCGGAAGCCGTCACCGCCGCCACCATCGCCGTGCGCTTCAATCAGGATAACGAGCCCTACGACAACAAGGACGTGCGTCTGGCGCTGCAGAAAGCGGTCAACAACGCCATCGTTCTGGAACTGGGCTACAACGATCTGGGGACCGTGGCGGAAAACCACCATGTCTGCCCGATCCATCCCGAATACGCCGAGTTGCCGCCGATCGAATCCGACGCCTCAGCCGCGATGGCCCGGCTCGAGGAAGCGGGCCACGCCGAGACCGAATTCGAGCTGATCTCGATCGACGAGCCGTGGCAGGCCGAAACCTGCGACGCGGTGGCGGCGCAGATGCGGGATGCGGGCATCAATATCTCGCGCACCATCCTGCCCGGCGCGACCTTCTGGAACGACTGGACGAAGTATCCGTTCTCGGCGACTGAATGGAACATGCGCCCGCTCGGCGTTCAGGTCCTGAACCTTGCCTATCGCACGGGCGGCCCCTGGAACGAGACGGCCTTTTCCAATGAAGAGTTCGACAGCCTGCTCGACGAGGCCAACGGCATCGCTGATGCCGATGCCCGCAGCGAAGTGATGGCGCGGATCGAAACGATCATGCAGGAAGAGGGGGTTCTCATTCAGCCCTATTGGCGCTCGATCTTCCGCAACGCGGCCGAGAACGTGCACGGGGCCGAGATGCACCCGACCTTCGTCGTCGATTACGTCAAGTACTGGAAGAGCTGATCTTCCCTCAGGGCGCGCCGCAGACCGGCGCGCCCTGATTTTTCCGACCCGTCTTCCCTGCCCGCAAGGGATCCCTCCTTCGCCGCCGCGCCGTCCGGATACCGCCTGATTACCGGCCTTCCGTGCGTCCGTGGCCCGCCATCGGAGACGCCATGCTGCTTTTTCTCTTGCGGCGCATCGGCCTGATGCTCGTCACCGCGCTTTGCCTCACCTTCGTGGTCTTCGCGCTCACCAACATGCCCGCCAAGCTGGAAACGCTGGCCAAGACGCAGGCCGGCAGCCGAATGTCGGATGCCGAGGTTGCAAGCTGGCTCGATCGCAACGGCTATGGCGAGCCGCTGGTGATGCGCTACGGCGAATGGCTGGGCGTATGGCCGGGCTGGGTGCGCGAGGATGAGGACGGCACCGTCACCGGCCGGTGCGTGACCCTGCGCGACACGCCCGAGGCCGCGGGCGAACGCTGCGGGCTGCTACAGGGCGACTGGGGCTTTTCGACCCGCTTCCGCGCCGATGTCGCCGATGTCATCACCGCGCGGCTTGGCGCGACGGGGCTCTTGATGATGTGGGTGCTCATCGTGATGGTGCCGATGGCGCTGATCGTGGGGGTGCTGGCGGGGATGCGCGAAGGCTCGCGCACCGACCGGACGCTGTCGACCTTTGCCATCGCCTCGACCGCGACGCCCGAATATGTCTCGGGCGTGCTGTTCATCGCGCTTCTGGCGTCGTCCACGGTGGGTATCTCGCCGATCCTCGCCGAGTGGGGCTGGATCGACGGGCGCGTGCTGTTTCAGGGCAATGCGCGCTCGGCCATGGACAATATCACCCTGTCCAACTTCACCCTGCCGGTGCTGACCATCGCGCTTTACGGCATGGGCTATGTCGCGCGCATCACCCGTGCCTCGATGACCGAGGTGATGACCCAGCAATATATCCGCACCGCGCGTCTCAAGGGCGTGAGCTTTTCCAAGATCGTCCTGCGGCACGCGCTCAGGAACGCGCTGATCGCGCCCTTCACCGTGATCATGCTGCAGATCCCGTGGCTGTTGAACGGCGTGGTGATCTCGGAAGTGCTGTTCTCCTATCCGGGCTTCGGCTGGACCCTCTACGAGGCCGCCGTGAACAACGATATCGAACTGCTCCTCGCCTCGTCTGTCGTGGCGGTGGTGGTCGTGCTGGTGACGCAGCTGATCTCGGATATCGGTTATGTCTACCTCAACCCGCGCATCCGGATTTCGTAAGGAGAGCCCGCCATGGACCCGCTCAACTGGTTCGAAATCCTCGCCCGCATGGCCCAGCAATTCCTGCCCGTCTGGGTGGCGCTGGTGGTGACCTATGCGCTTTCCATCCGTTTCAAGCGCCGACTGGGGCTGTACGGCAAGCTTTTTGATTCCACGGTCGGCATGATCGGCTTCGGCATCGTCATGTTCTGGCTCTTTACCGCGCTCTTCGCAGATATCGTCATCACCCATGACGCGCTCTCGCAGGTCAGCGGCATGCGCAATGAGCCACCGGGCGCGGCCCTGCGAGATCCGGGCGATCTCTATCCCTATTACCTGCTGGGCGGCGACAGCCTCGCGCGGGACGTGTTCTCGCGCATGGTGATGGGCGCGCGCGAGGTGCTGCGCATCGCGCCCTTCGCGGCGATGATCTCGTTCATGATCGGCATCACGCTGGGCCTGCCCGCGGGCTATTTCGGCGGCAAGCTCGATACCGGGCTGACCTTCCTCGCCAATCTGGTGCTGGCCTTTCCGGTGATCTTGTTGTTCTTCCTGCTGGTCGCGCCCGAGATTCAGGAAACGATCATCCCCTCGGTGATGGCGGGCGTGCTGTTCCTCGTACCGATCGTGTTCGTGACCATTCTGCTCAACGCGCGCTTCTTCACCCAGCCCGCCAAGCGCAATCTCTATGTGGGCGGCGTGCTGCTTGTGGGCGTCTGGGCCTATACCGGTCTGGTCTTCGATGCCGACCCGGCCGGCTTCTGGTCGATGTCGCCCAACCTGCTCAACGTCTTCGTGGCCGTGGTCTTCGTCAACGCGCCTACCGTGTTCCGCATCGTGCGCGGCATCACGCTGGACATCAAGACGCGCGACTACGTCGCCGCCGCCCAGACCCGGGGCGAGGGGCCGTGGTACATCATGCTTTGGGAAATCCTGCCCAATGCGCGGGGACCGCTGATCGTCGATTTCTGCCTGCGCATCGGCTACACGACGATCCTGCTCGGTACGCTTGGCTTCTTCGGCCTCGGCGTCAGCCCCGAAAGCCCCGACTGGGGGTCGACCATCAATGCCGGGCGCCGTTTGCTCACCGTCTACCCGCATCCCGCGCTGGTCCCCGCCATCGCCCTGATGAGCCTCGTTCTGGGGCTGAACCTGCTCGCTGACGGACTGCGCGAAGAAAGCCTGAAGGATTGAGGGCCCGCCGCGCCCCTGTCACTTTGTTCCAAATACTCCACGGGGGGCCGGGGGTGTGAAACCCCCGGTTCCCGAACCCGCCACAGGAGAGCCCGCATGAGCGACTGGACCCCCGACCAACCGATCCTCGAGATCGAGAACCTGTCGATCAGCTTCTTCACCCGCCTGCGCGAGATCCCGGCGGTGATGGATTTCTCCTGCCGCGTCATGGCGGGCGAGGCGATGGGCCTCGTGGGCGAATCCGGCTGTGGCAAATCCACAGTGGCACTGGCGGTGATGCGCGATCTGGGCGTCAACGGCCGCATCACTGGCGGGACGATCAAGTTCAAGGGGCGCGACCTAACCCGTATGGGCCAGGACGAGTTGCGCAAGATCCGTGGCTCGGAAATCGCCATGATCTATCAGGAACCGATGGCGTCGCTGAACCCGGCCATGAAGATCGGCGCCCAGCTCGCTGAAGTGCCGATGATCCATCAGAAGATGGCCCGCGCCGAGGCGCTGAAACTCGCCCGGCAGGTGGTGGCCGATGTGCGTCTGCCCGATCCGGACCGCATCCTCGACGCCTATCCGCACCAGCTTTCGGGCGGCCAGCAGCAGCGCATCGTCATCGCCATGGCGCTGATGTCGAAACCCGCGCTGCTCATCCTCGACGAGCCGACCACCGCGCTCGACGTCACGGTCGAGGCGGGGATCGTCGATCTGGTCGGCGAACTGGCCGAGAAATACGGCACCTCGATGCTGTTCATCTCGCACAATCTCGGGCTGGTGATGGAGGTCTGCGACCGCATTACCGTGATGTATTCCGGCGAGGCGGTCGAGACGGGCGACATCAAGGACGTGTTCGACAAGATGCGTCACCCCTATACGCAGGCGCTGTTCCGCTCGATCCCGCTGCCCGGAGCCTCGAAGACCGCGCGCCCTTTGCAGGCGATTCCGGGGAATTTCCCGCTGCCGCATGAGCGCCCGGATGGCTGCAATTTCGGACCGCGCTGCGACTATTTCGAAGCCGGGCGCTGCGATGCGCGCGACATTCCGATGGCGCCGGTTTCGGGCGATGCCCGCCATACCAGCCGCTGCCTGAAATTCGACGAAATCGACTGGGACGCGGCTTTTGCTGTGCAGACAGGCGAAGCGCGCGCGCCCATTGGCGACGTGGTGCTCGAAATGCAGGAGGTGCGCAAGTATTACGAAGTCTCTGCCTCGACCCTGTTCTCGGGTGGGGACCCCAAAGTGGTGAAGGCCAACGAAACGCTCAGCTTCGACGCGCGTGAAGGCGAGACGCTGGCCATCGTCGGTGAATCGGGGTGCGGGAAATCGACCTTCGCCAAGGTGCTGATGGGGCTGGAAACCGCGACCTCGGGGCAGATCATGCTGTTCGACCAGACGGTCGAGTCGACCCCGATCCAGCACCGCAACACCGATACGGTGTCGTCGCTGCAGATGGTGTTCCAGAACCCGTTCGACACGCTCAATCCGTCGATGAGCGTCGGTCGCCAGATCGTTCGCGCGCTCGAAATTTTCGGGGTGGGGACCAACGACGCGGAACGCCAGCAGCGGATGCTGGAACTGCTCGACCTCGTCAAGCTACCGCGCGAATTCGCCACCCGGATGCCGCGCCAGCTTTCGGGCGGGCAGAAGCAGCGCGTGGGCATTGCACGTGCCTTCGCGGGTAACGCCAAGGTGGTGATCGCCGACGAGCCGGTCTCGGCCCTCGACGTGTCGGTGCAGGCGGCGGTGACGGAGCTGCTGATGGATATCCAGCGCAAGAACAAGACCACGCTGCTGTTCATCTCGCACGATCTGAGCATCGTGCGCTACCTGTCGGACCGCGTGCTGGTCATGTATCTGGGCCATGTCGTGGAACTGGGCAGCACCGATCAGGTCTTCGCGCCGCCCTACCACCCCTATACCGAGGCGCTCCTCTCGGCGGTGCCGATCGCCGACACGAAGATCGAGAAGAAACGTATCGTGCTCGAAGGCGATATCCCCTCGGCGGTGAACCCGCCGCCGGGCTGTCCCTTCCAGACCCGTTGCCGCTGGAAGTCGCAGGTGCCGGGCAACCTGTGCGATACCGAGGTGCCGCCGCTTCGAGACGTCGGCGGGGGGCATCAGCTGAAATGCCACCTGTCGCAGGCGATCCTTGATGACATGGAGCCGGTCTTCAAATTCGCCGCGGAATAGGCCGGGCCTCAGGGGCATCGAGCCCCCTCGGCCCGGCGGGCTGCCGCCCGCACCCGCCCGGAGGGGACGCACGC
>NZ_JAFKOK010000012.1 GCF_017303295.1 Rhodobacter sp. NTK016B | reverse complement strand
GCGTGCGTCCCCTCCGGGCGGGTGCGGGCGGCAGCCCGCCGGGCCGAGGGGGCTCAATGCCCCCGAGGCCCGGCCTACCCCCGAACGATTCGATTGACGTGACCCATCTTGCGCCCCGGTCGCGCGGCGCCCTTGCCGTAGAGATGGATCTGCACATCCGCCGCACGCGCCAGATCCGGCACGCGGTCCACGTCGTCTCCGATGAGATTCTCCATCACCACATCCGCGTAGCGCTGGCCATTGCCCAGCGGCCAGCCCGCCACCGCGCGGATATGCTGTTCAAACTGATCGACGGTGCAGCCCGCCTGTGTCCAGTGGCCCGAATTATGCACCCGGGGCGCGATTTCGTTGACGATCAGCCCGCGCGGGGTGACGAACAGCTCGACCCCCATGACGCCGACATAATCGAGCGCGTTCAGGATCTTCCCCGCCAGCAGCACGGCGTCCATATGCTGGCCCGGGGCCAGCCTTGCGGGCAGCGTCGTCGTGCGCAGGATGCCGTCGCGGTGTACGTTCTCGCCGGGATCGTAGCAGGCGACCTCGCCGGTCACGCCGCGCGCGGCGATGACGGAAACCTCGTGCGTGAATTCGACGAATCCTTCGAGAATCGCCTCGGCCCCCGCCATATCGTCCAGCGCCGCACCGGCCTGAGCGGGCTCCATGATCCGCGCCTGCCCCTTGCCGTCATAGCCCAGCCGCCGGGTTTTCAGGATCGCGGGCGCGCCGATCTCGGCAAGGGCCGCGTCCAGCGCCGCCCTGTCGGGCACGTCGCGATAGGGCGCGGTTTTCAGGCCGAGCCCGGTGAGGAAGTCCTTTTCCGTCAGCCGGTCCTGCGACACGGCCAATGCGCGGCGCCCCGGACGGACGGGTTTCAGGCTTTCGAGCAGGTCGAGCGTCGCGGTCGGGATGTTTTCGAATTCATAGGTGATCACGTCGACCGAATCGGCGAAGGCGCGCAGCGCGGCCTCGTCATCCCAAGGCGCGGTGGTCACCGTCTCGGCCACATGCCCGGCCGGCGGGTTCGCGCCCGGGTCGTAAACATGACAGCGCAGCCCCAGCCGCGAGGCCGCCACCGACAGCATTCGTCCCAGCTGCCCGCCGCCCAGAATACCGATCACCGCGCCCAGTTGCAGGGTCTCACTCATCCGACGGCTCCTCGGCGATGGAGGCGCTGAGCGCGTCGCGCCACGCATCGACGCGTCCGGCCAGCGCCGCGTCGCTCACCGCCAACATCTGCGCCGCCATCAGCCCGGCATTGGCGCCACCGCCGATGGCCATTGTCGCGACGGGGAAGCCCTTGGGCATCTGCACGATGGAATAGAGGCTGTCGACGCCCGACAGCGCGCGCGTCTGGATCGGCACGCCGACCACGGGAATCCGCGTCTTCGAGGCCATCATGCCCGGCAGATGCGCAGCGCCCCCGGCCCCGGCGATGATCACCTTGAGCCCGCGTTCGGCCGCCGTCTTGCCATAGGACCACAGACGGTCCGGCGTGCGGTGGGCCGAGACGATCTTCGCCTCGTAGGAGATGCCCAGCTCGTCGAGGATCGCCGCCGCCTCGCGCATCGTCGGCCAGTCCGACTGGCTGCCCATGATGATTCCCACGTCCACGGCCATGCTGTCCCCCTGGATTGCTGTGGCGCGGCGTTAGCATTTTGATGCTGCCTTGCAAAGGCTCTCGCCCCCTCGCGCGAAAGCGCGTAAGCGGGGGCCATGCCAGAGACCTTTTTCCTTGTCGCCGCCCCCGGGCTGGACGAAACCCTCGCCGCCGAGGCCCGCGCGGCGGGTTTCAACGGCGTGACTCTCGTGCCCGGCGGGGTAGAGGTGGCGGGCGGCTGGCCCGAGATCTGGCGCGCCAACCTGACGCTCAGGACCGCGACGCGGGTTCTGGCGCGGGTGGCCGAATTCCGGGCGATGCATCTGGCGCAGCTCGACAAGCGGGCGCGCAAGGTCGACTGGGCCTCGGTCCTGCGCCCGGATGTGCCGGTCAGGGTCGAGACGACCTGCCGCAAGTCGAAGATCTATCACGCCAAGGCCGCGACCCAGCGGATCGAACGCGCGATCACCGAGACACTGGGCGCGCCGATTGCGGCCGATGCCGTCATCGTCGTGAAGGCGCGGATCGAGGACGATCTGTGCACGATCAGCCTCGATAGCTCGGGCGAATCGCTGCACAAACGCGGGCATAAGACCTTCACCGGCAAGGCGCCGATGCGCGAAACCCATGCGGCAGCGATCCTGACGATGCTGGGATTCGACGGCACGCAGGCCGTGGTCGATCCGATGTGCGGCTCGGGCACGTTTCTGATCGAAGCCGCCGAGATCGCTGTGGGCCTTCTGCCCGGGCGTGACCGGGATTTCGCCTTTCAGAAGCTCGCCGCGTTCGACGCCAAGGCCTTCGCCAAGATGAAAACCACGCCGCAGCCGGACGCGCAGCTTCGGTTCTTCGGGTCCGACCGCGATCAGGGCGCGGTTCAGGGGGCCACCGCCAATGCCCAGCGCGCGGGCGTGGCCGAATGGTGCCGCTTCACCCGGCTGCCGGTTTCCGAGCTGACGGCGCCCGAAGGCGTGGCGCCCGGCCTTGTCGTCATCAACCCGCCCTGGGGCGCGCGGATCGGCGACCGGAAGATGCTGTTCGCGCTCTACGGGGCGCTGGGGCAGGTGCTGGGCCAGCGTTTTCGTGGCTGGACCATCGGCCTCGTCTCGCCCGATGCCGGGCTGGTCAAGGCGACGGCCCTGCCGCTGAGTGCCGCAGGGCCTGCCATCGATCTGGGCGGCACGCGTGTCACGCTGTGGCGCGGTGTGCCGGGTTAGACGTTACGAGCGCAGGTCGCCGATGCGGCTGCAATCGGTGATGTACTGACCCATCACCCCGGCCAGACCGCTCAGCGGCAGATGCTCGACCGCGCCGCCGGGGACCTGATAGCTCAGCATGTTGCGGCTCGCCATGACGCCCCAGATCGGGTCGTTGAGGTTCAGCGCCACGCTGATACCCCAAGTGCCCTCTTGCGGCTTCACGACCATCGCGTCGTGATACATCGAATAGCCGGGCGCCATGATCTCGACCTCGACGTTGTCGCCTTCGTTCAGGTTCGAGACGTCATAGGCCAGCGTGAGCGAGCCATAGACCCAGTTCGCGCCGATATTGCATTGCGACGATGCCCGCACCGCGTCGGTCTGCGGGACGCCATAGGACAGGCCCAGATAGGTATCGAACGGGTTGGTCTGAACGTAGCGGTGGTATTCCCAGACCATCCCGCCCTGAGCGCTGGCGGGCAGGCTGGCAAGGACGGAACCGGCAAGGGCAAGACCGGCGGCGACGAGGGAAAAGCGGCTGGGGGCGTGGCGGGACATGGTGAAGACCTCTGTTGCGATTGCGTGTTTCAAAGCCTGCCTTGTCTGGCTTGGCTATGAGGTCATTCAATCGCAATCACGCGCTGGCGGCAGTTCCCTGGGAAACAGGGCGGCCTTCAGGCGATGATGTCGGGGGTCAATTCGTCTTCGATACGGGAAATGGCGTCCTTGAGCGACAATTTCCGCTTCTTGAGCCGCTTCATCGCCAGTTCGTCGCCGGTGCCCCGGTCATGCATCGCCGCGATTGCCTCATCGAGATCCCGATGCTCGCGGCGCAACACCTCGAGCTTCACGCGAAGCACCTCTTCATGGTTCAGTTCCGTGGGAGCATTCATCAGAGATCGACTCGACTAATTGTCAGCGAAGTGTAGCCGCTTTCCCCGCACAAGCAAAGCTTTCAGAGGGTTACCCGCCCCCGCAACGGTTGCCGCCCCTCCCTTGCAGGCCGCGCGCGAGACCCCCATATTCCAGAAGACACCGCGCCAGCCGCACAAGCGGGGGCCGGGTCGCGCGTCGCTGATACAGGACCGGACCATGACCAAATTCGCTTTCCCCTCGCACCCGCTGCTGTTGGGTTTCGAGCCGCTCGAACGCCTTGTCGAACGCACCGCGCGGGCGGGCGCCGACGGATATCCGCCGTTCAACATCGAGCTGATTGAACCCAACCGTTTCATCATCACCCTCGCCGTTGCGGGCTTTACGTCCGACGATATCGCCATCACGCTGGAAGACCGGCAATTGACGATTCGCGGACAGCAGACCGATCCGGGCGACGAGCGGGTCTTTCTTCATCGCGGCATCGCCACCCGCCAGTTCCGCCGCGTCTTTGCGCTGGCCGAAGGGGTCGAGGTGGGGGGCGCAAGGCTCGACAACGGGCTTCTGGAGATTACCCTTGAAAGGCGGGAGCCCGAAACCGTGGTTCGGACCATCCCCATCACCCGCGCGCCCTGACACGCGCCCCAGCATTCGCGCGCGGGACCGTTCCGCGCCCATCCAAGCGGCTGACAGGAGCAAGGACATGCAAACGCCCTATCCCTTCGTGCCGGACGGCAAACTCGCCTATATCCGGCAAATCGACATCGACACCCTGCCCGACGACATCCGCAGCCAGATCCCCGGCGGCGTCGAGGTCTGGGGCGTGCACAGCGACGACGGCGAGTGCATCGCACTGACGCAGGACCGCCCGACCGCGTTCTTCGTCGCGCGCGAGCACGACCTAGAACCGGTAAGCGCGCACTGACGCCAGAAAGGGCGCTGCCCGGTCGCGCGCATGGTCGCGCCGGGCGGCGCCGACTTTGGCCTTTCCCCTTGATGCGCGACCTGCACCGATACGGTCGCTGCCGGTGATGGGGCTGTTCGTCGCGCGATGTCGGTCGGACCGACCAACAGGTCGCGGCCTGCGCTGCAAAATCCCGCGCGTGGACGGATTGACAACGCCATGCCCGACAGGGTTCCCGTGCCCTGTGCCCCTTCGCAGCCCGTTCCGAAAGACCCTGCCATGAAAGCCGTCCTGTTCGAGGCGTTCCAGCAAACGCCGAAACTCGTCACCCTTCCCGATCCCAGCCCCGAGCCGCATGGCGTCGTGCTGAGAGTCGCGGCTACCGGCGTCTGCCGCAGCGACTGGCACGGCTGGATGGGCCATGACAGCGATATCGAGCTTCCGCATGTGCCGGGCCACGAACTGGCCGGTGTGGTCGAGGCGGTGGGCCGCGACGTGACCCGCTGGAAGGTCGGCGACAAGGTCACCGTGCCCTTCATCTGCGGCTGCGGCGCCTGCCCGGAATGCAATGCCGGTCATCAGCAGGTCTGCCTGAATCAGGAGCAGCCGGGCTTCACCCATTGGGGCTCGTTCGCGGAATACGTGGCGCTGCATCACGCCGACCTGAACCTCGTGGCGCTGCCCGAAGACATGGAATTCGCAACCGCAGCCAGCCTCGGCTGCCGCTTCGCGACCTCGTTCCGCGCGGTCATCGATCAGGGCCGCGTCAGCGCGGGCCAGTGGGTCGCGGTGCATGGCTGCGGCGGCGTGGGCCTGTCGGCGGTGATGATCGCCAGCGCGGCGGGCGCGAATGTCATCGGCGTGGATCTCGATCCCGCAAAACTGGCGCTGGCCCGCGATCTGGGTGCGGTGGCGGTGCTGAATGGCAAAGAGGCCGACATCCCCGACGCGATCCGCGAGATCACCAGAGGCGGCGCGCATGTCTCGCTCGACGCACTCGGCCATCCGGCGACGATGACCAATTCCATCCTGTGCCTGCGCCCGCGCGGCAAGCATGTGCAGGTAGGCCTGATGCTGGGCGAACACGCGACGCCCGCCGTGCCGATGTCGAAGATCGTCGGGCAAGAGATCGAGCTTCTCGGCTCGCACGGGATGCAGGCGCATCGCTACGGCGCGATGCTGGGCATGGTCGCCAGCGGCAAGCTGGACCCGGCGCGGCTGGTGGGCGATCAGATCAGCCTTGCCGAGGCGCCTGAGGCGCTGATGAACATGGACAAGTTCCGGTCGGTCGGCGCGACAGTCGTCACGCGGTTCTGAGCGGCCATGCAGGGGCGGCCTGCTGCGGCAGGGGGCCGCTTTGGCACCGCAGGCGGGTTGCACTTGGGCTCATCGCGGCCTAGCTCTGGCGCAGATACAGGAGATGCCCATGTCCGCGCCCATTCCCGTTACCCTGCTCACCGGCTTTCTCGGCTCGGGCAAGACCACGCTCCTGAACGCGCTGCTGAAAGATCCGGGCATGGACCGGGCAGCGGTGGTGATCAACGAATTCGGCGAGATCGGGCTCGATCACGACCTGATCGAATCCTCGACCGAGACGATGGTGCTGATGGGGTCGGGCTGCCTGTGCTGTACCGTGCGCGGGGACCTGTCGCAGACGCTGAACGACCTGCGCGAGCGGCGCGAGGCGGGCGAGGTCGATTTCGACCGCGTGGTGATCGAAACCACCGGCATCGCCGATCCCGGCCCGATCGTGCAGACGCTGGTGATGGATGGTGACCTGTCCTACGACTTCGCGCTGGACGGCGTGCTGGTCACCGCCGATGCCGCCACCGGCACGCGCACGCTCGAGACGCAGTTCGAGGCCGTGCAACAGATCGCCATGGCCGACCGCATCGTGCTGACCAAGACCGACCTTGTCGGGGCCGGGCAATTGCAGACCTTCGAATCGCGCATCGCCGCGATCAACCCGGGTGCGCCGCGCACCGTCGCCGATCACGGGCGCATCGACCCCGCGATCCTGTTCGGCCTGTCGCCGACGCAGGAAAGCTCGCGCAAGCAGGCACTCGACTGGGTGGCGGCGGCGAAATCGAAGCCCTCCCTGCCGCCGCTTTCCGGCCTGAAGGACACGCGGCCGATGGGCAGCACGCAAAGCCACGGCCTGTTCTCCGCGGGCGCGCAACCGGCCAGCTATCCGGCCAGCCATGACGGGCGCGTGACCTCGCAATCGATCGAGATCGCCGAGCCGATCTCGCCCATCGTCTTCGATCTGTGGCTGGAAAGCCTGATGAATTCGGCGGCGGCGGATATCCTGCGGCTCAAGGGCGTGGTGCATGTCGAAGGCATGAAGCATCCCTTCGCGCTGCACGGGGTTCAGCACATCTTCCACCCGCCGGTGCCGCTGAGCCACTGGCCCGAGGACGACAAGACCACGCGAATCGTGGTGATCGGGCGCGACCTGCCCCCCGGCTATCTGAGCGAGAGCCTCGGCTTCCTGAAATCCAAGCCGCCGGTCGAAGAGCACCGGATCTGACACACCGCGCTGCCCGGGCGGGCAGAACGGCGGTCTGGTGCTGAAAAACGGGGCGATGGGCGGACGGCCGCATGGCGACCGGGCCGGGAATTTGGTCATCGGCTTGTCACGGATCAAAGTGTAGGCGAGGGACGCGGGCTATTCTCGCTTGACCCAGCGTCACATTCGACTCACACCGATGCAGCCGAGGAGGCCGCCATGAGTAACCACAGCCACCCTTTCGCCCCGGCGATTCATTTCTGGTCCAGCGTCTGGCAGGCGCAGATCGAACAGGGTCTCAGGATCTGGGGCCTCTGGGCGCAATACGTCCCGCATGACAGCGCCGAGTCGCTGTCGCAGGAGGCCGCGGTTCGCAAGCCCGTCGTACGCACGGCTCCGGCCCGCAAGGCTGCGCCCAAGGCCCAGCCCGCCGCCAAGGCCAAGGCGGAGCCTCAGCCCAAACCTCAGGCCAAGACGGCTGCGCCTGCGAAAGCGGCAACCGACAATGTCGCGGACCTGCGCCCTGCGACAGCCGAAGCGCCGAAACCTGCCGCCAAACCCACGACCAAACCGGCTGCGGCCAAGGCCGAGGCAAAGCCAGCAGCAACCGGCACCGCCACTAAGGCGGCGACCAAGCCGGCGGCCAAGGCGACACGTCCCACCCGGACCGCCGCGCCCCGCAAGGCGGCAAAGGCCGAGACCAAGCCCAACACGCCGCCGACCGTCCACTGAGCGCACGGCAGGCATGAAAAAGGCCCCGGTCCCTCGCAGGGCCCGGGGCCTTTGCATCAGCCGGAGGTCAATGTGCGGTGCGCACCGCCCAGCCCGCGAAGATGTATTCGAGCGCGACCACCGCGTAATACAGCACGATCCCCAGCGCCGCGAGCGCCAGAAGCACCGCGAACATCAGGGGGAAGTCGCTGTTGGTCTGCGCGCTCTGGAACAGATGCCCCAGCCCGCGCCCGTGCGGCGTGATGATCTCGACAAGGTTGGTGCCGATGAAAGCCAGCGTCACCGCCACTTTTAGCGCGCCGAAGAATTCTGGCAGCGTCTTGGGCAGGGCGATCTTCCAGAACACCGTCATCCGGCTGGCCCCCAGCGACCGCAGGATATCACGGTATTCGGGTTCCAGCGTCGACAGGCCGATGGCGACCGACACCGCGATCGGGAAGAATGAGATCATGAAGGCCATCAGGATCGTGTTGAAATCGTGCTGACCCACGAACATCAGCGCGATGACCGGCACCACGGTGGCCTTGGGAACGGCGTTGAAGCCGACCAGAAGCGGATAGAGCGCGTCGTTCATCACCTTGGACAGGCCCATGACCATGCCCAGCAGCGTGCCGAACACCACGGCGATGCCCAGCCCCACCACGGTGCGCCACAGCGTCTGCCAGCCATAGAGCCAGAACAATTCCTGATAGCGGAGAAAGGCGGGCCACAGGTCCGAGGGCGAGGCCATCTTGTAATCGGGCCAGCCCATCGCCCAGACCAAAAGCTCCCACAGCAGCAGCAAGACGATGATGGCGCTGACCGGGATCAGGATCTTTTTCCAGTCGATCATGCTACGGCCCTCCCCTGCGCGATCTGGATCTCGCGGCGCAGCACCGCCAGACGCTCGACCGTGTCGGTCTCGTAGAGCATCTCGAGCGGGCGCGGCCCCGGCACATCCACCTGCATCACGTATTGCGTCGTCGCCGGGCGGCCCGACAGCACCACCACCTGATCGCCCAGATAGACGCTTTCGCGCAGGTCATGGGTGATCAGAAGGGCGGTGAAGGGCTCTTTCTCGCGCAGCTGGTGCATGGTCTGCCACAGATCCTCGCGCGTGAAGGCGTCGAGCGCGCCGAAAGGTTCGTCCAGAATGATGATGTCGGGCTTGTGCACCAGCGCCCGGCACAGGCTGGCTCGCTGGCGCATCCCGCCCGACAGTTCGGACGGTCGCTTATTCTCGAAACCCTCAAGTCCCACCAGCGCCAGCAGCTCTTTCGCGCGGGCCTCTTTCTGCGCCTTGGGCATCGACGGCGCGACGATCTCCAGCGGCAGGATCACGTTCTGCAGGATCGTGCGCCATTCCAGCAAAACCGGGTTCTGAAACGCCATGCCCACCGTCTTGCGCGGGCTTTTCACCAGCTCGCCATGCAGCCAGACCTCGCCCTGATCGGGGAACATCAGCCCCGCGATCAGTCGCGTCAGCGTCGATTTCCCGCAGCCCGACGGCCCGACCACGGCGCAGAAGGAATGCTTCGGAATGGCGATATTCAGGTCGCGCAGCACCGGGAACGGCCCGGCCTTCGTCTTGTAGGCATGTGTCACGCCCTTGATTTCGATCAGGTTTTCCACCCGCTTGTCCCCGCTTTCTGTCCCCTCGAAAAAGGCCCGGTCGGGTGACCGGGCCTTTCTGTCTCAACCCGCGTGACGGATCACTCCATCAACAGGCTGCCATCGGCGGGCAGGTATTCGCTGGTAAAATAGCGCGACGGATCGGCCTCGTTGGTGAACTCGTAGGTCATCGCGATCTGCTCCAGCGACGAGGCGAAGCGATCCTCGTCGATGCCGCCGATACCGTTCTCCATCACCCAGTCGGTCAGGATATTGTCGCGCAACGCCATGTTCAGGCGGGCGACTTCCAGCTCGCTGTCGAGCGCCGGGTTGCGCGCGGCAATCGCGGCGACACCGGCTTCGGGGTCGGCGGCGGCGGCGCGCACGCCCTGCGCGACGGCGCGCAGGAAGCCCGTGACCAGCTCGGGGTTCTCGGCTGCCCAGTCGGTGTTGACGATGATCGCGTTACCATAGAGGTCGACGCCGTAATCGGCCATCAGCATGACGACGATGTCATCCTCGGGCACGCCCAGACGCATGGTCGACAGCGACGAGGTGAACGAGAAACCGGTCACAGCCGCGACCTGCCCCTCGGCCAGCATCGGCTCGCGCGTGGGGAAGCCCACGGGCTCGACAGTGATCGCGTCCATGTCGAGGCCCTGCTCGGCGGCAAAGACCGGGAACTGCGCCCAGGCGCCGTCGGGCGGCGGCGCACCCAGCACGCGGCCTTCCAGATCGGCGGGGGTTTCCACGCCCAGGCTGCGGCGTCCCACGACGGCAAAGGCCGGCACGTCGTACATCATCATGATCGCGGTGACCGGCGCGTCGGGGTTCTGGTCGATGAACTTGATGACGCTGGCCATGTCGGCAAAGCCGATCGGGAAGGCGCCGGTGGCGACTTTCGGAATCGCGTCGAGCGACCCTTGCCCGGGCGAGATTTCCACGTCCAGGCCCTCGGCTTCGAAATAGCCGTTGTCGATGGCCAGGAAATAGGGCGCGGCCGGGCCTTCGAAGCGCCAGTCCAGGGTGAACGGAACCGAGGTCTGGGCAAAGGCGGGCGCGGCCAGAACCGCGCCGATCAGGCTGGCAAGAATAAGGGGTCGTGTCACGATGGGCTCCCATTTACGTCGGACTGACGTCATTGTCGGCGCTCTGCCCCGTCATGGAACGAGTCGTTGCGCGCTTTGCAACAGGGCGGCGAGCGCCGCCCAAAGTTGAGGCCGTTTTTGCCACGGCAGCCCAAAGTTACATCACATGTCGCGCGGCGGCTTCGCAAATCGACAGAAACACTTGTCTTGAAACCAGAAGAATGGGAGCCGCCCGGCGTTCGCCTGCCGGTTTTCCCGGCACAGGCGTCATTTCGCCGCTATTCCGCTGCCAGATCCAGCGCCCCGGCATCCAGATCCGGCCCCAGCCGCAGCTGCGCCAGCCTGCCGACCACGCGGCTCATGAGCTGGCGGAACCCTTCGAAATCCGGCAGTGGCTCGATGCGCCGCTCATCGAGATAGAGCGCGCGGTCGATCTCGATCTGAATCGCGTGCATCCCTTGCGAGGGTCGCCCGTAGCGCTGCGTCACATAGGCCCCGGCAAAAGGCGCGTTGCGCGCCACGCGGAAGCCCGCATCGCGCAGCACCTGCTCGACCTCCTCGACCACCGGGCCGGCAGCCGACGCGCCCCAGCGATCCCCGATCACGATATCGGGCCGCACACCACCGCGAACCGGGAAGCCGTTGAGCGCCTCATGCGGCATTGAATGCATGTCGCACAGCAGAACCTGCCCGAATCGCGCGCGCTGCGCCTCGATCAGCGCGCCCAGACCGGCGTGATAGGGTTTCCAGTAACACGCGATGCGGCGCTCGGCCTCGGCCATCGGCAGCTTGCCGCGATAGATCGCCCGCCCGTTCGACACCACCCGCGCCAGAACGCCCAGCCCCGACGCGATGCGCGGATTGAGCCCCGCGCGCGGCGCGCCGTCGATCAGCGCCGGGTCCAGCTCGTCCGCGGCGCGGTTGAAATCGACATAGGCGCGCGGCACATCGGTCGTCACCAGCGCCGCGCCGCAGGCCGGTGCCGCGCTTAACAGCAAGTCGACATAGGCGTCCTCGGACGAACGCAGAACCCGTCCGTCCACCTGCGAACGCGCCATCATGTCCGCCGGATAGACCCGCCCGGAATGGGGCGAGGCGAACACCACGGGCGAGGTGATCTCGGCAGGTTCATGGATCTCGATGGCGCGCGGCATGGGCTTTCCTTTGTCCCGACTATATCGGGCAAAATTCCGGTGCGGAAAGCCCTTGCGCACCCCGCCGAGTCCTTTTATAGAGCCGTCCACGGACGCGGCTCCCCTACGGGACGGGGCCAGCCGGACGGGCGCGTAGCTCAGTGGTAGAGCACTACGTTGACATCGTAGGGGTCACAAGTTCGAACCTTGTCGTGCCCACCATGGCCTTCTCTTTTAGGCCGGTGATCATCGCGTCCCAGGGACATCCCGGGGGCGTAACAGTTTCAAGGCGCCCAGCGCCGCGAAGAGGAGACGACCGATGAAGGTCAAGAATTCCCTGCGCTCGCTGAAGCAGCGCCACCGCGATTGCCAGATCGTGCGCCGTAAAGGCCGCGTTTACGTGATCAACAAGACCCAGAAGAAATTCAAGGCCCGCCAAGGCTGATCCAGCCAAGGCCGTCTGGCCCGGTTCAGGGTAAAAGCCCGGACCGAGAAAGACCCGAGGGACAAGAAAGGCCGCGCATCAGCGCGGCCTTTTGCTTTGCGTGGAACCCTCATTTCGCTTGGACTGCGGACGCAGGCGAACACCACGCTGTAGGGTGCGTGCTCTGCACGCACCGCTCCCTGTCCGGAACGCCGCGGGAACTCAGATCCCGCGTCACCGCAGGATGTCGACCACCCCCTCGGTCAGCAGCCGGGCGACGATCGGCTGGGTCAGGAACCCCGTCACCGGCAGATCCGCCCGCCGCTGATAGCGCCGGATCGCCCGCCTGGTATCGTCGTCGAACGCTCCGTCCGCCGGGCCGGGGTCCAGCCCCAGCCGCCCCAGACGCTGCTCGATGATGACCCGGGTGAAGGTCGGCAGGCGCATCAGGTCTTCCTCGGCCTGCGCTGCGGCATAATCGATCTCGGGCTGCGCCGGTCGGCGCAATTCCTCGATCCGGCCGCGTGCCTGCTCGGCAAAGGCGCCCTCGGAATTGGCCTGCAGATAAGCCTGATAGGCTTCGATCGTGTCGGCCTGCGCCGCTCGATCCCAGGCCGCGCGGTCGCGCGCCTGCGCCGCCTCGCGCCGCTGCGACTCGATCTGCGCCAGCCGGTCCTGCGCGACGGGGGCGAAGATCCCGTCGGGGAAGCGTTCGAGATAGGCGCGCATACCCACCTCGTCCTGCCCCGAGCCGGTATCGCGCCAGAACTGGCGGTCCTGACGCTCCTGCTCGGCCGCGCGGGCGCGAGCTTCCTCTTCCAGCTCGGCCGCCCGGCGTGCGCCCTGCTGGGCAAGACGGAAGATCTGATCGCGGTCCAGATAGCCGGTCACGGAAAGATCGTTGCGTCCCTGCCACGACCGAATCGCACCCCTCGTGCCGGATCCGAAAATGCCGTCGATGCCGCGCGGATCGAAATTCAGGATCGTCAGGTCGCGCTGGATCGCGCGGCGCTCGTCGCGGCTCAGACCGAGCGTCGCCTCGATCCGTTCGGGCGTATTCATCAGCTGCTGGCGCGCGGCGCGTGCCTCGGCCACGAAATCCCCCTGCGGATAGGCCGAGAGATAGGCGTCGTAGCCCTCGACACTGCCGAGATCCCGCGCGGTCTGCCACGCCAGTCGGTCCTCTTCGCGCCGGTCGGGCGCCGGGATCAGCGGTTCGCCCTCGGGCAGGAAGGCCAGATAGGGCGGATTGAACCCGTCAAGCGTGACATCGCTGCGCCCGGCCGCGGCCCGCCCGATTGTGGTGCCCGGCTCGCTCACGTCGCGCAGAACGGCTGCCACGCCGACCGAGCTGCCCCGCACCAGCGTCACGCCCTGCGGCACGTCGATCAGCGGCGGCAGCCCGCCCCGGAACCCGCCGCTCAGATCGTCGGGAAAGCCATAATCCGCCAGCGCCACGATGGCGCCGCCCTGAATCTGACCGGCGATCGACAGCACGGTGTCGAGCCGCACGCCGTACCCCTCGACCGAGGCGACATCGGGCGCACGCGCATCGGTGCCCATCAGCCAGACATCGTCGCCCGAGCTGACGGTATAGCCCGAGAACAGGAACACGACCCGCTCGTAGCCATCGTCGCGCAAACTGCCCGACAGCGCGGACAAAGCCGCCCGGATCGCGTTGGCCGACAGGTTCGTGGCGATATCCACGTCGAAAGCTGCGCCTTCGAGAATCCGCTCAAGCTGAACCATCGCCCCCGACCCGCGCGCGTTGCGCAGGTCGGTGTAATCCTCGTTGGCGACGATCAGCGCCGTGCCGGATTGGCCCCAGACCGGGGTCGCGGAAAGAATAGCCGCCGTCAGCAGGGCGAAAATTCGGGTCGTCATCCAAGGCCTCCCAGATTTCGGAGGCTTTCAGGTTACTCGTAGCTTCGCAGATCCTCGATCACCTTGCCGTCATTGGGCAAAGTGCCGGGAGGCACGAGCTCGACCTTGCCCCGCAGTTTCAGCGTATCCAGCACGCTCTGCTCGTACAACGCCGGATTGGACGCCCGGGTTTCGATCCGCACCGTCATCACGTCCATTTCCGCATCGCGCGAGGCGATGACACGAGCGCGCGCGACCTCGTCATGGCGCGCGACGAAGGCCGCGACCTGTTCGGGGCGCACGAACATGCCCTTGATCTTGGTCGTCTGATCGGCGCGGCCCATCCAGCCCTTGATGCGCAGATTGGTGCGCCCGCAGGGGCTTTCGCCCTCCAGAATGGCCGACAGGTCGCCGGTGGCAAAGCGCACCAGCGGATAGTCGCGGTTGAGCGTGGTCACGACCACTTCGCCCACCTCGCCATGCGGGACAGGATCGCCGGTGCCGGGGCGCACGATCTCGACGATGACGCCTTCGTCGATGATCATCCCCTCCAGCGCGTCGGTTTCATAGGCGACGTTGCCCAGATCGGCGGTAGCATAGCATTGGCGGCAGGTGATGCCGCGATCGGCGTAGTACTGGCGCAGGCTGGGGAACAGCGCGCCGCCGCCGACCACCGCTTTCGCGATTTTCAGCGACTCGCCCATCTCGTCGGCTTTTTCGAGGATGATCTTCAGATAATCGGGCGTGCCCGCATAGGCGGTGGTGCCGATATCCACGGCAGCGCGGACCTGCAATTCGGTCTGGCCGGTGCCGGCGGGCAGCACCGCAGCGCCGACGGCGCGGGCGCCGCTTTCGAACATCAGCCCGGCGGGCGTCAGGTGATAGCCGAAGCAATTATGCACGATATCGCCCCGCCCCACGCCCGAGGCCGCAAGAAACCGTCCCAGCCGCCACCAGTCGGGGCTGGTGCGGCCCGGCTCGTAGATCGGGCCGGGGGATTGGAAGACGTGATCGAATTCATGCGCGGCGAGCGCCGCGTAGCCGCCAAAGGGCGCGGCACGGCCCTGCGCGGCGACCAGTTCGGACTTGCGCAACACCGGCAGCGCGGCAAGCGCGGCGGCGTCGGTGATCGCGGTGGGGTCGATATCGCCCAGCGCTTTCTCCATCCCGGCAGTCGTCTGCGCGCGGGCGATCAATTGCGGAAGGTCCACCGCGAGATCGGCGGCGCGCTGATCGGCCGAGCGGGTCTCCAGCGTGTCGAAATGCTTGCTCATGGCTCCCACGATTGCCTCCCGTTCTTGGTGTGCGTGGCGATAGCGGCGGGGTTTTCAGGCCAGCCAGCGTTTGCGGCGGCGATAGCTGCGCACGTCGCGGAAGGATTTGCGGCCCTTGTCGGACATGCCGAGGTAGAATTCCGCAACATCGGGATTCTCGCGCAGCGCCTTGGCGCTGCCATCCATCACGACGCGGCCGTTTTCCAGAATATAGCCCGTATGGGCGTATCTCAGCGCGACGTTTGTGTTCTGTTCGGCCAGCAGGAAGGTCACGCCCTGTTCTTCGTTCAGGCGCTTCACGATCTCGAAGATCTGCTCGACCAGCTGCGGCGCAAGGCCCATCGAGGGCTCGTCCAGCAGGATCGTCTCGGGGCGGGCCATCATCGCGCGGCCGATCGCGACCATCTGCTGCTCACCGCCCGAAGTATAACCGGCCTGCGACTTGCGGCGGGTCTTCAGGCGGGGGAAGTATTCGTAGACCATGTCCAGATCGGCGGCGATGGCGCCGCGACCGTCGGTGCGGGTATAGCTGCCGGTCAGCAGGTTTTCCTCGACCGTCAGGTGTTCGAAGCAATGGCGGCCTTCCATCACCTGAATGACGCCGGCTTTCACCAGATCGGCAGGATCCTTGCCCGCGAGATTCTCGCCGCGATAGACGACCGACCCTTTGGTGATCTCGCCGCGTTCGGATTTCAGCAGGCCCGAGATGGATTTCAGCGTCGTCGACTTGCCCGCACCGTTGCCGCCCAGAAGCGCGGTGATGCCGCCCTTGGGGACCGTCAGGCTGACGCCTTTGAGAACGAGGATCACGTGGTTGTAGATCACCTCGATATTGTTGATCTCGAGCAGCGTCTCGGCGGCGGTCTCGGCGTCTGGGCGGTGGTCGAACATGGGTGCAATCCCGTCAGAAACTCGGTTGGGGGTGGGACGGGCGCGCGAAGCGCCCATCCCCGATCTCGCGCGGAACCGCTTACATGCAGCCCGGCGTGATGTTGTTTTCCGCCGCGTAGGCGGCAGCATCGGCGGTGGCCAGTTCACCGATCAGCTCACGATCCGAGTCGATCCAGTCGGTGATCAGGCTCCAGGTCTGCGCATCCGCATCCCATTGCTGGATCATCGCCGCACCCGAACCGCCGTGGTTCTGGCAGGACACGTCGAACGGCGCCGAGAAGTTCGGCAGGCCCAGTTCGGCCAGACGCTCTTCGGAGATGCTGAGCGCTTCCATGCCCGCGCGCATTTCGGCCGGGGTGATCTGGGCGTGACCGGCCAGGTCCTGCGCGGTGCGCGCGGCTTCAACCGCCAGCATCGCCGCATAGAGACCGCGCGAATACACCGCCGAACCGATCTGGTCGCCGTTGCCGGCGGCAAGACCGCGGTCCACGACATATTCCTGAATGTCGTCATAGACCGGATAATCCGTGCCGACGCCGTGGAAGGTCAGCGCGGTGTAGCCATCGGCCCCCTCGCCAACCGGAACCACGTCGTTTTCCGAACCCGACCACCAGATGCCGATGAAGTGGTCCATCGGGAAGCGGATATTGGCGGCTTCCTGAATGGCGACGGCGTTCATCACGCCCCAGCCCCACATGATCACGTAATCCGGGCGTTCACGACGGATCTGCAGCCACTGGCTCGACTGTTCCTGACCGGGCGAATCGACGGGGATCTCGACCAGTTCGAAGCCGTAGCGTTCGGACAGGTTCTCGAGCGTCGGGATCGGCTCGCGGCCATAGGCCGAGTTGTGGTAGATCAGCACGATCTTCTTGCCCTCGAGCGAGTCGCCGTTCTGATCGAGCAGGTAGTTGATCGCGACCGAGGCGCCGTCCCAGTAGTTGGCGGGATAGTTGAACACCCACGGGAAGGTTTCGCCTTCCATGGCCGACGTCCGGCCATAACCCATCGTGTGAAGCGGCACGCCGTCTTCGGTCACGCGCGGGATCAGCTGATAGGTAATGCCGGTCGACAGCGGCTGAACGATCAGCGGGCTGTCGCCCCGGATCGATTCATAGCATTCGACGCCGCGCTCGGTGTTGTAGGCGGTTTCGCATTCGGTGGTGCGGATCGGCAGACCGCCGATACCGCCGTCGCGCTCGTTGATGAGCGTCAGGTAGTCCTGATAGCCATCGGCGAAGGGGATGCCGCCGGGGGCGAAAGGCCCGGTCCGGTAGTTCAGCATCGGAAAGTGCAGATCCTGCGCAACCACGGGCGTGGCGATCGCAGCGGCCGCAATCAAGGCGGCTATTTTGGTCATCTTCATTGGTTCTCCTCCCAGTCGATGACGGTTTCGTTCTTTATTCCCAACCCAGACTGACGCGCTCCGCACTCCTCAATGCGGGAACGGCCACAGACGCAGTTTCTCTTTCATGGTGCGCCACAGGGCGGCCATGCCATGCGGCTCGGCGATCAGCACGATGATGATCAACGCGCCGATGATCATGATCTCCAGATGCCGCGCGAGGTCCGAAGGCCAGCCCAGCCCGTCGACCAGCAGCAGCTTCAGCAGCACCGGCAGCACGACAAGGAACGCCGCGCCCAGGAACGAGCCCAGGATCGAGCCCAGACCGCCGATGATCACCATGAACAGCACGAGAAAGCTCTTGTTGATGCCGAAGGCCTCGCCCGCCTCGACCGCGCCCAGATAGACGGCAAAGGTCAGCGCCCCGGCGACCCCCACGAAGAAGGACGACACGGCAAAAGAGGACAGCTTGGCGATCAGGGGGTTCACGCCGATGATCTCGGCGGCGATATCCATGTCGCGGATCGCCATCCATGTCCGGCCCAGCGTGCCGCGCGTCATGTTGCGCGCCAGCCACGCCATGGCGACGGTGAAGATCAGGCAGGTGAAATAGACCGCCGTCGAGCTGGCCGAGGCACCGGTGATCGTCACGCCGAACATGGTGCGTTCGGGCATCGAGATCTGGCCAGTGGACGAGTAGTTGAAGAACCAGCCATAGCGGGTAAACAGCCAGATCAGGAAGAACTGCGCCGCCAGCGTGGCCACGGCCAGATAGAAGCCCTTGATCTTCAGTGACGGCAGCCCGAACAGCACCCCCACGGCAGCGGTGACAAGCCCCGACAGCACGAAGACGATATAGATCGGCATCTCGGGGAAGGCGGTGGTCAGCTTGAAGGTCGAATAGGCGCCCACGGCCATGAAGGCGGCGGTGCCCAGCGACAAAAGCCCGGTATAGCCGATCAGGATATTCAGCCCCAGCGCCGCGATCACATAGATCAGGAAGGGGATGACGATGGAATTGGCCCAGTAATCCGTCAGCACCATCGGCACCAGCAGGAAGGCCACGGCGATGACGACCCAGTAGGCGGTGCGATCGAACCGGATCGGAAAGGTCTGGTTGTCGCTGGCATAGGACGTCTTGAAGTCGCCCGCTTCACGGTAAAGCATCGTGTCAGACCCTCTCGATGATACGTTCGCCAAACAGGCCCTGCGGACGGAACAGCAGGAAGACCAGGGCAAGCATGTAGGCAAACCAGTTCTCGGTGGCGCCGCCGATGACCGGCTGCATGAGGAAGTCGAACAGCTTCTCGCCCACGCCGATCAGAAGACCGCCGACGATGGCGCCGGGGATCGAGGTGAAGCCGCCCAGAATGAGCACCGGCAGCGCCTTGAGCGCGATCAGCGACAGCGAGAACTGCACGCCCGATTTCGAGCCCCACATGATCCCCGCGACCAGCGCGACGATACCGGCGATGGACCATGTCAGCACCCAGATGAAGCGCAGCGAGATACCCACCGACAGCGCGGCCTGGTGATCGTCGGCCACCGCGCGCAGCGCGCGGCCCTGCTTGGTGTATTGCGAGAACACCACCAGCGCCGTCACCAGCACCGCCGCAATGCCCAGCGCCCAGAGCGACAGCTCATCCAGATAGAAGCCATAGCCGAACAGGTTGTAGGTCACCTCGTCGACCCAGGGCGACATGCCCTGCGGGATGCCGACATCCAGCCGCTTGACCTCGGCGCCCCACATGATGTCGCCCAGACCTTCAAGGAAATAGGCAAGCCCGATCGTGGCCATGAAAAGGATGATCGGCTCTTGGTTCACGAGGTGTTTCAGCACCAGCCGCTCGACCAGAATGGCGATCAGGATCATCACCAGCACGGTCAGCAGGATCGCCAGCGCGGCGGGCATGGTGAAGCCGAAATCGTGGATATTGGTGCCGAAGATCGCGTTGATCAGATGCGCGAAGGGCACCTGTCCGGTCTGGAACCCCACCAGCGTCAGCGCCGCGAACAGCGCAAGCACGCCCTGCGCGAAGTTGAAGATGCCCGAGGCCTTGAAGATCAAGACGAAGCCAAGCGCCACCAGCGAATACATGATGCCCACGGTCAGGCCATTGGCCGCCGCTTCGAGCGCGAAGAGTACGTTTTCTGACATGCCCTGCCCCCTTATTCGTCGTGGCTGACGCCGAGATAGGCGTCGATCACGTCCTGATTGCCCCGTACTTCATCGGGCGTGCCGTCACCGATCTTCTTGCCGTAATCCATCACCACCACGCGGTCGGACAGGTCCATGACCACGCCCATATCGTGCTCGATCAGCACGATGGTGGTGCCGAATTCGTCGTTCACGTCGAGGATGAAGCGGGACATGTCCTCTTTCTCTTCGACGTTCATGCCGGCCATCGGTTCATCAAGCAGCAGGATCTGCGGCTCGGCGGCCAGCGCGCGGGCCAGTTCGACGCGTTTCTTCAGCCCGTAGGGCAGACGCGCGACCGGGGTCTTGCGGATATGCTGGATCTCGAGGAAATCGATGACCTTCTCGACTTTCTCGCGATGCTCGTCTTCCTCGCGCGAGGCCGGTCCCCACCACAGAGCCTGTTTCAGGAACCCGGATTTCATCAGGTTCATGCGCCCGGTCATGATGTTGTCGAGAACCGACATGCCTTCGAACAGGGCGATGTTCTGGAACGTCCGGGCGATCCCCGTGCGGGCGACCTGATAGGGCGGCATCTTGGCGCGCTTGTAGCCCTTGTAGATGATCTCGCCTTCCTGCGGCACATAGAAGCCCGAGATGACGTTCATCATCGACGACTTGCCTGCGCCGTTGGGGCCGATGATCGCGCGGATCTCGCCGGTGCGAATATCGAACGAGATGTTCTTGATCGCCTCGACCCCCCCGAAGCGCAGGGTGATGTTTTTCAGCTCCAGCACCACGGGGCCGATCTGGCGGCCATCGGCGGTGACGTAACCCTCAGAGGATTGGTCCAGCATGTTTGAATCCCTCACTCTGCCGCCATCCGCTGCCCGGCCGGTGCCACGACCTTGGCGTCGCGCAGCTCGACCGTCGCTTTCAGCACGCCCTTGCGGCCATCCTCGTAGCTGACCTCGGTCTCGGTGTAGACGCTGTCGGCGCCGCCATAGAGGCCCTCGATCAGGTCGGCGAATTTCTCGGCGACGATGTTGCGACGCACCTTGCGGGTGCGGGTCATCTCGCCATCGTCGGCGTCGAGTTCCTTGTGCAGAACAAGGAAGCGGTGAATCTGGCAGCCCGACAGCATCGGGTCCTCGGCCACCGAGGCATTCACGGCCTCGACATGCTCCTGGATCGTGGCCAGCACGCGGGGATGGCCCGCCAGTTCCTGATAGCTGGAATAGGCAATGTTGTTGCGCTCGGCCCAGTTACCCACGGCGTTCAGGTCGATATTGATGAAGGCCACGCAGCGGTCGCGCCCGTTGCCGAACACCACGGCCTCAAGGATGTTGGGATAGAACTTGAGCTTGTTCTCGACATATTTGGGCGCGAACATCCGGCCATCGGCCATCTTGCCCACATCCTTGGCGCGGTCGATGATCCGCAGATGGCCGGTATCGGGCTCGAAGAAGCCCGCATCGCCGGTGGCGACCCAGCCTTCGGCATCCTTGGTGGACGCGGTGCTTTCGGGGTTCTTGTAATACTCTACGAAGACGCCCGGCGAGCGGTAGAACACCTCGCCCGTGTCGGTGATCTTCACCTCGACGCCCGGCGACGGCACGCCCACGGTATCCGAGCGTACCTCGCCATCGGGCTGCTGGGTGATGAACACCGAAGCCTCGGTCTGGCCGTAGAGCTGCTTCAGGTTGATGCCGAGCGAGCGGTAGAAATCGAAGATCTCAGGGCCGATCGCCTCGCCCGCCGTATAGGCCACGCGGATATTGGACAGGCCCAGCGTGTTCTTCAGCGGACCGTAGACCAGCATCTCGCCCATGCGGTATTTCAGCCGGTCGCCCGCCGAGACGGGTTTGCCGTCAAGGATCAGGCCGCCCACCTTGCGGGCATGGGCCATGTATCTGTCGAACATGCGCTTTTTCGCGGCGCTCGCATCTTCCATGCGGATCATCACCTGCGTCAGCATGTTCTCGAAAACGCGCGGCGGGGCGAAGAAATAGGTCGGCCCGATCTCGCGCAGATCGGCGGCCATGGTGGCTTCGCTCTCGGGGCAATTCACGCAGAACCCGGCCCAATAGGCCTGCCCCATCGAGAAGATGAAATCGCCCACCCAAGCCATCGGCAGATAGGCGAGGATCTCGTCCTTGCGGGTCAGCGTGTCGAACTGGCACGAGGCCTTGGCGGTTTCGATGATGTTGCGGTTGGACAGGACCACGCCCTTGGGCTTGCCGGTCGTCCCCGAGGTATAGAGCATCACGCAGGTGCTGTCGTAATTCAGCGCCGCACGCCGCTTTTTCATTTCAGCCTCGAACCGGCTGCGCGCGGCGAGGCCCTCGGCCTGCACATCCATCAGCCAGTTCATGCGGGCATGGTCGTATTTCCGCATCCCGCGCTTGTCGAGATAGAGGATCTGCTCGATCCCCGAGACGGTTTCCTGAACCTCGATGACCTTGTCGACCTGCTCCTGATCGCCGCAGATGGCGAAGCGGGCGCCGCAATGATCCAGCACATAGGCCATCTCGTCGGCGGCCGCATCCTGATACAGCGCGACCGGCACCGCGCCCACCGATTGCGCCGCGACCATCGACCAGTACAGCGCCGGACGGTTGCGTCCGATGATCGCCACGTAATCGCCGGGGCCCATGCCGAGTGCCAGAAAGCCCATCGCCATGGCGTCGACCTCGGCCTGCACCTGTTTCCAGGTCCAGGCCTGCCAGATGCCGAATTCCTTCTCGCGATAGGCGGTCAGGTTGGCGTTTTCGATGGCATTGCGCTCCAGCAGCGCGGGCACGGATTCCAGCGCAGACTGCGTTGCGGTCGTGGTCACCACTCTGTCTCCTCCCATGTCGCGCCCGGCAAACCCCGCATCCATTCAGGGTCCGCCGTGCGGTGTTAGATTGGTGGCGGCCGAGTTTTGCCGCAGTTTGTCGCAATTCTTACGAATTGTAACAGGGCGCGTTCAGCGGTCCTGCAGCGCCAGCCGCAGGCCCAGCGCGCAATAGACGCAGCCCACCACCTTGCCCTGCCAGCGCCGGATCGCCGGGCTTGCCTGCAGGATCCGCGACACCCGGCCAGCGCCAAGGGCTACCAGCAGCGTGGCCAGCGTGCCCATCGCCACGAACAGCAGGCCCAGCACGGTCAGTTGCAGCGCGACAGAGCCCAAGGCGGGATCGACGAATTGCGGCAGGAAGGCGAGGAAGAACATCGCCGATTTGGGGTTCAGAACCTCGGCCAGCATCGCCTGCCGGAAGGCCCGGCGCGCGCCGAGCGGGCGAGCGCGGGTCAGGTCGGGCGGTCCTTCGAACAGGCTGCGCAGGCCCAGCCAGATCAGATAGCCCGCGCCCAGCATCTTGATGGCGAAGAATGCCTCGGCCGAGGCCAGCACGATGGCCGAAATGCCGACCACGGCCAGCGCTGTATGCATCAGATCGCCCAGCGCGATGCCAAGACTGGTGGCCACGCCGACCCGCGTGCCCGAACTCGACGCCCGTGCCAGCGTCAGCAGGATCGAGGGGCCGGGAAAGAACACGAACCCTGTCAGCACGGCAAGATAGGTGATCAGCGTGTGAAGTTCGGGCATGACGTATCCTTTCGTGAAAGCCTGCGAATACTGCCGCCGGACCTTGCATCGGGCAAGCGAAACAATCCCCGACGCCCGACGGCACGAACGGGCCCGGCCCGTCGCACGTGACGCGGTTCCGCCGACGAGGGCCAACAGCCGGGATTATCCACATCTTCTGCGTTGCGGCAGACTGGACCGGGGATTACCGACGCGCCATGTTCAGAACCATGACCGCCCGCACCGAACCCGAATCCCGCCGCACCCAGTGGCTGAACATGTCTGCGGGCGTGGCCTCGGTCGGGGTGGCGGTGACGCTTGTGGTGCTCAAGCTCTGGGCGCTGATCGCGACGGGCGCGCTGTCGGTCGCGGCATCGCTGGCGGATAACGCGCTGGATGTGATGATGTCGGTGGGCGCGCTGGCCGCGATTGCCTATGCCGCTCGGCCCGCCGATTCCGATCACACGTTCGGCCATTCCTCGGCCGAGGATCTGGCGGCACTGGCGCAATCGGCGCTGGTGCTGACCTCGGCCACGGTTATCATGGTGTTGGCCGCCTCGCGCCTGCTCGCCACTGACGCCAGCCCCCCGTCCGAAGAAGGCTGGGGCATCGTCGTGATGCTGGTGTCGGTCGCGCTGACCATCGCGCTGGTCCTGTGGCAGCGCTACGTCGCGCGCGAGACCGGCAACAAGGTCGTCGCGGCCGATTCGCTGCATTACCTCGGCGACCTGCTGCCCACTTTGGGCGTGCTGGCGGCGCTGGCGACCTCGGCCCTGTGGGGATTGTCGCGCGTGGATGCCGTCGTCGCGGGGCTGGCTGGCCTGTGGCTGGCGCGCAGCGGGCTGAAGATCGGGCGCGAGGCGTGGAACGCGCTGATGGACCATGCCGCCGCGCCCGACGTCGTGCGCCATATCAACGTGATCGCCGCCGACTGGCCCGGCATCACCGGCCATCACGACGTGAAGACCCGCATGGCAGGCAGCCGGACCTTCATCTCGCTGCATGTCGAACTGGACGGACGTCAGACCCTGAACGAAGCGCACGCCGTCGCCGACGGGCTTGAGCACAAGCTGGAAGCCGAGATCCCCGGCGCCGAGGTCATCATCCACCTTGACCCGGTCGGACCGGGATCGGGGCGGGTGCCGCGCGGCGAAGATTTCGAACTTCCGGGCGATCGTTAATCCGCGACCTTGCCGAAACTGGTCAGCGCGCTGGTCTGCCGGTTCCAGCCGTCCAGCGCGTCGATATGGGCGCGCACGGGGGCGTCGCCGACGCCTTTGGGGATCTGCGGATTGCCACGGGTCAGGATTGTCGGTTTCGCCCTGCGGCGGCTTCGGTAGCGTGACAATCCCCGGCGCGTAGCCGCCCACCCGCGCAGATCAATCGGCGGGCAGGAAACGGTCCAGAAGCGCATCCACGGCGGCGCGGCCCACGCGATCCGCTTCGGCGTCCTCCATTCCGCAGACATCGCGCGCGGCGATATGGTACTCGATCCCGGTGCCGGTGGTGGTCAGACACAGGACCAGCAACCGGAAATCAGCGTCGGTCATGCGCGCGCGCACCGGTTCAAGCGCGGTCTCGAAAGCCGGGATGCGCCGTGCGCCGCGCTGGATCGGCTTGTCGGGCGCCCAGGCATCCATCATCCGGGCAAGAAATTTGCGAAAGCCCGGCTCGTGCTCGCGCCCGAAGTCACGGTAATAATCGCTGACGATATGCACCCGCCTGCGCACATCCCCCTCGCGCCCGAGTAGGGTCAGGGTCGGCGTCACCGCCACGTCGAGCGTGGCCTCGGATGCCAGCACGCCGGGATCCGAGAAATACCGATACGCCGTCGCCTTCGAGATATTCGCTTGCCGCGCCACGGCCTGTACCGTGATCTCCTGCCCCGCCGCTGACAGCTCTCGCGCGGCCTGCAACAGGGCCGCGCGGGTACGGGATTTCTGCGCGCTGCGTCCGTTCGTCATTATCCTTGCCAACTCAAAAACGTGAGACTATCGTCTCATTATAGGACATATTCTTATTATAGACGGAGTTTTTCCCATGGCAACGCATCGTCGCTTTCATCTTCTCGGAAACATCCTGCATTTCCACAAATTCAGCCACGAGACCAACGGCACCTATTGTCTGGTCGAGGCGCGCGTCGCACCGGGCGCGGGCGCGCCACCAAACCGTCACCCGGGCGAGGAAGAAGCCTTCGTCGTGCTGGAAGGGCAGTTCGAATTCCTGCTGGGCGACCGGACAATCCGCGTGACCGGCGGCGACAGCGTGACGATCCCGTCGGGCGCTCTGCACGCCTTCACCAATGTCGGCGACACGCCCGGGCGGCTGATGATCTTCAACGCGCCCGGCGCCGTGCATGACGCTTTTTTCGCGGGGCTCGGCGATCCGGTGGATGAGGGATCGTGGGATTTCCCCGCCCCCGATGGTCCGCCCGATATCCCCGCTCTGATCGCCGCCGCGAAACAGACGGGCGTGGAGATCGTCGCCGGTTGAGACCCCACGCTTTTCATCAAGGAATTCCCATGACACCGCTTCCCAAGACCTGCCTTGCCACCGCCACGCTCTTTGCCCTGATCGGCATGGGCTGGGGCATCGTGATGTCGGCCTCGGCCGATCACGCGCTTTCGCCCGCGCATGGGCATCTGAACCTGATCGGCTTCGTCGCGCTGTCGATTGCCGGGCTTTACTATGCCGTCTCGCCTGCAGCGGCGCGCTCGCGGCTGGGCTGGGCGCATTACGGTTTGTCGGTGCTGGCGGTGATCGTGCTGGTGCCGGGTATCGCCATGGCGATCTCGGGTCAGGGCGAGGCGCTCGCCAAGGCGGGATCGGTGCTGGCCATCGCCGCCATGGCGCTGTTCGGCATCGTGATCCTGCGCTTCGGCACCGGGCGGCACGAAGGCTGAGGCGCGACAGCCCGGCCGCGCGCGGGACGGCGCGGCCGGAATTGAGTATTTGCGGCAAAGTGAAAGGCATGGCGCGCGCAGGAGACACCGGGCGGCGCTGACGCAAGGTTTCGGATGACAATCCGGCCTGCCCGGCTAGGGTGGCCTCCAACATCGCCAGACCGGAGGAGACGCCGATGTCCAGCCCCTACCCGCATATGCTTGCCCCGCTCGATCTGGGCTTCACCACGTTGAAGAACCGGGTGCTCATGGGTTCCATGCATTCCGGGCTGGAAGAGCGCGGCGACTGGCAGCGGGTCGCGACCTATTACGCCGAGCGCGCGGCGGGCGACGTCGGGCTGATCGTCACCGGCGGCATGGCGCCCAATCCCGAGGGCGGCGTGTTTCCGGGTGCCGCCGGGCTCTATACGCCCGAGGATATCGCCAACCACAAGATCGTCACCGATGCCGTCCATGCCGAGGGCGGCAAGATCGCGATGCAGATCCTGCATGCCGGGCGCTATGCCTATGGGCCCGATTGCGTGAGCTCCTCGGCCATCAAGTCGCCGATTTCGCCCTTTCCGCCGAAGGAACTGGACGAAGAGGGAATCGAGAAACAGATCGCCGACTTCGCCACCGCGGCTGTCCGCGCGAAAGAGGCGGGCTATGACGGCGTCGAGGTGATGGGGTCGGAGGGGTATTTCCTCAACCAGTTCCTGTGCCTGCATGTCAACAAGCGCGAGGATCGCTGGGGCGGCAGCTACGAGAACCGGATGCGCCTGCCGGTAGAGGTGGTCAAGCGCGTGCGCGAAGCCGTGGGGCCGGATTTCATCATCATTTACCGCATCTCGCTGCTGGATCTGGTGCCGAACGGCCAGACCTTCGACGAGATCACGCGGCTTGCGAAAGCGATCGAAGCGGCTGGCGCCACGATCCTGAATACCGGCATCGGCTGGCACGAGGCGCGGGTGCCGACCATCGCCACCAGCGTGCCGCGCGCGGGCTTTGCCTGGGTGACGAAGAAGCTGATGGGCAAGGTGCGCATCCCGCTGATTACCTCGAACCGGATCAACACGCCCGACGTGGCCGAAGAGGTACTGGCCGGAGGCTGTGCCGACATGGTGTCGATGGCGCGCCCCTTCCTGGCCGATGCGCACTTCGTGGCCAAGGCGGCGGCGGGCAAGGCCGCGACCATCGCGCCCTGCATCGGCTGCAACCAGGCCTGTCTGGACCATACGTTCAGCGGCAAGGTGTCGACCTGTCTGGTCAATCCGCGCGCCTGCCACGAGACCGAGCTGAATTACCGCCCGACCGAGACCGCCAAGAACGTGGCGGTTGTGGGTGCCGGGCCTGCCGGGCTGATGGCGGCGCTGGTGGCCGATCAGCGCGGCCACAAGGTGACGCTGTTCGAGCGCGACAGCGTGCTGGGCGGACAGCTGAACATGGCGCGGGTCATTCCGGGGAAAGAGGAATTCCACGGTCTGGTCGGCTGGTTCGAGACGATGGTGGGCCAGTCCGGCATCACCGTAAAGCTGGGCTGCGAGGCCACGCCCGACGATCTGGCCGGTTTCGATGAGGTGATCGTGGCCACCGGCGTCAACCCGCGCGATCCGGGCATCCCGGGCGAGGATGCGCCGAATGTGCTGAGCTATCTCGACGTGCTGCGCGGGCGCTCGCCGGTGGGCGACAGCGTGGCCATCATAGGTGCGGGCGGGATCGGCTTCGACGTGGCGGAATACGTGCTGGGCGGGGGCGAATCGCCGACCCTGCATCCCGAAGAATGGCGCAAGGAATGGGGCGTGGCCGACCCGTCCTCGGTGCCCGGCGGGCTGGGCACGCCCCAGCCCCCCGCCCCCGCGCGGACGGTCACGCTGCTACAGCGCAAGGCCGAGAAACCGGGCAAGCGGCTGGGCAAGACCACCGGCTGGATCCACCGTGCAGGCCTTGCTGCGCGCGGGGTGAAGATGGTCGGCGGCGTGACCTATGACGCGATCACGCCCGAAGGGATCACGCTGGGCACGCCCGACGGCCCGCAAGAGCTGGCGGTCGAGACCGTTATCCTGTGCGCGGGGCAGGAATCGAACCGCGCGCTGGCCGATGCGATCGAGGCGGCGGGCGGGCGTGTCCATGTGATCGGCGGCGCCGATGTGGCGGCCGAACTGGACGCCAAACGCGCCATCGATCAGGGCGCCCGGCTGGCCGCGTCGCTGTAAGTGGTCTTTGCCGCGGTTCTTGCCGGGCTTATCCCCAGCTTTCTGTTGGTGGGGCTTGGGGGCCTTGTTCGCAAACGCCTGTCCGAGAATGCGTGGACCGGGCTCGACCGGCTGAATTTCGAGATCCTGTTTCCCGCCCTGCTGTTCACCGCCGCCGCCAGTCGGCCCATCGTCCCGGCGCAGATGGCGGTGATCGGGCCGGCGGTCTGGGCGATCCTGACGCTGGGTCTGATCGCGGGCTATGCCGCGCGGCGCTTCGGACCCGAGCGGTTTCTGGATTTCGCGGGCGCATGGCAGACCGCGTGGCGCTTCAACACCGCCATGGGTTTCGTGGCGGTGGGCGCGCTTAGCCTTGCCGATGCAGGGATGATGGCGGTGATGGCCGGCATGGCGGTGCCGATGGCCAATATCTTTGCCGTCTCGGCCCTGTCGCGGGGCGGCAATCTGGGCCTGTGGGCGACAGTGAAGAAGGTGGCGCTGAACCCGTTCCTACTGGCGTCGGTCGCGGGGGTTGTGGTGGGGGTCAGCGGCTTTCGCCTGCCGGTGCTGGTGATGGCACCGCTCGAGTTACTGGCGCAGGCGGCGATTCCCATCGCGCTGGTGTCGGTGGGCGCGACGATGGACTGGCGCGCGCTGGCCCGGTTCGATGCCTTCAGCGCGGTGCTGGTGGCGGTCAAATTGCTGCTGTTGCCCGCCGTGACGCTGGCTTTCTGCCTGACCATCGGCGTCAATCCGGCGCTGACACAGGGGCTGGTGATGTTCGCAGCCCTGCCGACCGCGTCGGCGGCGCATGTTCTGGCCGCCGGTTTCGGCGCGGATCGCAGGCTGTCGGCGACTGTTGTCGCTCAGTCAACGCTGCTGAGCGCGCTGACGTTGACAGTCTGGCTGACTGTCGTGGAATTTGCGACCTGACAAACACAATCGAGCGCCAGAAACGAAACAGTGCAACCTCAGGGTTGTCGCTGTCGTTTCAGCGCAAACAAACGCCCCGCCAATTCCCCGGCCACGCCCAGATCGCGCCCCAATTGGGGTGTCTAACGGAAACATCGAAACTGTCTGGGTATGGGTGCGCTATGGACCGTCTGACCGAAATGGAAGCCTTCGCCACGGTGGTCGACCAGGGGGGATTCACCGATGCGGCGCGGAAAATGGGGATCTCGAAATCCGCCGTTTCCAAGCATGTCTCGTCGCTGGAGGCCCGGCTTGGCGCGCGTCTTCTGAACCGCACGACCCGCCGCGTCAGCCCGACGGAAATCGGCCTCGTTTACTATGACCGGGCGCGCCGCGTGCTCAACGATGCGGGCGAAGCGGACAGCATCGTCACGGCGATGCAATCGGCCCCGTCCGGCGTGCTGCGGATGTCGGTGGCGACGGATTTCGGCGTCAGCCTGCTCTCGCCCGTGCTGGATGAGTTTCTTACGGAATTTCCCGAAATAAGCGTCAACATGGTGCTCAAGAACCGCTATGTCGAGCTGATCTCGGAAGGGTTCGATATGTCGATCCGCGTGGGCGACATGGAGGACAGCTCGCTCAGGGCGCGCAAGATCACCGAGACGACGCAGCGCCTGATCGCCGCGCCGAAATATTTCCAGGCGCATGGCCGCCCGATGAAGATCGACGATCTGAACGAGCACCGGCTTCTGCATTACTCGAATCAGGCCAGCGCCAATGTGTGGAAGATCGCCGCGCCCTCGGGCGAGGTGCGTCAGGTCCGGGGCGCGGGCTGGCTGACGGTCAATGACGGGCAATCGCTGCTCAACGCGGCGGTCAAGGGTCTGGGCATCGCCTATCTGCCGAGCTTCCTGTACCACGACGCGATGGCGCAGGGTCTGGTCGAGGACGTGATCCCCGATCTGCCGCAGACCACGCTGGGCATCTATGCCGTCTATCCGCCGGGGCGCTACACGCAGCCCAAGGTGCGCGCTTTCATCGATTTCCTTGTCGCCCGTTTTGCCGACAAGGGCCCGAACGATTGGTGAGCCGCGAGGGGTGACACGCACGGCAACCGCGTCCACCCATCGTTTCCCATTCGTCGCGACGTCCGCCTTGACCTTCGTTCCCTCGGGTCAGGAATCGTCCAACTGGCCGGCCCCATGGGCCGGCCTTTTTCTTTTGCCCGCAGCGAGCGCGTGCCGCTTACTTCGAGCCGCCCTTGCCGCCGCCCGACGGCAGGCCCGAGCCGACGCGGCTTTCTTCGGAATTGCCGCCGCTGCCGGCCTGTTTCTTGTCGCCGCCCGGAAGTCCGCCCTTGGCCGACGATCCCTTGCCGTTCTCCGGAATACCCTTGGTCATGAATCCCCTCCTGAAATGACTTGAAGCGCCGGATCCGTTCCGGCGCGATCACGCTAGCGCAGTCGCCGCGTCTGGCAAAATCATTCTTGCGGGGCGGTTGTCCCCGGCCAGCCCCGCTCAGGTCACCCGCAGATAGCCGGTCAGGCCGCTCTTCTGGTGTTCGATGACGTGGCAGTGAAACGCCCAGTCGCCGGGATTATCGGCCACAAGCACCACGTCCATCGTTTCCTGCTCCAAGAGCATCGCGGTATCGAGCCAGTTCTGCGCCACCGCGCGGCGGTTCGAGGCGATCGGCTTGAACACCATGCCATGCAGGTGGATCGGGTGGTCGTTGGGGCTCTCATTGCGCAGCCGCAGGATATAGGTGCGCCCGCGTTCCAGCACCGCCAGCGGATCGGCCGCCGAGGCATCGCCCGGCCATGCCACCCGGTTGATCGACCAGAACGTATAGCCCAGCGTGCCGCAAAAGCCGTTATTCACCGGCGTGTCGTCGGGGGACCAGCCGAAGACGAACTCGATCAGCTCGGCATTGTCGAGATCGGGCTCGGGCAACGGGTTCGCGGTCAATGGCCGCAGATCGTCGAGCGCATGGCCCAGATCCTCGCCCGTCGCGCGCAGGCGCAGCAGGCTGCGCGGGCCGCCCGGCTGTTCGTTGAGCAGAACCAGATCCGTCCCCGCCTCGGCGGGCATGCGGATCGCCAGATCGGCGCGCTGCCCCGGACCGACGATCAGCGGCGCGTCGGCGCCGGGCCAGTCGACCGGGTCGATCACCGGATGCCCGTCGAGGGCGATCACCCGCCCCTCGGCCCCGGGCATATGCAGACGGTAGACGCGTGTCGTGTCGGTCGCGGCCAGCCGCAGCCGGACCAGCCCGCCCGCCGGCGCATCATAGACCGGATCCTGCGCCCAGTTGGCGGTCATGACCGTGCCGAAGGTCCCCGCCCGCGCCGCGCCGCGCGCAGTGTAAAGATCGATAAACTGGCTATCGTCGCCCAGCCGCCAGTCGCGCAGATTGACCGGCAGATCCAGATCGAAACCGGGATCTTCGTCATCTTCGACGATCAGCACGCCCGTCAGGCCGCGCGCCATCTGGTCCATCGTGTTGCAATGCGGGTGATACCAGAACGTTCCCGCATCCATCGGCGTGAAGGCGTAGCGATAGCTGTCGCCCTGCCCCATCGGCACCTGCGTGAGATAGGGCACGCCGTCCATGTCGTTGCGGATGCGCATCCCGTGCCAGTGCATCGCGGTGTAATCTTCGGCCTCGTTGGTGACGTCGGCCACGAATTCCACCCCGCGCCGCAGCCGCAGAACCGGCGGCGGGCCGTCGGGCGACAGGCTGATCATGCCCTCGGTCACGGTCTCTTCGATCGGGTAACGGGCGGACTGGATGGTCATCGCCATCTGCTCGGCCTTGGCCTTGCGCGCGAGGCCCATCATCCCGGCACCGAGAGTTGCCGTGCCGATCGCGGCAAGGCTGGACGTAGCGAGGAACTGACGGCGGTTCATGCGAGTCTCCGAAGTATTCCGAGTCTTTCTATCAGGGAATCGCCAGAAATGCACCTGCGCGAATGGCCGCACCGGCGGTCGGAGGGCGATACTTAACGTGCGAACCGGGCTTGCCCAGCCTGCCGCCTGCGCCTATCCATTCCCCAGCGGCCAGCACCGCCCGGAGGAAGATCATGACAACCGTACAGGACGGACCCCACCCGCGTCCCGAGCCGCAACAACAGCCGCTGAAAGCGGCGCTGTGGATGTGCGGGGCGATCCTGTCTTTCGTCATGATGGCGATTTCGGGACGCGCGGTTCAGGTCGAGCTGAACACGTTCGAACTGATGTTCTGGCGCTCGCTTCTGGGTTTCGTGATCATCGTCATCGTGATCCGGGCCGGCACCGGCAATCTGGCGCTGGCGCGGACGGGGCACTGGAAGCTGCACCTTGTGCGCAACGTGTTCCACTTCTTCGGCCAGAACATGTGGTTCTTCGGCCTGACGATGATCCCGCTGTCGCAACTGATCGCGCTGGAATTCACCAGCCCGATCTGGGTCGTGCTGCTGGCCCCGCTGTTTCTGGGCGAACGGCTGACCGGGCTGAAGCTAATGGTGACGCTGGCCGGTTTCATCGGTGTGCTGGTGGTGGCGCAGCCGGGCGTGCAACCGCTCAATTCCGGCCATGCGGCGGGCGTGTTGTGCGCGATGGGCTTCGCGATGAACCTGATTTTCACCCGCAAGATCATGCAATTCGACCGCGTACTCACGGTGCTGTTCTGGATGACGCTCAGCCAGACCTTCATGGGGCTGGTGCTGGCGCTGTTCGCGGGTTTCACATGGCCCAGCCTCGCTTTGTCGCCGTGGCTGGTGGTGATCGCGCTGACCGGGCTGTCGGCGCATTTCTCGCTGACCTCGGCGTTGCGCCACGCGCCCGCAACACTGGTCGCGCCGATGGAATTCGCCCGGCTGCCGATCATCGCGCTGGTCGGCTTCGCGCTTTACGCCGAGCCGCTGGATCCCTTCGTCTTCCTTGGTGCGGCGATCATTTTCTCGGCCAATTTCGCCAATCTGGTGCTGGGTTCGCGTCGTCGCCGCGCGGCTTGACGCTGCGGAAGGTTCGGACAATCCACTGGACGGATTTACCGGCTCGGATAGGATGCCGACGACCCGGACTTTGTTCGCTAACATTGACAATCCGGGGGCTCACGGTGCATGAGCCGTGACATACGGACGATTTGGTCAAAAATTCAGACCAAACGAACTCAATGGGAGGACTAAATGGATCGTCGTTCTTTCCTGCGCGCGTCGACTGTCGGCGGCGCGGCTGCCGCTGCCACCACGCTCGCGGCCCCCGCGGTCGCGCAGGGCCGCACAACCTGGCGCATGGTCACCACCTGGCCGCGCAACTTCCCCGGTCTCGGTGTCGGCGCCCAGCGTCTGGCCGACCGCATCACCGCCGCGACCGATGGCCAGCTGACCGTCGAAGTGTTCTCGGCCGGTGAAATGGTGCCGCCGCTGCAATCGCTCGACGCGGTCATCGACGGCACGGCCGAGATGAGCCACGGCGCTGCCTATTACTGGCAGAACAAGTCGGTCGCGCTGTCGTTCTTCACCGGCGTGCCCTTCGGCCTGACCGCGGCCGAGCACTCGGCGTGGATGCGTCACCTCGGCGGTCAGGAGATGTGGGACGAGGTCTATGACCAGTTCGGCGTCATCGGCTTCCTGTCGGGCAACACCGGCACCCAGACCGGCGGCTGGTTCCGCGAAGAACTGACCAGCCTCGACGACCTGCAGGGCCTGCGCTTCCGCACCCCGGGTCTGGGCGGTCAGGTCTGGCAGCGTCTCGGCGCATCGGTCACCAACATGGCCGGCGGCGAGATCTTCCAGGCGCTGCAATCGGGCACGCTGGACGCGGCCGAATTCGTGGGCCCGTATAACGACCTCGCGCTGGGCTTCTACCAGGTGTGCAAGCACTACTACACCTCGTCCTTCGTCGAGCCGGGCCTTGCCACCGAGCTGGCCGTCGACAAGGCGAAGTTCATGGAGCTGCCCGAAAGCACTCAGGCGATCATCACCGCAGCCTGTCAGGCCGAGTACGAGAACGTCTATTCGGACTTCGTCGCGAACGATCCGCGCGCGCTGGCGACCATCGTCAACGAGCACGGCGTCACCGCGCACCCGTCCTTCCCCGACGATATCGTGGAAGCCGGTGCCAACGCGTCGAAGGAAATGATCCAGGACCTGCTGGCTTCGGACGACGACCTGACCGCGCGTACCGCGCGCAGCTTCGTCGACGCGCTGAAGCTGATGCGCACCCGCACCGAGGGCACCGATCAGGTGTTCACCGCGGCTCGCCAGCGCTTCTTCGATACGTCGGACCTGTAATCCGACGGCCCGATTGCCCCGCGCCAGGCACGCCCCGGCGCGGGGCTTTTCACAAACCGGGCCCCGGACGTCCGCGTCGGATGCGACGCCCGGGGCCTGCATGTCAGCGTTCGGATCCAGGAGGTCCCCTTGAACGGTCTTTCCGCCATCATGCGCGCCATCAACGGCGTGAACCGGCTGATCGGCAACGTCTTTTCGTGGCTTGCGCTCGCCATCGTTCTGGTCTGCTTCTGGGTCGTGGTCGAACGATACCTGTTCTCGACCACCCGCCTGTGGATGCAGGATCTGTACCCCTGGCTGAACGGCGTGATGTTCACCGCCGTCGCCGGTTACGCGCTGTACACCAACGATCACGTGCGGGTCGACATCTTCTATCGCCCGGCCTCGAAGCTGCGCAAAGCGTGGCTCGACCTGATCGGGGTGATCCTGTTTCTTCTGCCCTTTGCCTGGGTCGTGTGGACCTATTGCTTCGTCTTCGTCGCCCGCTCGTGGCGGCTGCAAGAGGGCTCGGCCAATCCCGGCGGGGCGTCGGGGCTGTTTCTGGTCAAGGGGTTCATTCTGGTCTTTGCCGTGACGCTGGCCCTGCAGGGCGTGTCGATGCTGATCCGCTCGATTCTGGTCATCCGTGGGCGTGAGGATCTCGTGCCCGAACCTTACCGCTACGAAGCCGCGCCGGAGTGATCGCATATGGACCTTGTTCTCATCGGTGAGATCCTCTCGGGGCTGATGTTCCTGGGCGTTATCGGCTTTCTCATGCTGGGCTTCCCGGTGGCCTTCACGCTGGCGGGGACGTCGATCCTGTTCGCGCTGATCGGCCTCTGGCTGGGCGTGTTCGACATGTCGAACCTCAGCGCGCTGGCCGGGCGTTACACCGGCTACATGACCAACGAAGTTCTGGTCGCGGTGCCGCTGTTCATCTTCATGGGCGTCATGCTCGAACGCTCGAACATCGCCGAGCAGCTGCTGTCCACGATGGGCAAGCTGTTCGGCTCGATGCGCGGCGGGCTGGGCATCTCGGTCGTCGTGGTCGGCGCGCTGCTGGCGGCCTCGACCGGGGTCGTGGGCGCGACCGTAGTGACGATGGGCCTAATCTCGCTGCCGGCCATGCTGCGCGCGGGATACGACCCCAAGCTCGCCACCGGCACGATCTGCGCCTCGGGCACGCTGGGACAGATCATCCCGCCGTCGACCGTGCTGATCTTCATGGGCGACATGATCGCCGGGATGCACGCGCAGGCGCAAATGAGCCTTGGCAACTTCGCCCCCAGCGCGGTCTCGGTAGGCGACCTGTTCGCGGGTGCCTTCATCCCCGGCATGCTTCTGGTCTGCGTCTATATCGGCTTCATCCTGTTCAAGGCCTGGACCGATCCCGAAAGCTGCCCGGCGATGCCGATGTCGCCCGAAGAGCGCAAGGGCCTGCCGCGCGAGATCTTCGTTGCGCTGGTGCCGCCGCTGATGCTGATCATCGCTGTGCTGGGCTCGATCCTGGGCGGCATCGCCACCCCGACCGAGGCCGCCTCGGTCGGGGCCGTCGGCGCGACGCTGCTGGCCGCCCTGCGCGGGCGTCTGCGGGTTTCGATCATCGTCGACACAGTGCGCAGCACCGCCAAGATCACCGCCATGGTGTTCATCATCCTGTTCGGCGCATCGGTCTTTTCGGTGGTGTTCCGGCAGATGGGTGGCGACGATCTGGTGCATGAATTCCTGACCGGCATCCCCGGCGGCGCCATCGGCGCGATGATCGCCGTCATGGTGGTGATGTTCGTTCTCGGCTTCATTCTGGACACGTTCGAGATCATCTTCATCGTCCTGCCGATCACCGCACCGACCCTGCTGGTGCTGGGCGTCGATCCGATCTGGCTGGGCGTGATGGTGGGCGTGAACCTGCAGACGAGCTTCCTGACCCCGCCATTCGGCTTCGCGCTGTTCTACCTGCGCGGCGTGGCACCGGGGACGATCTCGACCGGCACGATCTATCGCGGGGCGATCCCCTTTGTGCTGCTGCAGATCGTGGCGATCGTGACCTTGTTCGTCTTCCCCGGACTGGTGACATGGTTGCCAAGTGTGCTTTACTGACCCTCTCGCGGCCCGCCCCTTACGAGGCGGGCCGTTTCCTGTCCGACACGCCCCATGCTGACCGTCTTCGCCCAGACCCTTCCGTTTTTCGCCGTGATCGGCCTGGGCTACGGCGCGGGCAAGACGGGCTTTTTCCCGCCTGAGGCCACGGCCTGGCTGACGAAATTCGTGTTTTACTTCGCGCTGTCGGCAATGCTGTTCGGCTTTTCCGCCAGCATGTCGCTGAGCGACATCTTCGAACCCCGCGCGGCGGCGGCGTATCTGTGGGGCTGCGCCTTTGTCTATCTGATCGCGCTGGGTGTCGCCTTCATCCGGCTGCGCCCGCTGACCGAAGCGGTGATGGAGGCCCATACCGCGATCATCGGCAATACCGGCTTTCTGGGCGTGCCGATGCTGGTGCTGATCCTCGGCGACCGGGCGGCGGGGACCGTCCTGCTGGTGCTGTCGATCGACCTGATCGTGTTTTCCAGCCTGCTCACCATCATCATCACGCTGGCCCGACAGGGGCGGCTGTCGCCCGACCTGCCGCGGGTGATCGGCATGGGGCTGTTGCGCAATCCGATGGTCGTGTCGATGGCGCTGGGGCTTTTGTGGTCCGCCACAGGCTGGCCCCTGCCTGACCCCGCGACCGCCACGCTGACGCTGCTGGGCGCCGCCGCGACCCCCGGCGCGCTGTTCGCCATCGGCGCCAGCCTGACCCAGAGCCGGGCCGAACGGCTGACCGTCGCGGGCTGGCTGAGCGGGGCCAAGCTGGTGCTGCATCCGCTGGCCGTGGGCGGCGCCGCGCTGTTCCTGTTCGGCGTCGATCCCTTCGCCGCGGGCGTGCTGATCTGCGCCGCCGCGCTGCCGGTGGCGGGCAATGTCTATATCCTTGCCCAGCACTACGATGTCTGCGTAACGCGGGTCTCGGCGGCGATCCTGATCTCGACCGCGCTGAGCGTGCTGACGCTGCCCGCCGTGATCGCACAATTCACGGGTTAGGACGTGAAAGACTTGTGAAATTGGCACGGTGCGGGCGCTTGCAGCGCTCAAGCCCCCTCCCTATATAGCCCTCGAAGCCGGGAATGACCCCTGTGGGGCCCGGTTCTGGGATCGGGGTGACGAAGCCTGATGGGATCGCCACCCCAAAACATCGCCGAAGGAAAGAGGACTTCATCATGGCCAAAGTCATCGGGATCGACCTCGGGACGACGAATAGCTGTGTCGCGATCATGGACGGCTCGGCCGCCCGCGTGATCGAGAACTCGGAAGGCGCGCGCACCACGCCGTCGATCGTCGGTTTCACCGAAAACGAACGCCTCGTCGGCCAGCCCGCCAAGCGGCAGGCCGTCACCAACCCCACCAACACCGTCTACGCCGTCAAGCGCCTGATCGGGCGCCGCGTGGGTGATGCCGAGGTGGTCAAGGACAAGAACCTTGTCCCCTATAACATCGTCGACGGCGGCAATGGCGACGCCTGGGTCGAAGTGCGCGGCGAGAACTATTCGCCCAGCCAGATCTCGGCCTTCATCCTGCAGAAGATGAAGGAAACCGCCGAGTCGTATCTGGGTGAAAGCGTCACGCAGGCGGTCATCACCGTGCCCGCCTATTTCAACGACGCCCAGCGTCAGGCCACCAAGGACGCCGGCAAGATCGCCGGTCTGGAAGTGCTGCGCATCATCAACGAGCCGACCGCAGCCGCGCTGGCCTATGGTCTGGACCGCAAGGAATCGAAGACGATTGCCGTGTATGACCTTGGCGGCGGTACCTTCGACATCACCATTCTGGAAATCGATGACGGCCTGTTCGAGGTGAAATCCACGAACGGCGACACGTTCCTGGGTGGTGAAGACTTCGACATGCGCATCGTCAACTACCTCGTTGACGAGTTCAAGAAAGAGCACGGCGTCGACCTGAGCCTCGACAAGATGGCCCTTCAGCGTCTGAAGGAAGCCTCGGAAAAGGCCAAGATCGAGCTGTCGTCCAGCCAGCAGACCGAGATCAACCAGCCGTTCATCTCGATGGACAAGAACACCGGACAGCCGCTTCACATGGTGATGAAGCTGACCCGTTCGAAGCTGGAATCGCTGGTCGGCGACCTGATCGCCAAGTCGATGAAGCCCTGTCAGCAGGCGCTGAAAGACGCCGGTCTGTCGAAAGGCGATATCGACGAGGTCGTGCTGGTCGGCGGGATGACCCGTATGCCGCGCGTGTTCGACGAAGTGACGAAGTTCTTCGGCAAAGAGCCCCACAAGGGCGTGAACCCCGACGAAGTCGTGGCAATGGGCGCGGCCATTCAGGCCGGCGTTCTGCAGGGTGACGTGAAGGACGTCGTGCTGCTCGACGTGACGCCGCTGTCGCTGGGTATCGAGACGCTGGGTGGCGTGTTCACCCGCCTGATCGACCGCAACACGACGATCCCGACGAAGAAATCGCAGGTCTTCTCGACCGCCGAGGACAATCAGAACGCGGTGACCATCCGCGTGTTCCAGGGTGAGCGTGAAATGGCGGCGGACAACAAGATCCTCGGCCAGTTCAATCTGGAAGGGATCCCGCCGGCGCCGCGCGGCATGCCGCAGATCGAAGTGACCTTCGACATCGACGCCAACGGCATCGTCAACGTTTCGGCCCGCGACAAGGCCACCAACAAGGAGCAGCGGATCACGATCCAGGCTTCGGGCGGTCTGTCGGATTCGGATATCGAGCAGATGGTCAAGGACGCCGAGGCGAATGCCGACGCCGACAAAGCCCGCAAGGATCTGGTCGAAGCCAAGAACCAGGGCGAAAGCCTGATCCACTCGACCGAGAAGTCGCTGGCCGAGTACAAGGACAAGGTGGATCCGACCACGGTCGAAGCGATCGAACTGGCCATCGCGGCGCTGCGCGACACGCTGGACGGCGACGATGCCGAGAAGATCAAGTCGGGCATCAACAATGTGCGCGACGCCTCGATGAAGCTGGGCGAAGCCATCTACAAGGCGCAGCAAGAGCAGTCCGAGGGCGAAGAAGCCTCTTCGGAAGACGAGCCGCGCTCGGTGGATGACGACATCGTCGATGCCGATTTCGAGGATCTCGACGACAACAAGCGTCGTAGCTGACACGTGAACCCATCGCGGGGCCCCGGCCGGAAGAACCCGTGCCGGGGCCTTGCCTTTGACAGCGAGGTCCACGAATGGCCAAACGCGATTATTACGAGGTACTGGGCGTCGCACGCGGCGCCTCGGCCGAAGAGTTGAAGAAAGCGTACCGGACCAAGGCCAAAGCGCTTCACCCCGACCGCAACGCCGACAATCCCGATGCCGAGGCCCAGTTCAAGGAAGTGAACGAGGCCTATGACGTGCTCAAGGACGCCGACAAAAAGGCGGCCTATGACCGCTTCGGTCATGCAGCCTTTGAAGGCGGGATGGGGGCCAGCGCGGGCGCCCGTGGCGGTCCGCGCGGCGGCGGTGATTTCGGGGCGTCGTTCTCGGACGTGTTCGAAGACCTGTTCGGCGACTTCATGGGCGGACGCGGCGGCGGCAATGCCCGCCAGCGCGCCAGCCGGGGCAGCGACCTGCGCTACAATCTGCGCGTGACGCTGGAAGAGGCCTATAACGGCGTGCAGAAATCCATCCGCGTGCCCACGCTTGCGGCCTGCGATTCCTGCGGCGGTTCTGGCGCCGAAGGCGGCGCGGAACCCGTCACCTGCCCGACCTGTTCGGGCATGGGCAAGGTCCGCGCGCAACAAGGGTTCTTCACCGTCGAGCGCACCTGCCCCACCTGCGGCGGGCTGGGTCAGATCGTCAAGAATCCCTGCACCAGCTGCAAGGGCGCCGGGCGCGTCGAGAAAGAGCGCCAGCTTTCGGTCAACATCCCCGCCGGGGTGGAAACCGGGACGCGCATCCGCTTGTCGGGTGAAGGCGAGGCCGGTCTGCGGGGCGGTCCTGCGGGCGATCTCTATATCTTCATCGACGTGCGCGAGCATTCGATCTTCCAGCGCGACGGCCTGGACCTGCATTGCCGCGTGCCCGTCAGCTTCACCACCGCCGCGCTTGGCGGCGAGGTCGAAGTGCCCACCATCGACGGCGGCCGCTCGCGCGTGAAAGTGCCTGCGGGCGCGCAATCGGGCAAGCAGATGCGCCTGCGCGGCAAGGGCATGCCCGCGCTTCGGGGTGGCGGCAATGGCGACATGATGATTGAGCTGGGTGTCGAAACGCCGGTCAACCTGACCAGCCGGCAGAAAGAACTGCTGCGCGAATTCGAAGGGCTGTCGCAGGACAACCACCCCGAGGGCCGCAGTTTCTTCGGCAAGGTCAAGACCTTCTGGGACGGCATGAAGGGCTGACGCCTTTATCCGATGCCCCCGGTGAAACGATTACGGCGCCCCCTTTCGGGCGCCGTTTTCATGCGCGATCGCTTTAACCAATTGTCAACGGGAATCGGCGCAGCTTTTGGTATGCCTCGTTCCGTTGAAACCAGTCCCGCTGACAGCGACCCGGCTCTTTCCGAGCCACCGCTTCCCCTTTTCGACACCGCACAGACGGTGACGCTGGGCCCGGTGCCCTCGTATCTGAAAGACCACAGAAAACGATTGCGCGCGCGGTTCCTCGATGGTGGCGCAAAGGCGGTTCCCGATTACGAGTTGCTGGAACTGCTGCTGTTTGGCGCCCTGCCCCGCGGCGATGTCAAACCGCTGGCCCATGCGCTGATAGAACGGTTCGGCGATCTCGCGGGGGTCGTGACGGCCCCCAGCGCGCAACTCTCGAAGATCGAAGGCGTGGGTGAATCCGTGCTGGTCGCGCTGAAGGTCACGCAGGCGGTGGCCGGGCGGCTGGCGCGCGCCAAGGTGCTGAACAGGCCGGTCATTTCGTCCTGGTCGGCACTGTTGGATTATTGCCACACGGTGATGGCCCATCGCAGCGTCGAACATGCCCGGGTGCTGTATCTCGACCGCAAGAACTGCCTGATCGCCGATGAAGAACTGGCGCGGGGCACGGTGGATCATGTGCCCCTCTACCCGCGCGAGGTGCTCAAGCGGGCGCTGGATCTCGATGCCTCGGCGCTCATTCTGGTGCACAATCATCCGACCGGGGATTCCACGCCCAGCGAACAGGACATCGCCCTGACCCGCCGGGTCGAGGAAGCGGCATCCGCCTTGTCGGTGGTGCTGCACGATCATCTGATCATCGGCAAATCGCAGGAATACAGCTTTCGCGCCAATGGCTTGCTATAGATCACGCCCGACCGGAACGCGAAAACCCGGCGCGCGATGCGGGCCGGGCTTTCGATTGACAGGCGGTTTCACGCCCCGAACTTGTCGGTCCGATCAGTTCGATGCCTGATCGGTCTGCGCGATCTGCAGGTCGGGCAGGACGCCGGGCAGAACCACGAACCCGCCCGCGCCGTCGCAATCGGGCATGTCGAGCTGCATGTTGCGGATCTGCGCCGACCGGGTGCCATGCACCTCGATCGTGCGCGCGGTCACTTCGCGCCCGCAGCTGGCCTCGGTCACCGGGACCTCGATCTCGATCGCCACGGTGCCGGTCTGCGGCGAGACCCCGCGCGGATAGCTGTAGACCTGCGCAAGCTGACCTTCGGGGATCTGCGGATCGCCCAGAACCGTCACAAAGCCCTGATCCGAGACGCCCGCCGTGCGCGGCGCACCGGCATGGACATGGCCCGCGCTGCCATAAGACGCACCGAATTCATACGCGTTGAGTTGCAGTTCGGCAGGCTGGCGCCATTGCAGAACCACGCGTTCGACATTGGCCAGATCCGTGACGGTGGTGCGATCATGCTCGACCCGGCCGTCTTGGAACGCGATGCTCACGCTCGCCTCTTCGGTCAGCGCCGGGATCTGCGCAAGGTACTGGCCATCGGCGCCAAGGGTGGCATCGAAGCTCAGCCCGGAATGCGAAAAGATCACATGCGCACCGCCGTCACAGGGCGCGTAGACGCTGGTTTCCAGCATCGCACCGGCCGAGGGGGTCACGACCAGCCACACCGCACAGGCGGCGAGCTGCGCCTCCAGCTCGGGATCAAGCGGCGCGGTCTCGGTGGTCTGCGCGAGGGGCTCTTGCCCCTCCACGGACGGCTGAGCGCCCGGCAGGGGGGCCTGCTGCGCATTCAGGGCATCGGTCAGCGGTGTCGTCGCCGGAGGCGGCACCGCGCCGCTTTCCCGCGCGACGGCATCGTCCGCCCGGGCAATCTGCACGCTCGGCTCTTGCGGAAGGGATTGCGGGGCGGTCGCGGTGACTGCCGGGGCGGTGGTATAACCGTCACCGATCAGCGAGGGCGCGGCGGTGCCGGTTTGCGGACGCGCGTCGCCGCCGGTCTGTTCGGCCATGTCACCATCGACCGGCACGACCGAGGCACGGTTCAGTTCTGCGGCCGCTTCCGGCCCCTGTTGCTGCTGTGCCTGCTGAAACTTGGTGCCGGCAATCACCGCGGCCCCGAGCGTGACGGCAGCTAAAGCGACGATTCGCACGCGTTTCATGACGGACTCCGACTCATCTTTGGTTGAGTCCAAAATCCCTTTGAAACCGGGCAGCTTTTGGGCGCCCGATTGGTGCTTTCACGGCAAGTCCTTCGCTTTGCGCGCAATTGCCGACCGAACGCCGCGCATGAAACCACGCATGAAAACGGGGCCCGCAGGCCCCGCATTCAGTGTTCGTGTGGGCGTCCCGGATCAGCCGAGCGCGCCGTGGCAATGCTTGAACTTCTTGCCCGACCCGCAGGGGCACGGATCGTTGCGGCCCGGATTGCCCCAGGTCGCCTGATCGTTCTCGTCGAACCCGTCGCGCGGGGTTCCGGCGGGCGCGGCTTCGGCCATCGCCGAGGCCATCGCAGGCGCCGGAGCGGGCGCGTTGCCGCCGATGCGCGGCAGCTCCATCGGCGTGTCCAGCTTGCCGTCGTCGCGCGCGGCGGCGTTTTGCAGCGCCATCTGCTGCTGCATCTGCGCCTGCTCCTCGGCGCTGAGGGGGCGGATGCGCGACAGTTGCCGCGTCACGTCCTCGCGCAAAGCCGCCAGCATGTGCTCGAACAGGACGAAGGCTTCGGACTTGTACTCGTTAAGCGGATCGCGCTGCGCCAGCCCGCGGAAGTTCACCGCCGAGCGCAGGTGGTCCAGCGTGACGATATGCTCGCGCCACTTGCTGTCGATCACATTGAGCAAAAGCTGCTTTTCGATCATCCGCATCGTTTCGGACGAGAAGGCAGCCTCTTTGTCGGCCATCAGCTTGTCGGACGCTTCGATGATGCGTTCGCGCATGACTTCCTGATCGACGCCGTCCTCGGCCGCCCATTCCGCGACCGGCAGGTCCAGATTCAGGCGGTCCTTGATCGACGCGGCAAGGCCTTCGGTATCCCACTGATCGGCATAGCTGCCCTTGGGCATGAACTCGGCCACCGTCTCGTCGATGACGGCGCGGCGCATGTCGGTGGTGGTTTCCTCAAGCTCGTCGGCTTCGAGAATCTCGAGCCGCTGTTCAAATATCACCCGGCGCTGGTCGTTCATGACGTTGTCGAATTTCAGCAGCGTCTTGCGGATATCGAAGTTGCGCGCCTCGACCTTGCCCTGTGCTTTTTCCAGCGACTTGTTCACCCACGGGTGGACGATCGACTCGCCTTCTTTCATGCCCAGCGTGCTGAGTACCTTTTCCAGCCGCTCCGAGCCGAAGATGCGCATCAGGTCGTCTTCCAGCGACAGGAAGAATACCGAACGCCCGGGGTCGCCCTGACGGCCCGAGCGACCGCGCAGCTGGTTGTCGATCCGGCGGCTTTCATGGCGCTCGGTGGCCAGCACGTAAAGCCCGCCCGCATCGAGAACCTTCTGCTTCTCATCCGCGACCGAGGCTTCGATCCGCTCACGAAGGGCCACGGGATCGGCGTTCGGATCGGCTTCGAGCGCGTCCTGCACCTGCATCTCGATATTGCCGCCCAGCTGGATGTCGGTACCGCGACCGGCCATGTTGGTGGCGATGGTCACCGCGCCCACGCGACCGGCTTCGGCGACGATATGCGCCTCGCGCTCGTGCTGGCGGGCGTTGAGGACGTTGTGCGGGATGCCGGCCTTGGTCAGCATCTGCGCCAGTTCCTCGGATTTCTCGATCGAGGTGGTGCCGACAAGAACCGGCTGGCCCTTGGCATTGGCCTGCTTGATCTCTTCGAGGATGCCTTCGAATTTCTCACGCGCGGTGCGGTAGACCTGATCGTGCTCGTCCAGACGGGCGATCGGACGGTTGGTCGGGATTTCGACCACGCCGAGATTGTAGATTTCCTTGAATTCTTCCGCCTCGGTCGAGGCCGTGCCGGTCATGCCGCCCAGCTTCTTGTACATGCGGAAGTAGTTCTGGAAGGTGATCGAGGCCATCGTCACCGTTTCCGGCTGGATCTGCAGACCTTCCTTGGCTTCAACGGCCTGATGCAGCCCCTCGGACAACTGACGGCCCAGCATCATGCGGCCGGTAAATTCGTCGATCAGGACGATCTTGCCGTCGCGCACAATGTAATGCTGATCCTTGTGCAGCATCTTGTGCGCGCGCAGCGCCTGATTGACGTGGTGCACGATGGTCGTCGATTCCGGATCATAGAGCGACTGCCCCTCGGGCAGGATCTCGGCCTCGCGCAGAAGCTGCTCGATATGCTCGTTGCCCTCATCGGAATAGGTGATGGTGCGGGCTTTCTCGTCCAGCGTGAAATCCTCGTCCAGCAGCGACGGGATCAGCGCATCGACACGGACATACAGATTGCCGCGATCCGCCATCGGACCCGAGATGATGAGCGGCGTGCGCGCTTCGTCGATCAGGATACTGTCGACCTCGTCCACGATGGCGAAGTTATGCCCACGCTGCATCATCTGATCCAGCGAGGTCTTCATGTTGTCGCGCAGGTAATCGAAGCCCAGCTCGTTGTTCGTGGCATAGGTGATGTCGGCCTGATAGGCCGTGCGCTTTTCCTCGTCGGGCTGATGGGGGACGACGACGCCCGTCGTCATGCCCAGCTTGGTGAACACCTTGCTCATCCAGCCCGCGTCGCGGCGGGCGAGGTAATCGTTCACGGTGACGACATGCACGCCATCGCCCGACAGCGCGTTCAGATAAGCCGGGAAGGTCGCGACCAGCGTCTTGCCCTCGCCCGTCTTCATCTCGGCGATATTGCCCTGATGCAGGAAGATACCGCCGATAAGCTGCACGTCGAACGCCCGCAGGCCCAAGGCCCGTTTCGCGGCTTCGCGGCAATTGGCAAAGGCTTCCGGCAAGAGGGAATCGAGGCTCTCGCCCTTCTGATAGCGCTCTTTCAACTCGGCGGTCTTGGCCACCAGGGCGTCATCGTCGAGCGCTGCAATCTCGTCTTCCAGCGCGTTGATCTTGGCCACCAGCGGTCGCACGGTCTTGACCTTGCGATCGTTCGCGGTGCCGAAAATCTTCCGGCTGACAGTTCCGAGGCCCAACATGATTTCTCCCGCTCGCCTTTGTGTGACTGGCCGTTAACGCCGGCGGGGTTGCCGGTCGGCGGCTGCTTTCCTAAACAGGGCGCGGCTGACCAGCCCTTAAATTATACCGTCTTGGCATGTAGGGGCCGGTCATGTTGGTGTCAATCACAGCGACCCGAAGGGACGCGATTCAGGAGCTCTGCATGTTCAAAAACGCTCGATTTGCCACGGCGACCGCGATCTTTACCGCCTTCGCCCTCCCCGTGGCGGCGCAGGACGCGTCGACCGTGCTCGCCCGCGTCGGCGATACCGAGATCACGCTGGGCCACGCCATCGCGCTGCGCGCGCAGCTTCCCGAGCAATTCGCCCAGGTGCCCAACGAGACGCTGTTCCCGGCAATCGTCGAGCAGCTTGTCGAGCAGGAACTGGTCTCGCAGGCCAATGCCGATACGCTCAGCAGCCGCCAGCGCATCCTGCTGGAAAACGAAACCCGCAACTTCATCGCCGCCGCCGTGCTGCAGGACGTCGCGACCGAAGCGGTGACCGAAGAAAGCCTCGACGCGGCCTATGAAACCTTCGCCGCCGAATACGCCGAAGGCGAGCCGGTGACCGAGTATCACGCCGCGCATATCCTCGTGCGCAGCGAAGAAGAGCGCGATCAGGTCGTGGCCGCGTTGGACGAAGGCCAGGAATTCGGCGCTGTCGCTGCGGAATTCTCGATCGACGGCTCGGCCCAGCAGGGCGGCGATCTGGGCTGGTTCGCGCCCGGCATGATGATCCCCGACTTTCAGGCCGCGGTCGAAGCGCTTGAGCCCGGTCAGGTGTCCGAGCCGATCCAGACCCGCTTCGGCTGGCACGTGATCAAACTGTTCGAGACCCGCACCGCCGAGGTTCCCGCACAGGAAGAAGTGCAGATGGAACTGAGCCAGGAGATCCAGCGCGAAGCGACCCGCGTCTATATCGAGGGTCTGCGCGAAGGCACCGAGGTCGAGATCGACATCGAAGACGTCGATCCCGAAGCGCTCAGCGACGTGAGCCTGCTGGACGAGTAATCCCCGGCACCGTATTCTCGGCGCCGAACCGGCCCGCGCCCTTCCGGGGTGCGGGCCTTTGCGTTTTCAGGGAGACAGGGCCTATGGCCAAGAAGACCAAGAAAGCCGGCAAATCGGACAAGCAGAAATCCGACAAGCTGAAGGCAAAGAAATGGAAAGCCCGCGCCAAGGCGCTGAAGACGCGGCTGGCCATCGCGCCGCTCGCGGCCAAGCCCAAGACCTCGGTCGTCTCGCCGCTGGCCCCCAAGAATGGCTTCCCGACCCTGCCCGAAATCGCCGGGCTCGAACTGGCGACCGCGCAGGCAGGCGTGCGCTACAAGAACCGCACCGATGTGATGCTGGCACGCCTTGCCCCCGGTACGGTGATCGCGGGCACCTTCACCCGCTCGGCCACCCGCTCGGCCGCGGTGCTCGATTGTCAGGCGAAGCTGGGCAAGGGCGACGATGCGACCGGCGCCGCGATTTTGGTGAATTCGGGTAATTCCAACGCCTTCACCGGTGCGCGCGGCTGGGACTCGGTCAACGCGCTCTCGGCCGCCGTGGCCGCGAAGCTGGAGCTTCCGGAAACCCGCGTCTTCACCTCGTCCACCGGGGTGATCGGCGAACCGCTGCCGCATGAACGGATCGAAGCCGCGCTCGACGGGCTGGTCGCGGGCCTGTCGCCCACCACGCTGCCCGACGCCGCGCGCGCGATCATGACCACCGACACCTACCCCAAGGGCGCCATGGCCGAGATCCAGATCGACGGCCAGACAGCGCACATCGCCGGCATCGCCAAAGGCTCGGGCATGATCGCCCCCGATATGGCGACGATGCTGGTCTACATCTTCACCGACGTGAAGATCGGCCAGAAACAGTTGCAAAGCCTCGTCAGCCGCCTGACCGACAGCAGCTTCAACAGCATCACCGTCGACAGCGACACCTCGACCTCGGACACGCTGCTGGTGGCCGCGACCGGTCAGGGCCCGGCTCTGGGCGACATGCGCTCGACCGATGCCAAGGCGTTTGAACGCGCGCTGGGCGAGGTCATGCTCGATCTTGCCCATCAGGTCGTGCGCGACGGCGAAGGCGCGACGAAATTCGTGGGCATCACTGTCTCCGGTGCCGCCGACGATGCAGATGCCAAGCGCTGCGCGCTCTCCATCGCCAATTCGCCGCTGGTCAAGACCGCGATCGCGGGCGAAGACCCGAACTGGGGCCGCATCGTCATGGCGGTGGGCAAATCCGGCGCCCGCGCCGACCGGGACACGCTGGCGATCACCTTCGGCGACATCACGGTGGCGCGCAACGGGCTTGTCGATCCCGAATACCGCGAAGAAAACGGCGCCGCCTATATGAAGAACGAGGATCTCGCGATCGGCGTCGATCTGGGCATGGGCAGCGGCAAGGCGACGGTCTGGACCTGCGACCTGACCCACCGCTATATCGACATCAATGCCGATTACCGGTCGTGACCTTGGTTAAGACCGCGTAAACGCCCCATCTTTGTTCGATAAGTATCCTCGGGGGGTCCGGGGGGCAGACAGCCCCCCGGGTCTCTCCATCCGACAGTCCGGTCCGAAAGATCCGCGCATGAAAACCCTTCTCGTCTCTGCCGTCGCCCTCATCGATGCCGATGGCCGCGTCCTTCTTGCTCAGCGGCCCGAGGGCAAGTCGATGGCGGGCCTGTGGGAATTTCCCGGCGGCAAGGTCGAGCCGGGCGAAACGCCCGAGGCCGCGCTGATTCGCGAATTGCACGAGGAACTTGGCATCGAGACCTGGCAGAGCTGTCTGGCGCCCCTGACCTTCGCCAGCCACAGCTACGACGATTTCCACCTGCTGATGCCGCTCTTCGCCTGCCGCCGCTGGGAGGGAATCGTCACGCCGCGCGAAGGGCAAACGCTGGCCTGGGTGCGCGCCAGAGACCTGCGCGACTACCCGATGCCCGCCGCGGACGTGCCGCTTGTGCCGATCCTGCGCGACTGGCTGTAGTTATTGCCGGAACAATTTGCGCATTCCGCCGAATTCGTTTCCAAAATCAGAACAAAAGCGCGCGCAACCCGCTGAAATCCCTGCTGAATTGTGTCTTTTTTCTGGCGCACCGCCGGTGAAATGTGGCAAAAATCTGTCAGCAGCGAAGGGGCGCACCATGTTCAAAACCATCATGATCGGCCATCATCTGAGCATTCAGGGCACCTTCGTGCGCGCCACCGCATCGGGGCTGGTCGTGGTGAAGGTGGGCGACAAGACCTATGCCGGGCGTCCGGTCCGCAAACCCGCCCGCGCAGCCAAGGCCACCGGCTGAGACGCAGCACACCGGCGCAATCCAACCCGGCGCAATCCGCTGCCTATCCGGCGCGCCGGTTTCAGGCGGGCGGGCTGCGCGCCGGGCTTCGCGACAAGGCCGCTCACCGACCTCTGATCGCCCTGTAACACAGGCAAGTATGGCGTTCTTTCGCCGGATATGGCATCAACGGGCCGTGTTTTCCGCACCGTATCCCGGCGCCGGCACCCGCTGCACGGGTCCGTCATCCGGGTTCGGCCGCCCCGTCTTCGCGTCTGCCAAACAACCAGCGAGCCCACCATGCCCGAACTGTCCCGCCGTGCCCTTCTGGCCGGTCTAGCCCTTGTTCCCGTTGCGGGCTGCGTCATGTCGGACGAGCCGCCCGAACTGCAGCCGGTCGATTACGGCACGGTGTTCGATGGCGGACGCACCATTCCCGGCGTGCTGCCCGAGGAACTGCCGGTGGCGCAACGTCGCCGTCTGGTCGATTACGACCCCGAACTCGATGCCGGGCGGATCGTCATCGACCCCGACGAAGGCGCGCTCTACCTGACGCTGCGCGGACCCTATGCGCTGCGCTATTCCATCGCCGTGGGCCGCGACGCGCTGGGTTATCATGGCGAGACCGAGATTTTCGAGATGGAAGAATGGCCGCTGAGCCAACCTGCCGTCGCCGGCTCGCCGCTTGGCGCGCCTGCCGGGATGCCCACGGCCCCCGCGACCCTTGCCGCTGCGGGCGGCAGCGGCACCAGCATGGCCGCGGACGCCACGTCTGTCCCGTCCGGTCCCAGCTACCCGCTGGGCGCGCGCTCGCTGGCGCTGCGCTCGATGGCGAGCGCCACCGATCGCGGCATCCGCATCCACGGCACGCCGCTCTCGACCACGGGCACGCCCACATCGTCCGGCTACCGGATGATCAATCAGGAAATCATCGACCTCTATTCCCGCGTCACCCTCGGCACGCGGGTGTCGATCCTCTGAAGACCGAAGGTTCAGGGAAAGCTCAGGGCCTCAGGCCGCGCCCGAACAGCGCGGCCAGCCGCCCCATCGACGCACAGAGCGGATCGTAACCGATCCCCGGCGTCGTCTTCAGCCCGTGCAGCGCCGACACCATCGTCCCGGCCAAAGCCGCAGCGTCACTGTCGGGCAGCACGATGCGCCCCGCCGCCGCCTCGTCGAGCAGCCATTGCTCGAGCAAGCCCGCGACCTGCCGCTCGCCCTCGGCCACAAGATCGGCCGCCGCATCCAGCCCGCCATCCATCAGTTCCTCGCCATGCGGGCTGTCGAGCATCAGCTTCATCTCGGGGCCCAGCTTGGCGACAAAGGCGGCGCCCAGCGCCTGTTCGGGCGGCAGGCCCGGCTGCAAGGCCTTGGCAACGCGGTCGGCGGCCTGCCCGAAATACCACGCGACCAAGGAGCGGAAGATATCCTGCTTGTTGCGATAGGACTGATACAGCGCGGTGCGCGACAGGCCCGCCGCCTTGGCAATATCCTCCATCGAGGTGCGCTTGAAACCGTAGCGCGCAAAGACCTCGGTCGCGGCCATCAGGATGGCCACGCGGCGGGGGTCGGATTCATCAATTGCCAAGATTTCTGTGCTCACAAGCGCGGCCTGCTCGAACGGGTTCCGGACGGGTCTGGAAGCGATGACATTTTCTGTTCAGATTGTCAATTTACACAATGACATTTTTCGACCAAAGTGTCAGCAACATGATTCGACGCGAGGGGGAGCATCCATGGCGACGACACTGACCATCAACGGCACCGATCACCGGATCGACGCGCCGGAAGACACGCCCCTGCTGTGGGTTCTGCGCGACGAGCTGGGCATGACCGGCACCAAGTTCGGCTGCGGCGTCGGCTCGTGCGGGGCCTGCACCGTGCATATCGACGGCGAAGCGATGCGCAGCTGTCAGGTGGCGCTGGGCGATGTCTGGGGCGATGTCACCACGATCGAGGGGCTGGGCACGCCCGATGCCATGCACGCGCTGCAGGCGGCATGGCTGCGCAATCAGGTCGCGCAATGCGGCTATTGCCAGTCGGGCCAGATCATGCAGGCCGCCGATCTGTTGTCGCAAAACCCCGATCCCAGCGACGCCGATATCGATCTTGCGATGTCCGGCAACCTGTGCCGCTGCGGCACCTATAGCCGGATCCGCGCGGCAATCCACGACGCCGCCGCCGACTTGCGGGAGGACGTGCTGTGAGCCGCCTTGGAACCATCACCCGCCGCAGCTTCCTCGTGGCCTCGGCCGCCATTGCCGGGGGCGTGGCCTTCGGGATCTACAAGGTCCGTCAGCCGATTCCCAACCCGCTTGACCCCGATCAAGGGTCGGCACTGAACGCGTTTCTGGTCATCGATCAGGACGGCGTGACCGCGATCAGCGGCCGTGCCGATATGGGACAGGGCGCGCAATCGACGCTGGCGATGCTGATCGCCGAGGAACTCGATGTCGACTGGCAGAGCGTGCGCGTCGCCCATGGCCCGGCCTCGGCCGCCTATTACAACGCGGCGATGCTGGAAGCGGCGATGCCGGGCGCGGAATACAACAAATCATCGTGGATGCGCACCGTGGGCGAGGTCGTCGGCAATGCCGGCGGCAAGCTGCTGGGCACGCAGATCACCGGCGGCTCGACCTCGGTCAAGGACGGGTTCGAGAAGATGCGTCTTGCCGGGGCTTCTGCGCGCGAGACGCTGAAACGGGCCGCCGCAGACCGTCTGGGCGTGGATGTCGCCCGCCTGACGACCGAAGCGGGCGCCGTCATAGCCCCCGATGGCACAAGCCTGCCTTATGCCGAGCTGGCCGAGGCCGCCGCCCGCATCGAGCCGCCGCAGGTCGAGCCGCGCCCGCGCGCGCGATGGCGGCTTCTGGGCACCGATCAGCCCCGCCGCGACATGCAGGCAAAGATCACCGGCACGCAGGCCTACGGCATCGACACGCGCCTGCCGGGGATGAAATTCGCCAGCCTGCGGATGAACCCGCGGCTGGGCGGTGCCCTGCGTGGCTTCGACCCGGCCCCGGCGCTGGCCATCCCGGGGGTCGAGCAAGTACTCGATATCGATGGCGGCATCGCGGTCGTCGCGCGCAACAGCTGGGCGGCGATGCAGGGCGCGCAGGCGGTCGATTGCGACTGGGGCCCAGCGCCCTATCCCGACACGACCGAGGCCATCTTCGCCCAGATCGAAGCCGCCTTCGAGGACAGCCCCAATTCGACCATGCGCGACGAGGGTCCGGAAACGCAGGACGGTGACGAAATCACCGCCGAGTACCGCCTGCCCTATCTCGCCCATGCGCCGCTTGAGCCGATGAACGCGACGGCACTGTTCGAGGATGGCAGGCTCACCCTCTGGTCGCCCAACCAGTCGCCGCTGGTCCAACAACGCACCGCCGCGCGCGGCGCCGGGATCGAGCCCGAGCAGGTCACCGTTCACACCACCGCGATGGGCGGCGCCTTCGGTCGGCGGGGTGAATCGGATTACTCGGAACTGGCCGCGCGGGTGGCGCGGCAGATGCCCGGTGTGCCCGTGCAGGTGACATGGTCGCGCGAAGAGGACATGACGCATGACTTCTACCGCCCCGGCGTTATCGCCCGGCTGCGCGGCGTGGTGTCCGACGGCACAGCCAGACAGTTCGACGCGCAGATCGCCGGGCAGGGCATGACCGCACAGGTCGCGCCGCGCCTCTTCGGCCTGCCGGTGGCCGGCCCCGATCGCGCGCTGGTCGAGGGGCTGTTCGACCAGCCCTACGCGATCCCCAGCTACCGCGTGCGCGGCTATACGGCCGATATGGACTTCCCCGTCAGCTTCTGGCGCTCGGTCGGGGCCAGCCATAACGGCTTCATCCATGAGAGCTTCATCGACGAGATGGCCCATGCCGCCGGTCGCGACCCGATGGACTTCCGGCTTGACCTGGTGCGCCCGGAAAGCGCCGTCGCGGCGGGCGTGCTGGAGGCGGTGCGCGCGATGTCGAACTGGGACAATGCCCGCGCCGAGGGTCGCGCGCTGGGCGTGGCGATGGTGTGGTCCTTCGGTACGCCGGTCGCGCAGGTGATCGAGGTCGAGGATCAGGACGGCGCGATCCGCGTCGCCCGCGCCTGGATCGCCTGCGACCCGGGCATCGCGCTGGACCCGCAGAACCTGCGCGCGCAGATGGAAGGCGGGCTGATCTTCGGCCTCTCGGCGGCTTTGCACGGGCAGATCACCGTCTCGGACGGCATGGTCGATCAGTGGAACTTCCCCGATACCGACGGGCTGCGGATCTCGGGCGCGCCCCGGATCGAAGTTCAGGTGCTGGAAACCAACCCGCATCTGGGCGGCATCGGCGAACCCGGCACGCCCCCGGCGGCCCCGGCCCTCGCCAATGCGATCTTCGCCCTGACCGGCACCCGCGCCCGGGAATTGCCGTTGGACCGCCAGTTCGACTTCGTCCTCTGACCCCGGCCGCGCAGGGGGGGCTCTGCCCCCTCGCCCCCCGGGATATTTAGAGATTAAAGATGGGCCTTAAGCCTTCCTCAACCATGCATCTTTGATCCGGAAATATCCTCGGGGGTGAATTGGCCGCAGGCCAAGAGGGGGCAGACAGCCCCCTTTCTGCTCAGCCATCGCGCGCGACGATGGCGGCGGCGTCCTCAAGGGACGAGGCCGGGTACAGGATCACGGTATCGCCTTCGGTCAGACCTTGCGTGACCTCAGCCATCCCGTTCGATTGCCGGCCGATACCGACCGGCGTCAGCGCGGCGCGACCGTTGATCACGCGAAACAGGGCCCAGCCTTCGCCCTGCCGGAACAAGGCGGCCTGCGGGACCAGCAGCAGGTCGCGTCCCTGCCATGTCACGACATGCACGAAGACCCTGTAGCGGTCGCCCAGACCCGGTCGTTCTTCGGGCGGGGTGACGAAATCGAGCCGCAGGCGCACGCGCTGTTCCTCGATACCAAGCGCCGAAACGCGCGTGAAGGCGGCGGGTTCGATCCGGCGCACGACCGCGTCGAGCGTGCCCGCACCGCCCCAGCGCTCGACCCGCGCGGGGGCGCCTTCGGAGACTTGAACCGCATCGGCCGAGAGCAGGTCGATTTCGATATCGAGATCGCGCAGATCCCCGAGCGACAGCAGCGGTGCGCCCGCCTGCACCAGACGCGAGGACGGGTCCGTAACGTCGAGCACCTGACCCGAGATCGGCGCGAAGAGCGGCACGGCATTGGTCACGCCGTCATCGCCCGAGGGTTCCATCAGCTGCGCCTGCGCTCGGCCCAGCGTCGCCGCGCGCAGATCGCGCTCAGAGCGCGCGGCGGCGAGCGCCTGCGACGCTTCTGTGAAAGCGGCCTCGACATCTTCGAGCGCGCGCTGGCTGATCGTGCCCGACGCGGCCAGCGCGCGGCCGCGCTGCAGCTCGCTTTGGGCGTGGCTCAGCCCGGTCAGCGCGCGGCGCAGGTTGGTCTCGGCGAGCGCCAGCGCCGCTTCGGCCTCGCGCACCGCCGCTTCGGCCTGTGCGCGGGCGCGCGAATCCATCAGCGCGGGTTCGGCCGGTCGGATCACGGCGATGATGGTTTCGCCGCGGGTGACCTCATCGCCGACGGCGACGGGCGAGCGCTCGACGATACCGGCGATGGGCGCGGTGACGGAATAGGGCTCGCGCACCCGCGTCACCCCTTCCGCCGCGACCGAAACCTGCAGATCGCCACGCGTCACCTGCGCCAGATCCACGGCCTGAGGCTGCGGCCACAGCGCCCAGCCGAGAGCCGCCGCCAGCGCCAGCGCGCCCAGAGCCAGTCCTGTCTTGCGTATCACGCTCATGCCCGTGCTCCCTTATTCCCGCGCCTTCAGCGCGCTTGCCAGCTCGACCCGGTCGAGCCTGCGCCGTACCAGCAGCACCGCCGCCAGTGCCGCCGCGAACACCGCCAGCGCCGCCAGCGCATAGGTGCGCCGCGAGACCACGAAGGGCAGTGAAATCAGATCCGTCGACATTGCCTGCACCAACGCCCCGGCCAGCGCATAGCCCGCGACCCAGCCGATCGGAATCGCGATCAGCGTGAGCAGCATCATTTCGCCCACCAGCACGAAGCCCACTTCCCAGCGGGTGAAACCCAGCACCCGGAGCGAGGCCAGTTCATGGCTGCGCTCGGCCACCTGAATGCGGGCGGCGTTATAGACCACGCCCAGCGCGGTCATCAGCCCGACCAGCGTCTGGATCGTCAGCATCGTGGCCATGTTCTGTTCCAGCGTTTCCGAGAACTGGCGCCGCACCTCGGACCAGTCGGTCAGACCGGCGACGGCGGGCACCTGCTTGATCGCCGCATTGAGCGCCGACAGGTCGTCGGGATCGGCCATCAGGTGAATGCGGTTGACCTGCGGCGCAACACGCATGGCGGCGAACAGCGCCTCGGCGCGGATATGGGCCTCTTGCCCCATCCCCTGCGCGATGATCGCCGCCAGCGGCAGGTCCAGCACTTCGCGCGGGGCGCCCAGCATCTCGACCCGAATCGTGTCTCCGACCCGCGCGTCCAGCGCCTCGGCCAGCCGGTCGGGCAGGACGAGGCCCTCGGGCGGCAACGCGACGACGCGGCCCTCGTCATCAATGAGCCGCGCCAGCCGTTCGTCTGGGAAATGCGCCGACACCGCGGTCAGCCGCGCGCGATGTCCGCGAACCAGCCGCACGGGCATGGCATAGGCGCCTTCGGCCTGCCGCACGCCCGGCAGCGAAAGCGCGTCGAGCACCGCGCGCTCTGGCTGAGACTGGGCCAGAACCAGCGTCACTTGCTGGCGGTTGGACTGGGTGAAGACGGTATCGGCCATGATGTCGATGGCATCGAAGGAAAAATAGCTCGCGACCAGCAGCGCGACCGAGGCCATGACGCCGAACAGCGTGATCGCCGCGCGCCCGGGCCAGCGCAGGATCGAGCGCAGGATCATCATCGAGGTCTGACGCAGGCGCATCGCGCTGACCGCCCGGTCCAGCCACCCGCGCGAAAAGCTGGGCGGCGCGGGGGGCTGCATCGCCTCGGCCGGGGGCAGCGTGACCGAGGCCCGCACCGCGTTCCAGCCGCCCAGAAGCGCCGTGGCGAGGCCCAGAAGCGCTGCCAGCGCCATCACCCCGGTGGCGGTATCGCGCAGGAAGACGGGAAAGCGGAAATACTCGCGATAGGTGGCGATCATGCCCGATCCCATCCACTGACCCAGCGCCACACCAAGGACCGCCCCGCCGCTGCCGATCAGCAGCGCCAGCGTCAGGTAGTGCCAGCCGATGGTGCGGGTGGGATAGCCCAGCGCCTTCAGAAGCCCGATCTGTCGACGCTCCATCTTGATTAGGCGGCCCAGCACCATGCTGACCAGAAACGCCGCAACCAGCAGGAAAACCGGCGGCAAGAACCGCGCGAGCACACCCAGTTGCTGCATTTCGCCGTCGAGAAACGCGTGCGAGACCTGCCGATCACGCCCGTAAGCCCCGGTGCCGCCATAGGGGTCGAGCAGCGCGTCGAGCGCGTCGATCACCGCCCGTTCGTCGCCCCCGCGTGCCAGCCTGAGCGCGATCTCGTTGACTGCGCCGCCCATGCGCATCGCCGCCTCGGCCGCCTCCTGCCCCATCCAGACGATACCGAAGCGCCGGTCATCGGGCATCATCGCCCCCGGCGCGATGGTATAGGTGAATTCGGGCGAGGCGAGCCAGCCGGTGACGGTCAGGCTGCGCAGCCTGCCGTTCAGCACGGCGCGGAAGCGCGCGCCGGGCAGCAGGGCGTTGGCCTCACCGAAGGCTTCGTTCACCGCGACCTCGTCGGCGCGCAGCGGATCGGGCAGCCGCCCACGCCGGACCACGGGCAGGTTCAGATGGCCGCCATCGTCGGGCAGCGAGACGACGCGCCCGCTTGCGGGCTGGTCGAGCCCGTCGATATCGAGCACCGCCATGAAGCTGATGCGTCCCTCGGCCAGCGCGACGCCGTCGATGCGCTGGGCCTGCGCAACAATATCGCGGGGCGCGCGGGTCATCTGGGCGAAAATATCGGCAAAGCGCTGACGATCGTAGAACGCCGCCCGCGTCGCCTCGAGCGTCGATTGCGTCGCCTGCATGCCGACCATCATCATGATGCCGCAGGCCAGAACCAGCGCGATGGCCAGCGCCTGCGCCCAGATCCGGCGCAGGTCGCGCATCATCTTTCGGGTCAGCATGCTCACCACGACACCTCGTGCGGGGCCAGCCTGTGCGGATTGCGCTCGTCGGACTGAATCGCGCCGTCGCTCATGCGCACGACCCGGTGCGCGATCTGCCGGATCGAGGCGTTATGCGTGACCATGACGGTGGCGGTGCCCAGCTCGGTATTCACCGCGTTCAGCGCTTCGAGCACCTGCACACCGGTGACGCTGTCGAGCGCGCCGGTAGGTTCGTCGCACAGCAGCACGTCGGGCCGCTTGGCAATGGCGCGGGCGATGGCCACGCGCTGTTGCTCGCCGCCCGACAATTCGGCGGGAAAGTGATCCGCCCGCTTGGCCAGCCCGACCCGGTCGAGCGCCTCTTCGGGGGTCATCGGGTTGCGCGCGATCTCGGTCACCAGCGCCACGTTTTCGCGCGCGGTCAGGCTGGGCACGAGGTTGTAGAACTGAAAGACAAAGCCCACATGGTCGCGCCGGAACGCGGTCAGCGCACGATCCGAGACCCGCGTCAGTTCCTGATCGCGGAAGAACACGCGCCCCGATGTCGGCTGGTCCAGACCGCCGAGAATGTTGAGCAGGGTGGATTTCCCCGATCCCGAGGCGCCCAGCATCACCACCATCTCGCCCTCGGTCAGCGACAGGTCGACGCCGCGCAGCGCTTGAACCTCGACCGTGCCCGTGCGGTACACGCGGGTGACGGCCTCGGTGCGAAAGACGGGGGCGGCAGGATCCATGTCGGCAGCTTAGCCGAGATCGCGCGGGTGTCACTTGATCGACCGCAAAGTCGGGCGGCGGTTTTCGCCGGGCCGGGTTCGCGCGCTCAGCGACCCCAGCGGCTTCCCAGCGCGCGCACCAGAGCGCCCGCGCCACGCCGCGCGCGGGTCAGGTTGCCGCGCAGCCCCTCGCCCGCCGCGCCTTCCAGCCGCAGCCGGTTGCGGCGGGTCATGCGGGCTTCGGGCAGGACCGCGTCGATGGCCGCTTCGAGCCGGTCGATATTCCAGTCGGGCGCCTCGGCCCGGATCGGGATCACCGCGCGGGCATCGACCTCGGGCCCCATTGCCTGCGCGATGGCCTGCGCTGCGGCGTCGAGCGTCGCGCGGTCCTCGTCCGTCAGTGTATGTTCGGGGCGCGGCCAGCCCGGCAGCAGCAGGTCCGCCGCGTTGGCGACATGGATCACCGGCGGGCGGCGGCGGGCCGGGTCCCGCGTCATGGCAGCGTCGAAGGCCTTTTGCAGCGCCACATCGGCGGCGCGGCCCGGACGGTTGGCGCGGTGAACCCAGATCACCAGATCGGCCGCGACCATCTGCGCTGCGATGGCCCGCGCCATGCGGTCGGTGCCGTCGAGCCCCGGCGTGTCGATCATCCGCACGCCGCTTTCCGTCATGTGCCCCGATGCCGCATCGGTGGTGGGCGCCGCGTCGGTCTCGGCGCTGTCTTCGTCCAGAAAGGCGTTGAGCAGCGTCGATTTCCCGGCCGAGGTCTGGCCGACGATGACGATCTGCACCGCGCCTTCGGGTTTGGCATCGGGCACCGTCACCCGTGCGCCCAGCCGCGTCAGATCCTGTTCGCTGACCTTCAGCCGCCCGCTATACAGGTCGATCGCCGCCTGCGCGCTTTCTTCCAGCAAGATCGCCTGCGCGTCGCGGCGGAACTTGTCGGTCAGACGGTCCTGCAGCCCGATGGCCAGCACGCGCTCGGCCTCGCGCAGCAGACCCACGGCGGGGTTCATCACCAACCGGACGCCGCGCCAGGCCAGAAAGCCGGTTTCCCACGCGCTGAGCGCGGCGTCCTGCTTGCGCCACAACCAGTGCATCGTGCGCACCGACAACTTGTCGGAATAGGGGACGTGTTCAAGCAGGAAGGCGCGGTAGCGAAGCGCGACCTGATCGACCAGCATCAAGGCCTCGGGCAGGGTGAAATCCAGCGCCGAACGGCGGCCGTCGGAAAGATCGGTGGCGACCTCTTCGACCACGCTCAGGGCCTCGGCGGGCAGCGTGGCCCAGGGGATCGGCTCGGACAGGCGGCGGTCGATGCGGGCGCGGGCGCGGGCGAAGGCGGCTTTCTCGGCCTCGGACCATTCCGGGTCGGGTTCGGGGCCTTCGACCTCGCGCGGGACCCGCTCGCCTGCCGCACGGGTGCGCCAGCGCGCGACGAAAACCGCGCCCCGGAACCCCGCGTAGAACAGCGCCGTGCCCAGCGCGAACCACAGCAGATAGCCGTGTTCGTGCAGGTACACAAAGCCCAGCAGCATCGAGAGCGTCAGCGGCAGCGCAAGGATCGCGGCCAGACCCAGCTTGTCCCACCGAAGCAGGGTGTGCCGAAGCCGTTCACCCAGCGTCATTGCGCGCGCCTTTCAGCGCCTTGTCATAGAGGGCGCGCAACGTCGCGCTGTCGGGTTCTGCGCCATGCGCCACACCGTAAAGCCATGCCGAGGCAGCGCGACCCAACGCATAGGTGGTGGCGAAACTCGCGCCCGCAGCAGCGGCGGCGCCCACGGTCTGGCCCGCGATCGGCAGCAGCTTGGCCCCCTGCCGCGCCAGCAGGGCCGCGCCCATCCGCGCCAGCGATCCCACCCCCAGCGCCGAAGCCAGCAGCCCCATCCGCGTGGGCGTCAGGTCCACCTCATGCGCCTTGGCCAGCGCCCGGAGCATGGCGGCCTGCGTCGCTGGCACGGTGGCGAGGCCCGCAACCGGCACCACATCGGTGGCCCCTGCCAGCGCGGCATAGCGCAGGACGGTCTTGCGCATGCGCTGGAAAGCGCGCGCTTCGTCGGCCCGGCGCAAGGCGGCGGCGGCACGGGGCAGGAAACTGTCGAGCGCGTCGAGCAGGTCCTCGACCCCCGTCACCAGCCCCTCGCGCGGCATCGCCAGCGTGACCGAGGGGAATTCGCGGCCCACCATCTCGGTCAGATGGGCGCGCGCGCGCAATTGCGCCTGCGGATCGGGGACCAGATCGGCGCCGGTATGGACCAGAAGCACGGGAAGCTTGGTGCGGCGCAGGATCTCGGCCACGGGCGCCTGCACAGGGTCGTCGAGCCGCACCACGGCAAGGATCGCCTGCGCCATGCCCTGCGCGGTGGCGATATCGTCGGCAGAATCGTGCCCGGCCTCGCCCAGCCCGCGGGTGTCTAGAAAGCGCACGGCAGGTGCGTCGGCGGGAAAGTCGTGGACCGCCGCGCCCGTCGTGCCCGGCGCAAAGCCGTTACCGACCTCGCCCGCGCCGGTCAGCGCGCGCACGAGCGACGTCTTGCCCGCCCCTGTCTTGCCCAGCAGCCACAGAACCGGGACGGCCGGTTCGACGGCACCCTTGGTGTCAGTCACGTCTTTGCCCCTTGCGATCGGTAGCCCTCAAGATGGGAACGGATCGGCCCGGTTGCAATCCAATACGCCGCGCGCTCAGCGGTTGACGGCCACGTCAATCAGTTCCGACGGCCCGCGCTGCAGATCGTCGTCCGAGACCATCAGCAGACGGATACGCCCGTTCCAGTCACGAAACACCGCAAGGCCTTCGAGGTTCCCGAACTGGTTGAATTCCGAGCGCATGACCCACTGGCCTTCGGAAATCGCCTGCCCGTTGACGCGGAAACGCCGGACCTGACTGCGATAGCCGCGACCGCCGGTTTCCTGCTCAAGGATATAGAGCGCGCCATCGGGTCCGAAATCGGCGCCGACCGGATAGAAATTCCCGTCCGAGGGGATGCGGAAAGCGCCAGTCCATGCGCCGCTCGCATACATGTACGAAGGGAAGCCATAGGTCGCGCGCGCCGCACGCTTGGGGATCGAGTAAAGCCGCCCCGAAGGATCGACCGCGACCGATTGCAGTCCGCTTCCCGCGCGCAGGCGCTCGAAATCGTGGTGCAGTCCGGTCGATTGCGCGGGCGCTCCCAGCGAGGGATAGCGCAGCACGCGGTTATGTTGCTCGAACGAGACATAGAACGAGCCATCGCGGCCGATGCTCAGCCCCTCGGAATCGCGCAGCGATCCCGTCAGCGGGCGCCCGTCCTCGCCGCGCAGCAGCGCAACCTGACGGATCTGCATCCCGTCGATGCTTTGCCCGTAGCCGCGCTGCAGGCGCGCGGCGACGATGAAGCCATGGTCCGAGACCATGTAGATATTGGTGCCGTCGCTGGTCGCGATACCCGAGAAATCGTTGATGCCCCCCGACATCAGCGGAATCCGGTAACGCGCCACGACCTGAGCGGCGGGAATGCTGGCCGGCTGATGCTGGACCACCCCGGCGTAATAGGTGTCGGGATGCGACTGGGTATGCGCGGGCTCGGTCTGCGAGCGCGCGCGTTGCGAATACGAGGTCTGGGCACCGGCGGGCAGGACGGTGCCGCCAAGGGCGACCCCCACGAGGGCAGCGATGAGAGAGCGGGCAGCGATCATCTGGTTACAACTTCCGAACATTGGCGGGGCAGGTCGGCCATGACGAATTCCCGCGGATGGCGGCGCCTTGGCGTCGGCTCGACAGGTTCGGCAGGGCGCTCGGTTTGGCGCGGCGGGTTCAGGTAATCGGTGACCCACCACATAAGGGTGTCGTCGCACCCATTGCCGTCATTCGACAGCTCGGCCACGGTCGGGCTTTGCGTTTCGCATGACGGAGACCCGGCTGGGCAGCGCAGCCGGACATGGAAATGATAATTATGCCCCTGAATCGGGCGAATGCGTTGCAGCCACGCGGTATCAGCCGGAGTCGCTGTGCGGCACATCTCGATCTTGACGGCGGCGGCGACGAAGATCCGGTCGACGCGCGGATCGGACGCTGCCGCGCGCAGAACCTGCGCGTGTTGCGGCGTCCAGTGACTGGTCAGCCCGCGCTGATCGGCGGTGCGGACGCTGACCGAGGAAAGGTTTTCGCGCTCGGTGCGGCTGAGATCCAGTCGGCCCGGCGGCAGCATCCAGATATCAGCATCCAGCCCCATCTGGTGACTGGCATGGCCCGAGGTCATGGGCCCGCCGCGCGGCTGGCTGATATCGCCAACATAGAGCCCGTTCCAGCCGATCTGCACCGCCTGACGGCTGAGATCCTGAATGAACGAGATCATTTCGGGATGGCCCCAGTTACGGTTGCGCGACAAGCGCATCGCCTGCCATGTCGGCCCGGTCTCGGGCAGTTGCACGAACCCGTCGCCGCAGCCCCGCGCATATGACCCATAGACCTCGGCCGGTTCGCTTGTGCCCCGTGTCGCCGCGCCGAACAGCTGGTTGGCGAGCTGCTGGGCGATGGCCGGATCGATGGCGCTGCTGCTTACGCAGGCGCCAAGGCCAAGGGCCCCGAGCAGAAGCGACAGACGTTTCATGCAAGCACCTCTTTGCGGCTGGACCCATCGGGATGAACGAAAACAAGCAAGACAAGCCCCAGCATGAACAGCACCGTCACCGGCAGGATGCCGATCTGCTGGCTGCCCGAAAGGTCGGTGGCGACACCGATGGACAGCGGCGCAAGGAACGCGGTCGCCTTGCCTGACAGCGCATACAGGCCGAAGCCTTCGGTCATCTTCTCGGTCTCGCCCTGACGCACCATCATCGTGCGCGAGGCCGCCTGCATCGCGCCCCCCGCCGCACCGACAACGGCGCCGATGACGTAAAAGGCGATGTCAGGCAGCCCGGATTCGGGCGACACGGCCACGCCGAAGACCGATTGACGCGAGACGAAGACAATCGCCAAAGCGGTCAGGGCCAGCGCCATGACGTTGAAGACGATGACGGGTTTGGGGCCGAAGCGGCTGTCGGCCTTGCCGCCCAGCCACGCGAACAGCGCGCCCGTCGCGGCGGCAAGGATGCCGAAGATGCCCACCTGCACGACGCTCCATCCCAGCACGCCGGCAGCATAGATCCCGCCGAAGGTGTAAACGCCGTTCAGCGCGTCGCGATAGAACATCGAAGATCCGAGAAAGGCAAAAAGGCTGCGGTTCGAAGGCAAACCCGCCAGAGTCGCTTTCAGTTCCGGCCAGGCACCGCGAATTGCGGCGCCGATGCCGACCGCGTCGGGTTTGCGCGGCTCGCGCACCCACCAGAAGAACGGGATCATGAACACCACATACCAGATCGCCGTCAGCGGCCCGACCGAGCGCGTGCCTTCGCGCGTCGCCGGATCGAGACCGAGAATGGGTTCGATACCGATCAGCGTGGTGCCGTTCGATCCTTCGGCCAGCAGCGTCAGCATCAGGATCAGCGACACCAGACCGCCCACATAGCCCCATGCCCAGCCCGAACCCGAGACCTTGCCCAGTTCCTCACGCGGAGCGAGGTCGGGCAGCATCGCATTGGTGAAGATCGTCGCGAATTCCATCCCGATCAGCCCGAGACAGAACATCAGCATCACGTACCAGATATTGAAATCCGCAGGCGCCGAGAACCAAAGCCCCCACGCGCCGATCACGTAGCACAGTGAAAAGAACCAGATGAAGACCATCCGCTTGCCCGAGCGGTCCGCGACCGCGCCCAGAAGCGGCGCCAGCAGGGCCAGCAGGATCCCGGCAAAGCCGATCCCGTAGCCCCAGATCGTCTGCGCGCGCGAGCCGTCGCCCACCACGCCCACCACATAGGGGCCGAAGATGAAGGTGATCAGCAGCGTGTTATAGGGCTGGCTGGCCCAGTCGAACCACCACCAACCCCAGATCCGCCGCTGTGCCGCGCCACGCGCGTCGGCATCGGCCGCGCGTGCGGCCGTCGATTCGGTCATAACAAGGCCCCCCCAGGCTATCTGAACGATCAAGACCTATGGGGGGACGCCGGGCAAGTCACGAATCCACAACGGTTTTCACCTGTGGCGGATTCGTTACCCCTGCCCGCACGTTTTCTCAAGCGCCCCGGAGCGCCGCTGCGCTCAGCGCTTCTTCAGCGCGTCCATCAGCGCGGCGCCGAACGCGCCCTGCGCCTCGTCCCGCTTGGCGGGCCCGGCGCTGCCGCCGCGCGGCCCCTTGCCGCCGCCTTTCGGCCCGCGCTGTTGGTCGCGCTGCTGATCGCGGGGGCCGCGATCGGGGCGGGTATCGGCATTGTCCTTGCGCATTGTCAGCCCGATGCGCTTGCGTGCCACGTCGACCTCGACCACGCGGACGGTGACGACATCGCCCGCCTTGACCACTTCGTGCGGATCCTTGACGAACCGGTCGGCCAGCTGGCTGACATGGACCAGCCCGTCCTGATGCACGCCCACATCGACGAACGCGCCGAACGCGGCCACGTTGGTCACCGTGCCCTCAAGCCGCATCCCCGGTTTCAGGTCGCGGATCTCGTTCACGCCCTCGGCGAAGGTCGCGGTCTTGAATTCGGGGCGCGGGTCGCGGCCGGGTTTTTCCAGCTCGGCCATGATGTCGCGCACGGTAGGCAGACCAAAGGTGTCGTCGGTAAAATCCTCGGGCGACAGACGCTTGAGCGGTGCCGGTTCCTTCATCAGCGTGGCGACATCCTGGCCCGCCGCCGAAACGATCCGGCGCGCCAGCGCATAGGCCTCGGGGTGGACGGACGAGGCGTCGAGCGGCTCTTTCCCGCCCTGAATGCGCAGGAAACCCGCCGCCTGTTCGAACGCCTTGGGACCAAGCCGCGCGACCTTCAGCAGCTCCTTGCGGCTGGCAAACGGGCCGTTCGCGTCGCGATGCGCGACCACCGATTCCGCCAACCCCGCGCTGAGCCCCGACACCCGCGCCAGCAGCGGCGCCGAGGCGGTGTTCAGTTCCACACCGACCGCGTTCACGGCATCCTCGACCACGCCATCCAGCGCCTTGCCCAGCGCGTTCTGGTTCACGTCGTGCTGGTACTGGCCGACGCCGATCGCCTTGGGTTCGATCTTGACCAGCTCGGCCAGCGGGTCCTGCAAACGCCGCGCAATTGACACCGCGCCCCTGAGAGACACGTCCAGATCGGGAAATTCCCGCGCTGCCAGTTCCGACGCCGAATAGACCGAGGCACCCGCTTCGCTGACCACCACCTTGACCGGGCGCGGGCTGGGCAGTTTCGACAGCAGATCGGCCACCAGCGCATCGGTTTCCCGGCTGGCCGTGCCGTTGCCGATGGCGATCAGCCCCACGCCATGCTTGCGCACCAGCGCGCCCAGCGTGGCCAGCGTCCCCTGCACATCCATGCGCGGCTGGAACGGATAGACGGTCGCGGTTTCGACCACCTTGCCTGTTGCATCCACCACGGCGACCTTCACCCCGGTCCGAATGCCCGGATCCAGCCCCATCGTCGCCTTGGCGCCCGCCGGCGCAGCCAGCAGCAGGTCCTTGAGATTGCGGGCGAAAACGCGGATCGCCTCGGCTTCGGCGGCTTCGCGCAGGTCGGTCATCAGGTCGATGGTCAGGCTGAGCTTCAGCTTGATGCGCCAGACCCAGCCCGCGACCTTGTCGAGCCACGCATCCCCCTTGCCCGCAGTTCCGATATTGAGCGCGCGCGCAACCATGCGCTCGGCGGTGGACTGGCCCGGCGCGGCCTCGGGCTCGACTGCGAGATCCAGCGCAAGGATCCCCTCGTTGCGTCCGCGCAGCATCGCCAGCGCGCGGTGGCTGGGCACGCCCGAAAGGGCCTCGGAATGCTCGAAATAATCCGAGAATTTCGCACCCTCGGATTCCTTGCCGGGCAGCACCTGCGCCGTCAGCCGCGCCACGGCGGCCATATGCGCGCGAAGCTGGGCCTTGAGCGCGGCATCTTCAGTCAGACGCTCGGCGATGATCTCGCGCGCGCCGTCGAGCGCGGCCTTGGTATCCGCCACCGCCTCGGACAGATAGGGTTGCGCCAGCGCCTCGGGATCCGCCGCGCGGTCGTCCAGAATCGCATCAGCCAGCGGTTCCAGACCGTTTTCGCGCGCGATCATCGCCTTGGTGCGGCGCTTGGGCTTGTAGGGCAGGTACAGGTCTTCGAGCACCGCTTTGGTCTCGGCCGCGTTGATCTTCGCGCTCAGCTCGTCGGTCAGCTTGCCCTGCGAGGAGATGCTGTCGAGAATCGTCGCCCGGCGCGCTTCCATCTCGCGCAGATAAGACAACCGCTCGGACAGCGTGCGCAGCTGCGAATCGTCGAGGCCCCCGGTCGCCTCTTTGCGGTAACGCGCCACGAAGGGCACGGTCGCGCCTTCGTCCAGCAGGGTCACGGCGGCGATGACCTGATCGGGGCGGGCGCCGATCTCGGTGGCGATAAGACGGGGGATGCGCGCGGTTGCGGGCTGGGTCACGGAGCGGGCCTTTCGGTCGAATGCGGGCTGCGACCCTAGCCCCGCCCGGACCCGAGGCCAAGCCCCGCGCCGTTACTTGTAATCGGGACCGACCACGGTGAGCGTGGTGCTGCCGAGAATGCGCTCTGCCCCGTCGCTGCCGCGCCCGATATAGCGCAACTCCCACGCGCCGGGCTCGGACGGGGCGCCGATGATCGCCGCGCCCTCGACCGGGACGAAGGTGGCGCCGCCCGAATCGTCGGCGACCGGAGCACCCGGACGGGCGATGCGGATCAGGTCCTGCGGCGCGCGCGGCGAGTCCGCGCCCAGCCTCACGTTCAGCGCCACACCGCCGGGGGCGGTCATCGGCAGCAGGTGGACGGTTGCATCGGCTGTGTCGCCGCGCGGTTGCGGAACGCTCTGGGCACTCAGCGGTGCGCCGGCGAGGGCGGCAAGGAAAGCCAGCAAAATCCGTATCGTCATGAAATCGCTCCCTGTCGCGGCCGCAACCGGGTCCGCTTTCTGCGCCAAAAGCTGCCACGCGGTGCATACGGCGTCCAGCGCTTTGCCTGCCTGCCGCGCCTATGGCTTCCCCTTGCCAGCGCGCCAAGCTATCACGCCCGCATGATCACCCGCAGCCATACCAAGGGCGATGCGCCCTCGACCGCGCTTTATTCGTCGTGCGAGTCGTACCGCTACATGCTGACCCGCATCTGGGAGCCCGAGGGGCGGCGCGTGCTTTTCGTGATGCTCAACCCGTCGACCGCGACCGAGGTGCAGAACGACCCCACCGTCGAGCGCTGCGAGCGGCGCGCGCGGGCGCTGGGTTTCGGGGCGTTCCGGGTGTGCAATATCTTCGCCTATCGCGCCACCGATCCGAAGGTGATGCGCGCGCAGCCCGACCCGGTGGGTCCCGCCAATGACGCGGCGATCGTGGAAAGCGCGGACTGGGCCGATACCATCGTCTGCGCCTGGGGCACGCATGGCGCGCATCTGGCGCGCGGCCCGCAGGTCGAGGCGCTGTTGCGCGCCACCGGCAAGCCGCTGTTCCATCTGGGTCTCAGCAAGGCGGGGCACCCCAAGCACCCGCTCTACATCGCGTATTCCCACCAGCCCGAGCCGTGGTAAGCGCGGCGCCCCGTAAGGGCTGCGCGAAGATCTGCCGAGACAGCGCGGCGACGCCGGACCTCTGAAAGTCACTGCATTACAGTGCTTTACCTGTCCCGCCCGCACATTGGGTGACGGACAGACCAGCACCAATCCCCGACCGAAAGCCGAGCTTCGGAACCCCAAGACCACTCTACCGCGTTCTTTCGCCGAACCCGGCGCAGGCCAAGGCCGCGCCGCGACGAGAAAGGACAACCCGATGAAACGTTTCTTGATCGCTGGCATCGCCGCCGTTTCGACCCTTGCCGTCACGCCGATGGCCTTTGCCGATCCCCCGGCCCATGCGCGCGGGAACGGGGCGCAGCATTGCAACGGTCCTTCTTGCCGCGGGCGGGTCAATCCCGGTCACGGGCCGAACGACATTCGCCATGGCGGGCGCCACCTGCGCGGCCATTCGCACGACCGCTCGGACGGCGACGTGACCATCAACGTCACCAATATTCAGATCGGTACCGATGCCAGCGACGCGCGTTACTGGGATTATCGCAGCGGCTATGGCATCGCCCCCGCCCCGCCGGGGCAGGAATACCGCGTCATCAACGGCCAGCTTGTGCTGGTCGACAGCCAGACACTGCAAGTGATGGCGCTGATGGGCCTGCTAAGCGCGCTGGTGAACTGACAGCACCGGCCCGCTACAGGTCGGAACGGCGGTCAGAAATCGACGGCCGTTCCGCGATCCTCGGCCTCGGCCCGGGCAAGGACGTGGGTGGCGGCGGCAAGATCCTGCGCCACGATGCCCAGCGAACGATAGAGCGTGATCGACTGCGCATCCGGACGCCCCGGCCCACCAGCCAGCACGGCGCCGATCTCGGATTTCAGGTCCGCCTCGGTGATCGTGCCCGCTTTCAGGCCCGAGATGATCTCCTCGGCCTGCGCCAGAAGCGAGGGGCGGTAATCGAAGAACAGCTCAGAGCGCCGCAGAACCGCGTCGTCAATCTCGCGCTTGCCGGGCATCGAGGCGCCGACGATGTTCAGATGCTGCCCCGGTTCGAGCCAGTCGCCCATCAGCACCGGCGTGGCCGCGTTGGTGACGGTGCAGACGATATCCGCGCCCCGGACGCCCGCCTGCGCATCGGTGCCATGGGAAAACGCCGCGCCGGGATACTGGCTGCGCGCGTGTTCCACGAAGGCGGCGGCCTTTTCGGCCCGGCGCCCGACGACATGCACGGTGTCGATATCGCGCACCGCCAGCATCGCGGCGAGGTGATGCTCGGCCTGCTCGCCGGTGCCGATGATCGTCAGCCGCGTCGCCTCCGGACGGGCCAGAGCGCGGGTGGCGACGCCTGAGGCAGCGGCGGTGCGGATCGCGGTCAGAAGACCCGCATCCATCATCGCCACGGCGCCGCCATCCTCCGAGTCAAACAGCACGACCGCGCCGCGATGGCCCGACAGGCCCTTGGCGGGATTGCCCGGAAACAGGCTGACCAGCTTGACGCCGTAGCAGGCCGGATCGCCCAAAGCGCCGGACATCACGCCCATCATGTTCTTGCCGCCCACCGGCACGACATGGCGCAGCGGCAGTTCCGCATCGCCGCGCGACACGGTGCGCATCGTGGTATCGATCACGGCGATGGCCTCAGCCATGGGCAGCAGGTCCGCGACATCAGCATTCGATAGGAGTCTCATGCCTGAAAGGTCCCGTCTTCGCTTTTGGTCCAGTCGGGCGACAGCGTTGCCACCCCCAGCCGCGCGAGCAGCAGGCTGGTATAAAGATCCGGGCGCAGCAGGTAGGGGAAATGCCCGCCCCACAGGAACCGGAAGGCCGGCGCGGGCGCGTTGCGCTCCCGCACGGCTGCGCGCATCGGCGGCGGGATCAGCGGGTCATCGCTGGCCTCGATCACGGTGGCGGTGTCGTGGGTGTTGCTCAGTGGCGGTAGCACCGGCCCGGTCTTGATCGCGTCGAGACGGGCGCGCATTTCCGGCTCGGGGATACGGCCATCGGCCTCGGCCAGCAGGAAATCGACCATCTCGGCATGTTCGGGATGCGCCGCGCGCCACGCGTTCATCCCCGCCGCGAATCCGGCGCGCAGCTCGGCGATCGGGGCGTTCCACAGATCACTGGAATAGGGCGGGCGCTGATCGATACCCTCGACGGAATGCAGGGTATTGGCGGCGAAAAGATGGGTCACCAGATCGGGCCGTTCCGCCGCGAAATACTGCGCCAGATAGCCGCCCAGCGACGAACCCAGCACCGCCGTCTGTCCCACGCGCAGCCGTTCCATCAACTCGGTCAGGTCTGCTGCCCATTCCACCACGCCACCGCTTTCCGGATAGCTCACGGCGATCACGCGCATATGCGGCGCCATCGCCTCGATCTGGCGGAAGAATACGTCGGCGCGGCCCAGCGTGCCGGGCAGGAAAAGGAAGCACGGTCCGTCCGTCATGGCGGTCTCGCCGCCCGGAATCCCGGTATCGATCAGACCCCACGAACGGCCATCGATCTCGATGCGCTGTTCGGGAAAGCGCGACAGGAACGCGTCGCGCGCGGCCATCAAACTGTTACTCATGCGAAGGGGTTCTCCACGCGCGGCCAGTAATCGAGAGACCGGATCTTGTAGGGAATGGCCGTGAAATCGGGGGTGATCGCCCCCGGCGAGGCGATCGGGATGATCACGGAGGCGAGCGGCGCGAAGCCCGCGCGGTAATGGTTCGAGGATTTCACCACGACATGGCGCTTGGCCTCTACGTCGATGCCGATCTGGGTGAAGGCATCGGGGTGGAAGGTCTGGGTGCGAATGTCGTTCACCACGATGTCGATGTTCTCGGACGGATCGTTGGTGCCCGTGTCGATGGTCAGCCAGACGCTCGTGCCCAGCTCGACCGGCAGCGTGCCGAAGGTCTGCGCCAGCCCCGGAACGATGCGCTTGATGGTCACGGTCAGGTCCAGCGGATCGCCCGACATCGGCCCCACCTTGCCGCCCAGCCGCACCGGCAGCGTCGCGCCCTCGCCCGCGTCCTGACACAGGCGCACAAGCTGCGGGTCCCAGTACAGCCCCGAAACGATCGAGGTCAGGCCCCGATCCAGCATCGCGCGCAGCACGAAGGTGGCGTCCCCCGGCGCGCCGCCCCCGGCATTGTCCGACATATCGGCCAGCACGATGGGGCCCTGATTGTGCCCGGCCGCCAGATCGAGCGCCTCGTCGATGGTCAGGACCTTCTGAAAGATCGCTTCTTTCTCGGCCCAGAGCTTTTCACCGATCTCGCGGGCGATCTTTTCGGCCAGCGCCGGGTCGCCGTCGGTGATGGCCAGCGCCCGCGCGCCGGTACGTTCGTGATCGCCCCAAGGGAAGCCATGCGCCAGCGACAGAGACAGAACGCCCGCCTCGGATTCGCGCGCGGTCATTGCGTCGACGAAATCGCGCATCGGGCCTTCGGGCGTCGGCATCGCCATGACGATGCGGCAGTCGTAATCGCGCATCACCGGGTTGGTCTTGCCCTCGGCCGCGTCGGCGATCAGCGCGAACAGCTCGGCGCCACGTTCGAGGATGTCGATATGGGGATATTCCTTGAAGCAGATCAGCGCATCGGCCTTGGTCAGCATCACCTCGGTCAGATGGCAATGCGGGTCCAGAAGCGCACCGATCTTCGCCTGCGGGGCGACGGCGCGGATATGCTCGATCAGATCGCCTTCGCAATCGGTATAGCCATCGGCGATCATCGCACCGTGCAGCTGCAGCAGCACGATATCGACCGGCATCGCGGCTTTCAGGTCGGTGACGATCTCGTCGCGGAACTGCTCGTAGACCTTGCGCAGCGTCGGCCCCGAGGGCTGGGCAAAGGCGGCAAGGCTTTCGGCCACGTCCCAACCGCGCGCTTCGGCCTCTTTACGCCACAGGCTCATCGCGCCGGTCCAGTAGAGCGGCTTGCTGGACGTCGCCGTGCCGTGATGGATCATCCCCTCGTCGAAGCTGGCATAACTAGTGGGCAGCGGCGAGAAGCTGTTGGTTTCGGTGGCCAGACAGGCAATGAAGGTCTTCATGGGGTCTTTCCAAGCGGTTCGGGCAACGGGGAATCGGGTGTCCCGGGTTCGGCCGGTGCCCGCGCGGGCGCCTGGCCGGTGGCCTGCATCGACAGCGATGCGGCGACATGGATCAGGATCAGGATAAAGGCGATCGGCACCGCCGCCGTGAACCAGATCATCGAAACCGGGATCATCTCGGCGGTGCGCGACATCGAGCGGCCCAGAAAGCCGCGCGCGATGTTCATGTTGGGGCCAAAGAAGCAATACCACAGGATCGGCGTGGCAAAGATCACCACGCCCAGCGCCCGCAATGTCGCCAGAAGCCCGCCCAGCTTGCCGCGCATCGCCACCATGTTGGGGAACAGCACCGGGTCGGCCCCGGCGCGAAACGCGACCGATGCGCCCAGCATCCCGGCCCAGACCATCGCCCGGCGGGACAGTTCTTCGGTCCAGATCGGCGGGCTGGACAGGACGTAGCGCGCGATGACCTGCCAGCCTGCCGCATAGACCATGACCAGCACCGCGAGCACCGCGCCGACGATGGCCAGGACGTTCAGCGCCCCCGAGACCCGTTCGAGGCCTCGGGCAAGCGCTTGGGCAAAGCTGCGGATCATCGCGCGCGTCTCCGTTACTCGATGGCGGCCTGCCAGGTGGCAAGCTCTTCATCGTTGACGATCCGGCCATAGGTCACCGCCGAGGCCTCTTGGAACTCGGCCCGCGCCTCGGGGGTCAGCTCGGTGATCTCGACCCCCGCTTCGCGCAGCTGGTCGAGCACGCCGCCCTGCGTGCCAAGCCATTCGCGGTTCGCGGCATTCGCGGCCTCGATCGCGGCATCAACCGTCGCGCGGTCTTCGTCCGACAGGCCCGAATACCAGTCTTCGGACATGATGGCGCCGCGCAGCGACACGAGGATGTCAGCAGGAGTGAAGTGACGCAGGAACTCGGTGTGACCGAAGAGCAGCGGCACGAAGGCCGGGTTCAGATAGCCGTCGGCAACCCCCGTCTGCAGCGCGTTCGGCACTTCGGCCCAGCTGACGATGGTGCCGGTGGTGCCCCAGGCCTGGAACAGCTCGATCTGCGCCTCGTCGAGCGCCCGCATCCGCAGGTCCGACATATCCTCCATCGAGGCGATGGGGTGACGGGTGTTGAAGATCCCCGCCGCCGGACCGACTGTCACGACGCCCGCGACGCGCACGCCATGCGACAGAAGCGGCTCGTTGATCTGCGCGAGCATGCCGTTTTCGTAAAGCGCGTGGTCGATCTGCTCCATGCCGCTGAAGAAATAGGGCAGACGCAGACCGTTGATCAGCGTGTCGAGCGACGAAGTGATGCCGAGCGGCGCCATCGCGACCTCGACAAGACCTTGCGTGACCTGATCGAAGACCTCGTCATCGCCGCCCAGCGCGCCGCGCTGGTATTCCTCGGCCTCGATGCCGTGCTCGTTGAGATAGGTCGAGAAGGCATGCGCCCAGACATAGGTGCCCGAGCCGTCGAGATCGGCGGGACTGTCGAGCGAGACCTTCACCTGCGCCTGCGCGCCCCCGGCGGCGAGCGCCGCGAGGATCGATGCGGTAATCAGCAGCTTTTTCATTGTGTTTCCTCCATGTTGTCGTTGTCTGGTTGGTTGAAAAGCAGGCTAAGGGCCTAAGTCCCGATGAAGCCCAGCATCCTTGGCAGCCACAGCGTCACCTCGGGCAGCCAGATCAGCACGCCCAGAACGGCGATCTCGACCACGAGAAACGGGAAGACCGCGCGCGCAAGACGCCAGTAATTGATGCCGGTCACGGTGCTGACGATGATCAGGCAGCCCCCCAGCGGCGGGGTCAGCAGACCCAGCGTCAGGTTGAAGCACAAGACGATGCCCAGATGGACCGGGTCCGCGCCCTGTTCCAGCGCGACGGGCGCCAGCAGCGGCACCAGAAGCGCCAGCGCTACGGGCGTGTCGAGAACCATCCCCGCGACAAGGAAAACCACGTTCAGCAGCAGCATATACTCGACCGGGCCAAGCCCCGCGCCGGTGACCATGTCGGCGATGGCCTCGGGCAGACGTTCAAGCGCGCCCAGATAGCCCAGCGCCGACACCGCCGAGATCAGCATGAAGATCGAACCCGACAGCATGGCCGTGCGCTTGAGCGCTTCGAGCAGCGCCGCGATGGTCATGCGCTCGTACGCCATGCCTGCCAGCGCGGCGGCAACCACGGCGACGGCGGCGGCTTCGGTCGGGGTCATCAGGCCGAACACGATACCGCCCAGAATGATGCCGGGGATACACAGCGCGGGCAAAGCGTTCAGAAAGGTCGGGAAAAATGCCGGCAACTCGCCCTTGGCCGCGCGCGGATGGCCATCGCGCCACGCGAAATAGCTGTTGGTGAGCATCAGCGCGACGGCCAGCAACAACCCCGGCACGATCCCCGCGATAAACAGCGCGGTGACCGAGGTATTCATCAGCGCGCCGTAGAAGATCATCACGATCGACGGCGGCACGATCGGGCCGATGATCGACGAAGCCGCCGTGATCGCGCCTGCATAGGTCAGCGTGTAGCCCTGCTCGCGCATGGCCGGAACCAGCGTGTTCGACACCGCCGCGCTGTCGGCCACGGCCGAGCCCGAAATGCCCGCGAAGAACACCGAGGTCATCACGTTCACATGGCCCAGCCCGCCCGGCAGACGCCCCACCAGCGCCATGGCCAGCCGGATCAGAACCCGCGTGACGCCGCCCCGGTTCATGATCTCGCCCGCCAGAATGAACAGCGGCATCGCCATCAGCGCGAAGACGTCGATTTTCGAGAATATCTGCTGCGGCAGGATGGCGAGATAGCGCTCTTGCCCGGTGGCGAAGAAGGCCACCACCGCCGAGGCGCCGATGACATAGGCAATCGCCAGCCCCGAGGCAAGCAGCACGGCACCGAGAACGGGAGCAGCCCAGATCATGCGACCAAAGCCTCGCGACGGGGGGCGAGCGCGTCTGCGGTGACACCCTCGGCGGCGATATCGGGCGGGATAGGCTGCCCCAGAACCAACGCGGCGGCGGCGCGGGCCAGCGCGGGCGCCGACTGGATGCCATAGCCCCCCTGCCCTGCCAGCCAGAAGAAACCGGGCGCATCGGCGGCATAGCCCACGACCGGCGCCTTGTCGGCGACGAAGCTGCGCAGCCCCGCCCATTTGTGCTCGATCCGCCGCACCGGGAGGTCGAACGCGGTCTGGATGCGATCGACGCAGACGGCGACATCCCATTCATCGGGCTGTGCGTCGCAGGGGGCGGACGGGGTTTCGTCGGCGGGCGAGAGCAGCAGCTTCCCGGCATCCGGGCGCAGGTAGAACTGCTCGTCGATATCGACCGCCATCGGCCAGCCATCGACCTCGGCCCCCACAGGCGGGCTGACAAGGATCGCCGTGCGCCGCTTGGGCACCAGCCCCACGGGCGCGACGCCCGCCGCGCGCGCCAGGTCATCGGCCCAGGCGCCCGAGGCATTGACCACGATATCCGCTGCGATCGCCCCCAGGGGCGTTTCGATGCGCCAGCCCGCGCCGTCGCGCGACAGGCCCGTCACCTCGGCCCGCAGGCGCATCTCGCCCCCCATCGCGGTAAGCTGGCGCAGATACTGGCGGTGCAGCGCATCGACATCGATATCGGCGGCCTGCTCGTCCTCAAGCGCGCCGTGCAGCGCCTCGGAGCGCAGAAGCGGGAGACGCTTGAGCGCTTGAGCAGGCGTCAGGCGGGTAAGGTCCATTTCCGCAGCCATCGCATCGAAGCTGTCGGCCTGATCGGGGCGGGCAAGGAACAACACGCCGCGCGGCTTCAGCAACGGATGCGGACGCTCGGCGGTGGGCGGCGCCTGAAATGCCGCGCGCGACGCCCGCGTCAGCGCACGGATGACCTTGGGGCCATAGCTGGGCGCATAGAGAGCCGCCGACCGCCCGGTGGTGTGATAACCCGGCGCCATCTCCCGCTCGAGCAGCAGCACGTCCTGCCCGGACCCTGCCAGTTCTGCCGCAACGGAAGCCCCGGCAATCCCGGCGCCGATCACAACGATCCCGCGTTTTTCCATCGGTCTCATCTTCGCCCTTGATCACGTTTCCGTCACGCTAACACGGTTTTTCCAATACGAAAGACATTTTTTCCAATACGAAAATTCGTTTGCTCGCTCCCCCGATCCGCGTATGGTCAGGGCATGAGCCCCAACGATGCCGCGCCCCGGAAAACCGCCGCCGACATGCCCGACGCCCAGCGCGCCGAGTTCGGGCGCAGGCTGCTTGACCTGCGCCGGGATCGCGGCTGGACCTTAAGCGATCTGGCCGAACGTTCGGGGCTGGCGGTGAGCACGATCTCGAAAGCCGAGCGCGGGCTGATCTCGCTGACCTATGACCGGATGCGGCAATTGGCTAAGGGTCTGGGCATCGACATGGCCGAATTGCTCAGCGCCGAGGGCGCGGCGTTTCAGCCGGGCAGCTTCGCGGTGGCACCGAAAGGGACGTTCAAGCGGCAGGAAACGCGCAACTACGTCTACGAGATGCTGTTTCCCGAATTGCGCAACAAGGCGATGATGCCGATGCTGGGCACGCTGAAAGCCCATGACCTGATGGATTTCGACGATTTCGTCCGCCATCCGGGGCAGGAATTCCTGATGGTGCTGGATGGTGCCGTCACGGTCTATGCCGAGGGCAAGGCGCCCGTCGTCCTGCGTCAGGGCGACAGCGCGTATTTCGACAGCTCGCGCGGGCATCTTTATGCCTCGGCCGGCGCCGAGGATGTGCGGATTCTGGTGGTCTGCACAGATTTCGAAGCGTCCGAGCTGAGCGGGGATGCGCCGGTGAACGGCGCATCCGAGAGCACGCCCGATTAACGCATCAAGACGACCGGCACCTTGCACGACCGCACCATTTCGGTGGTGGTCGAGCCGATGATCAGGCTGCGGATGCGCGAATGGCCGTAAGCGCCCATGACCAGCATGTCGAACCCGTCCCGCTCGACCATCTCGCCCAGCGCCTTTTCGGGCTGACCGGGAACGATTGCGGTCGTGGCTTCGATCCCGGCGCTGCGCAGCATCGCCTTCGCATCCTCAAGCCCGCCCGCCAGTTCGGCGCTGTGCGAACCCACGGTCACCAGATGAACCTGCAGCCGCGGGAACAGCGACGAGCGGGCGATATGGTCCACCGCCTTCATCGCCGATGAGCCGCCGTCATAGGCCACCAGAACCTTCTCGATCGGCCTGAACGCGCGCGAGGCCACGAAAACGGGTTTATGCGAGGCGCGCACGATCCGTTCCAGATTGGACCCCAGATGCCCCTTCGCGAAATCCGCAGCCTCGCCGCGCTTGCCAATCAGGATCACGCGGGCTTCGGCCTCGGTCTCGGCCACGGCATCGACCAGATCCCCGTGACGCAGGCGGGTGGTGACATCGGTCGCGCCCGCCTTTTCCACCAGCGCGCGCGCATCGTCGAGAATCGCGCGGCCCCGGTGGCCCACCAGCTTGGCGCGCTGCGCGTCAAGCTCGGCCAGCTCTTGCATAAGCTGCGTGCGAGCGCCCAGCGCGATGGCGCCGGACAGATCGTGCTTGTCGGCGGCCTCGCGGCGCCCCAGCACATGAACCAGCTCAACCGGCGCGCCGGTGCGCTGCGCGATCCATGCGGCATGTTCGCAGACGCTGGCCGAATAGATCGAGCCATCGACGAGGGCGATAATCTTTTCCATGGTCTTTCCCTCTCTCAATGCGCGCTCAGAGTGTCCATCGCGCCGGGTTTGTCATGAATCGCCAGTTTGTCGACCATAGTCTCGGACGCTTCGTTCATGCCAACGATCTCGACCTCGGCCCCGTCACGGCGGAATTTGAGCACCGCCATGTCGAGCGCCTGAACGCTGGAAATATCCCAGATATGCGCCGCCGACACGTCGATCACGACACGCTCCAGCGCTTCCTTGAAGTCGAAAGCGGCCATGAAATCTTCGACCGAACCATAGAACATCTGGCCCTCGACCCGATAGGTCCGCTCGCGCCCGTCGGGCGAGATGGTCGAGGTGACGCGGAACAGCTGCGCGATCTTCGCGGCAAAGAAGATGCCCGACAGAAGCACACCCACCAGCACGCCAATGGCAAGGTTATGGGTCCAGACCACGGCAACGACCGTCGCCAGCATCACCACCGACGACGAGCGCGGATGCGTTCTGAGCGTCCCGATCGAGGACCACGAAAAGGTGCCGATCGACACCATGATCATGATCGCCACCAAGGCTGGCATCGGGATCTGCCCCACCCATTCGCCAAGGAACACGACAAGGATCAGCAGCACGACGCCCGCCGTGAAACACGACAGCCGCCCGCGCCCACCGGATTTCACGTTGATCATCGACTGGCCGATCATCGCGCAGCCCGCCATGCCGCCGATGAAGCCGGTGCAGAAATTCGCGACGCCCTGACCGATGCATTCCTGATTGCGGTCGGTCTTGGTGTCGGTCAGGTCATCGACCAGCTGCTGCGTCATCAGGCTTTCCAGAATCCCCACCACGGCGACAGCCAGCGAATAGGGCAGGATGATCATCAGCGTCTCGAGATTGAGCGGCACATCGGGCAGCAGGAAGATGGGCAGCGCATCGGGCAGCTCGCCCATATCGGCCACGGTCCGCACGTCCCAGCCGAATGCCATCGTCAGCGCGGTCAGCACGATGATGGTGACCAGCGGCGAGGGGATCGCCTTGGTGATGCGCGGGAACAGATAGATGATCGCCAGCGAGGCCGCGACCAGCACATAGGTCACCCATGTGACGTCGCGCGGGTCGAGCTCGGGCAATTGCGCCATGAAAATCAGGATCGCCAGCGCGTTGACGAAGCCGGTCATCACCGATTTCGACACCCAGCGCATCACGAAGCCCAGTTTCAACAGGCCCATGGCGATCTGGATCACCCCCGCCAGCACGGTCGCGGCCAGCAGGTATTCCAGCCCGTGATCGCGCACCAGCGTGACCATCAGAACGGCGGTCGCGGCGGTCGCGGCCGAGATCATGCCGGGCCGCCCGCCGGTGATCGCCACCAGAACGGCAATCGAGAAGCTGGCGTAAAGGCCGACCTTGGGGTCGACACCGGCGATGAGTGAAAAGGCGATGGCTTCGGGGATCAGCGCAAGCGCCACCACAAGGCCCGAGAGAAGATCGGCACGCATATTGCCGAACCACTCCCTGCGATACTGGTCGAGGGTCATCATGTCAGTCGTTTCCCGTCCCGGCGGGGCGGTCCCCGCCGTTTTCCTGGTCTTAGTCGGTCAGGTTGTCCGGCGGATCGGCGGCCGGAATAGCCATCCGGGGCTTGCACCCGGATCCGTGTTCGCTGCCCTGCGGCATACACGGATTCGTGACGGCTGCCAACCACGGCGAGCCCCGGATAGGGTCAGCACGAGGCCAGAACGGAAAAGGGCAGAAAGAGCCGCGCCCTTTCTGCCCGTTTTTTCGTCAGCGCGCCGGTATCAGCCGGTAAAGGCCTGCGCCAGCGTCCCTGCGGCCATGGTGGCCATCATCAGGGCGAAAACGATCTTCTTCATCAGGGGAGAGGTCATTGCAGTCACTCGCGTGTCAGACGCCATGCGGCCCTCGGGCAGCGAACACGGCGCTGGTGATCGGTTCATGCCGTGCAGCGTTGCGCGGCGGTGACGGATCACGCGAGGGGCGGCGCGCGGGCCTGCGGACGCAGCCACGCGACCGGACGCGACACGGCGCCCTGCGGGGGAAGGACAAGGCGTGCATGGCTTTGCGGGCGCGCGATACTCAGCGGATCGGGCAGCAGCCCGGCCAGATCGGTCGCGGGATCGGCGGCTTCGGGCGCATAAGCCCGGGCGACAGCGAGGCCCGTCGCGCCTCGTGTCTGCGCCTGCGCCGAGGCTTCGCCCGCCTGCACCTGAGGCGGCTGCATCACGCCCGTCGCAGGCCCCAAGGCCACAACCCCGCTGACCACAAGCAGCAGGCGCAGCAGGGTCAGGACGGGGTCAAACTGTTGGCGCATCGTCTTCATGTGGGGTCTGCGGCCCGGCCTGCAAGAGCGCCGGCCCGCAGAAAATCGTCAGCCCCGGTTTCAGCCCCAGTCGCGGCAGACATATTTGATATCTGTGAAGGCTTCGAGCCCCTGCCGCGCGCCTTCGCGCCCCAGCCCGGACTGCTTGACGCCGCCGAAGGGAATGGGCGCGCCGGTGACCTTGGTGCGGTTGACCGCCACCATGCCGAATTGCAGCGCGCGGGTCATGCGGTAGATCCGGCGCGGGTCCTGACTGTGAACATAGGCGACCAGCCCGTATTCGGTGTCATTGGCGCGCGCAGTGACCTCTTCCTCGGTATCGAAAGGGGTGACAGGGGCGACGGGGCCGAAATTCTCCTGGCTCATGATAAGGGCGCTGTCGGGGACATCGGCCAGAACGGTGGGCGCGAAAAACAGCGGCCCCTTGTCCGCAGCCACCTTGCCGCCGGTCAGCAGCCGCGCGCCCTTCGACAGCGCGTCTTCGACCTGCTCGATCTGCTTGGCGATGGCTTTCTCGTTGATGAGCGGGCCGATATCGGGGTCGTCCATGCCCCGCCCCATGCTCAGCGCCTCAACCGCGGCGGTGAAGCGGGTGCAGAAGGCGTCATAGACATCGCGGTGGACGTAGAAACGGTTCGCGCCAAGGCAATCCTGCCCCGAGGTGGCGAACTTGGCCTTCACCGCCTCGGCCACAGCCCGGTCGAGATCGGCGCTGGGAAAGACGATGAACGGCGCGTGCCCGCCCAGTTCCAGCACCAGCCGCTTCACGGTATCGGCGGATTGGCGATACAGCAGGCGCCCGACCTCGGTCGAGCCGGTGAAGGACAGCGCGCGCACCCGCTGATCCGCCGTCCATTCCCCGACGATCGCGGGCGCGTCGCCCACCACGGTGCTCATGACGCCATCGGGCAGGCCCGCCTGGCGCGCCAGTTCCGCCAGCGCCAGCGCCGACAGCGGCGTCTCGGCCGACGGATGGATGACCACGGTGCAGCCCGCAGCCAGAGCGGCGGCGGCCTTTCGGGTGATCATCGCCGAGGGGAAGTTCCACGGCGTGATCAGCGCGGCCACGCCCACGGGTTCGCGCCACAGCTCCATCTCGGCATCGGGCAGATGGCTGGTGACGCCCTCGATATTCGGGCGCAGCGCTTCCTCGGCATAGAACTGCACGAAGCTGGCGGCGTAATCGATTTCGCCGCGCGCCTCGGAGATCGGCTTGCCCTGCTCGGCCACCATGATCCGCGCGAGATCCTCTTTCGCGGCGATGATCCGGTCGTGCCACCCATGCAATAGCCGCGCGCGGTCCTGCGGCAGCATCCCGGCCCAGAGCGGGAAGGCGGCATCGGCGGCATCGACCGCCGCGCGCGCGCCAGTGGCGTCGGACATCGCGACCTGCGCGACCAGATCGCCGGTCGCGGGGTCGCGCACGGCCAGCCGCCCCTGTCCGGGGAAGTCGCCTTCGGTACACAGCAGGGCAGTGTCGGAAATCCAGGGGGTCGGGGTGGGGCGCATCTGGGTCATGGGGGCTCCTTTGTCGGGGCCATCGTCGCGCGCGGGCGCCAGAGACTCTGCCTGTTCCGCGCGGCCCGGGCAGAGGATTCCTCTGTTCCCGGCGCGGGACCCCGAAAGATCACCTGACCTGCGCGTCAACCACCCAGCAAGGCCAGCGCGGGCGGGACATTCTTGACCGGCTTGGTGACGATGTAGCTGTAATACCGCCGCACGCCCGCGCGGCTTTCCAGCAGCCCGTCCATCAGGTCCTGAAACGCGGCCACGTCGGTCGTGACCACCTGCATCAGGTAATCATAGCCACCGCCTATCGCCCAGCAGCCGGTGATCGCCTCGATCCGGGCGACGACACGCTCGAAATGCTGGAAATTCTCGGCCTTGTGGCTGTCGAGCTCGAGCGTGACGAATACCTGCACATGCGGTCCCAGCCGTTCGAGATCGACATCCGCCCGGTAGCCCCGGATAAGCCCGGCCTGCTCCAGCCGCTTCATCCGGTCCCAGGCCGGCGTCGGCGACAAGTTCACCCGCGCCGCAAGCTCGGTCTTGGCGATTCGGCCTTCGCGGCTGAGAATGGCCAGTATGGCGATGTCCCTGTCGTCGAGGCGCGTATCCATCCCGCCATGATCCGGGCCGGGGCGCGATTGTCAATCGCGTGTCCAATAGACGACCGGAACGGGCGCGAGCGCGTTCATGACAGTTTTTTCCGATCCAAGGCTTGCTAGGTCAGGTTCTGAGCGACAGGGTGGCGGTATCGGCAAGTCCGACGGCCCTTCAACGCCTGTCCAGCGAAAGCCCCCTATGAACAAGCTGCAACGCACGCCCGAGCGCTATACCACCGAAGAGTACAATCAGCGGCTGTCGAAGCTGCGCCTGAAGATGGAAGCCCAGGGCTTCGACATGCTGATCCTGAGCGATCCATCGAACATGTCCTGGGTGTCAGGCTATGGGGGCTGGTCCTTCTATGTCCATCAATGCGTCATCGTCGGCCCGGTGGGCGAGCCGATCTGGTTCGGCCGCCAGCAGGACGCGCAGGGCGCCTACCGCACCGTCTGGATCCAGCGCGACAACGTCATCGGCTATCCCGACCATTACGTGCAGTCGACCGAATGCCACCCGATGGAATATCTGTGCGAACAGCTGATCGAAAAGAGCTGGGACAAGGGCACGATCGGCGTCGAGATGGACAATTACTGGTTCTCGGCCCGCGCCTATGAGCGGCTGCAGAACGGCCTGCCCAACGCGAAGTTCAAGGACGCGACCGGCTTCATCAACTGGGAACGCGCGGTGAAGTCCGAGAAAGAGCTGGAATACATGCGGCAGGCCGCGCGGATCGTCGAGCGGATGCACCACCGCATCGCCGACAAGATCGAGGTCGGGATCCGCAAATGCGATCTGGTGGCCGAAATCTACGATGCGGGGCTGCGCTATGACGAATGGTACGGGCATGGCGGCGATTACCCCGCCATCGTGCCGCTGCTGCCGTCAGGCCCCGATGCCGCCGCGCCGCACCTGACATGGGACGACCTGCCGATGAAAGAGAACGAAGGCACGTTCTTCGAAATCGCCGGGTGCTATCAGCGCTATCACGTCCCACTGTCGCGGACGATCTTTCTGGGCAAGCCGCCGCAGGAGATTCTGGAAGCCGAAAAAGCGGTGATCGAGGGGATGGAGGCCGGACTGGACGCCGCGCGGGCGGGCAATACCTGCCACCACATCGCCGACGCGTTCTTCAAGTCGCTGGAAAAGCGCGACATCATCAAGGACAATCGCTGCGGCTATTCCATCGGGCTGAGCTATCCGCCCGACTGGGGCGAGCGCACGATGTCGCTGCGCCGCGGCGACATGACCGAGCTGGAGCCGGGCATGACTTTTCACTTCATGACCGGCCTGTGGATGGATACCTGGGGTTACGAGACCACCGAATCCATCGCCATCACCGATGCCGCGCCCGAGGTCTTCTGCGACCTGCCGCGCAAGATGCTGATCAAGCACTGACGAAGCGGGGCCGCCCGGCAGGGGCGGCCCCGACAATCAGATGTCGAACGTGGCCAGCACCGGCGCGTGGTCCGACGGTTTTTCCCAGCCCCGCACATGGCGCAGAATGCGCGAGGAATGGCCCGCCGCGCCGATATCGCCGCTGGCCCAGATATGATCCAGCCTGCGCCCCTTATCCGCCGCGTCCCAGTCGGGCGAGCGATAGGACCACCACGAATAGACCTGCCCCTCGGGGATGTCCTGCCGGGTGATATCGACCCATTTGCCCGCCGCGCGGGCCTCTTCAAACGCTTCGATCTCGACGGGCGTGTGGCTGACCACCTTCAGAAGCTGCTTGTGGCTCCACACGTCATCCTCGCGCGGGGCGATGTTCAGATCCCCCACGAGGATCGACTTCTCGGGCAGCGAATCACGGAACACGTCGCGCATCTCGGCCACGAAATCCAGCTTGTGACCGAACTTGTCGTTGACGCTGCGGTCGGGAACGTCGCCACCGGCGGGAACATAACAATTGTGGATCGTCACGCCGTTTTCCAGCCGGGCCGCGACATGGCGCGCATCGCCCTTCTGGCACCAGTCGATATGCCCCGCATCTTCGAGCGGCAGACGCGACAGGATGGCCACGCCGTTGTACCCTTTTTGCCCACGCGCAACCATGTGGCCGTAGCCCAGAGCCTCGAAATCGGCGAGCGGGATCTTGTCGACCGGGCTTTTGCATTCCTGCAGGCACAGCACGTCGGGCGCTTCCTCGGTCAGGAATTTCTGCACCAGCGGGCTGCGCAGGCGGACGGAATTGATGTTCCAGGTGGCAAGGGTGAACGGCATGGGATTTCCTTTCGCGCCCGAACTGTCGCGCGGGCGCCTCGCGCCCGTTTCTTTGCACCCTGTGGGTCTACACGCTCGCCCGCCGGGGCAAAACCCGAATCCTACGGGTTCGCCCGCCGGGCGACAGGCCACGAACGGGGTGAAAAAAAGGCCCCGCGCAGCTGCGGCGGGGCCCGAGTCCAACAGGGAGAATTGACTCGTTACCTCTGCGGCGAACGCGCCACATTAAGATAGATCAAGTCACGGAAATTGCCGGGTCAACCCTTTGAGGTCATTTTTCCGGGGAAGGCCGGTCAACCGGCCCGCCGTCGCCCCGTGCGGACGCGTGCCCGCGCCAAGAAAAAAAGGTCCGGGCCGAAGCCCGGACCAGTCCAACAGGGAGGAGCGTGTCATGACCCCGACACGCAGGGGATGAGAAAACCCATGAAGCCACAATGACAGCGGGACGTTACCTTAGGGTAAACCGCTGCCCGCCTGAATCGGGCCTCAGGGAACCAGCCGATATCCGCCCGGCTCGGTCACCAGAAGCCGCGCATTCGACGGGTCGGATTCAATCTTTTGACGCAGCCGGTAGATATGCGTCTCAAGCGTGTGGGTCGTAACGCCCGCATTGTATCCCCAGACCTCGTGCAGCAGCACCTCGCGCGGGGCAAGCCCGTCGGGCGCGCGGTACAGGAACTTGAGGATATTGGTTTCCTTCTCGGTCAGGCGGATCTTGCGGTCCTTTTCATCGACCAGCATCTTCTGCGCGGGTTTGAACTGGTAGTCACCCAGCTGGAACACCGCATTCTCGGATTGCTCATGCTGGCGCAGCTGCGCGCGGATCCGGGCCAGAAGCACGGGAAACTTGAACGGCTTGGTGACATAATCATTCGCGCCCGAATCGAGCCCAAGGATCATGTCGGCATCCGAATCCTGCCCCGTGAGCATGATTACCGGGCATTTCACCCCAGCCTTGCGCATCCGCTTGCACAGCTCGCGGCCATCGGTGTCGGGCAGCCCTACATCAAGGATCACCAGATCGAACTGCTCGTCGCGCACGCGCTCCATCCCCGAAGCGCCGTCACCGGCTTCGAAGGTATCGAATTCCTCGGTATCGACCAGTTGTTCGGCAAGCGCCTCGCGCAGGTCTTCGTCATCGTCGACAAGCAGAATCTTGTTCAGTTTGGCCATGGGTCCGTCCTCGGGCTCGCGGTCTGTTACCCATAAGGTGTTGTAGCGGCGCGGTTCGTTCAAGCGACGGCGGTATTTCTCACGCGCTCGTGTCGGATGCCCGGCTTATGTTTCAATTTCCCCGCCGGTGTCTTACATCCACGGGTGAATTGTTTCAGTCGAAGGCGGATCATGTCGCTGTCACCCGGCCCTCTCGAACGCCTCAACCGCGCGCGCGCCGACCTGCGCGTGGGTTTGCCCGTGATGCTGTCGGACGGCCCGCAGACCGCGCTGATCGTCGCCGCCGAAACGCTTGACGATGCCCGGCTCGACGCGCTGCGCAGGCTCGGCCAGCCGGTGGTCGCCCTGACCGAGCATCGCGCCGCCACGCTGAAGGCCCGCGCCTATGACGGCGATCTGGCCCGCATCATCGTCCCCGCCGATGTCGATGCCCGCTGGGTCGAGGCCCTTGCCGATCCTGCCGACGACCTGACCCACCCGATGAAGGGGCCGATGCAATCCCAGCGCGACGGCACCGCCGATCTGCACCGCGCGGCGATCCGGCTGGTCAAATCCGCCCAGCTTCTGCCCGCCGCGCTGATCGTGACCGGCGCAGAACCACCCGAAGGCCTGACGCAGCTGACCATCGCCGAAACGCAGGCGCCCGAAACCCGGCTCGACCCGGTCATCGCCGCGCGGCTGCCGATGCGGCTCGCGGGCGTGGGGCGGCTCCATGTCTTCCGACCACAGGACGGCGGGACCGAGCATTACGCAGTCGAGGTCGGCAAACCCCTGCGCGACGCGCCGGTCCTTGCGCGGCTGCATTCCGCCTGCTTTACGGGCGACGTACTGGGCTCGCTCAAATGCGATTGCGGCCCGCAGCTGCACGCCGCGCTGGCCGCGATGCAGGCGCAGGGAGCGGGCGTGCTGCTGTATCTCAATCAGGAGGGGCGCGGCATCGGGCTTGCCAACAAGATGCGCGCCTATTCGCTGCAAGATCAGGGCTTCGACACGGTCGAGGCCAATCACCGGCTGGGATTCGAAGATGACGAGCGCGATTTCCGCCTCGGCGCCGAACTTCTGCGCAAGCTGGGCTTTTCGCAGGTCCGGCTGCTGACCAACAATCCGCGCAAGGTGTCGATGCTGGAAACCGGCGGGATCGACGTGGTCGAGCGCGTGCCCCTGAAAGTGGGTCTGACGGACGAAAACGCCGCCTATCTCGCAACCAAGGCGGCGAAATCGGGCCACCTGCTGTGAAGGGCGTCAGATACGACGCCCTTCACCTCACGCCCACGGGGGTTCTGTTCGCCGGACGCCGCTTTCCCTGTGTGATCGGTCGCGGCGGGATCCGCGACGCCAAGCGCGAAGGCGACGGGGCCACACCGTCAGGCCGCCACCGGATCCTCGGCCTGCTCTACCGCCCCGACCGGCTGCCAGCCCGCGCCCTGCCCCGCTGGGCCGACCCCATCGGCCCGCGCGATCTGTGGTGCGACGACCCCGCGCATCCGGCCTATAACCACCCGGTGCGCGCGCCGCTCAAGGCCAGCCATGAACGCCTGCGCCGCGCTGACCCGATGTATGACCTGATCCTCGTCACCGACTGGAACTACCCCAAGGCCCGTCCCGGCAAGGGCTCGGCGATCTTCGTCCATACATGGCGCCGCCCCGGTTATCCGACCGCCGGCTGCCTCGCTTTCGCGCGCGAAGACCTTTTGTGGATCGCCGCGCGCGTGAAGATCGGCACGGAAATCGTTGTCCCGCCCGCATCCGGCATCTTTGATCCATAAATATCCTCGGGGGGGTGAGGCCGCAGGCCGAGGGGGGCAGACAGCCCCCCTTCCCCGGCGAACGTGCCTCAGCCCTGGTAAACCCGCTCGCCGAAAATCGCCGAACCCACGCGCACATGCGTGGCGCCATGCGCGATCGCGGTTTCGAAATCGTCCGACATGCCCATCGACAGCCCCTCAAGGCCATTGCGCGCCGCCAGCGCCTGCAACAGCTCGAAATGCGCGGCCGGGTCCTGATCGACGGGCGGGATGCACATCAGCCCTTCCAGCGGCAGCGACAGATCGCGGATCTGCGTAACCAGCGTATCGGTATCGTCGGGCAGCACACCAGCCTTCTGCGACTCGGCGCCGGTATTGACCTGCACGAACAGGTCCGGGCAACTGCCGATCTCGTCGGCGATCCGCGCAATCGTCTCGGCCAGCTTCAGCCGGTCGACCGAATGGATCGCATCGAACATTTCCATCGCCGCACGGGTCTTGTTGCTTTGCAGGGGACCGATCAGGTGCAGCGAGATATCGTCATGCGTCTGCATCAGCGACGGCCAGCGGCCCTGTGCCTCTTGCACGCGGTTCTCGCCGAAGATGCGCTGTCCCTGCGCCAGAACGTCCCGCACGCGCTCGACCGGCTGCACCTTCGACACGGCGATCAGCGTGACCGATCCCGGCGCGCGGCCCGCGCGGGCCTCGGCGGCTTTCAGACGATCATTGATATCTTTCAGCGACATGGGACCTCCGGAGCATCCATCTGCGGCGTGCCGCGAGGAAGCCACAGCGGGCCGGGGATGTAAATCGCTCTGCGTCCCGTCGCGTCTCAGATGAACGGGTCTGGAACGGTCAGTTCTGGGAAACGGGCAGCGCTTCGCCGTGATTGTCGCGGTCATTGAGCGGCCGGTCGGGCAGATTGCCCACCGTCACGCCCAGATCGAAGCGGAACATCACGCCGGTATCCGACGTATGGCGGAAGCTGGCATTGTAGCGCCCCTGATAGAGCGGCTGCAGCGACGATTGGCTGGAATTCGGGTCACTTGAATAGCCGACACCGAAACGCGAATCAAAGGAATGGACCACATAAGTCTGCCCGACCGCAGGCGCGGCGAGCAGGGTCAGAGCGGAAGCGAGAATGATGTTGCGCATGAGAACCAACTGAAAATGTTCCTAACTGTATCATTTCTCTCACACAAACGGAATGCAGCGCGCGCTGTCTGAGCGGCGCTCCGCTCACACGATCGCGTGCGCAGCGGTCACGCTCGCAAGGCAGCACGGCGCGCAACACAAGAACGGGCCCGCAAACGGGCCCGTTCAAACGCGTCTCGGGGGTGGTTCAGAACGTGAACGCCACGCCCATCGAGGCCGAAGTCGCGCCCGCGCCGATATCCCAATGTTCGACACCCGCGGTCAGGGTGGCGCCGCCGCCCAGATCGTAGCCATAGCTCAGACCATAGGTCTGGCCGCCGAATTCGCGTCCAACATAACCGTAGAGCGCGCCGCCATAGAGCGCGACATTACCCGACACGGTGTAATTGGTGGTCGAGCCGTCCGACACGACCAGTGCGCCCACGCCCCACGAGCCGCCATCGTAATGGCCCGACACGGTCCAGATGCCCGACGCGAAGGTCGTGTAACCGGCAGCGACGGTGAACGCGTCGAACGAGGTCATCGCCGCGACTTCGGTTTCGCCGGTGGTGCGTTCGTGCGAGACGGCAACGGTGGTGTCGCCGAAAGCATAGGCGGCGGTCACGTTGGCCGGACCAACCCCGTCGGTGTCCGAATCGACGAAAGCCAGATCGGCGCCCGCATCGTCACCGCAGATCGTGCCGCCTTCATAGCCGACAAGGCAGGTATCGACGGCAAGGCCAGCGGTATAGACGGCGCCCGGCGTATTGCCGAAGGTCAGGGTCAGGCCGTTGGCCTCGACCCACACGGACGAGCCCGAAAAGACGCCGACCGACCCATTGGCGATCTCGGCGGTGGTGAGCGCGCCGAAGCTCAAGCCGTGATCCGCTTCGATGGCGACGTTGAAGTCGAGCGAAAGCTGGTTTTCCTGCGCCCAGCTCCAGACGCCGAAGACCGGGCCGTGAAAGGCGATGACGCCCATGCGGCCTTCGCCCGAGATGGTGACGGCCTGCGCATTGGCGATGGTCGCCGAAGCGATCAGGGCCGTGGTGGCGAGGAGGAGGTTTTTCATTGTTGTGCGCTCTCGCAAAGTTTGTCCTGAGTGTTTTTGTCAGGTATTTTGCATGGCGCTACGAGAGGAAACGTGAACCTTCTTTTACACTGACGAGTTTTGTTGCGGCGCAGCAACATATTCCGAGCGGGTGCAGCAGATCGCAAGCAGCCCGCGCCTTTGAAACGCGCAGCGCCGTTGGCCCTGCCCGGAAAACGAACATCGGTGAAATGTCAAAGTGTCGGGGATCGGGGTGATCCGGAAACTCAGCTGCCGCGCCCCGGGTCGTTGTCCCGGCCCGGCTGCCGGTCGGCCCACGGGAAAATGGCGCAGTTCAGCTTCGCGCAAAAAGAAAGAGCGGGCCGAAGCCCGCTCTTCCAAAAGTCCGTCGCGTTCTGGATCAGAACGTGAAGGCAACGCCGACCGAACCGAAGGTCACGTCGTTGTAGGCGGTGTGCTCGGCACCGACGGTCAGGGTGGCGCCGCCGCCCAGGTCGTAGCCGTAGCTGATGCCGTAGGTGGCGTCGTCGTACAGTTGGCCGACGAAGCCGTACAGGTCGCCGCCGCCCAGGTTCACGTTGCCCGAGATGGCGTAGTTGGTCCAACCAGCGAAGTCGGTGATCAGAGCGCCAACGCCCCACGAACCGCCGTCGTAGTGGCCCGAAATGGTCCAGACGTCGCCGAAGATGAACGCGTCGCCGTCCGAGTAGCCCAGAGCAACGGTGAAGGCGTCGAACGAGGTGCGAACACCCAGCTCGGTGTTGCCGTTACGGTCGTGCGACAGAGCGACACGGGTTTCACCGAAGGTGTAGTCGATGCGGGTACGCGAGCCCGGGCCGACGCCGGTCGACGACTGACCTTGCGACACGGTGCCGTTGCCGACCAGGCCGAGCGAGTCACCGCACAGGGTGCCGCCTTCGTAGCCGATGCCGCAGCCGCCGCCGTAGCCCATCGCAACGCCAGCGCCACGGATCGCGCCGTCGATGTTGCCGAAGGTCAGGCGCAGGCCCGAAGCTTCAACCCAAACGCGCGAGCCCGAGAAGATGCCGGCGTAGCTGCCCCAGTTGGTCGACTGGGTACGGGCACGGGTCCAAGCGCCGAAGGTCAGGCCGTGATCGGCTTCGACCGAGACGTTGAAGTTCAGGGTCAGGCGGTTTTCTTGCGTCCAAGCCGACACGAAACCGTTGTCTTGGAAGAAGACACCCATGCGGCCTTCGCCGGTGATGGTCAGGCCTTGGGCGTGGGCCAGGCCGGCCGACAGGACCAGGGCGGTCGAAGCGAGAAGAATTTTCTTCATGGTTTCCCTCGTTGCGTTATAACTGCCCACCTTGTCCGCAAGCTGGGTCTGTGTCTGTTTCTCGCCTTTGCCCCCCCAATGCAAGATACGCACAAACACCCCCGGAACTCCGTCGATTTGTGATGCAGAATTGCCACGCCGCTGTTTCCACCGGGCTTTCCGGGACAGGATTCGGGTGCCGCAACGCCGCCCGGACGGTGGTTTTCAGCCGCTTTTGCCATCTTATCCCATCCCGCGCCCGCCACCAGAGCCATGCGACCGCGGACGAAAGAGAATCGCACGCGCTGCCCGTTTCGAGGCAAAGCGCCGCCGGAAGTGGCGCAGGGATGTGCCGGGGAATCGGCGCGGCACAGCCCGGCAGGCATAGAAGCCTCTCGCGCACATGCGGGCACGCGCGGGCGCGTAGGGATGAATAGCTGGTGAGCAGGCGGGCGGCCGGACGCGCCGACCCTTGTTCGCCAACCTCCGCTCGGGTAGACACGCGGTGCGCGTCTTGGGACGCCACGCATGCGTCTTTGCAAAAGGACAGCCTTCGGGCAGGCAGGCGGGGCCTCATGAAGCATTGGTGGACGACAACAAGGGTGACGGACCCATGAGCACGAAACCGGCGATGCAGGTCATTGCGGCCCTCGTTATCTCTCTCGCGCTTGCGGGATGCGGCGGAGGCAGCTTCTTCCGCGGTGGCGGCGATGCCGCCCGCGACGAGGCGCTTCAGCAGCGCGTCGAGGAAACCGGGTCCACCGACTCGATCTGGGACCTGTTCTCGGGGCGCGAGGATCCGTCGACCGTTCTGACGGTGAACCGCTATATCTGGACCGCCTCGCTGGAAGTGCTCGACTTCCTGCCGGTCGAACAGGTGGATCCGTTCTCGGGCGTGATCACCACGGGCTACGGCACGCCGCCGGGCGGCGGGCGCCCCTACCGCGCGACTATCGCGGTGACGGATGCCGCGCTCGATGCGCGCTCGCTCAACGTGGCGCTGATCACCCGCAACGGCCCGGCCAGCGCCGAAACCGTGCGCGCGGTAGAGAACGCCATCCTCACCCGCGCCCGCCAGATCCGCATCCGCGAGCTGGGGCTCTGAGCCCGAATCGCGTCAGGGATATTCCCGTGCTGGAATCCCTGCGCGTTCGAGAGTAAGACACCGCCGGGCGTTTCGCCCGGCCTTTTCATTCGTCCGGCCCTTACACTTCGCAGGAATCCGCATGTCCGCCGACCGTTATTCGCCGCAAGAGATCGAACCCCGCTGGCAATCCGCCTGGGATGCCGAAGGGTGCTTCACTGCCAAGGTCGACCCTTCGCGCCCGAAATACTACGTGCTCGAGATGTTCCCCTACCCGTCGGGTCGCATCCATATCGGCCATGTGCGCAACTACACGATGGGCGACGTGGTGGCGCGGACGAAAAAGGCGCAGGGCTTCTCGGTCCTGCACCCGATGGGCTGGGACGCGTTCGGGATGCCCGCGGAAAACGCCGCGATGGCCGAGGGCGGTCATCCCGGCACGTGGACCTATAACAACATCAAGGTGATGAAGGGGCAGATGAAGCCCCTCGGCCTGTCGATCGACTGGTCGCGCGAATTCGCCACCTGCGATCCCGAATATTACGGCCAGCAGCAGGCGCTGTTCCTCGACATGCTGGAAGCGGGCCTCGTCTACCGCAAGAACGCGGTGGTGAACTGGGACCCGGTCGACATGACCGTTCTGGCCAACGAACAGGTCATCGACGGCAAGGGCTGGCGTTCGGGCGCGGATGTCGAACGCCGCGAGTTGACGCAATGGTTCTTCAAGATTTCCGAATACAGCGAAGAGCTGCTCGACGCGCTGGACGGGCTGAAGGACTGGCCCGAAAAGGTGCGCCTGATGCAGGCCAACTGGATCGGCAAGTCGCGCGGGCTGCAATTCGCCTTTGACCGGACCGACGGCAACGGCGAGATCGAGGTCTACACCACCCGCCCCGACACGCTGATGGGCGCAAGCTTCGTCGGCATCTCGCCCGATCACCCGCTCGCCCGCGAGCTGGCCAAGAATAACGCCGCTCTGCAGGCCTTCCGCGAGGAATGCGCCAAGGGCGGCACCACCGCCGAAGAGCTGGAAACCGCCGAGAAGAAGGGCTTCGATACCGGCCTGACCGTCAAGCACCCATTCGATCCCGACTGGGAGCTGCCGATCTGGGTCGCCAACTTCATCCTGATGGATTACGGCACCGGCGCTATCTTCGGCTGCCCCGCGCATGACCAGCGCGATTTCGAATTCGCCACCAAGTACAGCCTGCCGATCCCGCCCGTCTTCGTGCCCGAGGGCACCGAGGAAGCGCCCCTGACCGAAGCCTTCGTGCCCGCCAAGTCCGAGCCCGTCCGCTTCGTCCGGCTTCTGGCCGGGTCCGAAGTGCAGACCGGCGAAGCCGCCGTCGATGCCGCCATCGCTTTCTGCGAGGAAAAGAGCGTCGGCAAGGGCGTGACCAAGTTCCGTCTGCGCGACTGGGGCCTGTCGCGTCAGCGCTACTGGGGCTGCCCGATCCCGGTGATCCATTGCGACACCTGCGGCGTGGTGCCCGAGAAGAAAGAAAACCTGCCGGTCCGCCTGCCCGAGGATGTGAGCTTCGACAAGCCCGGCAACCCGCTGGACCGTCATCCGATCTGGCGCGACTGCACCTGCCCGAAATGCGGCGCGGCGGCCAAGCGCGAAACCGATACGATGGACACGTTCGTCGATTCGTCGTGGTACTTCGCGCGCTTCACCGCGCCCCATGCCAACACGCCGACCGATCTGGCCGAGGCCGATTACTGGATGAATGTCGACCAGTATATCGGCGGCATCGAGCACGCGATTCTGCACCTGCTGTATTCGCGCTTCTTCGCGCGGGCGATGCACAAGACGGGGCACCTCTCCGAGAAGTCCATCGAGCCGTTCAACGCGCTGTTCACGCAGGGCATGGTGACGCACGCGATCTACCAGACCCGCGACGCCAAAGGCCGCGCGGTCTATCACTTCCCCGAGGATGTCGAGCTGAAGGACGGCAAGGGCTTCCTCGCTGACGGCACCGAGGTCGAGATCGTGCCCTCGGCCAAGATGTCGAAATCCAAGCGCAACGTGGTCGATCCCGTCGCCATCATCGAGCAATTCGGCGCCGATACCGCGCGCTGGTTCGTGATGTCCGACAGCCCGCCCGAGCGTGACGTCGAATGGACCGCTGCGGGCGCCGAAGCCGCCTACAAACATCTGGGCCGTGTCTGGACGCTGGGCGAAAAGATCGCCGCGATGGATCCGGGCACCGCGGGCGAGGGCGACGACGACCTCAAGCGCGCGATGCACCGCGCCATCGACGACGTGACGCAGACGATCGAGGGGTTTGCCTTCAACAAGGCTATCGCCAAGCTTTACGAATTCACCAACACGCTGAGCCGCACCAAGGCTTCGGGCGCGGTGCAGAAGGAAGCGGCGCGCGTTCTGGCCCAACTGATGGCGCCGATGACGCCGCATCTGGCCGAGCATCTGTGGCACCGTCTGGGCGGCGCCGGGCTGGTGACGCTGGCCGAATGGCCCAAGGCCGATCCGGCGATGCTGGTCGATGAAAGCATCACCCTGCCCGTGCAGTTCAACGGCAAGCGCAAGGCCGAGATCACCGTCCCCGCCGATGCCAGCAAGGAAGAGGTTGAAAAAGCCGCGCTGGCCGACGAAGCTGTGATCCGGGTGCTGGCAGGAGCCACGCCCAAGAAGGTGATCGTGGTGCCGGGGCGGATCGTGAATGTGGTGGTCTGAGACCAGAACATTGAACAGACGGGGTTTCCTCGGGCTTGCCGGGGCGCTTGCGCTGGCGGGCTGCGGCTTTACGCCGGTTTATGGGCCGGGCGGCGCGGGCACGGCGTTGCGCAACGCTGTGCGTGTCGATGATCCGGTCTCCCGCTCGGACTTTCAGTTCCTGCGCGCGGTCGAAGAGATCCTCGGCCCGCCCACGGCGCCGCGCTATGCGCTCGCCTACACGATCGAAACCGAGGAAGTCGGCGGCGGTGACGTGCAGGATTTCGGCGCGACACGCGTGCAGATCTTCGGCACCGCTGCCTTTACCCTGACGGACACCGCGTCCGGCCAGACCGTCGCGCAGGGCGAGGTCGCGGGCAACACCGCCTATTCGACCACCGGCACCCAGCTTGCCAGCTTCACCGCTGCCGAGGATGCCGAGTCGCGCCTGATGCGGATGCTGGCCGATTCGGTCGTCACGCGCCTTTACACCGAGCCGGGCCTTACCGCGGAATGAAGCTTTCTCCCCGCGATGCGACCGGGTTTCTCAGCCGTCCCGATCCGCGCGTGCCGGGGCTTCTGATCTATGGTGCCGATGCGATGCGGGTGGCCGAGCGCCGCGCCAAGGTCGTCGCCGCGCATGTCGGCCCCAACGGCGACAGCGAAATGCGCCTTACCCGTCTGACCGGCAGCGACCTGCGCAAGGACGGTTCGGGCGCGGTCGACGCGATCAAGGCGCAGGGCTTTTTTCCCGGCCCCCGCGCGCTGGTCATCGACGAAGCCAATGACCACGCCGTCAACGCCCTGAAATCCGCGCTTGCCGAATGGGCCGAGGGCGATGCGATGATCGTCGCCACCGCCGGGCAGCTCACCCCCGGCTCGAAGCTGCGCAAGCTGTTCGAAGGCGACAAGCGCGCGCTGTGTCTTGCCGTCTATGACGATCCGCCCGGCCGGGCCGAGATCGAGGCCATGCTGCGCGAGGCCGGGCTGACGCAGATCCCCGACGAGACGATGCGCGACCTGCTGGCTTTGGGCCAGATGCTGGAACCCGGCGATTTCCGCCAGACGCTGACGCGGATCTCGCTCTACAAGCTCAACGACGACACGCCGCTCAGCCCGGCGGAAGTCGCCCTGCTGGCCCCGCAATCGAACGAGGCCGATATCGACGATGTGCTCGACGTGGTGGCCGAGGGACGGGTGGGCGAACTGGCGCCGGTCCTGTCGCGGCTATCGGCGCAGGGCGTGCAGCCGGTCGCGGTGTTCATCGGCGCCGCGCGTCACTTCCGGGTGCTGCATGCGCTGGTCAGCGCGCCGGGCGGGCCCAGTCAGGCCATCGGCACGCTGCGCCCCCCGGTTTTCGGCCCGCGCCGCGACAAGCTGCTCCGGCAGGCCAAGATGTGGTCCCTGCCCCGCGTGGAAGAGGCCCTGCGCGGGCTGACGGAAACCGATCTGGTGCTGCGCTCGTCGACCCGCGCACCGACGCGCGCGCTTGCCGAACGCGCATTGGTCCGGCTCTGCCGGCTGGCCGGACGCCGCTGAATGACGCAGCGGCGGGGTTGCCTGTGCGCCCCGCGCATGGCTTGATGCCGCCCGACTGCCAAGGAGGAGCGCGCATGTCCACCCCGAATTACACCCTGATCGGCGCTGCATCGACCCGGGCCGCCCGTGCGGTCTGGATGCTGGAAGAGCTGGGTGTGCCGTATGAGCATCTCGGCGTGAAGCCGCATAGCGACGACGTGGTGCGCCATTACCCGCGCGGCAAGGTGCCCGTTCTGCTGGTTGAGGGCGAGCCGATCACCGATTCCACGGCGATCCTGAACTATCTCGCCGATGCCCATGATCAGTTCACCGCCCGCGCCGGCACGCTGGCCCGCGCGCGGCAGGACATGCTGCTGCATTGCGCGCTCGATGAATTCGACTCGGTGCTGTGGACCGCCGCGCGGCACAGCTTCATCCTGCCCGAAGACAAGCGCGTGCCCGAGGTGAAGGAATCGCTGCGCTGGGAATTCTCGCGCAACCAGAGCAGCATGGCGCGGCGGATGGGCGATGGCCCCTATCTGATGGGCGAAAACTTCACCATAGCCGATATCGTGCTGGGCCATTGCCTGCTCTGGGCGAAATCGGCGAAATTCGAGGTCACCGAGCCCACGCTGGTCGAGTATTTCGAACGCGTGACCGCGCGCCCGGCCTTCAAGGCGACGATGTCCAAGAACTGAGCCCCCACTGAGCCCCCAACGGCCCGCCCCGGTGCGACCGGGGCGTGGCCTTTAGTAATCCCGCTCGAAGAAAATGCCGACCGACGAGCCGCCTTCGCTGTCGGCGCTGCCGCGCAGCGTGATGCTGTCGGTCAGATCCAGATTGATCGACACTTCGCTTTCGCCCGTCGCATCGACCGTTACGTCCGTATAGAGCTGATCGCTGATGCGCCGACCGGCGCGCAGTTCGGTCGTGCCCTCGTCATTGACGGTGAAGTCGAGATCGTCGAGGCCCAGGGATTCCCGCGTGCGGCTGATGATCGAATTGTCCGCCCGCCCGGTCAGCGTCGCCACCGACAGCGCCAGCTGCGCCGCCTGAAACGGGCTGAGCGAGGTCAGCGCGCGCCCGAAGATCAGGCGGGCGAGGATCTCGTCATCGGGCAAATCGGGCACGGAAGAGAATTCGATCTCGGGGCTGTTCGCCTGCCCGGTCACGGTGATCGAGGTCACGACCCCTTCGCTTTCGGTCGTGGCGATCAGCGTGATGAAGGGCATGAAGCTGCCGATCATGCTGGCCGAACCATCGGTCAGCGTGAAGCGATTGCCCAGCAGGTCCAGACGCCCGCGCACCAGCGTGAAATCGCCCGCAGGCACCACGGCGCGGGTCGTCCCGCCAAGCCGGAGCGTCCCGGCCAATTCGGCATCCAGCCCCCGCCCGCGCACGAACACACCGCTGGGCGCGTTGATCCGCAGATCCAGCCGCAGCGGCACCGGCGCCGAGCCTACGCGTGTGCCTGTGGCGATCCCCGCATTGACCCGCGTGCGCAGGCTGGCCGCGTCTTCGCCCACATGGCTGAGATTCTGCAGCCCGAAGCCCGCGCGGCCAAGCGGCGAGTTGGGGATGCGGATCTCGGCCTCGTCCAGCGTCACGTCGCCCGATACCAGCGCGTTGCGGCCGATCTGGCCCACAAGCCGGACGGTCCCCGACACCCGCGCATCGAACAGGTTGGCCTGCTGCACGACAAGATTGCGCACCTGCACGCTCAGATCGGCATCCGCCCCCTGATCAAGCCGGATGCGCCCGCTGACCGTCCCGCTGCCGCCCGACAACGAGCGGCCCTCAAGCTGAACCTGCGCGGCCAGCCCGTCGAGTTGCGCCTGAGCCGAGACATCGGCAAAGGCGATGCCAGCGGCGGGCAATGCGTAGCGCCCGTTGCTGAGTGACACATTCATGCGCAACGCGTCGATCCCCGGCGCGCCGTTGATCGAGCCGTTGAAACGGATAAGACCAGAGACGCTGGCGGGTTCCAGCATCGCGTTCAGAAGCTGGCTTTGTACCTGACCGTCAAGCTGCACGGCCATGGTGAAATCCTCGTTCACCCGCCCGCGCGCCGTGGCGGTCATGCCTTGCGGGCCGGACGCGCGCAGATCCACGCGGTAGCCCGTATCGCCCGCCGCGCGCGCGACATCGCCCGCCAGCGTCAGATTGCCCGCAAGACCCGGCGCCAGTCGCCCGATATTCTGCAAAGCCGCCTCGATGGCGAAGCGCGCCTCGCCCGTGGATTGCTGCGCCCCGGTGATCGACGCCCGCACGCCATCCGCATCGAGCCGCGCGGTGTCGATAGTCAGCGCGCCGTCGGGCGTGGCGGTGGCGCGCGCTTCCAGATGCAGCCCGGTGCCGACCAGCGCATCGACCGGATCGATGCCGGTCACGATCGGTCCCTGCCCGTCGATGAACAGGCCGAAACGGGTCGTGCCGTCCTCGCCATTCATCTCGGCCCGGCCCGAGATCTGCCCACGCCCGCCCGGCCGCAAAGCCGCGACATCAAGCCGGTTGAGCCGCAGCGTCAGGTCCGGACGCTCGGCGGAATAGCTGCCCTCGGCTTCGAGATCCAGACGGGGGCCGGTCAGCGTCAGTTCGCTGACCTCGGTAACACCATCGACCAGCGACAGATCCGCCCGCAGGTTGTTCGAGCCGGTGAAGATGCCGCCGACGATCTGCGCCGCTGGCAGATCGGCCAGCGCAAGGTCGATGACCGACCCGTCAAGCTGCAGCCGCGTCGCCACCTCGGTTGTGGTCAGCGTCGCATCGAGCCGCGCCTGTCCGCCATAGCCCGGACCAAGCCGCGACAGGTCGCTGGCCACCAGACGCGCAGCGATATCGGCGGCGCTGGGTTCCAGCGAGCCTTCAGCATTCAGTTGCAGCGTGCCCGCCCGCAGATCGAGATTGCGTAAAGTCGTGCCTTCAGTATCGCGGCGGATCGACAGCTGGATCCCGGCCTGTCCGGCCAGCAGCGCGTCGGCCTCGGCGATACCCACCGACAGATCGGTGGTGGTCAGCTCGGCCCCGAGATCGAACGCCCCGGTCAGCGCGTTGACCGACCCGTCGATGGTGGCCAGTGCATGGCCGCCCACGGGCCGCTGCGCGAGGCCCGAGAAAACCGACAGGTCGGGCGCTTCGAGTTCGGTGAAGCCGGTGAAATTAAGCCCTTCGAGCGAGCCGTAAGCTGTCAGCGAGACGGTATCGCCTTCGAAGGTCAGGCCGGTCAGTTCCAGCGGATCGCCCGCCGAGGTCAGGCTCAGGCTGATGAGGCCCAGAAACTGATCCCCGAGCGCGCGCTGCACGTCCGGATCGCGGGCCTCGATGTCCTGCGCAGCAAATTCGAACACGCCCTCGAATAGGGGCGAGCCGTCGCCCACGACGCTGGTGCCCAGACGTCCGCGTCCCGACAGCGTGGTCGAACCAAGCGTCGCCTGCGTCAGATCCAGCGTGTCCACCTCGGCGCTGAGCGACCAGTCGCGCGAGACATCCTCGTCAAAGCCGATATGCAGCGTGGCGCTTTGCAGCATCGCCGCACCGCCGCTGCCCGGCAGAACCGTTGGCTCGCCGTCATCGCGCATGATCCCGGCCACAAGCTGCACGCGGCGCGGCAGGCCCTGCGGGCTGATCGCCGCGCTGCCATCGACTTGCATTGCGCCGGTCGAAATACTCAGTTCGGGCAGCGTGATTTCGCCGTCTTCGTCGCGCTGTCCCGTGGCGCGCAGGCTGGCCTGATCGCCGAAGAACGGATGCAGATCGGCGGCCAGCAGCGGGCGCAGATCACCGGCGATATCAAGGCTGAAACCGCCGCCGGTCAGCAGGCTGGTATCGGGCGATTCATCGATGAACGAAAAACTGCCGCTGACGCGCTCGGTGCCATCGGTCGACAGGGCGATATCGGCCTCGAAGGTGCTGATCGGCCCCTGCCCCGAGATAGACAGGCCCAGAGCGGGCTTGCCGGGGATGTTGAGCATCGTCGTGACCAGCCCGCCCTCGCCTTCGCTCAGATCGAGATTGAGCCGCAGCTCGCGCGTTTCGTTGTCGAAATTGCCGGAAAAGACGAATTGCCCGCCCGCCCCGTCGGTCCGATGCGCATCGAAACTGGCTTCGCCTTGTCCGCCCTGAAGCTGGGCGCTGCCGGTCAGGGTGAACTCCGCCGCTTCGCCCAGAATCGAGGCGCCCAGCGCGACGACATCGGCCCGGACTTCACCGATATTCACCGACACGGGCAGCTCGGGCAGGGCGAAATCGGGACGCGCCGTGCGGCTGGGCATCGCGGGCGTATCCGCCGCGTTCGTGACCGGCAGCCGCGCCAGTTCGATCCGCCCGGCGCTGAGTTCGTTGACCTGCACGCGGCGGTCGAACAAGGCGCTTCGGTTCCAGTCGATCACGACATCGATCAGCGTCAGCCAGACGCCCTGATCGTCGGAAATCGAGATTTCGGACACGGTGGCGCGCGAGGACAGCGCGCCCTCGAAGCCCCGGATGCGCACGTCGCGCCCGGCATCCGACAGCATGTCTTGCAGCATTCCGGCAAGGATGCCGACATCCTCGTCTTCGTTCTGCGGCAGGACCGGGGTCGCGGCCAGCGTCAGCAGGGTCAGGATCATCGCCAGCCAGCGCCAGCGGGGACGGCGCGGCCTCGGTGCCGGTCCGCCCGTTTCAGAGAGTGGTTTTCGGGTCATTAAAACGCCTGGCCAATGCCAAGGTAGAGTTGGAAATCATTGCCCGACACGCTGGCATTGCGGCGGATCGGCACCGCCACATCCAACCGCAGCGGGCCAATGGGGGTATCATAGCGCAGCCCGATGCCGCCGCCCGCCTGCCATCCGTAAACGCCCGAGAACGCACCGGAAGACACGGCGCCCGCATCCGCGAAGGCGACGATGGAATAGCTTTCGCGCACCCGGACGCGCAGTTCGGCCGACAGCGCCGCAAAGCCCCGACCGCCGGAATCGACGCCGTTGGTGGTCACGCCCAGCGATTGATAGGGCAGGCCCCGCACCGTGCCGCCGCCGCCGGAATAGAACAGATAGCCGCGCGGCGTGGCGTCGGTGGCCGCCCCCAGAACCGCCCCCAGTTGCGCGCGCGCGGCCAGCACGATCCGCCCGTCGGTTCCGACATCGTTATAGATGCGGCCGTCGAAACGCAGCCGCAGCCCGCTATCGGCTTGCGCGAAGCCCAGATAGGGCATCGCCTCGGACCACAGGTAATAGCCCTGCGTGGCGTTCAACGGCTCGTCACGGGTGTCATAGGTGGCCGAAACCGGCACACCGAGCGTGCCGAAATCCCGGTCCAGACCGGAATAATCGGCGGTCTCGAAACGCAGGTTGATCCCGCCGCTGACGGTAAGCGTGTCGCTGAAGCGCCGCACGAGCGAGGCGCTGGCCTCGTAAGCGTCGGCGTCGTAGTCGCGCTCGCTCATCCGCACGGCGTGCAGGCCCAGCTCCATATCCGTGTCGCGGTTGAACGTGGCCGGGCGCGTATAAAGCGCCGACAGGGTGAAGCCCAGACCGCCGACCTGCGCGGCGATGCCGTCGATCTCGGCTTCGAGCCGCAAACGCTCGGCCCCGCCCAGAAGATTACGGTGCAGCCAGAAACCGCTCAGACCGACGCCGTTCTCGCTGTCGAGCTCGGCGCCGAAACCGATGCGGCGCGGCAATGCTTCTTCCACGCTGGCGGTGACATCGACGGTGCCATCGGGATTGGGCGTCTCGGCGGTTTCCAGCACCACGGACGAAAACGCGCCGGTCTGGCGCAGCCGGGTCTCGGCGTCAGCAATGCTCTCGGGCGTGTGAAGCTCACCCCGGCGCAGACCGGCGATGGCGACGACGCGGCGGTCGCGCGTCCGCTCATTCCCCTCGGGGATCACGGTGCCGACATTCAGCCGCGGCCCCGGCGCCAACGACACGCGCACATCGAGCGCCTGCGCATTGTGATTGGCGACGACCTGCTGGCCCACGGATTCCACCAGCGCGTGCCCCTGCTCGCGCCAGGCATCCATCGCCGCACTCAGGGCGGCGCGCACGACGGTGCTGCGGGCAGGCTGACCGGGGGCGAATTCGGCGGGCAGTTCGGTACCGGGCGCCAGCGGCGCGATGGCGATCTCGCCGAAGGTAAATTGCGGGCCCAGCGCGATGTCGATGACGATGTTGTCGATGCGCCCGGGATTATTGAGCGGCGAGATATCCGCCGCCTCGCGCCCGTCGACGCGCACATGGATCACCGGCGCGTAATAGGCATCTTCGTAGAGCAGGTTGATAAGACGGCCATATTCCGCCCGCGCGGCGGCCATCAGATCCAGCGGATCGGTCCGCTCGGATCCCTCGGCGGTCAGCAGAAGCGAGCTGGCGCGCAGCGTCTCGATCAGCGTGTCCGAGGCCCCGGGTGCGTTCAGCTCAATGCTTTCGAGCGCCTTGGCCGGAAGAGTCCCCGCAAATGGCAAAGCCAGCGCCATGGCAGCCGCCATGGCGAGCCTGCGCCCGGGTCCGGGCTGACCGAGCAACCGTCTGAGCGCCTGTTCGCGCCGGGATTCAGGGCCCCCGGCGGCGCGCGGTATGATCCGCCGTCCTGCCGTCGCGTGTGTCACGCGCTGTCCTCTTTGTACCGCCTTTTGAAGCAGATGTCGCATAAAGGCCCCGATGTCACAACAACAGAGTGACGACAGGCCCGCGCCGCTTTCGTGCTGTGGCGGAAAGGTGCCTTGCGAAAGCGCATTGACCAGAGCTTGACCTTGCGGCACCACACGATCATGTCACCCCTGCACATGTGAAGGACCAGCCATGGCCGATTCCAGCATTCCGCAAGCGACGGTGTCCTTGTCCGGGCCCCTGCCCGGCCCCGTTCCCGCCGCGGCCGAAATGCCCCTGCAGGGCGACGCCGTGCTGAAGACGCAGTATCTGGTTCTGATGTCGATTGCGCTGTGTCACTTCATCAACGATGTGATGCAATCGGTGCTGTCGGCAAGCTATCCGCTGCTGCGCGACGAATTCGCGCTGAACTTCACGCAGATCGGCCTGATGACCTTCGCGTTCATGGGCACCGCCTCGGTCCTGCAGCCGCTGGTCGGCACGCTGACCGACCGCTACCCGTTCTCGCAATCGCTGACCGTCGGCATGGGCTCGACCATGGTGGGGCTGCTGCTTTTGGCCAATGCGCCGTCCTATCCCTACCTGCTGGCCGGCGCGTCGCTGATTGGTATCGGCTCGGCGGTGTTCCACCCCGAAGCGAGCCGCGTCACCCGCACCGCCGCCGGGCGCAAATTCGGCACCGCGCAGTCGATGTTTCAGGTCGGCGGGAATGCCGGGCATGCGGCGGGGCCGCTGCTGGCCGCGTTCATCGTCGTGCCGCTGGGCCGCGGGTCGGTCGCGTGGTTCGCGGCGCTGGCGCTGGTGGGCATGACGATCCTCAGCCTCGTCGGGCGCTGGCAGGCCGAGCATCGCCGCAAGAAGAAACGCACCGCTCCCGCGCGCGAACATGGTTTGCCGCGCCGCGTGGTGGTGATTACCATCGTGGTGCTGGCCTTCCTGACCTTTACCAAAAACGTCTACATGGCCTCGATCAGCGCCTATTATACCTTCTTCCTGATCGATCGCTTCGGGCTCAGCGCGCAGGAAGCGCAGATGATGCTGTTCCTGTTCCTTGCGGCGGCGGCGGCGGGCGTGATCTTCGGCGGCGTGATCGGCGACCGGATCGGCACGCGGGCGGTGATCTGGATCTCGATCCTGGGCGTGCTGCCCTTCACGCTGGCGCTGCCCTATCTCGACCTGTTCTGGACTGGCGTGATGACGGTGTTCATCGGCTTTATCCTGTCCTCGGCCTTTCCGGCGATCGTCGTCTTCGCGCAAGAGCTGGTGCCGGGCCGCGTCGGTCTGATCGCCGGGGTCTTCTTCGGCATGGCCTTCGGGATCGGCGGCATCGCGGCGGCCGCGCTGGGGCTGGTGGCGGACGCAACCAGCATCGCCACGGTCTACAAGATCTGCAGCTTCCTGCCGGTGCTGGGCCTGCTGGCCGTCTTCCTGCCGCGCCTGAACGAAGCGAGGGCCTAAAGCGGCCCCTTGCCCGCGCCTTCCGCCCGCGCGGTGCGCCTGAGCCATTGCCGGAACAACCGTGCGCCGGGCGACAGCGAGCCCGGGCGCGACACGATGTAATAGCCCAGCCCGTCGCCGTCGCCTTCGTACAGGCGGACCATCTGGCCCGAGCGGATATCCGGCTCGACCAGCGCCGAGGCCTGAATGGACAGGCCCAGCCCGGCGCGCACCGCGCTGACGACCATCCCGTTGTTGGCCAGTTCGCGCGCGCCCACGGTTTCGAAATTCACGCCGATCACCGCGCCCCACAGCCTTTGCTCGCTGGAGCCCGTGGAAAAGAACCAGTCATGCGCCTTCAGCTTGCCCAGATCTGCGAGGCTGCGCGCCTTGTCATAGCTTGGCGCCGCGACGACCGAGAAGCGGTTCTCGGTCACGGGCTCGGCCTCGAGCCCCGGCCAGTTCCCCTGTCCGAAGCGGATCGCAAGATCGATCCCGTCGCGGCGCAGATCGGCCAGCGCGATGCCGGGCACCAGCCGCACCTCGACATCCGGATGCGACGCCCAGAAACCGCCGATGCGCGGCATCAGCCAGCTTTCGGCGAAAGAAGGGGTCAGCGCCACCACCACCGGCCGTACCCGATTGCGGTCGCGCAGGCGCGTCACACCCTCGGCGATGCGGCCGAACCCGTCGCCAAGCGCGGCGGCCAGCTCCATCCCGGCCTCGGTCAGCGCCATGCCCTGCCCTTCGCGCCGGGCCAGAGGTTCGCCGAACTCGGATTCGAGCTGCCGCAGATGCTGCGAGATCGCGGCATGGGTCACGTTAAGATCGCGGGCGGCGGCGGACAGGCTGCCCAGCCGCGCCAGCGCGTCAAAGGCCCGCAAGGCCGAGAGCGAGGGAATCTCTTTCCAGTCCATCCTGTATTGTTAGCACAGCTAACATAACAAAAACCATCCGAACTTCAGAATCACGGCGGGATTTGGCACATAGGGAACAGTCAAGAACACGCCATGCCACCCCAAGGAGATCCCTCATGTTCGGCATTCTGAATTCCGCCTTCCGCGTTGCCACCCGGACCGAAACGCAACCCGAGCGCAAAGCTGCGCCGCAGCAGCGCGACCGGCGCTCGACCCTGCCGTGGTTCGACGATGCCCCCGTCAGCGCGCGTTCGGGCCGGCTTCCGGGTGAGAGCTGGTCTGACAGGTTCTGACCTGTTGCCGCGCTCCTTGCAGCGCTCTGTGCGCCGCCCGGTCTTTCCGGCGATAAACCCTTGCGAAACCCTGTCCCCCGGCGCGGCATTGCCGCATCGGGGGCGCAGTGTTATCTGAGCTTCAAAATAAGGACATAACAGGAGCCGGACATGGCTGCGGACTACATCGTCAAGGACATCTCGCTTGCGGAATTCGGCCGCAAGGAACTGGACATCGCCGAAACCGAAATGCCCGGCCTGATGGCCTGCCGCGACGAGTTCGGCACCTCGAAGCCCCTCAAGGGCGCGAAGATCGCGGGCTCGCTGCACATGACCGTTCAGACCGCCGTGCTGATCGAGACGCTCAAGGCCCTCGGCGCGGATGTCCGCTGGGCTTCGTGCAATATCTATTCGACGCAGGACCACGCCGCCGCTGCCATCGCCGCGACCGGCACGCCGGTCTTCGCCATCAAGGGCGAAACGCTGGTCGAATACTGGGAATACACCGACCGGATCTTCCAGTTCGGCGGTGAAGGCGGCACGGCCAACATGATCCTCGACGATGGCGGCGACGCCACGCTCTACATCCTGCTGGGCGCGCGCGTCGAAGCCGGGGAAACGGGCCTGATCGACGTGCCGACCTCGGAAGAGGAAGAGGCGCTGTTCGCGCAGATCAAGAAGCGTCTGGCGGCCTCGCCCGGCTGGTTCACCAAGCAGCGCGCCGAAATTCAGGGCGTGTCGGAAGAAACCACCACCGGCGTTCACCGTCTCTATGACCTGCACAAGAAGGGCCTGCTGCCCTTCCCGGCGATCAACGTCAACGACTCGGTCACCAAGTCGAAATTCGACAACAAGTACGGCTGCAAGGAATCGCTGGTCGACGGCATCCGCCGCGCGACCGACACGATGATGGCCGGCAAGGTGGCCGTGGTTTGCGGCTATGGCGATGTGGGCAAAGGCTCGGCCGCCTCGCTGCGCGGCGCGGGCGCGCGGGTGAAAGTGACCGAGATCGACCCGATCTGCGCGCTTCAGGCGGCGATGGACGGCTTCGAAGTCGTCACGCTGGAAGACGTGGCCGCAACGGCGGACATCTTCATCACCACCACCGGCAACAAGGATGTCATCCGTCTCGAGCATATGCGCGAGATGAAGGACATGGCGATCGTCGGCAATATCGGCCATTTCGACAACGAAATTCAGGTCGCCGCGCTGAAGAACCACAAATGGACCAACATCAAGGATCAGGTGGACATGATCGAGATGCCCACGGGCAATCGCATGATCCTGCTGAGCCAGGGCCGCCTGCTGAACCTCGGCAACGCGACCGGGCACCCGTCCTTCGTGATGTCGGCCTCGTTCACCAATCAGGTGCTTGCGCAGATCGAGCTGTGGACGAAGAAGGGCGAATACGCGCCGGGTGTCTACATCCTGCCCAAGCATCTGGACGAAAAGGTCGCGCGCCTGCATCTGGACCGGATCGGCGTCAAGCTGACCGAGCTGAAGACCGAACAGGCGGAGTACATCGGCGTCACCGTCAACGGCCCCTACAAGTCCGAGCATTACCGCTACTGATCCCGGCAACCGGGACCTGCCACGACAGAACGGAGGCCCCCGGGCCTCCGTTTGCGTTTTCGCCCCCGAACTCAGCGCAAGGCAGCGAGAGCGCCCAGTTCCTGCCCCGCGCCTGCCCTGCCCCCGCGCAATCATGAACCTGTTCACCATCTTGCTTGCGGCCCGCGCGAACTTGGGGCCATAACACCGGCAAACGGACAGGAGGCTTACATGCGCATCATCGTCTACGGGGTCGGCGCGATCGGCGGGGTACTGGCGGGCGCGCTGGCGAAATCGGGGGCCGAGGTGATCGGCATCGCGCGGGGCCGGATGCTTGAGGCGGTTCAGGCCAAGGGCCTGCGGGTGATGAGCCCCGACATGGACGAGGTGATCGCGGTACCGATGGTCGGCTCGCCGGCTGAGATCGACTTTCGCCCCGATGACGCAATCCTTCTGTGCATGAAGACGCAGGACACCCAGCCCGCGCTGGAAGCGCTGCGGATGGCGGGCGTGACCGATCAGCCGATCTTCTGCACCCAGAACGGCGTCGCGAACGAGCCTCTGGCGCTGCGGATGTTCCCCAACGTGCACGGCATGACGGTGATGCTGCCGGGCACCTACCTGACCCCCGGCGAAGTCGTTTCGCATTGCACGCCCAAGCTGGGGATGTTCGATATCGGCCGTTTTCCGAAAGGCTCCGACGCCGCCGACGAAGCGCTGGTCGAGCTGCTCTGGCCCGCCGGTTTCGCGGCGTTCGTGAAGCCCGACGTGATGGCGTCGAAATACGGCAAGCTGCTGCTCAATCTCGGTAATATCTCGGGCGCGGCCTTTGGTCCCTCGGCGCCGGATGGCGCGTTGCGCAAGGCCGCGCAAAGCGAAGCCATCGCTGTCTACAAAGCCGCTGGCATCGATTTCGTCGATGTCAGCACCAAGGACGAGCGGCGCGAGAAATACATGAACCTGCGCGAGGTTCCCGGCGCGCCCGCGATGTCGAATTCGACCCTGCAGAGCTTCCAGCGCGGCAATTCGGTCGAGACCGACTACATGAACGGCGAGATCTGCTATCTGGGCCGCCTGCATGGCGTGAAAACCCCGGTCAACGATGCGCTGATGGCGCTGGCCGTGCGGATGCTGCGCGACGGGATCGAACCCGGGACGCTGGATCTTCAGGCCACGCTGGCCGAGCTGGGGCTTGCCTGAGCGCGGGTTGCGCGGATGAAAATGCTGTTGAACTTGGCCTTTCAAGGTTACATCCCTGTCAAGGGCGCCTCTGCCCCTCCGATACCCGAGGTTCCATCATGTCGCGCTTGCTTGCCATCCTGACCCTTGTCGTCTCGGTGACCTTCGCCGTGTCGCCGTTCTTCGTCACCAGCTTCGCAGGCTTCGATCCCAGCCTGTTCCCGGTGCCGCAGGAAAACCCGCCGGTACAGCCCGCAGGCTATGCCTTTTCGATCTGGGGGCTGCTCTATGTCTGGCTGATCCTGTCGGCGGTGTTTGGTCTCATCAAGCGTCCTGAGCATCCGGCATGGCAGCCCGCCCGGCCCTGGCTGCTGGCCAGCCTTGCCATGGGCACGTTCTGGCTGGCGCTGGCCGAGCGTACGCCGATTGGTGCGACGGTGCTGATCTGGGCGATGCTGGCGACCGCTCTGGTCGCGCTGTTCAAGACGCCCAAGCGTGATCGCTGGTGGTTTCAGGCGCCCATCGCCACCTATGCGGGCTGGCTGACGGCGGCGGCGTCGGTTTCGGTCGGTCTGCTGCTGGCAGGCTGGGGCATCATGGACGCCACGCCCGCAGCGCTTGTCGCGCTGATGATCGCGCTGGTTCTGGGGCTTGTGGTGCAGTCGCGGGTGATGCGCGCGCCGGGCTACGCGCTGGCGCTGATCTGGGCGCTGATCGCGGTCGTGGTACGCAATGGCGATCCGCTCAACACGCCGGTTGCGGGCCTTGCCGCGCTGGGGGCCGTGCTGTTTGTGGCGATGCTGGTCCTGCGCCGCCGGATGGGCAAAGGCGCGGCCTGACCGCCCAATTCCGGGATTTAAGGCGCGGACGGGTTTACACCGTCAGCGTCGTCACCTCGCCCTCGCAGATCACGGCAGGATCATAAGCCTTGCGCCCGAAGACCTCGCGTACCATCGGCGCGAAATGGTCCAGCGGAAGGCTGTCATAGTCCGGATCGAACGAGGATTGATCCCAGCGCTCGCAGAATTCGGCGCAGGCATCGAAACAGGGATGGTCGCGGAACCGCTCGCGCGCGTTACGGTCCCAGCCATAATGATGGCCGTAATAGAGCATCTGGAAAATCCCGTGATGCTCGACCACCCAGGCGACATCCCAGCGCACGAAGGGGCGGATCACCTCGGCCGAGAAACGGTCGTGGTTCTGCGGGGCCAGCCCGTCGCCGATATCGTGCAGCAAGGCGCCGACAATCCAGTCGAGATCGGCCCCATCGCGCTCGGCCCGGGTCGCGGCCTGCAATCCGTGCTCGAGCCGCGTGATACGATAGCCTTCCAGCGTCGCCTCGCCGTGACGGGCAAGCTCGGCAAGGACGCGCTCGGCGGTGGTGGCGATAAAGGGTTTTTCCAGCTCGGCCAGTAGCGCGTAATCCTCGGCCGTGCCGTCTTTCATGCGGGTGAAGGAAACCGTCTGCCCGGACATCAGAACAACACCAGCACACCGCCCATGATCGCGCAGGCAATCGCCGCGTAACCGCCGTCGATCAGGATCAGCACCTTGGGACGCTGCGAAAAGAAGATGTTCAGCGCGATCCACGGCGCGATCAGGAACAGCCCGATCCCCAGCCCCGCGACGACGCCGTCATTGACCGAGACGACGGCGGACATGGTGAAGATATGGCGCATCATGCCCACAACGAGCAGGATGCAGAGATAGGCGCCGAGATAGGTCACAGGATTGGCGCTGTCGCGCGGCGCGCCCTTGTCGTCGGTGGGCACGCCCGACGCCGCCACCCAAGCCCGCGAGAATACGCCGTACCACAGAGCGCCGATGGCAAAGCCCACCACCGCCGTTACGATGACTGCGAGAAAATCCATAAATTGCGCTCCCTTACGCTTTTCCCGCAGGCTAGCGCGACAATCCGTCGCTGGGAAGTTGTAAGTGACACCCGGATTTTCTCGGGCCACGCGCCGTGCCTTACAGACCGCCCATCTTGCAAACGAGCTTCCATTCGTCTTCGGTCACCGGCTGCACCGACAACCGCATCGACGTCACCAACGACATCTCGGACAGCTCGGGCGTGGCCTTGATCTCTTTCAGGCTGACGGGACGCGGCATCGGCTTGACCGCGCGGATATCGACGCAATCCCAGCGCGGATCATCGGTCGTGCTGTCGGGATGCGACAGCGCGCAGACTTCGGCGATGCCGACGACTTCCAGCCCGATATTCGAATGGTAGAAGAACACCGTGTCGCCCAGTGCCATCGCGCGCATGTTGTTGCGCGCCTGATAGTTGCGCACGCCGTCCCATTCCTCGCCCGCTTCGCCCTTGGCGACCAGCTGATCCCACGAGAACTTGTTGGGCTCGGATTTCATCAGCCAGTGGGCCATCAGCCGATCACCTTTTTCCATTCTTCGATGCGCACCTTGGCGAACAGACCCGCCCGCGCATAGGGATCGTTGGCCGCCCAATCCTCGGCCTCGGCGCGGTCGGCCACGTCGATCACCACCAGCGAGCCGGTCATGTGGCCGTCTTCAAGGAACGGCCCCGCCATCACCGTTTTCCCGGTCGTGTTGAGATAGCCGAGATGTTCGTCGCGGGTGGTTTTCCGAAGCTCTTCGCATTCGGCCTTGTCTGTGCAGATCAGGGCAAACAGGGGCATGGTGTCTCTCCTCAGGCTTTCGCGCCGCGTTTGCCCGAGCCGATAAGCGGAGCGGCGGCAGTGTCAAGCGGCCAGCGGGGCCGGGCGCTCAGGGTCATGTCGTCTTGCGCGCCGAGCCGCAGGCGTTCCAGCCCGGCCCAGGCGATCATCGCGGCGTTATCCGTGCACAGCGCAAGCGGCGGCGCAACGAAGGGAATATCGCCCGCCGCTGCCGTCAGCCGCTCGCGCAGCGTGGCATTGGCCGCGACGCCCCCCGCCACCGCAAAAGCGGTGATGCCGGGGCATTGCGCCAGCGCGCGGCGGGATTTCTCGGCCAGCACATCGGCAATCGCCGCCTGAAACCCGGCGCAGAGATCCGCGCGGTCCTGCCGGGTCAGCCCGCCCTTGTCGGCCACCACCGCATCGCGCGCGCGCAACAGCGCGGTTTTCAGGCCCGAAAAGCTCAGATCGCAGCCGGGCCGGTCCAGAAGCGGGCGCGGGAACGCGAAGCGCTTGGGATCGCCCTGCTTCGCCTCGGCCTCGACTGCGGGACCGCCCGGTTGCGGCAGGCCCAGAAGCTTGGCGCATTTGTCGAATGCTTCGCCCGGCGCATCGTCGATCGTCCCGCCAAGGCGCGAAAAGCTTTCCGGCCCGTCGACACGCAGGAATTGGCAATGCCCGCCCGAGACCAGCAGCATCAGATAGGGAAAATCCAGCCCGTCGGTCAGCCGTGGCGTCAGCGCGTGACCGGCCAGATGGTTCACCCCGACCAGCGGCAGGCCGGTAGCAGCGCTCAGCCCCTTGGCGGTCATCACCCCCGACAACACGCCGCCGATCAGCCCCGGCCCGGCGGTGACGGCGATGGCATCGAGATCGCAGAGCGTCAGCCGCGCACGGCCCAAAGCCTCTTCGATCACCAGATCCAGCTTTTCGGCATGGGCACGCGCGGCGATTTCCGGCACGACACCGCCGAAGGCCGCGTGCAGCTCGGTCTGGCCGGCAACGATATTGGCAAGGATTTCGGGCGCCGCGCCGTCAGCCGCGCGAACCACAGCCGCGCCGGTATCGTCGCAGCTCGATTCAATGCCGAGGATTGTCAGCGTCCGAGTCATGTCCGTCCGGTTGCGTCTGGCCTTTAGACGGGGGTAGCATCGGCGCTCTTCGCAGACAATGCCACGAGACATGCCGATGCTGCCCCTCATCCTCTGGACACGGCCCGACCCCGAAAGCGCGGTGTCGGCGAAAACGGCGCAGGATCGCTGCCCCGCGCACGAGCCGATCATCGCGCCGCTCTTCGGTGTCGCGCCCGCGCCCTATGACCCGGCGGTGTTCGAAGGGGCGAAAGGGCTGATCCTGACCTCGGCCAATGCCGTGCCCGCATTGCCGCCGTTGCCGCCACTGAAAGCGTGGTGCGTCTGGCGCAAGACCGCCGCCGCCGCGCGCGCGGCCGGGTTCGACGCGGTGGCCGCCGGGGCCGAAGCGGGCGAGTTGATCGACGCGCTGCGATCCGAACACCCCGAGGGGCCGCTGGTCTATGCCCATGGCGTGCACTGGTCGCGCGACGTCGTCGCGGCGCTGCCGGAACTCGAGATCCGCAGCGTCGCGGTCTACGAATCGCGCGCGAAACCGTTCCCGCCCGGTTTGCCCGACAGGCTCGCCCGCGCCGGACGCATCTTCGCGCCGCTCTATTCACCGCGCGCCGCGACGGAACTTGCGCGGCAGCCGGGGGTTGTATCCCTGTCCGGACTTGTGCCCGTGGCAATCAGTGAAGCCTGCGCCGACGCCCTGCCCCGTTCGCTGCGTGCCCGTGCAATCATCGCCGAGGCCCCGAATGGCGACGCGGTCATCGCTGCGTTGGCGGAAGCGATGTCGCAGGACGCCCCGGCGGCTTGAGACCCCGATGGGGGCAGGCTAAGACTCAGAAAGGTGCCCGGTTCTGGCGCCGCGAACGTGACTGGAGGTATCGATGGCCCGTAATACGCGTAGCCGACCCAAGGCAGAGACCCCAGGGGGCAAGGCGGAAGCCATCGACGACACCGACGGGACGGGCGCCGACACCGCGCCCGCCACGCCGTCATCGCCCGGCACGGCCAAGGGCAGCGCCAAAGGCTCGGCCAAGAACACATCCAAGAGCGCGGGCACGAAAAGCGGCGCGCGCAGCAAGACGGCCGCCGCGCGCTCATCGTCTGACAGCGTGACGTCGGCAAATGCCGAAGACGACACGACCGGCCCCGAACTGGCGCCCACGCCGGAAACCCCGCCCGCCAAGACGCCCGACCTGATCGAAGGCGTCGAAGACACGCAAGAGGCGAGCGCACCCGCCGACGCCGCCGAGCCGCCTGTCAGCGCGGCGGATCCGGCTCTGACCGCCTCGGACGACAGCGCGGCCCCCGCGCGGCTGCCTGCGGGCACGCCGGCACCGGGCGGCGATCCGCGCAAGCCGGGGGTGACCATGACCCCCGCAGAAACCGCGACCGCGCCATCGGTCGAAAGCACAGGGCACACGCCGCCGCCCGCGCCCCCCGCCGCGCCCGCGTCTTCGGGCGGTGGCGGCGCGATGCCGATGATTCTGGGCGGCTTCGTCGCTGCCGCTCTCGGCGCACTGGCGGTGCTGATCTTCCTGCCGAACGGATGGCAGGGCGGCACCGACAACAGCGATCTGGCCGAACGGGTGAGCGCGCTTGAAACACGGTCGACCGGGCTGACCGCGTCGGACCTGCAACCGCTTGAAGACCGCGTTGCCGCGCTGGAAAGCGAACTGGAAAGCGATCAGGGCGCCATCGTCGACCTGTCCCCGCTGCAAGACCGCGTGACGGCGCTGGAATCGCAAGAGAGCGACGGCGTAAGCGAAGAGGCGATGAACACCGCCATCGGCGCGCTGACCTCGCAACTGGCCGAGCTTGAGGCGAGCATCGACAGCCGCATCGACAGCGCGGTCTCGACCGCCACTGCCGATGCCGAGGCGGCGCTGCAACAGCGCGCCGACACTGTCGAGGCACAGGCCGAAGATGTCGAAGCCCGTCAGGCCCGGACCGTCGCGCGCGGCGCGCTGGCCGAACTGACCGCCGCCAGCGAATCGGGCGAACCCGCGCCTGACGCCCTGACGCGGCTGCAGGACGCGATCGGCGACGCAGTGCCCGAGCCGCTGAACGCGATGGCGGACGGCATCACCCCGCTTGCGACGCTGCAAGACGACTTCTCGGTCGCCGCGCGCGCGGCACTGGCGGCGCAGCCGATCCCGGAAAACGCCTCGCTCGGCGAACGGGTCAGCGAATTCTTCCGCGCCCAGACCGGCGCGCGCTCGCTCGCGCCGCGCCCGGGCGATGATGTGGATGCCGTGCTGTCGCGCGCCGAGGCCGCCCTGCGGCAGGGCGACATCACGGGAACGCTGAGCGAACTCGATACGCTGACGGGCGACCCCGCGGCGGAAATGGCACAGTGGCGCGCCAAGGCCGAAACCCGGCTGAGCGTGCTTCAGGCGTTGGACGATGTCCGCGCGCAACTCGATCGTGACGAGGAGTAACCGACGATGTTCTGGACCGTACTGAAGATCGTTTTGTTCCTCGCGGTGGTCGCGGGGCTCGTGCTGGGTGTCGAGGCGCTCACCAATCAGGAAGCCGGGCTGCGCATTGCCATCGCCAATACCGAGTTCACGCTGGGGCCGGTGCAGATGGCGATTGCCGCCATCCTGCTGGTGGCCCTGCTGTGGCTGCTGATGAAGCTCGCGGGACTGCTGGTCGCAACGTTGCGTTTCATCAATGGCGACGACACCGCGATCAGCCGCTATTTCGAGCGTAACCGCCAGAAGCGGGGCCTTGGCGCGCTGACCGACGGGTTTCTCGCGCTGGCCGCGGGCGATGGCGACAAGGCGCTGAACAAGGGCCGCCGCGCCGAAAGCCTGATGGAAGAGCAGACGCTCACCAACCTGCTGATCGCGCAGGCGGCGCAGACCAAGGGCAACACCCAAATGGCCGAGGAGTATTACAAGCGCCTGCTCGACGATGACCGCGCGCGGTTTGTTGGCGTGCAGGGGCTGATGGCTCAGCAGGTCGAAGCGGGCAACGACACCAAGGCACGCAAGCTGGCCGAGACCGCGCTCAGCATCCGTCCCGGCCATGCGCCGACGCAGGACCGGCTGCTGGCGCTGCAAAATCAGGCGGGTGACTGGCCGGGCGCGCGCAAGACGCTTCTGGAAACGTCGCGCACCGGGCGGCTGCCCAAGCCCGTCTACAAGCGCCGCGATGCCGTGCTGACCCTGCAGCAGGCCGCCGCCGAAGACGCCAAGGGCAACACTCAGGTCGCACAGGATCTGGCGATCGAGGCGAACAAGGAATCGCCCGAGCTGATCCCAGCCGCCGCCGCTGCCGCCCGTGCGTTGGCCAGTCGCGGCAAGCCCAATCCGGCTTCCAAGGTGATCCGCCGCGCGTGGAAAGCGCAGCCGCATCCCGAACTGGCGCAGGCCTATGCCGCCATTGCGCCCGATGAAACCGCCGCCCAGCGCGCCACCCGGTTTGAGTGGCTGCTCTCGACGGTTCCGGGGCCCGAAGCGCAGATGACCCGTGCCGAGCTGCTCATCGCGGCCGAGGATTTCCCGGCCGCCCGCCGCGCCATCGGCACCCTGCACGAATCGCATCCGACGCAGCGCGTGATGACCATCATGGCCGCCATCGAACGCGGCGAAGGCTCGCCCGACGCGGTGGTGCGGGGCTGGCTGGCCCGCGCGCTGATCGCGCCGAAAGGCCCGCAATGGGTCTGCGATAACTGCGCGCATGAGCACGCGTCGTGGCAGGCGATCTGCGGCCATTGCGGCGCTTTCGACACGCTGTCGTGGAAGGAAACCGCCGACACGTCGGGGCCCAGCGCGACCGGGACCGAGATGCTGCCGCTGATCGTCGGCGCCCTGCCCCCGGCCGAGGCCGAAGCCGCCGCCGAGGCGGAAACCATCGACCCCGAGCCAGAAGCGCCCGCGCCCGAGGTGGAAGAACCCGTGACCGAGGCCCCCGCCGCGACGCCCCAAGATGCGGACACCGCTGAGGACAAACCGCAGAGCCAGAAGGCCGAAGACACGCAATCCGCCGATCCCGACGCCGAGGGCGAGGATCAGAAGGTCATCGATCTGGCACAGACACGGCGGATGGGTCTGTAAGCCGGGCACAGCCTGCAAGGGAACGCGCCGGGCCGAAAAAAGGGGCTGGATACGCCCCGGGCCCGGTGCTAAGAGCAGCCCGTTCGCGGCGCCGGGCCGGGAAGTCTCAGGCTTCCAATTGACACTGCCCGGCAATCGTTTAGACGATGCCCGCGATGGCCCTTTCAGGGCCGGACCGAGAAGAGTGCCGCTGTAGCTCAGCTGGTAGAGCACGTCATTCGTAATGATGGGGTCGGGGGTTCGAGTCCCTTCAGCGGCACCATTCTTCTCTCACCACCTCCCACGCCGATCTTCGCCGAACCGGGTGCTGCAACCACGCAGCGCCCTTGATCCTGCGCTGTTGCAGACGATTATTCATGGCAGAACCGGACAGGAGACGCCCATGCCCCTTCGCAACCCGCATCGCCGCGCCTTTCTTGCGCAGGCTTCGGCTCTGGGCGTGCTTGGCATGGCCACGCCGCGCGCGCTGTTCGCGCAGGAAACGGCGGACCTGGTGCGCTTCGATCCCGACGCGCCGGTGCTGGGCAATCCCGATGGCGACGTCACGCTGGTCGAGTATTTCGATTACCAATGCGGGTTTTGCAAAGCGATGCATCCGCTCATCACCGATCTTGTCGCCCGCGACGGCAATACCCGGCTGGTGCTCAAGGACTGGCCGGTTTTCGGCGTGGCCTCGGTCTATGCCGCGCAGCTGGCTCTGGGCGCGGCCTCGCTGGGTCAGTATGCCGAGGTCAATCACGCGCTGATGGAGACACGCGGCGAGCTGGCTTTCGACGTGATCGCCGATATCGTGGGCAGCGTGGTCTCTCCAGACGAGGCGATGGCCGCCTATGACGAGAATCGCGCGCGCTGGGATCCGCTGCTGGCGCGCAACGCCGCGCAAGCCGAGACTTTCGGCTTTTACGGCACCCCCTCTTTCGTGATCGGCAGCGCGCAGTTCCACGGCGCGATGGACCTGCCCGAGCTGGAAGCCGCCATCGCCGATGCGCGGGCGTGACACGCCAGGAACCGCGTTAATCCAGAAGCAGCGACACCACCGCGTCGGGAGCGGTGACATGGGCATTGTGCGGCTGACCCGCCAGCTGAACGGCCCCGGTATCGTGACGCTGCATCGCGGACAGGCTGACCATCGGGTCATCACTTCCCGCCGCGACCCGCAGCGGCGCCTTGACCGCCGCGAAGATCGCATCGATGTGCGGACCCACGGCAGTGAAGACGCGCGGATCCATGGCCAGCCGGTATCCCCCGCCCTCGGCGACCACACCGCGCGCCATTTCGGGCGCGACTTCGGGCCCGTCGGGCGGAACAAGGCCCCAGAGCCCCGACACCTTGGCGAAGCGCTCGCGGGCGTCGGCCTCGGTCGCGAAAACCCGTGTGGGTTTGACGGCAAGCGCATGGGCCCCGGCGATTTCCTCGTCGTCCCAGTCGAGCTTCGTGCCCAGTGTCACCAGCCGCGCGGGGGGCAGACCGAACAGCCCGCCAGACGCCAGCGCCCCGACCACGCCGCCAAAGGAATGACACAGAAGAAGCGTCTTTTCCGGGTCCTCGTCCGCCAGCAGCGCGGTGACATCGGCGGCATGATTGCCAAAACCGAACGGCCCGCCAAGCTGTGAGGCCCCGTGCCCGCGCAGATCCGGGGCGATCCAGCGGCAGCCGCGCGCCGCGATCAGCGGCGCGACCCGGTGCCAGACCGCGCCGGTCGCGCCCAGCCCGTGCAACAGCACGACCAGCCGATCGCCCGAACCGCCGCGTTCCGCGTAAAGCCCCGTTTGTCCCTGTGCCGTCATGCCATTTCCCCCTGACGCGCAGGCTGCGGCGGACGGGTGCAGGCGTCAAGCGCCGCGCACAAGCGCGTAGCCCGATGACTCGGGCATTTGTTCATGTTATGTTCGGACCCAAAACAACCCGTTGAGCAGCCCCATGTCCCGTCTCGATCTGGCCGGAAAACTCGGCATTCTTGCCGATGCCGCGAAATATGATGCCTCTTGCGCGTCGTCCGGCGCAACCAAGCGCGATTCGAAAGGGGGCAAGGGCATCGGCTCGACCACCGGCAGCGGCATCTGCCACGCCTATACCCCGGACGGGCGCTGCATTTCGCTGCTGAAGATCCTGCTGGCCAATGCCTGCATCTTCGACTGTCATTACTGCATCAACCGCAAATCCTCGAACACACGGCGGGCACGATTCACGGCACGGGAAGTCGTGGATCTGACGCTGGATTTCTATCGCCGCAATTACATCGAGGGGCTGTTCCTGTCCTCGGGCATCATCCAGTCGCCCGACTACACGATGGAACAGATCGTCGAGGTCGCGCGCAGCCTGCGGCAGGACCATCATTTCCGCGGCTACATTCACCTGAAGACCATCCCCGACGCCGATCCCGCGCTGATCCATGCGGCAGGCGTCCATGCCGACCGGGTGTCGATCAACGTGGAACTGCCCACCCGCGACGGTCTGACCCGCCTTGCGCCCGAGAAATCCGAACCCCGGATCGAGGGCGCGATGGACGGGATGAAGACCGCCATTCTCGACGGCAAGGACGCGCGCAAACGCTACCGCCACGCGCCGCGCTTCGCGCCCTCGGGGCAATCGACGCAGATGATCGTCGGTGCGGACGCCGCCACCGACCGCGATATCGTCGGGCGGGCCTCGGGGCTGTACCAGCGCTTTTCGCTCAAGCGGGTCTATTACTCAGCCTTCAGTCCGATCCCCGATGCCTCGGCCGTGCTGCCGCTGAAGCGCCCGCCGCTGATGCGCGAGCACCGGCTTTATCAATCCGACTGGCTGATGCGGTTCTATGGCTTTGCCCCGACCGAGGTGCAGGCCGCCGCCGATGACAGCGGAATGCTGCCCCTCGATATCGACCCGAAACTCGCATGGGCGCTGAAATTCCGCGATGCCTTTCCAGTCGACGTGAACCGCGCCCCGCGCGAGATGCTGCTGCGGGTGCCGGGGCTGGGCACGCGGGCGGTGAAGAACATCCTCGCCGCGCGCCGTCACCGCAGCCTGACGCTGGCCGATCTGGGGCGCATGACCACGTCGATCACCAAGCTCAGGCCGTTCCTGATCGCCGCCGACTGGCGCCCGGTGGCGCTGGCCGACCGCGAGGATCTGTCAGCGCTGGTCAAACCGAAATCCGTGCAGCTGGAGCTGTTCTGATGCACGTCGTCCGGCTGGCGCGCGAGGATGACATCGACGGCTGGCGCGAGGCCGCGCGCGGGCTGGCCTGCGCCGGGGTGCCTGCAGATCAGGTGCTCTGGCAGGTGGGCGACGCTGCCGGCGACCTGTTCGGCGAGACGGCGCAAGCGATCCCTGCAGGCGGCGCGCTGAGCGTGCCGAAATCCTTCATGGCCTTGGCCAGCCGCGCGCTGCTGCATGCCGAGCCGCAACGCTGGGCCCTGCTCTATGCGCTGCTGCTGCGCGTTCTATGCCAGCCCGGCATGATGGGCGACCGCGCGGACACGGCGCTGCGCCGGGTGACGATGCTGGAGCGGCAGGTGCGGCGCGACATCCACAAAATGCGCGCCTTCGTGCGGTTCCGGCAGATGCAGGACGATGACGGCCCGCGCTATGTCGCGTGGTTCGAGCCCGAACACCACATCCTGCGCGCCAATGCCGGTTTCTTCACCGGCCGCTTCGCCACGATGCGCTGGTCGATCCTGACGCCGCTGGGCTGCCTGCACTGGGACGGCGAAACGCTGTCCGAGGGGCCACCCGCCGCCAAGGGCGATGCCCCCTCGGACGACCCGGTCGAGGCGGTCTGGCAGACCTATTACCGCTCGATTTTCAACCCGGCGCGTCTGATGACCAAGGCGATGCTGTCGGAAATGCCCAAGAAATACTGGAAGAATATGCCCGAAACCGCGCTGATCCCCGAGTTGATCGCCGGCGCACGCGGGCGCGAGCTGGAAATGATCGAACGCTCTAGGCCCGCAGCCGCAGCGTCGCCAGCCAGGCCAGCGCCGCCATCGCCCCGGCCACGGCCAGACACAGGACCACTCCGCCCAGCTGATAGCTGACGCCCGACAACAGCGTGCCCAGAAGCCGCCCGGCGGCGTTCGACATGTAGTAAAAGCCCACGTCGCGGGTGATGCGGTCGGCCTGTCCGAAGGCAAGGATCAGGTAGGAATGGACCGAGGAATTGACCGCGAAGACGAAGCCGAACAGCAACAGGCCCGCAATCAACGTCACGGTCAGCCAGTCCTGCGGCCCGCCCGCCAGCCACGCCGCCAGCGCCAACGCCAGCGGGATCGGCACCAGAAACCCGGCCCATCGGATCGCCTTGGCCGTGGTGTCGCCCTCGCGCAGGATACGCGGCGCCAGCGCCTGCACGGCGCCGTAGCCGATGATCCACAAAGCCATGAAACCGCCGACGATGAAGAATGCCGTGCGCCGCCCCTCGTCGGTGCCATCCGACAGGACCGCGTGGAAATAGACCGGGATGCCGACCACGAACCACACGTCGCGCGCGCCGAACAGGAACATCCGCGCCAGTGACAACCGGTTCACGCGCGGATCGGACGACCGCCAGCCCGCGAAGGTCGCGCTCTTGTCCTTGGCGGGCAGGCCCGGTGGCAGGAACAGCGCCACCGCCAGCAGGATGACGGCCAGCACACCGGCCATGACCCACAGCGACGCGGCAAAGCCCGCCAGCGCCAGCAGCGCCGCGCCGAGGAAAAAGCCCGCGCCCTTGACCGCGTTCTTCGAGCCGGTCAGCACCGCCACCCAGCGAAACAGCCCGCCTTCGGGCGCCAGCAGCTTGACGGCGGATTTCGACGACATCTTGGCCAGATCCTTGGCCACGCCCGACACGCCCTGCACCGCCATGACAAAGACGACTGAGGCCGCGATGGACCAGCCCGGATCAAGCTGCGTCAACGCCAGCAGGGCGGCGATCTGCAAGCCGAGGCCGGCATAGAGCGTCGCGGCCAGCCCGAACCGCGCGGCCAGGAAGCCCGCGTAGAGATTGGTGATGATCCCCGCGACCTCGTAAAGCAGGAACAGCCAGGCCAGCTGCACCGGGCTGAAGCCCAGTGCGTTGAACTGCAACAGCACCAGCATCCTGAGCGCGCCGTCGGTGAGCATGAAGGCCCAATAGGCGGCGGTGACGGCGGCATAGGCGCGAATGGGATGGGCAACATGCATGGCGGCGCTCCGGGCGGAGAGTGCGGAACCGGGGGCTGTCTGCCCCCGGACCCCCGAGAGTATTTGAGACAAAGTGAAGATCAGAGAGCGGCGGCGACCATGCGGGCGATGTCGCCCAGCCGGCAGGCATAGCCCCATTCATTGTCGTACCAGGCGTAGATCTTCACCTGCGTGCCGTTCACCACCATCGTCGAGGGCGCGTCGATGATCGACGAGCGCGGGTCGTTGGTGAAATCGGACGAGACGAGGGGGCGCGTTTCGTAGCCGAGGATGCCTTTGAGCGGGCCCTCGGCGGCGGATTTGAACAGGGCGTTGACGGATTCCGCGTCGGTTTCACGCTCGACTTCGAAGACGCAGTCGGTGAGCGAGCCGTTGAGCAGCGGCACGCGCACCGCATGGCCGTTCAGCTTGCCGTTGAGCTCAGGGTAGATGAGCGTGATGGCACTGGCCGATCCGGTGGTGGTGGGGATCAGGTTGGTCAGGGCCGAGCGCGCGCGGCGCATGTCCTTGGCGGGGCGGTCGACGATGGTCTGGGTGTTGGTCACATCGTGGATCGTGGTGATCGAGCCATGGCGGATACCCAGCCCCTCATGGATCACCTTGACCACCGGGGCGAGGCAATTGGTGGTGCAGGACGCCGCCGTGACAAGGTTGTGCTGCGCGGGGTCGTAAAGATCGTGGTTGATGCCGTAGACGAGGTTCAGCGCGCCGCCGTCCTTCACGGGCGCCGAAATCACCACCTTCTTCACCCCGGCGTCGAGATAGGGCTGCAGTTTGGCGCCGGTCTTGAACACGCCCGTACAGTCTATGACCAGATCGACGCCCATTTCGGCAAGCGGCAGATCCTCGATCCGGCGGTGGGCGGTCAGGCGCATCTGGATGCCGCCGATCCCGAGGCCGCCGTCGCCCGCCGTGATGGCGCGGGGCCAGCGGCCATGCACGCTGTCGAATTCCAGAAGCAGCGCGTGTTGCTCGGCATCTCCGACCGGATCGTTGAGCAGAACGATATCCCCGGCGATGCCGCTGTCGACGAGATCGCGCAGCACGAGTTTTCCGATCCGGCCGAGGCCGTTGAGGGCGATGCGGGGCATGGCGGCTCCTTCAGGTCAGGATTGATAGGTCGTCGACACCGTCCTGCAGCGCCATCCGGTCGAGCGTGGCAAGCGGCAGGGCGACAAAGGCGGTGATCCGGCGGTGCAGCGCGGCATAGGTCCGGGCAAAGGCAAGGGCGCGCTCGGCCTCGCTGCCCTCGGCCCCGGCGGGGTCGGGCAGCCCCCAATGGGCGGAAATCGGCTGTCCGGGCCAGGGCGGGCAATCTTCGGCGGCGGCGGAATCGCAGACGGTGAAGACGAAATCGAGCGAGGGCGCGTCAGGCTGGCGGAACTCGGCAACGGATTTGGAGCGCAGCCCGGTGATGTCGTGATCGTTGCGCTTCAGCAGGTCCAGCGTCAGCGGATGCGGCTGCGCGCGCGGATGGGTACCCGCCGAAAACGCCCGGAAACGGCCCTGCCCCAGATCGCGCAAAAGAGCCTCGGCCAGCAGCGAGCGGGCCGAGTTCCCGGTGCACAGGAAGAGGACGTTGAAGACACGGTCGGGCGGCGTTTCGGGGGCCTGCAGCGGCGAGGCGAGCTGTGGCCGCCCGCGCCCGAGATCGAGCACCAGATAGCCGACCAGCGCCTCGGCGCGGTCCATCTCGACCGCATAGAACAGATTGCGGCCTTGCCGTTCGGCGCGGACCAGCCCGGCAGCGGACAGATCGGCGAGGTGGTGCGACAGCGTGTTCGCCTTGAGATCCAGCGCGGCGGCGATCTCGGTCGGGCGCACGCCGCGCGGGGCGAAGCGCATCAGAAGCCGGAACACCGACAGGCGGCCGGGATGGCCGAGGGTCGAGAAGGCGAGGGCGGCGTCATTCGTTTCCATGATTCCGGAATACAGGAATCATTTTTGCATTCAAGTGACACTTCCATGACACCCGATGGCGGCGGTCTTGGGCGGTGCTATTCCTGCCCGTGTTCGTAGAGCGGCAGCACCTCGGCCTCCATCAACCCGCCGACGGCCTTGAACCGTGCGTCAGGGCCGAGGAAATCGCTGAGTTTAAGGTGTGGAAAGGCGAAATATCGGGGCGGCACGTTTTCCTGCCGGGCAGCAAAGATCACCCGGTTGATACCCGCGAAACGCATCGCGGCGAGGCACATCTCGCAGGGCTGCAGGGTGCTGAGCAGGGTGCAATCCGACAGGTCGGGCCGGTCCAGCGCCTCTGCCGCGCGACCGAGCGCGACGATTTCGGCGTGCAGCGTGGGGTTGTTCTGCAGATGGACATGATTCGCGCCCTCGGCGATGATCTCGCCGTCGCACAGCAACGCGGCGGCGATCCCCGCCTTGCCCGGCTCGTGCGAGGCATCATGCGCGCGTCGAACCAGTTCCGCCATGGCGGCGCGTTCGGCATCCGTGACATTGTGCATTCAGGCGGCCTCGCGGGGTTGGACAAGGCTGGAGCCGGCGATCAGCCGGCGCACCGCTTCCATCTTGGCGATGACCGCGCGGTTGAGCACGAAGGGATAGAACGTCTCGTGCCCCATCGCCTGATTGACCACATTCAGCGCCACCGACAATTCGATCCACGCCTTGGCCAGATGCGCCATCGGCAGCGCGATCAGATCGGCCGGGTCGAGCGGCAGGTCGCCGGGGATCAGATTGAAGGCACGCGCCGTTTCGATCCCGTCGAGCAGGTGCATCACATGCGCCCAGGTTTCAGCGAAATCTTCCCATGGATGCGAACTGGCATAGGCCGAGATGAAGCGCTTTTCCCAGTCGGGCGGCGGACCGTTGCGATAATGCGCCTCAAGCGCCTCGCCGTAATCCTGCCGGTCATCGCCGAAAACCGTGCGCAATTCGTCCAGCGCGTTTGGATCGGCCTCGGTCAGCAGGGCCCAGAAATGGTGCCCGACTTCGTGACGGAAATGGCCCGACAGGGTGCGATAGGGCTCGCCCATGGCACTGCGCATCGATTCACGCTGATCGTCATCGGCCTCTTCGATGTTGAGCGTGATGGTTCCGCGGGCATGGCCCGTCAGCACCCGCGGCCTGTTGCGATCGACAGGATCGCCCTTGAGCTGGAAAACCGGGGCAGGGTTGCCGTCCGCGTCGCGCAGCGGCAGCCCCATATGGAACAGCGAGCGCATGACCGGGCGTTTCGCCGCTTCGATCCGTGCCCAGCGGTCGAGATTGCCGTCGATGCTGAGATCGGGGACCACAACCGTATGCGCGCAGGACAGGCACAGATCCTGCCCCTCATCGGCGATCCAGTTGCAGCCGATGCTGTCGCGGTTCGCGCAAGGCACGGAATCCTCCGTGCTGACGGAAAAACCGGCACCGGGCTTGTAGATCAGCACCGTGCCGCAATTGAGACACGAGGTATTGGCGAAGAACACTTCGTGCTGACACGAAGGACAACGAAAGCGGCGCATGGCGGACCTTGAGACTTGGTGACGGGGCACCACTATAACACTGCCGGGTTGAAAAGGTTTCAACGGGCGCAGCAGCCTGTGCAGACGACAGCGCGCCTGCAGAGCATCGCGGGCATGGTACACGCTCGCGCAGCCAAAGGACACCGCAGAAGACAGGTCACATGCAGAGCGACTCGTTTACCCAGCTGCTTTTGCCCCGTCCCGAGGGGCTGTATTGCCCCGCCGGCGATTTCCATATCGACCCGGTGCGCCCGGTGGCGCGCGCACTGATCACCCATGGTCACGCCGATCACGCCCGTGCCGGGCACGACACCGTGCTGGCCTCGCGCCAGACGCTCGACATCATGGCGATCCGCTACGGGGCCGAGTTCGCGCGGGTCACGCAGGCCGCCGAGGGGCGAATGGATCTGGGCGGGGTCGAGGTCAGCTTTCACCCCGCAGGGCATGTGATCGGCTCGTGTCAGGTGGCGCTGCGGCAGGGTGGCGTGACCGCCGTCGTTTCGGGTGATTACTCGCGGGTGGACAATCCCGCCTGTGCGCCCTTCGAACCCGTTCCTTGCGATCTGTTCGTGACCGAAGCCACCTTTGCGCTGCCGGTCTTCCACCACCCGCCGCCGCAGGACGAGATCGCGCGCCTGCTGGCCTCGGTCCGCGCCTTCCCTGAGCGCGCGCATCTGATCGGCGCCTATGCACTGGGCAAGGCTCAGCGGGTCATCATGCTGCTGCGGCAGGCAGGCTATGACGCACCGATCTATATCCACGGCGCGCTGCAACGGCTGTGCGAGTATCACATCGAACAGGGCGTGCCGCTGGGCGACCTGCGCCCGGCCACGATGTACAAGGCCGAGGCTAAGACATTGCGCGAAGCGGTGGTCATCGCGCCGCCTTCGGCCTTTTCCAGCCCGTGGGTGCAGCGCTTCAGCGATCCGGTGATCGGCTTCGCCTCGGGCTGGATGCAGATCCGGGGGCGGGTCCGGCAACGGGGGGTCGAGATGCCGCTGGTCATTTCCGATCATGTCGACTGGCCCGATCTGACCCGCACCCTGCGCGAGCTGAACCCGGCGGAATTCTGGATCACCCATGGCCGCGACGACGCGCTGATGCGATGGGCCGAGCTGGAACAGCGCCGCGCCCGGCCTCTGCATCTGGTGGGCTACGAGGATGACGCGGAATGAAGGCCTTTGCCGATCTGCTCGAGCGGCTGGCCTTCACGCCCGGACGCAACGCCAAACTCGCGCTGCTTGAGCGGTATTTCCGCGACACGCCCGACCCGGATCGCGGCTATGCACTGGCCGCCCTGACCGGCGGGCTTGAGACCGGGCAGGCCAAACCTGCGCTGCTCAGAGCGCTGGTGGGCGAGCGCGTGGATCCCGAGCTGTTCGCGATGTCCTATCACTATGTCGGCGATCTGGCCGAGACCATCGCGCTGATCTGGCCCGAACGCGGCACGGGCCGCGACATCCCGCTGACCGAAATCGTCGTTGCCCTGTCGGATGCCGGCAAGACCGATGTGCCGGGGTTGATGACCCGCTGGCTGGATGAACTGGGCCCGTCCGAGCGTTTTGCGCTGATCAAGCTGGTGACCGGCGCGCTGCGGGTGGGCATCTCGACCCGGTTGGCGCTGACCGGGCTGGCCCGGATCGGGCAGGTGCCTATCGAGGACATCGAAGAACTCTGGTCCGGGTTCGAGCCGCCCTTCGCCCCGCTTTTCACATGGCTCGAAGGCGGTCCGCGTCCCGAAGTCACCGCCCGCGCGCCGTTCCGTCCGGTGATGCTGTCCACGCCCGTCACCCAAGAGGATCTGAGCGCGCTGGACCCTGCCGCCTATGCCGCCGAGTGGAAATGGGACGGGATCCGCATTCAGGCCGTGTCCGAGGGGGGCACCGCCAAGCTGTACACCCGAACGGGCGAGGATATTTCGGGGTCCTTTCCCGATATCGTCGAGCGGATGTGCTTCGACGGCGCTCTGGACGGCGAGCTTCTGATAAAGCGCGACACCAGCGTCGCGCCGTTCAGCGACCTTCAGAAACGGCTAGGCCGCAAGGCACCGACCAAGGCGATCCTGTCCAGCCATCCCGCCGCGGTCAGGATCTACGATGTGATGACATGGGCGGGCGAAGACATGCGCCCCCTGCCCTGGTCCGAGCGCCGCCTGCGACTGGAACAGGCGCTTGCGGATCTGGACGAGCCGCGCTTCGACGTCTCAGAACGGCTGGAATTCACCGATTGGGACGGTCTTGCCGCGCTAAGGGCCGATCCCCCGGCGGCGGTGATCGAGGGCGTGATGCTGAAACGTCTCGACAGCGCCTATACCGCCGGTCGCCCGCGCGGGCCGTGGTTCAAATGGAAGCGCGACCCGATGATCGTCGACGCGGTGATCTTGTATGCCCAGCGCGGTCACGGCAAACGCTCGGGCTTCTACTCGGATTTCACCTTCGGGCTTTGGGACGGCGATACGCTGGTGCCGGTGGGCAAGGCGTATTCCGGCTTCACGGATGAAGAGCTCAACCGCCTCGATCGGTTCGTTCGCGCGAACACGATCGACCGTTTCGGCCCGGTCCGCTCGCTCAAGGCGACGCTGGTGGTCGAGGTGGCCTTTGAAGGGCTCAACCGCTCGACCCGGCACAAATCCGGCGTGGCGATGCGGTTTCCGCGCATCAGCCGCATCCGCTGGGACAAACCCGCAGGCGAAGCCGACCGCCTGACCGCGCTGACCGACATCCTTGACGGGATGGGCGCATGAGCCTGCCCGATCGCTTCCGCGACTGGTTCGCCGCGCGAGGATGGCAACCGCATCCCCACCAGCTGGCGCTGCTGGCGGCGAAGGGCGACACGCTGCTGATCGCGCCAACGGGCGGGGGCAAGACGTTGGCGGGGTTCCTTCCCTCGCTCGTCGATCTGGCCAACGGCGGCGAGGGGCTGCACACGCTCTACCTGTCGCCCCTGAAGGCGCTCACCGCCGACATAGCGCGCAACCTCGCCGCGCCGGTCTCCGAGATGGGGCTGAAGGTCCGGATCGAGGACCGCACCGGCGACACGTCGAGCGCCAAACGCGCGCGCCAGCGGGTCGATCCGCCGAACATCCTGCTGACGACACCGGAATCTCTGGCGCTGATGACCAGCTACCCGGAAGCGCCGAAGATTTTCAAATCCCTGAAGCGGGTGGTGGTGGACGAGATCCACGCGCTGGCGGAATCGAAGCGCGGCGATCAGACCATGCTGGGCATCGCGCGACTTCGCAGTCTGGCGCCGGGCCTGACCGTAACCGGCCTGTCGGCCACGGTGTCCGACCCCGAGGCGCTGGCCGCGTTCATGGGCGGCGCCGAGATCCTGCGCGCCGATCCTGGGCCCGCGCCGGATATCGCCATGCTCCCGACCTCGGAGCCGCCGCCCTGGGCCGGTGGCAACGCGCATTACGCGGTGCCCGACGTGATGGCGGCGGTGGCGCAGGCGCGCATGACGCTGATTTTCGTCAATACCCGCGCGCAGGCCGAACTGTTCTTCCAGCAATTGTGGGAGGCCAACCCCGACAACCTGCCCATCGGCCTGCATCACGGCTCGCTCTCGCGCGAGGCGCGGCAACGGGTAGAACAGGCGATGGCCGAGGGGGCGCTCAGGGCGGTGGTCTGCACCGGCTCGCTGGATCTGGGGATCGACTGGGGCGATGTGGATCTGGTGCTGCAGGTCGGGGCGCCGAAGCTGGTCACGCGGCTGGTGCAGCGGATCGGGCGGTCGAACCACCGCTATGACGCCCCCTCGCGCGCGCGGCTGGTGCCAGCGAACCGCTTCGAGGTGATCGAGAGCATCGTCGCGCTGGAGGCAGTGCAGGCACGCGATCTGGACGGCCAGCCGCACGGGCCCGGCCCGCTGGATGTACTGTGCCAGCATATCCTGCTGACCGCCTGCGCGGGGCCATTCGAGGCCGACGCCTTGTTCGAGGAATTCCGAAGCTCTGGCCCGTACCAGACCCTGACGCGTGCGCAGTTCGACGCCTGTCTCGATTTCTGCGCCACGGGCGGCTACGCGCTGAAAGCCTACGACCGCTGGCAGCGGCTGATGGTACGCAAAGGGCTCTGGTATCTGCGCGATCCGCGCTCGGCAAAGCTGATCCGGATGAATATCGGCACGATCACCGATCCCGAACAGCTGAATGTCCGAATGGCCCGCGCGCGCGGCGGCGCGCCGCTGGGCACGGTCGAGGAAAGCTTCGCTGCTTCGCTGGAACCCGGCGACATGTTTCTGATCGGCGGTCGCGTGGTGGCTTTCGAGCGCCTGCGCGAGATGGTGGTCGAGGTGCAGAATACCCCGCGCAAACAACCCCGGATCGCGGTCTATAGCGGCGTGAAGATGGCCAGCAGCCTGCAGGTGTCGCACCGGGTCCAGGCGCTGATCGGCGAGCCGGAAGACTGGCATCGGCTGCCCGCGGATATCCGCGACTGGCTGGATATGCAGCGCCGCCTGTCCGTCCTGCCGCGCGCGGGCGTTCTGGCTTGCGAGAGCTTTCCGCGCGGCGGGCAATGGCATCTGACGATCTGGGGCTTTGCGGGCCGCAACGCGCATCAGACGCTGGGCCTGCTGATCTCGCGCCGGATGGAGGCGATGGGCCTTGGCCCGCTGGGCTTCGTCACCACCGATTACGCGCTGATGATCTGGTCGGTCGATCCGGTCGACGACCCGGCCCTGCTGTTGCGCGCCGATACCCTGCAGGACGGGTTTGACGACTGGCTTGCCCATAACTCGCTCATCAAACGCACGTTTCGCAGCGTTGCGACGATTGCGGGGCTGATGCAGCGCAACTTGCCGGGGCAAAGGCGCTCGGGCAAGCAGGCGACCTTTTCCTCGGACATCATCCATGACACGTTGCGCAGGCACGACCCCGACCACCTGCTGTTGCGGATCACCCGTGACGAGGCGCGGCGGGGACTGGTGGATTACGACCGGATCGAGGATATGCTGCGCTCCAACCCCCTCATCGACCATGCGCGCGCACCGCATGTGACGCCGCTTTCGGCGCCGCTTTTGCTGGAGATTGGGCGCGTCTCGGTCGATGGCGAAGGCCGCGAGCGGATGATGGAGCGCGAAGCCGAGCGCCTGATGCGCGAGGCGGGACTGGCATGACGCGGCGCGTGGACTTCGCCGGACAGGTGTTCGAGGCCCGACCATCCGGCGCGCTGTGGTGGCCCGAACTGCGCTGGCTGATCGTGGCGGATCTGCATCTGGGCAAATCGGCCCGAATGGCCGCGCGCGGCGGGGCACTGCTGCCCCCGCACGAAACCGAGGACACGATCACCAAACTGGCGGCCGAACTGGACGCCCTGCCGGTGGCCCGGCTGGTGTCGCTGGGGGACGCATTCGAAGACGCCGCCGCCCCCGACGCCCTGCGCGCCAGCGACAGGGCGCGGCTTGCCGCGATGGCGCAAGGGCGGAACTGGTGCTGGATCACCGGCAATCACGATGAAAAGGCGCTACCGGCTTTCGGCAGCGTTACTTCGGAAATTCATGAAAAAGGTCTGACCCTGAGACATATTGCCGAGACAGGCCCCGATATCAGCGGCCATTACCATCCCAAGGCGCGGCTGGCGGGTCGTGCGCGCCCGGCTTTCCTTGTCGGCGCCGATCATCTGATCCTGCCCGCCTTCGGAACCTATACCGGCGGGCTCGATTGCGAGTCCGCGCCGCTCGATACGCTGGTCGGTCCCGGCATCGCGCTGCTTTGCGGGTCGAAGATCCTGTCGCGCCCGATCGGGCATCAAACCGCGCGGCGCCGGGCATGAGGGCGGGTATCGGCATGCCGCCGCGCAATTCGCGCTGGCGCCTGATACGGCAGGTCATCGGCCGGATGTATAACGAGATGGTCACCGATCAGATCGGCCTTCTTGCGGCGGGTATCGCCTTTTACGCGCTTCTGGCGATCTTTCCCGCGATGGGGTCGGTTCTGGCGCTGCTCGGCATCTTCTTCACGCCCGAGGAAATCACCAGCCCCGTGGCCACTGCCACCGCCGGAATGCCGCCAAGCGCCGCGCAGCTGATCGTCGATCAGGCGAATTCCGTCGTCGCGGCGGATTCGTCATCGCTGGGTCTCGCCGCCGGGATCGGCCTGTTCGTCGCGCTCTATTCCACCGCGCGGGGGATGCGCCATCTGGTGCAGGGGTTGAACGTGGCCTTCGACCGGGTCGAAGGGCGCACCTTCATCATGCGCTGGGTCGCCATCGTGATCCTGTCGATCTTCGTCATTACCGGCGTGCTCTTGGGCATGGGGTCGATTGCGGTCATTCCGGCGATCCTGAAATTCGTTCCGCTGGACCTGAACCTGCAGAACTGGATCTCGATCGCGCGCTGGGTGGTCTTGTTCACGATCTCGACCATCGGCATCGCGGTGATCTATCGCTATGGGCCGGACCGCCGGCACCATCGCTGGCACTGGACATTGCCGGGTGCCGTGGTGGCCTGCCTGTTGTGGGTTGTCGCATCAGCCGGATTCTCGCTCTACGCCGAGAATTTCGCGAGCTATCAGGAAAGCTTCGGCGCGCTGACCGGGGTGATCGTGTTGCTCACATGGCTCTGGCTGTCGGCCTATGTGATCCTTCTCGGGGCCGAGCTGAACGCCGCGCTCGAAGCGGTGATCCATGCGCGACGGGACGACGAGGCTGAAACCCCGCCGTCCGTCACGTCGATCGAGCGTATTCCCCACGACTGAGGATCAGAAGCGCAGGATGGTATGCGCACCGATATCGGGGGTTTCGTCCTCGTTCATATTGGCCTTGAGGATCTCGAAGCCGAATTTGACGAGGCTGTCGCTCGATCCCCAAAGGGCCGCATCGACCAGATCAAGGCGCAGCATGGTCAGCTTGGGGTCGTCCTTGCCGCCCTGAAACCACGCACCGGCGACCGGCGACCAGTATTCGTCCAGCTTGGCCCGATTAAGGTCTTCGGTCAGGTGGCCCTTGATGCAGGTATCGAAGCCGTGTTCCTGATCGGTCACGCAGAACTTCGCGGGCGACCCGGCCTTGAGCGACCGAACCAGATCGGTGTCTTTCGAGGTCAGGAACCAGATGCGGTTCGCATCCCAGTCGGGGAAATGCGTCATCGGCTGCATGTGCTGCGAGGACCCGTCGACGCCCAGCATACCGGCCCGGACGCGTTCCAGCCCTTCCTTCAGCGCGTCGCGCGGATGAGCTACGATGGAGGCATAGGCATTCATCGTCTGTCCTTTCTTCATAAGAGATTTGTACAGACAACGCGACGCTTGGCCCGACTGTTCCCGGTCCGGCGCCCGTCACAAGGTCATGAAAACGTGTTCGGCGGGACTTCGCCTTGCGCTCAGCTTGCCCTCAGCGTGCCCCAGCGCCGTCCGAGCGGCCCTCTCGTCGGCCTGCGCGCCCTCCACCGCGCCCTTCAGCTTGTTGCCGTGTTTGCCATAGGTAAGGCCGTGCTCCCTCGTCATGGGCGGGCAATCCTGCGTTTGCGCGCCCTGCCGCGGCCCGGTTAAGCTTGTGCAACAAAATGCACACCATGGATATCACTCTTGCATTCCCCCGCCGAAGTTGCACTATATAGCATAGCGGCGGCGCGACTCGCGCCCGGCCTGAGGAGAGGCCGTGCCCGCGCGGGAGGAGAACAGCATGAACGAAAACGCAGCCGTCTATTTCGTAGACCGCCACCTGGACGAAGGCCGGGCAGCCAAGACCGCGTTCCGCGAGGCCGACGGCGCAAAGCGCAGCCTGACCTATGGCGAACTGGCCGAGCAGGCCGCGCGCTTTGGCGGCGCGCTTGAGCGGCATGGCGTGCGGCGCGAAGAGCGGATCGCGATGATCGTGCGCGATCAGATCGAGTTTCCGGTGGTGTTCTGGGGCGCGATGAAGGCCGGCGCGATCCCCGTGCCGCTGAACACGCTGCTCTCCGCTTCGGTCTACGAATCGATCCTCAATGACAGCCGCGCCTCGATCCTTGTCGTCTCGGAACAGCTCTGGGACACGGTGAAACCCGCGATCGACGGCAACCGCTTCTTGCGCGCGGTCGTGGTGATCGGCAAGGCCCGCGATTGCGACGGCACCGAATGCGTCAGCTACGACACCTTCATGGACGGCGCGCAGCCGGTCGACACGGTCGATGCAGAGGCCGACGAACTGGCCTTCTGGCTCTATTCCTCGGGATCGACGGGCGTGCCCAAGGGCGTGCGCCACGTACATTCCAGCCTGAAAGCGACCTCGGACACGTTCGGCGCGCAGGTGCTGGGCATTCGCGAAGACGACACCGTGTTTTCCGCCGCGAAACTGTTCTTCGCCTATGGTCTGGGCAACGGCATGTCCTTCCCGATGTCGGTGGGCGCCACCACCGTTCTGTTCGGCGGGCGCCCCACCCCTGACGCGGTATTCGACATTCTCGCACAGGAAAAGCCGACGATCTTCTGCGGTGTACCCACGCTCTACGCGGCCCTCGTGGCGGCGCAGGAAAAGGCGGGCACCGCGCCCGTTCATTGCGTGCGGATCTGTACCTCGGCGGGCGAAGCGCTGCCGCGCGATATCGGCGAACGCTGGGAAAAGCTGTGGGCGGCAGAGATCGTCGACGGCGTCGGTTCGACCGAAATGCTGCACATCTTCCTGTCCAACCGCCCCGGCGACATCGCCTATGGCACGTCAGGCGTCGCGGTGCCGGGCTACGAGGTGCGGCTGGTCGACGAACACGACGAAGACGTGGCCGAGGGCGATGTCGGCGAACTTCTGGTGCGCGGCCCGTCCAGCGCCGAAGGCTACTGGAACCGCCGGTCGAAAAGCATGAGCACCTTTCAGGGACACTGGACCCGCACCGGCGACAAATACGAGCGCACAAAGGAAGGCCGCTTCGTTTATTGCGGCCGCACCGACGACATGTTCAAGGTCTCGGGCATCTGGGTCAGCCCGTTCGAAGTGGAACAGGCGCTGGTGGAATTCCCCGGCATCCTCGAAGCCGCCGTGGTGGCCCGCGCCGATGAGAAAGACCTCATCAAACCCGCCGCCTTCATCGTTCTGAAAGAGGGCGCCGAGATCGATCTCGACGCGCTGAAAGAGCATGTGAAGGCCAAGATCGGCATGTGGAAATACCCGCGCTGGGTCTCGGTGGTGGACGAACTTCCCAAGACCGCCACCGGCAAGATCCAGCGCTTCAAGCTACGCGCATCGGAGCCTGCGGAATGATCGACTGGAACGCTGGAAAAGGCCGCTTCACAGCGGGCGGCAAGGATCTGGAATGGGCCTGCTGGGGCGACCGCGACGCGGGCCCGGTGATCGTGCTTCTGCACGAGGGGCTGGGATCGCTGGCGCTATGGCGCGACTTCCCCGAGAAACTGGCGCAGGCCACGGGGCTGGGCGTCTTCGCCTTCTCGCGCGAGAATTACGGCCAGTCGGAAGCGGGCGACCTGCCCTTCCCGGTCGATTACATGACCCGGCAGGCAACCGGCGTGATGCCCGACGTGCTGGACGCGATTGGCGCGGACAGCGTGATCCTGATGGGCCATTCCGACGGCGCGACCATCGCGTTGGAATATGCCGGACGGGTCGAGGATTTTCGCACCCGCGGGATCGTTCTGATGGCGCCGCATGTCTTCACCGAAGAGATGGGCCTTGCGGAAATCGCCCGCGCGGGTGCCGCGTTCGGCCCCGAAATGGCGGCAAAGATGGGCAAGTATCACCGCGACCCGGAAGCGACGTTCCGCGGCTGGAACGACGCGTGGCTCAATCCCGATTTCAAGCGCTGGGATGTCAGCGAGGTCATCGACTATCTGCGTATCCCGGCGCTGGTGATCCAGGGCCATCAGGACCAGTACGGGACGATGAAGCAGGTCGACGAGATCGCCACCCGCTCTTATGCGCCCGTGGATGTGCTGGCGCTCGACGATTGCCGCCATGCCCCGCATATCGACCAGCCGCAGGCGGTGCTGGATGCGGTCGCGTTCTTCGCGCAGCGGCTCATGGCGCACGAGGCGGCCATGCCCGAAGGGGCATGACCGCGCGCGCATGATCGACTTTCCCGACGCGCCGCATCATCCGGGCCGTAACCCGCGCCCGGACCCTGCGATCTTCGCCCCGCTGCGCGTCGGGCTCGACAGCGACGACCCGGAACGGCTGGCCCGAAGCCCGGCCTTCAGCGCCGGGTTCGAGGCTTTCGCGGCCCGCTATTACTGGGAAGCCCACGAAATCTGGGAGCCCGTCTGGATGGCCCTGCCCCCGGCCAGCGCGGAACGCCACCTGCTGCGCGGGCTGATCCAGCTTGCCAATGCCGCCCTGAAGGCCCGGATGGGGCGTGCGCAGGCGGCGTCGCGGATCCTGCCGCTTGCCAATGCCGCGCTGTCCGAGGCTTTCGGCCCCGGCAACGCCGCCGTGATGGGCGTAACACGGCCCCGAGTCGCCTCGATGCGCCAGCAAGCGGAGCAAGAAAGTGCATTATAATGCTATTTTTGCGTGACAACGCCCGCGCAATCGGCGATATGATGCATTGAAACGGCCAATTTAGGTATTTACCGCTCACCTCGTCGGCATTATTGTGCAATCCACAAGGCAGCCGGCGGATTCCAGGGAGGACCCCCAGTGACCAAGCGAATCGACTTCCAGACCAACCCGTCCATGTACCGCCACTGGCGCGTGGATTACGACGGCGACGTGGCCAACCTGACCATGGATGTGGACGAGAATGGCGGGCTGTTCGACGGCTACCAGCTCAAGCTGAACTCGTACGATCTGGGCGTCGATATCGAGCTGGCGGATGTTGTGCAGCGTATGCGCTTCGAACATCCCGAGGTGAAGGTGGTCGTCATGCGCTCGGGCAAGGACAAGGTGTTCTGCGCCGGGGCCAATATCCGCATGCTGGGCGGCGCGACCCATGCCCACAAGGTGAACTTCTGCAAATTCACCAACGAGACCCGCAACACATTCGAAGCCGCCGAAGCCGATTCGGGTCAGAAATACGTCGCCGCCGTGAAAGGCGCCTGCGCCGGGGGCGGCTATGAGCTGGCGCTGGCCTGCAACCACATCATGCTGGTCGATGACAGCACCTCGTCCGTGGCTTTGCCCGAAGTGCCGCTCTTGGCCGTGCTGCCCGGCACCGGCGGGCTGACCCGCGTCACCGACAAGCGCAAGGTGCGCCGCGATCTGGCCGACATCTTCTGCTCGCTGGAAGAAGGCATCAAGGGCAAGCGCGCCAAGCAATGGCGGCTGGTGGACGAGGTCGTCGCGACCTCGAAATTCGACGACATCGTCGCCGAGCGCGCGAAGGAATTCGCCGCCGCCTCGGATAAGGCGACCGGCACCGGCATTGCGCTGAACCCGCTGAAAAAGACGATCGATGACAACGGCTCGATCCACTACTCGCTGGTCGAGGTCGATGTGGACCGCGAAGGCCGCAAGGTCACTATCACGCTGAACGGCCCCGACCGCGACGTCCCGGCCTCGGTCGAGGATCTGGTCGCCGAGGGCGATCAGTCGTGGATGCTGCGCCTTGCGCGGGAATTCGACGACGCGATCCTTGAGCTGCGCCTCAACGAGATGGAACTGGGCCTTGTGGCGTTCCGCACGCAGGGCGACGCGGAAGCCGTGCTGGCGCATGAAGCCTTCATGTTGGAGAACAAGGATCACTGGCTGGCGGGCGAGATCCTGCAATACTGGAAGCGCGTCCTGAAGCGCGTCGACGTGACCTCGCGGTCGCTGGTGGCGTTGGTCGAGAACGGCTCGTGCTATGCGGGCTTCCTCGCCGAACTGCTCTGGGCCTCGGACCGCAGCTACATGATGGATGGCGAGTTCGAAGGCGACAACCGCCCGGTCGCCACCGTCACGCTTTCCGAGGGCAATTTCGGCCCCTTCCCGATGGGCAACGATCTGACCCGTCTGGAAACCCGCTTTCTGGGCGAGCCCGAGGCGGTCGAGACGCTCAAGGGCAAGCTGGGCGAGGCGATGGAAGCCGATGACGCGATGGAAGCGGGCCTTGTGACCGAAGCCTTCGACGACATCGACTGGGAAGACGAGATCCGCATCTTCATGGAAGAGCGTGCCTCGTTCAGCCCCGACGCGATGACCGGCATGGAAGCCAATCTGCGCTTTGCCGGCCCCGAGACGATGGAAACCCGGATCTTCGGTCGCCTGACCGCGTGGCAGAACTGGATCTTCAACCGTCCCAACGCCACCGGCACCGACGGCGCGCTGCAGCGCTACGGCACGGGCGTGCGCGGCGATTACAACATGCAGCGCGTTTGACGCAGCGGTGCGTGCAAGCACGCACCCTACAACGTCACCGCATCAGGCCAACACTGTAGGGTGCGTGATTGCACGCACCATCCCCTGGAGGAGAACCCATGATCGACCTCATCAATGTCAGCTACGACACCCAGATCCCCAACAATGTGGGCCTGTCGTCGGACAAGCGCGTGCTCAAGGCGCTCGAGAAATGGCACCCCGGTTACATCAACTGGTGGAACGACCTGATCCCGCAGAACTTCCAGAAGAGCATGGTCTATCTGCGCACCGCCGTTTCGGTTGACCCGAAAGGCTGGGCCAAGTTCGACTACGTGAAGATGCCGGAATACCGCTGGGGCGTTCTGCTGGCGCCCGAGGTCGAGGGCCGTGTCATCCCCTGCGGCGAACATATGGGCCAGCCCGCGTGGCAGGAAGTTCCGGGCGAATACCGCAACATGCTCAAGCGCCTGATCGTCATTCAGGGCGATACCGAGCCGGGTTCGGTCGAGCAGCAGCGCTTCCTCGGCCTGACTGCGCCGTCGCTCTACGACATGCGCAACCTGTTCCAGGTCAACGTGGAAGAGGGCCGTCACCTGTGGGCGATGGTGTATCTGCTGCAGAAGTACTTCGGCAAGGATGGCCGTGAAGAGGCCGACGATCTGCTGGTCCGCTCGTCGGGTTCGGAAGAAGCGCCGCGCATGCTGGGGGCCTTCAACGAGGAAACGCCCGACTGGCTGTCGTTCTTCATGTTCACCTATTTCACCGACCGTGACGGCAAGATGCAGCTGGAGTCGCTCGCTCAGTCCGGGTTCGACCCGCTGTCGCGCACCTGCCGCTTCATGCTGACCGAAGAAGCGCACCACATGTTCGTGGGCGAAACCGGCGTGGGCCGCACGATCGAGAAGACGTGCGAGGTGATGAACGCCAATGGCATCACCGACCCCTATGACATCGACAAGATCCGCGATCTGGGCGTCATCGACCTGCCGACGATCCAGAAGAAGCTGAACCTGCACTACACGCTGTCGTTGGACCTGTTTGGTCAGGAAGTCTCGACCAACGCCGCCAACGCGTTCAACGCAGGCATCAAAGGCCGGTACATGGAGCACCGGCTGAAAGACGATCACCAGCTGAAGAACGACACCTATCCTGTGTGGGACTTTGTCGACGGCAAGCTCGTGCGCCACGAAGTGCCGGCGCTGACCGCGATCAACATGCGCCTGCGCGACGATTACACCCGCGATGCGGCGGGCGGCGTCGGCCGTTGGAACAAGATCATCGAGAAATCCGGGATCGAGTTCGAACTCAAGCTGCCGCATGAAAGCTTCCACCGCCAGATCGGCGTGTTCTCGGGCAAGACCTTCGACCCCGATGGCAACCTTCTGTCGGGCGAAGAATACGACAAGCGCAAGAACGACTGGCTGCCGACCCATGCCGATGGCGACTTCATCCAGTCGCTGATGAAGCCGGTCACCGAGCCCGGTCAGTTCGCCAGCTGGATCGCCCCGCCGAAAGTCGGCATCGACAACAAGCCCGGCGACTTCGAGTATGTGAAGCTGTACATGGCTTAAGGCCGATGGTGGGATGACATCCCACCCTTGCGGGGCGGGGACCCGAGCGTCTCCGCCCCGACAGCAAGGCAAACGGAAGGGAGGTCCCGATGCCCGTCGAACGCACTGCCCTTGACGCCAAGCGCCATGCCCTCAAGCCAGGTTCCTGTCTCGGCTGCCCCGATTGCACCGGGCGCTGCTGGAGCCTCCTCGAACTGAACCGTCTGCCCGAGACGGTGCTGCACCCCCGGAAGCCAAGCGCATGAACAAGCCCCTCAAACAGCACCTGATCGACCCCGAAATCTGCATCCGCTGCTATACCTGCGAGATGACCTGTCCGGTCGAGGCGATCACCCATGACGACAACAACGTCGTCGTCGATGCCGAGAAATGCGATTTCTGCATGGATTGCATCCCGGTCTGCCCGACCGGCTCGATCGACGAATGGCGCGTGGTCGAAACGCCCTATTCGCTGGACGAACAATTCGAGTGGGACGAGTTGCCCGCGCAGGAAGAAATCGGCGAGGCCTCGGGCGTCGAGGCGCTCGATGACGCGATGGCCGCGCTGCTGGCCGAAGCCCATGCCGGCGCCGGCGGCAAGTCGAAGGCGCCCGCCAGCGCCGCGAAGCCCTCGGTGAACCTGTACAATCTGGGCAAGCCCGCGACCGCGCGGGTGACCGGCAATTACCGCCTGACCTCCGAGGAATCGGGTTCGGACGTGCGCCACATCATCCTCGATTTCGGCGCTCAGCCCTTTCCGGTGCTCGAAGGCCAGTCGATCGGCATCCTCCCGCCCGGCACCGATGCCGACGGCAAGCCGCATTTGCCGCGCCTCTATTCGGTGTCGAGCCCGCGCGACGGCGAACGGCCCAATTACAACAACCTCTCGCTGACCGTGAAGCGCGAGGACAAGGGCCTGTGCTCGAACTATGTCTGCGACCTGAAGATCGGCGACGAGATCAAGGTCACCGGCCCGTTCGGCGCGACCTTCCTGATGCCCGAAGACCCCTCGGCCCGGCTGCTGATGGTCTGCACCGGCACCGGCTCGGCACCGTTCCGTGCGTTCACTATGCGGCGTCAGCGCTCGAAAGCCGCGGGCGCGGGCGACATGACGATGTTCTTCGGGGCCCGCACGCCCGACTCGCTGCCCTATTTCGGCCCCTTGGGCAAAGTGCCCGAGCAGCTTTTGAAAAAGCACCTCGTCTTCAGCCGTCAGCCCGGCGAGCAGAAGGAATATGTGCAGCACCGGATGATGAACGAGCAGGATGCGGTCGCCGACCTGCTGGCCGATCCGAACACGCATATCTACATCTGCGGTCTGCGCGGCATGGAGCAGGGCGTGGAAGAGGCGTTCCGCTCGATCAGCGAAAGCACCGGACAGGCCTGGGAGGCCACCCGCGACGCAATGCGCGACGAGGGCCGCTACCACGTCGAAACCTACTGATGACCTATCAGCACGAGATCCGCGTCGCGTGGGGCGATTGCGACCCCGCGAATATCGTCTACACGGCGCGGATCCCGTGGTTCGCGCTGGATGCGATCAACGGCTGGTGGGAAGACCGTTTCGGCGGCGGCTGGTATCAGATGGAGATGGACCACGGCTTCGGCTCGCCCTTCGTCAACATGAATCTCGACTTCCGCGCACCGATCACGCCGCGCCACCGGCTGATCTGCGATGTCGCACCGACGCGGCTGGGACTGACCTCGATCGACTGGCGGGTGATCGGGCGGCAGGACGGGGCGGTCTGCTTTGAGGGGCGTTTCACCTGCGTCTTCACCGATGCGCGGACCTTTACCAAGGCGCCGCCGCCGGATGCCGTGCGCGCGCTGATCGAAGCCCATCTCGAACCCTCAGCAGAATAGTGCAAAACGCCACTCAGGTGGCCCCGTTGCCTATTGTTTGGGCCAAACGCATCGCCTAGGGTTATGCAATATTGTTCCGTCCGGCGCGATCTGCGCGGCGCAGTCGCGCCAAAGCTGTGCCGGACGCCACTGATACACCCGTTTTCGTCTGGCCAGCCGACCCTATGTCCGAGATCACCAACTTCCGCGGCGAAGCCGTTTCCTCCGATACCGGCAGCCTTGGCGAAGACGCGGCCCGGGCGCTGATCCTGCGCGTGGGGGAACGGGTCCGCAAGGCGCGCGAACTCAAGGGGATTCCGCGCCGCGTGCTGTCGGAATCCTCGGGCGTGTCGCCGCGCTATCTGGCGCTGCTGGAAGCGGGCGAAGGCAATATCTCGATCGGGCTTCTGCAGCGCGTGGCGGATGCGCTGGATCACCGGATCGAATGGCTGGTCGGCGACGAGGACCCGTGGACATCCGAAGCGCTGCAGGTGGCCGATCTCTATCGCCGCGCCCCGAATGACCGGCGCGCGAAGGTGCTCGAAATCCTGTCGCCGCAGCCCGAAGCCACGGCGCGCCGCCACCGCATCGCGCTGATCGGCCTGCGCGGGGCGGGCAAATCAACGCTGGGAATGAAGGTCGGCGAAACGCTGGGCCTGCCCTTTGTCGAGCTGAACCGCGAGATCGAAGATCAGGCGGGCATGCCCGTCAACGAGGTGATGGCCTTCTACGGGCAGGAAGGCTACCGCCGGCTGGAAGCGCAGGCGCTTGGCCGGATCATCGCCACGCACGATTCGATGATCCTTGCCGTGGCCGGTGGCATCGTCTCGGAACCCGAGACCTACAAGACGTTGCTGGGCCATTTCCACACGATCTGGGTCAAGGCGTCCCCGGCCGAGCACATGACGCGCGTGCGCGAACAGGGCGATCTGCGGCCCATGGCCGGCAATCCCGAAGCGATGGACCAGCTCAAGTTCATCCTGACCAGCCGCGAGACGCTCTACGATCAGGCCCGCGCCAAGCTCGACACGTCCGGGCGCAGCGTCGACGACTCCGTGTCCGATCTTCTGGCGCTCATTGACGAGCGCGGCTTCCTGTCTTGAGCCCTGCCGACCATCTCGCCCAGATCCGCGCCCGGCTGTCGCAGGGCGAGGCGATGCCGCTGTCCCGCGCGGCGGTGGCGGGCGGCAGCCCGCAGGCGCTGGGGCTGGCCGTAGCGATGGTCACGGCGGGCGCCGAAGTCGCGCTGATCGAAGCCGATGACTGGGACCTGACCCGCGCCCGCGACGCACTGACACGGGCCGGGCGGCTGGACGGCATCACGCTGACGACCGACAGCGCCACGGCCGAAAGCGCGGAGGTCATCGTCGAAGCCTCGGAAGGGGATATCGGCCTGCGGCTGGCCTTGCTGAGCGAAATGGCCCGCATCGCCCCCGAAGCGCTGCGCGTCAGCCTTGGCCCCGGCGTCAGTCTTGGCGCGTTGAAGGACGGGTTGCGCGGCCCCGTGGCGCTGATCGACACCGACGCCCCGCCGCCCGCCATCGACCTGATCGAAATCGCCAAGGGTTCGGACCCACGCGCGGTGGGTTTCGCCCGTGCGCTGGGGGCGTTGCCGATTGTCGTGCCGCTGTTTCTGGGCGCCAAACTCATCGCCGCGCTGGAAGACGAGGCCGAAGCGCTCGTCTTTCAGGGTTCCACCCCGTGGGAGGTCGACGCCGCCGCCGAAGCCTATGGTTTCGCGCTTGGCCCCTGCGCGGCGCAGGATCTGCGCGGGCTCGACCGCGCCCATGCCCGCCACCGCGTCACCGGCCATGATCTGCCGGTGATCGACCGCATGGTCCCCGAGGGGCGGCTGGGCCGCAAGGGCGGCGTCGGCTGGTATCGGTATCCGGGCGGGGGCGGGCGCGTGATTGACCCGCTGATCGAGGATCTCGCCCGCGAAGAGGCGCATTTCGCAGGACTTGCCCCGCGTGAAATCCCCGAAGCCGAGATCCAACTCCGTCTGGTCAACGCCTTGATCCGCGCGGGCCGCGCGCTGGTGGTCGATCCCGCCGTGGTCGATCTGGTCTCGGTTCTGGCCTGCGGGTTTCCCGCCGCGAAAGGCGGCGTGCTGTTTCATACCGGGCGGGGCTGATCCCCCGTTTGGCCGAGGCTAAGGCGCGGTGACACCGTGTTCAGGGTCCCGCAGGTTACGCAGGAGAGGCGCATGAGGCCCGACGGTCGCGGCGAGCATGACTCGCTCTATTTCACCTATCCGCATTTCGACGCGCCGGGACCGGACGCCCCGCGCGGCGCTTCCGTGCCGGTGGCCATCATCGGCGCCGGGCCGGTGGGCATGGTCGCGGCGCTGGAACTGGCGCGCCACGGGCAGCGCAGCCTGCTGATCGACGCCAAGGACACGTTCAACGACGGCAGCCGCGCGATCTGCATCGCGCGGGCGAGCTATCATATCCTCGACCGGATCGGCGCGCTGGACCCGTTCATGGTTAAGTCCCTGCCCTGGACCACCGGGCGCAGCTTTTTTCAGGGCCGGCAGATCCTTGAATTCACCATGCCCGACGGGCCGGACGATCGCTTTCGCCCGATGTACAACCTGCAACAGCAATATATCGAGCAGTTTCTGTGGGACGCCGTCGCGCGCGCGCCGCTGATCGAAACCCGCTGGCAGACCCGGCTTGAGGGGATCGAGACGCAACCCGATGGCGCGACGCTGACCCTGACCGACCCGCACGGCCCCTATACCCAGCCCGCGCGCTGGGTTCTGGCGGCGGATGGCGCGCGCTCTTCGGTGCGGCGGATGCTGGGGCTGCGACTGAAGGGCGAGAATTACGAGGGCCGCTACGTCATCGCCGATATCCGCATGGCGCATGATTACCCGACGATCCGTCGCGCGCTGTTCGACCCCGCCTGCCGCCCGGGCGGCACCGTGCTGATCCACCGCCAGCCCGACGATATCTGGCGCATCGACTATCAGCTTGACCCGGACGAACCCGCCGACGAAGCGACGCGCGAAGCCACCGTCCGCGCCGCCGTGCAGGGCGTTCTGGACGAGATCGGTGAAACAGCAGAGTGGCAGCTTGAATGGTGGTCGGTCTATTCCGCCAACACGCTGGCCTTGGACGATTACCGTGCGGGGCCGGTCTTCTTCATCGGCGACAGCGCGCATATCGTGCCGATTTTCGGCGTGCGCGGCCTCAATAGCGGGCTGGCGGATGCGCAGAATATCGGCTGGAAACTGGCCTTGTCGCTGCGTGGCGAGGCGGGCGACGCGATCCTCGACAGCTACACGCCCGAGCGGCGCGGCGCCACGCTCGACGTCTTCGCCAATGCCTCGAAAAGCGCGCGTTTCATGACCCCGCCCAGCTTCGGCTGGACGCTGATGCGGGACGCGGCGCTGTCGCTTGCGCTGCGTTACCCTTGGGCGGGCGAGCTGGCCAATCCCCGGCAGATGGCGCCCTATACCTATGCCGACAGCCCGCTGACCGCGTCGGACGGCGCCGAACCGGGCTTGCAAGACGGCCCGCTGCCGGGCGCGATGATATCCGATGCGCGACTTGGCGGCGGCTTCCTGTCGCAGCATCTGGGACCGCTTTTCACGCTTGTCACCTTCGGCGCCGCGCCCGAGATCCAGCATCCCTTGCTGACGATCCTGTCGCTGCCGCCGGGGTCGGCGTGGAACGCGCCAAAGGGCAGCGCGTGGCTCATTCGCCCCGACCTGCATGTCGCGGCCCACTGGACGCGCACCGATGCAGACGCCATCCTTGCGTGGATGACACAGATGCTGGACCGCCCATGAGCCGCGCCGAACCCCTCTACGACGCCCTCGCCCGGACGCTCGATACCGTCGGGGTCGATGCCGCACCGCTTTATCTGGCCAAGCTCGCGCTGGCGCTTGCGCATGAGCTGGGGGATACGGAACGGGCGCTTGATTTAATTCGGGAATGCTCGAAAGATTTGGAGCGCGCAAAATGCTGACCAATGCCGATATGGTCGAGCTGACCGCGTTCCGCCACGCCCTGCACCGCCAGCCCGAAGTCTCGGGGCAAGAAGCCGGGACCGCGGAGCGTGTCGCCGAGGCCCTGCCTGCGCCTGACGATCTGGTGACGAGCTTGGGCGGTCACGGCGTCGCGGCTGTTTATCACGGCGCGCAGCCCGGCCCCACATTGATGATCCGTGCCGAGCTGGATGCGCTGCCGATCGTGGAACTCGGCGCCATGCCGCATGCCAGCGAAAGGCCGGGCGTCGGGCATCTGTGCGGGCATGACGGGCATATGACGATCCTGCTGGGACTGGCGCGCCTGTTGTCGCGCAACCGGCCCGAGCGCGGGCGCGTCGTGCTGATGTTCCAACCCGCCGAGGAAGACGGATCGGGCGCAAAAGCCGTGATGGGCGATCCACGTTTCGAAGCTCTGACCCCCGACTGGTCGCTGAGCTTGCACAACATGCCCGGCATCGCGCTGGGACAGGCGTGGATTGCTCCGGGACCGATGAACTGCGCGTCCGCGGGGCTGAAAATCCGGTTTACGGGCGCCACGGCCCATGCCTCGACCCCCGAAGACGGCAAGGCCCCGACCCCCGCCCTGCCCCGGCTGATCGACGGGCTGCGCGCCATGGGGCCGGGCGGGGCGATGGGCCCGGGGTTCAGGCTGGCGACGATCACGCATCTGCGCATGGGCGAGCCGGCCTTCGGCATCGCGCCCGGCGAGGCCGAGCTTTGGGTGACGTTGCGCGGGCTGGGCGACAGCGATCTTGAGGCGCTGCTGGATCAGGCGCAAAGCCTTGCGCGCGAACAGGCCACGGCGTCGGGTCTGAACGTGGAGTTCGAGATCCACGACCGTTTCAGCGCCTGCACCAACGATGCCGATGCCGCCGCGCTTTTGGCCCGCGCGCTTGAGGCGCAGGGCATCGCGCATGAGACCGGCGACCTGCCGATGCGCGCCTCCGAGGATTTCGGACGCTTCGGATCGGTATCGAAATCGGCGATGCTGCTGCTGGGCGCGGGGCGCGAAGTTCCGGGGCTGCACACCCAGACCTACGATTTCCCCGACACGCTGATCCCCCAGGGCATCGGGATCTTTCACCGCGCGATCAAAGAATTGCTGGGCTGAGCGCCCCGGAACGCTCAACCCGACGGGGCCAGAACCAGCGCTCGGCCGTCGCAGATCAGCGTTCCATCCGCCGCGTGGCAGGTGGTCGCCAGATCGACCAGCCGCTTCTCAGGCCGCAGCCGGGTAATCTGAACCCGCGCGGTCAGCCACGTGTCGAGTGGCGCCGGAGCGTGGAAATGCAGGCTCTGCTTGAGGTAATTGGTGCCGAAACCCGGCAGCTCGACCCCCAGAAGATAGGAAAACAACGCGCCGATCAGCGGCTCAGGCACCGTGTCGGCGGGTTTGGGGTCCGACGGCCCGGCCTGCCCCATCAGCGCGGTGAAATCGGCCACATCCGCAGCGCCGAAGCGCCGGGTGACCTGCGCATGATCGCCCACGATCATGCCAGCACCGCCAGCCCCTGCAGACAGACCGCGCCGTCCGCCTTGCGCGTCGCGCTGACCTGCAGGGATGTCCCCGCCTCGCTGAGTTCCAGAACCAGCGGCTCGTCGGCATAGGCAGGGTTGGGGAACATCAGCTCCTGCATCCGGTGCCGCGCGCCGGGCCGCGCGACAGACACCATCTGCCAAAGCCGGGCATAGATCAGCATGCCATGGCTCACGGGTCTGCCGAACGGCGTGGCGCGGCAGAAACCCGGATCGACATGGATCGGATTCGTATCCCCCGAGACCTTGGCGAAAGCGTCGAATTCGGCCTGTGTCGGCGTCCATTCCGCGCGCATCATGGCAGCAGCTTCCGCAATTCGGTCTTGCGGACCTTGCCCGCGGCGGTGCGGGGAAAATCCTTCAGCGCATGGAACACACGCGGCAGCTTGTAGCCCGCGATCCGTTCGCGCAGCCAGTCCGACAGCGCAGCGGGATCAGGCAACCGGTCGTTGCGGGCGATCAGGAAAGCCGCGCCTACCTCGCCCCAGCGGGTATCGGGGATGCCGATCACCGCCGCGTCCAGAATGTCGGGATGGGTAATCAGCACCTTTTCCACCTCGGCCGGATAGACGTTTTCACCGCCCGAAATGTACATATCCTTGATCCGGTCGATGATGCGGTAATAGCCCTCGGCATCGCGGGTGCCGATATCGCCGGATCTGAGCCAGCCATCCGCGGTGAAGGCCTCGCGCGTTGCCTCGGGGTTGTCGAGATATCCGGGCGTCACCGTCAGCCCGCGCAGCTGGATCTCGCCGGTGCCGGGCTGCCCGTCGGGAATACCGTCGAGCCGGGCCTCGGTCATGAATTGCGGCTTGCCCACCGATCCGACCTTGCGCAACACCGCGTCGCGATCCAGCAAGAACCCGGTCGGCCCTGTCTCGGTCATGCCGAAGCCGTTGCAGATCAGCGCGCCGCGCTCGGCGAAATGACGGATCGTGGCTTCGGGCAAAGCGGCGCCGCCACAGGCCCAGCCGCGCAACGATGCCAGATCGACAGCGCTCAGATCCATCTCCATCAGCGCCTGATAGATCGCCGGAACGCCGAAAAACTGTGTCACCTCGCCCTGCCCTATCAGCGAGACAAGCTCGGGCGCATCGAATTTGCGCAGCACGGTGGTGCAACCGCCCCACAGGAAGATCGGCATGGTGAACAGATTGATGCCACCGGTATGAAACAGCGGCAGATAATTGAGCGTCCGATCATCCGAAGTCAGCCGCATGCATTGCGCGATATTCATCGCGTTGGACACCACCATGCGCGGGGTCTGGATGACCGCCTTGGGCATTCCCGTCGTGCCCGAGGTAAAGAGCACGTACCAAGGCGCTTCTTCATCGACGTCGGCGGGGGCAAGCGCGGGGCCGTCCTTGGGGATCTCAAGCGGCAGGCTTGGAGGGTCCAGCGCCCCGGCCAGCCCGGCAAAGGACGCGTCATGCAGGATCAGCGCGCAGTCGATCCCGGCCACCACCGGCGCCAGTTCCGCCGCGGGCTGGCGCCAGTTGAGCGGCGCAAGGATCAGCCCGGCTTTCTGACAGGCGAACAGCACGACAAAGACTTCGGGGCGGTTAAGGCTGAGAAGGCCGATCCGCGCGCCCGGCGCGACGCGTTCCAGCAATGCCGCGCCCAGACGCGCGGCGGCCCGATCGACCTGCGCAAAGCTCCAGACCCGTCCGGTTTCGTGATCGACAAAAGCCGGGGCATCGGGCGCAAGCTGCGCGCGCCGCGCGGCAAGATCGGGGATGCGGCCCATTCAGCCCTCCCCGTGACCGGGGCGTGCCGGTTGATCCGTTCCGGCCTGCATCACGGCTTAAGCCCGCGTTCCAGCATGTCGAACACATCGTCGACCACTTGATCCAGATCCTTCGTCTTGTCCCAGATGGCGAATCGCTCGCCCAGCGTAATCGCCATTCCCATCAGCGCCCAAGCCCGCGTTTCGACATCGCCTGAGCGGATTTCACCTTCCTGCACGGCGGCGGCGAGGTTCTGGACATAACCCCGCGCAAAGGTCTGGTAGTAATCGCGATAGGCATCGGGGGCGACGAAGCGCGCCTCCATCACGATGTTATAAAGTGCGGGCCGCTGCGCCACGAAAGCGAGAAAGGCGCGCAGGCCCCGGCGCTCGGCGGTCAGGCGGTCGGGGGCGTCGGCGACGGCTTCGGTCAGGAAGCCACGGGTCAGGCGGCCCATCTCGACCACCAGTTCGCGGAAGACTTCGTCCTTGGACTGGAAATAGATATAGAACGTGCCCTGCGCGATGCCCGCCGCCCGCGTGATATCCGCAATCGAGGCCGCCGCGAATCCGACATCGCCGATCACCGTCTCAGCGGCGCGCAGGATCGCCGCGCGGGTATCCTTGCCGCGCCGGGTGCGTGGCTTTTGCGACGGCCCGCGTCGGGGTTCGGGATCGGGCATCGAGACTCCTGAAACATGAATCGCCTGTCATCTTGCGGCTGGCAGGGGGCAAGTCAACCCGGATCGCGTTGCCCGTTTGCGCAGGATCAAGGCAAAGCGCGGCCCGGCTGCGCAAGATCGCGGTGCAAAGCGGGAGGCCGGAATGCTAAAGGGTCTTGTCATTGGGGTGCTTGGGGTGCTGGGTCTGTCGGCGCTTGCGGTCGTCGGATTGACCCTGCGCGACCGGCAGGAGGTCTTGCGCCTGCGCGCCGCGCTTCTCGCCGCACGCGCGCCGGAGCCCGAGCGATACGACCCCGCCATGGTTCAGGATCTGCCCGAGATCGCACAACGCTATTTCGCCCGCGCCATCCGGCCCGGCACGCCGCTTTCGCGCGTGGTCACGCTCAGGATGGAGGGCACGTTTCTTCTGAACGGTCAGCCGCTACCGATGACCGCGCGTCAGATTCTGACGCCCGGCGGCTTCATCTGGGAGGCCGCAATGGGCAGCGGGATCATGCGGATCGCCGGGTCCGACGGGTTGGACGACAGGCAGGATGAGGCGTTGGGTGAGGGGCGAAGCTGGACGCGGTTCGGCATCTGGGGCGTGATCCCGGTTGCCCGCGCCGGGGGCAGCGACGATCACCGCCGCTCGGCCCGCACCCGCGCGCTGCTGGAAAGCGTCTGGACCCCCGCCGCCTTCCTGCCCCGCTTTGGCGCACAATGGGAACAGACCGGCCCGGATTCGGCGCGTGTCAGCCTTGCGGCCTTTGGCGATGTGCCGGCGATGGAGATCACCCTGAACGCGGACGGAACGCTGGAAACCATCACTGCCTTGCGCTGGTCCAATGCCAATCCGCAGCGCGAGTACCGCCTTCAACCCTTTGGCGGGCGTGTTCTGGAAACGCGGGATTTCAACGGCTTCGGCATCCCGTCCAGGGTCGAGATGGGAAACCTCTGGGGAACGCCCGATTATGACGGTTTCTTCCGCGCGACCCTCATCAGGGCCGAGCACGAATAGCAGGCCACAAGCGGCGCTCTCGTGTTATTCTGTGGGGGGCAACGCGGTGGAATCGATGGGCGAAAGCGTTACCGTGCTCGTGGGCACGACGAAGGGTCTCTTTCTGTTGGACAGCGACGGCGAACGCCGGGAATGGTCGATCAGCGGGCCGTTCTGCGACGGCTGGCCGGTCAATCACGCCACCGGCGATCCGGCGACGGGCCGGATCTGGGCCGCTGCTGGCGGGGAGTGGCAAGGCGTCGGCGTGTTCCGGTCGGACGACCACGGTGCAAGCTGGTCGAAAAGCCAGTTGTCCAATGGCAAGATGGACGAATACCTCGCCGCCGACGAGAATTTCCGCAAGATGCTGGGCCGTGGCCCCGCCCCCGATGCGCCATTCAAGGGGCAGATCAATGCCTTGTGGGTCATCACCCGGCTGGGCGACACGCTCTATGCCGGTGCCCGCCCCGCCGCGCTTTTTGCCAGCCATGACGAGGGCGAGACATGGGAACGTGTCGAGGGCCTGTCGAACCACCCCTCGGCCGAGGGATGGGAACCGGGTGGGGCGGGGCTTGTGCTGCATACGATCCTTGGTGACGGCGACAAGCTGATGGTGGCGATCTCGGCCGCCGGGTTTTTCGCCAGCGAGGATCGCGGCAAGACGTGGGAGCGGCGCAACCGGCGCACCAACCAAGCCACCACGCCCAACCCGGTGACCGGCGAATGCGGGCACGAGATCGGGTCTTGCGTCCACAATATCGCGCGCAGCGCCGATGGCGGCACCCTGTATATGCAAAACCATCAGGGCGTGTTCCGCTCGCGCGACGAGGGCCGCTCGTGGGACGAGATATCGGACGGCCTGCCCTCGACCTTCGGTTTCCCGGTCGCCGCGCATCCGGTCGACAGCGATACGCTCTATGTTCTGCCGCTGTCGGAATGGGGCGGGCGCACGCCGCCCGACGGCAAGGCGACCGTCTGGCGCTCGGGCAATGCGGGCGAGGGATGGGAGCCCTTGCGCAACGGGCTGCCCGACAACGCCTTCTTCACGGTGTTGCGGCAGGCGATGGCGACCGATAAGGCGCGGCGGGCCGGGATCTATTTCGGCACCAATTCGGGCAGCGTCTTCGCCTCGACCGACGATGGTGAACACTGGACCGAGATCGCCCGCCACCTGCCCACCGTTCTGGGCGTCGAAGTGATGCACCGGGTCTAGGCTATCGACGCTCGCGCTCGGCCGCGATCGAGCGGGGCTGGCGCGCGGGGGTCAGCAGGATCGCCCCCAGAACCATCGCGCAGGCCACGATCTGCACCGGGCGCAGCGTTTCATCAAACGCAAGCCAGCCGATGGCAAACATCACCGGCAGTTCAACGCTTCCGGCAATCGCCGTGCGGGCGGTGCCGATGACCGGCGAACACGCGGTGTAAAGAAGCTGCGGCACCAGCGCCGTGGCCAGCCCGACCCCCACAACCATAAGCCAGCCCAGACCGTCCGCCGGGACAAGCCCCGAAACAGGCGTGCTGAACAGAAGCGGCAACAGACCCAGCATCGAGCCTGCCGAGACAATACCGATCCGCGCCAGCGCCGGGATGGGTGTCATCCGGTGCACCAGCACCGAAATGCCGAAACCGAAGCCCGCAGGCGCCGCCAGCGACAACAGCAACGCCGGAATATGCTCGACCGCGACCGCGCCGGGCGTGGTGACCAGCGCGGCGGCCAACAGGATCACGCCCGCGCCGATCACCGCGCGCCAGGATGGCCGCTCGCCGAACAATGCCCAGGCGAAGACCAGCGTGAAGGCGGGATAAGTCATGTACAGGACGCCCACGGTCGAGACCGGCGCAACCTCGACCGCGCGGACATAGGCGACCCAGCCCAGGCCGATCGCCACGCCCACGGCCAGCCCCCAGACCAGCACCCGCGCATGATGCCTGTAGCGCCAGACGATCGGCGCCATCACGACGCTGGCCAGCAGGTAGCGGTACATCGCGACCGCGTGCGGCGCCATCCCGGCCTCGGTCAGGCCGCGCGCGAAGAGCGGGACGATGCCGAAGCCGACCGAGGCAAGGATCACGCCGAGCGTGGCGATACCGGTGGACGGGCCGGCAACCGGCTGGATCTGCGAATTTGCGGACATGATCCGCCCATATCATGGAAACGCGGATCTCAACAGCTTAGTGCGGAAATCAGCATTTCGCGTTTTCCAGCCGGATGGGCTGCCCGTGCGGCGTTGCATGGGCGGCGTCCTGCCAACGCGCCGCCAGCAGCGCGATATCGTCGGGCAGGGCAATGTCCCGCTCGCTCAGCATGGTCTCAAGCGCGCGTAACCACGCGGGCCAATAGGGCGTTCCGCGTGCGATCTCGGCGCCCAGCGTCTCTGCCCATGCGGGCCAGCCGAACAGCCCCGCCTCGGACAGGGCCACGGTCAGCCCGAAAAGCTGGGCCTGCCATGGCGCGTCGAACGGCGCGTCGGCATGGATATCCAGAACGGGCTCAGGCGTGCTCAAGATAGCTCTCCCACAGATCGGCGCTGACCGTGCTGCCGGGTTCCGCATCGGTACCCCAAAGGTCCCCGCCTTGGAAAACCACGGTGTAGAGCCTCTGTGGCTGCTCTCCGCCGCCATGCGCGTTGGTGTCGGGAAAGACATGCCCGCCACGATCGGCTTCGATCACCCCCGGACGCCCGGCCAGGTAGGTGGGCAACCGCGTATGCCCTTCGCGCGCCTGCAACCGCGTGACGACCCGGTCACCCGGCGCGAAACGCGGCGCGGCGGTCAGCGAACGGTCGGTCGGCCCGCCCTTGGCCAGCACGGCGGGAACCCGCGCGGGATCGAGCCGTTTGGGATGCGCCGGACCGGGCGCTGCATCGCCGGCGGCAAGGTCGTCTGCATCGATCAGATCGTGGCGCTGCAACAGAACCTCAAGCGCCCGGATCCATATCTCGTAATAGCTCGACTGATAATAGACCGCCGGCGGCAGGCTTTCGCGCGCGTGGCGGCTTTCATCCAGCGTCCAGTGGCCCAGCGCCCCGGCTGCCAGCGTGATCCCCAGCGCGCGCGCTTCCCACGCGGCATGGAAAAGCGGCTCGTTCGCTTCGGGCTGAACCGCACCGAACCCGTCGCGCCCGCCCAGATCCTGCGGGCCGTTCATGCCGGAACCTTCGGCAGCCCGGTGCCGATCATGCTTTCGCGCGTCACCAGCCGGGCCAACGCCTCGGGCGTCAGGCCCCCGGTACCCTCGGGCCGCATCGGCACCACCAGATAGCGCAGCTCGGCGGTCGAATCCCAGACGCGGATGCGCGTCGCTTCGGGAAGACGGGTTCCAAACTCGGCCAGCACCGCACGCGGATGCGACACGATGCGCGCACGATAGGCGGGGGATTTGTACCAGACCGGCGGCAGGCCCAGCAGCGTCCACGGATAGCACGAACACAGCGTGCAAACGACGGCATTGTGCTGCTCAGGCGTGTTGAAGACTGCCTGCAGATGCTCGCCCTGACGTCCGGCGAACCCCATTTCGGCCACCGCCGCCGTCGCATCGCGCGCCAGCCAGTCGGCGAAATCGGCATCCGTCCATGCGCGCGCGACCACCGCAGCCCCGTTCTGCGGGCCGACCTTGCTTGCGTAGGTCTCGACGATCGCATCGACGGCGGCCGGGTCGATCAGCCCTTTCCGGGTCAGGATCGTCTCAAGCGCCCGCACACGGGCTTCCATCGGATCGAGATGATTGTCATGATCATGCGGCATTGGCGCCTCCTGCCCCCAGAAAACACCAGCGCGCCCTGCCCTGCAATGCCGTTGAAGCCTGCCGGTCCGCGCCCGGCCCCGCCAAACCCCGAAGGACCGGCCGCCCGTGTCAGATCTGTTCCAGTTCCCCGAGAAGCTGGCCAACGCGCCCAATGTCACCGCCGCCTGCGCCGAATTGGTGACGCATATGGAGCCCTTCGGCTTCTCGGTCTACGCCATCGGCGCCGTGCCCCATCCCTCGGCCCCCTATCCGGCGGATTTCCTTGTCACCAACTGGCCGCAACGCTGGCAGAAAGCCTATTTCGAGCGACAATTCGGCGAACGTGACCCGACGCTGCGCGCCATCTCAAGCCTTGGCCGCGCCTTCACCATCGGCGACCTGCGCGCCGGGCGCGTAGGCTTCCAGCTTTCACCCGATGAACGGGAGGTGATCGATTTCGCTGCCGAGCTCGGCCTGCCGCACGGGCTGATTGTGCCGATCTACCGCGCGCAGGGCTATACGGGCATCGCCTGCCTTGTCGGCACCGGCCCTGACCCCGATCCCGAAACCCGCACAAGGCTGCAATTCCTTGCCGAACACACGCATGACAGGCTGCGCGAATTGTCTGCCTCGGGCCGGATTGCGCCCGAGATCCGGCTCAGCAACCGCGAGATCGAGATCCTCACCTATGCGCGGCAGGGCCTGACCGATGCCAAGATCGCCGAGGCTGCCGAGATCAGCATTCGCACCGTGCGGTTTCATTTCGAGAATGCACGCCGCAAGCTTGCCGCCCGATCGCGGGCCGAGGCCATCGCCATCGCCGTCGCGCGCCACCTTCTTCCGGCCTGACCTGTGACTAGTTACAGTTGTACGCGATCACCGGGTCGTTACCCTGAGCGTATTCAATGACTTTTGCCTTAGTCTGACGGGGCGGCACCTGGTGCCGCCCCTTATTCATACAGGACGTCGCTCAGGCCGCCACCAACCCGTCGGGCCGCTTGGGGCGGCTGCGCAGCAGGATCGTGATCATGATGGCGATATTCAGCAGGTTCCACGCGATGCCGTTGATGAAGGCAAGCTGGTAGGATCCGCTCACGTCATAGATCCAGCCCGACATCCAGCCGCCCAGCGCCATGCCCACGATCGTCGCCATGATCACGAAACCGACCCGCGCCCCGGCTTCACGCGCAGGCATGTATTCGCGCACGATGATCGCATACGCTGGCACGATCCCGCCCTGACTGAGGCCGAAGATCAGGCTCACCACGTAAAGCGAGGCCAGCCCGTCAAAGGGCAGGTACAAAATGAGCCCGATCATCTGCCCGACAGAACCGATCAGCAGCGTCGGAATCCCACCCAGCCGGTCGGTTATGAAGCCCGAAACAAGCCGCGACCCGATACCGCCCAGCAGCATCACGCTCAGCATCTCGGCGCCCACCGCCGGCCCGTAGCCCAGATCGACGCAGAAGGCGACGATATGGACCTGCGGCATCGACATCGCCACGCAGCAGCCGATCCCGGCCACGCCAAGGATCAGCATCAGGGCGCGCGGCGACCACGGCACCCGGCGCGGGACCAGCCCGGTCGCCTGTGCGGCGGCGGTCAGGCTGTCGGCGGGAACCGCACGGCGCAGCCATTGCGCACCGGGAATGACCAGCACCGGCACCACAACCGCCAGCACCAGACAGACGCCGCGCCAGCCCTGCGTTTCCAGCACCCCGCTCAACGCCCAGGGCCACAGCGCACCGGCAAGGTAATTCCCGCTCGCCGCGATCGCCACGGCGATCCCCCGCCGCCGCCGGAACCACAGCGACACGTCGGCCAGCAGCGGCCCGAAGAACACCGCCGTACCCAGCCCGATCAGCAATTGCGCCAGCGACAACAGCGTCATCGTCGGGCTGAGCGCGGCCAGCACATAGCCCAGCGACGACATCACCGCCGCGCCCGACAGGGCCCGGCTGACCCCGAACCGGTCCAGCGCGCGCCCCCAGACAAGGTTGCCGACGGCGAACCCGGCCATCGTCATCGCATAGGGGATCGACGCCGCGCCGCGTCCGCCACCGAATTCGGCCTGCACCGAGGGCAACAGGGCGATGATCGACCACATGCCGACATTGCCCACCGTGGCGATGGCCAGCGTCACGGCAAGGCGGGTCCATGAATAGCGCGAATCGAGTATCTGGATCATCCGGGCAGCCTAGTTGGCGCGCCCGGGCCCGACCACTGCCAATTTCACGCGTTAAGCTCCGTCCAGCAGCGCGGGAAGCGCCGAGAGATCGCGCAGCATATGGTCGGGCGTGCCGAACAGGCGGTCCATGGGCGCCCCGTCGCGATTGACCCAGACCGTCGTGAAGCCGTAAGCCGCACCCGCGCAGGCGTCCCAACCATTCGAACTGACGAAGAGCACCGCCTCGGGCGCCAGCCCCAGCGCCTCGCCCACAAGGTCGTAAACCCGCGCATGCGGCTTGAAGACGCCGACGCTTTCGACCGATAGCAGGCACTCGAACACGCCCTGCAGACCGGCGGACCTGACCGCGCCGTCCAGCATCCCGGGCGAGCCGTTCGACAGGATACCCAGCCGCATTCCCCGCGCGCCCAGCGTCTGCAGCATCGCGGGCACTTCGGGAAAGGCGGCAAGCTCCCAATAAAGCGACAGAAGCCGTTCGCGCAGACCCGCATCGTCCAGCCCCGCCGCCGCCAGCGCCCAGTCGAGCCCGTCCTGCGTCACCTGCCAGAAATCGCAATGATGCCCCGCCACCGCGCGCAGCCAACTGTATTCAAGCTGCTTGCGCCGCCAGTCCGCCGCGATCTGCGGCCATGACGCGGCCCAGCCTTCGGCCCCCGCCTCGCCCGCCGCGATCCGCGCCGCCGCGCCCACGTCAAAGAGCGTGCCATAGGCATCAAAGATGCAAGCCTCGATCCGCGCCATGCCCCCCTCCCATCTTTAATCCGGAAAATATCCTCGGGGGGTGAATTTGCCGCAAGGCAAAGAGGGGGGCAGACAGCCCCCTCCCCCGTTTCGTCAATCCGCCGACTGGACCATGCGGCCCAACATCCGCCCCGCAAGGATATGCACATGCAGGTGCGGCACCTCCTGCACGCCGTCCTCGCCCGCATTCGAAATCGCCCGGTAGCCCGCGCCGCCTTCGCCCGGCTGGACGCCCAGCTCGGCGCAGACCTTGCCGATCAGCGTGACGAAATCCGCCTTTTCGGCATCCGACGCTTCCAGACCGAAATGATCGAAAGTCACGTAAGGCCCCTTGGGTATCACCAGCACATGCTGCGGCGCCTGCGGGCGGATGTCCTGGAAGGCCAGCGAATGCTCGGTTTCCATCACCTTGTTGCAGGGGATCTCCCCGCGCAGGATCTTGGCGAAGATGTTTTCGGTATCATAGGCATAAGCCACGGCGGTTACTCCGGTCTCATTTCATCGGCGGGGACCCGGGACAGAAATTCCCGGGCAAGACGGGCGCCCAGATCGGGCAGAAGACGGGGTCGGCGTACCAGACATCGGTGGCGCCGATGGCATGCTCGACCGCGACCCATTGGCGGCCCGAGCGTCGGTAGAGAACCTGCAGGGTCGAGCCGTCCATGTATTGCGGATCGATCTCGCCCCGCCGGTAGCCCGGGGTCGACAGCATGTCGATGGGCGCACCCCCGGGGCGCTGGGCGACCAGCGCGGCGAAGGCCACATCGCCCTCGACCCGCAGGTCGTGCACCACGAATTCGACCGGCGCCCCCAGCACCCGTTCGGCCAGCGGCCGGGCCGCATCCATCAGGTCAGCCCTGAGCGCCGAGCCGCGCGGCGGCTCGGTCCACGCGCCCGCCGCCGGGGCGGCAAGCGCCAGTGCCACCGCCAGCGCGAGGGCGCGCTTACGCATCGTCGGGCGACCAGCCCGAGACGGCCTTGACCTCGAGAAAGTCCTCGATGCCCCAGACGCCGCCTTCGCGCCCGCGTCCCGAGGCTTTCATGCCGCCAAAGGGCGAGCCGCGCCCGCGCGACTTGCCGTTCATCTCGACCATGCCCGAGCGCAGACGGCGCGCCACGCGGTTGCGCTTGGCGCCGTCTTGCGTCTGCACGTAGTTGGTCAGGCCATAGGGCGTGTCGTTGGCGATCCGCAGCGCATCGGCTTCGTCCTCGAACGGGATGATCGACAGGACCGGGCCGAAGATCTCCTCGCGCGCGATGGTCATGTCGTTGTTGACGTCGGCAAAGACCGTGGGGCGCACGAAATACCCGCGATTGACGCCGTCCGGACGACCCAGACCGCCCGCGACCAGCTTCGCGCCTTCGTCGATGCCCTTCTGGATCAGGCCCTGAATCTTGTCGAACTGCGCCTGGCTCACCGCCGGGCCGATATGGTTGCCCGCTTCATGCGCGGAACCGACCTTGGTCTTTTCGGCGGTGGCGGCAGCGATCTCGACCGCCTGATCGTAGATCGAGCGCTCGACCAGCATCCGGGTGGGCGCGTTGCACGACTGTCCGGTATTGTTGAAGCAATGCCGCGCGCCGCGCACCACGGCCTTTTCGTCGGCATCGGCGAAAATGATGTTCGCGCCCTTGCCGCCCAGTTCCAGATGAATGTGCTTGAGCGTCTCGGCCGCGTTCTTCGAGATGGCGATACCCGCGCGGGTCGAGCCGGTGAAGCTGACCATATCGACATCGGTATGGCCCGACAGGTCCGTGCCCACGCCCGGCCCGTCACCGTTCACAAGGTTGAACACCCCCGCCGGTACGCCCGCTTCATCGAGGATCTCGGCGAACAGCATCGACGAAAGCGGCGCGATTTCCGAGGGTTTCAGCACCATGGTGCAGCCCGCCAGCAGCGCCGGGATCACCTTGAGCGTGACCTGATTCATCGGCCAGTTCCACGGCGTGATCAGCGCGCAGACGCCGACCGCTTCCTTGATGATCCGGTCTTCGGGCGCCTTTTCGCTCAGCGGCGCTTCGAATTCGATCTGGTCGAAGGCGCGCAGGAAGTTCTGGATATGCCACGTCCCCGATCCCGACTGGCTGGTTTTGGCCATGTCGATGGGCGCGCCCATTTCAAGGCTGATCGCCTCGCCCATCTCATCGTTGCGGCGGGTGTAGACCTCGAGGATCTTCTCGACCAGCGCCTTGCGTTCGGCGGGCGGGGTTTCCATGAAGCCCGGCAGCGCCGCGCGCGCGGCGGCGACCGCCGCGTCGCTGTCCGCCGTGCCGCCCAGCGAAATGACCGCGCAGGCTTCTTCGGTCGAAGGATCGATGACCTCAAGATCGCGCCCGTCGACCGGGTCGACCCATTGTCCGTTGATGTAGAATTTGCGTTTGTCGAGCATCGCTGCCTCTCTCGGAATTTTGCGCGTAGAGTGTCACCCGCTTCTGACGAGGGCAAGGGCGGGTGGCCATCAGACAGGGCCCGAAACGGCAACCTGACGCGCTGTCAGAAGTCGCTCCAGATCCCGACGCGCAGCGCTTCGACGTCGCCGCCGGGCGGGATCACGGCCTCGGCCACGACGGTCAGTGAACCGAAGGTCACGCCCAGCGCCGGTCTGAGCCGGGTAAAGCCGCCCCAGCGGTTTTCATAATGCGTGATCGCGGCGATCCCCATGAACCGTCCCGTGCGCCAGCCGGTTTGCAGCGTGAGATCCGCGTCGCGCTCGGGCCCGAGAAAGCCCTCGCCCGCCAGCAGCCGCACGCCGCCCCGGACCCAGACATTGCCGCCCCCCACATCCCAGCCGCGCCCCAGATCGATGCCGATCACTGCGCGCGTGGTGATGTAGTATTCTGGCGTATAGCGTAGCCCGCCGGTCAGGCCCCATGCCACGCCCCACGGCAGGTCGGGCGGATGCCAGCGGGCGAACAGATCCAGCCGTTCCAGCCGCGAGGACAGCTCGAACCCGCCCCCAAGGGTCAGCCGCGGGCGAAACCCGTATTCGACATATTGCTCGGTCCGAACCGGGCGCAGCCCGAAATCCGGGACCAGTGTCGATGTGGTCGACAAAAACAGCCCGCCGCGCGGCTGCGGCCAAGGCCCGGCCTGAAGCGCGCCGGTCGGCACCAGCAGCAACAGGAACGCAACACAGAAAACGCGGAACTGACAACGCGACATGAGTCCACTTCGCGCTATCCGTGTTAATGAATGGTAAACGCACGCAGGGTCTTGCCGGGCTTCAGAGCCGCATCGACTTTTCCGTTGACCCGGCGCTTCGGCTACGCAACGGAATATCCCGGAGCAAAGAAATGCCGCTTCAGGCCTTTCATTACCCGAAAACAGGCCCTATCTGCCCATTAAGCATTCAGAAACGGGAATAAACCATGAGCCTTCGCATCAACGATATCGCCCCCGACTTCACTGCCGAGACGACTCAGGGGACGCTGAACTGGCACGATTACATCGGCGACAGCTACACGATCCTGTTCAGCCACCCCAAGGACTTCACCCCCGTCTGCACCACCGAATTCTCGGCCGCTGCCAACCTGTCGGGTGAATTCGCCAAGCGGAATGCCAAGCTTGCCGGGATCTCGATCGACGGCGTCGAGGACCACAAGAAGTGGATGGATGACGTGAAGACCTATGGCGGTGCCGCGCCGGACTTCCCGATCATCGCCGATGGCGACCTGAAGATCGCCAAGCTCTATGACATGCTGCCCGCCGAGGCCTATCTGCCCGACGGTCGCACGCCCAACGACACCGCCACCGTGCGCACCACCTTCATCATCGGCCCGGACAAGAAAATCCGCCTGATGCTGATCTATCCTATGTCGGTGGGCCGGAACTTCGACGAGATCCTGCGTGCGCTCGACGCCATCCGTCAGACCGACGCCCAGCCCTTCGCGACCCCCGCGAACTGGCAGCCCGGTGACGACGTGATCGTCGCGCTGTCGGTGTCGACCGATGACGCCAAGGCGAAATACGGTCAGCTGGACATCCCGCTGCCCTATCTTCGCAAGGCCAAAGCGCCGTCGTAACCCCCGGGTTCCGATGCGTGACAAGGCCCGTGCCCCCGTGGTGCGGGCCTTTTGCATGCCGCACCGCGTCGGGACAGGCGACTTTGTTGCCGACTTGTCGCGCGCTTGTGTAGCCGTGTGAGGAATTTGGGTGCTGGAGAACGCCGCGCAAGACGCTATCTAGGGCGCATGAAACGCCGCACTCTTCTTGCCTCCATGGGCGCTGCCGCCCTCGCCGCGCTGCCTCCGACCCTCGGGGTGGCGCAGAATGCGCCGATCTCGCTGGATGAGATTTCGCGCTATTTCAACAGCTTCCGGACCGCGCAGGCCGATTTCACGCAGGTGAACCCGGATGGCTCGATTTCGACCGGGCGGCTGATGATCCATCGCCCCGGTCGCGTGCGCTTCGAATATGACGCGCCCGACCGCTCGCTGGTGCTGGCCGCCGGCGGCTCGGTCAATATCTTCGATGCGCGCTCGAATACCGAGCCGTCGAGCTATCCGCTGAGCCGCACGCCGCTGAACCTGATCCTCGACGATACCGTCAACCTGTCGCGCGAGCGCATGGTGGTCGAGCACTATGCCGACGGCCCGACGACGGTCGTGCTGGCTCAGGACCCCCAGCATCCCGAATACGGCTCGATCCGGCTTGTGTTCAGCGCCGATCCGACTGAGCTGCGGCAATGGGTGGTGACCGACGATACCGGACGCGAAACCACGGTCATTCTGGGAACCCTGCGCACCGGGGTGTCGCTGGGTTCCATGCTGTTCAGCATCGATCTGGAAATGCAGCGCCGGGGCCTGCGCAGCAACCGCTGACGGCCCCGGAGCCCTGACGCTCAGCGCCGCCCGCAGGCCATCAGCTGGATGTCGTACATGATCGCGCGGTCGCCGACCCGGTTGGCGACGCGGATCAGCCAGTCCTGATTGCGATAGCTGCCCCGGCGAAACCCTGCATTACCTTCGTGATAGGCAAGGTAGAGGTTGCGCGCATCGGTCGGCTGAATGCCGTTCTGCTCGCGCGCGGTCGAAGCATACCAGCCGATGAAATCGGTGGCATCGCGGATATCGTCGCGCTCGCCGCGATGATTGCGGGTAATCTGCTGGTATTCTTCCCACGTGCCGTCCAGCGCCTGACTATAGCCATAGGCCGAACTCTGGCGCCCCAGCGGGATCACGCCCAGCGCGTAGCGGTGCGGTGTGCGCGCGTCGCCCCTGAACCGGCTTTCGGCATGGATGATCGCCATCTGCACGGGCACCGGCACGTTCCATTCGCGCTCGGTCGCCCGCATTGCGCGCAGATAGGCCGGACGTTCGGCGGCCAGCGCGCAGGCATCATCGATATTGCTCGGGGGGTCGTAGCTGCGCCCGCCGCAGGACGCGAGTGCGGCCACCAGGGCGGCCGCCGCCAACAGGCGGGGAAATCTGCTCATGATCTGCCTCGGTCGAGTTTCTTGTGTTTTTTTCCGTTTTAGCCGATTTCTCGCAAATTTGAAATCACTTCCGGGTCAGGATCTGTTGCGTGACGCCCGGTACCGGCGTGGATCGCCTTCTGCTTGCGCAACGGCCCCGCGCAGGCTGCCGCAATTTTGCCACTTTGAAGCCTTTGTCGGGTCAAGATTCACAGTTTGTTTCTGCGCCCCTGCATTCGCCCCCATGGACGTATGACCGTGACTCGCGCTAGAAACGGCGCGAAGGGATCGCGCTAATGTTGAAATCACACGCCAAGTTCGGACTGGGTCAAATCGTTAAGCACCGGAAACATCCGTTCCGGGGCGTGGTGTTCGACGTGGATGCGATGTTTGCCAACACCGAAGAATGGTACGACGCCATTCCCGAAGACAGCCGCCCCAGCAAGGACCAACCGTTCTATCACCTGCTGGCCGAGAACGAGAACAGCTATTACGTCGCCTATGTGTCCGAGCAGAACCTCGAGGCCGACGATACCGGGGAGCCGGTCGATCACCCCGACCTGCCCGAGTTGTTCGGCGATTTCGAGAATGGGTATTACCCGCTTCAGGCACAGCTGAACTGACGATCCGCGCTGGCGCTTCAGCCCAGAGGGACCTTCAGCGCCAGAAGGTTGCGACCGTCCCGTCGCTGATGATGCAACTCGACAGCCAGACTGCGGATGATGTGCCAGCCAAAGCCGCCTTCGGGCAGCAGGTCGGGCGGCGTGATCGCCGCAAGATCCGAGCCGGGCATGACGTCGTCGGGAAACGGTACGCCCTGATCGGCGATTGTGCAGGCCAGACCACCCCCGTCATCGCGCACCCATAGCTCGATCAGGCCGGGGTCACCGGAATAGGCATGCTCGACCACGTTGTTGAGAACCTCGGCCAGAATCAGCTCGGCATTCGAAATCGCCTTGGGCGGCAAGCCGTCTTCGCACAGGGTGGCGTTCAGATCTTCCAGCACCGTCCGCGTCGTCTGATCCCCGGCGACAAAGCGGCGGTGGAACAGAAGCGGCCCGGGAACGCCGGCCCCGTCCAAAGCGCCGGATCGTCGGCGTTGCGAAGCGCCAATGCCTGACCGCGCGCCGCCCCAGCCCCCTGATCCGAGCGTCCGTCCCGCCATGTCAACCGACGGCCTGCAGATCGCCCGGTGGCTGATGATGGATGGTAAAGACGCTGTCCATGCGGGTCAGGCGAAACACCTTGGCGACCGGCGGGGTCAGGGCGGCCAGTTCCAGCCGCCGTTCGGGCGCAAGGAATTTCATCACCGCAACCACGGCGCCAAGCCCGCTGCTATCCAGAAAGCTGACCTTGCCAAGATCCAGAATGACGGGGTTGCCCGGCAGGTCGGTGGCGCGGCGTACCGCTTCCTTGAACGCGATCGCCACGGCGGCATCGATCCGGCCATCGTTAACCGTGATTACAAGCGACTCTCCGGCGCGTGACGTGGCGATGTCCAATTTGCCCCCCGCATATGGCTTGTCCGAACGCCACGCTAGGGCTTAAGTCTTGCCAAATGGTTCACGCCGAAAGGGGACATGCCATGAGCGAAGTCATCATCACCGGTGCCGCACGCACGCCCATGGGCGGTTTCCAAGGCGTCTTCAGCGGCGTCAGAGCGGCGGAACTGGGCGGCGCGGCGATCACCGCGGCGCTGGAAAGCGCCGGCACCCCGCCCGAGGCGGTCGAGGAATTGCTGATGGGCTGCGTCCTGTCGGCAGGTCAGGGACAGGCCCCGGCGCGGCAGGCGGGCTTTCAGGCGGGTCTGGGACAGAACGTGCCGGCCACCACGCTGAACAAGATGTGCGGCTCGGGCATGAAAGCAGCGATGATGGCGCATGACCAGATCGCCCTTGGCCATACGCAGGTGATGATCGCGGGCGGTATGGAAAGCATGACCGAGGCGCCGTACCTGCTGCCGAAAATGCGCGGCGGGGCCCGGATCGGGCACGGTCAGGTGATCGATCACATGTTCCTCGACGGGCTCGAAGACGCCTATGACAAGGGGCGCCTGATGGGCACCTTCGCCGAGGATTGCGCCGAGCATTACCAGTTCACGCGTGAGGCGCAGGACGATTACGCGCTGACCTCGCTGACGAATGCTCTGGATGCGCAGGCCAACGGCGCCTTCGACGGCGAGATCACCTCGGTCACGGTTCAGGGCCGCAAGGGCGAGATAACGATCAACGCGGATGAGCAACCCGGCAATGCCCGTCCCGACAAGATCCCGACATTAAAGCCTGCGTTCCGCAGCGGCGGCACCGTGACGGCGGCGAATTCCTCGTCCATCTCGGACGGCGCGGCGGCGCTGGTTCTGTCCTCGCGCCGCGCGGCTGAGGAACGCGGCGCCCCCGTCCGCGCCATCATTCGCGGCCATGCCAGCCACGCGCAGGCTCCCGGCTGGTTCACCACCGCGCCCGTCCCCGCCGCGCAGAAGCTGCTCGACCGGCTGGGCTGGAACGTGTCGGATGTGGACCTGTGGGAAGTGAACGAGGCCTTCGCGGTCGTGCCGATGGCCTTCATGCACGAGATGGGCCTGCCGCGCGACGTGGTCAACGTCAATGGCGGCGCCTGCGCGCTGGGGCATCCGATCGGGGCCTCGGGCGCGCGGATCATCGTCACCCTGCTGCACGCGCTGGAAAACCGGGGCCTCAAGCGCGGCATCGCGGCGATCTGCATCGGCGGCGGTGAGGGCACGGCGATCGCCATCGAACGCCCCTGACGCGGGCACCGGTTCGCATCGTCGCGAACCGGCGCGCTGGCTTCAGACCGATTGCTGCGCGAAGACCGCGCTGAACGGGGCGATGGGCTGGCTCAGATCGGCCTTGAACGGCGCGTCGTGATCGGGGACCCAGTCGCCTTCGGGCAGGGTAAAGTCCTTGGGTTCGTCGCTGAGATTGAAGGCGCAGAGCAACCGCTCGCCGTTCAGCACCCGCAGGAAGGCCAGCACCCCGTCCGAATCCCGCACCACGGTCATCGACCCCTTGGCCAGCACCGGGCGCGCGTGGCGATAGGTGACCATCCGGCGGTAGAAGGCCAGCAGGCTTTCATCGTCGTTTTCCTGCACCGCGACGGCCTTGGACAGATGCTCGGCCGCCATCGGCAGCCACGGCTTTTCGTGCGACGAGAACCCGCCATGGGGATAATCGCTGGTCCAGGGCATCGGCGTGCGGCACCCGTCGCGGCCCTTGAATTTCGGCCAGAAGCGGATGCCATACGGGTCTTGCAGGTCTTCAAAGGCGACATAGGCTTCGGTGAGACCCAGCTCTTCGCCCTGATACAGGCAGACCGTGCCGTGCAGCGACAGCAGGATCGACGCGAAGAGCGTGCGTTGTTCCTCGCCCAGCGCCCAGCGCGTGGCATGGCGCATGACGTCGTGATTGGAAAACGCCCAGCAGGCCCAGCCGTCGCCAATCTCGCGCTCATGGGTGCGCAGGACCTGCCCGAAGAATTCGGCGGTGGGCTCGTTCCCGGCCAGAAGGTCGAACGAGTAGCACATATGCACCTTGTCCTCGCCCTCGGTATAGGCGGCCTGAAGCTGCATCCCGTATTGCCCGTCCCCTACCTCGCCCACCAGCGTGGTGGCGCCGTAATCGTCCATCAGGGTCCGCAGCCGCTTGAGAAAGGCAAGGTTCTCTGGCTGGTTCTTGGAATAGATATGGTCCTGCCAGTTATACGGATTGACCTCGGGCGCGAGGGTGGCGTTGCGGCGCTCGAGATCCAGCGCGGGGTTGTCGCGCAGTTGGCCGTCATGGAAGTAGAAATTCACGGTATCCAGCCGGAATCCGTCGACGCCCCGTTCCAGCCAGAACCGCACGATCCCCAGAAGCGCGTCCTGAACCTCGGGATTGTGCAGGTTCAGGTCGGGTTGTTCCTTGAGGAAATTGTGCAGGAAATACTGCATCCGGTCGCCCGACCATTCCCAGGCCGAACCGCCGAAGATCGACAGCCAGTTATTGGGCGGCGTGCCGTCGGGCTTGGCATCGGCCCAGACATACCAGTCGCTCTTGTGGTTATCGTGCGAGTTCTGGCTTTCCTGAAACCACGGATGCTGGTTCGAGGTGTGGCTGAGCACAAGGTCGATCAGCACCCGGATACCCAGATCATGCGCGCGCATGATCAGCGCGTCGAAATCGCCCAGACTGCCGAACATCGGATCGACATCGCAGTAATTCGAAATGTCATAGCCGAAATCGAGCATCGGCGAGCGATAAAAGGGAGAGATCCAGATCGCATCGACACCAAGCTGCGCGATATGCTCCAGACGGTGAATGATCCCGGCCAGATCGCCGACGCCGTCGCCGTTCGAATCCTGATAGCTGCGCGGATAGATCTGATAGATCACCGCCCCGCGCCACCAATCCTTGTCGTCCGGAAGCTTCGTGCCGCGCCGGAAATCTTGCATCAGGTTCATGGGTCCGTCCGTTCTGTCAGCGCCGCCCCTTTCGCGGCGCCCGTCGCCCGGCGCGCTCGATGCGGCATTCCCTTGGCTCTAACTGAGCATCCCGCGCCGCAGGAAAAAACCCCTCGTCGCCCCGGACAGGGGGAAAACACGATGCGCGAGGGGGATTTTCACATGTTCAGTCGCGGCGCGGCGGATCGTCCGCAGGATCACGCCCCCGAACGACCCGTCCTGGCACCCGGTGCGGGCAGGCCAGACCGGGCGCCACACGAGGCTCAGCCTTCGACCTGCGGCAGGTAAGCGCCGTAGCCTTCGGCCGCCATCTCGTCCTTGGGGATGAAGCGAAGCGAGGCCGAGTTGATGCAATACCGAAGCCCGCCCTGATCGCGCGGGCCATCGGGGAAGACATGCCCCAGATGGCTGTCGCCATGTGTCGAGCGGACCTCGGTGCGGATCATGCCATGCGTGTTGTCGCGCAGCTCGACCACGTTCTGCGGGTCGACCGGGCGGGTAAAGGCGGGCCAGCCACAGCCGGAATTGTACTTGGCTGCGGATGTGAAAAGCGGCTCGCCCGAGACGATATCGACATACAGGCCGGGTTCGAAATGTTCGTCGAATTCATTGGAATAGGGCCGCTCGGTGCCGTTCTGCTGGGTCACCCGGTATTGTTCGGGGGTCAGGCGGGCAAGGGCCTCTGGGGTCTTGGTATAGCTCATCGTCATCCTCCGGTGCGCTGTTCCTTGGATATGGGACGGCGGCGCGGCAATTCCATCCCCCGCCCCTCACGTCAGCTTGTCCGGGACCAGCCGCCGCTAGGCGAAGCTCAGGCTTTTCGCAAAGTCCTTCAGCGCCGCAACGATCCCTCCCTGTGCATCGGCCAGCGCGGGGTCCGTGCCGATCAGCGTGATCACCGCCTGTGCCTCGCCCTGCCAGTCGAGCACCGGCGCCGCGATGGCGACCAGACCGGGAATGAAGCGCCCGTCGACCCATGTGAATCCCGCCTTGCGCATCGGCGCGACCAGATCAGAAACCCCGCCTTCGTCGCGCGGCAGATCGCCCGTCGCGCGGACCAGCTCGGCCTGTAGCACGGCCTGCAACGGGGCCTGCGGCGCCCATGCAAGAAAGGCCCGCCCGGTCGCCGAGTTCAGCAGCGGCATCACCGTGCCCAACCCCATCGACGTGACGGTCGGCACCGCCGCGCGCTCCCACCGGACGACGGTCGCGCCATGCGTGCCCCAGACCGACAGAAGCGCGGTCAGGCCGGTCCGCTCGACCAGATCGGGCAAGGCATCGGCGGTCCGGTTGACGAAATCGTGCCGCGCCAGCGCCGACAGCCCCAACCGGATCGCGCCGGGGCCAAGGTCGTACTTGCCCGACCGCCCGGCCTGAACGACCAGCCCGGCATGCAGGAAACTGGCGAGATAGCGATGCACTTTCGATGGCGGCATGGCGCAATCGCGCGCCAGTTCGCTGAGCGAGACGGCCTCGCGCCGCTCGGACATGGCGCCCAGCATCCGCAGCGCCGCATCGAGCGACTGGATCCCCCCGCTGGCTTCGTCTTCACCCTTCATGGCGGGCGATCGCATCCTTCAATTCGTGCATTTCGCCCGCGACGATACCCTTTTCGCCAGGTTTAAACAGCCCGCGCACCTCGGTTCCGGTGGCGGTGACGGTCTCGCCCAGACGGATCTGATAATCCAGCGTCAGCGATTTCCGGCCCCATTCGCGAATCGTCATGGACACGCTGATCGTGTCGTTCGGGCGCATCGGGCGGCGGAACACGGCATCGGCCTGCATCAGCCCTGCACCGACCGCGCCGACCTCTTTGCAGATCGCCGCGTGGCCGCCGAACCGGCCCAGCCAGTCGTGGAAGCAGCGGTCGAACCACCCGTAAATATTGGGATAGAAGACGATCCCCGCCGGATCGCAATCGCCGAAAGTCACGGTGTAGGTCAGGTCGTGGGTCGAGGACAAGTTTTCCGCTCCATAAAAATTATTGCGCATATTGGAAAACAATGTACCTTGCCCGCAAATCGGTGTCGAGGTCGGAGGAGGAGCCCATGCCACTTTCAAGCGTTGATATTCTCGGCGGCGGGCCGGCGGGTCTGTACACGGCGATCCTGCTGCGCAAGGCAATGCCGCAACTGCGGCTTCGGGTGTATGAACAGAATCCGCGCGGCGCGACCTTCGGCTTCGGCGTGGTGTTCTCGGATCAGGCGCTGGACTTCCTGAAGGCCGACGATCCCGAGATCCACGCGACGATCACCCCGAACATGGAGCGCTGGCGCAACATGACGCTGAACCTGCCCGCCGGGCAGGTGACGCTGGACGGCGTGGGCTTCTCGGCCGTGTGGCGGCAGGACTTCAACGAGATCCTGGCCGCGCGCGCGCTGGAACTGGGCGTCGAGATCCTGTTTGACACGCCGATCACCGCGCTCAATCAGCTCGACGGCGATCTGATCGTGGGGGCGGATGGCCTGAACTCGCTCGTGCGGCGCTCGAACGAGGCGGGCTTTGCCCCGCAATGGGACACATTCACCAACCATTTCGCGTGGTTCGGTGCGGACCGGCCCTTCGACACGCTGACCCAGAGCTTCATCAAGACCGGCCGCGGCGCGTTCAACGCGCATCACTACCGCTTCACGCCCGACCGCAGCACCTTCATCGTCGAATGTGACGACGCGACCTTTGCAGAATACGGTTTCGCCGGGATGGATCAGGACCAGACGGCCGAGATCTGCGAAGAGGTCTTCGCGCCGATCCTTCAGGGTGCCAAGCTGATCAAGAACAACTCGATCTGGCGGCAATTCCCAAAGCTGTGGTGCGAACGCTGGGCGGTCGGCAACACGGTGATCCTGGGCGATGCCGCGCATACCGCGCATTTCTCGATCGGGTCGGGGACAAGGCTGGCCATGGAAGACGCGATTGCGCTCGTCCGGGCGCTGTCATCGCATGACGACCTGACCGAGGCGTTGGAAAGCTATCAGCGCGAGCGGATGCCGATTGCGAAGAAGATCGTCAACGCCGCCAATACCTCGGCCCAGTGGTACGAGGATTTCGCCACCAAGATGGACATGGCCCCCGTCGATTTCGCCTTCGACTATCTGACGCGCTCGGGCCGCGTCGATCTGGACCGGCTGCGTGCCATCGCGCCCGAGTTCATGGCCCGCTGGGATGCCGAACACAGCGCCGCACAACCCGTGGACCCGGTAGGCGACGACACCGCCGGAGCGAAAGAGATCGGCTTCGACAAGACCGCGCATAACAATTGCGCGGACATTCTGTGGGACAACCTTGCGCGCAATCCCGACAAGCCCGCCCTCACCGGACCGGCCGGCACGCTCAGCTACCGCGACCTGATCGCCGAGGCCGCGCGCTGGGGCAATGCGTTCACGGCGGCGGGGCTGAAGAAAGGGGACCGCATTCCCTTTTTCCTCGATGACACGCCCGCCTATCCGGCCGCCTTCTTCGGCGCGGTGCGTGCGGGCTTCGTGCCGGTGCTGCTGAACACCCAGACGACGCCCGACCTGCTGAACTTCTTCCTCAAGGATACCGGCGCGCGCATCGCCCTGTGCGAAGAAACGCTGGGCCATATCTTCACCGATGCCGTGCTCGACGGGACCAGCGTCGAACGCGTCGTGCGGGTAAATGGCGGGGACGATTTCACCGCCGGTCATTCCAACACGCTGCAAGCCGCCGATACCGGCCCCGACGACATGGCGTTCTGGATGTATTCCTCGGGCTCGACCGGGCGGCCCAAGGGCATCGTCCACCTGCATCACGACATGGCCTATTCGCAGCAGAGCTTCGGCGCAGAGGTGCTGAATCTGCGGCCCGACGATATCTGCTTCTCGGTGCCGAAGATCTTCTTCGCCTATGGCTTCGGCAACGCGATAACCTTCCCGTTCTCGGTCGGTGCGACGACGCTTCTGCTGCCCGGCCAGCCGCGCGCAGACGCCGTGCTCGATTGCATCGAGACCTACAAACCCACCGTCTTCTTCGGCCTGCCCACGCTCTACACCGCGCTCGCCCGCACGCCGGGGATCGAGAGCCGCGACCTGTCGAGCATCCGGCAAAGCATGTCGGCGGCCGAGATCCTGTCGTCGGATATCTACGACGCGTGGAAGGCGCTGGTGGGGCATGGCCCGACCGAAGGTCTGGGCTCGACCGAGATGCTGCATGTCTACCTATCGAATGCGCTCGACGATCACCGGCTGGGGGCGGCAGGCGCGGCGGTGCCGGGCTACGAGATCAAGCTGGTGACGCCCGAAGGCACCATCGCCCGGCCCGGCGAGGAAGGCGTGATGTATGTGCGCGGCCATTCCAGCGCGCCCTGTTACTGGAACCGCCCCGACAAGACCCGCGAGACGATGCGTGACGACTGGATCTATACCGGCGACCGCTTCATCGAACAGGACGGCTATTACTACTTTCAGGGCCGCGCGGATGAGCTGATCAAGGTCTCGGGCCAATGGGTCTGGCCGCTCGAGGTCGAGCGCTGCCTTAACGACCATCCCGATGTGCACGAATGCGCCGTGCTGGCGCATGAGCTTGGCGACAAGCGGATGACCTTGCGCGCCATCGTGGTGATGCGCGACGGACGCACGGGCGATGTGGGGGATCTGCAGGGCTATGTGAAGGGGCAGTTGCAGCCCTACAAGTACCCCCGGATCGTCGAGTTCGCGCAAACGCTGCCCAAGACCGGCACCGGCAAGATCGACCGTCAGGCGCTCAAACAGAAGCAGCCCGCAGGCTGAGGCTGTAGGGTGCGTGCTCTGCACGCACCGCTCGCCGCGCGTCCGGTCTTCAGACCGGACACCATTAGTCCGGGCGCCATTAGACCGGGCGCCATTCCGTGATCGCCGTCTCGACCCGCGCCCATTCCCCGCCATGGGGCAGGCCCAGCCGGAGCCATGTCTTCGAATAGGGAAACCGCCGCGACCAGATCGCGCGCCGGGCCAGATGGTCCTGCGCGCGCTCGGCATCCGGGGTGGCATAGGTGCGAAACAAGGCCGTTCCGCCCACCAGCGGCCAGCCCGCGCGCGCGGCTATGGCATCAAGCCGCTCGGCATCCGTCGCCAACCGCCCGGCGGTGGCGCGGTGCCACGCCCTGTCGCTCAGGGCACGCGTCCCCAGATCCAACGCCGGGCCGCTCACGCTCCACGGGCCCGCGAGCTGACGCAGGGGGTCGATCACCGACGGATCGCCAAGAACGAAGCCCAGCCGCGCACCGGCCAGCCCGAAGAACTTGCCGAACGACCGCAGGATCAGCATCCGCTCGCTCAGCACGGGCACGGCGGACAGCTCTGGATGCGGGTCGGCGAAGCTTTCATCCACCACCAGCAGCCCCACCCGCTTGGCGACCCCTTCCAGCGATTCCGGCGTCCAGCTTCGGCCATCGGGATTGTTGGGATTGACCACCACGGCCAGATCGGCCCCGGCCAGCGCGCGGATGCCATCGGCATTCTGCAGCGTCCAGCCATGCGCGACGAGGCTTGCGGCATGTTCATTATAGGTCGGCGCGATCACCCTTGCATCGCCTGCAGGGCGCAGGCGCGGGTAAAGCTGGATCGCCGCCTGCGCCCCCGCAAGCGGCAAGACGCATTCTGCGGGCACGCCATAGGCGGCAGCGGCAGCCGCCACCAGATCGCGCTGTGCCTTGACACCGGGCAGACAGGTCCAGGCCTCGGCCGGGAAATCCGGCACCGGATAGGGGCTGCGGTTGATTCCTGTCGACAGGTCGATCCACGCCTCGCCGCCATAATGCGCACGGGCCTCGTCCAGATTGCCGCCGTGGTCTCTGCTTACCATCCCGTCACCGCCAAGATTGCCACCATCGCTGCAAGCGCCGTCATCGCGTGACGATAGAGACGCAACGCCCGGGAAAGATCGGCAGGCCCCGGATCGGGCGCCGTCGCGTTCACCCAGGGCTCGTCTGAAACGCCCCGCTCGTAAACGCGCGGACCCGACAAACGGATCCATAGCGCGCCCGCCATCGCCGCTTCGGGCCAGCCCGCATTGGGCGAGCGGTGATGGCGCGCATCCGCGACGACCACCCTCAGCGCGCGTTGGGCATGACCGCTGACCAGCGCAAACAGCCCGCCGGTCAGCCGCGCGGGGATCAGATTGACCAGATCGTCGATCCGCGCCGAGGCCCAGCCGAATTGCTCGTACCGCTCGGTCCGGTGGCCGATCATCGAATCCAGCGTGTTGATCGCCTTATAGGCGACAATGCCGGGCAGGCCTGCGACCACGCCCCAGAAAACCGGCGCGACGATCCCGTCCGAAGTGTTCTCGGCCAGGCTTTCGACCGCCGCGCGGGCGACCCCGGCCTTGTCCAGCCGGTTAGGGTCGCGCCCGACGATCATCGACACGGCAAAGCGCGCAGCGGACAGATCGCCCCGGGCCAGCGGCGCGGCCACCGCCGCGACGTGCTGATGCATCGAGCGCAAGGCCACCAGCGGCCAGGCAAGGATCCCGGCGAAAACGGTGCCAATCCAGCCATCCGGCAGCGCCAGCACGATGGCCAGCGCGACGCCCGTGGGGACCGCGATGGCGATCAGCGCGGCGGCGACACCCTTGGCCCGGCGGAACGGACCCCGGTTCAGGTTTGCTTCCAGCGCATGGATCAGCGCGCCGATCCACGTCACCGGGTGCCCGATGCGCCGATACAGCGCGTCGGGCCAGCCCAGAGCCGCATCGATCAGCATGGCGATCAGGATCGCGGCAGCAGCACTCATGCCCCGCCCCCGGCAAAGCGGATCACCCCGGTAAAGCCCGCTTCCGCAAGCCGCGCCTCGGCGCCGCTCGGAACCGTGCCCGGCGCGAAGATCAGCCCGCGCGCGCTGCCGGTATGGGCGATCATCCATCCCGGCGCGCCCAGCTCGGCGGCCAGCGCGGCGGTCGGATCATCGGCAGGACCGCGCAGCGCCAGCGTGCGCCTTGCGCTTTCGCTGCTCAGCGCACAGAGACCCGGCAGATCGACGCCGCCGCGCCAGCGCGCGACCAGATCGGCGATATCGGGGAACGCGTCGTCCTCGGCGCGGGTGCGCTGAACCGGCCCCAGAAAACCGCCCAGCACCTCGAAACGCGGCAGGGCGGGAAGCCGCTCGACCACCTCGCCCTGCCGCGATGCGAAAAGGCAGGTTTCCGGTCGGGGCAGCATCAGCGGATCGCTGGCGCCCTCGGCCGCGACACAGGCGCGTGCCAGCCGCTCGGGCGGGCCCTCGAAGCCCAGCCAGCGCGCCAGCGCCACCAAGGCCGCCGTGGACGACCCGCCACCGCCACCGGCGGGCATATTGGCCTGCATCGGCGGCACGGTGTGGGGGTCGGTCAGCGACAGCGCCCGGCACAGCGCCCGCACCCGCCGGGGACCGAGCAGGCTGTGATCGCCGGCCCCGATTTCCACCCAAAGCGCCGGACAGGGCAGAGAGATCAGCACCAAAGGCCCCTCGGCCCCCAGCCGCCCCTGCAAGAGCTCGCCGAAATGGCCGCTCACGCGCATCCCGGCGCGCGGCTGCGGTCGGGCGGCGGGAGCTGAGGAAGGGACGTGGTGCATGCGCGGTGTTCCGATCTTCGGGCCTGTTTGCGGGCTTTCCCGCGCTTCGGCAAGGGCTCGGGTGCGCCGCAATCACGCTTGTGCAAACGGCCCGCCGCGAAGGACGGGCCGCGCAAAACCGGTATCCGGGATCAGTTGCTGAAGCCGCGCACGGTCTGACCCGCGTTGCGCATGACGCTCATCACCTGCGCGATCAGCGGCAGGGCGGATTCGGTGGCAAGGATCACGTCGCCCGAATGCACCTGGAACCGGTCGGCGGCGAACAGGCCGTCAGCCGAGGTCAGATCGAAGGTGAACACGACCTCTTCTTCATGCGGATAGGGACCGTCGGGGCGCACGACGCTGGACGGGTATTCGCGCAGAACCAGCACGCCCTGAAGATTGGCGCGGGCCTGCGACAGACCGCCATTGTTGGAAATCGCGTCCAGAACGGTGACTTCCTCGCGCTCGAAATAGACGACATCCTGCCGTCCCGACGCACCCAGCATGATGTAGCTGCGCTGATCCTCTTCGACCAGAACCCGGTCTCCGCCGCGCATCTGGATGTCATAGGCAGGATTTGCGAACAGCTCCTGCGCCGGGATGGCATAGGCGACGCCGGCGCGGTTCAGACGCACCAGCGGGTTGCGCAGCGTGGCGGAAATCCCGCCCGCTTCGGCAATCACGCTCAGAATCGTCGGGCTGATCTCGGGCAGTTGCAGCCGCCCGGGCCGCGCCACACCGGTCACCACGTCGATCGTGTTCCCCGCGCCCGGCGTCACCGACAACTGAACCTGACCGTCGGGCACGATCGACAGCATTTCCTGCTGGATCGTCCGGCGCGCCATTTCCGAGGACATGCCCGCAACACGCAGCTCGCCCACATAGGGCACGAAGACACGACCTGAGGCCGAGACCGGCACCTCGTTCATCGACACCATGCGCTGCTCAGTGGTCGTCAGCAGCGAATCGGGCTGGCTGTCCCAGATCGAGATCGACAGAAGATCGCCCGCCCGGATGATCCGCGCGGTCGGTGCGGCGCTGGCCGTGGTCCAGTTGTTGCGCAGCGCGCTGGTACCCAGCGGCCAGTCCTGCAGCACGTCCATCGAGGCACGCGTTACCTCGAACACCTGCACGCCGAGTTCCGGGTCATCGGCGCCGCGCAGCACTTCCTGCTGCAAAGCGGCACCGCGCGGCATCGAACAGCCGGCAATCAGAGCGGGGATCAGCATCAGGGCGGCGAAGCGGCGAAGGCTCCGCAATCCAAGGCCCGAGCCTTTCTGGGAAGGCATCTCGCACGCCATGGCCGGCATCGTTTCAGTCTTGTCCACTGTCGTCCGCTCTTTCGTTGTCGTCGACACGCGGCTCGTTCGAGTCCGGATTTCCGGCATTGCGGACCGTGTCGCTTGTTGCGCGAGACGCTACTGATGTTCCCGTGACGCGGCAAGACGTTGGCGACGATTGTTTCTTGACCGAAGCGCTGAAGCCACACCGTTTTCCGCCCGGATTGGCCCTGCGGCATCGATTGCCCGATGCCCCTAAGCCTGCCATCGTGGCGACGGGAGGATCCGCCATGAACACACGCCACGAGGCCGATGTCATCGTCGTCGGCGCCGGCCTTGCCGGGCTGGCCGCCGCCTGCGAACTTGCCGACCGGGGCAAGCGCGTTCTGGTTCTCGATCAGGAAGGCCCGCAGAATCTGGGCGGTCAGGCCTTCTGGTCGCTGGGCGGTCTGTTCATGGTCGACACCCCCGAACAGCGCCGCATGAGGATCCGCGACACCGCCGATCTGGCCTTGTCCGACTGGCTGGGATCGGCACAGTTCGACCGCCCCGAAGACCATTGGCCGCGCCGCGTCGCCGAGGCCTATATCGACTTTGCCGCCGGTCCGATGCGCGCATGGCTGGCGGCGATGGGGATGCGCTGGTTTCCGGTCGTGGGCTGGGCCGAACGCGGCGGCGAACTGGCCTCGGGGCATGGCAATTCGGTGCCGCGTTTTCACATCACATGGGGGACCGGGCCCGGCGTTCTGGCCCCCTTCCTGTCGCGCGCGGCTGAGCACGTCGCCCGCGATCGGCTGGTTTTCGCCCATCGTCACCGCGTGCGGGAAATCACCCGCGACGGCGGTCGCCTGTCGGGGGTCGCGGGCGAGATCCTCGCCGAAACCGACACCGCGCGTGGTGAAGCGTCGAACCGCACGATAATCGGCGCGTTCGAGGCGCGCGCCGGATCGGTCGTGGTGACCTCGGGCGGGATCGGCGGTGATCTCGAGCGCGTCCGCCGCGCCTGGCCAATTGATCGGCTGGGACCGCCGCCCGCGCGGATGATCTCGGGCGTACCCGCGCATGTCGACGGCGCGATGATCGACACCGCTGCGGCAGCGGGCGCCGCGCTGATCAATACCGACCGGATGTGGCACTACACCGAAGGCGTGCGGAACTGGAACCCGATCTGGCCCGCCCATGGCATCCGCATCCTGCCCGGCCCCTCGTCGATGTGGTTCGACGCGCTGGGAACACGGATGGAGCCGCCCTATCTGCCCGGCTTCGACACGCTGGGCACGCTGAAACGGATCCTGAGAACCGGCCACGCCCATTCGTGGTTCGTGCTGACGCAAGCCATCATCCGCAAGGAATTCGCGCTTTCGGGCAGCGAGCAGAATCCCGACATCAGCTCGGGCCGCTGGCGCGAGGTGCTGGCGTCACGGCTGGGCGCGGGCGGACGCGCCACCGCGCCGGTCGAGGCCTTCAAGGAACACGGTGCCGATTTCGCCGTGGCCGATACGCTCGACGCGCTGGTCGACAAGATGAACGGCATCGCCGACGCGATGGGCGACCCAAGGCTCGACGTGACCCGGCTGCGCGCCCAGATCGAAGCCCGCGACGCCCAGGTGACGAACCCGTTTTCAAAAGACGCCCAGATCACCGCGATTCGCGGCGCGCGCCGCTATCTCGGGGACAAGCTGATACGCACGGCGAAACCGCACCGCCTCCTCGACCCGGCGCAGGGGCCGCTGATCGGCGTGCGTCTGTCCGTCCTGACGCGCAAGACGCTGGGGGGCCTGCACACCGATACGGATGGCGCCGTGCTGAACGCGCAAGGCGCCCGCATTGACGGGCTGTTCGCCGCAGGCGAATGCGCGGGCTTCGGCGGCGGCGGTTATCACGGCTACAACGCGCTGGAGGGAACCTTTCTGGGCGGGTGCCTGTTCTCGGGCCGCAACGCCGGACGCGCCGCCGGGTAAGGGGGCTGTCTGCCCCCTCTTTGCTCTCAGCTGCGGACCAGCGCTTCGTAGCTGTCCGAGACTTTCTTCGTCAGCTCACCGACCTGAAAATGAAAATCGCCGATCTGACCCACCGGCGTGACTTCGGCCGCAGTGCCGGTCAGCCAGCATTCGGAAAAGCCCGAGAGTTCTTCGGGCATGATGTGACGCTCGACCACTTCGATCCCCATATCTTTGAGCATAGCGATGACAGTCTGCCGGGTGATGCCGTTGAGGAAGGCATCGGCCTTGGGGGTGTGGACCACGCCGTCCTTGACGAAGAACACATTGGCGCCCGTGGCCTCGGCCACGTAGCCGCGGTAATCCATGAACAGCGCGTCCGAGCAGCCCTTGGCCTCGGCCGCGTGTTTGGACATCGTGCAGATCATGTAGAGACCGGCGGCCTTGGCGGCGGTGGGGATAGTTTCGGGCGACGGGCGTTTCCACTTGGCAATATCGAGCTTGGCACCCTGCCATTTCGCGTCGCCGTAATAGGCGCCCCATTCCCAGCCCGCGACGGCCAGACAGACCGGGTTGCGCGCTGCCGAGACGCCCATATCCATTCCCGCGCCGCGCCAAGCCACGGCGCGGACATAGGCGTCGGTCCAGCCATTGGCCTTCAGCATGGCGTATTTCGCCGCTTCGATCTCATCGACCGAATAGGGGATCGTCATGTCCAGAAGCCGAGCCGATTCGATCAGGCGTTCGGAATGTTCCCGCGATTTGAAGATCTTGCCGGAATAGCAGCGCTCGCCTTCGAAAACCGACGAGGCGTAATGCATCGCATGGGTCAGGACATGGACCTTGGCGTCGCGCCACGGGATCAGCGTCCCGTTCATCCAGATATAGCCATCCCTGTCGTCATAGGCCCCGTTCATCGCGATCCCCTCCTGGCATTCCCGGCACTAAATTTTCAATTGTTGCGCGAGATCGCTATGACCTGACATAATCTTGCGCCAACTGGCAGGTCTGGTAGCAATTGATTCTTGGAAAGTCAACAAGGCTGACATAAAAGGACCCCTGCGCGCAGCGTCCACGGGGCGGGATGCGGCAGGGTAGCGTCAAGACGGGGGTGCACGATGGCGGACGGTACGACAGGGGGCGAGAACCTGCTGTTTCTGACCGACGAGCAGTTGCGCAAGGGCATCGAGGCGATGTTCTTCGCCTATCGCGGCTTCACCGCCGATCCCGACCGGATTCTGGGCGAGCTTTCCTATGGCCGCGCGCATCACCGGGCGCTGCATTTCATCAACCGCTCGAGCGGGACGACGGTGAACAACCTGCTCTCGGTGCTGGGCGTGACCAAGCAGTCGCTCAACCGGGTGCTGCGCACGCTGATCGAGGACGGGCTGGTCGAATCCCGCGTCGGCCGCGAAGACCGGCGCGAGCGGCATCTCTACCTGACCAAGGAGGGCGCCGATCTGGAGCGCAAGCTGTCCGAAGCGCAGCGGGCGCGGATGCGGGCGGCCTATCGCGCTGCGGGGCCGCAGGCAGTGGCAGGGTTCCGGCAGGTGCTCGAGGCGATGATGGACGAGTCGATCCGCGCGCAATATCTCTCGATCAAGGATACGAGGACATGAGGGGGATGGTCCGTGAATGATGCAGCCCATCTGCTGATCGTCGACGACGACGCGCGTATCCGCGATCTGCTCAAGCGGTATCTGGTCAAACAGGGTTTCCTTGTCACCGCCGCGCGCGATGCCGCACAGGCGCGCCGGTTGCTGACCGGGCTGGCCTTCGATCTGATCGTGCTCGACGTGATGATGCCGGGCGAGGATGGCGTGGCCCTGACGCATTGGCTGCGCGGCGAGATGGGAACGCCCGTCATCCTGCTGACCGCGAGGGGCGAGGCGAAAGACCGGATCGCCGGGTTCGAGGCCGGAGCCGACGACTACATCCCCAAACCCTTCGAGCCGCGCGAGCTGGTCTTGCGGATCAATGCCATCCTGCGCCGCTCGCCCAAGCCCGAGACCAATGCCGTGGCCCAGCATGTGCTGATTCTCGGCCATCTGCGCTACGAGATGGAGACGGGCGAATTGCGCGACGGGACCGATCCGGTGCGGCTGACCCAGACCGAAACCGCGCTGATGCGAATCCTTGCCGAGCGCCACGGGCAGGTCGTCAGCCGCGAGGCGCTGGTCGATCAGCTGGGACGCGACCGGGGGCTGGGCGCCGATCCCGCGCAGGAGCGGGCGATCGATGTGCAGATCACCCGTCTGCGCCGCAAGATCGAGGCCGATCCGCGCCGACCGCGCTATCTGCAGACGGTTCGGGGCGAGGGATATATGCTGACCGCGGGCTGAGGGCGGGCTGAACCGGGAGAGGCAGCGTGCCGTCTTCGGCGACCCTGTGGCGACCCTTGCGCCGCTCGACGCGACGTTCCGGAATACAGACCTGCAAACTCATGCAAAAAAATGGCAGGTTACGCCTTGACCCCGGTCGCAGTTCTTTCTAGTTAGCCTCGCATCGTGGGCCGGTAGCTCAGCGGTAGAGCAACTGACTTTTAATCAGTTGGTCATAGGTTCGATCCCTATCCGGCTCACCATTTTCTTCCAGCGCCCAGGCAACAATGCCTGGGCGCTGGGCGTTTAAGCGGTTGGTTCGGGGCGGGCCTGCCGGACGTATTCGGCGGCGTCTTGTCGGACGTCTGGCGCGCAGAAAGTCCCTTTGACCGATTCGCACCCGCCCCACAGGCAACACGCCGCGCCCCCACAAAGCGCTTGACGCAGAGCATCGCGGCGGACATTCCTGCCTTCATGTTCGGGAACCAGCCCCTTTTCGATCGACGCCGTTGCCGCCTTCAAGCGGTGGCTCTTCGGGCTGCGCGTCGTTCAGTGGCTTTCGGCAAGGTATCCGGTCTTTCGTAGATACCGCCGACGACCCCCCTCGATCCGCGTTCCTGAACCCCCGCAGCCCTCGGCTTCGGGGGCTTTCTTTTCCCGAACAATGGAAGGACATACTTATGAGCATTCGCGTCGGCATCGTCGGCATCAGCGGTTTCGGGGGCGGCGAAGCGCTGCGCCTGATCGCGGGCCATCCCGCTTTCGACCTCGTCTACGCCGCAGGTGATAGCAGCGCGGGCCGCCCGCTGATCGACCGGTTCCCCGGAGTGCCCCATAAGCTGGCCGGGCTGGTGATCGAGAAATGGGATCCAGAGGCCCTGCCCGATCTCGATATCCTGTTCGCCTCGCTGCCCACCGGCACCTCTGCCGAGGCTCTGGCACGGGTTTCCGACAGCGTGAAGATCGTCGATATCGGCGGCGATCATCGGTATGTCGACGGGTGGGCCTATGGTCTGGCCGACATCTGGCCCGAGCGGATCCGGGGCCGCACCCGCATCGCCAATCCCGGCTGCTTTCCGGTGGCAACACTGACCGCGCTGGCGCCGCTGCTGACGGCCGGGCTTATCGAGCCGGGCAATATCGTGATCGACGCCAAGACCGGGATCTCCGGCGCCGGGCGGGGCGGGGGCGACAGCCGGTTCGGCTATGCCGAGACGAACGAGAATCTGCAGCCCTATGGATTGCTCAGACATGTCCATATGCCCGAGATGGAAACGACCATCGCGCAACTGAGCGGGGGCAGTGCCGCAGGGCTGGTCTTTACCCCGCATCTGGTGCCGATGACGCGGGGCCTGCTCGTCACCATCTATTGCCGGGGCAGCGCCAGCACCGAGCAATGCCTCGATGCGGCGCGCAGCTTCTATGCCGACCGCCCCTTCGTCCGCGTGACCGACCGCCCGCCGCAGACCAAATGGGTGAGCGGCTCGAACCTTTCGCTCGTCAGCTATGCCGCTGACCCGGATCGGCAACTGGTGATCGCGATGGGGGTCGTGGACAATCTCGGCAAGGGGGCAGCCGGTCACGCGGTGCAGAATGCAAACCTGATCTGTGACCTGCCCGAGACAGCGGGTCTGGAGGGCGCGCCGATCTGGCCGTGAGCGGGCGCTCACAGCGTGCCTGCCCGGCGGCGCGCGGTCTCGCGGGCCGCCGGTTTCTCCCGGATCGCTGACGCCTCGAAAACGCCTTCGCGGATGTCCGCGAGGGCATGTCTTGCTTCAAGCAACGGCGCGCCGGGTGCCACATATCCGGCAGGGGGCCGTGACAAAGGGCCATTTCCCGCCGCTGCGTTGCAGAAACGCCATCAAACCGTCACGCAACCGTAGTGAGGCCCCGGCAGGTTGCCCGCGACTACCGCGAGACGCAGGTTCCCGATGCCCGATATCTCCCGCCCCTCCCCGCGCGCCTGCCGCACGCTGTTTCTGTCCGATCTTCACCTCGGTGCGCTGGGTGCGCAGCCCGAACGGGTGCTCGATTTCCTCAAGGCCCACCGCGCCGAAACCTATGTGCTGGTGGGCGACGTGCTGGATCTCTGGCAGCCGCTCTTGCCGCATTGGACGCCCGAAGATCAGGCGGTCGTCGACCATCTCAACCAGCGCAAGGCCGAGGGCGCCACGCTGATCTATCTGCGCGGCAACCACGATCCCCGGCCCGAGCGCGCGCCCGCAAAGGCCCGCCCCGACGCGGCGGCGCAGGACCGCATCATCCACCACGCCGCCGATGGTCGCCGTTATCTGGTGATCCACGGCGATTGCGTCGATTCGCGGTTCTTCCGCGCGCATGTGTTCACCCGTCTGGGCAGCCGCATCGACCACGCGCTGCGCAGTCTCGACCGGGGTTTGAAGCGGCTCTGGCGGCAATCGCCCGGCGAGGCCCGCAGCACGATCGAAACGCTGCTGGTCTGGCTGAGCACGCTCACCCATATGAGTCGCACGCATGAAAAGCGGCTGGTCGATCTGGCACGGGCCGAGGGGCTGGACGGTGTGATCTGCGGGCATTTCCACCTTGCCGCGCTGCATGACGAACACGGGCTGGTCTATGCCAATTGCGGCGACTGGGTCGACAGCGTGAGCGGCGTGATCGAGAGCTTCGACGGCGCGCTGCAACTGCTGACCGCGCCGCACCCGGAGCCCGCCCCCGTCCCGGCGCCGACCTCTGCCAACGGCGATCTGGTGGAGGCCTGACATGCCCTTGTTGCTGGCCCTGCTCGCGGCGCTGTTCCTTGCCCTTCATCTGGCCAGCGTGGCGCTGACGCTGCACCGCCTGCGGCGTCCGCGCCCGCCCCGGCCCGAGATCGGCACCCCCCGCGTCACCCTGTTGCGGCCGGTCTGCGGGATCGATCCGTTCGATGCGGAGACCCTCGAAAGCAGTTTCGCGCAGGATTATCCCGACTACGAAATCATCTTCTGCGCCCAGACACCCGACGACCCGGCGATCGCGCTGGTCCGGTCGCTGATCGCGCGTCATCCGGCAATTCCCGCCCGGATCCTGATCGGCAGCGATCCGATCACGTCGAATCCCAAGCTCAACAACCTGTGGAAGGGCTGGCAGGCGGCGGAATCGGACTGGATCTGCATGACCGATGCGAACCTGTTATTGCCGCGCGACTACCTGCGCAGCGTGGTCGCAAGCTGGGCTGCGGGGACCGGCCTCGTTTCCTCTCCGCCGGTGGGGATCAGGCCCGAAGGCTGGGGCGGGCATCTGGAATGCGCCCTGCTCAACGCCAATCAGGCGCGGCTGCAACTGGCCGCCGACAGCCTCGGGCACGGGTTCACGCAGGGCAAGACGATGTTCACTCATCGCGGGCTTATCGCGCGCGCCGGCGGTTTCGCCGCTTTGGGCCGTCACATGGCCGAAGACGCCACGGCGACGAAGATGGTACGCGGGCTGGGGCTGAACGTGCGACTGACGCCTGCCCCCTTCGCCCAGCCGATCGGATACCGTCGCCTGCGGCAGGTCTGGGACCGGCAATTGCGCTGGAGCCGGGTGCGGCGCGATGCCTTTCCGCGTCTCTTCACGCTTGAAATCCTGAACGGCGCTGCCCTGCCCGCGCTGATGGCCCTGAGCGCCGCCGGACCGCTGACCGCGCTGAGCTATCTGGTGGTGTGGTACGGTGCCGAGGCGCTGCTGATGCGGCGCGCGCACTGGCCTTCCGGGTGGCGCGATATCGCCGTCCTGCCGCTTCGCGACGCGATGCTGCCCGCGCTGTGGCTCGCGACCTTCGCGCGGCGGGGATTTGATTGGCGCGGCACCGCCATGGGCTCTAATGTCGAGGCCGAAGCCGGGCGTGAACCGGCGCTTTCACCTGCGGAATGATGACCAATCCTGAGATCCTAACCCTCGTGCAGGACCACGGCCTGCTGTTGCTGGCCCCGCTCGCGGTGATCGAGGGGCCGATCATGTCGGTTCTCGGCGGATCGCTGAGCGGCGCGGGCCTGTTCAATGTCTGGTCGGTGCTGGCCATCGTCATCGCTGCCGATCTGTTCGGCGACATGGTGCTGTACTGGGTCGGTATGCGTGGCGGAGGGTTGCTGCCCGAACGGCTGCGCGCGCGCGTCCTGAACCCCGATTCGGCGCTGCAACGCCGCCTGCGCCACGAATTGACCGATCACGGCGTAAGGCTGCTGGTTCTGGGCAAGCTGACCCATGGCGCCGGGTTCGCGGTGCTGATGGCGGCGGGGGCAATGCGCTATCCGTTCGCGAAATTCGTGGTGGTCAATCTGGGCGCCACTGCGATCAAAAGCGGCGCGCTGGTCGCGCTTGGCTGGTGGCTGGGCGACCGCTGGCAGCGCGCCGAAGTCTGGCTCGACCGCGCCGTGGTGGTCGTGGCCCTCGCCGCCGTGCTTGGCTTGGCCGTCTGGGTGCATCGCAAGCGGATGCAGCGTGTATGAGCCGCCTGACCTGCCTCATCCCCGCCTGGAACGAGGCGGAGCGCCTGCCCGCCGTTCTGCGCGCGGCGTTGGGCCATCCGATGCTGGACCGCGTCCTTGTGGTCGATGACGGCTCGACCGACGGCACCGCCCGGATCGCGCGCGCCATGGGGGCCGAGGTGCTGGCGCTGCCCGTCAATGGCGGCAAGACGGCGGCACTGGCCGCAGGCATCGCCGCACTGAGGGGCGAGCACGTCATGCTGCTCGATGCCGATCTGGTGGGGCTGACCGCGCAGGACATCACCCGCCTTGCCGCGCCCGTTCTGGTCGGTCAGGCGCAGGCCACGCTGTCGCTGCGCGGCAACGCGCCGGGACTGTGGCAGGCGCTTGGGGTCGATTACATCTCGGGCGAGCGGGTGCTGCCCGTGGCGCTGCTCAAAGAGGTCGCCCCGCATCTGTCCGGCTTGCCCGCCTTCGGCTTCGAAGTCTTCCTTAACCGCGCGCTGAAGTCCCGCGACGCGCGCGTCGCCGTGGTCGGCTGGCGCGGCGTCTCAAGCCCGTGGAAGGCGCAGAAACAAGGCCTCTGGCGCGGCCTCGTCTCGGATGCGGGCATGATCCGCGACATCCTGCGCTGTCAGCCCCCCGGCGAGCTGGTGTCGCAGATCCGCTGGCTATGCGCTCAGATCGACCGCCAGAACCGCACATGCAGCGCGATCGCGGCGCAGGTCAGCCCGGCGACCAGACCCAACCAGACACCGATGCCCTCCCAGCCGACGATGAAGCCCAGCGCATAGCCCGCGGGCAGCCCGATCAGCCAGTAGGACACAGCGGCGATCACCATCGGCTGGCGGGTATCCTGCATCCCCCGCAAGAGCCCCATCGCCATCACCTGCCCGCCATCCGCCAGCTGGAACAAAGCGGCCACCGACAGCAGCGTGGCGCCCAGAGGCACGATGACGACGCGCGCCGGATCGTCGGGTTTCAGGAACAGACCGACCATCTGTTCGGAGAAGATCAGATACACGCCCATCGTCGCCACCGCAAAAATCAGCGAGATGATCACCGACGCAGTCGCGGCGGCGCGCAAAGCCTCGGGATTGCGCTGTCCGCGCGCGCGGCCCACCAGCACGGTCGCCGCGTTCGACAGACCCAGATGGACCATGAAGAACATCGCCGTGATCTCGAGCGCGATGGAATGCGCGGCCAACGTCTCCTTGCCCAGCCATCCCATCATCACCGCCGAGGCCGCGAAAAGCCCGGTCTCGGCCAGAAGCGCCAGCCCGATGGGCAGCCCCAGCGCGTTGACCTGCCGCAAAGCCGCCCAGTCGGGCCGCCAGAAGCGCACCAGAAGCTGATAGTGACGCAGCGCCGGCAGCCACAGCGCATAGGCCAGAAGCGCCCCCAGCGTCACCAGCTGCACCAGTACCGAGGCCGTCGCGGCGCCCCGCGCGCCCATCTCGGGGAAGCCCAGATTGCCGAAGATCAGCACCCAGTTGACGCCGATATTGACCGCCACCCCCAGAAGCGTCGCCCACAGAACCACTTGCGTGCGCTCAAGCGCGGCGAGGTAGCTCTTGAGCACCATCGCCAGCAGCGCCGGTGCCAATCCCCAGCCGACGATAGCCAGATAGCCGCCGCCCAGACGTGCGACGTCGGGATCCTGCCCCAGCAGGTTCAGCAACGGCGCCGAGAACAGGAAGAACGGCAGCACGATCACGAAATAGATCAGCGACAGCCACATCCCCATCCGCGTCACGCGCCGCACTTCGGTATCCTCGCCCGACGCGGCCGAGGTCGCCACCATCGGCATCACCGCCTGCGAGAACCCGATCCCCAGCGTGAACAGCACGAAGAACACCGTGGCCCCCAGCGCCCCCGCCGCAAGGTCGGTAACGCCGTACCAGCCCAGCATGATCGTGTCCGTCACATGCAGCGCGAACTGCGCCACGTGGCTGCCGACCAAAGGCAGGCCCAGCACCAGCACGGCCCGCGCATTGGTCCGGAACCCGGTACGTACAGGCGTCGGGGGCAGGGTCGCGCCACCGGGCGGCGGCGTCATCGGAGCGGTCTCCGGCAATTCAGGAGGGGCAGACATCGGCTCACCAATGAAAACGCCCGGCACGTCTGCCGGGCCGTTTTCTATGCCCGTAAAGCACAGATTCGAAAACCCCCGACCGGACCTTTTTAACCTGTGAAACGCTCGAATTCGGCCTTCGCGCGGCCCCAGACCCCGGCCTCGGGCGTATCCAGCGCCATCAGATACGGCAACAACTGGGCGGCGAAATCCTCGGACGCCTCGACGGGCAGAAGCGAAGGCAGGTTGTCGATCGCCATCACATCGAGCGGCGGCGCGTCCTGCACGCGGATCACCGGCGCCTCCCAATCGGTGGCGCGGTCATAGACCGGCACCGGATTATACGCGCTGCCCGGATCGCAGGCGATATCGCCGATTGCGGTCAGCTTGCGCGGCGCGGCCAGCGCGGTATGCGGCACGAAGACCGGGCAGCCGGGCCGGGCCAGAATGCAGTTGAAGAACAGATCATGCTCAAGGATCTCGGGGAACGGCCCGCCCGACGCCGTCTCGGCCATGTCCCAGCAGGTTACCGACAGACCCAGCGCCCCGAGCAGATCGGCCGCCCCGCGACCGACACGCCCCAAAGCGCCGATGATCAGGGCGCGCGGCTGCCGCCCGTCCAGAGCCTGTGCCAGTTCGGCCACCATCGCCTGCTGATCGCGGTAGCGCGCGACCGGCGGGCAGATCCCGCCCGCCTGCTGTGCTGCCCAGGCCTTGACCGTGACCCCCGCACCGGCGAACCCGGCCCAGTAGCCGAAAGCGGCGACACGGCGGCCACTTTCGTCCACCAGCGATTCGAGGTCGTAAAGCACGCCGCCCCCGGCGCGGAACCGCGCCAGCAAAGCGGGACCATCGGGCTGCCCCTTATAGGCATGGCCGAACAAGATATGCCGGTGCATCAGCGGCGTGCCATTGGCGGGCAGTTCCTTGAGCCCGAAAATGATCGCATCGGCCGGCGCCTGTGGCCAACTGGCGAAGGGAGCCATCCCGCAACCGGCCTCCAGATAGGGCTGCAACGGCAGGGCACGGGCCGGGCTTTCCTCGACGGTGATGCGAAAGCCCTTGGCAATCAATGCGGCCGCCCCTTCGGGCGTTAGACCCACGCGCTCTTCGTTGGGCCGCTGCTCGGCCCGGACCCACAGATGAACCATGTCAGCCTCCGGCAACGGTTTCTTTGGCAAAGGTTTCCTGAAGAATCGCCGCCAGTTCGCGCGCATCCTCAGGGGTGAAGGCATCGGGCCGGTCGCTGTCGATATCGAACACGCCGATCACCGCCCCCGCCCGGTCGAAAACTGGCAGGACCAGTTCGGAGCGCGTCGAAGACGCGCAGGCGATATGGCCGGGAAACGCCTCGACATCGGGAACGAGCTGAACCTCGCCCGTGCGCGCCGCAGCCCCGCAGACCCCCCTGTCGAACGGAATCACCAGACAGCCATGTCCGCCCTGATAGGGGCCGATCTTCAGCAACCCGGGCTCGGTCACGCGGTAGAACCCGGTCCAGTCGAAGCGATCATCAAAATGATGCACCTCGCAGGCCAACGTCGCCATCAGCGCGACCTGATCGGTCTCGCCCTGCGTCAGCGCACGGATCGTCGCGGCAAGGGATGGGTAATCGGGCATCGGCGCCTCCTTTGCCGAAGATGTGCCACGCTGGAACGACGGAAGGAAGGGGGGCTTTGCCCCCTCTGGGCTGCGCCCATCCACCCCCAGGATACTTTCGGATTAGAGATGCCCGCGGCCAAAATCCGCGCATCTTTGTTCGATAAATATCCCGGGGGTCCGGGGGCTGGCCCCCGGCGCTCTCCGCCTGCGCGGGACCTATTGGAAAAGATGCAGCACGGCCGGGGCCAGAAGCGCCGTCAGGATCGCGTTCAGGCCCATGCCGATCCCGGCGAAAGCGCCGGCCGTAGGGTGCACCTGAAACGCGCGCGCCGTGCCGATGCCATGTGCCGCGGTGCCAACCGCAAGGCCGCGCGCGCGCCAGTCACGCAGGCCCATCGCGTTCAGCAGCGGCGTGGCGATCAGCGCGCCGGTGATGCCGGTCAGGATCACCAGCACCGCCGCCAGCGTGGGCGAGCCGCCCAGCGACTGGGCGATGCCGATGGCGACCGGCGCCGTGGTGCTTTTCGGGGCGAGCGCCGCCAGTGTCGGCATGTCCACGCCCAGCGCGCGGGCGATGGCAAGCGCCGAGGTGACCGCAACGAGCGAGCCCACGCCGACGCCCGCAAGCACCGGCAGCACCGCGCGCCTGAGCCGCGCGCCCTGCGCATAGAGCGGGATCGCCAGCGAGACGGTCGCCGGGCCCAGCAGGAAATGCACGAATTGCGCGCCCTCGAAATAGGTGGCGTAGGGCGTCGCGGTGGCCCACAGCATCAGGCCGAGCAAAATCACCGAGATCAGGACCGTGTTGGCCAGCGGATGGCGTCCCGCCGCCTGGGCGATGGTCTCGGCAAGGCTGTAGGCAACGAGCGTCAGCGTGAGCCACAATAGCGGCCCTTCGGCGAGGTAGGACCAGATATCGGCCACGTCACGCATCCTCGCCCACCCCTCCGGTCCAGCGCGCCACCAGCGTGAAGGCCAGTGCCCCTGCCGCGATCGCCAGCGCGGTCGAGACGAGGATCGCCACGCCCAGCCCCAGCGCCTGCGGGCCGAGCGTGCCAAGATGGCCGACGACCCCCACCCCGGCCGGAACGAAGAGCAGCGAGAGATGCGCGAGGATCCCTTCGCCTACGGGTTTCACCTGCTGCGCGAGTGTTTCAAAGGCTGTCATCAGGCCCAGCAGCAGCACCATACCCAGAACCGGGCCGGGCACCGGCAGGGACAGGCCGCGCGCGACGGTTTCGCCGGCGAGCTGGCACAGCAGGATCAGCGCCAGCGCGCGGATCATGCCTCGTCCGACAGAAGCGCAGACAACCCGGCTTCGAGCCCCGCGGCCAGCGGACCGAGGCGCGCGCGCATCTCGTCTTGGTATTCCATCGCCACCGGCAGCAGGCGGGCGACCAGCGCCTCGCCCTTGTCGGTCAGCCTGAGGACCAGCAGGCGGCGGTCGGTATCGTTCACGCCCTTGGTGATATAGCCCGCCGTTTCCAGCCGCGAGGCGGCGCGGCTGACTTTCGATTTCTCCATATCGACCCGCGCCTCGATATCGCGGACGGAGACGTCGCCGGCATGATGCAGATGCACCAGCACGCGCCATTCCGGGATCGAGATGCCGAATTCTTCGCGATAGCGCTCGGAAAAGGCCCGGCTGATCCGGCTGGCGGCGGCGTTCAGCCGATAGGGAAGGAAGTCGTTGAGATCAAATCTGTCGGCGTCAGTCATCGGGTCCGGTATGGCGGGGAAAGGGTGCGCAAGCGGATCACACTCGCCTGCCGAAATCAATGCGACGCAGGCTGCGGGGCCTATCAACGCCGGACAATCCAGCAAGGCGGCAACACACGCGACCGCCCGCCCCCTCGCCCGACCACATGCCCGACCACATGCCTGACCGGGGGCTTGACATTGTTGCATGTGCAATAAATGTTTGGGCAGGACCTGCACAGGCCCGCCCTTCGGGGTGCGGGCCGAACGCCGCTAACAGGAGTCAGCCATGACCGACCAGAGCCTGCCGAAAGGCATGATCCGTGCCACGACCCATAACGGTCCGCATGAGGGCTATATGCCGGGCTTCGGCAACGATTTCGAAACCGAGGCCCTGCCTGACGCGCTGCCGCAGGGGCAGAACAGCCCGCAGAAATGCAATTACGGGCTGTATGCCGAGCAGCTTTCCGGCACCGCCTTCACCGCGCCGCGCGGCCAGAACGAGCGGACCTGGTGCTACCGCATCCGCCCCTCGGTCAAGCACACCGCGCGGTTCAAGAAGATCGAGGTCGCGGGCTGGAAAACCGCGCCGCATGTGCTGCCCGATGTGATCAGCTTGGGCCAGTATCGCTGGGACCCGGTGCCGATGCCGGGCGCGGGCGAGAGCTATTCGTGGATCACCGGCATGCGCACCGTCACGACGGCGGGCGACGTCAACACGCAGGTCGGCATGGCCACGCATGTGTACCTTGTGACCGCGTCGATGGAGGACGAGTATTTCTATTCGGCCGACAGCGAGCTGCTGGTAGTGCCGCAGGAAGGCCGTCTGCGGTTCTGCACCGAGATGGGGATCATCGACCTTGAACCCAAGGAAATCGCCATCCTGCCGCGCGGCCTCGTATACCGGGTCGAAGTTCTGGAAGGCCCCTGCCGCGGCTTCGTGTGCGAGAATTACGGCCAGAAATTCGACCTTCCCAACCGGGGTCCGATCGGCGCGAACTGCCTTGCCAACCCGCGCGATTTCAAGACGCCCGTCGCCGCTTTCGAGGATCGCGAGGTCGAAAGCCGCGTGGTCATCAAGTGGTGCGGCCAGTTCCACGAGACCTTCATCGACCATTCGCCGCTCGATGTGGTGGCGTGGCACGGCAATTACTGCCCGGTGAAATACGACCTGCGCACCTATTCGCCAGTCGGCGCGATCCTGTTCGACCACCCGGACCCGTCGATCTTCACTGTGCTGACCGCGCCGTCGGGTCAGGAAGGCACTGCGAATATCGATTTCGTGCTGTTCCGCGAGCGCTGGATGGTGGCCGAGAACACCTTCCGCCCGCCGTGGTATCACAAGAACATCATGTCCGAGCTGATGGGCAATATCTATGGCCAGTACGACGCGAAGCCGCAGGGCTTCCAGCCGGGCGGGCTGAGCCTGCACAATTGCATGTTGCCGCACGGGCCCGACCGTGACGCGTTCGAAGGGGCGTCGAATTCCGATCTGAAGCCGCATCTGCTGGACAACACGATGTCCTTCATGTTCGAGACCCGCTTCCCGCAGCACCTGACGGAATGGGCCGCGACCGAGGCGCCGCTGCAGGACGAATATCTCGAATGCTGGAACTCGCTCGAGAAGAAATTCGACGGCAAACCCGGCATCAAGTGATCGCGCCGCAGGCGGCCCCGGTCGCATCTGCGCGCCCCGCGCCCTAGCACAGACCCGGTTCAGGCCCTATCTGAACCAGGTATCCGCCACAAAGACACACGACCGACAGGACTTTACATGACCCTCATGCGTAGCTGGATTGACAGCGCCAACAGCGCCGATTGCCCCTTTCCGTTGAACAACCTGCCTTACGGCGTGTTCTCGACGCCCGGCACGCAGCCCCGCTGCGGCGTCGCCATCGGCGATCAGGTGCTGGACGTGGCGGGCATGGAAAAAGCCGGGCTGCTGCGGATTTCGGACACCCAACTGCTGCAAAGCGGCGTCTGGAACCCGTTGATGGAAGCGGGCCCCGAGACATGGGAAAAACTTCGCTCGGCGCTTCTGGGACATCTGTCCGACAATGCGTCGACGCAAGATCAGGTCGCGCAATACCTGCACCCGCTGTCGGGCGTGACCATGCATATGCCGTTCCGGGTTTCGGAATACACCGACTTCTATGCCGGCAAGAACCACGCCTTCAATGTCGGGACGATGTTCCGGGGGCCCGAGAACGCACTGCCGCCCAACTGGCTGCATATCCCGATCGGGTATAACGGCCGCGCCTCGTCGGTCGTCGTGTCGGGCACCGGGGTGCGCCGCCCCTGGGGTCAGCTGAAAGGCCCGCAGGATGACGCGCCGCACTTCGCCCCCTGTGCGCGCTTCGATCTGGAACTGGAAATGGGCGCCATCGTCGGCAAACCGTCCAGCGGCCCCGTGACCGTGGCAGAAGCCGACGACATGATCTTTGGCTATGTGCTGCTCAACGACTGGTCGGCGCGCGACATCCAGGCTTGGGAATACGTGCCGCTGGGCCCGTTCCAGGCCAAGGCCACGGCCACGACGATCAGCCCGTGGATCGTCACCAAGCCCGCGCTCGCCCCGTTCCGCGCCTCGACGCCCGAGCGCGAGAAGCCACTGCTGCCCTATCTCGAAGAGCCGCGGCCGATGCTCTATGACATCGACCTCTCGGTCGAGCTGACGCCCGAAGGCGGCAAGGCGACCGAGATCACGCGCACGAACTACAAGGAAATGTACTATTCCTCGGCCCAGCAACTGGCGCATCACACGACCTCGGGCTGCCCGATGCGGGCGGGCGATCTTCTGGGCTCGGGCACCATTTCCGGCGCGACCAAGGAAAGCCGTGGTTCGCTACTGGAACTCAGCTGGGGCGGCAAGGAGCCGGTGACGCTGGACGGTGGCGAGACGCGGAATTTCCTTGAGGACGGCGACACGCTGACCCTGAAGGGCGTCTGCCACGGCGACGGCTACACGATCGGCTTCGGCGATTGCTCCGGCATGGTGCTGCCCGCTCTGGCCGATCCCTTCGCGCGCTGAACCCGCGATACGACTTTCCCGGCGCGGCCCCTGCGGTCGCGCCGGAAGCCAGCAGGCGCCGCTATGGGGTCATGCGCCCGCCTTGTCGAATCCCGCGATCCGGCGGTAATTCGCGGCGACCTCTTCCAGCTCTTCTTTGGTAATCAGATCCTCGATCCGGTCTTCGGGCCCCGTCACCCGCGCCGCCGCGATGTCGAGCACCTGCTCGGGCCCGCCCAGACGGTTGGCGCGGACGACATTCGTGGTGACGGGCAAGCGCGCGGCCTCATAGGTTTTCAGGCCCCCCGGCCCCGGATCCTCTGCCAAAGCCGCGGCAAGCGCGCTTGCATCCAGAATGGCCTGGCTCGCGCCATTGGCGCCGATCGGGTACATCGGATGCGCGGCATCCCCAAGCAAGGTGACCCGTCCATCGGTCCAGAAGGGCAGCGGATCGCGGTCGATCATCGGGAATTCGGTCACGTTGTCCGTGGCCTCAAGGATCGCGGCGATATCCATGTCGGGCATTCGGAAATCGCGGAATGGCGTGATGTAATCCATCGTCGCCCCGCGCCGCCAATCGGCATCGTCGATATGACGCGGCGCGGAATGCCGGATCTCGGCCACCCAATTGGTCAGCGCGCGTCCCTTGCGCCGGGCCTGTTCGCTGATCGGGTAGGTGACGAATTTGCAATCGTGGTCGCCGGCGATGACCATCGTGCGCCCGTCGCCGATCACCGGCATCTCCACCGCGCCCCGGAACATCATTGTGCCTTCGTAATTCAGCGGCCCGTCATCCGGATGGATCTGCGCGCGCAGGGGCGAACGCAGGCCTTCGGCGCCGATAATCAGATCGCCACGCTCGATCCGGCCATCCGCAAAGATCAACGCGGCCCCGTCGGCATCCTGACGGTAACCGCTGACGCGGCGCCCCGTCTCGACCACACCCTCGCCGGCGCGCTCTTGCAGGGCACGCAGCAGCAGGGACTGAAGTGCGCCGCGATGGATCGAATATTGCGGTGCGGGAAACCCGGCCTCCACGTTGCGCGGATCGGACTGGATCAGATGGCCAAAGCGCGTGCGGTACTCGATGCACCGGGTCCGGATCGCGGTCTCGTCCAGCGCTTTGGCCAGACCGAGTTCGCGCAGAACCAAAGCCGCCGAGGACATCACGTTGATACCGACCCCCAGCGGCCGGATCTGCGCGACCGACTCGAAGACCTGCACGCTGTGCCCCGATGCCTGCAGGCTCAGCGCGGCCGACAAGCCGCCGATACCGGCGCCGGCAATCAGGATTCTGGCCATCCGCCTCCCCTTGTCGCGGCCCCCGTCCCGGCGGATCCGGGATCGGGAATCGCGGATTTAGCCCAGCCGCCGCAGCAGATCCTGCGAGGGCGTGCCCGTGACCGCCATCCCCTGGCTGGCCTGAAAATCGCGGATCGCGGCTTCGGTGTTGTCACCGATCACCCCGTCCGCGCCCTGCGTGTCGAAGCCGCGCGCGGTCAGACGCTCTTGCAGCCGGATCCGGTCGGCGCGGGTCAGGCCGTATTCGTCAGGCGGGAAGGTGCCGCGCAGCGGCCCCGCGCCGCCGATCCGGTCGGCCAGATGCCCCACGCCCAGCGCATAGGCGTCCGACGGGTTATAGCGTTTGATGACCCGGAAATTGCGGGTGACCGAGAAACGCGGCCCGCCTTCCTGCGGCTGAATGATCGTCCCCTCGGGCTCACCGTGCCCGACTTCACCGCCCCAGCGCAGACCGCGGGTCCAGCCGTGGCGGCGCAGATAGGCCGCCGTGGTGGCCAGCGCGTCGGAGGGGTCGGCAGACCAGATGTCGCGCCTCCCGTCGCCGGTGAAATCCACCGCGTATTCCTGAAAAACCGTGGGCATGCACTGGGTATGACCCATCGCCCCCGCCCAGCTGCCGGTCATCTGGCGCGCCGGGATATCGCCGTTCTGCACGATCCTCAGCGCGGCGATCAGCTCGCGTTCGAAATAGCGCCCGCGACGGCCTTCGTAAGCCAGCGTCGACGTCGCCGAGATCACCGGGATCAGGCCCTGCCGCTCGCCATAAAAGCTCTCAAGACCCCAGATCGCCGTGACGATCTCTTTGTTGACACCGCTATCGGATTCGATCGCTTCGAGCGTCGTGCGATGTCTCGCCAGCGCCTGACGGCCTTTTTCGACCCGCTCGTCCGAAGCGGCGATGGACAGGTAATCTTCCAGCGAGCGCCGGAACTCGGTCTGGCTGCGGTCGCGCGTGACCACCCCGGGCAGGAAGCCCGCGCCGCGAAAGGCGGTGTTCAGGGTCGAGGCCGAGATCCCCTGTTCCATCGCCCGCGAACGGAAGGCGGCGACCCATGCGTCGTAATCCGCGTTGGGCGCGGGCAACAGGTCGGGAGGAAGGGTGTCGGGCGCGTCGGTGCTCAGGCGGCTTGCGACAGAGCGCGAACAGGCGGAAAGGCCAAGGCTTGCCAGCCCCAGCCCGAAGAGGCGTCGGTTCATCTGCATCGTTCTGCTCACCTTTCGATGCGTTTTGCCCCATGGTGCCCAGAACTGGCCGGTCACGCAATGACCCATTTCCGCACCGGCGAACGCCCGCGCGTCAACCGGCGGGAAGGCGTCTGTGAACCGAATCGCAGAGCGGATGTATACATTTAACGCGTGAACATCACAGAGATTAAGCCGGGCTGATCGCCGGAACTGGCTGCGCTTATGCGGCAGTTTAACGCGTTTCTGCGATTTCGTGATCTCAGGCATACCTTTGGTATCAGTGACTTCTGGCAATCAGCACCGGACTTATTCCCCCAGGGTGCGAATTCGTGATCACAGGGACTTGAAAAGAATCCCGGCTCGTCCAGTATGAATACTCAGCGTGCTTCGGGAGGGAGGCACCAGACCTTGACGCGAACCCGGCGACGGATCTGCGACTGGCATCGGTCACGACGGACCACGCCGCGACAGACGGACCGCATTCGCGAAGGACGAAAGACGGGATCGGCCCCGAAGCCGGTTTCGACATAACAGGGAGAGAGACCATGATTCGCAGAACGATCATGACGGGTGCGGCTGCCGCCGCCCTGTTCGCTGGCAGCCTCGGCGCGGCCGGGGCACAAGACACGATCCTGCTGGGCGCCGCCGCGCCGCAGACCGGCCCGCTTGCGGGCGGGGCCACCGTGACCCACTGGCCCGCCGTTCGGCTCTGGGTGCAGCAGACGAACGAGGACGGCGGGCTTCAGGTCGGCGACCAGCAGATGACCATCGAGCTGGTGGAATACGACGACCAGACCAACCCGCAGCAGGCGATTCAGGCCGCCCAGCGCATGGCGACGCAGGACGAGGTCGACTTCATGGTTGCCCCCTATTCGACCGGCCTGAACCTTGCCGCCGCGCCGATCTTCGCGCAGCTCGGCTATCCGATGATCACCGGCACCGCCGTGACCGATCAGCAGCCCGCGCTGGCCGCGCAATTCCCCAACATGTTCTTTGTGCTGGGCCGCACCAGCGTGATGGCCGAGGATACCGCGCAGCTTCTGGTCGATATGCGCGAGCGCGGCGATCTGGGCGACCGGGTGGCGCTGGTCAACGTGGCCGATGCGTTCGGCATCGAAATGGCGGGTATCTCGAAGGCGATCCTCGAGGAGAACGGGTTCGAAATCGTCTACGAGACTTCGTATCCGCTGGGAACGCAGGATCTGGCCCCGGTGATCGATGGCGCGCGCGCCGCTGAAGCCGATGCCTTCATCGCGTGGTCCTATCCCGGCGACACGTTCGCGCTGACCGATCAGGCCATCGTGCAGAACTTCGCGCCGCAGGTATTCTTCACCGCCGTCGCCACCGCCTTCCCGGCCTATCAGGAGCGGTTCGGCGATCAGATCGAGGGCGTTCTGGGCATGGGCGGCGTGAATGCCGACGATCCCGCGTTCCAGGAATTCGCGCAGGCGCATATGGAGATGGCCGGACAGGCGCCGGATTACTGGGCCTCGGCTGCGACCTATGCCGCGCTCGAAATTCTCGGTCAGGCGATCGAGGGCGCCGGCACCACCGACCGCGCCGCCGTGCTGGAATACCTGCAGGACCAGTCGCATGAATACGCGACCATCCTCGGACCGGTGAACTTCAACGAGAACAACGACAACGAACGCTACTGGACCGTGGGCCAGTGGCAGGACGGCGTGTTCCGGGGCGTTGCCTCGCAAGGACGCGACGGCGTGACCGAGGTCGAAACCTTCGACGGCTGGAACTGACCGGATGCGGGCGGTGCCGTCGGGCGCCGCCCCTTTCCTGACCCGCCCCTTCCTGAGCTGATCGGACGCAGTCGATGTTCATCCTGATAACCGGCCTGTTGCTGGGCGGCACCTATGCGCTGATCGCGCTGGGGCTGAACCTGCAATACGGCGTCGCGCGGATCATGAATCTGGCCAATGGCGAGATGCTGGTCGCTGGCGGTTTCGCCGCTTTCTGGTTCTACACCGCAGGCCAGATCAACCCGGTCGTCGGCCTGATCGTGATCGCGCCTGTCGCCTTCGTGGTGAACTGGCTGTTGTACCGGATCATGCTGCAACCGCTGGTGACCCGTGCGAAGAGCCGCGGCGCGCTCGAGGTCGACAGCATCCTTGCCACCTTCGGCATGTCCTTTGCCTTTGTCGGCATCATGACCTGGGCCTTCGGCGGCGGCTATTTCAACTATGCTTTCCTTGCTCAGCCGGTCGAGATCTTCTCAAGCTCATACGCGCAGAACCGGGTCGTGGCCTTCGTGCTGGCCGTGGTGATCGGCGGCGCGCTGTGGCTGTGGCTGACCTTTACCCGCACCGGGCTGAAGCTGCGCGCGGTCTCGGTCAATCCCGCCGCCGCGCCGCTGGTGGGCGTCGATGTGCGCGCGGCCTCGGCGCTGGCCTTCGCTCTGGGCGGCGCAGTCACCGCCACGGGCGGCGCGCTGGTGTCGATGTTTTTCACGCTCGACGCCTCGGTTGGCGTTCTGTTCACCATGAAGGCGCTGATCATCATCATCATGGGCGGCGTCGGCGATATTCGCGGCACGATTGTCGCGGCGGTGATCCTCGGCATCGCCGAAACCGCCGTTGCGCGGCTCATCGATCCCGGCCTGACGCTGGCGGCGGCCTATCTTCTGTTCCTGCTGGTGCTTCTGTTCCGCCCGCAGGGTCTGTTCGGAAAGGCCCGCGGATGACAACGCGCGAGATCCGCAATTTCATCATCGCCGCAGCGCTTCTGGCGCTCTGCGCGCTGTTGCCGGTCTATGGCAGCCCCTATTGGCTGACGATGGGCACGACGATGGCGATGTTTGCCGTGCTGGCGACCAGCTGGGCGCTTTTCTCTGGCCCAACGCATTACATCTCGCTGGCGACGGCGGCATTCTTCGGGGTCGGCACCTTTGTCACCGGCCTCGGGTTTCAGTCGCTGCCCTTCTGGGCCCTGCCGCTGATCGCCGCCGGGATCGGCGCGGTGCTGGCGGCCTTGGTGGGGCTGGTGACGCTGCGCCTGTCGGGGGTCTATTTCGTGATCTTCACGCTGGGCCTGGCCGAAATGGTCCGTCAGGTCGTCACCTGGGTGCAGAACCAGACCGGCCATCGCGGCATGTATGTCCTGACCTCGATCACCGAGCGCGAGATCTACTGGATGCTCGTGGGGCTGGGCGCGCTGGTCTATCTGCTGGGCTGGCTGATCGGGCGCTCGCGGCTGGGCTTCGCGCTCAGGATCATCGGCAATGACGAGACGGTCGCCAAGCATTTGGGCATCGACACCGCGCTGGCCAAGGTCGCGCTGTTCATGGTGCCCGGCGCGGTGGCCGCCGCCGTGGGGGCGATGCTGGCGCCGCGCTACATCTATATCGAACCCGCCACCGCCTTCGCGCCGCTTCTGTCCTTTCAGGTCGTCATCATGGCGCTTTTGGGCGGCACCGGACGCCTGTGGGGGCCGATCGCCGGGGTGATCCCCTTCACGCTGTTGTGGGAGGTCATCACAAGGCAGGCGCCCAACCAGACGCTGCTTTTGCTGGGCATCGCCTTCCTCTTGATCGTCTACGTGCTGCCCGGCGGATTCGTGGGCCTGTGGGACCGGCTGCGCCGCCGCTACGGAGGCCAGCCATGACCCGCCCCATTCTGGAAGCGCGCAACGTCACCAAACGCTTCGGCGGGCTGGTCGCGGTCAACGATGTCAGCTTCGACGTGGCCGAACACGAGGTGATGGGCATCATCGGCCCCAACGGTTCGGGCAAGTCGACGATGATCAACATGATCTCGGGCAGTTTCGCGCCGAGCGCGGGCTCAATACGGCTGCGCGGCGCGGAGTTGGCGGGAAAACCCGCGCACAAGGTCTCGCGGCTGGGCGTGGCGCGGACCTTTCAGCTGGTCCGCCTGCTGCCCGAACTGACCGTGATCGAGAATGTCATGGCCGGCGCCGCCTTCGGCCATCGCCGCCGCTGGGGCCATGAGGCCGAGCATTTCGCGCGCGGCCTGCTGGACCGGCTGGGGCTGGGTCAGGCGATGGGAATGCCGGTCTCGGCGCTGACCTATATCGACACCAAGCGGGTCGAACTGGCGCGCGCGCTGGCAAGCGATCCCAAAGTGCTGCTGCTCGACGAATGGCTGGCGGGCCTTAATCCGACCGAGCTGTCCACCGGCATCGCGCTGATCCGCTCGCTGCGCGAAGAGGGGCGCACGATCATTCTGGTGGAACACGTCATGGATGCGATCCGCAGCCTGTGCGACCGCTGCGTGGTGATGTCCTCGGGCGCCAAGATCGCCGAGGGCACGCCCGCCGAGGTCCTGTCCGACCGCGAGGTCATCCGCGCCTATCTGGGAGACGACGATGCTTGAGGTCAGCAATCTCTCGGTTCGCTACGGCAAGCATATCGCGCTTGAAGAGGTCGGGCTGCGGGTGAAACCCGGCGAGATCGTTGTCATTCTGGGCGCCAATGGTGCGGGGAAATCCACGCTGCTCAAGGCCATCGCCGGGATCTGCGAGGGGCAGGCGAGCGGCGCAGTCTCGATCGACGGCGAGCCGGTCCTGGGCCTGCCCGCGCACAAGGTCGTGGATCGCGGGCTGGCGCTGGTGCCGGAAGGGCGCGGTATTTTCGGCGAACTCACGGTGCGCGAGAACCTCGTGCTGGGCGGCAACCCCGCCCGCGCACGCGACGAGGTTCAGGCCAATCTCGACCGCCTGACGACGCTGTTTCCCAAGCTCAGTGAACGCGCCGGGCAGGCCGCGCGCACGATGTCGGGCGGCGAACAACAGATGGTCGCCATCGGCCGCGCGATGATGTCGAACCCCGAGATCCTGATGCTGGACGAACCCAGCCTCGGCCTGTCGCCGCTTCTGGCCAAGGAATTGTTCCAGACGCTGAAAACGGTGCGCGATGCGGGACTGGGCATCCTGCTGGTGGAACAGAACGCCAAGCTGAGCCTGTCGATTGCCGACCGGGGCTACCTGCTGGAAAACGGCCGCATCCTGCGCGAGGACACGGCGCAGGCGCTGTTGCACGACCCGGCGGTGCAGACGGCCTATCTGGGCGGCGCGGCGGGCCATGCGACCACGCCGCCGGTCGCCGCGAGACCCGGTGCTGCGGCCCCGACAACCGCTGCGCCCGCACCCGTGCCCACGACGCCACAGGTCCGCGCGAAACCGCTGCGCAGCGTGTCATCGAACGAAATCTCGGGCCTCGATATCGACGCCATCGTCGCTAGCGCGGGGCGCAAAGCCGTGCGCCCGGTCTCGGCCGCGCCCCGCACAGCGCCGCCGACGCAGGCCGAACGCGACGCGGCGACGGCCCGCCGCTCGGACAGCCTGCGCGCGGCGCTCGAGGCCATC
>NZ_JAFKOK010000011.1 GCF_017303295.1 Rhodobacter sp. NTK016B | reverse complement strand
AGTTCGGACAGAACACAACCTCCCACGTCGCGCAGTCCGGCGGACAAACAGGCCTAACCGTACAGTTCGGGTGGTAAATCCCCTCCCCATCCGAACCTGAGCGCGGGCGGTCCGATCGGGCCGCCCGTTGCCTTTCGCGCCGCCAGCGTGCATCCCTGTGCCAAAAGGAGGACAGGATGGATGCCAAGAGCTGCTGCGCCCCGTCGGGCTCGGGCAACACCACCGCCGCGCCCGCGCTGGCGCGCCGGGCCTCGGACGACCTGCGCGCCCTCGTAGCGGCCAGCCTGATCCCGGTAAAAGGCGGCTTCTTCGACATGGGCGCCGCGATCGGTCGCTATCCCGACGACCTCGACAGCCCACCGCGCCGCGTCTTCGTCTCACCCTTCGCATTGGGACGCACCAGCGTCACCAACCGGCTCTTCGCCGCCTTCGCCGCAGAGTCGGGCTATCGCAGCGTGGCCGAGACCGAGGGCTGGTCCTTCGTCTTCCACCTGTTCCTCGACGATCCGCTGGGCTGGGTCGAACACCCGCCGCAGACACCGTGGTGGCGCGCCGTGGCGGGCGCAAGCTGGGCCGCGCCTGACGGGCCGGGATCGGACTGGCGCGACCGGCCCGACCATCCGGCGGTGCATCTGAGCTGGTTCGACGCGCAGGCGCTGGCCGAGTTCACCGGCACCCGCCTGCCGACCGAAGCCGAATGGGAATTCGCCGCACGCGGCGGGCTGAAGGGCAAGCGCTTTCCCTGGGGCAACGATCTGGTGCCCGCCTCGGGCCATCGCCACAACACCTGGCAGGGCGACTTTCCCAATACCAATACTGCCGACGACGGGTTCATCGGCCCCTGCCCCGCCGACCACTTTCCGCCCAACGCCTACGGGTTTCACAACATGACCGGCAATGTCTGGGAATGGACGGCGACCAAGTTCGGTCCACTGCCACAGGCACAGGGCAAACTCCCGCCGCGCGACCCACAGGGGCCCGAAGACGGGCCGGGCTACGTGATCCGCGGCGGCTCGTATCTGTGCCATGTCAGCTATTGCGAACGCTATCAGGTGCATTCGCGCACCCATAACACGCCCGACAGCTCGACGGGCCATTGCGGCGTCCGGCTGGCCCGCTAAGGGGTCGCCAACATATCAAGCCCGAAGCTGATCGCGGGTGGCACGCTGCCCTTTCACTTTGCTGAAAATACTCACGGTACCCACCCCGCCAAAAGCAAGCCCACCAAGGCAAGAGCCCCCGCCCGGGCCGCGATACCGCGCGCCGGTCCGGGCTTGGCAGTCGCTTGTAGGGTGCGTGCTTGCACGCACCGCGCGTAGCGAAAAGGCCCCGCGCGAGCGGGGCCTTTCGCAAAGAACATTGTCTGAAGGACGGGCGGTCAGGCGACCTCGAACTTCAGCGGACGAACCTGTTGGAACATCCCCGTGCCTTCCAGCGTGTCGACGACTTTCTGGTCGAGCGCCTGATCGAGATACAACAGCGCGATCGCGTCCTCGCCGACGCCCGAGCGGCCCAGCGTGAAGTTGGCGATGTTGACGCCGCTCTTGCCCATCGTAGCGCCCAGAAGGCCGATGATGCCCGGAACGTCTTCGTTGGTGGTGTAGAGCATGTGCTCGCCGATCTCGGCGTCGATATTGATGCCCTTGATCTGGATGAAGCGCGGCTTGCCGTCCGAGAAGACAGTGCCCGCGAGCGAACGCTCACGCTTGTCGGTCACCACGGTGATCTTGATATAGCCGTCGAAGGCGCCCGCTTTTTCCTGCGTGGTGGTCGACAGCTTGATCCCGCGTTCCTTGGCGACGATCGGCGCCGAGACGAGGTTCACATCCGGGTTCGCCGATTTCAGGATCCCGGCAATCACCGCGCAATCGAGCGCTTTCAGGTTCATGCCCGACGGCGCGCCGTCATAGAGCACGTTGATCGCGCGCACCGGCTCTTCGGTCATCTGGCCTGCGAAATTGCCCAGATGGCCCGCCAGCTTGATCCACGGCCCCATCACGGCGGCTTCCTCGGCGGTGACCGACGGCATGTTCAGCGCATTGGTCACGGCACCAGTCAGCAGATAGTCGGACATCTGCTCGGCAACCTGAAGGGCGACGTTTTCCTGCGCCTCGGTGGTCGAGGCGCCCAAGTGGGGCGTACAGACCACGTTGGGCATGTTGAAAAGCGGGCTCTCGGTCGCGGGTTCGACCGCGAAGACGTCAAGCGCGGCGCCGGCGACATGCCCCGAGGTCAGCGCCTCGGCCAGCGCTTCCTCATCGACCAGACCGCCGCGGGCGCAGTTGATGATGCGCACGCCCTTCTTGGTCTTGGCGATGTTCTCGCGCGACAGGATGTTGCGGGTCTTGTCGGTCATCGGCACGTGAAGCGTGATGAAATCGGCCCGCGCCAGCAGCTCGTCCAGCTCGACCTTGGTCACGCCGAGTTGCGTCGCGCGTTCGTCCGACAGGAACGGATCGTAAGCCACGACTTTCATCTTCAGGCCCACCGCACGGTCGCAGACGATCCCGCCGATATTGCCCGCGCCGATCACGCCGAGCGTCTTGTTGTACAGCTCGACACCCATGAATTTCGACTTTTCCCACTTGCCGGCATGGGTCGAGGCATTGGCTTCCGGGATCTGGCGCGCGACTGCGAACATCATCGCGATAGCGTGTTCGGCGGTGGTGATCGAGTTGCCGAAGGGCGTGTTCATCACGATGATGCCCTTCTTCGAGGCTTCGGGGATGTCGACATTGTCGACCCCGATGCCCGCGCGGCCGATGACCTTGAGATTGGTCGCGGCGGCGATGATCTTCTCGGTCACCTTGGTGTTCGAGCGGATAGCGAGGCCATCATACTGGCCGATCACTTCGAGCAGCTTGTCCTTGTCCTTGCCGAGGTTGGGCTCGAAATCGACATCAATGCCGCGGTCGCGGAAGATCTGGACGGCGGTTTCGGACAGTTTGTCGGAAACGAGGACACGGGGTTTCGTCTGGGCAGCCATGGTCTGGGCTCCTGAAATATCGGGGGAAGGCGCGTGCAGTCACGCCGCCTGTAATCGGGGAGAAGGCTGTAGGGTGCATGATTTCACGCACCGCTACTTGTCTCAGGCGGCTTGCGCCAGCGCGGCGATCTCGGCTTCAAAAGCCCATTCCAGCCACGGCATCAGCGCCTCGACATCGGCGGTTTCCACCGTCGAGCCGCACCAGATCCGCAGACCGGCGGGCGCATCGCGATACGCGCCGATATCCAGCGCCACGCCTTCTTTCTCCAGCCGCTTGGCCACGGCCTTGGCGAAGGCGGCACCATCGGTGATGCGCGCATCGGTGAATTTCAGGCAGACCGAAGTGGTCGATGCCAGCGCCATGTCCTCGGCCAGATTGGCCAGCCAGTCCTTCTGCGCGCAGAAATCCCAAACGACCTTGGCATTCGCCTCGGCCCGCGCGATCAGCGCCTTGCGGCCGCCCAGCGACTGCGCCCATTTCAGCGCAACAAGGTAATCCTCGACCGCCAGCATCGAGGGCGTGTTGATCGTCTCGCCCTTGAAGATGCCTTCGTTCAGCTTGCCGCCCTTGGTCATGCGGAAGATCTTCGGCAGCGGCCAGGCGGGGGTATAGCTTTCCAGCCGCTCGACGGCGCGCGGGGACAGGATCAGCACGCCATGCGCACCCTCGCCGCCCAGCACCTTCTGCCAGCTGAAGGTCACCACATCGAGCTTGTCGAAGGGCAGTTCCATCGCAAACGCAGCCGAGGTCGCGTCGCAGATCGTCAGGCCAGCGCGGTCGGCGGGGATCGCATCGCCATTGGCAACCCGCACGCCCGAGGTCGTGCCGTTCCAGGTGAAGACCACGTCCTTGTCGAAATCGACCGTCGCGAAATCGACGATCTGGCCGTAGGGGGCCTTCTTGACCTCGGCATCGAGCTTGAGCTGCTTGACCACATCAGTGACCCAGCCTTCGCCGAAGCTTTCCCACGCGAGCATCTCGACCGGGCGGGCGCCCAGCATCGACCACATCGCCATCTCGACGGCGCCCGTATCCGAGCCCGGCACGATGCCGATGCGATAATCGGCGGGCACGCCCAGAACCTCGCGGGTCAGGTCGATGGCCTCGGCCAGCTTGGACTTGCCGATAGCGGCGCGGTGCGACCGACCGAGCGGCGCGTCAGCGAGCATGTCCAGCGAAAATTGGGGGATCTTGGCGCAGGGGCCAGAAGAAAAACGCGGATTGGCCGGCCGCGTGGCCGGGGTCGCAGGTGCAGACATAGTACCCTTCCAGATAGATGCCTCTCGTTGGGGAGAGGTGTCCCGCCGACGGACATAGGCCCGCGCCGTGACTGGCACAAGCTGGAAAATTGGCCTAATGCGGCTGAAATACCCGCGAAAGCGACCCTTCAGGTTCACCATCGGAAACCCGCGCCATGTTCACCGTCACGCTTCTCACCAATCCCGCCAACCCGGTTCTGGAAAGCCCGCTGGTCGAGACCCTGCGCAATGCCTGGGGCGGCGGCACGGCGCGCTGGCTGGACCGGGGAATCGCCGCCGAGTTCGAGATCGGCGCGATGCCCGCAAACCGCTGGGAAAGCTGGGAAAGCCTGCAAGAGCTGGGGATCGATCTGTGCGTGCAGCCGAGTGCGGGGCGGCGCAAGGCGATGCTGCTGGCGGATATGGATTCGACCATGATCCAGCAGGAATGCATCGACGAGCTGGCCGATATGGCGGGCGTCGGCGCGCATGTCGCGGGCATCACCGCGCGGGCGATGAATGGCGAGCTGGACTTCGAAGCCGCGCTGAAGGAACGGGTGGGGCTGCTGAAGGATCTGCCGGTCTCGGTAATCGATCAGGTGCTGGCCGAGCGAATCACCTACATGCCCGGCGGCAAGACCCTGATTGCCACGATGAAGGCGCATGGCGGCCACGCGGCGCTGGTCTCGGGCGGGTTCACCGCTTTCACCGCCAAGGTCGCAGCCGAGCTGGGCTTTGACGAAAACCGCGCCAACACGCTGCTGGAACGCGACGGGAAGCTGACGGGCGCGGTGGGCGAGCCGATCCTCGGCAAACAGGCCAAGGTCGACGCGCTCAACCAGATCACCGCACGGCTGGGCATCACCCCGGCCGAGGTCATCGCGGTGGGCGACGGCGCCAACGATCTGGGCATGCTGGGGCTCGCAGGATCCGGCGTTGCGCTGCATGCCAAGCCTTCGGTCGCGGCGCAATGCGAGCTGCGCGTGAACCACGGCGATCTGACCGCGCTGTTGTATTTGCAGGGTTACGCGGCCGAGGATTTCGCGGCAGTCTGAGCCTTCGGCCCGACCGGTTTTTCGGCGGCGAGCGCGGGCAAGCGGGGGTTTCACACCCCCGCACCCCCGTGGAGTATTTGAGACAAAGTGAAAGGGGCGCGCGCTCGCGCCCGGTGTCGAAACTGGGGCATGGAGACTGGGGCATGGAGACTGAGGCATGACGGACAGCGTTTTCATCGGCGGCGGCGGCGAGGGTTACGGGGTGCCGCAGGATCTGCTGTTGAAATACGGCAACCGGCACGGGCTGATCGCCGGAGCCACCGGCACCGGCAAGACGATCACCATGCAGATCATGGCCGAGGAATTCAGCCGCGCGGGTGTGCCTGTGGTGCTGACCGATATCAAGGGCGATGTGAGCGGCATGGCCGTGGCCGGTACCCCGCGCGAGGCGTTCCAGAGCCGCGCCGACACGATCGGGCTGGGTCCGATGGTGCACGAGGCGATGCCGGTCACGTTCTGGGACCTGTTCGGCCAGCACGGCCATCCGGTGCGCACGACGATTTCGGATATGGGGCCCCTTTTGCTGAGCCGGATCCTTGAACTGACCGAGGCGCAGGAGGGCGTGATCAACGTGGCCTTCCGGCTGTCGGATGAAGAGGGCTGGCCGATCCTCGATCTGGACGATCTGCGCGCGATGCTGCAATTCCTGTCCGAGAACCAGCGCGAGATGTCGGCGCGCTATGGCAATGTGACCAGCGCCTCAATCGGGGCGATTCAGCGGCGGCTACTGGTGCTGGAAAACCAAGGCGCCGCGCAGTTCTTCGGCGAGCCCGCTTTGGAGATCGCCGATCTGATGCGGGTTCATGCGGGACGCGGGCAGGTCAATATCCTGCATGCCGCGACGCTGATGCAGACGCCCCGGCTTTACGCGACCTTCATGCTGTGGCTCTTGTCCGAACTGTTCGAGGAACTGCCCGAAGTGGGCGATCCGGACCGTCCGAAGCTGGTCTTTTTCTTTGACGAAGCGCATCTGCTGTTCGACCGCGCCCCGCGCGCGCTGGTCGAGAAGGTCGAACAGGTGGCGCGGCTGATCCGCTCGAAAGGGGTGGGGGTCTATTTCGTCACGCAAAATCCCGACGATGTGCCCGAGGACATTCTCGGCCAGCTGGGCAACCGCGTGCAGCACGCGCTGAGGGCCTTTACCGCGCGCGATCAGCAGGCACTCAGGCGCGCAGCCCAGACCTACCGCGCGAATCCGCGTTTCGAGACCGAAACGGCGATCCGCGAGGTCGGCGTGGGTGAGGCGGTGACCTCGTTCCTTGAGGCCAAGGGCGTGCCCGGCATGGTCGAGCGCACGCTGATCCGACCGCCCTCGTCGATGATGGGCCCCTGCCCCGAGGCGGATCGCCGCGCGGTAATCGCTGCCTCGCCGCTGGGGCGGAAATACGAGACGCCCATCGACCGCGATTCGGCGCATGAGATGCTGGCACGGCGGGCCGAAACGGCCGCCCGGCAGGCGGGTGCAAAGGAAGAGCGCGACGAAGGTTTCACCCGCGCGCGGCGTTATTCTCCCGGCTCATCACGGGCGCGCCGTGTCGAGGCGACGGAGAAACCCCGCACAAGCCGCTCAAGCAGCCGGCGCGGGGACAGCGTGACCGAGGCCTTCACCAAGTCCATGGCCCGTTCGATCGGCACGCGCGCGGGCAGCGCAATCGTGCGCGGCGTGCTGGGGAGTTTGTTCCGCGGACGGTGACCGTAACCATGCGCGGCGCCCTAACGCCGCAGCCCGTCTGACATGACCTCGCTCAGCCGGGCCCGGTTTTCGAGCAAGTGGTCGATGAAGCGGCGGGCACGGTGGGAGGGCCCGGTATCCTGCGGGTAGATTATGTTGACCGGCATGCTTGGCACCGTGTGCTCGGTCAGAAGCTGTTCAAGCGCACCCGAGCGGATCGGGCCGGTGGCCAGCCAGCCGGGCAGGATGGCGACGCCCATACTGGCCCGCGCCATCTCGAGCATGGCATCGGCGTCGTCGAGGCGGATTTCCGCATCGATCCGGATCGCGTGGCGACCGGATTCCCCTTCGAAAATCCATTGCGAGGTCTCGCCGAAGCCTGCGTAGCTGATGCAGACATGATCCCTGAGGTCGCCCGGCGTCTCGGGCGCGGGCCGCGTTCGCAGGTATTCCGGACTGGCGACAGCAAAGCGCGGCAGGCGGCACACGGTCCTTGCCCGCAACGCGCTATCCGCCAGTTCGCCAATCCGCAGCGCCAGTTCGACGCCTTCCTCCAACAGGTTCACCGGGCGGTCGGATAACCGGATGTCCAGATCGACCTGCGGGTTGAGGCGCTTGTACTCGGCAAAGAACGGCATCAGCACATTGCGACCGGCCGATGACGGCACGCTGATGGTCAGGGTGCCGGTTGCCTCGGGCGTCCTGTTGCGCGCCATCGCACGGGCATCGTCATAGGTTTCCAGCAATACCCGGACCTTTTCGTGGATGCGCCAAGCCTCGGGGGTCGGATGAAGCCGCCTTGTGCTGCGCAGGAACAGCCGCGTTCCGAAATCCGCCTCGAGCTTGGCGATCCGCTTGGAAATCGTCGGCTGCGTCGTCCCCAGACGGATGGCGGCGGCCGAGAAGCTGCCGCTGTCAAGCACATGCGAAAACGCGAGAAGGCAGTCGATCCGGTCCATTCGGTCATTCCAGTCGGGAATAAGAAATATCCGAAATATGCTATTTTCGATTACCTGTCCGATCAATAGCCTCGGTCCTGAGGAGAAATGGGAGGACACCATGCACAATGTCGGCATCGTCGGCGCAGGGATCGCCGGGCTTCATCTGGCGCTGTATCTGCAGAAACAGGGCATCGACGCAGTGCTCTATACCGACCGCGAGCCCGGGGCGTATCGTGACGCCCGGTTGCTGAACACGGTCGCGCATCATTCGACCACGCTGGCGCGCGAAACGGCGCTCGGGGTCAATCACTGGACCGATCCGGACCAGCATTACTATTACCACGACCACTGGCTGAACGTGCCCGAGCCCGGCCCGCTCAACTTCGCGGGGTCGTTCGAGAAGCCCTCGCGCGCGCTCGATTACCGGATTTATCTGCCGCGCCTCATGGAGGATTTCGTGGAACGCGGCGGCAAGATCGAGTTCCGGCGGATCGAGGAAAAGGACATCCAGCCGCTTGTGGACCGGCATGACCTGCTGGCCGTGGCGGTCGGCAAGGGCCCGATGGGCGCGATGTTCGAGCACGATCCCGAGGAAACGCCCTTCAAGGCGCCGCAACGCCAGCTCTGCGTCGGGCTTTATTCGGGCGTGTCGAATACCGATCCGATGAATGTCACGATGTCGATCACCCCCGGCGTCGGCGAGCTGATCTGCATTCCGACCATCACCTTCGACGGGATGGGGCACGCGCTGCTGATGGAGAACCTGCCAGACGGGCCGATGACGCATCTGGCGCGCGAAAGCTACGACGCGGATCCCAAAGCCTTCCTGCAGGCGGTTCTGGACGATCTGGAGCAGTATCACCCCGGGATCTACAACCGCATCGAAGCGTCCCGCTTCGATCTGTGCCAGTCGCAGGACATTCTGCAGGGGGGCGTCGTGCCGACGGTCCGCAAACCGGCGGTGAAGTTCGACAACGGGAAATACGCGCTTGCGATCGGTGATGTGCATTGCACCGTCGATCCGGTGAATGGACAGGGCGCCAATATCTCGTCCTATTCCGCCTTCGTGGTGGGCGAGGAAATCGCTCGTGCCCCTGTGCTGGATGGCCGGTTTATCGAGCGGGTGGAAAACCGCCGCCGTGACCGTGTGCTGGGGGCCGCGCGCTGGACCAACCTGATGATGCAGCCGCCGTCGCAGGAATTTCAGATGCTGCTGGGCGCCATGAGCCAGAACCGCGCGCTCTGCGACGAATTCACCCAGAATTTCAACGCGCCCGAAGACCAATGGGAGCATCTGAGCTCGCCCCAGAGAATCCGGCACTGGATCGGTGCCAAGACCCCAATGGCGGCCGAGTAAGGAGGAAAAACCATGTATTGCCTGACGGTTATCTATCCGCAGCCCGACGACGCCGAGGCTTTCAAGCGTTATTACGCGGAACGCCATCTGCCTCTGGCGGGCAGCCTGCCGGGCCTGCGCCGCATGCATCACGCCTTTCCCGAAGCGATAGGTCCGGGTGACGTGTTCTGCATCTTTCAGGCCTATTTCGACGACGCGCGGGCGTTCGAGGCCGCGATGAACTCGGAAATCGGTCACGAGGTCGCCGGCGACGTGCCGAACTATTCGCCCAAGGGCGCGCAGGTCTTCCATTTTCCGCTGGAGCCCGGCTATGAAGACACCTGATCCGACCGAGTTTCGTCACGCCCTGTCGCGCTTCACAACCGGGGTGACGGTTCTGACCGCCGCCGAAGCCGACGGCACCGTCGCAGGCATGACCGCGAACAGCTTCACCTCTGTCAGCCTTGCGCCGCCGACGATCCTTGTGTCGGTCATGCAGGGACGGACCCTGAAAGCGATCGAGGCCGCCGGGATGTTCGTGGTCAACGTGCTGGGCGCGGGGGCCGAGCGGATCTCGGGCCATTTCGCCGGCAAGCCGGTGCCGGGATGGACGCCCGACTTCGCCGCGTTCGGGAACTATGTCGGGCTGGACGGCGCGCTCGCCAATTTCGCCTGCCGGGTGCAGCGGCGCGTCGAGGTCAACGATCATGTCCTGCTGATCGCCGAAGTCGAGCATTGCCATGCCTGCGAGGCCGATCCGCTGGTCTTCTATGGCAGCCGTTACCGGCGGCTGGCCGCGTGACCGTGGCACCGGTCGGGTCCGGGTTCGGATCCGACCGGCTGCGCGTGACGTGATTGCACCTGTCCCCTCTGATCGCTAGCCTGTTGCGTGGAGGAGGCTTGCATGTCTCGACAAGAGGTTATGTCCGATCCGCGCGGCTTCAGCGCCGCCGCCCCGGTCGCGATCGAGAGCGCGCGCGACCGGCTGGTCGAGGTGTGCGGCAATTTCGAAATCGCGCCGCATGTCAAAAGCGACCACATCACCGGCGCCATCGATGCGCGCAGGTTCGGGCCGTTCAACGCAGCGTTCGTGGCAACACGGGTGCGCTCGATCTGGCGTGACCAGCGGATGATCCGCCGTGATCCCGCGCGTAACCTGTTCCTTATCTATCAGGAAAGCGGGCGCAGCGTGATCCGGCAGGGCGAGACCGAAAGCCTGATGCAGCCCGGCTCGTTCCATCTGGTGGATTCCGCCTTTCCCTCGCAATTCCAGTATTTTGACGAGGTCACGCGAAAGATTTCGGTGCATCTGCCGCGCGAGGAAACAGTGCGCCGTCTGGGGCAGGCCTGCATCGGCGGCGTGCCGATCGACCGCGCCGATCCGCTCAACGTGGCGCTCGAGGCCGTGTTGCTGAAGCTGCTCGGCGCCGGGGCCGATACCGCCGGACGGCTGTCGGATACGCTGGTAGAACTGCTCGGAACCTATCTGAGATGCCGCGAGACGCAGACGCCCAGCGCCGAGGCCGAAGAGATGGCGCGCCTGCGGCAGGCCCGCGAGCTGATCGCGCTGAATGCGCGCGACGCCGATTACGGGCTCGAGGATCTGTGCACCGATCTGGGCCTGTCCCGCCGGTCCGTGCAGCGGCTCTTTTCCAAGGTCGGGGAAACCCCCTCTGCAGCCTTTCAGGAGGTGCGTCTCGCCCTTGCCCATCGGCAGCTATCGGCGGACCCGAAGCGCACCGTCGCAGAGGTGGCCTTCGCGTCGGGATTCAACGACCTGTCGCATTTCCACCGCAGCTTCCGCGCGCGCTATGGCGCGGCACCGGGGGCCCTGCGCAAGACAGCCGGAAGCACAGACTAGAACACCGCCCGCCCAAGGGGCGAGCGGTGCCGGGAGGCCCACGTCGGACGCTGGTGCGTCAGTTGTGGGAGGCCTTGATCAGATCGGCGGCTTTCTCGGCGACCATGATGACGGGCGCATTGGTATTGCCCGCCATGACCTTGGGAAAGACCGAGGCATCGACGACGCGCAGGCCCTCGATCCCGCGGACCCGAAGCTCGGGGTCGAGCACGGCCATCTCGCCGGTGCCCATCGCGCAGGTTCCGTTCTGGTGGTGATAGGACATCACCGCCGAGCGGGCATAATCGGCCAGATCTTCGTCGCTCTGAACCTCGTCACCCGGATAGATCTCGCGCCCCTTCCATTCGGCAAGCGCGGGCTGCGCTGCGATCTCGCGCATCTGGCGGATGGATTTCACCAGAATGTCGACGTCATGGTCGTCCGACAGGACCTTGGGATCGATGTGCAGCGGATCGTCGATGGACGGCCCCGACAGCCGGATTTCACCATGAGACGCGGGCTGCACGCCCGAGGCGTTCAACGTGAACGCATTGCCGGTCGGCTGCTCCATCTCGGGCGTGTAATAGGGCACGTGGAAGAACAGCGGCTGCATGTCGGGGCCCGGCAGCGCATCATCCGAGCGGATGAAGACATGCGCGTGCAGCACGGTAATCGCCATATCGCTCGGCGCCGGGATTTCCTGCGCGCCTTCATAGATGACCGGGCACAGCGTGTGATCGTTCAAGTTCTTGCCCACGCCGGGAAGGTCCTGACGCACCTCGATCCCCAGCTCTTCAAGATGCTCCCGGGGGCCGATGCCGGACATCATGAGAATACGCGGGCTTTCGATCGCACCGCCCGAGACGATCACTTCGCGGCCAGCGGAAACGCTGTGTGTCTCGTTATCCTGAAGATAGGTCACGCCGGTGGCCCGGTCGCCGTCGAATTCGATATTGAGCACGCGCGCATTGGTGATCAGCGTCAGGTTCTCGCGCTCAAGCGCCGGACGAAGGAACGCCACGGCAGTCGATGCGCGCCGACCGTTCTGCGTGTTGAGATCGACATAGGCGACGCCGTCCTGCCGGGCGCCGTTGGTGTCTTCGTTGAGCGGATAGCCCGCTTCCTGCGCGGCCTCGACCATGGCGCGCGTCAGCGGGTGCGGCTCGAAATCGGCGGTGACGTGAAGCGGCCCGCCCGCGCCGTGGTAGTCATCCGCGCCGCGCGAAAAGTCTTCGGATTTCTTGAAATAGGGCAGGACGGATGCGTAATCCCAGCCCTCGCATCCGAAGTCGTGCGCCCAGGCGTCGTAATCGGACGCGTTGCCCCGCACATAAATCATCCCGTTGAGCGACGAAGAGCCCCCCAGCGTCTTCCCGCGCGGCCAGAACAGCTGCCGGCTGGCGGCGTGTTCCTGCGGGACCGTCTGATATCCCCAGTCAAAGGGCGTTCCCCAAAGCTCGATCAGCCGCATCGGGGTCGAGATCATCTCGGAATTGTCTGGACCGCCCGCCTCGATCAGAAGCACGCGCGCGCCGTCTTCGCTCAGGCGATTGGCCAGCACGCAGCCTGCCGACCCCGCGCCGCAGATCACGTAGTCGTAGCTCTGCTCCTGCGCGTCGGCCGGATTCACGCTGGCCCCCAGCAGTCCGCCGCCAAGGCTTAGAACGCCCGACGCGACCGCTGTGCGACCGATGAAGGATCGGCGGGTGAGATTGGTGGTTTTGCTATCGGTCATGGTGCTCCTCCCTTGACACATGGATCGGGTGGGGCTGCGCCTCCCTGCGCGGCCCCGGTTCGTTTTCAGCTCAGGAAAAGACGACCTGAATGTCGGTATATTCCGCGAGCCCCTCTTCGCCGAATTCCACGCCGAGCCCGGATTGCTTCACCCCGCCGAAGGGGGCGTTGGGCTGGATCGCGCCGTGCTTGTTGATCCAGACCGAGCCGCATTCCATCCGCGCGGCCAGCGCGCGCGCGGCCTCTTTGTCGCGACTCCAGACCGACCCGCCAAGGCCGGTTTCAAGCGCATTGGCGTCAGCGAGGGCCTGTTCGACATCGGAATAGCGGATGATGGGCAGGGCGGGACCGAACTGTTCCTCATCCACCAGCGCGTCGCCGTTGGACAGGCCCGCAATCAGCGTCGGCGGGAAGAACAGCCCCTCGCCCGGCGTACCGCCCAGCAGAACCTGCCCCTTGGTCTTCGCGTCGTCCACAAGACGCTTGAGCTTGTCGAACTGCGCCTTGTTCTGAACCGGCCCGAGGATGCTGGCCTCGTCCATGCCATCGCCGACCGGGACGTTCCGGGCATACGCCACAAGCGCATCGCAGACCGCGTCGTGAATGCTCTCATGCACGTAAAGACGCTTCATCGCGGCGCAGGTCTGCCCATTATTGATGAACGCGCCCCAGAACAGATCCTCGGCGATGGCGTCGGGATCGGCATCCGGCAGCACGATCCCCGCGTCATTGCCGCCCATTTCCAGTGTCAGCCGCTTCATTGTTTGCGCCGCATTCTGCATCACGCGCTGACCCGTCGCGCAGGAGCCGGTGAAGACGATCTTGCGGATATCCGGATGCGCCGACATCAGCGCCCCGAGATTGACCGCCTTGTCATCCCCGGTGACGATGTTCAGCACCCCCGGCGGCAGCAGCGCGCTGACAAGCTCGACCATGCGCAGCGTCGCAAGCGGAGTGTGCGGCGAGGGTTTGATAACGACGGTATTGCCGGTCCGCAGCGCCGGCAGGACGTGCCAGACCGCGATCATCAGCGGGAAGTTCCACGGGGTGATCGAGCCCACGACGCCAAGCGGGCGGCGGTGCAGCGTCAGATAGCCGTTCTCGTCATCCTGCAACACCTTGACCGGCAAGGTCAGTTCCGCCGTATGCGCGGCCCAGGCCTGTGCGCCGCCGACTTCCCAGCGCGACCCGGCCCCGTTCAGCGGTTTCCCCTGTTCACGCGTGATCAGCTCGGCCAGCTCTTCGCTGTTTTCGCCGAGAACCTCGACAATCCGGCGGCAGAGGGACTGACGCTCTTCATCCGGGGTCGCGGCCCAGTTTGGAAAAGCCGCCTTCGCGGCGGCGACGGCGGCGTTCAGCGTCTCTTCGGTCGCGTTCGGCGCGTGGCCCACAAGCTCGCCGGTGCTGGGGTTGCGCACCTCGAATGTGGTCTCCGCCGCAGCCTGTTCGCCATTGATCGTCAATGTCCTGTCGAGCATATCGCTCTCCTCCCTTGGGGCGCCGGGAAGGCGCCGTTTCTCCCTTGCGTCAAGGGTATCGGGAGGTGGCTCAGCCCGTCTTGGCGTGCTGTGCCAACCGTTATGGCGAATTGCGCCACCGCCGCATCGGGTTGCAGAACACGGAGGGGGTGGCGATCAGGTGCCGCGGAGGGCGCGCGCGTCGTCGGCCCTCATCCCTGCGGCGTCATGACCTTGCGTTGCCGCGAGCGTTCGATGCCCAGCTGCCGTTCGCGCCAGATGATCAGGATCCCCGCCGAGACGACAATCGACGCGCCGATCAGCATCGGCCGGGTCGGAACCTCGTGGAACACCCAGTAACCGATCGCCAGCGCCATCAGCATCGAGGCGTAATCGAAGGGCGCGACCAGCGAGGCATCGGCCTCGCGATAGCTTGAGGTCAGAAAGATCTGCCCGATCCCGCCGATGATCCCGGTCAGCACCAGAAGCGCGGCCTCACCCGGCGAGGGCAGAACCCAACCGAAGGGGATCGTCAGCAGCGACAATCCGGTCGCGGTGACCGAGAACCAGAACACGATCGCCGACGTCTGCTCGGTCGCCACCAGCTTGCGCACCGTCACCTGCGCCAGCGCCGCACAGACCGCGCCGGTCAGCGCCATCATCGCCCCCAGCGCCTCGGCGGTCGAGACATCGGTCCCCACCGACAGCCGGGGCGACAGCACGATCATCACCCCTGTCAGCCCCGCAAACACGGCGCTGAGGCGGAAGAGACGCACCTCCTCGCCCAGAAACATCGACGCGAAAATCACCACCAGCAGCGGCGCCGCATAGCTGATCGCCGTGACCTCGGGCAACGGCAGAAAGGCCAGCGCGGCAAAGCCCATCCCCATGGCCGAGGTGCCGACCAGCCCGCGCCAGAAATGCCCCAGCGGCTTCGTGGCTTTCAGCCCCGTGCGCACCTCGCCGCGAATCGTAAGCCAGACGAAAATCACGGGGATCGCAAAGAGCGAGCGGAAGAACACCGCCTCGCCCGGCGGGATCGACTCTGAGACGGATTTCACAAGGCTCGACATCACGATGAAGCAGGTCACCGAGATCAGCTTGTATAGAATTCCCCGGATCGGTCGCATCCCGGCCCCTTCCTGCACAGGCGCATAGCACAGGCACCGCGCGCCCACGTCGACGCCGCACTGTTCCACCGATGCGGCGGCGCGGCAAGAGCCGGGCACCGCACGACAACGGATGTGAATTTCCCTCTGGACACCACCCGCGCGCTCGCCTAAGACACGCCCACCCGAAAGCGTCGCTTTCACCCGTGCCCGGGTAGCTCAGGGGTAGAGCAGTGGATTGAAAATCCTCGTGTCGGTGGTTCGATTCCGCCCCCGGGCACCATTATTTCGAAATAAAAACAAAAGCTTACACGCCGCCAGCACGCTCAGATTAGGTGCGTGTTTCGCTGTGGGTATCATCTGGGTAGCATATTGAAGCTGCTTCGCTCCCGAACGCTATCGGCTTGTTCTTGAGAGTTTGATCGAACCGGCAGCATTCAGCCCGCGGTGCCAAGATCGGTTCTGCCAAAACTCGCCGCTCAATTCGTTCCCGTCGTCACTAAGCTTTAGATTCGCCGCGCCTTGGTAGGTATGCTCGTCAGTAACAGCCAACCGAACACCGTTCTCGCGCTTGTTCTTTGCTTCAAATATCCAAGCCATGGATTTGGTGCCGTTTTCGGCCTTGAAGAATTCAACGCAAATCGTTTTTGATTCGAGCAAAGGGTCAATCTTATTCGGCAAAAACTCGACGTCGGTTCGGAACCAAGTCTGTTTGATTCGAACTTCAAAGTTGCGCTCCAGAAGGCCGGGAAGAGCTGAGTCATCAAAGACATCGAAACGAATCTCGGTGCTGTTTGCGGCATCCTTCATCTTTTCGACAACTGAGTAGTTGGACTGCAAGCTTGCCGTCCAAGTCCCGTTGAGGTCGTAGAAAAGCGCCTCGCTTAGCTTATGGCCAACATATGGAAGCTTCCACACGATCCTCCACCCTTGGGCCACGAGAAAAAGAGCCAAAAGGCCAGAAACAAGCGACGCAAGCAAACGAGTCGTCAACGCGTCTGCCACCAATGGCGCCAAGGCTGGCGCTTTCGCGCTGATCCACAGGATCCCTGCTTCAAGCAGGGGCAGCAACCCAAGCGCGAGATACACGGCGATAGTGACCCAGAACTTTAGGGGAACAAACTTTGCCACTATGCTCAACCTCTAGTATTGAAGACACGGCCCTGTGCCCCCAAGTATATGGACAAGAAGCGTGGACACCACAAGATAAGACCAGGAAGGGACAGTTTGATGCCTGTTAACGCACACAAAGCCTTCGTGTCCCGGCACTCGGGCTACAAATTCGCATTGAATCTTTCTGAGAAGCAGGAACAGATACTGCGAAACGCTCGGGATAACATTCGCACAGAAATCTCCTCTCGGTTTGGGGCGTTTGCGAAGTCACTCGGTGATCAGGTTCTGTTCGAAGACCAAGCGCCAGTACTTGCGCGGAGCTACCAGACACCGAAGTTCAAGATGCAGGGCAGCTTCTCATACCACACGTGCAACCAACCTGCGCATGTGCCGCCTCAGGAGATCGACTTGGACGATGGGCTATTCATGCCCGTTTCCTATTTTCAAAAAGGCGGAGACAGATCCCCTGTGATCCAAAGCGCAGCCTACTTTTCCATTGTCGAACGCATCCTAGCGCCACTTTGCGACAAGAAGGGGTGGCAACTCGTAACGGACAAGCCTTCGTGCATCCGAGTCAAGATTGACAACACCATGCATACCGACCTCGCACTTTACTCGGTGCCGGATACGGATTTTCAGCGCATCGTGAAAGATGCCCAAAGTCGTGGTGTAGACTTCACAGCCGAACTAATGATGGAAGATACTGCGTATAGAATGTTGTCTCACGACGAGATGATGCTCGCGCACCGCAACGAGGGTTGGATGAAATCCGACCCGCGAAAACTCGAAGACTGGTTTGTCGATGCCGTGAAACAATACGGCGAGCAGGTCCGAACCATCAGCCGCTATCTGAAGGGCTGGAAAGACTTCCAATGGCCCGAAGGAAGGTTGGCATCGATTGCACTCATGGCCGCAGTCGTGTCGGTCTTTGAGAAGGCGTCGGCAGCAATTGCCAGCGATAGGGACGATCTGGCGTTGTTGCGAGTCGCGGAAGACTTGCCCGACTTTCTCGCCAATGACATTCCAAACCCTGTCGTAGAAGGTGCCCGGTTGGATCAGGGTTGGTCACCTGAGGAACGCAGCGATTTCGTTGCGAAGGCCAGAGTGCTTGCTGAGCGTCTGAAAGACGCGCTGACACAGACGTCAGACCGCACGGCAGCTTTCGAAGCCCTACAAAACCAATTTGGCGGGCGTATCCCAGACGATCTCACCCTCTATGTGCCCGACGCTGGCCTTGAGAAAAAGGCAAGCGAGTTGGCTGCACCTGCTGCCCTTACTTTGGGGATTGTGGAAAAGGTTGATGCTGAGCAAAGCAATGACCTCGCCGCTGTGAATAAGCAGGGCGGAGGCCGCTACGGGTAGTCGGCATTGACTGGGCCGTCTGAACCTACCGACCTCGTGATAGCTGAGCTATCCCGCTGGGTGCTCGCTCAATGTCCGAATGCGCGAGACCTCACGCAGGGCGAATTGTCTCGATACGAGGCCAAGGACCTAATCCACGGATGGCTTGTCCCGTTTGAACATCAAGCTGACCGCTTTGATCTGCACGTGGTGCTCTTGCAGGATTTCCCGTGGACAAAACCGCGCGTGTACTGCACCGAAAAATTTCAGTTTATGCAATATCCGCATATCGAAAAAGACGGTGCGTTTTGCCTTTACCCACCGGGGACAGAGCATAATCCTTTGAACCCCAAAGGGTTAATTTGGGACGCTATCAAAGAAGCCACTCGATTGATCGTCGCTTCATACGACGACGCGTTTATCAGTGATTTCGCGGACGAGTTCGATTCTTATTGGAGCAAAACTGATGGGGGCAAAAACATCGTCAGCCTCCTGTCGCCCGGCGGTCCCTCCCGTCGGGTGTCCCTGTGGTGCAGTACAGGTGACTACTATCTGGCAGATGACCACACGGCCTTGGAGAGTTGGCTTCGCAACCGTTTTCCGGGGAACAAGAAGGACTACAAATTCAACACCGCGACACACATCGCCCTCAATAGGCCCATTCTGCCTTCGGAATACCCGAGGTCGGGTGCGGCGATTCTACGCTTTTTGCGGGAGCTGGCACCCGAATCCGTAGAACTGCTGGAAGATGCGGCTGTAACCGCTGATGACAAGTTCACCGTTTCCTTCGAGGGGCGCACGGATGATGGGCCGGTGTTTTTCGCCGTCGAAGTTTTGCCTCCCGTCAAACAAGGTATGAAAGCCGGGCGACGCCCAGACATGGTGCAGAAGGGCTTTCGGCCTGGAAAGGTACCGACCCATATCCGAATGCAGCGGCTGTTCGGGGGGAACAAGGTTGAGCGCCACGAGACTATGCGCGCGGACCCATCGTGGATACATGGTCGTGACACCCCTACAGTCGCCCCATTGTTTGACAAGCGTGTTCTGATGATCGGCGCGGGTTCATTGGGAAGCGAGGTTGCTCTGCTTCTTGCCAAGACAGGTGTCGGCTCGATCACATTGGTCGACCCGGAACTTCTGGACTATCCTAATGTTGGGCGTCACATGCTCGGGGTCACGCAAGTCAGGACGTTTAAAGCCAAGTCACTGGCAGAAAAATTGGCTGGTGACTTCCCGCATATGCGCTCAATCCAGTACTTTGCCGAGGACTGGCAATCGCTCTACGGCATACGTTCTGAGATTTTCCACAACACCGATTTGATCGTGTCCACGGTTGGCAGTTGGGTGGCTGAAAGCAGGCTTAACCAAGTGGCTAGGAACGAAGCGGATTTCCCCCCTATGATCTATGGGTGGGCAGAACCTTTTTCTGTGGCAGGACACGCCGTATTGATCGGCTCCAATGGCCCATGTTTTGCTTGCGGCATGGACCATTTCGGGAGGGCGCGACAAACAGTGTGTGAGTGGGACACCGAGACGACGCGCAAACAGCCCCATTGTGGGGCCAGTTTCCAACCATATGGGCCAGTATCGTTGTTAGGCGTAGCGGCTTTGGTGGCGAAGACCACAACGAAAGCACTGCTTGGTGAGGTGCACCCCGGCATCGAGGCCGTTTACTGGGCTTCGAAGGAAGAAATTGCCGAGCAAGGAGGGCGTTTCACCCCGGACTTCCTAAATTGCTTTCCAGACGTTCCTGAGTTCGGCGGAACGAGGCAATTTGAGTGGAGGCAAAAGGAAGATTGTGCTTTTTGCGGAGAAGCATGAGCTTTCGCTACCCCATTGGAGAAAGTGGGCAATTTCTGGCCCTAGAACAGAATGTTCTCGATCACTTTGTTAAGTGGCGACAATTGGACCCGAAAATGCCTGAAGCTGGTGGGCAGCTATTTGGTGCGGTTGAAGGTCAATGCATCAAAGTCAAGCTGGCAACCGGTCCGAGGCGTTCCGACCGACGAGGACGCTTCTTTTTTATCGCGGACCGTCTTGCGGAACGTCGGGAGATCAGCACGTTGCACAAATCTGGGCTGCACTATTTCGGAGATTGGCACACTCACCCGCAATCTATTCCCACCCCTTCTGGAACTGATCTTTCATCAATGGCTGACCTGTTCGCTCGTTCAAAGCATGAGTTGAATGCATTCTTGATGGTGATTGTCGGCACAGCCGGGTTCCCCGACGGTTTGCATGTATCTCTTCACGAAGCCGATATTTGGTCGAGGCTACAGTCCATCAGAGAAATTGGTTAATCGGTCGATGATTGGGCATTGCTCGTTCGTGTATCGCAAAAAGAGATCAAGAAGCTCACCGAGCGCGCAAAAAAGGATTACATCAGTCTAAAAGCGGCCGACGAACTTGATATCTTGCCCGTTTCCGGGCGAAATCCAATAATACTACCATCTTGTGAAATCTTGATGCCAAGCCCCACTTTTGCGAGGGCCTCAGCTGCTGCTGTCCTCCCTCCGCCCTCGACGCTCTTTCTAATCCTAACTATTGCACCAACTGCCAGAACGCTTCCCGTGTGGTCAATGACCGTTGCGCCATCTATGGAAACAAGTTCTTGGCGGAGTGTTCTATCCAGATCCTGAAATTTTCGTCCCTGAATGATACGGCTGATAGCTTTCGATTTCTTACTAGCCTTAAGTTCGAGCCTGTCATCATCTGATGCCATTGCCTGCCACTCTTCACTTCGCCCAGAGCCGACGACACCAACACAAGCGCCTCTCCTTCCAAACGATGCATCAAGAACAGTTTCATATATTGCCTCGCGAATTTTGGGATTTCGCGGGACAGCCATCTGACTCAAGACCGGGCTGTGCGTGAGGAAATGCCAACTTCCGTTTCGCTTTGAAAAGAGGAGTTGTCCATCTCGGAAAACAAGTATCTCGCCATGCGCATTGAGCGCAACGGCGACCCGGCCATCTCCGTGAGCAGTCCAATCAGCGAATTGTGCCTGTTCCCATGGGGCAGCCTTTGCACTAATGCCGCCTGAGTTCAGGGTGAGGTGTTCGACGAACCCCAGCCTGGAGTCAAAAGTCAGTAGGCTGCTGTGGCCATTGGAAAGCACTGCGCCAATGTCATTTGAAGCGAATGCTTCAATATCTACCTCTCTGTCACCTATTGCGGCAGGGTCGATACCCACGGCGCTAGATATTGGCGAACCCTCGTATAGACGCGCTGCCCAACTTGACATCTGATCTAGCACAATAAGAACCTGCTTCTCCACTGACGCGTCCGATACTGCCCGAGCCACTACGCGCCTCTGGAAAGTTGACAAGAGATCTTCCTTCAAATGCCCTTTCAGTTCGTCGTTCATCTCGGCGAGGATGCTTGCAAAGGCTTCCACAACGCGAACTTCGCGTGCTGGATCAGTCTTCTTTGCGAAGGGTTGATCTCGGCGAAACTTTAGTCGATAGGTGTCTGATTTATTTACCTTAAATCCGATAGTTTGTGGATTTAGAAAAGCGACCGTCGCCTCAGAAGCACTTGATTCGTCAGATACGGAGTCGATAGACGCACCAGAGAAGAAAGGCAGTAGGTACTCTTCAGAGATTTCCCTGAGAAGATCCTCGCTCATCACCTTAGGAAAAGATGGCCGTTTTCTTTTTTTGATTGCCACTTTTCTTCAACCCTGCCTATTTGGTAGACCTGATACGTGCCTAAATTGAATAGAATCTATCCGCTTCGCATAAGAGCGCTTATTGAAGCTAGCTTGAGGACATCAGCGAGAAGGCCCGCTTTTCATTTCCAAAAACATTCATTCAAGTGTGGCAGAGGCGGGCCCGATAATTATTTCCGAATTGATGGGACACGTTTGCAGCTTATGTTCGAAGTTACGCCTACTGCCCACTACTTGTCCATGCTGGCTTTGACCGCACGCTTCGCCTCTTCAAGTGCCTTTGAACCTTTCACCCACTGCCAAGGGGTGCGCGGCTTCCTTGCCTTCGCCAGTTCGGGGTTCGCCTTGGCGTCGCTGGCTGCGGCGCGGAGGCGTTCGCGGGCCTCGCGCGGGTCGATCTTGAGTTCGTCGCAGATGGCCTTGAGCGTCACGATTTCGGTCATGTCGATCTCCTAAGTTGCTGATGAAGATCGATAAGACGGAAGCCCGAGGCGTGTCAGGCATAACCCTAGTTCGGTTTGAAGATTTGCGAGATGTCCACGCCGAGGGCTTTTGCGATGCGGTCGCCCCTTGATGTTGAGCGACCTGCGCCGCGCGCTAGGGCGAAACTGACGGTGCCTGCAACTAACCCCGAGGATCGAGAGCTAAACGCGCGCGCGGCGGCGTTGTGTTGAGCCAGGAGCGCCGGGGCATGCCTCGGGCTAGGTGATCCCGTCGCAACCCCGGCTGGCGCGCTGTGAGCCGCGCTCATCCCGATCATCCCGGCATCTGCACGGACACTGCACCTCGGCATGGCTACCCCTGTGGTCTCACCCGACGGTTCGGGAATTACCCTGACGGGCGATGGTCCCCGATCTTATTGCGCTGGCATCGAAACCAGCCAGCGAGGAGATCGGCAATGACGATACGCGCGACATGGGCCTTCAACGGCCAGACGAAAATCATTTTGGGCAACTGGCACCGGCTCTGGTGCCTGCTCTTCGGCCCGCTGTACTACCTGTTCAAGGGCATGTTCCTGTGGGCGATCCTGTCGCTGATCACGGCCAACGGCCTGTGGGTCGGCTTCCCACTGTACAATCGCGCCATCGTGCTGCGCCACTACCATCGCAAGGGCTGGGTGCAGGGATGACCGCCAGCACCTCCGCCCAAGCAGTTTGCCACCCGAGTGGAACCCGGCGCGCTAAGGCGAAACCCAGCGCGAATGTGGACCGCATGAAAAGGTAGGGCAATTTGGGTCCGCCTCGCATCCGACAGACTGATAGATAGTCAACGGGTCGGTCCGAGGCGTTCCGCGCGGTGCCCGATGCGGCGCTGTCCCAAGGCGACCACAGGGGGATGGGGGGAGGTGTTTTTTTAACGCCGCGCACCCTGCGGGCAGACGAGGGGTAATATCGACTGCTGAGATTTTCGGCCGAGAGCCGCTGCCCCTGCCCGCCGCACCTTGGCTTAGTGAATTTTCGAGCGGGGGATCACGGTCATGGGGATTTTCCCCTTTTTGCGCAGTTTCTCAAATCGCTCGATGTGACCCAAAATCGTCAGGGCGTGTTTGAAGGAAAGTTCTTTCCGTGAATAGGTCTCGAAACCGTGGATTGAGGCGTAGAACCCGGCCATCTCCAGCAGAGCCTCGACAACATCGGTGTTAGTGAGGTTCACCTCATCGGTGCCTTCCGTCTTGCCTTCGTTCAGAATTGCCTGCTGGATTGCGGATTTCAGGCGGTTCTGCATGTCTTCGTGCTTGGTCATCTTGGATTTCCTTCTGCTATATGACGCGCCTGAGCCGCCAAGGCAGGACAGCGCGGTTTTCGGCGGGAATGAACACTTGCTCAAAAATCCCACACGTGTGCGACTTCTGAGCAAGTGATGCTGGCGGCGTTGTTCAGGGCAGCGCCCAGACGGAGGATTTCCCGTCTTTCGACTTCACCACGCCGAGTGCTTCGCCCGCGCGCCGGAGGGTCGGAAGTGATACCCCTTCCTCCTTCGCCCAGCCGTCCAGCACCTTCTTCTTGACCGGCCCTCTGCGGAGTACGCTTTCCAGCCACGCGGTCGCCGTGTCGCGTTCCCGTGGCGGTCGGCCACGTTCGGCCTCGGGAGGAGCGAGTAGTTCGCCCACCGTCAACTCAGGCTCACAGGCGTGCCATTTCACGCGGGGGTGCGAGCGTGGCCCGGTACTCTGCATCTCGAACACGATTGTCGGCCCGGGTTCAGCATAGTTCGACTTGGCGTGGGCCACCGCGCGCAGACGCGGGTCGTCTGGATGCGGTGCGAGGATTAGGCCCGAGCGCACCCGAGCCGATATCGAAATCGACCCGATACCTTGGTGCATCGCATGGTCTGCCCGCGCCTTGCGAAGGTGCCGCACGATCAGGATGGCCGTGTCGAACTCACGCGCCAACTGGTCAATCTGCACCATGAAGTGCATGGTCTCGGTTGCCTTATTCCCGTCCGCACCTTCCTTCATGAAGGCGATGATCGGATCGATCACGACAAGGGCGGGCGTGTTTGCCGACAGTTCTTGCCGGAGCAACCCCAACCCGCGCTCGTCCAAGGAAAACGGCTCCTGCTGAAAGCGGACTTTCGAGACGTCGGCCCCGGCCTGCATAAGGCGAGGTTTCAGCACCCGCGACGGGTCATCCTCGGCGGACATGAACAGGACCGAACCGGCCTCAATTTCATCCACGAATGGCGGCGGCTTCCCCCTCGTCACGGCGGCTGCAATAGCACAGGTGAAGGTGGACTTGCCCTGACCCATGTTGCCGTCGAGGACAGTCAGCGCACCCTTCACGACATACGGATACATCGAGAACTGCGGGGTGGACTCCTCGACGTCTCCGAGCCAGCCGAAAGCTTCTTCATGCCCAGCCTCGTATTTGCCGACGCTTGAAGCGATACGCTCGACCTCATCGGCGTCGAGGGGCGGACTGCACGCCGCGGCGTTGATCGCCTGCAACGCTCCTGCGATGGCTGTTTCGGCCAAACCGCGAAACCTAAGTGACCCGGCAATCTTGGTCAGCTCATTGTTGCGGCTTCCAGCTCTGAAGGCACCGACCGTGTCGAAATTCGCTGTGCGGGTCTTCTCACGCTTCAGCTTGCGCACGAAGTCGGCAGGCAACGCCGCCAAGCGGCCCTCTCCACGCTGCACGCGATACCGGCTACCGCATTTGTGCATGCTGGGTGGGCCTACGAGATATCCACTGGCATTGTCCTTGATGTCTATGCCAGCAAGCGGCGCTTTCCTCTTGGGTAGGGCCTCCGAGGCGCGGAAATAGTAGTGTGTCCCGCGACCCGTTCGAACCGACAGAGTCGGTGGGAGGCTCAGCTTCTTGAATGTTTCAGCCCCCTCCGGGCCGTCAACATCAAGCACCACCACGCCTGGCGGAAGGATGACACCGAAGTTGGCCCGAGGGTATTTCTTGAACGCACGGCGGATTTTAACCGCGCTGCTCGTGGCACTATGCTGCCCTTTCGGAAACAACTCCGCGATAGGGTGCTTGCCCGGGCTTTTGCAACTGGCCCGGCCACACGTGCATTGGCCGTCATCATCAATGCCATGCAAGGCGATGATTTTGCCGCCATGCCGCGCCCAAGCGAGCGCGGCTCTGATAATCGAGGACGACAACATGTCACCCTCGAAGCGAAATGCTTTTCGCATCTCAGTTCTCCTTGTCTGGGTGATCAGTAGTCGGCGTAGTGCGTGCGAGCGCGTTCTTCGGCGCGTTCAGCAAGCCAGTCCTCAATTTCCGACATGAACCACGTAACCGTGGTGCCGCCCATTCTGGCCCTGCGCGGAAAGCGCCCACGGGCCTCCCAGCGAAGCAAAGTCGTATTGCTAACGCGGATGCCAAAGCGCTTGAGGTCGTCGCGCGTTACAAGCAACGGTCTGTCTGTTTCGTCCTTCATGGATTTTCCCTTTCGTCGGTTAGACAAAGGAGCCGGCTCCATGTTTGGACAACATATGACAGACTGAAATGCAGTGATATCAGAGGTATAGCTAAGGCTGCGCGTTTGGTGCGTAGGTTTATTGATTTCGGGGCAGCTTCGCTATCTCGTCCAGCACGGCGCCTGAGAATTTGAACCCTTCACCGAAGACCTCTTGTGCACATGCATTCAGGAATTCCTGATATTCGCTGCTGGGACCGGGAGTGCGATCATATCCACCACGCGATGCTCTGATGTGTGGAAAATGCCGTTCAAGCACGCCAGCAAGTGCGTTCCCGAAATCGATCCTGAACTCCTGAGAAACCGACGAACCTTTTCGTTTTCGGTCATCCAAGACCTCGAAAAGGTCGCTCGTGCGATTTCTGAGTCTGGTCAATTCTTCGATGAGTATATGCCGGTTTGGCGGGACCGACGGCAATTCATCAGGCCATTCTGAAAGAAGTGTCAGGTTTTCGTCGGAAAGCGCCTCTATCAACTTCTCGGCGGGACGCAAGACCGAACTCGTGATCGTTCGCTTTCTGGCGTCAGGCGTCTGTGACCCTGGCCCACCTTGAACGCCGAGAGGACTGGTCATAGCCGCGACCCAAAAGACATTAGCGATGGTTCGAAGATCATCAGCTAGGCGTATTCGGTCGGTTTCATCATCCGCCCCACCAATGCGGCAAAGCCGGTCAATTGCTTTTTGTGGAAAAAACTCAGGCGCTTGTGGGAGCGGTCGATCCAGCCACCCCAACTCGCGGTACTTCAGATAATACGGCTGATCTGGTGACTTTTTCGACATGGCTATTCCAAAGCTCAAGCGCCTCGCGCTTCTCGTCTGCGTATGAATAGACATTGTAGATAGCGGCCACGCCCGAGACCACACCCGTCTTGTGGTTGAGCAGCGCCTCGGTGACAGGCTGGGGGACGCCCAGCATCGCCATGTTCGTGGACATCGTGCGGCGTAGGTCATGGATGATCCACGGCTCCGTGCCTTCGGGCAGCGCGTTGTCTAGCCGGTCTTTCAGGCGACCGAAGCCCGACACGGGTGATTTGCCGGTGGTCGTGAACACGTAGTCCGATCCGAGGAACCTCGGCACCCTGCGCAGCACGTCCATCATCGCGTCAGTGATCGGCACCGTGTGTTGCCTGCCGTTCTTGGCGCGCTGCGAAGGCAGGGTCCAGAGGCGTTTTTCGAGGTCGATTTCCGGCCAACGCATTTCAGCGACCTCGGCGCGTCTCTGGCCGCTGAGCATAAGGAACTTCATGCAATCCCCGAAAGGATAGCCTTCGTCGCCAAAGACCTCCCACAGCGCGCCCAGCTCGTCGTCGGTCAGTACACGCTCGCGCGACCGTTCCTTCGACAGCGGTTTCATCCCGGCAATGGGGGAGGCGTCGATCATGCCGCGCTCGACGCACGAGCCCATCAGGTGCTTGAGGTGGGCCAGAGCACGGTTCGCGCTGACAGGCGCGGATTTGTGGATAACGTCGCAGGCTTTCACGACATCGGCACGCTTGATCTCGTCGATCCGTTTGCCGTGCAGGGTCGTGAACTTCGCCAGCAGGGCATCCTTGCGCTTCCAGTCGCGGTTGTGAACCTTGGCGTGCTTCTCGATGTAGTCGGGGATCACGTCGCCCAGCGTGGGCTTCGTTTCGACCTCGACGCCGGTGCGATCCTCGAACCGGCCCGTCTCGATATCGTAGAGCACCTGTCGCACCCGTTCGCGCGCTTCGGCCAGCGACAAGATAGGGAACCGTCCGATGGTCAGTCGCCGCATTCTGCCGTTGATGCGCTTGTGCAGGCAGAACGTCTTGGTGCCGGACGTGCTGATGCGAAGGACCAGACCCGGCATCAACTCGTCACGGAAATCGAGGCGCTTGGAAGGATCAGGCTTCTGGCCTTCGATGAACTTGGAGGTGAGCTTGCGTTTCATAAGCCCATGATAAGATGGGTGAGTGATCCACGTCAGGGACAATCCTAGACAAGATGTTAAGGTTCCGAAGGATAATTGACCTACAAGACGTCTGCTGGAGCAGGACTCGAGCGCCCGGCCAGTGAACTGAGCCGCCCGACGCACATATGACAAGCATTCTTGACGCGAAAACGTTATCCATGCAGGTTGGTCCGAGTGCTCTCAAGGGCCTTTATGCCAATTGAAACCCTCGGATGACTTGGTCAGTGATTTATGCCTGAAGACAACGATCATAACCTCAACCCAAGCCAATCTGACGCAAAGAAACCAAGTTACGAAGAGGCGAATTTGGTGCTGTCCGGCGCGGACACTATGATGACCCTCGTGAACAATGCGCTTTCACTGGGCTCCAATAGCATTGTTCGGGAAGCATATCAGATTAAATCTCGCGTCAAAGATGCGGAGAGCTTGATTGAAAAAGTTGAGAAGAAGAGAAACGAAGGCGACTTAGATTATTCAATCGATGACGTTCGGGATATCGTAGGCTTTCGCTTCCTCACGCTATTTAAACCTAATTTGGTGTCTTTGGTTGAGGTGTTTGTTGATTTTCTGGAAAAATACCAAGGTCATCCGGCGGAAGTATTTGTCGGAAATAGTTTGGTCGAAAGCATAGAGGAAGTCAAGGTCTATCAAAGCAAAGCCTCCGAAACCGACTATTTAACAATTTATAAGTTTTTAAGGGGGTACCTTCGTAGCAGAGGGTTTTCTCCTGATTTCGTTAGCCTTGAGGAAAAGGATACTCGGTACTCGAGTGTTCATTTTATTGTCAAGGGGCAGGTGATCAAAGCCGGACAGTCAAAAATATTTCCCATTGAATTCCAACTCAGAACAGTTTTTGAAGACGTCTGGAGCGAGATAGAGCACAAACTACTGTACAAGAACTCTGAGATAAAAAGCACTGACGAAAAATATCGGTTCGGCTCGTCTCAAATCAGAGGCTTAAAGTTGATATTGGACGGATGTTCCGATAACGCAGACTCAAGTTTCTTGCTGTTAGCACCGAGTTCAGCAGAACAAGCATCAGCTAGCTCATTGTCGAGCAATACGGTAAAGGTGCTGGACGGGATCGAGGACGTTTTGCCGTCTTCCGCTCACGAAGAGATCAAGCGCATAAGGGAAAAAATCATAGCGGCGTATAGAGACGTCGCTGCGAGATCGTCAGATAAGACAAAGACATTCTCGCCATCGACATTCACGGATCTCATAGAAACGCTGTCCGACTTCAAGAGCAAATGGGAAGCGCATGTTGCGTCTGCGGATGCGCCCGCGAAAGCGACATTTGACTATGCAATCGATATGGAAATCGCCGCCGCGAATTATTGGGCGGGTCAAGCTTATTTGATTGGTTCAATCGGGCCGGGTGAAGCGCCAAAAGACGCAAGCAAGAATGACGCATCAAAGTTCTTTCAAAGGGCGCAACAAGTATACTTCGATCTGACCGCACTTGATGGGTTTGCCAAAGATCCTGTCCTTAACTTTCGCGTGGGACAAACTTATCGAGCCTTTGGAAAATCTGATCTAGCCATTACCTATTTCGAGGCGGCAACTGAGGAAATGAAACGTCCGGACTGGAAGGACAAGCATTCTATCTTCGAAATTTTGATCCCGCGCCACTTGGGTTACATGTATTGGGCCCAAGCCGAGCGTGCCTATTCAAACTCACCTGGCTACACGCGTGGCGAAGACCCCTACGAGTGGGTAAAGCAAAATTACCCAGTTCAATCGCGTGTTCTACGGGATCTGCTGAAGGCGTATCGCGTTACGGCAAACATCGACCTTAAAGAAGTGTCAAAGGACATCGATCCCACGAGAAACCTAGAGGTCGATCGCGCGTTGGCCTACAACAACACGCTGGACTACGGGGTAGAGTACGTGAAATTCGGTGGCAAAGTAGAGGATCTAGCAACCTCAGACGGTGGAGAAGCGTTTGATCGCACCTTCTACAACCGTCTGTATGATTATTTCTCGCTGGATGATCGATCCACCACTCGCATCGAACTCTTAGACACTTTCGTAAATGCCGCTGTTCTTTTTGGCGACAAGGAGCGAGGCCAACTATGGCTGGCTGAACTTGAAACCCGAGTTGAGAACGGTGCCCCGGAGATGCGTAACAAGTGGATTGCCCTCGTTGTGAACAGAACGATTGCCAATGGGCGAAGAGCCCTGTTGCCAAATTGACGTTACGTCACAATCATGATATTCTAGAAAAAGGGGACGCAAAGATGACCATCATCGAAAGACCAGCAGCCGCAGAGTTCGGACCATGTGGTGAGACAAGGCTACCTGTTCCGGACATTGAATTGCCCGTCCCCGACGCGCCATTCAGGGACTGGCTTTAATCAGTAAGTACCCTTCGGCGGAATTTTTCCGTGTTGCAAGCTGCTTCTAGTCGATCGACCTTCGCTTTTCCACGCGCCTCTGCGTCGAAATTCTAAACGATAGAGCCCGGGAAATTTGGTTTGGTAATCACTAGCGCGTGAAATTGAAATGACCGCACCAGCAACCGTTTTGATTGGAGCAAGAGGCTCAGGGTTTTCGTGCGTCCTGACCAGTGTGAGATAGCGCGATTGACTCGCAGTCGAGGCCGAATGAATTCGAAGATCGTAATAGGACTTCTGCTCGCAGTGCTATCTGCGTCAGTAGCGTTTTATCTTTTCCTTTTCGAACCGGCGCTTGACCGTTCTGATGCCGTATTAGAAGTCTTTAAGTTCATTCTATTTACGTGCGCGGTCAGTGGGGTTTTACTCTTCTATAAATCCATCGACGCACACTACCGCAACCGGGAGGGCGACAGGGAAGCCGTTGACGAATTCCGACGAAACTTTCTGCGAGCCTATCACAACATAAAGATGGTCAGGCGCGAATTCCGTTTTCTAACGAGGGTTGAGAATGGGAGGCTTATCGTGCCCGATACGGATAAGTTTTTTGAAGCATACAAAATACTCAACGACTCTTATGTAGAGTTCGAGTTACTTCGAAAGTCTATAACTGCGGATACTGGACCCTTTTCGAAAATCAGGGATCAAATCAGTAGCGATATGCGTGCGGTCGACAAATACATTAGAAAAATCATGCTTGAGCTTGAGGCGTTGAACTTTTCAGATGAAGACGGCTTTGATCTTTCTTCTGTAGGGCTGTTTCATGCCTTTCTCTATGAAGACGGGAACCCAGTCCATGTAGCGGCATCTAAATCGTTGGACAAATATCTCGTATACCATGCTTCTTCTTAAATTTTTTTGCTGCCTGCCAAAACGCTGTGCCGACACAACTAGCTGCCTTAGACCGAAAGTGTTTTCCTGGCGACGGCTAGATCGAGGCATTCCTTGTCGCGGGATGTGGGTATCGCTTGGGTAGCAGGAGCAGTGAGCTTGAATGCCCCGGCATGAGACAGATCGAGACGATCTGTCAAGCGCAATGATCAGAGTTTTCAATCGGCTACGTTACGGGTTGAGCGCAGTTGAGACAGCCCGCGCGGATCACAAGGCTAATTGAAAATCCTCGTGTCGGTGGTTCGATTCCGCCCCCGGGCACCACTTAACAAGCTGAAATAGTTTGGTTTTGTGGTCATGTCTGGTCCTTACTCGGATCGGGTTTGACGCTTTTCGGCGGAAGGTTTGACAATCTTCGCCCGCCTCGCGTTCTCTTTTTCCAGCGTCGCCATCGTCTCGCGGTTCTTGTCGGCAAGGTTCGCCGACCGCGAATAGTGCCGCGCCATCGATGGCGTTTTCTGTCCCAGCAGGTCCGCGATGCGCCGCTCATCCAGCCCCGCCTCGCGCAGCGTCGTCGCAACGGTATGGCGCAGGCCCTTGAGCGTCAGGCCCGGCGCGATCAGCCCTTCCTCCTCCAGCCCGGTCTTGAAGCGATGCCAGACGGTCGAAAAACCGTTGTAGGTCCATGCCGCGCCTAGCGAACTGGCCAGCACGGTAGCCGCCTCATGCGCGGGGATGCTGTCGAGGGCTGCCTGCAAGGTCGGGCTGACGGGAATCGCCACTTCCTCCCCCGTCTTGCCCCGCACGCCCCATATCGTGTCACCGTCGATCTGGTCCTTGCGCAGCTTCAACGCGTCCGACGGGTCGAGCCCGGTGTTCATCATCAGCGCCAGCGCCACCCGTACATGCGGTTTGGCGCGGGACAGGACGACGTCGCGCTCCTCGATGCTCCATGGCCGGTTGGCATAGGCCCGGTCGCGCGGGCGGCGCTTGGGGATCACGTCCTTGGCGTAGTTCGCCGCGATCAGGCCCTGCGGGATGGCATGGCGGAACACCTCGCTCAGCAGGTGCGGACCATGTTCGCCCGCCGCCACCCGATCTTTTTCGCAGCCTTGTCATGGATGCCTGCGATCAGCGGCGTGTCGATCATATGGACTGGCGTGTCCCGGATGGGGGCGAGGAAATCGGCGCATTTGCGGTAATCGCGGCGCGTGGTCTCGGCCAGATTGGCGAAATGCCCGGTCTCGAAGTAGCCCTTGATCAGCCCGCCAAGCGTGCCAGCACGAGGGCCTTTTTCCTTCTGCGCCACGGCGATGGCGCGGATCGTCTCGCATTGCGCCAGAAACTCAGCCGATCCCGCCAGTGCCTCTGTCAGGTCGATCTTGTGCCCCGTCGCGCGGTGGTAGCAGCGCATCCGGCCGTGGCGATCCTTGAATATCTTGAAGCCCTTGACGCGCACATGGGTCATCACAGCCGGTCCAGGATGTCGTCGCGCGTCATCTCGACATGGTCGGCCTTCATCGTGTCGATCCAGCGGTCGATGTCGCGCCGGTCCCACAGCAGCGTGCCGCGTGACAGCTCGACCGGGCGGACCGGGCAGCTGGCCTTGAAATGCTTGATGGCAAGGCCCGTGTAGCTGGCGGCTTCGGATTGCTTCAGCATGCGCTTGTCGATCACGCTGATGTTGAGATTGGTCGTGCCCATCGGCTCTCCCCCTGATCAATTCACACTCGACACCGAACCATCCCTCTCCCTCTCGTCCCCGCGCAGCTTCGTGGCGCGCTTCTGGAACCGCTCCCAACCCGTCATGGTCAGCAGGCGGGTCTTGGGCGTGATCTCGACGAATTCGAGCCGCCCGTCGTTCATCAAGGCACGAATCTGCGCGGTGCTAAGCCCCACAAGGGCACCAAGTTCCTTGGGCGACAGCAGCTTTTCCTGTGACAAACCCCTCTCCTTTCCTGCAAATGGACGAAAACGCATTGAATGCGGTGCTTGGCCGTGGTTCGATGGTGAAACGCAGGCACTAACGCACAAACGTGCGCCTATATACGTTCATGCTTCATGGCAAGCTGATTGATGTCAAGAATGGTGAATCGTCCGGATACCTACCTCGGCGGCCTCGGCGCGCGCATGGCGATCGCGCGCAACGAGCTTGGCCTGTCGCAGGCCCGGATGGCCGAAGCCCTCGGCATGTCGCAGCGCGCGTATCAAAGCTACGAGACCGGCAAACGCTCGATCCCGGTCGAGGCGCTGGTCGACATGCACCGCCAGTTCGGCGTGGACCTGAACTGGATCCTGTTGGGGGTCGAGGCCGTGCGCCCGGGCCATGATCTGGCGGCGCTTGAGGGGTTCGAGACGGCGCTGGACCGTCATCTCAGCGCGACCGGCATCCGCCTGAAAAGCGAGAAGCGCGGCGCGATCGTCGCGCGCTGGTACCGGTCGTTCCTCGAGGGGAAGGAAATCCCGATGGACGACGTCCACACCTGGATCGAATTGTTGAGAGAATGATGATGGAAATCGAGAAGAACGACGCGTGGCAGCGTCACCAGCTGGCGATGGTGGAGCGCATGCAGCGCGATCTGGCGCGCTTGACGCATCCGGTGATCCGGGCGGTGGGGCTATGCGGGGTGGCCTATCTGGCGAGCTGGGTGTTGGTGATGGTGCTTGGGGCTGCTGCCGGAGCGATGGTGGTCGTGGCGGCGGTGTCTGCGGCTGTGCTGGTACTTGGTGCTCCGGCCTTTGTGTTGGCGGTCGGGGTGGAGCGGTTTTTTCGGGCGCGCTTCGCCCGGATCTCCAGATGATCCGTATGCACCAACCGATTTCTTCAACCAAACCAAGTGCCTGGACAAGTGCCGTGCAATACCGTCCAATGATCCTGTAGCTTTGTATCCCAAGGATTTCTGTGCCTGACCCGCGCCTGTCTTGTCCAATCTGTTTGCGCCGAGAGGCCGGGTTGATCCCGGCGCCGCGTCATGTGGCGACATGGGATGAACTGAACGGACCGGAACAGATGGCGATGCTGGCCGAGGTGGGCGCAGCACTCGGGCGCGGGACCCCGGGCTTTGTCGCTTCTTCAGCCTATGACCATTTCCATCTTAGGGAAGCGTCCGGATCGCGTCTGACGACCGGCGGGCGCGACCCGCTTTTGCCTTTGCTTGCCGAACGACTGGACACGGCGCAGTCCGTCGATCTCGCCATTGCCTTTGCCATGGACAGCGGTGTGGCGCTGCTCGAACCCTGGTTCCGTGAATTGTTGGCGCGGGGTGGTCGGCTGAGGATAATGGTCGGCGATTACCTTGACACGACCGACCCAACCGCCTTGGCCCGCCTTTTGGACCTAGATGGGGCCGAACTGTTCGTGTTCGAAACAGGCGGTCTCAGTTTCCACCCCAAAGCCTGGTTGTTTCGCGCGGCAGATGCACGAGGGGCAGCGATTGTCGGCAGCTCGAACCTTTCGCAGTCGGCGCTGACCGAGGGCGTAGAGTGGAACCTGCATTCCGAACATGCAGCTGACAGTGTCGCCGCAGCTTTCGAAGAACTGGTTGCACGCCCAGAGGTAAAACCCCTGACAGCCGCCTGGATCGATGCTTATGCCAAACGCCGCAGAACGCGCCCGATGCCCGAGTTCACCGCCCGCGTGGTGGCCGAGGAAGGGCCACCGCCAGAGCCGCATTCCATTCAGCAAGAGGCGCTGGAGGCCCTATCGCTGAGCCGATCGAACGGCCACCGCGCCGGTTTGGTCGTGCTGGCGACGGGCCTGGGCAAAACCTGGTTGGCCGCCTTCGACACGATCCGCGCCAAGGCGGGCCGCATCCTTTTCGTGGCCCATCGCGATGAGATCCTGACGCAGGCGATGGCGGCCTTTCGCAAGGTAAGACCAGAGGCCAAGTTGGGCCGATACACAGGTACCGAGAAAGTGGCGGATGCGGAAATCCTCTTTGCCTCGGTCCAGACGTTGGGCCGTATCGGTCATCTGCGCCAATTCGACCGCGACCATTTCGACTATATTGTTGTTGATGAATTCCACCACGCCGCCGCCAGCACCTACCAAAAGCTGATCTCCCATTTCACGCCTCGGTTCCTGCTGGGTCTGACCGCCACGCCCGACCGGAGGGATGGGGCTGACCTGCTGGGGCTATGCGGCGAAAACCTTGTTTACCAATGCGACCTGTTTCGCGGGATCGATGCGGGGCATCTGTCACCGTTTCATTATTTCGGTGTGCCCGACGATGTCGACTACGCGCAGATCCCCTGGCGATCTGGCCAATTCGATCCAACCGCTCTCGACGCCGCCTTGGCGACCGAGGCGAGGGCGCTGAATGCGCTGGAGCAGTATCGCAAGCGCGCAACCGGCCCCGCGATCGGCTTTTGCTGTTCGATGCGCCATGCCGACTACATGGCGGATTATTTCCGCGCCGCCGGGCTGAGGGCTGTTGCCGTCCACTCGGGTCAAAGCTCCGCCCCGCGAGCAAGCTCTCTGGCTGCGCTTGGTCGGGGCGAGATCGATATCCTGTTCGCGGTCGACATGTTCAACGAAGGCGTCGACGTGCCCGAGATCGGGACCGTGCTCATGCTGCGCCCTACCGAAAGCGCGATAATCTGGCTGCAGCAGCTTGGCCGCGGCCTGCGCCGTGTCGAAGGCAAGGTGCTTCAGGTAATCGACTATATCGGCAACCATCGCAGCTTTCTGACGAAGGTTGCCACCCTGTTGCAGGCCGGCGCGGGGGATCGCTCGATCTCGACCAAGCTAGAGGCGCTTCAGGCCGGTGAGTTCCAGATGCCGAAGGGCTGCGAGATCACTTATGAGCTGCAGGTCATCGACATCCTGCGCAATCTGCTCCGCCCGAAGGAAGGCGCGGCGGAACTTGAAGCCTTTTATGTCGACTTCCGGGACCGGAACGGCATCCGTCCCAAGGCTGTCGAAGTCTTCCGCAACGGCTTCGATCCCCGCGCATCGGGCCATGGCGGCTGGTTCGACTTCGTCCGCGATATGGGGGATGCTGTGCCCGAGCGGCCCTTTGCCACTCATGGGCGGATGCTGCGCGAGATGGAGCGACCCCGCGGTCTGTCTCGCGCCGCCTTGACCGGCCTACGCGACATCGCAGCGGGACGGCAACCAAGCGAAGGAGCCGAAGAGCTCGCGTTCAACCCACACCTGGCCCAAAGCGGCGCAAGCCTGCGCCTAGCGCGCCCTGACGCATCGGGCGAGCTGGAATCGCTGGTGCGCGAGTTGGTCGAATGGCGCTTGGCGGAAACACCCATCGTGCGCGAGGCAGCCGAAGCATCCTCGACCTTTGTCGGCAAGCCACAGGCCCTGGAGCTTTGGCAGCGCTACTACGTGCCTGACATCGCGGCGTTCTTTGGTGAGGAATACAAACAGAATGTCTGGCGGACCGGGATGAAGGCACTGCCGGAAAAGAAGATCATGATCCTTCTGGCCAATGTCTCGACACAGGAACTTAAATACCCGAACGAATTCCTCAGCGCGTCGCGGCTCAAGTGGTTTAGCCAGAACCAGACGCGGCAAGAAGGCAAACACGGTCGGATTATCAGCGGGACCGAAGGGCACGATGTGCATCTGTTCATTCGCCGCGGGAATATCGTGAGCGGCAAGGTCAATCCGTTCATCTATTGCGGACAGCCGAAGTTTGTCGACTGGAAAGGGGAGAAACCGATCGAAGTGACCTGGGATTTACCGGTTCCCGCCCCGCGCGCACTTTGGGCAGAGCTTGGAATTCCAGATAATGATTGATCGCCAGAGTTTAGCAGCGCAAGCCGTCGCCGGCACGGCGATCGATAAATGGCCATAAGGGAAAAGATGGAGCGGCAGGGGCTGATCTCGCGCTTCTTCTCTCGGACCGGCGATGGTGACCGGCAAGAGAACGCGTCAGAGGGCCCACCTTCGGAGGGCCGCGACGCATGGGGCGACAACGCGACCCGCCCGGTCCATACCCTGGTCAAATCCGTGCTGCAGGAACCGCGCTGCCTGATTGTTACCGGGTACCAAGATTTCCTGTCTTCCCTGACAATCGTGCTTGATGCCGTCCATGATCTTGCTGAACGGCCAGAGGGCAGCATCCGTATCGTTTTCGGATCGAACACGGACGGCCGCCGACATTTTGGGGGTGGCGGGCGGTCAGTCGCGCAGGAAGCCCGCCAGTATTTTCTCGGTGCTCGGGGCCTGTCAATTGTCGACTTGGCTGACCTTCGCGCTGTTCTCGCGATGGATGCGATCGAGCGAGGTATCATCCAGTTTCGCGCTTTCGATCCAGCGCTTACTGAGGCACAGCTGGGTCGCAGACCGCCCATGCTGCATGCAAAGCTGATTATCGGCGAAAGCTCTGCTCTATCGGGCAGTGCGAATTTCTCGATCAACGGCCTGCGCCGCAACCTCGAATTCATGGACGATGCCCACGCTTGGCCGGACGTCGCCAATGCAAGGCGCGCTGCCGCAGAGCAATACTGGGAGATGGGCCGCGACTGGACGGAAGCAGCGTTGGAGATCCTGCGCTCGCTCATCCGGCTGGTTACACCCGAGGAGGCGGTCGCGCGGACCGTTCACGAAGCCACCACCTTCACCCCTTGGCGCGTGGCTGGAAACACGAGTGCAGGTCGCCCGCCCCAACCATTTCAAGCAGACTTGGTCTATGAAGCCGCGGGCACCGTCTACGAACATGGCTTTGCTTTCGTCGAAGCCCCGACTGGGGCAGGAAAAACGGACATCGGAAAGCACCTGGCAACCGTGCTGCCGGTCAGCCACGCGCAGACCGTCTTTTCCTGGGGTGAGCGGGCAGATCAACAGCGCCTCGGTTCGCTCGCCTTGATCCCCGCCAGCGTTCTGAAAAACTGGACGACGAACGCGCCCGCGAATTTCAAGCCGATCAAACACAGCCACTTGTCTCGCCAGAAAAAGGACGAGGCCGCCGAGTTGGATGAGATCAACCGCGCCGTCCGTTCCTCCGCGTCGATGATCGTGGATGAAAGCCACAGGCTAAGCTCTCGTTATCTTGCGCCTTCTGCACGCTCGCTGGTGTTCGAACGAAGCCCGGCCATTTGGACGGCTTGCCTTTCGGCAACTCTGATGGGCAACCAAGGGCTCGATGGTCTGCTGGCTTTCCATGAAAAGCGCGCATCGATCTATGTGCCGCCGGTGATCACAGATCAGATCAACCAGCATATGGCCAAGGTGCGCGCACGGGGGGAACTTGTTCGGCAGCTGGATCAGATCAATCGTCGCATCGAAGCGCAGAATGTGCAGGAAGACCTATTCCACAGCGCAGAGACCCTGAGGGAAGAAGTCGCGGCCATCGAACGCCAACTTGAAGCAGATGGCCTGCAAATCAGTGCGTTGCAGGAAGGCCTGGCGGATGCCCTCGCGCCCTATGTGGTGCGCCGCCAGCGCGCCTGCATAGGGGAAAGCGACAACAGAAAAAGCGGTGCATTTGTCTACCCGCTCACCCGCAGTCATCGCGAAGATACGGCGCTCACCGACCAGCAGCGCCAGATCATTGCGCGGATCAAGACCCTGGCCGAATGCATCACGACTGGGATCACCCTTGTCTCCGCAGATCCGCAACGCGCAGGCCAGACAGAGATCAAGTTTCACGATAAGTCACGAATTCACATACGTAATTTCTTAGCATTGCTCCGCGCATCAATCATCTTCGCGCGCGAAGAATGGGCGCGAGAACGCGACAGCGAAGCTGACCAACGAGGGCGCGCCTCAATCGGCGAGAACCTGCGACGCGCCGAAAGACAAAACATGCGCCAACTGGCGTTGCCTGAAGGTGTTCTGCCGGAGGAAATGTCGTCCAAGGTCGAAGAATCCCAGACACCGATTTGCGACAGGATCACGCGCCTTTTGAACCATGCGAGCCTCGATAGCATCGACGAGGCACGTGCCGAGGTGATGCGCGGTATTCTGCGTAAGCACGGTCACGCGATCTTCCTCGCCGAACGCGTCGGCGTTCTCGAGGTATATGCGCGCCTTTTGGCGGGGCATCGAGGCCGAGGTCCCGAGGTCTATGTGGTCGCTCCAGGTGCCCGGATCAAACCGGGCAAAAAGATGCATCACATTCGATCCGGGGCCGAAGCGCAGGAATACTTCGGGATCGACGGGAAGCGCGTCGATAGGATGAAGCCGCGGGCCATGTTCCTGACCTTTCAGATGGCGGAGGGGATCAACCTCCAACTTGCGCCAGCACTTGGGATTATTGGGGTGACGTCAGACGTGAAAAGCCTGATCCAAGGCTTGGGTCGGATCGACAGGATCGACAGCCCAAACCCCCGTATCCACTACCACACCTTCGATCTGCCGGGCCTGGTTCTGTCGTCCGATCACAAGGCACGCGCCCGTGTTGCCAGCATCGCCCTACTGTCTGGGGTCGGTGCGGATGACCTGCCCTCGGAACTGGTCGAGTTTGCGGCCGGAGATTTGACGGACCTGGTTCTGGATCAGATCAAGAAGCCAAGGATTTTGCGGCCGGGAAACTATTTCGATCAAATCGAGGGGCTACGCCGGTCAGTGCCGCACGAGGTGTTCGCACGTGTGCAAAGCTCCAATCCGCGCGGCCTGTGGGGTGCAGAACTGTGCCTGCTTACATCACGGCAACCCGTCACGATCCTGCTTCTTGGAGGGCGTACTGGCAGCCCTCAAGACCCAACAGTCTTGCCTCCGCGCCTTCTGGCTGTGCGCGACGATGGTGGGCGAGCGGAGATCATCGGAGATCAGACAGAAGCAGCTCGACTGCTCTCGGATGCCTATGCGGAAACGCGCCGCCTCGGCCGTCATGACGTTCGCCCTGAATTTGCTCAGGTGACCGTAACCCTGGACCGTTTGCGCGGCACGCTCGGCCAACTGACACACTGGGATATCCGCCCGGCACGCACAGTTTCCCTGCTGGCTTCCCTGGCAGGCTTCTTGACCGGCCGTACAGTGACAGACGGCGGCCGAGGGCAATTTGGTGATCTAACCCTGCCGGCGCTCGAAAAACTAGCCGAAGCCTGGGCGCACGAACTGGATGTCTTCTGGATCGAGGCAAAGGAAGCCGTAAGCCAGCGCAGCGCAACGGGCGGCGAAATCCCCGATTACCTTGGCATTGATGCGATCTTCAGCGCCTTTTGCGCTCAACCCGATGACGTGCGCGACGCCATCCGCGTTCGGATGGATGATCTGATTGCTGCGTGCAGGGTTCTGTCTGAAGGGGAGCCCGTGGACATCTTGAGCCGCGTAGCGGTGATCTTTGAAGCTAGGTAGTGACGACGTGGGCGTCTGGTTTGGGTGCTGTGGCCATCTCCTTGTCGCAAGCGGCCCAAACCTGTCCTTCAACCATGCCATCAATCTCGCAAACGCAGCGAACCAAAGCGGTCATCGGTGCAAGGCTCAACATCCATCCAACCACGTTCCGCCGGAGCGCGCCACTTCCGGTCATTGGTGAGCTTCACAGCAACTCGCAGAGTCATGCAATCGGTCACGATTGGTCTATTGGGTTGGCTGGAAAAGTTGCTAGTCTGGAGTCACAGAAAATAGTTGCAAGTTTTTGAAGGTTATTGATGAAAATACATGTCCAGTATCGTTTCCACCCAGTAGGCCAAGGCTTATTTTCCGCAGGGCGGCTTACCCTTGGTTCATCTTTTAACCATCATTCGAGACCGGATTTTCAATGGGTTTATGATTGCGGCACATCCTCGTCACAACGGCTGGTGAGGAACGCTCTTGGTAAGTTCCAGAGCCGCGCAGATGGACGCAGGCTAGATCTTGTTGTGATTTCTCATTTTGACGCTGACCATATCAGCGGGATGGTGAAGTTGCTCAACGATGTGGGTACGCGCACCCTCATGCTGCCTTGGGCCCCGCTGTGGCACCGGCTCGCCATCGGATACGCGCAGGGGCTCGAACCTGACGATCCCGAATTTGCGTTCTATACCGACCCAGCGCAATACTTAGTCGATCAAGCCGGTGACGGGTTCAATCAAATCGTCTTTGTGCCGTTTTCTGATGGTGACGGACCAGCTGATCCGGACGGGGGCGGCGAGCCTGACTTTGACCCTGATGGCGATCTGCCGTTGAAGATTGAAGCCGAAGCAGAGATCCGCCAGGAGAAAGGCGACCAAGACTGGATGGCCGAATGGATGTCATATCTGTCAGGCGCAAGGCATCATTACCAAATGCTGATGATGCATCCGCGTGGCACGGCGTTCATCCCTAGCCTCTGGGAATTCGTGCCCTACAACGATCCAACGACCAGGCCACAGAACGTAGCGAGGTTTGTGGAGCGAGTGAATGATTTGCGCGATGCCCTCCTAAACAGCTCCGACAATGATCGCAAGGATGCGCTACGGGAACTGAAGGATCATTACGTGCGGACATTCCCGAAGTCTCAGCTCAACGATCTTAGCCTATTCTTATATGGAGGTCCCATCGGCCATTGGCGGACCAACTGGCCGTGGTTCGAGGAAAAATTTGACGGCTCAGTTATCTATACGGGTGATGGTAATCTAAGTACGGACCATCAATGGCAGTCTTTGGTCGGATATTTGGGACACAAACGATCTTTCCAGCCGACAGTGTTTCAAGTGCCCCATCATGGCTCAAAAAACAATTGGTTTACCGGCCTTGCATCCATGATCGAACCCGGGCTCAGTATCTTTAGCTCGGATCCTGGGCATCGCAGTTTTGGACATCCGCATGCAGATGTCTTGCGTGATCTCTGGCCATTTCGACCTGTCCAAGTCGATAAAGTGAATCACTACTGGGCCCATTTTGAACTTCACCGAGACTAGGACGGCGCTGGCTATGCGCCGATCAATCTTTCAAAGATCAGGATGATATGTCTCGATTAGGTTTTTGGTGAGCTGTTCACCACGCTTTGCGATCAACTCCAAGTCTTCCTGACACATCGGATCGAAGTTCGTTGGGTAATCAAACGTCTTGTCACGCGCTACGAGGTCAGGGGGCGGACACGGCAGGGCAGCATCGTTCTGCCCAAGATACGGCAAAAGAAAACCCTTAATCTCACCGCTTTCCTTGAGACGGTGCAAGAGATCGAATGTTATTGAATGAGTCCGACGATGAATTGTGTTAATCGTCTCGATCATTCGGGACGGCCAAAAATATGGTAGCGAGGAACCATCGGGAATGCCCTGGCCTGCGACGCAGGCAATAATGAAATCAGTCTCAGTCACATTCGTGCTAAAACTGCTATCGCGCTTAGGGATGAGGCAACTCGTCCCAAGGTTATCATAGACGCCGCCGTCACTGACGATTGTTCGATGCGTGGCCGTTTCACCGCGCTTTATGTAGCGCTGCTGTTCATCCAAAGCTGGAAGGATGGCTGGAAACGAGGCACTGGCCGCAACAGCTTTTGCGACTAACGTGTCTTCGGTTAGCGTTCCAAATCTCCAACATCCAGATTCCATTGAGCCATAGCGAAATGCCGATTGGGTTCTGAGCTCTGACGCGTTGATAATGATTTTCAGGTTCTGGCGTTTGACCCCCTTGAGGAGTGTTCCCTTGAAATACTCATCGTCAAGAAATCGTGCAAAGGCTGTTGTTCTGCTCGCAAATCTGGGAAGCGGTGCTTGAAGACGTAGCTTCAATGAATCCAGGCTCGCATGTTTGATGCCGACAAGCCCAAGCGCAGAAATCAGAAGCCTTGCCGACGAGCATAGCGCCGCGAGAACGCCTGATGTGAAGATCGTCCCAACGATCTTCGGCGCTTCGCCAGAAAAGAGGGTGTATCGGATGATCCCCTTTTTCAGCCCTTTGCGCAGAATATTTTGCATGCGTTGATCAAATTCTTCGAAACTATCGTCCGAGTATGCCCAAAGCGCGCCAATCACACTTCCGCCGGATACAGTGGAAAGCGTTAGGACCTGATCGAGAATGCCGCGATCATTCAAAGCCCTCATACATCCAAGATGAAACGCTGCCGCTCGCGAGCCACCGCCTGATAGCGCAAGTCCGAATTTGAAAGACTTGCTACTCATCGACACTCTCCCCAGCGGCAAGGGTAACGACTTGAAATTCATTGCGCCTGAACAGATGAAAGCGCCAGGTCGGACGCGTGGCTGCATGACCAACGATCAGCATCACAACATGACGCGGCGTCTTTTCCTGTAGATGGAGTATCTTCGCCATGGCGCCAAGATCGACCATGCTTGGCTTTGGTATGGAAACAGGATGCGTATGCCAGACTCCAACGAACTTCGTTGAGTTGCCGCTTTCTTTTGCGTGGAATTCACAAAGCGCGTGCGTCCCTTCAATGCCGCACTCAAAAAGCTCGGGAGACTTTTTGCTGTCTGGCGGCGGTCCTGTGGCCACATCAATCGAAATTATTCCCAGCGCATCATCAATTTCGCCAAGGAGGATACCCCCAGTTTCGTCCTTAGCGCTGCCCGTACGGGCGTTTGACTTGATCTCACTGTCTATCGCTGATTGCGCGCGATGAGAGAGATGGACGCGGTATCCATGATGAGCCTCGACGTGGATACTGGGTTGGCAAAGCGGGACAAGATGCGAGGACATTGAGCCGTCATCATGTGACACACGAACGAAACATGCTGTTGCCTTTGAGTCACCGCCCTCCCTCAAGGCCGAAGCTGCAAAGTTGAAGAATGAGGATGCGAAAAAGGCGATATCTGCAGCTGATCCCACGAAGGTAGGCTCGGAGCAACCTGGTTCGGGTTGAAACCCTCGCTCGTGCTGATCGAATGGCCAAAACGCTTCGGCGAAATCTGTCAAACCACTATCAGACATTGCGGCGACTTTGGTGCGACGCAATAGGTCGGCAGGGCCAAAAGCTGAACCAGGCATGTTCAAAGTGGCGATACCTTTTGATGCATTTGCGCTGATCGCGCATCGTAGCATCGGCGGCACATCATTGTGCTTTGTCAGATCAAGCTGCAAGGCGGTGGCAACCCGTCTTGACGCCGTCGCATCGATGACAAGATCGAAATCACTGATATTAAGTGCCTCTGGCCAACCTTTTGTTAGGTTGGCGAATTCATGATCGATGTCTGCCTTTGGGTTGATCGCACGCAGCTGTACAGACAAGGCGCTTTGTTTTGAGTAACCGACTTGATAGTTTCGGAATTGCTGCCGAACAAGGATGCCAGCGTTGACGGCTGAATAATCGACCAGGCGAATTTTTTCGGCTCCAGCGCGAGCGAGGTATTCACCGATATGAGAGCCGAGCGCGCCACAACCCAACAGCGCAATCTTCTTGCCAAGAAACCAGCTGGCTTTGGTGCCTTGGTCCCGACGAAAGGTAACCTCGGGACGGTTATCGTAGACGCGGCACCATTCGGTCTTGGCTTCGGTTGCCCACTCAAGAACGACCTTCCAGGCTTCCAGCGTTGCCTCGGTATTCTCTTCCAGAATTATGCCCTGGAGAGCTTTGACATACTCCGCATCCATCTTCCAGGCGCTGAGGTGCTGTCGTAATGGCTCATCCGCCGCTCTTCGCCTCATGGGCGCGCCAAGAATGAAGTAGAGCGGTTCGTTATCAGGTTGGCACAGGGCAAATATTTTCAGGATTGAGAACAGCAGATCGAAGGGAACTCCGCGAGCTTCCAGCGTCGTGATGAGTTTGCTGATCGTGTCAGGGTACTCCATCGGCATGGCCTGATTGAGCAGCACGACTGCGGCAAACTTTTCATCCTTCGGCAGCGAGCTCGGCGTCTCGGACCACTCTGAAATATCAAAGCAATGGTCATTCCGTCTGGTTAGTTTTCCTGTTCCAAGCCAGAAGGATTTCCCATCTTCAATCTCTGGCGCATCGATCTCGACCGCAAGTTTGATGTCAGAGGAAGTGTATTCAACTGGCGGGTGAAGAGGTGCATCCTCCGGGTCAAGCTGATTGCGGGCAGCATCACGCAGCCAATCGTCCAGACGTTTGATCAGGCCAAACATTCCATCCTGCGATGCCCATTCGACATCCGTTGCCTGGTACAAACAGAGGTAGTCACCCCACTGCACATGGGCGCGCCCGAGAAAGCGCTTGTGTGCGAAGTAGACCCTTGGCGGTTCCACTGGAAAATGCGGCGACACGAAAATGTTCAGCGGCTCGCGCCTTCTATAGTCGAAGCCGCCATCTTCATAAGCGTATCCGCTCGTATCAAGAGACACGCGAATAACAAGAGAAAGGCCTTGTCCAGCAGGTGGCTTTACGTCAACGATATCAATCGTATCATCGCTGGCTGCCGCGATATCTTGGAGTTGGTCGAGTGCAAGTTGTTGCCCTCTCGTCGTGAAATCAGCCATACCCGACCTGTTCCGAGGGCGGGCTGTCTGATCCGCGCGCATCATCAACCGCATCGGCAAGTTTCCTTGCAGCGTCCGCTTGCGCAACTTCTGGAGCGTCTAGCGCGCCGTCGGAAACATCAAAGACCAGGGGCTCTCCGTCTTCTCCATCCTCGTGAGTGCAGAGGAAACCTCCATCAGCGATTTCTTCGTAGCGTTTCTTCGCTTTTGCGTGCGGTGGATTTTCGCCAGATGCATTCTGCAAGGGAATTTTTTCGCTGCTGGCGATAATCACGCCGCCATCAACCTGATACTCCGCCAGATCATCAAGAATATCCTGCTTGAGAACTTCTTTGTCGCCTTCCTTTTGGTACATGGCCGACTTGCTGCAATGATGCGGTGCAAGGAACACTTTCCAGGCGAGGTACTCCTCGTTGCCAGCCTCCTTGGTCGTGTCGATGATCTTGCGCAGACGCGGGTAGGCAATGTCGCCGAACAGGAGAACGCCCCCTTTGGAAGGGTTATCACCCAGAACAACCTGCATGCAAAGGCTTGTGTTGTTGCGGTCACCATCAGTTTCTTCCGCGAATGGTGCATGGATGAACGCGTTGAAGTCTCCCTCGTAATCGACACCGTCAATTTCTGTTATCGAGTTGCCAGGAACAGTCAGGCGATCTTCCGGGAAGCCCACGAAGTGATCTTCTTTGAGAAGGGCATCGTATCCGATGAGTCTGACCCGATCACCTGCGCCAACGTCACCACCTGAGTTGATCGTTTCTTGAACACGGCGCTCGGCTTCTTCTTTGAAGGCTACGGCATCATCGCACAAATCCTGATCGTTCTCGATGAAGACGCGCGGGGTAAACCAGATTTCGCCAATCGTGACGCGATCAAGCAAATCGTGGAAGCCCTGAATGTGATCTTTATCAGGGTGGGTCAAAGCAAAGGTTGAAAGATATGGTTTGCCGTTCACTGTGGGGAGGTTTTCTACGAGTTTGTCGACCAAGGCAGCATGATCATCGTCTGCATCGCCAGCGCTATGAAGATCTCGCAAGTCAACCTGCAAAACAATGCCATTCTGGACGGCAACAGTTGTGCTATCCCCTGTGCCGACTGGCCAGAACATCACCTTAGGTTCATCAAACATTGTTTGCCTCAGTATTGGTCAATAATACGCACCATCGCTGACGCAACAGCTCACCAAAAGCATACTACGGATATTGCGGTCGAGGCAACATGATACAAGATGTAGGGTTAGAGAGAACGGGGATTTTCGGCTATTCCCTCTGGCTTTCCAACAGCTTCAAGGTTGATTCTGCTGGAGGCGCCTCGGTGTAGTGCGGCGGATCATCCGATCGGCCGACTGGTTTCTACGCCCAAATGAATGACTGCTTTCAGAAGGACAGGTGATTTTCGACGGGAGCGCAGCGAACGCCCGCTTGCCGCCCTGCACGTCATTCGTCGTTCCCCGCGACCAACCGCGCCACCCGCTGCTCGAACCCCTGCCTGACTGAGGCCACCAGCCCTTCAGGAAACCCCGGTGGCATCTCCGCCAATGCCCTGTCAAAAGCCCGCTCCGCCCGCCCCCGAATATCCTCGAACACCCCCTCCACCTGTTCCCGCGAGAACCCCGCCGCCAGCGCCGTCTCGACAAAGTGCCGCCCGTGGATGTCCGCGACGCGGTAATGCCGCCCCTGGCCCGCGCGCATGGCGAGCTTCATGTCCTTGATCTGCAACGCGCCCGCATCCAGCGAGGGCTGCACCGTCAGCACGTCGTAGATCGGCGTCATGCGGAACCGCCCGCCGGGCATCAGGGCAATGCTGAAGTTCTTGGCGTGCCCGTCCGTCGCCCCGATCAGCCAGAACAGGATCACGGCCTTCAGGAAATCCGCCCGGTCGCGCTGCGGCTCGTCGCTGCCGGTCAGCACATCGCAGATTTCCACGATCCCCGGACCGCCCTCGTTCTGGTACTTGCGTGTCGGGGGCACCGACAGGGCCTGGCAGCAATCCTCCTGCGGCAGGCGGATCAGGCGGCCGTCGCGGGCGCGCAGCCGGTCGAAGCGTTCGATGACCAGTGCGCGCGTCCCTACGAAATCCGCGATCTCGGTCCGTGCGACGGTCAGGCCGAAGCCCGCCAGCAGGCGCAGGCAGAAATGCTCGTTCTCGATGCTGTCAGTCAGGTCCATTCCGTTGGGCAGGCGGCCGATGGCGGGCTTCAGGATATGTGTCGTGGGCGTGGTGCCGGTCGGCAGCACCCATTGCCCTTCGTGGAACAGAAGCGCCGTCTTTTCCTGCGCGCCGGCGACGGAGATGCGGAAATTCCGCTCGGCGTGGATGCCAAGCGGGGCCTGCGCCAGATCGCTCAGCATGGCGCCGATCTGGGCGTCGATCAACGGCTCGCCGGTCAGCGCGCGCGCGTCGCCGGGCTCCTCTCCCTCGGGCAGGAATTGCAGCGCGCCCACGCAATCGCGCCCGATCCGCGCGAGTAGGCTATAGGCGTCCACACCATCCGCGCCCACGCGTTCCGCCACACGGCGGCGGATCAGGTCGCTGTCGGGCAGCAAGTTCTCGAAAACCGCGATCACGGGCGGGCCGGTGTAGCGCTCGGGCCGCAGGGGCAGGGCGCGCGAGATGGGCAGCGTGTTCTCCCAGGCAAGCCATTCCGGCGCATAGGTGAAGGCGAAGGCTCCGTCCGGCGCGCGGAAATACTGCCCCACGCGGCGGCCGTTCATGTAGACGTCGAGCGGCGCATAGGCGCGCTTGCGCCCCATCAGAAGATGTCCTCGAGGTCATGCTGGGTCATCTTGCTGCGCGGCACGATCCGCAGTTCGAGGTCGAGCGCTGCCAGTAGGTCGAAGATCGTGTCCACCTTGGCGCCGCTGGTGCCGGTCTCGATGTTGGACACCGTGCGCTGCCAGACGCCCGCGCGGGCGGCGAGCTCGGCCTGCGTCAGGCCCTGTGCCTTGCGGGCAGCGCGCAGGACCTGGCCGAGATCCTTGGTGGTGCGGGCGATCTGATCCATCCGGGTGATCCTTTCCCGACGAAGATGATTGGGAGATCATATGGAGTCAATATGTTCTGTGAGTAATAATCTCGATTTATGATCCCGCAGACATTTTTCATCTTCGTTCGTTTTTGCCTTCTGCCGGGCGAGTGGTGGTGGATCGTCGACGGTGTAAGGCATGGCTGCTTGATGCTGGTCGGCATGAATTTTCCCCACGCGCAGAGACCGAGAATTAGCCCATGGGCTATATACAGAACTTATAGCTCTCGAGCTATATTGACACAATATCGTCCTTGAGCTATCGGAAAGCCATGGACACCCTGCCTGCGTACCCAATCCGAAGCCTGCGCCAAGCCGGGGCCGTGCTTAAGGCGCGGCGCGCGGCGCGGAAGATCAGCCAGAAGCAGCTTGGCGAGATGACGGGCACCGCGCAATCCACCATTTCCGACATCGAGAACGGCGTCGTGTCCGTCAGCCTCGATGTCTACCTGCGCCTTCTCGAGGCCCTCGGTGCGGAACTGTCCGCGACGGATCGTATAGCTGACCCAGGGCAGCGCTAGGATGGCACGGATTACACGCGCGGCCCGCCGCACACGCCAAAGCAAGACCGCCGTCTGGTACGAACGGGCGCGGGTGGGCACGCTGACCCGCGCGACGAATGGGGCCATCGCCTTCACCTACGATCCTGACTGGCTCGCCTCCGAGGCCGCCTTTCCGGTTGTCAGCGCCCTGCCGCTGACCAGGCTCAAATGGCAGGGCGATCCCGTTGTCGCCGCCTTCGACAACCTCTTGCCCGATGCCGAAGGCGAGCTGCGCGAGAAGATCGCCGCGCGTGTCGGGGCGCAGGGCAAGGATGTGTTCTCTCTGCTGTCCGTGCTGGGGCGCGACTGTGTCGGTGCGCTGCAATTCCTGCCGGTGGACGAGGCCCCGTCCGAACAGGACATGCAGTATCGCGTCATTTCCGAAGGGGAGATGGTCGCCGACCTGAAGAACCTCGCCGCCGCGCCGCTCGCCCTGGGTGAAGACGAGGATTTCCGGATTTCCATCGCCGGCGCGCAGGAGAAGACGGCCTATCTGCGTATCAATGACCAGTGGGCCAAGCCGCGCGGCATCACGCCGACCAGCCATATCTTCAAGACGCCCATGGGCCTCATTCCGGGCCCCGAGGAGATCGATCTGAGCGACAGCGTCGAGAACGAGTTGTTCTGCATGACGCTGGCGCGTGAAATCGGCCTGCCCGTCGCGCATGTCGAAAAGCTCACCCTTCCCGGGCAGGTGGTTTTGTCGGTCGAACGGTTCGACCGTGTCTGGCAGGGCGACACCCTGAAACGCCTGCCGCAAGAGGATATCTGCCAGTCGCTGGGCTACCCTTCTGCCATGAAATACCAGCGACTGGGCGGCCCCGGCGTCGCGCAGATCATGGAGCTTTTGCGGGAATCTGACACGCCCATCGAGGATCGGGAGACGTTCTTCCGGGCGCAGATCTTCTTCTTCCTGATCGGGGCCTCGGACGGGCACGCCAAGAACTTCAGCCTGCGTCTGGGGCGTCGGGCGCGGTTCACGCTCGCGCCCCTCTATGACATCCTGAGCGTCGCCCCGGTCGTCCGCGCGGGCCGCTTGCAGCGCAAGCGCTACCGCCTCGCCATGTCGATCGATGGCCATTACGGCATCGACGAGATCGTGCCCCGCCATTTCGAGGCCGAAGGCCGCGCGGCGGGTCTGCCCAAGGGCCGCGCCTTGGAGTTGTTGCAGGACATGGTAGATCGGCTGGGTCCTGCGCTCGAGCGGACGCTTCTGGCGGTAGGCGATCAGGTCCCGGCGGCGGTCAGTGAGCCGATCGCGAACGACGCGATCCAGCGGGCGGCGCAGATAAGGGACCTGCTTTAGTGTTCCGGAGCCTTTGCGGCTAACCCCTCCAACGCTTTGTCGACCTCGTACGCCTTCTTGGTCAACTGTGCCTCCCACAGGATGCGGAACGCCTCGGCGAATTCGACCAAGCCCCCGGCGAAGGTGCGGATCGTGGTCATGTCGTCATCGAAAAAGGGCAGCGGGCGGCTGCGCAATTTGGCCTCGTTCAGCTTGCGGGCGATGTGGTTGACCGCAGCGCCTTCGGTGGCGACCTGCGCACCCCAGGCTTGCAGGTGGTCGAGCACGGCCTGATCCACCGGGCGCAGCAGGATGTCGGCCGCTTCCATCAAGCGGCGCAGGGCGGCGGGTTGGTCGGTGATGCCTCCGCGCTCAAGCGCGGCTTGAAATCCCGCCAGCTGGCGCGCGCTTAGGCGGGTGCTCATCGTCGTTGTCGAAGCAGAGCGCGCGCCTTTGGCCCGGCTCAGCGTGTTGTAGATCGCCCGGGTCGAGACGCCGAAGCGGCGGGCCAGAGCGGCGGCAGGGCTGCCCTCGGCGCGGGCCTCGATGATCTGGCGACGTTCGTCGTCGGTCAGTTTGCGATGGTGGCGCATGTGAAGTTTACGTTCCTATTTCTTGCCAACTTCCTTCAAGCCCCCCGCCTCCCAGCGTCAGCGGAGGGGGATCAGGGGCTTGGAGTCCGTTTCGGTGGATTGCTGCGCGCGACGGGGTGCAGGGGACGCGAGACGGGAAACGCGATGCGCACAGCACGGGGCAGGAACCGCGGCGCAGAGGACGTGATGCGCGATGCAGAAGGCGCGGCGCAAAGGACGCGGGACAGGGCACACACTCCAGAAGGCGCGATGCACGGGACGCGATGCGCGGCGCAATTTGCAGAGGACGCGCCCGTCATCCCGCCAACCCCGCCGCGTGAAGCTGGCCATCGGTCACCAGCCCCGCCGCCACCAGCGCCGTCACCTGCGGGGCGGTGATGTGTTTGCACATCGGGCTGCGGTCTCGGACCCATGCCGCCAGCCGGGCGTGGTGATCAGCGGCCAGCGCCTTCTGCGCCTGCCGTTTCTCGGCCATCGCATCAAGGAAGCGCTGCCACCGGCGCGCGGCGAACCAGTTGTCCGCGAAACACACCTTGGACCGGGTGAAGCCAGCGCTCTCGTTCGCATAGGCCTGCACGGCGCGCAGCAGGTCGTCGGGGTCGATGCCCTCCTTCACGGCCTCTTCGATCTTCGAAAGGCACGCTGCCTTGCCGCGCTGCCGGTCTTTGGGGTAGGCGGCCCAGATCCTTTCAACCCTTTCATCCACCGCCTCCTCCGCGCGCTTGCGCGTAGGTGGTTTATGGATGGTTTCAGGGTGGTTTGGGGTCCACCGTGGACCCGGTACCCCGGCCACCCTGGACCCCCTACCGGGGTCACGCTGGACGGGGTCCACTGTGGACCCCGTTCCTTCGTCAGGTTCGGCGGAGCTTTCCAAGGCCATGACCCGGTCGAGCACGATCCGGTAGATCACGGTGAAACCGTTCTTGCAGGGACGCCGTCCGGTCTCGATCAGGATGCCTTCGCGCAGGAAGTCGGTGATGGTGCGCTTGACGGTGCTTTCGCCCAATTCGGTGTGGCGCTGGATCGTCCCCTTCGAGCACCAGATGCCCGAGCCGTCGTCGCTCGCCTTGTCGGCCAGGAACATGATGATCTGCTTGCGCGCGGCGCTGCCGAAGATGCGGTCGGCGCAGAGATTGGCAACCTTCCAGCTCATGCGCGGCCTCCCGGGAAGGGGAAGCGGCGACGCGTCAAGGGCGACGGATCATACCGCTTGACAGAACGGAAAACGCCGCCGCACCATCCGCCAAAAGCCTCTGTCCGGGCCTGCAAATGGTTTGACAATCGGCAGCTAAGTGCCTGATTTTCCGTAGTGGGTTTGACAGAAATTTCGCCCGTAACCGCCTGATATTCCATCCACAATTTGGGATTGAAAATCCTCGTGTCGGTGGTTCGATTCCGCCCCCGGGGACCATTCTTTAGAAAAATCACTATTTTTTCAGGACTCTGACCGTCAGCGTCAGCTCTCAATCCACCGATTCGACCACCTTTTTGCTGACGACTTAGCCCTGGACCCCGCATGTTGTCGCGGTGCAAACGACGCTTTCAATAGCGATCGGGCTCCAACTGCGCCAACGCACTACCACGCGCTGGGGCCGGCCGACTTCAAGGAATTTGCAAGCCGTTGCAACGATGATGGCGAGGAACTGGCACAAGCACCCAGGCAAGTCCGAAGGTCTTTCCAAGACCGACATGCCCATTTTCGGGTTTGTGTCGAAATCGGACACAGATTCTTCCGATGACACGCAACTTTCCTGCTACAGATGCCGGCCAACCTACAGCGCTGGATTTCGCGTTCAGGCTGAATTACGGTTCAGACTGGCAGCCTAGGTGTTTTATCCCACGGTTTGATGGTGCGATCCATTCGACGGAATGGAAGGAGGCACTATGGGACAAGTTCGTCATGGCAGCGCCACGTACTGTTACCCGACAAGCGATTTGCATGGCAAATCCGCCGAGACGGCGCGCAGGCTGTCAGAGCAGCAAGACGGCGATCGCAAGCTTCGACCGCGGCGCTGAGCCGGGAACTCGGCATCAATCCGAAGACCGTTGCGAAGTGGCGCAAGCGCAGGACGGTCGCGGATCGCAAGACGGGTCCGAGGGACCCACGCTCGCCTGTTCTCAACGAAGCCCAGGAGGCGATGGTGGTGGCTTCCGTCGCCACACTCTCCTGCCGCTTGATGATTGCCTGTACGCCTTGCTGCCCTCGATCCCGCATCTGCCCCGCTCAGCGCTGCATCGCTGCCTTCAGCGGCACGGCATCTCGCGGCTACCGGATGTCGAGGGCCCCTCTCGGGACATTGCTGCGCAATACCCTGCCGGGCAGCGGACAACCCCGAGCGTCAGCGCGTCAAGCGCGACCCGATCGGATTTTCCCACATCGAATGAGCCTTGTCGCGCCATTGGTCCGAGAGACAATGGCGAATGCCGAAGCGCAGACCGCAGAGGGCAAGCTCTATCTCTTCGTGGCAATCGACCGCACCAGCACGTTCGCGGTCACTCAGCGGGTCGAAAAGGGTCGACAGACTCGCAACCGTCGCGATCAGAAAGACCGGCTTGCGCCCCACTCCATCGGCGAGCCCACCGAAAGGCAGCTCGGCCATCATCGTCACGGCGGCGCAGACGGCAAAGAGCGTTCCGATCTCTCCAACACCCAAGCCCCATCCATCAAGCGCCAGAGCGGTCACGGTAACGATCGCCCCCATGGCGAAACGGTCCAGGAATTGGTGCCCTTGAAAGACATACACATGCCGACGCGCGGCTATCGGCAACTGTGCGAAGGGCATATCGGCGTCAGCGAGAATGTTTGGGAGACTCAGCCGGAAAAGCAGGCATTGCAACTGTCATCGTGGATCTTTGCCCGAAGCAGCTATCCGTGTAGTCCGTAGCATCGGTCAGAACGGGCTCGAGGCGGACTTGCGGCAGTGCGGCGGCTTCATCGCCTAGGTGAGCCGGTCTCCCCGGCGGCGACGGCTCGAACCGGTTATTGGCCGAGACAATCTGCACAGAATCGGTGCGTCACCGAACCGTCGGTCAGTCAAAAACAATATTGAAGGCCAGCCTGCTCTGTTCTTTCGGCAAGCCCTGCCGGTCCGCCCATGGAAGATGAGGCCGCGCGAGAAGCAGCGCCAAAAGGCAGCCCACAGACACTGCGATCTGGTCTGCACCGCCTGCGTAGGCAGGTCTGGACTGGCTCGGGCGACAATACGTGAAAGGTGGCCTCCCGGACCCGGGAGTCGAGAGCGGGAGGGCCTGTTACCAACGCCTGTCCAAAGGGGAACGGCTGGACCGTCCCGCACCGACACCTAATCCGGCGTCGGATATCTCGCCGGACCCGCCCGGCCAAATCCGGAGTGGCGTCTCTTTGGACACTGCTCCGGTCTGGCTGGCCTGCGCGGTTACTCTTGCGCGACGACCTGGATGAATTCCAGCATGTCGGGCGCCAGGGTTTCATCCGGCGTGTCGATATGCTCGACGACCGAGATGTGGTTGTGCCCCATCGCCGTCGCCATCACCGGCAGCGCGCCGTCGCGGGCGATCAGCCCCTCGACCAGCTGGCGGGTCTGCGAGACGATGAGCGCGGGCTCATTCTGCGCCCAAGCGACCATGACCGGGATCGTTCGGCCATCGAGCGCATTCAGCATCGATTGCGCCGCGCGGTCGCCATCTTCACCGAAATACAGAAGGTCGCGCATCGGATCGAGGTCATGGTCAGACAGGTTAGCCGACGGCATCGAGATCAGGATCGCGCCGACCACGCCATCATTCTCGGCCTGCAGGTCCTCGCGGAAGGCATAATCGCTCACATGCACGGATCCGGCCGAGTTTCCGGCGATGACGATCCGGGTCGGATCACCGCCCGAAGCCGCGATGTTCTCGCGGATCCAGGCCAGCGCACCGGCCACGTCTTCCGCCCCCATGGGAAAGGTGCTTTCGGGCGCATACCGATAGTTCATCGTCACGGCGACCACGCCATGATGCGCAAACCAGCGGCCGACATTTGCCGCCCCCGCCTTGTCCCCGCGCACGAAGCCGCCGCCATGGACGAACAGCAGCACCGGCAGGCCCTCGGCGGCGTCCGGCGCGTAGACATCGAGACGCTGACGCTCGTGCTCGCCATACGCCTGATCGTCCGTGACATTCAGGCCGTCATTCGTCTCTGCCGCGTGCAGCGGACCGTAGAGCTGCATCGTGCCGCCGACCATCTCGCGCGACAGTTCCACCCCCAGCCCGGGCAGGGCCGCCGCAATATCCGGCGTGTTGGTGATCTGCGCCTGCGCCATGGGCGCCGACAGCCCGAGGGCCGCCGCCAGTACAATCCGTTTCATATTCATCCTCCCTGAATGAAAAGCCTTACAGCTTCAGAAGCGCCGCCGCGTTCCCCTTGCAGACGGCAAGACGCTCTGCGTCCGAGATCGGCGCCGCCTCGATCCAGTCGCCGGCCTCGTCCGGGGTCTCGAACGGATAATCGACGGCGAACATCACGCGGTCGCTGCCCAACGTATCGAGCGCACAGCGCAAAGGCGCATCCGCGCAGACGCCCGAGGTCGTGGCCCAGACATTGCGCTGGAAATAGGCCGACGGCGCCATCGCCAGAGACATCGCGCCCCGATTCGAGATCTCCCAGCGGCTATCCAGCCGCCACAGCAGATAGGGCAGCGTCTCGCCCATATGACCGAGGATCAGCTTGGCGTTTGGGAAGCGGTCGAAAGTACCGGCGAAGACCAGCCGCAGCGCATGGGTTGCGGTTTCTACGGTCCATGACCAGACCGGCCCCCAAAGCTCGGGATGGTCATGGTACATCGCCACCTGTTCGGGCGGGTTGTTGGGGTGGATGTAGATCGGCACGCCCAGATCGCTGACCCGTTCCCACAAGGGCGCGTAGCGGTCATCGTCCAGATAGGTACCGCCGGTCTGCCCGTTGATCATCGCACCCTGCATGCCCAGATCGCGCACGCAGCGTTCCAGCTCATCGGCGGCGGCCTTCGGGTCCTGCACGGCGAGATGGGCGAAACCGCCGTAGCGGTCGGGGCGCCGGGCCATTTCTTCGGCAAGGAAATCATTGACCTGACGCGCTTTCTTCGTCGCGGTCGCGACAGTTTTCTCGGCCTGAACGCCGGGACCGGCCAGCGACAGGATTGATTTCTCGACGCCGATCACGTCCATCGACTCAAGCCGCCGGTCGCCGAAGTCCAAAAGCGCCTCACGCGCCTTGCCGAACAGCGAGGGCGAGATGTTCCCAGCCGTCTTTCCGAAATACTCGAAGAAGTCCGGGTGCATGAAATGCTCTTCCAGAGCAATCTTGGGGGTATGGGTCATGGGTCAGACTCCTTCAGAGTTCGAAGATCTTCTTCTCGGTCGCGTGCAGGCAATCCGAGGCCCCTTGCGCGGCGATCAGGTAATTGTCGCAGATCACCGCGAAGACGCGGCCATCGTCGAAACCGGGATGCACGGCAATGCACATGCCCTCGGCCAGTGGCATCGTTTCGTCGCGGCGGATCAGTGGACGCTCGACCATTTCGCAGCCCTGACCATGGGCATAGAGCCGGGTCTCGGCCGGAAGGCCCCGCGCCAGCATCCAGTCATCATGGGCGGCGGCGATCTCGGCCGGTCTGGCACCGGGTTTCATCAACGACAGCGTGTGATCCTGTGCCTCCTTCATCAGCGCGAAGGTCGACAGAAGGTGATCGTCGGCACGGCCCAGAACCATCGTCCGTGCGATTTCCAGATACAGACCGCCCGGGCCGTTGATCTCGATCAGGATGGCGCGGTGATCGCCCTTCTGCATCTCACGCGTCTGGAACGGGCGGTTCAGGAACCGACTCGATTGCCCGACGGGCGCGGACAGACCCAGCGTGATGCCCTGATCCGAACCCAGCCTGCGGCCCACAGCTTCGGCATGGCTTGACACGTCACGGTCAGTGACTCCGGGACGGATGAAGTCACAGACCTCGACAAAAACCTGATCCTGCAGATGCGCGATCTGGCGGATGAGGGCGATTTCCTCGAGGCTCTTCACCGCTTTCAACGGGTCGAGCGTCTCCGTCGCGTCGACCAGATCGAAGCCTTCCGACAGCGCTTTGATCATACCGTAGGGCATGGCTGACGGCACCAGCGCGCCAATGCGCTTGCAGCCTTTCAGCGCATCCAGCAACAGCGCGGTGTCGTAGTCCACCGTATAGACGATCGAATGGAACGACGGTGTGCCCAGCACCCGCCCTACCCCGCGCCAGGCGGGATCACCAGCCTCGGGCGCGCGGTCAGTGCCGAAGGCGCCCATCTCGATGACACTCATCGGGCGGTCGGCAAAAAACACCACGGTGCGCGGATAGCCGTTGTTGGCCGGCACATCGGTGAACCAGCGGACATAGCCGCCGATCCAGTCCTCGCGCGCCTGCATCACCAGTGCATCAAGGCCAAGTTCGGCCATGACGCGGCGGGCGATGGCCCAGCGGCGCTCCATTTCGGCGTCGGAGATCGGCGAATTGGTCTGCATGGGTTACTCCCGGTCCAGACGATTCGTCAGCGCGGCCACCCCGCCCGAGAGATACTCGGACATGCGCGCCTCGACGACCGGCAGGGCCTGTTCGTGGTAGGTGTCGGAAAAGCCGCCGATATGCGGCGTGACGATGCAGCGGGGCGCGTGCCAGAACGGGCTTTCCTTGGGCAGCGGTTCCTGTGCGAAAACATCCAGCGACGCGCCACCGATCCGCCCCTCGGTCAGGGCGGCCAATAGCGCGTCCTCGTCGACGCAGCCCCCGCGCGAGAGGTTCACGAGGTATCCGCCGGGCTTCATCGCGCCGATGGCCTCGGGGCCAACGATATGGTGGGTGGCAGGGCCATAAGGCACCAGCACCACAGTGAAATCGGCCTCGGCCATGGCGCGGGGCAGATCGGCGCGGCGGTGAATACGGTCGAAGCCCGGCACCTCGGCCCGGCCATCCGAAACGCCGGTGATCTGCATGCCGAAGGGTCGCGCCACCCGCGCCAAGGTCTCGGCAATCGCGCCGAGTCCGATGATGCACAACGTCTTGCCCATCAGCAGCGACTGCTTGCGCCGGTCCCACAAACCCGCGTTCTGGTTTGCCAGAATGGCCGGAAAATCGCGGGCCAGCGCCATCATCGACAGGATCGCGAGTTCTGACATCTGCGGCCCGTGAATGCCGCTGCAATTGGTCAGCGCCACGCCCTTCAGATCGGGATTTGTCAGCAGGTTGTCGATGCCGGTGGTCAGCGCCTGCACCCAGTCGAGCCCCGTCGCGGCGGCAATCGCCGGGACCGGGATGAAAGGGGCGAGGCCAATGATCACCTTGGCACCGGGCGCCATCATGACAGCCTCGTCCGGGTCATTGGTGGCGAGATACTCGGCCTGCGGCAGCCGCGCAGACAGTTCGCGCGCGTAGAACGGCGCCTCGCTGTCGAAGATCAGAACCTTGGGTTTCATCAATACAGGACCTCAGGCAGCCAGAGGGTCAGGGGCGGAAAGGCGAGGATCAGCATGATCAGGATCAGCGGCGCGATCAGGAAGGGCGTGATGCCCCGGTAAAGCGCGGCCATAGGCATGTCGGGCACCTGCGCGCGGATGATGAACAGGTTCATGCCGACGGGCGGTGTGATCAGCCCCAGCTCGACGAGGATCGCCACCAGCACGCCGAACAGGATCGGGTCGAAGCCATAGCCGGTCAGTACGGGCAGGAAGACGGGAACGGTGATCAGCACCATACCGATCCCTTCCAGAAAGCAGCCCATGACGATGTAGATCACGATGATCAGCGCCATTACCAGCACGGGCGACAGGTTGGCGTCCTGCGCCAGCGCCAGCAAGGTGACGGGCAGCCGGGTCTGGACGATGAACTGGGAAAACAGCGTCGCGCCGAGGATGATCATGAACAGCGCGCAACTGACGATGACCGAGGTCTGCACCGCTTTCACCAAGCCTTGCAGGCTGAGCGAACGGCGCAGCGTTCCCAGCACGATCGCCCCGAAGGCACCGATGCTGGCGGCCTCGTTCGGGCTGAAAAAACCGGCATAGATCCCGCCGATGGTGAGGCCGAACAGCAGCACGAATTGCCAGGCATGGCGCAGCGCAAGCAACCGCTCCATCAGGGACGCCGCTGCCTCGCGCGGGGTCGAGCCGTCGCGGCGCGCGACGATCAGGGCCACCGCGATATAGATCAGCATCAGGACGATGCCGGGGAACAAAGCGGCGGCGAAAAGGCGGGCCACCGATTGCTCGGCGATAGAGCCATAGATCACAAGGATGATCGAGGGCGGGATCAGGATGCCCAGCGATCCTCCTGCCGCGATGGAACCAGAGGCGAAGCCGTCATCATAGCCCGCTTTGCGCATTTCCGGCAGGGCGATGCGGGTCATCGAAGCGGCCGTTGCCACCGACGAGCCGCAGATTGCGCCGAAAGCGCCCGAGGCCGCGAGCGACGCCACTGCCAGCCCGCCACGAACGCCCGACAGCATGACGCGGGCGGCGCGGAACAATTCGGCCGACATGCGGGAATTGGACGCGACCTCGCCCATCAGCACGAAAAGCGGGATGACAGAGAGATTGTAATTGGACGCTGTGTCGAAGAACACCGTCCCCGCCACGTATTGCGCCATGCCAAGACTGTTCAGAAGAATGTTCCCGACGATCCCTGTGATCGCCAGCGCCAGCCAGACAGGCTGGCGCAGGAACAGCATGACGAACATCACGCCGATGCCCGAAAGGCCGAGGGCAAAGGCGCTCATTCCGACCCCTCCCGCCAATAGGACACAACCTGCACCAAGGCGGCCCAGAGGATGCCCAGAACGCCCACAGCGAGCACCCCCCACATCGCCCATTGCGGGATGCCCAGCTCTAATGAGCGGTCACCATAGCGCCACGCGTTGCGGGCCGGATCGATAGCGGACCAAGCGAAGAACAGCATGACTGCCATCGTCATCACCGCCGCGATCGACGCCAGCAGACGGACCGAACGGCGGCCGATGACCGCGTCCAGCAGGTCGATGACGATCTCGCCCCGATTGGCCAGCACGGGTGCGAAGCCGAAGGCGACCATCACCAGCAGCAGGATCGACACCGCGTCATAGGCGCCCTGCACCGGCGTGTTGAAGACGGCGCGCAGGATGACGTCGCAGGTCACCACCAGCATCATCAGCACCAACGCGACCGAGGCGATCCACAAGAACAGCTGGCTTACGCGGGAACGGGGCCGGGGGTCGGACGGGGTATTCATTCGATATTCCTCGAAGGATAGGGAATAGCGGCCCGCCCGCGCCTGAGCGGGCCGCTACCCTCTTACTCGGTATAGGCGTCGACGAAGGCCTGCGCCTGGCCGCCGACGGTTTCTACCGCCTGCGACACGATCCCCGAGAAGGCTTCGGTCAGGCTGCCGATCTGTTCGTCCGACAGCGTGACGATGTTCACACCGGCATCGACCATGTACTGGCGCCCGGCGGTCTCACCTTCGTCCCAGCGCGCGCCGTACCATTCCGCGCGGTCGGGGCCGGTGGTCGCGTCGATGGCGGCTTGCTGTTCGGGTGTCAGGCGGTCATAGGCCGCATCCCCCATCACCAGCGCGAACGTAGCCGATGCAAGGCCCGGCTCCATCGAGTACTGCGTGACCGGCGCAAGGTCGAAGGCCTGCGCGGCCTCGAACGGGAACGAGGCCCCGTCGACGATGCCACGGCTCATCGCGTCGGCCGATTCCGCCGGCGGCACCGGCACCGGCGAAGCACCCATCGCCTCGATGATCTGCTGCCAGACCGAACCGGCGTAGCGGATGCGCAGCCCGCTCAGGTTCGACAGATCCGAGGGGTCGACCGTTGTCAGATGGATCTTCAAGGGCGGCGTGACCGCCATCCATAGGATATGCGTCCCTTCGTGTTCCGCCGCGAGGTAATCCGGCGCAAGTTCGGTCAGGCGGCGCGACGTGATCGCGCTGTCGAGACCCGCCGACGGGTGGGTCAGCGGCAGGCCCGCGAGTTCGGTCATAGGGAAACGACCCGGCGTCGCGCCATGCAGGATGATGGCGATATCCGCCCCGCCCGACCGCACGAGGTCGAACTGCCGCGGCGGCGGCCCAAGCTGCCCGGCCGGGAAGATCTCGACCTGCAACTCGCCATTAGTGGCGGCGCTCAGCTCTTCGCCCCAGGCCTCGATCGCGCGGTTGAAAGTATGGTTGGGCGGCAGGAAGCTGGAAACGCGCAAGGTCTCGGCCGAGGCCATGCCGCTCCATCCCGTCGATAGCGCCGCAATTGCGGCCAGCGTCATTGTCATCAGTCTCATGTCGTCACTCCCCTGTTTGACATGGTCTGGTTGTGGCGCCGCCGATCGTGCCGCCGGTCGCCCTGTCACTCGCTGCAAGCCGCGTGTCAGAACGCGACCTGATCGCCGCCTTTCAGCGCGAGGATCTCGCGCGCCTCATCGGGCGTGGCGATGTCATGGCCGAGCTCTTCGACCAGACGGCGGATCTTGGCGACCTGCTGCGCATTCGATTCCGCCAGTGCCCCGCGCGAGATGAACAGGCTGTCCTCCAGACCGACGCGCACATGCCCGCCCATCTGGCTGGCCGTCACCGCCATCGGGATCTGCGCCGCCCCCGCCGCCAGAACCGACCAGCGGTACTGATCGCCGAACAGCTTGTCGGCGGTGCGCTTCAGGAACACGAGGTTCTCCACATCCGCGCCGATCCCCCCAAGGATCCCCAGTACGAATTGCAAGAAGATCGGCGCCTTGAAATGCCCCTGATCCATCATGAATTTCAGGTTGTAGAGATGGCCCACATCGTAGATCTCGTGCTCGAACTTGATCGCGTGCGGCGCCAGCGTCTGGGCCGCTTCCTTGATGTCCCGGAACGTGTTGCGGAAAATATTGCCTTCCGAGCCCTCGACGTAATCCTTCTCCCAGTCGAATTTCCACTCGCTGTAGCGCGCGGCAAGACCGTGGAAGCTGAAGTTCAGCGACCCCATATTCATCGAGCACATCTCGGGCGAGAAGGTCTTCGCGGGCGCGATCCGCTCCTGGATCGACGCGGTCAGCGAGCCGCCGGTCGAGATGTTCACCACCGCATTCGTCGCCTGCTTGATCCGCGCGAGGAAGGGCGCGAAATCGTCGGGGTTGATCGAAGGCGCGCCGGTTTCGGGGTTGCGCGCGTGCAGATGCAGGATCGCGGCCCCGGCCTCGGCCGCGGCGATCGCCTGCTCGGCGATCTGGTCATAGGTGTAAGGCAGGGCGTCCGACATGGTGGGCGTATGGATCGCCCCGGTCAGGGCGCAGGTGATGATGGTCTTGGGTTTGCGGGCCATGTCAGGCCTCCTTCTTGGCAAGGCCGCTCACACGACGGCTGAGCGGGAAAAGTTCAACGCCCCAGCGGTCACGCAGAAACCCCCAGAGACCGCGTGGCGCGAAAAGCATGATGACGATGGCGACGACTCCGAGCGCGATCAGGTAGAGCGTGCCGAGATCGGCCAGCGTCTCGCGCAGGGCGAAGAACACCAGCGTGCCCAGAATCGGACCTTCCAGCGTGCCGATCCCGCCGATCACGACGATGAAGATGACAAAGGCAGTCCAGTCATTGGCGCTGAAGGCGGCATCGGGCGAGATGCGCAGCTTTTGCAGAAAGATCAGCGCGCCGATCAGTGCCGTCAGGCCCGAGACCACGACATAGACGGTGAACTTGGTGCGCCAGATGTCGATCCCCAGCGAGCGCGCCGCGAGTTCGTTGTCGCGGATCGCCGTCAGCGCGACCCCTTGGCGCGAGCGCAAAAGCCACACCACCGCACCGATCACCAGCATCCCCGCCCCAAGCGCCAGCCACCACGCCACGGCTTCGCGCGCGTCGCGACCATCGGCCAGCGACCGGACGATGCTGGGCGAAAGCGACGTGCCCGAGCCGCCGCCGAGGCTGGATATCTGGGCAAAGGACAGCCGGAACACCTCGGCCACAACCCAGGTACCGATGGCGAAATAGGCGCCGCGCAGTCGGAAGATCAGCACCGCGACCGGCGCCGAGATCACGAAACCGGCCAGCACTACCAAGGGCAGCGCGGCAAACGGATGCAGCCCGGCCAGCATGGTCAGCGCAAAGAACAGGTAGCCGCCGAAGCCGACATAGGCCTGCTGCCCCACAGACACGAGGCCCGCATAGCCCGCAAGCAGGTTCCACAGTACAGCGAGCGACATGTAGAGCGCGATCTCGCCCATCAGCCGCAGGTCGGCCCGGCCTGCCCACCACGGCGCAGCGATCAGGAGGATGACGATCGGCACCAGCACGAACAGCCAGGCGGTCGACAGACGGGTGCGGCGCGTGACTGAAAGGCTCATGCGTCGATCCTCGGAAACAGGCCGCGCGGACGCAGGGCAAGAATGATCAGGAAGGCGATGTGACCGGCGAGGATCTGGTAGCCAGGGTCGATCTTGGCGCCCAGCGTCTGCGCAACGCCGAGGATCACCCCGCCGGCCAGTGTCCCCCAAAGGTTGCCCAGCCCCCCGATGATCACCGCCTCGAAGCCGAAAATCAGCCGGGTCCCGCCCGCTGCCGGATCGAAGGCCGTGCGGATGCCGAGGAACACGCCCGCCAGCGCGGTGACTGCCAGCGACAGCGCCATGGCCAGACCAAAGACATGCGCCCGGTTCAGCCCCATCAGCTGCGCCACGTCCTGTCGGTCCGAAGTCGCCCGGAATGCCCGACCCAGCGCGGTGCGGTAGAACATCCATTGCAACGCGGCAATCACCACCACGGCCGTGACGAAGACCATCACCGGCATTACCCCCACGGCAAGCGGGCCAAGACTGACCGAGGCGGTTTCGATCGCGCCCGCCTGCAGGTTCTGCGGATCAGCGGAATAGCCCATCAGCAGCACGTTCTGCAGGATCACCGACAGACCGAAGGTCACCAGAAGCGGCGGCAGAATGTCCTCGCCCATGGTGCGGTTCAGGATCAGCCGTTGCAGCGCATAGCCGACCAGCGCCATCGTCGGCACGACCAGCACGAGCGCCAGCAGCGGGTTCAGCCCAAGGCTCACACTGAAACTGAGCGCGACATAGGCAGACAGGACGATGAGATCGCCATGGGCGATATTCACGAGGCGCATCACCCCGAAGATCAGGGACAGCCCCGCCGCGAACAGGGCGTAAAGCCCGCCCAGCAGCGTCCCCTGAACGATGGCGTTGAGCCAGTCCATGCGTCAGACTCCGAAATAGGCGCGGGTGATGTCCTCGCGCGGTACGGTTTGCGACTGGCCTTCCAGCGAGACCCTTCCCTCCTGCAGGCAATAGACCCGCTGCGAGACCGACAGCGCCTTGGCGATATCCTGCTCGACGATCACCGCCGTCAGCCCCTCGCCGACGATGCCCGGCAGGGCCTCGTAGATCTGGCGGATGATGACCGGGGCGAGGCCGAGGCTGATCTCGTCCATCAGGACCAGGTCGGGGTTCGACATCAGCGCCCGGCCGATGGCGACCATCTGCTGCTGCCCCCCGGACAACGACGTCGATTGCTGGTTGCGACGTTCCTTCAGGATCGGGAACAGCGCATAGACCCGTTCCAGCGACCACGGACCCTTGCGGCCGAGCTGCCCGCCGATGATCAGGTTCTCTTCGACACTGAGGGACGAGAACAGAAGCCGTCCCTCGGGCACCAGCGCGATCCCCATCGCCGCGACCTGATCGGCGCGCAGAGCGCCGATGGCCTGCCCCTTCCAGCGGATCGCCCCGGGCGCGTTTCGCAAAAGGCCCGCGACCGAGCGCAGCATGCTGGTCTTGCCCGCGCCATTCGCGCCGATGACGGCCACCACCTCGCCGGGCTCGACCTTCAGGTTCACGCCGTACAGCGCCTGAAAGTCGCCGTAATGCGCGTTCAGCGCCTCAAGGGTCAGCAGAGCGTCAGGCATCGGCTTCGATCCCCAGATAGATTTCCTTGACCTCGCGCGATTGCATGATCGCCTGCGGCTCGCCCTCGGCAATCTTGCGGCCGAAATCGATCACCATCAGGCGGCTGACCACGGCGAGAAGGGCGTGCACGACATGCTCGATCCAGACGATGGACACGCCGGTCGCATGCACGTCGCGGATTGTCTGGATCAGGGATTGGCATTCGTTTTCCGTCAGCCCGCCGGCGATCTCGTCGAGCAGGATTACCCGCGGCTTCGCACAGAGCGCCCTGCTCAGTTCCAGCCGCTTGCGTTCCAGAAGCGTCAGCCCGCCCGCCTGAACGTTCGACTTGGCAACAAGGCCGGTGCGATCCAGCACATCGAGGCAATGCGCCTCGGCCGCGCGGCCGGACAGACCCGCCCCCTGCGTCGCCGCGACATAGGCATTCTCGAACACGGTCATATGCGCGAAGGGCTGGGGCACCTGAAAGCTGCGGGCGATCCCGGCGCGGCAACGCTTCGCCGCCGACCAGCCGGTGATGTCCTGCCCGTCCAGCCGGATCGTGCCCGCATCCGTGGAAAGCGTCCCGGTCACAAGGTTGAACATCGAGGTCTTGCCGGCGCCGTTTGGGCCCAGCACCCCCAGCGCCTCGCCGGGCTGCAGCGACCACGATTGGTCGTCCGCCACCACGACGGCGCCAAAGGCCTTCTTCACGCCCTGAAGTTCGAGGATCGCAGACATCGTCTCTCCTGCAGGTTCGGGGCCGCCGCCAGACGGCAGGCCCCTTGCACTCACGACAGCAGCATCAGTTCGCCGGTCGTGGGGATGTTGGGCGCGGTGGCATTGGCGACGATCTTCAGGTCGATTCCCTCACCCTCGCGCTGCCATTGCCCAGCCACCAGTGGCGTCTTGGTCACGTTGGGCACCGGCCCATTGGCCCAATTCACCGGTCCGACGATGGTGTTCATGTCGGTAGCCGCGATCGCGGCGATGATCGCGTCGGGATCTTCCAGATCCTCGGCCCGCGCGATCACGTCGGCGACGACTTCGAAAAGCGCGTGCTTGAAACCGATGGGCTGGGTCCAGGGACGACCCGTCGCCTGCGTGTAACCTGTCGCCAGATCACCGGCCGAGGCCCCGGTCAGCGAGGACGAGAACGGATGCGAGGGCGACCACCAGACCTCGGACGAGAGACCAATGCCCCGGTCGCCAAGGCCCTGAATCACGGACGGGAACAGCAGCGCCTTGCCGATGGTGACGATCTTCGGATTGAAACCCTGCTGCGCGGCCTGGCTCCAGAAGGTGCCGAAATCGGGCGGGATCATGTTGCCGGTGACGATCTCGCAACCCGCTTCCTTGAAAGCGTTGATGTAGTTCGAGAAATCATCGGTCATCGGCTGATAGCGGCCGGGATCGACCAGATCGTAACCGGCTGCGGCCAGCGGCGTCGGCAGACCCAGCTCCGGGTCGCCCCATGCGTTGCCGTCGGCATCGTTCGGGAACAGGCCGCCCACGCTCTTGGCCACGCCTGCGCCATCCCACATGGCGAGGAAGGCACCGATCACGTCCTCCAGACCCCAGAAGAAGTGGTAAGTGCTCAGAAAGCCCTCGGCCGGGTTGCCGCCGCGACCGAAAAAGTACGGCTGCCACGGGCAGTCGGTGGTGATGCAGGGCACCTCGTTGATCTCGGCCTGATCCGAAACCGGGTTCACCGTGTCCGGCGTCGAGGCGGCGACGATGATGTCGACTTCGTCGGACAGGATCAGCTCGCTCGCCACTTCAGCGGCGCGGTTCGGGTTCGACTGACTGTCCTTCGAGATGATCTCGATCTGCCAGGCGCGCCCGTTATTCTCGATCCCCGCGCCGAAGCGTTCGGTAATCGCCTGAAGGATATAGTCATCGGCTTCGGCGAACCCGGCGAGCGGGCCGGTTCGCGGGCTCACATGGCCCACCTTGATGGTCGGCGCCTGCGCATAGGCGCGGGTGGCCCGCAAGATCGCGGGTGCCGCCAGTAGCGCCGAGGTTCCCGTCAGAAAATGCCGTCTATTCAGAGTCTTCATCGTCTCGTCCTCCCCAGTTCGAGATGTTGAAAAGCGTCAGTCGTCCAGAATCGTGTCCAGTTTCTTCAGATGAGTGGTGACCCGGTTGCGGACCTTCGCGGCCTCTTCCGCAGTCCAGCTGCGGAAGCCCTCGCCCGACTTCATGCCGAGCTTGCCGTCCGCGACCAGTTGCTGAAGATAAGGCGAGGGTCCGGGTCGGTTCTCGATATCGGCCAGAACCGTTTCATGGATGGCGAGCGTCAGATCGGTGCCCACCAGATCGGCATTCTCCAGAGGGCCCAGCACCGAAAGCCGGCGCCCGAAGCAGGATTTCACCACGGTATCCACGGATTCCGCATCGCAGATTCCGCGCTCGACAAGGCTCACGGCCTCGCGCCAAAGTGCATGTTGCAACCGGTTGCCGATGAACCCCGGCACGTCCTTGTCGACGCGCACCGGGGTTTTTCCGGCCTCGGCCAGCAACGCCATCATCGCCGCCATCGCGGGCGCGGCGGTCCATTCGGTGCGGATGACCTCGACCAGCGGGATCATGTGCGGCGGGTTCCACCAATGCGTGCCAAGCGCCCGGTCCTTGAACGCGAGGCCCTCCATGATCTCGGTGATCGGCATGACCGAGGTGTTCGACGCAAGGATGCAGTCACGCGGCGCGGCGGCCTCGATCTCGGCGAAGATGGACTGCTTCAGCGCCATCTTCTCTGGCGCGGCCTCGAAAACCGCATAGGCATTCGCCACGGTCGAGGCGAGGGTGTCGCGCACCTCGATCCGCGACAGGGCGGCGGCGGTCGTTGCCTCGTCATGCCCCATGAGGGTCATCGACTCGCGCACGCGGGCGGGCAAGGCCGCGCGCGCCTCGGCCATCGGATCGGTGATGGCGACACGCAATCCGGCACGCGCCATGACAAGGGCGATCCCGTGCCCCATGAGGCCTGCGCCAATCACCCCGATGATGCGGTCCTGCGTCATGGATCAGCCCGCCGTATAGCCGCCATCGGCGTACAGGATATGGCCGGTGTAGAAATCCGACGCCTTCGACGACAGGAACAGAAGCGGCCCGGCCAGATCCTCGGGCTCGCCAAGGCGGCCCTTCGGCACGCGGGCCAGGAAGCCGGCACGCACGGACTTGGCATTGTCGTCGTCGCCGAACATCCAGGCCGTCAACGGCGACCGGAAAACCGTGGGCGCGATGGCGTTTACGGTGATCCCGGTCGGGCCCAGCTCGCATCCGAGCGCCTTGGTGATGCCATCGACCGCCGCCTTCGACGCGCAATAGGCGGTATAGCCCGCCGGATGGCCCAGAAGCCCGCGGGCCGAGGACACCAGAACGATCTTGCCTCCCGTCCCCTGCGCCTTCATCTGCTTGGTCGCCGCGCGCGCCATCAGCCAGCTCTGCGTGACATTCGCGTCCATCACCGACAGGAACGTGTCGGGCGTCATCTCGTCGATCTTGGCGACCTTGTTCATGCCCGACGCCACGACAAGGATGTCGCAGGCGCCAAACGTCTCGACCGCCGCCGCGATCAGCCCTTCGCAGGCGGCTTCGGTGTCGGGGCGGACATTGGCCTCATGCACCTCGGCGCCGCCCGCGCGGCATTCCTCGGCGATCTCGCTCAGCGCGGCGGTATTACCCGCGGCCAGCACAAGGCGGCAGCCGGCCCCGGCCAGCACCCGCGCGGCCACCATGCCGAAAGCGCCCGAGGCCCCGGTGATCACCGCAACCTTGCCTTTGACATCGAACATCGACAGGGGATTCATCAGGCTCATAGCCTCACTCGCTTTTCGGCTTGGGCGGATAGGGGACGACGACCAGCATCTTGCAGACATGGTTCGAACGGTTCTCGATCCGGCGCTGCTGGCCCGGCGGGATCGTGCAGCTGTCCATCGCCCGCAGCACCTCGGTCCTGTCGTCCCATTCAAGGGTCATCTCTCCCTCGAGCACGACATAGACCTTCTCGAAGGGCGTCTGATCCGGCCCCGCGCCGCCGCCCGGCAGGAACTGGCTGTAACCGATCCACTGATTGGTCGGGCCGCCGTCCTCGAAGCCTTGCAGCCGCAACCCCGAGACCCCCCAGTGATTGGGCGCATCATAGGGCTTGGCGTCTTGAAAACGCTTGATCAACATCGGCCAGACCTCCCCTTCCAGCTGTGCTTCACTTTGTCAGAAATACTCCGCGGGGGTCCGGGGGCGCGAAGCCCCCGGTTCCCGGATCAGATCGCGTCGCCGCGCTCGATGCGGAAGTTCTGCCCCTTGTCGATCATCGCCACGAGGCGGACGATGCAGCCGTCGCCGCGATCCCAGTTCCACGGGAAGAAAGCGAAGGTGCAGCGTTTGCCGGTCACCGCATCCAGATCGCCGCCGACATTCTCGATGCCCATGATCCCGTTCTTGAACAGGATGTTGTGCACCGGCTCCCATTCCGGGAACGCGTCCTTCCAGTCCACGCCGCCGGACCATTCCTTGTATTCCTCGGCCAGATGCGGCAGCAGCGGGCCGTTCCTTTGCGGGCCGATCGCGGTGGCCAGCGGGTGGTCGTTGGCCTGCGTGTCGTGTCCGACGACCTTCACGCCCTTTTCGACCATCCATTCGCCCGCCGATTTCACGAAGCCTGGGCAATAGGCGAAGTAATCGCCATCTTCGTACTGGTGATGCCAGCCGGTATTGATGATCAGCACGTCGCCCTTGCGGATCGACTTGCCGCAGGCCGCTTCCAGATCGTCATAGGTGATCGGCTCCCATTTCTTCTTGGGCATCGAGACAACAATTCCCGAGCCGAAGAAATGCGGCAGCGGCACTTCGTCGATGAAGGGCGTGCCCTGCACAACATGCGCGGGCGCGTCGATATGGGTCGTGGCGTGCATCGTCGTGGTGATGCGCTGCGACAGCACGCCCGACTTCGCCATATAGTGGATACGCTCGATCTTCGTATCCTCGAAATACGGCCAGTTGGGGTTCTGGAAACCGAAGCGGTGGCTCAGGTTGTAGAATTCCAGACCCATGCTGTTGTCGAGGTTTCCCTCGAATTCGATGCCGCGAACTTTGACCATCTCGGCCCCTCCCTTCCGATGTGTCCCATTCATGCTGCACCGCAATATGGTGCCGCCGATCCACTATACGGTACACACGCGACTCACTGCCCGTCAACAAAAATCTGGGACAACTGTACCGCATTGCAGAGCAAGCAAGTTTCGCTGTATTGCTATGCGGGCAGACGAAGGAGAAAAGGCATGGCAGACAGGGACGAAGGGCGCTCAGGCATTCAGGTGATCGCGCGCGCGGCCGCCATCCTGCGCGTGCTGCGCGACAACACCGAGGGGATGAGTCTCGGGCAGATCGCGGAACGGGTGGAGCTGCCCCGCTCTACGGTACAGCGCATCGTCGGCGCCCTTCAGGCCGAGCGGCTGGTCATCGCCACGTCGACCGGCGGGTCGATCCGTCTCGGCCCCGAGATCACCGCGCTTTCCGAGGCCACGCGCTATAACGTCGTCGAGGAATGCCGCCTGCACCTCTCTGAACTATCGCGTCGATTGGGTGAGACGGCGGATCTGTCGGTCTTGCGCGGCGCGGGGATGATCTTTCTTGATCAGGTGCCCGGCACGCAGCGGCTGCGGACGATCTCGGCGGTGGGCGATGTCTTCCCGCTGACCAGCAGTGCCAATGGCCGTGCCGCCCTGTCACTGCTGCCCGAGGCCGAAGCCCGCACGCTGGTCGAGGCGGAATGGAAACGGACCCATCAGACCGGCGACTGGCCCGCCTTCGCCGCGATGCTCGCCAAGACACGCGAACGCGGCATCGCAGAGGATGCCGACGAGCACACGGTCGGCATCTCGGCTCTCGGTGGCGCCTTCCGCGACCGCAACGGCGAGATCCACGCGATTTCCGTGCCCGTCCCCACGCCTCGTTTCATGGTGATGCGCGAAATGGTCGAAACGGAATTGCGTGAAACGCTCGACAGCGTGCGCCAGCATTTCGCCGAATGATGACCACGGCCCGTCCGTGCGGTGCCGGAAAGCTTTCGCGTCCCGGTAAGCCAATCAATTGGCCCAACCCGTGTTCTTGTGCTTGGCCAGCGTCCGCCCGTAGCGGGACGCCTTTCGCGAAACGGACCTCGTCGTCATGGGGCGCTCCACCTATGCCGCACAGCGCGCACTGGCGCGACACATGCGAATACCGACCGTCCCAATCTCAGGCGATACGTCGCGACATCTACCGTTCAGGACCAGGGCGTGTTTCCGAAGCCCTCCGCTCTGAACGGCTTTGGCATTTTGGACAGGCAAGCCCGGCCCGCCTGCAGCGGACCGGCTTGTTTCAGGCGTCGATCTCGATCGCGCCGATCGGGTTCGAACAGCACGCGAGGATATAGCCGCTTTCGATGTCCTCGTCCGAGATACCGCCGTTGTGAACCATATGCACGTCGCCCGCGGTCTTGCGCACCTTGCAGGTGCCACAAACGCCGAACGTGCACCCCGACGGAATGACGATCCCGGCTGTCCGGGCAACCGCCAGAACGGTGTCGGTCTCGTGGCATTCGGCGGTCACATCGGACCGGGCGAAGGCGATTGTCGACTTGGCGTCCTCGTTCAACACCACGTCGTCATGTTCGGGAAGTTGCTCTTCTTTCTTGACCGGCGCGGTGAAGCTCTCCTGATGGTAGCGCTCCATGTCATAGCCGAGGCCGATGAGCATCTCGCGCACCGCGTCCATGAACGGTTCGGGACCGCAGCAGTACACCTCGCGTTCCAGGTAATCACCGGCGATCAGGCCGATCATCAACTGGTTCAAACGGCCACGCAGCCCGGTCCAGACGCGGTAAGGATCGTCCTGTTCGACAATGAAGAACAGCTTGATCGAGGGAACCCGCGACGCCATCTGTTCAAGCCGCTGTCGGGCGATGATATCCTGCGGACGTTGCGCGCAATGCACGAAGGTAACGTCGATATTGGTGCCGCGATCGTACAGATAAGTGGTCATCGCCAGCGACGGGGTGATCCCCGACCCGGCCGAGATGAACAGGTATTTCTTCTGTTCCTTGCGCGGCAGGGTAAAGATACCGGCCGGCCCCGTGGCCTTGATCGTCATGCCGGGCTGCAGATGATCCAGCATCCAGCGGGTGCCGACGCTGCCGGTCTGGGCCTTCACCGTGACCGAAAGCGTCAGGGGCCGCGAGGGCGACGACGAGATCGTGTAGGTTTTCCAGACTGTGCCGCCCGGCACCGGCAGTTCGAGCGTCACGAACTGGCCGGGCTCGTAGCGGAATTGCCGTCCCGAGGGCGACACGAAGCTGAACGTCGCGGTGTTGGGTGCTTCGGGCACCACGGCGCAACAGACCAGCATCTCGGAATCCTGCCAGATTCCGTCGTCGCCCGAAGCCCGCATGTCAATATCGAGAACCATGGCCTCACTCCGCCGCAATCGGGGTGACGACGCCGGTGATCGCCCGGATCATGGTGTCGGCGTACCAATTGGTGAACTGGATGTTCCCGCCTTCATGCGTCGGCGAGTAGGGCCCGGGCACATAGGCCGGAGACCGGATGCCACGCTGGTTGTTTTCGACCACTTCGCGGTCTTCATCATTGGTGGCGATCCAGACCTCGGTCAGGCGCTTGAGATCGTAATCCTGCCCCTCGACCGCATCCTTGTGCACCAGCCATTTGGTGCAGACTTCGGTCTGCGTCGCGCTGATCGGCGTGACACGGAAAACCAGTGCGTGGTCCGACAGGAAGTGGTTCCAGCAACCCGGATATTTGTATTTCAAAAGCGAACCCCCATCCCGGAACGGGATCGAAGAGTTCGGTTTGGTCACGGCGACCTTGCCATCCATCGTATAGCTTTCGCCCGCCCCCAACAGCGGCGTGCGCACGAAACGCCAGTCGCCCTGCAGGGCCTCCTTGTAGGCGGACGGCGCGCCGACCGCTTCGCAACGCTTGACGTGCTTGTCCAACAGGCCGGACATCTCGCCGCTATCATCGTTGCCGATGGCACGCGGATCTTCGGGGAAGGTGCGGCATAGCGACGGGTGGTTGCCCGAGCAATGGTAGCATTCGCGGTTGTTTTCCCAGACCAGCTTCCAGTTGCCGTTCTCGATGATGGTGCTCTCAAAGGCGACCTTCGAATTTTCCAGATCGTGCGGCGCAAGGTAACGCGCGGTCTGCGCGGCAAAGTCCTCGATCGCGGGCGCTTCGTCGGCGAGACAGATATAGACCATCCCCGAAACATTGCGGCAATGCACCGGCTTGAGCCCGTGCTTGGAGGCATCGAAATCGGGACCCATCTCGCGCGCCCAGAGCAGTTTGCCATCCAGCTCATAGGTCCACTGGTGGTAGGGGCAGACCAGCTTGGGACCGGTGCCCTTCTTGGTCTTGCACAGGACCGACCCGCGGTGACGGCAGGAATTGTGAAAAGCGCGGATCTGACCGTCATTGCCGCGCACGATCACGACCGAATAGGCGCCGATCTCGTGAACAACGTAGTTCCCGGCCTTGGGAATTTCGCATGACGGCAGGATAAACAGCCACTCTTTGTACCAAATGCGGGCCATGTCGGCTTCGAAGACGCCGGGATCGCAATACAGGTCCTGGGCGAGCGAATGCGCAGGCTTTCGGCGCATCAGAGTGGAAAGGACATCAGATTCACTCAGCATGTGACACCTTTGGGTTTGCGTCCGCGATTGCGCGGAATATGGCGATTCAGTCCAGCGAAGCGGTTGCCCCTTCGTTGCGTCCTGCGTCGCATGGTGCGCGCGCGTCTTCCCGGGAGATTGCGACTGAGGGAACCGTTTTTGCGACGATCTTGCAGATATGATTTCGCGCCGCAGGGGCAGCCGGGACGGCACGGCGGGACCGACAGGGTTACAGGGCGGAAAGCTCTGCCCCATAACCCGCTCGGAACCGTGTTGCCCGCCTGCCCCGCGGGATGGGCCGAGACGGCGCTGCCGTCCCGGATGCGCCGGATCAGATGTCTTTCATCAACCGCAGGGCATCGTAGATCGCGGCGTGCGTGTTGCGCGCGCTGACCGCGTCGCCGATGCGGTAGAGCGCGAAGGTCCCCTCGGGATTGCGGGTGACGTCCTGCGGCTGGCCGTCGATGAGCGCGTCGTAATCCACCGCGCCGCCGTTCGACGACAGCGGTTTGAGTGCGAAATACAGATCGTCCATCGGCAGGGTGCCATAGTTCAACACCACCTGATCGTAGGTCTTTTCCGTTTTCAGGTCGCTGTAATCCGTGCCGATCACCGCCTTCAGCTGATTGCCGTCGCGGCGCACGTCTTTCAGGCGGCGCGTGACGGTAAAGGTCACATCCTTGTCCTGCAGCGCGCGCATATAGGGCACGAGGTTCATCGCCATGATGTCAGGGGCAAAGGTCCGGTCCGGCGTCATGATCTCGACCTTGCTGCCCGCTTTGGCGGCGATCTCGGCGGCCATGACGCCGGGATGGTCGCCGCTTTCGTCATAGATCAGTACGTTCTGGCCGGGCTTGACGTCGCCCGCGATGATATCCCAGGCGGTGACGACCAGATCCTGTTCCTTGCCGCTTTCAAACAGCTCGGTATTGGGCAGGCCGCCGGTGGCGACGATGACCACGTCCGGGTTCAGCGCGGTAATGTCCTCGGCCTCGGCCCAGCTATTGAAGCGGAACTCGACATCGCGCGCGGCGCATTGCGCCATGCGCCAGTCGATGATGCTGATCATCTCACGGCGGCGCGGATTCTGCGCGGTCAGGCGCACCTGCCCGCCCGGATCGGGCTGCGCTTCGAGAACCGTCACGGCGTGCCCGCGCTCGGCGGCGACGCGCGCCGCCTCAAGGCCCGCGGGACCGGCACCGACAATCACCACCCTCTTGCGGGTCTCGGCGGGTTCGATCGAATGCGGCATGGTCAGCTCGCGGCCCGTCGCGGCATTGTGGATGCACAGCGCGTCACCCGCCTGATAGATCCGGTCGAGGCAATAGGTCGCGCCGACGCAGGGACGGATGTCATCCTCGCGCCCTTCCATGATCTTTTTCACCACATGCGGGTCGGCCATATGCGCCCGGGTCATGCCCACCATGTCCAGAAGCCCCGCCGCCACCGCATGACGGGCCGTCGCCACGTCGGGGATCTTTGCGGCGTGGAAGGTGGGCATGCCGGTGGCCTGCTTCACCCGTCCGGCGAAATCCAGATGCGGGGCGTTCTTCATGCCCTGGATCGGGATCAGGTCGGTCATCGCCGGATCGGTGTGGATCCGGCCTCGCACCACGTTGAGGAAATCGACCATGCCCGAGGCGGCAAGGCGCTTCGATATCTCGATGCCGTCCTCTTCGGTGATGCCGCCGTCCTCGGCCTCGTCCGCCGTGTAGCGCAAACCGACAATGAAGTCGTCGCCCACCCGCTTGCGGATACCGCCCAGCACATCCATCAGCAGTTGCATCCGGGTGTCCAGCGTCTGGCCCCCATAGGGCCCGTCCAGATCATTGGTCAGCGGCGACCAGAACTGATCGAGCAGGTGGCCATAGACCTGCAACTCGATCCCGTCCATGCCACCCGCCTTCATCCGCTCCGTGGCATCGGCGAAATCGGCGATGATGCGTTCGATGTCCCAGTCCTCGGCCCGCTTGGGAAAGGCCCGGTGCGACGGTTCGCGGTGCTTGGAAGACGAGACCGAGGGCAGCCATGCCCCCTTGTTCCACGCCGTGCGACGACCGAGATGCGTCAGCTGGATCATCACCGCGCAGCCATGATCGTGGCAGGCATCGGTCAGGGTCTTGATCCACGGCACCACCTCGTCCTTGTAGGCGAGGATGTTGTTGAAGACCGGCGGGCTGTCCTTGGACACCGCTGCTGACCCCGCCGTCATCGCCAGCGCCACACCGGCCTTCGCGCGCTCCGCATGATAGGCGGCATAGCGTTCCTTGGGCATGCCGTCTTCGGGATAGGCCGGTTCGTGGCTGGTCGTCATGATGCGATTGCGCAACGTCAGGTGCTTAAGCTGGTAGGGCTGCAACAAGGGGTCGTTGGACATGGCGTGGCTCCGGTTGACTGGCAGCAGGTTTTCAGGACTGTTCACCACTGTCAATTTAATGTTCATGACTGACGATTTTCTTGCTGAATACGACGCGGCCCCATAAAGTAGCGACATGACCGAAAAGACCGAAAAAACAGGCGGATGGCGCGGCTCACGCGAAGTCTGGCTCGACGCTGCGCGCGAGGCGTTCGTTACCTCCGGACTCGACGCTGTGAAGATCCAGCCACTGGCCACGCGGCTGAATCTGTCGCGCACCAGCTTTTACTGGTTTTTTCCGGATCGGGCGGCGCTGCTGGATGCGATTCTGGCGGATTGGGAGGCAACGAATACCGGCAGTCTCGAACGCGCGACGCAAAGCTATTCAGAGACCATCGCCGAGGCCGTGCTCAACCTGATCGGCGTCTTTCTGGATGACGGCCCGTTCGAGACACGGCTCGACCTCGCGGTGCGCGGATGGGCCCACCAATCGGACGACGTCGCCGCCCGCGTGCATGCCGCCGACGCCGCCCGTCTAAGTGCCATCCACGATATGTTCGCCCGCTTCGGTTACAGCCCGGGCGAGGCCGATGTCCGCGCGCGCACCGTCTATTTGACGCAGATCGGCTATATCTCGATGCAGGTGCGCGAAACCATGGCTGAGCGTCTGGCGCGTGTGCCCGATTACGTCATGACCTTCACCGGTCAGGCCGCCACCGAAAGCGAGCTGGCCCGGTTCCGCGCGCGTCATAAGACCTGACCGATTGGCGCTTTCCCGGACCGCATTACCGGTAACCGAGTACAGGTCCGTGGCTGATGCATCAGTGCGCCGTTCAGAAGCCCAGCGCATGCGGCAAGGCCAGCACGATCGACGGGATATAGGTGATAAGCCCCAGACACAGGATCAACGTGATCAGAAACGGCCACAGGTAACGAACGGTCTCGCCCATCCCGACCTTCGACAGCCCCCCGAGAACGAAAAGCAGCAGACCGAAGGGCGGCGTCACAAGCCCGATCATGATGTTCACCGTGATCAGCACGCCGAAATGAACCGGATCAATCCCCAGCGCCGCAACCGTCGGCATCAGCAGCGGCACGAAGACGAGAATCAGCGTGCCGGTATCGATCAGGCAGCCCAGCGCCAGGAACAGCAGATTCACGATCAGCAGGAACGCCCAGGGTGCCATGTCGCGCGACAGGATCAGGTCGGCGAGCGCGCGGTCGAGGCGTTCGGCCGTAACCGCATAGTTGATCAGGAACGCCCCGGCGATCAGCAGCATGACGACGCTCGCGTTCGACATCGACAACCGCAACACCGCCCACAATCCGCGCAGGTCGATGGCACGATAAACGACGGCCGACAGGATGAAAGCCCAGATCGCACCCACGGCAGCCGCCTCTGTCGGCGTGAAGATGCCCGACCAGATCCCGCCCAGCAGCACCACCGGCAGCGTCATGGGCAGGATCGCCCCCCCGAGGGCCCGCAGGATCTCGGATCGGCTCATCGGGTCGGAGGCCGGCAGATCCATTCGCGGGGCGATGATCGCGATGGTGATCATCAGGCCCACCCCCATCATCAGGCCCGGCACGATACCGCCCAGAAACAGCGCCCCGACCGAGGTATTCGAGTTCAGGGCATACAGAACCATCGGGATCGAAGGCGGAATGATCGGCGCGATGACCGCCGAGGCCGCCGTCACCGCGACGGCCAGACCGCCGGGATAGCCGCCCACTTTCTGCATCATGCGGATCGACATCATGCCGGGTCCGGCCGCATCGGCCACGGCACTGCCCGACATCGAGGAAAAGACGATGCTGACAAGGACATTCACATGCCCCAGCCCGCCCCGCGCCCGCCCCACCAGTGCATCGGCGGCGCGCCACAGCCGTTCCGAGATCGTTCCGGCATTCATCATGTTCGCGGCGAGGATGAACATCGGGACCGCCAGCAGCACATACGAGCTGAACATGCTGTTCATGATCTGGTCGACAACCAGACCCATATCCTGTTCGCCCATCCACAGATAGGCAAAGCCCCCGCAGATCATCGCAAAAGAGATCGGCACGCGCAGCAGCACAAGGCCGACGAGCACGATGAGAAGGGACGCGAAGGCAAGGCTCATGGGGTCTTGTCTTTCTGTGCAGAAGACTCGGCATCAAAGGGAACCGGACGCCCCGACAGGACGATGGCCGCGCGCAACAGCAGGCTGAGCGCGACGAGGCCCTGGAAGATTCCGAAGATCAGGTAGACATGGTTCAGGCGCAACCGCATCGCGGGCGTGCGTTCACGCCAGAGAAACGCGATGTAATCGAGCGTCACCGGCAGCGTCGCCAGCAAGATCGCGCCGCACAGCGCCGCGCCGAGAGCTTCCAGCAAGCGGCGTCTGGACGGTGCGACATTGTCGGTTAGCAAGCCAACCGCGATCTGCTCGCGGTAAGGAATGACCAGAGCCGCTGCGGAAAAGATGATCCACAAGAACAGGACCATCGCCAGCTCATCCGACCAGCGCGACGGCGTGCCCATGACGTAGCGTTGCCAGACAGTATAGGCGAGCAACGCGGCCAGCGCGGCGAAGGAGAGCGTCGCCGCCGCCTCGGCGAGGCGGCGGACGACTCGGGCACCCGAAAGGAGTGTCGGGAGAATGCGGGCCATCGGCGGCTTAACGGCCCATGACCTGATTCATCAGGTCGGCATTCCATTCCTCAGCGAGGTCCGAACTGGCATAGACCGCGTCGGCGTTCTCATAGAACGCGCTCAGATCGATCTCATCGACGCGCAGACCCAGCTCGCTGACCAGACGCTCGGCGACCGACATTTCGTCAGCGCGGCGCTGTTCGTTGTTCCATTCGGCGCCGATCCGGGCACCGTCGCGCAGCACCTGCTGCTGTTCGTCGGTCAGCGCATCGAAGAAGGGCTTCGAGATGGCAAAGAAGACCGGCTGAACCATGTGCGAGGTCAGAAGAACTTGTTCGCTGACCTCGTGGAACCGCGCCGCGTTGAAGATCGTCAGCGGGTTTTCCTGCCCGTCGATGGCGCCGGTCTGCAGCGCGACATAGACCTCGGGCATTGCCATCGGCGTCGGCTCGACCCCCAGCGATTCACCCAGAAGCAGCCATTCGGGCGAGCCGGGCATCCGCAGGCGCACGCCGTTCAGGTCTTCGGGGCCGGTGACGTCGCGCGCTTCGCGCAGAGCGACCTGGCGGGTGCCGAGATAGGCCACGGCAAGGATCTCGATCCCCATTTCCTCGGCCACGTCGGCGGTAAGCTGCTCGCCGATCGGCCCGGACATGACCTCCATCATGTGGTCATAGTCCCGGAACAGGAACGCGCGGCTCAGGAAGCCCCACGACGGGATCTGCCCCGAGATTTCGGGCGCGGCCATGGTGCTCATTTCCAGATTGCCGCGCTGGATCGCCGGAACTTCGGTGCCCTGCCGGAACAGCGACGACGAGGGATAGGTCTCGACCGTGAGACCGACATCCGCGTCGGCAACGTGCTGCGCCATCATCTCCATCCCGCGATAGAGAAAGTCGCCCGCCGGTCCGGCGGTCGAAAAGCGCACGGTCTGCGCCTGCGCAAGGGCGGGCAAAGCCGCAAGACCGAACGCGGTGGCCGCGATCATCGCGCGTCGGGTTAGGTTCATGGCAAACATGGTCATCTCTCCGTGTTGAGGGGCGCGCCGTTAGCCGGCGTTCGTCTTCGGGGGTTGAATGGTGTTCTTCAGGGTGCCGATGCCTTCGATCCAGGCCTCGACCTCGTCACCGACCGACAGGAAGGTCTGTTTGGCAGCGCCGACGCCCGCAGGGGTGCCGGTCAGAACCACGTCGCCCGGATCGAGCGTCATGATGCGCGACAGGGTCGACAATTGCTCGGCGACGGAAAAGATCATGTCGCCGGTGATGTCGTCCTGCTTGGTCTCGCCGTTCACGCTCAGGCCCAGCCGCAGCGCCTGAGGATCCGGCAGGGCCGAGGCCGGGATGAAGCGCGGACCGAGGGGGCAGCAGCTTTCCTGCGCCTTTCCCGCAACCCAGTCGAGCTTGTAGAATTGCTCGGGCGCCTTGTTGAGGTCACGGGCGCAGAAATCGACCGCGACGGTGTAGCCCGCGATGTAATCGAGAGCCTCTTCGGCGCTGACGGCGCGGCAGGGTTTGCCGATCACCAGCGCCAGTTCGACCTCCCAGTCGAAAGCGTTGGTATCGAGCGGCATGTGAACCGTCGGCCCTTCGCCAACGACAGCATTGCGGGGCGGCTTGAAGAAGAAAAACAGCCGCTGCGTGGACTTGTCCGAAACCGGAAAGCCCATCTCGGCCATGTGCTTGAAATAGTTCGCCCCCGCACAGAGCACCTTGCCGGGATACAGGATCGGCGCCAGCCGGGGCAGCATGCCGTCGACCGCGTCATCGCGCGAGACCTGCGCGGCAGCCTGCGCCAGCGCCGCCTCGGCCCGGTCCCAGTCTTCGAACAGCGCCGTGCCGGTCACATCGCCGTCCCACCCGACACGCGTCAGCGAGGCCGCAAGATCATAGAGAACGCCATCGACTTCCAGACAGGCAACAGGCCCCGCGTCGGTCGACACGGTAGCAAGCGCCCATGCGCCAGCAGGGGAAACGGTTTGCGTCATGGCGTCGACAGCTCCTTTTGTGCCCAATTCCAGGCTTGACGGGTCATATTATGTGAATTAGATTAGATTTTATAAAATCTGTAAGTCAATACAAAAAATGAGCACCACCGAAAACGCCCAGGCTTCTGCCTATGACCTGCTGCGGCACGAGATTCTGCACGGAGACCTGCTTCCAGGCGAGCGCTTGCGCGCCGCCGATCTGCGTGAACGCTACAATCTGGGCCTGACGCCGATCAGAGAGGCGTTGATGCGGCTCTCGAGCGAAGGAATGGTCACAAACGAGGTCAATCGCGGCGCCCGCGTGCGCGAGGCGACGCTCGACGAGCTGCGCGACCTGATGCAGACCCGCCGCGAGATCGAAGAGCTGTGTCTCACGAAGGCCATCAAGCTTGGCGATGCCGAATGGGAAGGCGAGATCGTGCGCGCGATGCACTTGCTGGCCCGCGCGCCCTTGCCCGAATCCCCCGACGACCGCGAGACCGCCGCCGCATGGGAGCGTCTGCACCGCAAGTTTCACTACGCGCTGGTCGCGGCGGCCGGATCGACCTGGCTTTTGCAGATCTGGCGCGAACTGGCGGATCATTCCGAGCGATACCGCAAACTGCGCCTGCTGAATTATCGCAATCTGGCCGCCGATGTGCGCGATGTGAATGCCGAGCATCGTCAGATCATGGACGCCGTCCTGAACCGTGACGCCACGCATGCGGTTGCGCTGATGAACACCCATTTGCGCAAGACCGAGGATGCGGTCGCGCGCTTGCTGACCCCGACCGACAGCTGAAAGGCCATCCCATGATACTCAGATCCGCCTTGTTGCTGGGCTCCGTCGCCCCTGACGACCAGCCCGCTTTCGACGCTTATATGCGCGATGTCGTCGTGCCCGAGATCGGCACCTATCCCGGCATTCGCGAGGTCACGCTGCGCAAACTGGTTCAGGCCGATGACGGCGCGCCACCGGTCTACATGCAGTTCGACCTTCTGTTCGACTCGCTGGCGGATATGGACGCGGCGCTGGCCAGCCCGGTTCGCACCGCTGTCCGCGACCGGATCAAGGAAGGTATGGCGCCCTTCAACGGGACCGTGACGCATGTCGTTTCAGAAGCGATCGAGGGCTGAGCCATGGGCGCCAAACGTACGTCGCTGGTCACCGGGGCGGGACAGGGTATCGGGTTGGCCATCGCCCGGGCACTTGGTGTGGCCGGGGACCGAGTAATCCTGCTGGACCTCGATCGGACCAAGGTCGACGCCGCGTCCGAAGCCTTACGCACCGAAGGATTCGATGCGCAAGGCATGGTCGCGGATACGACCAACCGTGCGCAAATTCAGGCTGTCATGGATGCCGAAGAGCGGATCGACACGGTAGTGACGGCCGCCGGCGTCTACTGGGATCGCAAACTGGCGGATCTGACCGAGGACGACTTTCGCAAGATGATGGAGGTCAACCTGATCGGCACCTTCATCGCTGCCCAAGAGGGGATCGCGCGGATGCAGTCAGGCGGTCGGGTGGTAACGATCTCGTCTCGCGGTGCCCTGGGCGGCACGCGCTTTGCGCATTACGTCGCTTCGAAAGCGGCGGTGGTCGGTCTGACCCGGGCCTTCGCGATGGAATTGCGCGGCACCGGCATCACCGTGAACTCGGTCGCACCCGGATTCACCGATACCCCTATGACCCGCTCGGCCCCCGACGAGATGTTCGAAGCCTGGAGCAAACTGGAACCCGCAGGCCGCGCCGCCGATCCGTCCGAGATCGCCTCGGCCGTCGTCTGGCTGGCCAGCCCCGAAGCGGCGTTCGTCACCGGTCAGACGCTGTTCGTGGACGGCGGCAAATCGCTGGGTGGGTTGGGCATTTGAGCCCGGTCCTTATCACCGGCGCGGGCCTGATCGGCCAGCAATGCGCCCGCCCTCGCCATCGGTTCTGGCCCTGCCCGGCGTCGCGTTCATCGAAGCCGATATCTTGCGCGCACCGCTACGGAGCTGCTGAATGACGTCGACGGGGTTCTGCATACCGCCGCGATCTCTCGGGCGCGGTTCTGTCGGCCGCCGGACGGAAACTGAGCTTTGAGGCAGAGCACAGGTTGGGAGATACTCTGGAAACATGGTGGAGAAACGCATGAACCCTGACGAGATCACGCACAGCATCGACGTTCCCGTTCCGCCCGAAAGGGCGTGGGCGCTCTTTGTCCATCACTTCCCCGACTGGTGGCCCCGCGAGCATTGTTTCTGCGGCGAGGCCGCGCTCGACACCGTGTTCATCGATCTGGACAAGGCCCAATGGGGCGAGATCACGCGCAGTGGCGACCGAGATCTCTGGGGCGCGGTTCTGTTGGCGGATGCCGGGCGATCGCTGAGCCTCGGATGGCAGATGGACGCCACCGTCAGTCCGTGGGTGCCCGAACCCGATCCCGCGCGCGCCAGCGTCATCGACATCACCTTCGCCAAGCACCCCGACGGGACGCGCGTAACCTTGCGACACCACGGATTCTCGCGCCAGGGCGAACCCCATGCCCAAGCCATGCGCGATGTGATGATCGGGCTGAAGCGGTGGCAGGAATGGCTCGAAATGTTCTGCCAATACACCGCGAAAACGGCCTAAACCGCTTGCGCCGGGGCCATCACTGGCCCAGCGCGATGCCCTCGCGCCGGGGATCGGCGCCGCCCTGCAGCCCGTCGGGGTGAAGCGCGATGGCGTGCAGGCCCGAGTTCAGCGCGCGGACGCTTACCTCGTATCCCAGCGCGGAGAGCGGCTCGGCCAGGCTCGCCGCCTCGGTTCCCTCTTCCAGATCGAAGGTCCCGAACCGGTTGACCGCATGCGGCATGGCGACCGCCTGTTGCACATCCATACCCCAGTCGAGATGGGCGATGATGGATTGCGCAACATAGCCGATGATCCGGCTGCCGCCCGGCGAGCCGATGACCAGAACGGGCGCGCCGTCTCTCATCACGATGGTGGGCGCCATGGACGAGCGCGGGCGTTTCCCCGGTTCCAGCCGGTTCGCAATCGGCACGCCGTCGACATGGGTGCGGAACGAGAAATCGGTCAGCTCATTGTTCAGCAGAAACCCGCCCGGCGTCATCAGCCGCGATCCGAACGCGTTCTCGATCGTCGTCGTCATCGACAGCGCGTTGCCATAGGCATCGACGATCGAGATATGCGAGGTCGACGGCAGTTCGAGCGAGATATCGTCGGACAGGTTCAGCGCATGGTCCCACCCGGGCGCGCCGGGGCTGACCCGCTCCAAGGCATGGTCACCCGACAGAAGCGCGCCGCGTAGCCCCAGATACATCGGATCGACAAGACCATCGGTCGGCATCGGCACGTAATCGCTGTCGGCCATATAGTGGCCTCGATCCGCGAAAGCGAGCCGCGACGCGTCGCCGATCAGCCGCCACGATTGCGGGTCATCAGGCCCCGAAGCGGCAAGGTCATAGCCCTCGAGCATTCCCAGAATCTGCCCCACCGTCAGCGCCCCCGAGGATGGCGGACCCATGCCGCAGACCTCGTGGGCGCGGTAATCGACGCAGATCGCCGGACGCTCAACGACGTCATAGGCGGCGAGATCGGCCATCGACAGCAGCCCCGGATTGCCCTCGGCGCCGCGCACGGTCGCGACGATCCCCTCGGCAATCGGCCCCGTATACATCACCCGCGACCCGTCACGCGCCATGGCCCGAAGGGTCTCGGCATAGGCCGGGTTGCGCAAGGTGTCACCGGCGGCAAGCGCCTGCCCGTCGGGAAAGAAATAGGCCGCCGTCGCCGGGAAACGCTGCAAGCGCTCCGCGCCGCCCTCGACAAGCGCCGCCAGCCGGGGCGACACAGCAAAGCCCGCCTCGGCATGGCCGATGGCGGCGTCGAACAGCCCGCTCCACGATTGCCGCCCCCAGCGGCGATGCGCCGCCTCCAGAAGCGCGGGCGTGCCCGGCGCGCCCACGGACAACCCGCCGACAACGGCGTCGAAAAACTGCAGCGGCGCGCCGTTCTCGTCCTGAAACAGGGTTGGGGTCGCGGCCATCGGTGCCGTTTCGCGGCCATCCAGTGTCGTGATGCTGCGCGTCGCGGAATCGTACCAGACGAGGAATGCACCGCCGCCCAAACCCGAGCTTTGCGGCTCGACCAGCCCCAGCACCGCCTGAACCGCGACCATCGCATCCGCCGCGCTGCCCCCCGCGGCCAGAACATCCGCCCCCGCCTCGACCGCAAGCGGGTTCGCGGCGACGATCATCCAGTTATCGGCCCGCACCGGCACTCCCGCCTCGCGCGCGGCGAACGAGGCCTGCGCTGCGTCCGACAGGCCCGCGAAGGCCGCCGATGGCGACGCCATTTCGGGGGCGACTGCATCGGTGGTCTGCTGGGCATCAGCCGCAAAGGCGCTGAGCGCCATGCATGCCGAAAGAGACAAGATCCTGATCATTCCGGGCCTCCGCTTTCCGTCAGAAACTCAGAATGCCCATTCCCGCCAAGAATCATAGCCCGTCAAGCCTGCCCGCTGAGCGCGAAGGCCTGACCAATGTCGTGCCGGCGCAGGGGACGCGCGGCTTCAGCCTGCGCGCGCTTCACCGGCCGGGATGTTGACCAGCCGCCCGCCCTGCTCGACCGTCTCGATCTCGCCGCGCCGGACCAGCCGGTTCACATGCGCCAGCGCTTCGGTGAAGGCAAAGGTCATCTGGTGCGGATCGAGCGGGCGGCGGAACAGGATCGGCACCAGCTCGGCCACCGTGCGCGGCGCGCTCAGGCAGGCCTCGCGGATCAGATCGCAGCGTTCCTCGTGATGCGCTTCCAGCTCGACGCAGCGCGCATGCAGACCGTGGAACGGCAGCCGGTGGCCGGGCAGAACCAGAACATCGTCGGGGATTTCCTGCCGCAGGAAGCGCAGCGAGCGCAGGAAATGCCCCAGCGGATCGCCGTTCGGTTCATTCGCGTATACGCTGATATTGGGCGAGATCTTTTCGATCACCTGATCGGCCGCGAACAGCAGCCGCTCGTCGTCGCAATAGAGCATCACCTGCTCGGGCGCGTGGCCGTCCCCGATCAGAACCCGAAAGCTGCGCCCGCCGATTTCCAGCACGTCGGGCATCACCAGCCGCAGGAAGGTGTTCGGCAACGCGTTGACCCGCCGCAGGTATTCATTGCCCTGAATCGCCACGATCCCGGCGACTTCGTCGCTCATCCCGTGGCGCGTGTAGAAATCGAACTGGTTGCGCGTCGTGCCCTCGTCGAAGCCCTGCGAGATGACCTTGCAGCCCACATAGGTCGAATAGCTGGTCAGCAGCGGCGCCTCGAACCTGTCGCACAGCCAGCCCGCCAGCCCGATATGGTCGGGATGGTGATGCGTCACGATCACCCGCGAAATGGCCTTGCCCTTGAGCGGCCCGTCAAAGAGCTGCTCCCAGGTCGCAAGCGCCTCATCGGTTTTGATGCCGGTATCGATCACCGCCCAGCCATCGCCATCCTCGATCAGGAAGATGTTCACGTGATCCAGCAGGTAGGGCAGCGGGATGCGGGTCCACAGGATGCCTTGCGCGATTTCCTGAACCTCGCCATAGGCCGGGGCCGCGTCGAAGGCGGGGCGCAGCGCCTTCAGCGGCGCGGGGGATCTGTCGTCAGCCAAGAGCTATCCTTCCTGTGTTCGGCGGGCCTGCAAGATACATCCGCATGCAAACTGCTCGCGCATGCTTGTCACGGGTTGGGACGGGTTTTGCAAACCCGTTTGTAACGGTCCCGGCCCTGCCACCGCGTCAGACCGGCGCCGCAGGCGATCTGGGACAGAGCGCAGCAGCCATTGACCGCCACAGCGGATGGGGAAAGGTTGCGGCGCTGACTTGATGCATTGTCCCGGACAATGCCAAACCCGTCCCCCTACAGGCGCCATCCGCGGACCGAAGGAGCCAATACCACTGAGCGAGACGACCTCCGATCGGGTCCTTGGGGATCTGAACCTGTTTGCCGACGACCGCGCGGAATGGTCGATCGAGGATCGACAGCGTTCGCAGCTGGGCACTCCGTTCAGCCTCGGGACAGTGGTCGAACACGGGATCCGCCGCAATTGCCATGGGCTTGTGTTCGGCTGCCCGAAGGGCTCTGTTGCACAAATCCAGCGAGAGATTCATCTCGCGAATCCAGAGTGGTAGCTGGAATGCATGAGCAGACCCGCACCTCCCCAACCCACAGGACCAGCAACCGGCAGGCCCAGGGTCAGGATTCCTAACCAGTAGATGACGACCGCTGCGAGGGCGATGGCGGAGAGGAACACCATGGGACAGCGATCGTAGCGTGTCGCCACCCGCCGCCAGTCCTTGAGCCTGCCGAACATGATTTCGCATCGCTGCCCGGCAGGGTATTGCGCAGCAATGTCCCGAGAGGGGCGTTGCGCCGCTTGTATCGGCGCTTGTCGTATGTGACCGGGGTCTTGCGTTGCTTTCCGCCGGGGATGCAGGCGCGTATCCCTTTGTCTTTCAACGCGTCTCTGAACCAGTCGGCGTTGTAGCCGCGATCCCCGAGCAGCCAGTCGACCTTTGGTAGGGTGCCAAGCAGCGCCCGCGTGCCGATGTAATCGCTAACCGGCCCTGCGGTGACGAACAGGTTGAGCGGCCGCCCCTTGCTTGCGCCGCACGCCGTGCAGGTTTCGGGTAGCGGTCAGCTAACTGCTGTCTCTCCTGAATTCGATCGACAGCATCGTCCAGTAAGAATCCGAAATCGGCAGATACGCCGAGAATATTCGACGAGCTTCGCGCACGGATTTGCGCGTAACCGTCACTGACAACTCAAGCTGGCGGAGGCCGCGGCGTTACATAGCCTTTGCTTAGTCGGCTGAATCGTTCCGCCAGGTCAAACAGGCAGACAGGTAAGCTCGAGCGTCGGCAGAAAGGCGCGCAATGCCCGCACGCCGCGCGAGATCCAGAACCGGATCCTCACTCCTACTCAGCTCGGACGCATTGCGATCATAAAGCTCAGAGAACTCGGTGCGTGAAATATCCCGGATGGAGCGAACCAAGCCAGAACGAAAACCGACCCTGTCGGCTTTCGTTCCCACTGTCCAAAGGAATTCGACACCATTCTCGGGATGCAGCTCAACCAAGCCAAGCGCCTTGGAGACCTGCTCGGAGATCCGGCGTCCTGTTCTTTGCCAGCCATGCATCCCGGAGACCCGCTTGCCCAGCAAGGCAAACGGCATGGGGCCTTCGCGCTCGACCACGCCCGCGATCAGGCGCTCAAGGACGGGAATGTAGTCCGCATCGAAGAACCTCTCGGGATCAGGGCTGGCTTCGCTCGAACCAGCTCCTCCCCCCTGAGGCGTGACGGCTGAGGGCGCTGCACGGGCAAACTGAGCCTCCTGCCGGACAGGCTCTGACGGCGCTGCGTCTTCTTCAACGCCAACCTCCGCGATCGGCAGCTCGACCTCAGCGGACTCTGCTTCCTCGACCTCACGTGAGACCTCGATCACAGCGGCCACTTCCGCAAGCACGGCTTCGCGCGCCGCGTCCTCTTCGGCCCGCTTGATGCGATCCGCCTCGAGGTGCTCGGTCAGCGCGGCGTGGATGCGTTCGACCACGGCCGCAGGATTGCGGAACCAGTCTGTCGACCAGATCCGGAAGATCGTCCAGCCAAGGTTTTCCAGCACCGCTTGCCGCACCTTGTCCCGATCCCGCGCCGTGGCGGAACCGTGATAGGTCGCCCCGTCACACTCGATCCCGGCAAGATAGACGCCCGCATGATCCGGATGCACGACGCCAAGATCGATGCGGAAGCCCGAGACGCCGATCTGCGGACGCAGCTCCCAGCCCTTCGCCTCGATAGCTGCCTTGATCGCGGCCTCGAAGACATTCTCGACCGGCCCGAGCGAGCCATCGTCCTGCGCCGGAATCGCCACAGGCCCGCGTGCTGCAAAATCAAGGAAGCCCTTGAGGTGCTTCACGCCCACAGCCTTGGTGCGCGTCAGGTCGATCTGATCGGCCCGGATTGAGGCAAACACGTGCAACTCCGCCCGAGCGCGCGTCACCGCCACATTCAGGCGCTTCTCGCCGCCATCTCCGTTTAGCGCGCCGAAGGCCATCGAAAGCTTGCCTGCATGGTCAGGGCCGAAGGTGATCGAGAACAGCATCACGTCCCGCTCGTCCCCCTGGATGTTCTCAAGGTTCTTGACGATGACCGGCTCTTCCCGTGCATCCTCGAAGAACCACTCCAGTTCCGGGTTCTTCCGCCGCTCTTCGTCCAGCAGGTCGAGGATCAGACCCTGCTGCTCAGCATTGAAAGTGATCACACCAAGTGTCAGCCGCTCATCTTCAGGCCACGTCAGCCATTCGTTCAGGCGGCGCACCGTCATGCGCGCAATCGCGCGGGCTTCGGCCTCGTTGGTTCGGCCCTGGCCCCGCGCATAGACGCCATCGACCTGGTGCAGGCTCACCGCTTCGGAGGCCGTTGCCGGAGACGGGAAAGTCACCAGACGGCCGCCGTAGTAATGCCAGTTGGAGAAAGCGATGAGCGCCTCGTCCCGGCTGCGATAATGCCAGTCGAGCTGCTGTGTCGGAATGCCTGCCGCGGCGACCTCGTCCAGGATGGACGCCAGATCCCGCTCTGCCTCAGGCAGCTCGTCCTCACCGGCGTCGCTGCGCCCGAAGAAGTTCGTCGGGGGAAGCTGCTTCGGGTCGCCGACGATGATCGCCTGCTTGCCCCGCGCGATCGCACCAATCGCGTCCCAGGTGGTGATCTGTGACGCCTCGTCGAAGATCACCACGTCGAAGGCCGCTTGCCCCGCAGGAAGGTACTGCGCCACCGAAAGCGGGGACATCAGCACGCAGGGGGCCAGCTTGGTGAAAGCGTCGGGCATTTCCGAGATCAGCGTGCGGATCGGCATACTGGGCCGCTGCAGCCCAAGCTGATGCCGCAGCGTGCCAAGTTCAGACCGGCGCGCAACAGCATCCTGAGCTGGCAAGCCATGCTGGATCCGGGACAGGACCTGCCCCGCCGCCATGTCCGTTGCGCGGCCGTCCAATTCCCGGAAGCGCTTGATTGCGTCCTCGTGTGACCAGTGGGAGAAGCCCCGCAATTCTGGCTGCGCGTCCATGGCATGCGGCAACCACCAGGCCGCGTAGGCCGAGGCAAAGGCGGCATCGACATCGCCCTCGATCTGGCCGTCTTCGACTGCATGGACGAGGGCCTCAAGCCCTGCGCCGCTGGCTTGCGTGCGGACTTCGACCCACCGGGTCCAATCCTGCAGGTGCTGCTTGTTGTCATGGATGGCCTGCAGAGATGCCAGCAGCTCCGACAGGGCCATCCCCTCGGGCGAGCTATGCGCCGTCTGCGCGAAGGCCCCGGCATGCTCCTGCCAGCTTTCATGCTTGCGTTGGAAGAGCGTGATCGCGTTCCGCAGATCACCGCCGTTCCGCTCCGCAAGACTCTGGCGGGCCAGATCCCAACGGGCCGGATCGGCGACCGTAGCCGCGATCTCTGCGAGTACCGTCTTCATCAACCGCGCCTGCTCCATCCAGTCAGAGAGACGTGCCGGATCCGTATCCACGCCCTTGACCACCGGACACCCGGTGAGCGGAGTTGCCTCAACCTCAGCTCGGGCACGCTTGGCCTCCGCCAGCGCGGCGATATCGGATTGGGGATCGGCCTTTCCGCCCTCCGCATAGGTCTGCAAGAGCTTGCGCACCGAGGATTTGGCAAAGATCGAGAACGGCCACATCTTCGTCTGTGCAAGTCGCCAGTTGGCATCAAGCTGATCCAGCGGAATGCTTTCCAGCCGCGCCATCGGATAGCTGGCAGAAGTTCGACCGGCTGCGGCGGTGTAGGCGGCAAGCTTGTCCGTCAGCGCCTCGGACTGCGCCTGCATCTCGGCCACATCCCGCGGCAGCGACCAGCTTACGTCCTCGCCATTCTCGGGGATCGACGCGAGGCGCAGCAGCGGCGCGACCTCGGACGCCTCGCCCGCACCCGCCCAGGTCAGCCCGGCATGGCGCGCGAGCGCCTCTGCGGCCTCAGCCAGTTCACGGGTGGCCGTTCCGAGCTTCGCACTTCGCTCCAGCAGCTCCGCCTGCCAGCCAAAGGACCACTCCTCCGCCTGTACCAGCGGCAGCGGCTTGCGGCCCGCGATGATCTCCTGGCACCGGCCAAGGGCTTCGGCCAGCTTCCGCAGATGCATGTAGCTTTCCGCATCATGCGCATCCTTGTTCGCGAAGCTCAGGCTGAACGGCTGTTCCTGCCCAGCAGCCTTGCCAATCGCCTGAAAGACACTGAAGCCTTGCGTACCCTTCTTGTGCAGCGCCGTGACATAGGTGTTCAGCTGTTCGCGGGTGACCGTCAGCTCATCCGTCACCTTGATCCAGTCGGCATCCGACGTGCTGGCCGCCCGCGCCCAGCTTCGGCCCAGCTGAGACAGCACCGATTTCCGGTCGGCCTTGTTGGAATGCAGCTCCAGCACCGCATCGCCAAGCCCATGCGACGCAAGCCGCCGCTGCACCACGTCCAGCGCCGCCGACTTCTCGGCCACGAAGAGAACCGTCTTCTGCATGGCGAGGCATTGCGAGATGATATTGGCGATGGTCTGGCTCTTGCCCGTGCCCGGCGGCCCGATCAGAACGAAATCATGCCCCTCCTGCGCGGCCAAGACGGCAGCGAGCTGGGAGGAGTCTGCGGGCAGCGGCGTGAACAAATCGCGCGGCGCCAGCCTGCGGTCCACATCGACCGCGACCGGAAGACCCGGCGCCCCTTCAGCCAGGAAGGGCTCGGTCGGGTTGTCCACCAGATGCTTTACCAGTGCGCTCTCGCGGAGGCTGTCGGTCCGCTCTACCAGGTCCTTCCACATCAAGAACTTGGCGAAGGAGAAGGTCGAAAGCGCCAGCTCCTCGACCACCTCGAAACCAGCCACATCGCGCACCTTGCGACGCATGATTTCAAAGATGCGAGGCAGGTCGAAACCGCTCTCGTCCCGCGGCAGATCCCCCTCCAACTCGGGTACTTTCAGGTCAAAATCCCGCTTGAGAAACTCCAGCAGCGTGGTGTTGAAGCGCACGTCGTCCTCGTGATGCTCGATCACGAACTCCGACTGCGCCGACCTGCGGGAGATCTTCACCGGCACCAGGAGCAGCGGCGCGCGGTAGCTGCGCGTGTCCCCTTCGGACTTCTTCCAGCGCAGAAAGCCAGCCGCCAGAAACAGCGTGTTCGTGCCGCCTTCCTGCATATCGCTTTTGGCGCGCCGGTGCAGCTCGAGCAGCCGGCGCTCGCTTTCCTTTCGGGTCAGCGGGACCGCGATCTGGCCCTTCGCGAAGGCATCCTTCGCGACCTCCTCAAGCAGCTTGGGTTCCTCCTTCGCCAGAAGGTCGCGCGTGCCGACCGGATCCTCGTCCTTTAACGCCAAGGCGCGGAACTTCTTCCCGTCGGCCAGTTGATCCTCCAAAGCCGATACATCGGGGCACAGGAAAGGTAGCGTCTGCTTGCTATCCTTGAAATTAAGCAACCGGTTGCGCAGCGACAGGTCCAGGAGCTTTCGTTGCCAGCGAGAGATACGGTCCGCCGGCGTCGTGGCCTTATCCTCGATCAGTTCACCCGGAAGCAGGCCCAGATCCAGCGGGCGCGGCAGCGCTGCCGGACTTGCAACGACGTCTTCCGCCTCGGCCTCCGGTTCAGAGCGGTGGCTGGCAAGCGGGCGGATACGGGCCGCACGGGCGCGCCGGATATCGACTGCCGTGACGAAGCTGTGCTCATTGCGCTCGGAGGTCAGCTCGCGCGCCGTATCAACTGCCTGCTCGAACCCGACGCTGGGTTTCTTCGTCAGCAAGGTGGTCTCCATGACCACGAACTCACGCGCATCAATTGCTTTACGGACCGTCATCACGTCGGGCTCACTGATGGTTCCGAAATCCCGCTCCGTCAGCCAGACCCCGGTCCAAGCATGCCCCTCAGCGAAGAGCACGACGGGGTTGAGGCCAGCGGCCTCGAAGCAGCCGGCCAGCAGAAGGGCACTATCCAGGCAGGTGGCCAGTCCTTCAGACTTGATGCGACCGGGGTCGCGCACTTTCTGGCCGTTCAACTCGAAACTTGCCGGAGGCACCGCGTAGGTAAGCCCCATGCCGGTCGCGGCCGACCAGATCGCCCCGGCCAGCATCCATGCACGCGACGGGTCGCGGGACTGGTAACCATCCATGGCACCGCTCTGCCCGGCACCCTCCAGTAGCCGGCTGGCCTCCTTTAGGACACTAGCGACAACCGTGTCATTGGGAGAGACGAAGGCCGCAAGCAGATGCGCCATGTCACCGACACCGCCCCATTCATCCCGAGCCAGCATCTCGATCGGAACACGTTCATGAAGCAACTCGTTCTCGCCGTGCTTCACGACGACATGAAGTTCTCCCCGCTCTGCCTCGTTGAGGCCACCAAGAAGAGCCGTATCCAGAGGCGTTTCAAGGTCATGGAGTTCCTGATGCTGTCCAGAAGCGATGCGATCGACGGTCCAACTCTTCGGACGTATCAATCCGGGGCGACTGCTGAGTTCGACCGTTAGCTTCTCCAGCGGCGCTTCAAATTGATTCTTCAGCAACAACTTCTTTAGAACCGAAACGCCGTTCTGAGACGATGCAAAGTTCACCTTCTTCGCGATCGACAACTCCAATACGAGGCCGCCAGGCTTCCCTTCCTCAACCGTCTCAAATGACATCATTACTCGACCTGACCTAACAGTTGCAGAACCAATCAGGCACACGGGCTTTGGTGTGTCAATTGCGCGGCAAGGTTGTAATGTACTCCCGGCTCACCTTCTAGCTGCGTTTACTTAAACGATCTGAGGCAGGCGCTCTTCTCGCGTTCATCTAGAATTTGCGCAGTTGCAGGGTTGTGCGGGTGGGTCCTATGGCGGCTCTGTTGGTCGTGGCAAAACGCCAAGAGATGTTACCCTGCCCCGTTACCCCGAACGAAGAAGCCCCGCCATTGGCGGGGCCTTCTGGGCACTAAGTGCTTGATATAATTGGTGGAGCCAAGGGGAGTCGAACCCCTGACCTCTTGAATGCCATTCAAGCGCTCTCCCAACTGAGCTATGGCCCCACCGAGGTGCATCCCATCGGGCTGCGAGGGGCGGTGTATGGTTTCGCGTGGGACAGATCAAGAGGAAAAATGCAATCGCGGAAAAAACCCGCGCGCCGGTTGCGAGGTACGGGTTAGGCAATGGGCCGGACTGTCCTGCCGGGCGTGCCCGGTCCCTGAAAAGCAAAACGGGCGCCCGTTGCGGGGCGCCCGTTTCGTATCAGCAGACCCTGTGGCCCGCTCAGCTGTCGTCTTCGCTGTCGTCAGCGACGTCGCCCAGTTCGTCGAACGACACGGTATCGTCGTCCTCGTCCTCGAGCAGTTCGTCGTCGGCCTCGACCGCGACATCGTCTTCATCGTCGAGCAGCGCGTCTTCGCTCTCGGGCTCGGCCTTGGGAGCGGATTTCGACTTGTTCGATTCGGTGGCCGCAGTGACGCCCTTGCGACCCGGCTGTTCCGTGGGAACGACCTCGCCGGTATAGGGGCTGATCACAGGCGACTTGTTCAGGTCGTAGAATCGCTTGCCCGTCGTCGGGCAAAGGCGCTTCACGCCCCATTCTTCCTTGGGCATTGACAATCCTTCCCATGCTTGGATCGACGCCCGTTGCCATAGTTGGATTGCCTTGTCAAAGCCTTTCGGGCGTTGTTTGGTGCCACCGGTCGGGGCATGACGTCTGCCATCGCCGCCGCCCGCGCGCCATCGCGCGCCGCTTTGGCCCCGCAGCAAGGAAAATGCATGCCGCCCGAAACCGAGATGATCGAATTGCCCGGCGATCCGCCGCTCTCGGTGCGGCTGAAGCGCTCGCGGCAGGCGCGGCGGGTCTCGCTGCGGGTTTCGCGGCTGGACGGGACGATCACTCTGACGGTCCCGGCGCGGGCCTCGGTGCGAAACGCGATTGCCTTTCTCAACGAACGCCGCGACTGGCTGGACCGCGCGGTGGCCGAGACCGAGACGCCGCTGGCGGTCGTCTCGGGCGTGGCGATCCCGGTCGAAGGACGGCTGCTGAGGGTGGAACCCGCCGCGATCCGTGCCGCGCGGATCGAGGGCGAGCACCTGCTGGTGCCCCGCCAGCGCCCTGCAGCGGGGGCGCTGGCCTTTCTGCGCCTTCAGGCCCGGGACCGGCTGGCCGAGCGGGTGGCGGTCCACAGCGCCGCTCTGGGACGCCCAACGGGCAAGCTGACGCTGCGCGATACGCGCTCGCGCTGGGGGTCGTGCACGGTGACCGGCGATCTGATGTTCAGTTGGCGGCTGATCATGGCGCCGCCGCCGATCCTCGATTACGTCGCCGCGCATGAGGTCGCGCATCTGGTCGAGATGAACCATTCCGCGGCCTTCTGGGCGCAGGTCCAGAGGCTGTTCCCCGGCTATCAGGAGGCGCGGCGCTGGCTGAAGAGCGACGGCGCGCGGCTGCATCGCTTCCGTTTCGACGCCGCGCCCGGGACAAGCGGGCATAGCGCATCTTGACGGCCTGAGTGGATTTGTGATCACGGTTCGCGCATGGAAGTTCCCGCCCGCCCCGGCCCCGATGCCTCGACCCTTTCGGCGCATGACCGCGTGTACCGCACGCTGCGCACGCGGGTGATTCATGGCGAATTGCTTCCCGGTCAGCCGCTGACGCTGCGCGGGATCGGCCGTGAATTCGGGGTGTCGATGACGCCCGCGCGCGAAGCGATCCAGCGTCTGGTGGCCGAGGGCGCGCTGACGATGTCCGGGTCGGGCCGCGTGCAGACGCCGGAACTGGGCAATGAGCGGATCGAGGAACTGGCGACGATCCGCGCGCTGCTGGAGCCCGAACTGGGCAGCCGCGCCCTGCCCCGCGCGCATTCCGCGCTGATCGACCGGATGGAGGCGATTAACGCCGCCAATACCGATGCCGTGCTGCGCGGCGACGCGGTGACCTATGTGCGCACCAATCTGGAATTTCACCGCACGCTGTATCTGCGCGCGCAGTCGCCCGCGATGCTGGCGATGGTCGAGACGATCTGGCTGCAGCTGGGGCCGACGATGCGCGCGCTCTATGGCCGCTTGCGTCGCAATACGCCGCCGCCGCATCACCGGATGATCCTTGCCGCGCTGAAAGCCGGGGACGAACCGGGGCTGCGGCTGGCGATTCGCACCGATGTCACGCAGGGATTGCGGCATCTGACGCAATAATCGGTGATCGACCCCTCGCGGGAGTAGACAGACGCCCGTTTGCAGGCCGAAAATGCCGGGCATGGCACGCAAAATCGTATCCGTCCTTTCGCTGGCTGTCCTTGGCCTTGTGCTGTTCCCGGCCCTGTCGGCGGTACCGGCCCATGCGCTGAGCGCGCATGTGCGCTGTGTGCAGGAGCAGCTCAATGCCTCGGGCTATCGCGAAGGTCCGGTGGACGGGCGGCTGGGCGACCCCACGCGCGCCGCGCTGGGGCTTTTTGCGCGCGATAACGGGCTTGAGATCGACTCTGACGTCAGCTCGGACACCGCGGTGACATGGTGCCGCCGCATCGGGTTGACCGATCCCGCCTTGCGCGCGTTCTGGCCTTCGGCGCGGCGCCCGGTGGACCTGTCGATCGCGCCGGACGTGCCGCGCGATATCGCCGCGCGGATCGAGGCCACGCTGGTGCCTGAGATGCAGTCGCTCAGCGCGCTTCTGGGGCTGGAACTGGCCGCGACGGACGAAGTGATCGTCGTACGCAACGATACATGGCGCATTGCTCTGCCCCGGATGCAGGCGCTGCGCGGGGCGAATGACAACCCGTTCTTCGCCGAAGCGATGGAACGTCACTGCACCGGCATCAACCGGCTGGGCGGCTGGACGGTGTCGGGACTGACAATCTTGTGCCTGCGCGATGACGCTGTTCTGGGCGAGTCGCTGTCTGAACGCGACTTGCGCCACGCCCTGCGCCACGAGGCCCTGCACCTGATCCAGCATCAGGTCTCGGCACTGCGGGTGCGCCGGATCAACGAAACGCCCGGCTGGGACCCGCATGAAGTGCCGATCTGGATGGCCGAGGGCACGGCGGTGATCCTTGAGGGCCGCTATCCCGCCCAGAGCGCGGTGAATACCATAGACCGGCGGCTGATCGGCACGTTCGACGACCGCGACTGGCCCAACCTGCGGCAGCTTGAAACGCGCCACGGGCTGAAGATCGATTACGACGGCGTCTATCTGGGCGGCGCGGTGGCGGTGTCCTACCTGATCGCGCGGCATGGCGGGTATCCCGCGCTGGGGCAGCTGTATGAGCGGGTGGGCGAAGGCCGCCGCTTCGACAACGCCTTCGCCGATGTATTCGGCCTGTCGCTCGCCGGGTTCTACGAAGAGTTCGCGGCGCTCGGCAACACGCCGGGATAGCGCCGTTTCAGGCGCTGACCCGGCGACCGCTGGCCGTGTTGAACGGATGCAGCGCCTCAAGCGGGACATGCAACGGGATCGGATCGCCCTCGTTCATCGTCGGCAGGCCGGGGATCCGCACGGTGATCGGCTGATCGTTGCCGTCGAGCGACACGTAGATATGGCTTTCAGCCCCGGCGGGTTCGAGCAGAACCACCCGCCCGTTCAGCGACAGATGCGGCGCGGCGGGGGCGGTAAGCAGCATGTCGTCGGGACGCATCCCGACCAGATCGGTGCCGCCGGGCAGGGTCGTCGGTGCGGCGCCGCGGTCGCGCAGATAAGCCATCTCGATCATGTTCATCGCAGGCGAGCCGATGAAACCCGCGACGAACAGTGTCTCGGGGCGCTGATACAGCTCCATCGGGGTGCCGACCTGCTCGATCTGGCCCGCGTTCAGCACCACCAGCCGGTCGGCCAGCGTCAGCGCCTCAAGCTGATCGTGCGTGACATAGAGCGAGGTCGTGCCCAGCCGTTTCTGCAATTGCCGGATCTCGACGCGCATCTGCACCCGCAGCTTGGCGTCGAGGTTCGACAGCGGCTCGTCGAACAGGAAGGCCGAAGGCTCGCGCACCAGCGCGCGGCCCATCGCGACGCGCTGACGCTGGCCACCCGATAGGGCGCGCGGCTTGCGTTGCAGGTAATCGCCGATCTGCAGCATCGCGGCGGCTTCCTGCACGCGGCGCTCGATCTCGGGCTTCGCCACGCCCTGATTGCGCAGGCCATAGGCAAGGTTGTTGTAGACCGTCATATGCGGGTAGAGCGCATAATTCTGGAACACCATGGCGATGTCGCGGTCGGCGGGTTCGAGGGTGTTCACAACCCGGTCGCCGATGCTCAGCGTGCCGCCGGTGATCGTCTCAAGCCCCGCGACCATGCGCAAAAGCGTGGACTTGCCGCAGCCCGACGGGCCCACCAGCACGATCATCTCGCCGTCGGCAATGTCCAGGCTGATGCCCGTCACCGCCTTCACGCCGCCGGGATAGACCTTGTGCAGGTCGTCCATCACGATGCGGGCCATGTTATTTCTCCGTCTCGGTCAGGCCCTTCACGAAGAGCCGTTGCATGAACAGGATCACCAGAATGGGGGGCAGCGCGGCCAGCACGACGGTGGCCATGACCAGATGCCACAGCGGTTCGCTGTCGGCGCCGGTCACCATGCGCTGAATGCCCATGACGACGGTGTAATAACTCTCGTCGCTGGTGATCAGAAGCGGCCAGAGATACTGGTTCCAGCCATAGATGAACATGATCACGAACATCGCCGCGATGTTGGTGACACTGAGGGGCAGCAGGATGTCCTTGAAGAATTTCATCGGTCCCGCCCCGTCGACCCGCGCGGCTTCGAGCATTTCCTCGGGCACGGTCATGAAGAACTGCCGGAACAGGAAGGTCGCGGTGGCCGAGGCGATCAGCGGGATCGTCAGCCCGGCATAGGTGTTGAGCAGGTTGAGATTCGCCACGACCTCGAAAGTGGGCACGATCCGCACTTCGACCGGCAGCATCAGCGTGATGAAGATGATCCAGAAAAAGAAGATGCGGAACCGGAAGCGGAAATAGACGATGGCAAAGGCCGATAGCAGCGAGATGGCGATCTTGCCCACGGCGATCATCATGGCCATGACGAAGCTGTTCCACAGCATCAGCCCGATGGGCGGCGCACCCGCGGTCGAGCGACCTTGGAAAATCACCTCGCTGTAATTCTCGATGGCATGACTGCCGGGCAGAAGCGGCATCACGCCCTGCAGGAAGGTGCCCGGCGCATGGGTCGAGGCGATCACCGCCACATAGACCGGGAACACCACGATCCCCACCCCGAGGATCAGGATCAGATGCGCAAGGAAGGTGCCGAAGCGGTCGTTCTGTACCATCGCGGGCCCCTCAGTAATTGACGCGGCGTTCGATCCAGCGGAACTGGATCACGGTCAGGACGATGACGATGGCCATCAGGATCACCGACTGCGCCGCCGACGAGCCCAGATTGCCGCCGACGAAGCCGTCGCGGAACACCTTGTAGACAAGGATATTGGTGGCGCGCGCGGGGCCGCCCTCGGTCGTGGCATGGATCACGCCGAACGTGTCGAACATCGCGTAGACGACATTGACCACCATCAGGAAGAAGGTGGTGGGCGACAGCAGCGGGAAGACGATGGTCCAGAACCGCTTCATCCGTCCCGCACCGTCGATCGAGGCCGCCTCGATCAGCGATTGCGGGATGGATTGCAGGCCGGCCAGAAAAAACAGGAAATTGTAGCTGATCTGCTTCCACGCGGCGGCGATCACAACAAGGATCATCGCGTCGGTCCCGTCGAGCCGGTGGTTCCAGTCATAGCCGAAGCCCTGCAGCATATAGGGCACGATCCCGACCGAGGTGTTGAACATGAACCACCACAGCACACCGGCAATGGCAGGGGCCACGGCATAGGGCCAGACCAGAAGCGTCGTGTACCATTCGCGCGACCGCAGCATCCGGTTGACCATCACCGCGAACAGCAGCGACACGCCCATGGCCAGAAACGTGGTGCCGACGGCGAAGATCGCCGTGGTCTTCATCGCGGCCAGATAATGCGGATCGGCAAAGAGACGTTCGAAATTCCGAAACCAGACGAAGGTCGAGCGCAGCCCGAACGGGTCTTCGCGCAGCATCGACTGCCAAAGCGCCTGACTGGCGGGCCAGACGAAGAAGACCAGCGTGATCAGCACCTGCGGCGCCAGCAGCGCGTAAGGCAGCCATCGGCTGGAGAAGGTCATGCGCTTGGTTTGCATGGTCCGGGCTCCGGTCGCGGATCGTCAATGCGGGACGGGCGTTTCCGTCCGTCCCGCGTGTCAGGAAACCGTGGAGTTACTGCAGCGACGATTCGAAGTCACGCAGCAGCATGTTGCCGCGCTCGACGATGTTGTCGGCAGCGTCCTGCGCCGAGATCGAACCGATCAGCATCGCTTCCATCTCTTCCGAGATGATGTCGCGGATCTGCAGGTAGTTGCCGAAGCGCAGGCCGCGCGAATTCTCGGTCGGCGGGTTCAGGTTCATCTGCATGATCGACACATCGGCGCCGGGATTGGCTTCGTAATAGCCCTGCTCTTGCGACAGCTCATAGGCGGCCTGCGTGATCGGCAGGTAGCCGGTGTTCTGGTGCCACCACGCCTGCTGCTCGGGCGTCGAGAGGAACTCGAAGAAGCGCGCAACGCCTTCGTAATCGCCTTCGTCATGACCCGACAGAGTCCACAGCGTGGCGCCGCCGATGATCGAGTTCTGCGGCGCGCCTTCGACATCGGCGTAATAGGGAAGCATCGCGTAGCCCACGTTGAACGGCGCGTTGGCCATCACGCCCGCGCGGCCGGCCGAGCTTTCCATCATCATCGCGCATTCGGCCGAGTAGAAGGTCGGACCCGCATCGGGGCCGTCATTGCCACCAGCCCATTTGAAGATGCCTTCGGACTGCCAGCGGGCAAGGTTTTCCCAGTGACGGATCAGCGGCTCTTGCTGGTTCAGGACCAGCTCGGCGTCGAAACCGGCGAAGCCGTTCTGCTCGGTGCCAAGCGGCAGGTTGTGCAGCGCGAGGAAGTTCTCAAGCTGGATCCAGGACGGCCAGCGGGTGGTGAAACCGCAGGTCGCGGCGCCCGAATCGATGATCTGCTGCGAGAATTCCTCGACCTCGGCCCATGTGGCGGGCGCCGTTTCGGGGTCAAGCCCGGCGGCTTCGAACACGTCCTTGTTGTAATACAGGATCGGCGTCGACGAGTTGAACGGGAAGGACAGCATGTTGCCGTCGGGATCGGTGTAATAGCCCACGACGGTGGGGATATACGCGTCGGGGTCGAATTCGACGTCGTGCTCGGCCATCAGCTGGTAGATCGGGATGATCGCGCCCTCGGCGGCCATCATCGTGCCGGTGCCGACTTCGAAAACCTGCAGGACATGCGGCTGCTCACCGGCGCGGAAAGCGGCGATGGCGGCGTTCATGGCTTCGGAATAGGTGCCGCGATAGCTGGGCACGACGACGTAATCGGATTGCGATTCGTTGAACGTCGCGGCCGTTTGCTCGACCAGTTCGCCAAGGCGGCCGCTCATCGCATGCCACCACTGGATTTCGGTCTGGGCCGAGGCCGCGGCAGGCGCGACAAGGGCCATGGCCGTGGCGGCCATCAGGCTTTGCTTGAACATCAGGGGTCCCCCCATTGGTTTCGTCGTTATTGCGCACGGGTTTGCGAAACCGCTCCCCACGATCCCGCGGGCGCGAATTTCATCACTTTGCTGCGATATTCTTCGTTTGTGAAGAGTGGATGACAAAAACCGAAAATACCTCGACGTAAAGTCGTCATCTGACGCCCTTGCGCGCTTAGGCTGCGGACCGCGATTCTGGGGGATGTTGCGCTCAGGCGCTGGCGGCGAGCGCCGGTTCGGGCAGGCTCAGCGGCTGGCGATCTTGCCAGCGCGGCCAGCCCAGAAGCGCGGAAATCGTGCGGAATTCCAGCCCCTGCGCAAGGATTCCGGCCAGCGTTTCGGGCAAAGCGCCCAGCATCTGATCGTTGACGTCATGCGCCAGCAGGATGGCGCCCGGTGCGGCGCCGGCGATCATCCGCTCGGCGATCAGTGTCTCGCCCGGATAGCGCCAGTCCTTGGGGTCCACGTTCCAGCCGATGGTCGGCAAGGCGCGATTGGCGTGCAGCATCGCCTTTTGATGCGGCGTGAACCGGCCATGCGGCGCGCGAAAAATCACGGGCTGATGGCCCACCACGTCGAAGACCGCGCGTTGCGCCAGATCGACCTCGCGCAAGACCGCGTCATCGCCCTGCGTCACCAGATAAGGATGGCTGAAGGAATGATTGCCGATCTCGTGCCCCTCGGCGACGATCCGGCGGGCGAGATCCGCGTGGCGCAGAACCTTCTGGCCGATGACGAAGAAGGTCGCGCGCGCGCCCGCTTCGGCCAGCATGTCCAGCACACGCGGCGTGCGCTCGGGGTCGGGGCCGTCATCGAAGGTCAGCGCCAGAACGGGCTGCGCGGTTTCGACCTCGATCAACGACACGAGGCCCTTCATCGGCTGCAAGGGCGCCATCGGAAAACGGGCATAGGGCCGCGCCGCCGAAAGCGGTGCCCTGCGCCCCGGTTGCGTGCCACGCAAAGTTGCGGACGCAAGTACAGGCTCACCAGTTTTACGCGAAAAATGATTCATTCTTCCCAACCCTTAGGCGAGTTGCCGTGGCAACTCTGGGTTACTTAAGCGCTAATGGCTTCGTTTCGCGAGGAAATTTCTGCTGATTCCTGCGGAAACCGGGAAGAATCGGGCTCAAACCCCTGTGTTGCCAAGGGCCGGGGCCCACGACGGCCCGCCCAAAACGAAAACGGCGCGGCCCCGGAAAGGGTCGCGCCGAATCACAGTCATGCGTTGCGACCGATCAGCCGCGATGTTGCCGGGACGAGGCGCTTACATAGCGCAGCCCGCGCGGCCCCCAATGCGGCCAGGCCAGCAGATCGGACATCGTCACCGGCTCAAGCCCGCGCGCAAGGATCCCCTGCAGCGCCTGTGGTACCGCGCGGATCGTCGGGCCGTGGATGTCATGCGCCAGGATCACCGCGCCGGGGCGCGCGCCGCGCACCATGCGGTCGGCCACGACCGACACGCCGGGACGACGCCAGTCCTGCGGATCGACCGACCAGACGACGGTCGACAGGTTGCGCTGGTTGAACAGCATGTTCATTTGCCGGTGCGAGAACGACCCATAGGGCGGACGCATCGTCACCGGCACCGCGCCGACCGCGTCCCAGACGATCTGCTGGGTGCGGTCGATCTCGCGCAGGACATTGCCGTCGCCCAGCCGCGCCAGCACCGGGTGGCTGAGCGTGTGGTTCCCGATCTCGTGGCCTTCGGCAACAATCCGGCGCAGGATCTCAGGATAGCGCTGCGCGTTGCGGCCGATCACATAGAACGTGGCCTTGGCGTTGTACTGCGCCAGAATGTCCAGCAGCCACGGCGTGTTCTGCGGATGCGGACCGTCATCGAAAGTCAGCGCAACGCGCGGGCGCGTCGTCTGCACGGCGTTGAGCGAAACCACCTCATGCGTGCGCGAAAGGCGCGGCATCGGCGGTTGCGGGACCGCAGGCACGGATTGCGCCATGGCGGTCGAAGACAGGCCCATGGGCGCGGCGCCGGCAAGGCACATCACCCCGAGCCCGGACATGAAAGTCCGTCGGTTTTGATTGGTCACACTGTCCCCCGACAGTTGTGTTGGCAGCTTCGGGAGTCCTACGAAGCCGCCCCGCAAGCGGGAAGGATGAATCCGTCAATTGTGTCGTTTGGTGTGTCTCATGCGACGCAAATGCCACAAAACATGGGCTTTTCGCAGGTTTGGGCCGGGATTCACGGCCCTCAGGCGATGCAGATTGCATCGGCGGACGGCCGCTTACGGGAAATATTCACGCTGTGTCGACAGGGGTTTCGCACGGAACAGGCGAATCAGTTCGCGCGTCAGAGCTTATCCCGCAGCGAAAACCAGACCATCGCCAGCACCATCAACGGCCAGCGGAGCGTCGCGCCACCGGGGAAGATCGGGCTGGGAACCGAGGCCATGACGTCGAACCGCTCGGCCTGACCGGCGATCGCTTCGGCCATCAGCTTGCCCGCCAGCGTCCCCATAGCGACCCCGTGGCCCGAGAAGCCCGACGCGGTCAGCACGTTCCCCGCCAGTCGCTCGAAATAGGGCATCCGGTTGAAGGCGATGCCCAGCGTCCCGCCCCAGGCATGGGTGATCTCGATATCCTTGAGCTGCGGGAAGATCTCTTCCATCGGCTTGCGGACTTTCGAGGCGATATCGTCGGGAAAACGATAGCCATAGGATTCGCCACCCCCAAAAAGCAGGCGGTTGTCCTGCGAGAAGCGGAAATAGTTGATGACGAATTTCGAATCCGCGACGGCGTGGTTCTGGCGGATGATCCCGGCGCGTTCCTCGTCGCTCATGGGGCGGGTCGCGGCGATGAAATTGTTGATCGGCATCACCCGGGCCGAGATTTCCGGCTCGAGCCGCCCGGCGTAGCCGTTCACGCCCAGCGCAAGGTACTTCGCGGTTATCCGGGCAGCGCCGGTATCGACGCGCGCGGGCTCGCCCTTGGTGAAGGAAATGACGCGCGACTGCTCAAAGATCCGCACGCCCGCCGCCTGAACCGCGCGCGCCAGACCCACCGCATAGCGCAGCGGATGCAGATGCCCGCCGCCCATATCGATATCCCCGCCGTGATAGCGCGGCGAGCCGACCATCTCGCGCATCTCGCGACGGTCCAGCGTGCGGATCTGGTCATAGCCGTATTCGCGCGCGATCTTCTCGGCGTAGCGGTGGAATTCGGCGACGTAACGCTCTTTGTGGGCCGCGTGGATGATGCCCGGCGCATAGCCTGCATCGGGGGCATGTGCCTCGGCCAGCGAACGCGTCAGTTCCACCGATTCCAGCGACAGGTCCCAAAGCGCGCGCGCCGCCGGCTTGCCGACCATGCCTTCCAGCGCTTCCTGATCCAGACGCTGGCCGGTGCCGACCTGACCACCATTGCGCCCCGAGGCCCCGAACCCCAGACGCTGCGCTTCCAGAAGAATCACGTCATAGCCGCGTTCGGCAAGATGCAGCGCAGCCGACAGCCCGGTGAAGCCGCCGCCAATGACGCAGACATCGCAGCTCAGCTCGCCCTCGGCCGCCGGGAAGGGCAGCAGCGGGTCGGTGCTGGCGGCATACCAGCTTGCCGGGTATTCCCCCAGCGTGTCATTGGCGGTCAGCAGGTCCATGGTGCTGTCTCCTGATCAGGAGGCCTTTTTCAGCAGCCCCTCGGCCTTGAGTTGGGCATAGGCTTCATCCAGCGCCACTGTAGCCCGATCGATCAGGATGTCGATCTCGTCCGTGGTCATCACCAGCGGCGGCGAGATGATCATGCGGTCATAGACGTGCCGCATGATGACATTGTTGGCGAAGCAACGCTCGCGGGTGATGTAGCCGGCGGTGCCCGCATCGGCGGCGAACCGGGCGCGGCTGCCCTTTTCCGGCGTCAGCGCCAGCGACCCCATCATGCCGATCAGCTTCGTCTCGCCCACCAGCGGGTGATCGCCCAGCGCGTGCCAGCGTTCGGCCAGATGCGGATGGGCCACGTCGCGCACATGCTCGACCACGCCCTCTTCTTCCATGATGCGCAGGTTTTCCAGCGCGATAGCCGCGGCGACCGGGTGGCCGGAATAGGTGTAGCCGTGGTTGAACTCGTCCGAGCCGATCACCGCCGCGACCTCGTCGCAGACGACCGAGCCGCCGATCGGCGCATAGCCCGAGGACAGACCCTTGGCGATGGTCATGATATGCGGCTTGATGTTGAGCGTTTCGCAGCCGAACCAGTTGCCAGTGCGGCCAAAGCCGGTGATGACCTCGTCCGCGATCAGCAGGATGCCGTATTTGTCGACGATGCGCTGGATTTCGGGCCAGTAACTGTCGGGCGCGATGATCACGCCGCCGGCGCCCTGAACCGGCTCGGCGATAAAGGCCCCGACCTTGTCCGCACCGATTTCGAGGATCTTTTCCTCAAGCTCGCGCGCGCGCATCAGGCCGAATTCTTCGGGCGTCATGTCGCCGCCCTCGGCGTACCAGTGCGGCTGGCCGATATGCACGATGCCGGGGATCGGCAGATTGCCCTGTTCGTGCATCGACACCATGCCCCCGAGGCTGGCGCTACCCATGCCCGAGCCATGATAGCCGTTCATGCGCGAGATGATCACGCTGCGTTCGGGCTGCCCCTTGAGCGCCCAGTAATGGCGGACCAGACGGATATTGGTTTCGTTCGCTTCCGAGCCCGACGAGGCGAAGAACACGTGGTTCAGATCGCCCGGCGCCAGTTCGGCGATGCGCGCGGCCAGCGCGATAGCGGGCACATGCGAGGTCTGGAAGAAGGTGTTGTAATAGGGCAATTCGCGGATCTGGCGCGCGGCGGTATCGGCAATCGAGTCGCGGCCATAGCCCACATTGACGCACCAAAGCCCGGCCATGCCGTCGATGATCTCATGCCCCTCGCTGTCGGTCAGGAACACACCCTTGGCGCGGGTGATGATCCGCGCGCCTTTCTTCTCCAATTGGGAATCGGTGGTGAAAGGGTGCATGTGGTGCGCGGCATCAAGAGCCTGCAACTCGGCCGTGGGCATGTGGTTGGTGATCGTGCGCATGGCGGAAACTCCTTTTGCCCCGCGATGGCGGGGGATTCGCTGCACGATACGCATCCGCGCGAACCGCTGCAACAGAATTTGATCAAATTATTTCGGGCTGCCCGCTTTCAGCGCGGCACGCGCGCAAGGGGCCCGCAACGCTTGCGCTACAAAGCGAAGCGGTGTGCAATCCACGTATCGCCCGACACTGGGAATCCCATGCGCGAAGACATCATCGACGCGATCCGCAACTGCTATCTGTTTGCCGGGGCGGATGCGCACAGCATCCGGACGCTGGCCGATGGCAGCCACGTCAAACGCATCCCCGCCGGCGCGCCCCTGTTCTTCAAGGGCGACGACGAAGACGGGCTGCATGTCGTGCTGTCGGGGCTGGTGCGGATCTGGCTGGCAGACCCCGAGGGGCGCGAACTGACCCTGACCCTGCGCGAGCCGGGCGAACCGTTCGGCGAGATCGCCCTGCTCGACGGCCTGCCCCGCAGCGCGAATGCCTCGGCACTGGAAGACAGCGAATGCCTTGTCACGCCGCGCCGGGCACTCGATGCGGTGCTAAAGCACGATATCGGACTGGCCCGGCACCTGATCCAGCTTCTGTGCGAATTGCTTAGGCGCGATACCGATACGCTGGGCGGCTTTGCCTTTGTCAGCCTCGACCGTCGGCTCGCGCGGAAACTGCACGATCTGGCGCTCTCGCATGCCACGCTGAACGGGGATGGCGCGGTCTTCTTGCGGAAATTCTCGCAAACCGATCTGGCGCAGATGCTGGGGGTCACGCGCGAGGCGGTGAACAAACGGCTGGCGGCGATGGCGCAGGACCGCGTCGTGACGCAGGAAAACGGCCTGTTCGTGATCCCCGATCTGGCCGCCCTCGCCGCGCGTGCAGCGGGCGCGGTGGACGGTCGTTAGCGTTACAGCACGCCCAACGCCATGGCCGACAGACCCACCACCAGAAGTGCCGCGCCCGAGGCATAGCCCAGAAGCCGTGCCAGACCGAACCGGACAAGCGCGTTCGACACCACCAGATAGGGCATCAGCCCCGCCGCCGCCGAGGCCACGACCGCCGAGCCGTAAAACAGCACAAGGTCGCTCAGCACCACGGTCTCGGCGCCGGCAGCAACGAAGCCGGGAAAGAGGGACAGAAAGAAGACCAGCGCCATCGGATTCGCCGCGCCGATCCAGACGCCATTGGCGACAATGCGAATGGCTGAGCAGGGTCCATCAGCCGCATGCCGTGCCTCTGCCGGAACTGCGCGCAGAACCTTCAGCCCCGACACAATCAGAACCGAGCCGCTCGCCAGTTGCAGCGCCAGCATCAGCGCCGGATCGACGCCCCGCGCGCCGAGCGCCATGAACAACGCAAGGATCGACCAGCTCAGTTCGGCCAACAGGATACCGAGAACCGCCAGCAACCCGCCCGCGCTTCCGGCCCGCGCCGTCGACGCGCCGACCAGCGCCACGTTCTGACCGGGCGCGACCGAGGCCACGAAATTCGCCATCGCCAGAGTGATCCAGGTTTCCGGTGTCATATGAGCCTCCCGCTTTCGTTGCGGGAGGTCTCTCATGGTCTGGAAAGGAACGCTGTGAACGCGGTCACAGGCCAAAGCCCGGACCCTGTGATCGTGTTCACAGCGCGGAACGGCGATTGGCGGCAGGGTGGTCTCGTCGCTGCAAACCCGCAGCTACTCACATCAACGCAAAGGACCAGACCCATGACCACGCTCATCTATCGCGGCATCGAACATGACGGCCAGAAGCCCCAAACCCCGACGTCCCCGACGCCGATGATCTATCGCGGCATCCGCTTCCTGTCGCAGCGCCAGACGCTGAAAGCGGCCGCGCCCCAGACCATGATGTGCTATCGTGGTGTGTCCCATTCGGCGGGTGCCGCCCTGTCGCAGGCCGCGATGCCCGTTCTGGGTGCCCTGCCCGCGTGATGCCGCCCAGACGCGGCCTGCGCCGCGTCAGTCGGACAGTGCCTGCAGATCGCTGCGCACGCGGTCGATCCCCTGCCGAATATCGGCGTCGATCGCCGCGGCCAGCGCCCCGGCATCGCCCGCGCGCATCGCGGCGATGGCGTCCTTGTGGCGATCCGGGCCGATCTCGTTCTCCGAGGTCATCACCACCCGCAGCGAGGGCGCGAAGCGCAGCCACAGCGACCGGGTGAGCGAAGTCAGGATCGGCGCCTCGGCCGCGTCATAGAGCATGAAATGAAAGCGGTAATTCCCCGCCAGATAGCCCCGGACATCATCGGTGGCGATGGCCGCGTCGATCTCGGCATCGACGGCTTCGAGCCCGTCGATCTGATCGCGGCTCAGCCTGGCGAGCGCCAGCTCGGCCAGTCGCGGTTCCAGCGCCAGCCGGGCAAAGGCCAGCTCATCGGCCTGCGACGGCGTCAGCCGGGGCACCGATACGCGACGGTTTTCGTGCAGCACCAGCGCGCCCTCGGCGGTCAGGCGACGGATCGCCTCGCGCACCGGGGTCATACCCGCCCCAAGCTGCGCGGTGATGCCCTGAAGCGTCACCTTCTGCCCCGGCACCAGCTCGCCAAAGATCGCCATGTCGCGCAGACGGCGGTAGGTGGCCTCGTGTTCGGGCAGCTTTCCGGGCAATCCCGGGGCGACGGTGTCGTTCGAGGTCATGAGATCCGCGATAATCTGATCAAAATCGGACGCTATCGCAGATAACCGAACCTGCCTAGACGTTTACGCTGCGGCAATGCGCGCATAGCGTGGCTGCACAAACAGGAGGCCCGGATGACCGCCCAACGCCCACAGGACAGCAGTGCCTATCGCCCCGGCGCGCGCAATCTGATCACTGACGTTCCCGGCCTGAGCGTCGGCAATGCCCGCGACGACGCGATCAAGACCGGGGTCACGGTGCTGTTGGGCGACGCGCCGATGGTGGCGGGGGTGCATGTCATGGGCGGCGCCCCGGGCACGCGCGAGACCGATCTTCTGGCCCCCGACAAGATGGTGCAGGCGGTGGATGCGCTGGTGTTGTCGGGTGGCTCGGCCTTCGGGCTGGCCGCAGCGCAGGGGGTGATGGATGCGCTGGCCGCGCAGGGGCGCGGCTTTGCCGTCGGTCCCGCGCGCGTGCCGATCGTGCCCGGTGCGATCCTGTTTGACCTGATCAATGGCGGCGACAAGGGCTGGGCCGAAAACCCCTATCCCCGGCTCGGGCGCGGGGCGCTGGCCGCCTGCGGCGCGGATTTCGCGCTGGGATCCGAGGGCGCTGGCACCGGCGCGCTGGTCGCGGGGCTGAAAGGCGGGCTGGGGTCGGCCTCGCAGGTACTGCCCTCGGGCATCACGGTGGGGGCGCTGGTTGCGGTCAATGCCTTGGGCAGCGTCACGGTCGGAGACGGCGCGCGCTTCTGGGCGGCGCCTTTCGAGATCGGCGCCGAATTCGGTGGGCTGGGCATCGAATCCGCGCCTGCGGCCATGGTCCCGCCGCCGATCAAGCGGCTGGGCGAGGCCACGACCATCGCCATCGTCGCCACCGACGCCGTGCTGACCAAGCCACAGGCGACGCGGCTGGCCACATCCGCGCATGACGGGCTGGCGCGCGCGATCGTGCCGGCGCATACGCCGCATGACGGGGATCTGGTATTCGCGGTATCCACCGGGCAGCGCGAGCTGCCCGAAGGCGCGGCGCTGGAGCTAGGCCATGCTACGGCGCTCACGCTGAGCCGGGCCATCGCCCGCGCGATCCACGCGGCGCGCCCGATGCCGGGCGATGTCCTGCCCACATGGCGCGAACGGTTCGACTGAAAGTCAGTCCAGCTCGCGCGCCTCAGAGGCCAGCATGATGGGAATACCGTTGCGGATCGGAAAGGCCAGATGCGCGGTGGTCGAGATCAGTTCCTGCGCGTTGGCATCGTATCTAAGCTGGCCCTGCGTCACCGGACAAACCAGCGATTCAAGCATGTGCCGTTCGGCCCGGGGGCCCTTGTCCTGCGCCGCGCCGCCAAGTTCGCCCATCACTGCATCCTGTCGTTGCTTTCGGCGCCGCGCCCGCCGCGCATCGCGAATTCCATCAAGGTCACCAGCGTCTCGCGCCGGGTGGTCAGCGACGGCGCTTCCAGCAGCGCCTGCCGCTCTTCGGGCGGGAAAGGGCAGAGCATCGCCAGCGCGTTGATCAACAGCTCGTCCTCGGCCTCTTTCAGGCTGTCCCATTCGGTGGACAGCGACATCGCCTCGAAATAGCGGTTGAGCAGCGCCATGAAGCCATCGCGATCAAGCGCCGGATCGCGCTCGGCATGGCCCAGATCGGACGCGAAATCCGACCAGTCCACCCGCGCCTGCCGATAGGGCATCGCGGTATCGGTCTGCTCGGCCAGGATACGGAAGCGGCTGACCCCGGTCAGGGTGATCATGTAACGCCCGTCTTCGGTTTCCGACATCGCCGTCAGCCGCCCGGCGCAACCGATGACATGCAACCGCTCACCACCGCCCGAGGGCGTGGGTCGCGGCTGGATCATGCCGATCAGCCGGTGCTGCGTGGCCATGCAATCCTCGATCATCTGCAGATAGCGCGGCTCGAAGATATGCAGGGGCAGCTTGGCGCGCGGCAAAAGCAGCGCGCCCGGCAAAGGGAACAGAGCGAGCGTGTCGGGGAGGTCGGTCGCGGTCAGCATTCCCCTGACATAGTGCGCGCCGGGCATCCGGCAAAGGGTCCGGCGCGGTTATGCGAAGATCATCGACGACAGGCGGCGACGGCCCTTCGCGGCCAGCGGATCGTTCGGCTTCAGCGCTTCGAAAATCGTGAAGAGCTGGCTCTTTGCCGCGCCATCGTTCCACTCGCGGTCACGGCGGAAAAGTTCGAGCAATTCGTCGATCGCCTCGGCCACGTCGCCCTTGGCATGCAGCGCCTGCGCCAGATCGAAGCGCGCCTGATGGTTGTCGGGCGCGTCGGCCAGAACGGCGCGAAGCTCGTCCACCGGGCCCGCATTCTCGGCCTGCCGCGCCAGCGCCAGCTGCGCGCGCGCCGCTTCGACTTCTTGCGCCGTGGCGATGGCGGCGGGGGCGTTGTTGATCAGCGCCTCGGCCTGATCGAGCGAGCCGGCAGCGATCTGCGCCCGCGCCAGACCGCCCAGCGCGCGGGGATTCTCGGGCTCTTCGGCCAGAACGGCGGCGAAGACTTCGCTGGCATCGGCAAGCGCGCCTTCGGACAGCATCGTCTCGGCCTCGTCCAGCGCCGCGCCAAGGCCATCATCCTCGCCGCCCATCGCGGCAAGCTTGTCGACGAAGGTTTTCAGCTCGGACGGCGGCAGCGCGCCCTGGAACGCATCGACCGGCTGGCCTTGGAAGAAGGCATAGACCGTGGGGATCGACTGAATGCGCAGCTGGGCGGCGATGTTCTGGTTCTCGTCGACATTGACCTTGACCATCTTCACCTTGCCCTTGGCGGCGGTGACGGCGGCTTCCAGCGCCGGGCCAAGCTGCTTGCAGGGGCCGCACCACGGCGCCCAGAAATCGACGATGACCGGAACCTCCTGGCTGGCCTCGACCACGTCGGCCAGGAAGGTGGCTTCGCTTGTGTCCTTGATCCAGTCGCCCGCTTGCGGCGCGGCATCCAAATTGCCCAGCATGGCATCCTCTCAGCGTTGTGTTGCCCCCTATATGCGGTCGCGGGCCGCGTGATCCAAGAGGCAAATGTTGCTGCGCTCAAATGGCAAGGACCGCCGCCCTTGCGGGCAGCGGTCTGTTCATCGCGCGCCCCGAAGCGGCGGCGTCAGAGCGGGACCTGAGATTTCAGCCAGTCGAAATGACGCTCGGCCATGCCCGCATAGGCCCGCCACCCGTCTGCCGTGTGTTGTGCGACCGCGTCCGACAGAACCGCCAGCGGCTGCCCGGTCGAGCGGGTCAGGATCATCGTCTGCGCGGCCTTTTCGAAGAAATACAGATCCTCGAACGCGGCGGCAACGGTGGGGGCGATGAAGGTCACGCCGTGATTGCCCATCAGCAGAACATCCTTGTCCCCCAGCGAGGCCGCGATGCGCGCGCCTTCCTCTTCGGCATCGGCGATGCCGCCGAAATCGAGGTCATAGGCCATGCGCCCGAAGAAACGGCAGGTATTGTTGTCGAGGGGCAGCATCGTCGGATCGGCAAGACAAGCCAGCGCCGTGGCATAGGGCGAATGGACATGCAGGATCACGCGCGCGCGCGGCAGGGCCCGGTGGATCGCCCCGTGAATGCACCACGCCGAAGCATCGGGCGCGTCGGGTCGGTCCAGCACGCCGGTATCGTCGGAATGCAGGTCCAGCAGGTCGTCGGGGCCGATCGTGGCGAAATGCTGCCAGCGCGGGTTTAGGAGGAACCGCTTGCCGTCCTCGGACAGGGCCGCACTGAAATGGTTGCCGACGCTTTCGCTCCAGCCCAGCCTGTGGGTGATGCGAAACGCAGCCGCGAGGTCTTCGCGCAGAGTGGCTTCGGAATCGATCAGATCTCTCATGCCTTGAACCGCCCCTCGCTGACCAGCGCGCGGTAGGTCGAGCGCATCTCGGCCCGGTCGGCATAGGTGCCGCGCAGGAACCGCTCGCCCGAGGTCGCCACATATCCCGCGCGACCATGCACGATGCGGTGATTGTCGAACACCATGCACTCGCCCGCCTTCATCATGAAGCGCATCACGTATTTCTCTTCCTGCAGCATTTTGCCGAAACGGCAGAAGGCGGGATAATACTCGTCCAGAAGATGCTGATCGAGGTCCAGCAGGTCCAGCATATGCTGGCTGATCGTCAGGCCCGACACCTCGCCGTAGCGGTCCAGCTCGATTACCGTCTGGCGAGAACGCATGTCGTAGCTGTCATGCTCGCAGAAGAACGGCACGTCGACGGTCGACAGCAGCTCGAACCCGCGCGGATCGCGCTTGCGGAAATCGTTCGCCACGGCAACGCCATCGGCATACAGGCTCTCGCCCCCTTGAACCGAGTTGCGGCGGCAGTGCAGAAACTGGATGCCGGGCGCGAATTCCTCGGCCGGGGTGTCGGTGTGCAGTTCCAGCGGGCCAGCGGTATAGGCCGTGTTGGTGGGGTTGATATGGGTGTAGACGTCGAAATAATCGCCGAAAAACGTCGGCCGAACCGCGCCCATCAGGTTGGCGGTCTGCGTCAGCGCCTCATTCGTGTCGGGCATGTCGGTGACGATGGCCAGCCCGTCGACGATCAGCGCCTCGATCCATGCCGCGCGCTGGCCCGGCTCGGTCATCAGCGCATCAAAGCTGAAACGCGGGATCGCGGGGTAATGGTCGGCATACCACGCTTTGCGCGGCAGATCGGCGGGATCGGGGCGGCGCGCACCATTCCTGAAGCTCTCGAGCCATGACAACGGCATCCGGGTGACGTGATCCTCGCTCGCCCAGCGCAGGATCAGGGCATCGCCGTCGATCTCGGCGCTGTCGACCACCGGGGCCGCGTCGAGATGGAAAATGTCGAAACTGCGCTCGCGCGTCATCGGGCTGAACGAGGTCGGATCGTTGTCGCGCAGCCAATAGGCGTTGAAATAGTGCATTGCCCCGTCGCTCAGACGGACATCGACCCCGTGGTCTTTCAGCTCGACGGCGGCCGGGGGGGCGGTCATGATATTCATCGCGGATCTCGTTCGCTGAGGGTTGCAGGCGCTTGGCGACAGGCCCGAAAACACGGGCCGATTGCGCGCAGCATCTCATGCGGATCAGGGACGAAACAGGCGGGATCGGCTGAAGATAAGTTAAGTCCCGGCTTAACCTTTGAGCCCATCGGGGCCCGATACCGGCGGCGCGTCGCAGCGCTGGCGGATCGTCTCGACCCCGCCCATCAGGATCAGCAGCCGGTCGCCGCCGAAGCTTAGCCGCGCCAGCAGGACGCGCGACGCCCACGTCTCGCCTTCGCCCGAACAGGCGGCGTCATAGAGCATGGCGTCCGGCATGTCGCGAATAGCGGTCGGGTTCGACAGCGTGCAGTGGGTTTCCCAGAACGCGAGCGCGGTTTCCGACACGGTCACGCGCCCGTCGGACATCGCCCGCTGGCATTGCGCCCCCGAGCCATCCCAGACGCCATCGAAAGGCCCGGCCCATGCAGGAGCCGCGAAGAAACCGAGGGTGACGGTCGTCCAGAATATCTTGCGCATGTTTCCTCCCGCGATGTCCCTACCCTGCCCGCCTTGGCGTCAGCCGTCCAGTCTTGGGAGTGACAGCGCACTTGTCCCTTTCACCCGCCGCGATTTCGCGACAGGCTGGTCCCGCCACCAGCCGGATACAGCCATGGAACGCCTGCCCCCGCTTCGTCTGCTTGTCACTTTCGAGGCCGTCTCGCGGCTGGGCTCGATGCGCGAGGCGGCGGCGGTGCTGAATGTCAGCCAGCCCGCCGTCAGTCAGGCCCTGCAGATGCTGGAAGACGATGTCGGCACCAAGCTGCTGAACCGGGGGACGCGCCCGGCCAGCCTGACCGATGCGGGGCACCTTCTGGCGCGCGCGGTGCGCGGCGGGCTGGGCCAGATCGCGGCGGCGATCGAGGATATCCGCGCGCTCAGTGGCCGCGAGGACCGGCATGTCACCGTCAGCTGCACGCTGGGCATGGCGACCTATTGGCTGATGCCCCGACTGTCGGATTTCTACGCCCGCTTCCCCGATATCGCCGTCAACGTACAGGCCCCGCCCAGCGATCTGCCGACGCTGGCGCCCGGCATCGACATTGCCGTGCGCTATGGCACCGGCGGCTGGCGCGAAGGCGTGACGCGGTTGCTGTTCCACGAAGAAATCTGTCCCGTGGGCACCGTGAAGCTTGTCGACGACCTGCTGGCTGCCGGGACCGGGCTGGACCACGCGCCGCTGATCCATGTGCGCAGCCCCAACAACCAGCATTGGGCCGGGTGGGAGGATTACCTGCTGACGCGCGGCATCGCCCGCCAGAGGCTGGGCGGTCAGAGCTTCAACAATTACGTGCAGGGCGCGCAGGCGGCGCTGGACGGGCGCGGGCTGATGCTGGGCTGGCGCTCGATCACCGCGCGGCTGGTGAGCGACGGCGCGCTGAAGGAATGGCCGGGCGGCGCGATCGACATGGGCACCGCCTATTACGTCACCGCCGCGGAACGGCTCTCGCATGGGGCGCAGGCCTTTCTGGACTGGCTGACCGAGATCACCGGGCGCGACGGCAGCTAGGCGCCGATCCCCTCGACCAGCACCCGCAGAATACGCCGGATCTGCCCCGGATCGAATGCGGCGCCCGCCAGAACCGAGGTCATGTGCTGTGCGTAGATCCCTAGCAGCATGAGCGCCAGAAACCCCGCATCCTCATCGCGCCGTATCTGTCCCTGCGCCTGCCCCGCGGCGATGGTATCGCGGATGATGCGCTGAAAGGAGGGCCCGTCTGCCGGGGGCTCGGCGGCGGGACGGATCCGGGGCGACAACGCGAAGGCGGCAAGTTCGGGGGATTGCAGGCACCACCCGGCGCTGTCGGTCAGCATCTCGGCCAGCAGCGCCAGCGCGTCTTCGCCCGCCGCGATCCGGTGGCGATAGAGCGGCTCCGAGGCTGCCTCGGCCCGCTGGACCAGATGCTCGGCGATGTACTCTTTCGAGGCGAAAGCATTGTAGAGCGTCTTGCGCACCACGCCCGCGCGCCGGGCGATGTCCTCCATCGCGGTCGCGCCATAGCCGTGGTCGCGGAACGCCTGCTCGGCGGCATCGAGAATCGCGATCCGGGTTTGGGCACGGCGGGTCATAGGCTCAATTTACACACTTGTGTAATCGGTGCCAGTCCTTATCCTGCGGGGATGAAAGGACCGCGTCATGCTCACCGCTTTCGGCCCGCAGATCTGGCTTTCCGACGGCCCCGTGGTCACCGCCGCGCTGGGGTTTCGCTATCCGACGCGGATGGCGGTTATCCGGCTTGGAAGCGGCGATCTGGTTGTCTGGTCGCCCGTCGCACTGACCGACACCCTGCGCGCAGATCTGGCCGGGCTGGGCCGTATTGCGCATGTGATCGCGCCCAACAGCCTGCACGACACGTTCCTTGGTGACTGGGCAGTGGCTTGGCCCGCGGCCACCCTGCACCCCGCCCCCGGCATCGCCCGGGCGCATCCCGATCTGGCCTTTGCCGAAACGCTGTGCGACACGGCGCCGCCGGTCTGGGCGCGGGACATGGATCAGGTCGTTCTGCGCAGCGCGATCACCGATGAGGTGGTGTTCTTTCACCGGCCCAGCGGCACCGTCCTGCTGACCGATTTCATCCAGCAATTCCCGGCAGGATGGCATCGCGGCTGGCGCGGACTGATCGCCCGGCTGGACCTGATGACCGAAGTCCGGCCCACCATGCCGCGCAAGTTCCGGCTGGCGCTGAGGGACCGCGCAACGGCGCGCTATGCCGCGGACAAGATCCTGTCGTGGCCCGCCCAGCGGGTGGTGATGGCGCATGGAACGCCCGTGACCAAAGGGGCGGATATGGTCCTTGAGCAGGCTTTCGGCTGGCTGAGGGACTAACGCCCCTCAAGCATCGCCCGTCGCCAGTGCCAGCCCGTCCACCACGGCGGTGAAGGCCTCGCTCGTGCGGATCTCGGCGCCGGGGCAGAGCGCGCGCATCTCGTCAGTGACAAGCTGCATCAGGGACGAGCCGCCAACAAGGATCACACTATCCAGCGTCTCGGGCGCGCAATCGGCCATGACCAGCGTTTCGGCAGCGGCGGCGCGCAGATCGTCGCGGTAGCCCCTGAGCGCGGCGTCGAGGCTGGAATGCGTCACCAGCGCCGTGAGCCCGCGCTCGATCTCGCCCATGTCGATCCGGCCCTGCCCGTCACGGCCATTGGCGGCGATCTTGCCGCGCTCGACCGCGAAAGCCAGATCGTGACCCAGTTCCTCGTTCAGCACGGTCTGGAACCGCTGCATGGGCTTCGGCTCAACCGCCATCTTGACCATATCGGCCACCATGCGCCGCGTGTCGGGCGCATACAGGAACGGGATCTTCGCCCAGGTCGACAGGTCGAGATAGGGCGCGCGCGGCACCGGTAGCCGTCCCTCGCCCATCTCGCGGCGCAGTTCGCCACCCAGCCCCAGAAGCGGCATCGCATGGGCCATCGACACGGCATGGTCGAAATCGGTGCCGCCCAGCCGGATCCCGTGGCTGGCCAGAATGCGCGGGCGTCCGCCGTCATTGCGAAACACCGTGAAATCCGACGTACCGCCGCCGATATCGACGATCAGCCCGAGGCCCGTCTCGCCGCTCAGCCCGTGGCTGGCCAGCGCGGCGGCTTCGGGTTCGGGCAGGAAATCCACCTGCGTGAAACCGGCAGCATGGTAGCAGGCGCGCAGATCGGCCTCGGCCTGTGCGTCGCGGGTGGCGTCGTTGGTATGGAAATGCACCGGACGGCCCGACAGCGCGCGGGTCAGCGTCTGGCCGGTGGCGGCTTCGGCCCGCTGGCGCAGAGCGGACAGGAACTCGGTGACGATATCCGACAGCGTCCGCCGCTTGCCGCCGATCAACCGCGATTCGTGCAACAGCGCGGTGCCCAGCACGCTTTTCAGCGCCCGCATATAGCGGCCCTCTTCCCCGGCGATCAGTGCCTCGCCCGCCGCCGCGCCGATCATCATCGCGCCCCGGTCGGCGGGGAAGAACACAGCGGTAGGCAGGGTATCCGATCCCTGCTCGACCGGCAGGCGCCGGATCTTGCCGTCTTCCAACAGGGCAACCGCCGAATTCGACGTGCCGAAATCAATCGCCAACGTGGTCATGTACATCATCCCGAAATCGCAAGGCGCGCTGCCTATGACGCAAGGCGCGCGGGTGCAACCCGTTCAGCGCTTGCGGCGGACGAAAATATCCAGCCGGTGACTGACGATCTCGAAACCATGCGCGCGGGCGATGTCCTGTTGCAGGCGCTCGATCTCGTCCGAGCGGAATTCGACCACCTGCCCGGTTTCGACATCGATGAAGTGGTCGTGATGCTCTTCGGGCACGGCCTCGTACCGGGTGCGGCCATCGTCGAAGCGCTGGCGCTCGATCAGCCCGTGCTCGGCCAGCGCGTTCATGGTGCGGTAAACGGTGGCGATGGAAATCCCCGGCTCGATCGCTTGCGCGCGGCGGTGCAGTTCCTCGACATCGGGGTGATCGTCGGCGCTGTCGAGCACCTGCAGGATCACCCGGCGCGGCGCCGTCAGCCGCAGGCCCGCCTGCTTGATGCGAAGGGCAAGAGAGGACGGGGCGGTTTGGGTCATGAAGTCGCGCTCGCTGGTCGTCAGAGGCACCGGAGCGCCGCAGGGGTCACCTTAACATGGCCCCGGGAGGGCGTCACGAAGGGCGGGAATTTCTTTAATGCGACTAATTCGCAGTTGTAACCGTCAAGCGACCTGTTAGGGTTCGTGTCGAATCATCGTTTTTGCGACCTTCTCGCAACTGAGCCTTCAGGAGACACCATGCCGGGACGTATCGTCCGCCTCTTCGCCACCACCGCCCTGATCGGCCTCGGCGCCACGGGGGCCAGTGCCGAGCCGATGAAGGTGGTCACCACCTTCACCATTCTCGCCGACATGGCCCGCAACGTCGCGGGTGATGCAGCCGAGGTCGTGTCGGTCACGGTACCCGGCGCCGAGATTCACGGCTACCAGCCCACGCCGCGCGATCTGGTGCGCGCGCATGGGGCGGACCTCATCCTGTGGAACGGGCTGAACCTTGAACTGTGGTTCTCTCAATTCCTCGACAATCTGGGCGACGTACCCTCGGTCACGCTGACGGACGGCATCGCGCCGATCTCGATTTCGGGCGGCGATTACGACGGGCTGGCGAACCCGCACGCGTGGATGGGACTGGCGAACGCGCAGATCTATGTCGACAACATCGCCCGCGCCTTTGCCGAACACGACCCCGACAATGCCGAGATCTATCTGGCCAATGCCGAAGCCTACAAGGCCGAGCTGCGCGCGACGCTCGAACCCATCGCAGCCCAGCTTGACGATCTGCCCGAACAGCAGCGCTGGCTGGTGACATGTGAAGGCGCGTTTTCCTATCTCGCCCGCGATCTGGGCCTGCAAGAGCTGTATCTGTGGCCGATGAACAGCGACCAGATGGGCACGCCCCGGCAGGTGCGCAGCGTGATCGACGGGGTCCGCGACAACGACATCCCGGTCGTGTTCTGCGAAAGCACGGTGAATACCGCCCCCGCCGAACAGGTCGCCCGCGAAACCGGCGCGCGCTTCGGCGGTGTGCTCTATGTCGACAGCCTGTCCGAAGCGGGCGGCCCGGTGCCCACCTATCTGGATCTTCTGCGCGTGACCGCCGAGACCGTGGTCACCGGCCTGACGGGAACCGAGTAAGCACATATGGCTCAGCCCGATACCTCTTCGACGGACGCAGGCGGCGGCATCACCGCGCGGGACGTCACCGTCACCTATCGCAACGGCATGACCGCGCTCAGACATGCCAGCTTCGAGATCCCGCGCGGCACGGTCACGGCGCTGGTGGGCGTGAACGGCGCGGGGAAATCCACGCTGTTCAAGGCGATCATGGGCTTTGTCCCCGCCGCGGCCGGTGAAATCCGGCTGCTCGGCATGAGCGTGCGCGAGGCTCTGAAGCAAAACCTCGTGGCCTATGTCCCGCAGGCGGAAGAGGTCGACTGGTCCTTTCCGGTTCTGGTCGAAGACGTGGTGATGATGGGCCGCTACGGGCATATGGGGTTCCTGCGCCGCCCGAAAACGGACGACCACGCCGCCGTCGAGGCCGCGCTCGCGCGCGTCAACATGAGCGAATTCCGTCATCGCCAGATCGGCGAACTGTCTGGGGGCCAGAAGAAGCGCGTCTTCCTTGCCCGCGCACTGGCGCAGGACGGGCAGGTCATCTTGCTGGACGAGCCTTTTACCGGAGTCGACGTGAAGACCGAGGAACAGATCATCGCCCTGTTGCGCGAATTGCGCGACGAGGGGCGGGTGATGCTGGTTTCGACGCACAATCTGGGTTCGGTGCCGGAATTCTGCGACCGGGTGGTGCTGGTCAAGGGCACCGTGCTGAATTACGGGCCGACCGAGACGACCTTTACCCGCGAGAACCTCGAGCGCGCCTTTGGCGGCGTGCTGCGGCATTTCACACTGGGCGGCGAGCATCTGCACGATGACGACGACCCGCGCCATATCAGCATCCTCACCGATGACGAACGGCCCTTCGTGCAATACGGCGACCAGACCCGCACCCGCGAGGATCGCTGATGGACGTGCTGCTTGAACCCTTCGGCTATCATTACATGACCAATGCGATGTGGGTCTCGGCTCTGGTGGGCGGGGTCTGCGCTTTCCTGTCGGCCTATCTGATGCTGAAAGGCTGGTCGCTGATCGGCGACGCGCTGTCCCACTCGGTCGTGCCGGGCGTGGCGGGCGCCTATATGCTGGGCCTGCCCTTTGCTTTGGGGGCCTTTTTGTCCGGGGGGCTGGCCGCCGCCGCGATGCTGTTCCTGTCCGACCGCTCGGGGCTGAAGGTCGATGTGGTCATCGGCCTCATCTTCACCGGCTTTTTCGGGCTGGGACTGTTCATGGTGTCGATGAACCCGATGGCGGTGTCGATCCAGACCATCACCATGGGCAACATTCTGGCCATCACGCCCGAGGATACGCTGCAACTGGTGCTGATCGCCGCCGTTTCGCTGGCGGTGTTGTTGTTGAAATGGAAAGACCTGATGGTCGTTTTCTTCGACGAGAACCACGCCCGTTCGATCGGGCTGCGGCCCGGCCTGCTGAAAGGCGTGTTCTTCATGCTGCTGTCGGCCAGCGTGGTGGCAGCGATGCAGACCGTGGGCGCGTTTCTGGTCATCGCCATGGTGGTGACGCCCGGCGCGACCGCCTATCTGCTGTGCGACCGCTTCCCGCGCCTGATCGCCCTGTCGGTCGCCATCGGCACCGCGACCAGCTTCGTGGGCGCGTATCTGAGCTATTTCCTGGATGGCGCGACGGGCGGGGTGATCGTCTGCCTGCAGACCCTGATCTTTCTTGCCGTCTTCGTCTTCGCCCCGAAACATGGGCTGCTGGCGGCGCGCGCCAAAGCCCGCGCGGCGCTGACGGAAGAGGTGCAGCCATGATCGAGACGCTGCTCTTTCCGTTCGAATTCAATTTCATGCGCGACGCCTTCCTGATCGCGGCCATCGTCGCGGTGCCAACCGCACTGCTGTCGTGCTTTCTGGTCCTCAAGGGCTGGGCGCTGATGGGCGACGCGGTCAGCCACGCGATCCTGCCGGGCGTGGTGCTGGCCTATGTCCTTGGCATCCCGCTGATCATCGGCGCCTTCGCCGCCGGCATGGTGACGACGCTGGCCACGGGCTATCTGTCGGCCAACAGCCGGATCAAGCAGGACACGGTGATGGGCGTGGTGTTCTCGGGCATGTTCGGGCTGGGCATCGTGCTTTACACCTCGATCCGCTCGGACGCGCATCTGGACCACATCCTGTTTGGCAACATGCTGGGCATCGACGCGCAGGATCTCTGGACGGCGGGTCTTATTTCCGCGCTGGTCTCGGGCTTGCTGCTGCTCAAATGGAAGGACCTGATGCTGCACGCCTTCGACCCCGCGCAGGCGCAGGCGTCGGGGCTGCCGGTCCGGGTGCTGCATTACGGGCTGCTGACGGTCCTGTCGCTGACCATCGTCGCGACGATGTCGGCCACCGGCCTGATCCTTGCCGTGGGCCTGCTGATCGCGCCCGGTGCCATCGCCTTTCTGGTCACACGCCGCTTCGGGCGGATGCTGGCCGTCGCGGTGGTCGTCTGCCTGCTGTCGATGATGGCCGGGGTTTATGCCAGCTTCTTTCTCGACAGCGCGCCCGCGCCGACGATCATCCTGATCCTGACCACGCTGTTCATTCTGGCCTTCCTGCGCCGCGTCTGGATCGTCCGCCGCACCAGCGCTCAGATCTGAGCCGCATCGAGCGGGTGGTAGCAGGCCGCCAGATGCCCGCTGCCCTTGTCATCCAGAGGCGGCGGCGCGGTGCCGCAGATCTCGGTCGCGAAGGGACAACGCGCCCGGAACGCGCAGCCTTGGGGCGGGTCGAGCGGATCGGGCAGCTCGGTTTCGCGTCCTTCGGGGGCGGTCAGGGCGCGGCCCACCACCGGCGCCGAATTCGCCAGCAGCCGGGTATAGGGATGGCGGGGCGCGCGAAACACGTCCTCGGCGCGGCCAAGCTCGACCACCGAGCCGAAATACAACACCGCGATACGGTCCGAGACGGCTTCGACCACGGCCAGATCATGGCTGATGAAGAGATAGGTGAGGCCGAGCTGCGCCTTCAGATCGGCCAGCAGGTTCAGCACCTGCGCCTGCACCGAGACATCCAGCGCCGAGACCGGCTCATCCAGGATCAGGATCCGCGCCTGCGCCGCCAGCGCCCGCGCGATGCCGATCCGCTGCGCCTGCCCGCCCGAGAATTCATGCGGATAACGGTCGAGGAATTCCTCGCGCAGGCTGACAGTGTCGAAAATCTCGGAAATCCGCTTGGTCCGCTCGGCCCGGTTCATCCCGTGCAGGCGCTTCAGCGGCGCGTCCATGATCTGACGGATCGTCTTGCGTGGGTTCAGCGACGAGATCGGGTCCTGAAACACATACTGGATGCGCTTGCCGAACACGGCCGGATCGGCATTGTCGAGCGCCTCGCCCTCGATCTCGATGGCGCCGGTCGTGGGTTCGAGCAACCCCACCAGCATGCGCGCCAGCGTGGATTTTCCACAGCCAGATTCGCCGACGATGCCCAGCGTTTCGCCCTGCGGCACATCCAGCGTCACCGGATGAACCGCGCGCACGCCCTGCCCCGTGGGGCGGAACATCTTGCGCCCCAGCGGGAAGGTCTTGGACAGGTCGGTCAGGCGCAGAGCGGGGGCATTCATGCCGGGGCCTCCTGATAGGTTACCGGGTGCAGGCAGCGCACGCCGTTCTCAAGCGGGATCTCGCCCTTCCGGCAATCGCCCCGCACGCGAGTGCAGCGTTCGGCAAAGGCGCATCCCTCGGGCAGATCGCTGACGACGGGCGGCAGGCCGGGGATTGCCTCGAGCCGCCGTTTGCCACCGCCCAGTTCGGGCACGCAGGCCATCAGACGCGCGGTATAGGGATGCCGTGGCGCGTCGAGGATCGCGCGGGTCGCGCCCTCTTCGACGATCCGGCCCGCATACATGACCGCCACCCGGTCGCAAAGCTGCGCAACCACGCCGAAATCATGGGTGATGAACACGATGGCCAGCCCGCGTTCGCGCCGCAGATCGTCGAGCAGCGACAGAACCTGCGCCTGCACCGTGACGTCGAGCGCAGTGGTCGGCTCGTCGGCGATGATGACCTCGGGGTCATTGGCCAGCGCCATGGCGATGCCGATCCGCTGGCGCATCCCGCCCGACATTTCGTGCGGGTAATCGTCGACGCGCGCCGACGCGTTGGGAATGCGCACGGCTTCCAGCAACTCGATCGCCTTGCGCCGGCCGTCGGCCCGGCCGATGGGACGGTGGCATTTGATCGCCTCGATCAGCTGGTCGCCGACGCGGTAGAGCGGGTGCAGCGTCGCCAGCGGGTCTTGGAAGATATAGGCGACCTCGCGCCCGCGCAGGCTGCGCAGCGTGCCATAGGGCGCGCCGATCAGCTCCTGATCCTGATACCGCACCGACCCGCCCGCGATCACGCCCGGGGGCGAGGCCACAAGCCCCATCACCGACAAAGCCGTCACCGATTTTCCCGAACCGGATTCGCCAATAATGCCAAGGCATTCGCCCGGTTTGACCGACAGCGACACGCCGCCCACCGCGCGGTAGACCTTGTTCTTGACGTGGAACTGCGTCTGCAGGTCCGACAGGGTCAGGATGCCCTCGGCCTGCGCCGGGGCGGGCTGGTGGTCACGGGCGACCATCGTGGCAGGCAGGGGCCGATTCAGCGCGCCGGATTTCAGGCGCGGATCCAGCGCGTCGCGCACGCCGTCGCCCAAAAGGTTGATCGCCATGACGATGATCAGGATCATCACCCCCGGCACGACCGAGGTATGCGGATTGGTTATCAGCGCCGAGCGCGCTTCGCCCAGCATCGAGCCCAGATCGGCCACCGGCGGCTGCGAGCCGAGGCCCAGAAACGACAGACCCGCCGTTTCAAGGATCATCCAGCCCACGGTGGTGGACATGGCGATGACGATCACGGGGATCACGTTTGGCAGAATCTCGGACAGGATAATCCGGGTGTTGGACATCCCCGACAGCCGCGCGGCATCGACGAATTCCTTATGCGCAATGCCCACGGTAATGCCGCGGATATTACGCGCGAAGAACGGGATATTGACGGCAGCCACGGCAATCAGCGCGTTCAGCAGGCCGGGACCCAGCGCCGCGACGATGGCGAGCGCCAGCAGGATATAGGGGAACGCCATCAGCATATCGACGCCGCGCATGATGATGTTGTCGGTGCGCCCGCCGTAATAGCCGGCGACGATCCCGATGGCTGCGCCCAGTGTCGCGGCGACGAGAGCTGCGGCAAAGCCCACGGCAAGGCTCAGCCGCGTGCCCCACATCAGGCGGCTCAGCAGGTCGCGGCCCAGATGATCCGTCCCCAGAAGCGCGCCGTCCGAGAAGATCGGCTGGAACCGGTTCGATGTGTCGGTGACATTGGGCGGCTTCAGCGGCAGCCACGGGGTCAGCAGCGCCAGAAGCACGACCAGCCCGATCACGATCAGCCCGGCCAGCGCCAGACGGTTGCGGGCCAGAAGGGACAGGAAGCTCATGTCTTGATCCTCGGGTCCAGATAGGACTGCGCGACATCGACGACGATGTTGAAGAAGACGTAGCAGGCCGCGACGAACACCACTCCGCCCTGCACCAGCAGGATGTCGCGGCGCAGGATCGCATCGACCAGCATCCGGCCCAGACCGGGCCACTGGAACACCACCTCGATATAGACCGCACCCGACAGAACGAAGCCCGCCTGCACGCCCAGAACCGGGATGATCGACACCATCGCGGCGCGCAGGGCGTGGCGCCAGACCACGCCGCGTTCATGCACCCCCTTGGCGCGCGCGGTGCGGATGAAGTCCTGCCGCAGCACCTCCAGCATGGCCGAGCGCGACAGCCGCGCGATGACGCCCGTCGCGACGACCGACAGCGCCAGCGCGGGCATGGCAAGGTGGTCGATCAGCGCCCAGATATCGCGTGATCCGTAGATCGGCCACATCCCCGAGGCCGGAAACCAGCGCAGGTTTACCGCGAAGGTCAGGATCATCATCATGCCCAGAAAGAAGGACGGGATCGAAATGCCCAGCAGCACCACGAAGGTGATCGCCTTGTCCGCCCAGCCATATTGATTGGCGGCCGAGACGACCCCCGCGATGATCCCGAGGATCGAGCACAGAACGAAGCTGGTCCCGGCAAGGATCAGGGTGGCGTTGAAGCGCTCCAGAACCTCGTCCAGAACCGGACGGTTGAGCGCGAAAGAGCGCCCAAAATCGCCCTGCAGCATGTTGCCGAGCCAGATGAAGTACTGCTGGACCAACGGCTTATCCAGCCCGAGATCCTCGTTCAGGGCTGCGACGTTTTCGGGCGTCGCATAGCTGCCCAGAATCGCCGTGGCCGGGTCGCCGGGGATCAGCGCCATGATCGCGAAGACGATCACCGAGATGCCCAGCAGAACCGGCACCGCCGAGACAAGGCGTTTCAGGATATAGGGGTTCAGGATGAAGCGAAGCATCGCGTCCCTTTCACGGAGAGGACGGACGGGACATCGCGCGCCCCGGCAACCTGCGTGATTGAAAACCGCAACGGCGGGGGCGGGCAAGCGCCCCCGCCGGTATTCCGGTCAGTTCTTCACGACATCGTCGAGAAGCAGGAAGAACGACGGCTCAAGCGAGAAATTCTCGACCCGGTCCGAGGTCACGGCGTTCTGGACCCAGTTCGCAACGAAGACCCATGGCGCGTCTTCCTGCACGATCGCCTGCATCTCGCGATACAGCTCGGCGCGGCGATCCTGAGAGGTCGCGGTGCGGGCCTCTTCAAGCAGCGCATCGACTTCGGGGTTCGAGTAATAGCCCGAGTTGAAACCGCCCGCATCGGGGAAGGCATCTGTCCTGAGCGCCAGATAGGGCAGCGTGTCGGGATCGTTGGTCATCCACGCCATCTCGGCCATGTCGGCCTCGCCCTCGAGCCCCGGATTCACGCGGCCAAGGAAGGTGTTCCACTCATAGGTTTCGATGGTGACGTCGAAACCCACCGCTTCCAGATCGGCCTGAATCGCGGTGCCCATGGCGACCGGGTCCAGCATCCCCGAACCGCCCTCGGTCACATAGAAGGTGATAGACGGGTTCTCGACACCCGCCTCGGCCAGCAATTCGCGGGCGCGGTCGGGGTCGTAGGGATAGGGTTCGAGCTCTTCATTATAGGCCCAGGCGAAGGCGGGTGGCGTCGGGCCGGCAGCCACGGCGGCAGTGCCTTCGAGCACCTCTTCGACCAAAGCGGTCTTGTTGATCGCGTAATTCGCGGCCTGACGGACAAGCTGATCGGTAAACGGCCCTTCGCGCATGTTCAGGATCAGGAACCAGACGTGCGGCCCGGCCTGTTCGACGATGTTGAACGCATCGCCCTGAAATTCGCTCAGCGCGACGGGCGGCACTTCGACCATCATGTCGATCCCGCCCGACAGCATCTCGGCCACGCGGGTATTGGCGTCGGTGATCGGGCGGAACACGACCGCCTCAAGCTCGGGCGCGCCGTCCCAGTAATCGGGATTGGCCTCGATCACCACGGCCTCGTTCGAGCGCCATTCGACAAAGCGGAAAGGCCCAGTACCGGACGGATTACGCCCGAATTCGGCGCCCTGATCCATCACCGCCTGCGGCGAAACGATCAGGCCGGTCGGATAGGCGAGGTTCGACAGGAAAGGCGCATAGGGCGCGTTCAGGGTGAACCGCACCGTCATGTCATCGACCGCCTCGACGCTTTCGACCGCCGAGAAGAAGAAGGCCAGCGGGAAGGGGCCTGTGTCGTGATAGGGGTGGTCGTCGTTGAGCATCCGCTCGAAATTGAACACCACGGCCTCGGCATCGAAGGGCGATCCGTCGTGGAAGGTGACGCCCTCGCGCAGGGTGAAGGTATAGACGGTCCCGTCGTCCGAGATGTCCCAGTCCGTGGCCAGCGCCGGTTCGACCTCGAGCGTGCCCGAGGCATAGCGCACCAGCCCGTCATAGACGTTCATCAGGATGCGGAAATCGTTGACCGCCGTGACCGCCGCCGGGTCCAGCGCCTGCGGTTCGGCAACCTGTCCCACGATCAGCACGCCCGGCGGCGTCTGCGCCGCGGCCGGACTCAGCGCCGACACGCTCAGCGCAAGGGCGGTGCCCCCGGCCATCAAGGCGCGCCGTGTCAGGGTCAGAATGTTCATGGGTCTCACCTCTTCTGTCGGGACATGCGTATTTTTCATTATGAATTGCATGACCGCAAATTATCATGAAAAATGCAAGCGTCTTGCTGCGGAGGTTTGCGCGTGACGATCTCGATCCTTGCTTTTGATGAAAAATCGGGCCGCCTTGGTGGCGCCGCCGCGACCGGGAGCCTGTGCGTCGGGGGCTGGGTGCTGCGGGGCGACGCCGAATCGGGCCTGTCCGCAAGCCAGGGATCGGCCCCTTCGACCCTGTGGGGCGACGGCGTTCTGGCGCGCATGAAGGAAGGCGCCTCGGCGCAGGACGCGGTGCGCGCGGTGACCGATCCCGATACCGGGCGGGCCGAACGACAATTGTCGGCGCTGGATCTGAACCGGGGCACGGCGCATTTCACCGGCGATAACAGCGTCCCCCATGCCAGCGCGGTGACGGCGCCGGGCGTCGTGGTGGCGGGCAACATGCTGACCGGCCCCTCGGTTCTGCAAGCCGCGCTCGACGCTTTCCTGTCCTCGCCCCTGCCCTTCTCGGAACGGCTGATGGCCGCGCTCGCGGCATCGGCGAAAGAGGGGGGCGATGTGCGCGGTTACCAATCGGCGGCGCTGCTGGTCGTCGGGCGCGACATGCCTCCCTTTACGCTGCGCATCGACCATTCCGCCGATCCGCTGGCTGCGCTGGCCGATCTTCATGCCCGGGCGACGGCGGACCCCTACCACGGCTGGTTGCGGGTCGTGCCGGTGCTCGACGATCCGTGGCGTGCGCCCAGCGACGCGGACAAGCGCAGCTTCGACAGCGCGTCTATTCCGCGATGAACCGGCGCAGGACCTTGGCTTCCTGCAACTGCATCAGCGCCTCGGCGGTCTCCATATGCGCCCGCATGATCGCGCGGGCCTCTTCGCCGCGGCCCTCTTTCAACGCCGCGATCAGATCCTTCTGATAGGCGGTACCCTTTTCGTAAAGCTCGCGGTTGGGGGGATCATAAAGCTGACGATACACCGTCAGATCGGTCAGGATCCGGGCCATGAAACTGACCACGAAAGCCAGCAGCGGATTGTTCGAGAAATTCGCCAACCGCCGGTGAAAGACCAGCGAGGCGATATGCTGTTCGCGCTCTTCCTCGGCGTCCTGTGCGGGCTCGGGATATTGCGCGACCACCGCTTCCAGCTCGGCGATCTGGGCCTCGTCCAGCTTGCCGGCAAGCGATGCGACCAGTTCCGGCTCCAGCGCCTTGCGCAGCTGATAGATATCCGCGACCGACAATTCGGTGAAATAAAAATAATTCGCCAGCAAGGCCTTGGCCCGGTCCGCCGTCACCTCGCCGATGAAACTGCCGCCCCCCGGTCCGGTTCGGGTCTCGATCAGTCCCTGCGCCTCCAGAATGCGCATCGCTTCCCGGATCGTCCCCTTGGCCATGCCGAACTGCGCAATCAGCTCGGGCTCGCTGGGCAGGCGGTCGCCCTTTTTCAGATTGCGGTCGACCACCCAGTCCTTGATCTCTTCGGCCACGCGGACAGGCCGCGAGCGACGCGGAGCCGTGCGGGACGCACGCGACGACGCTGCGGCTCGTTTCGGGGACGGCTTGGTCATGGACGCAAAATCTCGGGGCGCTGGGTCATGCGGCGCTGGGTCATGGGGCGCGGGACGGGTCGGTCCGTTTTGGGGGATATGTCGGTATCGTGCGGATTGCCCGGCACATTGCAATAGGAAAGCAAAAGACGACAAGAGCCCGCCGCGCGTTCCGACAGGCGGAAGCCTGACGCAGCGATGGATTCATCTTTTTTCGATAGCCGATGGAACAGAGTCGTTTTACGCTAGTTTCTAAATGAAATCGCAATCTTTTTCTGCGTTTGCGATGGCGCATTAACCTAAGTTAGTGCAGATTGGCTCTGCCGAAAGCCGAACATATAACAATGACTGCATCTGTCCCAGCCCCCTTGCTATCGTTCCTGAAGCAGAGCGGCGTCGCGCTGACTCTTGCCGACGCAACGGCCGAGGATTTTCCTCTGGTCTTCGTCAACGATGCGTTTTGCAAGCTGACAGGCTACGGGCCAGAAGATGTGATCGGCCAGAATTGCCGGTTCCTGCAGCCACCGGACGGCGCCGGGCCCGTGAGAGAGCGCATGCGTGCTTTCCTTGCGAACGACGACGACACGACCGAACGCTTTCTTCTTTCCAACCGCCGCAAGGACGGCACACCCTTCGTCAACGTGCTGTACATGACGAAGATTTTCCACGGAAAGACCTGTCTCTTCGTTCTGGGCTCGCAATTCGACGCGGCGCGGATCGACGGGCGCAACGACACGCTCTACGATTCCGCCCTGAGAGACGATATCCGTCAAGTGTCCATCATTGCGGGCGATACGGGGTATCTGATGTATGGAAGCATCGAATCCCTCGCGACCAGCACTGCCCTGATCGCCCAGTCCCGAGGAGCGAACCATTGACTTCGACGCCGTATCCGATGTCGCACCGCTTCCTGCTGGGCCGTGCCAGGCACCGGTTGGACGACGAAGACCAGCGCACGATCGAAGACATGATCACCGATGTCGAGCGCTTCACCTCGGCGCATTCGGTTCTGGAACGCGGCGACGTGGTCAGCCGCAGCACGCTGCTGATCGAAGGCTTCGTCGCGCGCGTCATCAAGCAGGAAGGCCGCCGCCATATCCTTGCGTTGCATGTTCCGGGCGATTTCGTCGATTTGCACGCTTTCGCGCTTAAGCGGCTGGATCATTCGATCGTGTCGATCGGGCCGGTTCTGGTCGGCTACACCCCGCATACGAAGCTGGAAGAGATCCTTGAAACCCGGCCCCGTCTGGCGCGGATGCTGTGGTTCTCGACCCTGCTGGACGCGGCGATGCACCGCGAGTGGATTCTCAAGCTCGAACATCTCAGCGCCGATGGCCGGCTGGCGCATCTGATCGCCGAGATCTGGCAGCGGCTGGATTTCGTGGGGCTTGCCGATTCAAGCGGGTTCTCTTTCCCGCTGACGCAGCAGGAACTGGCCGATTCCTGCGGCACCACGGCGATCCACATGAATCGCGTGGTGCGCAAACTGCGCGAAAGCGGTATCGCCGACATTTCGCGCGGCCGCGTCACGATCATGGACAAGGACGCGCTGATCGAACTGGGGGGCTTCGATCCGTCGTACCTGTATGGCAAGGGCGACCTGATGCTCGATTGATCGGGCACGGGCAAAACATCGTTAACTTCTGGACAAGGAAATTAATGCGGTGTTAGTATTCACTACCGCATCTGTTCCGGATTTGCCTCCTCTCTGCCATGAACGACCAACGACCTGATTTTCCGATCGTCGGCATCGGGGCCTCCGCAGGCGGCCTCGAAGCTTTGCGCGATATGCTCGAGGGGTTTTCCGGCGATGCCGCGATGGCTCTCATCGTGATTCAGCATCTCGACCCCAACCACGAATCAATGATGGCGCAGCTCATCGACCGTTACACGTCGATGCCCGTGACGCAGATCAGCGGTGGCGAGCAGGTCGAGCCCGGTCACGTCTATGTGATCCCGCCGGGGCGCAATCTGAGCATCCGCGATGGCGTGCTGGAACTGCACGATTTCGACGCGCCGCGCGGTATGCGGCGACCGATCGACGATTTCTTCGAGATCCTCGGTGTCGAGCACGCACAACGCTCGGCGGGTGTGATCCTGTCGGGCACCGGCGCCGATGGCAGCCGGGGCATCCGCGCGATTAAAGAGCATGGCGGCCTTGCCGTCGCACAGGAACCCACCGAAGCGCGCTATGACGGGATGCCGCTGGCGGCGGAAAGCACCGGGCTGGTCGATTTCGTCCGCCCCGCGCGCGAGATCCTGCCGGTGCTGAGCGACTTCTTCCGCCGCGATGCCAGGAACCCGGTGGCCGATCCGACCGCGCAAGTGGCCGATTACATCGACGATCTGTGCACCGCGCTGAATGACGCGACCGGCCATGACTTCTCCGGCTACAAGCGGCGCACCCTGTCGCGCCGCATCCAGCGCCGGATGCAGGTTCTGGGGATTGCCGAGGGCGCCGATTACGTCACCCGCGTGCGCAGCGATCCGGGCGAGTGCCAGACGCTGTTCCGCGACCTGCTGATCAACGTCACGCGCTTCTTTCGCGACACCGAATCCTTTACCACGCTGGCCGAGCGCGCCATCGACCCGCTGGTACGCGATGCCAGCGATTCCGACGAGTTGCGGATCTGGGTCGCGGGCTGTTCCAGCGGCGAGGAAGCCTATTCCATCGCCATGCTGTTTCGCGACGCGATGACACGTCACAAGCGCTATCCGGTGGTCAACATCTTCGCCAGCGACATCGACGAGCGGATGCTCGAGATCGCGCGCGAAGGCAGCTATCCGCTGGCCGCTTTGGCCGATGTGCCCGAGCCGTTCCGCACCCGTTTCACCACCGCCTCGGGCGATCATTTCAACATCGTGCCGCAGATCCGCGACATGGTCCGGTTCAGCGCGCATAGCCTTATCAAGGACCCGCCGTTTTCGCGCATCGACCTTGTGTCGTGCCGCAACCTGCTGATTTACCTTGACGAAAATCTTCAGCGTTCGGTCATGCCGCTGATGCATTACGCGCTGCGGCCTGACGGATACCTGTTCCTCGGCTCGTCAGAAACCATAGGGCGCTTCGACGATCTGTTCGACGAGGTCAATCATCGCCACCGGCTGTTCCGTCGCCGCTCGGTGCGGCTGAGCTATCCGCTGAACCTGCCTGCAGCCAGCGGCGGCGGTCGGCGCACCAAGCCGACCGGCCCGCAAAATCCCGGCGACAGCAACGGGAATGGCGGCGCTCAGGATTGGCTTGAAAGCGAAGCGCTGCAGCAGATGACGCAGCGCTACGCGCCGCCGACGCTGCTGGTCGACAGCGCGGGCGGGATCATCAACACATGGGGCCCGGTCGGACGCTATTTCGACTTCCCCTCGGAACGGGAGCGCCGCCAATACGCGCCCTCGCTGGCGAAACCGGGCCTGCGCGACGTGCTGGGGCCCCTGGTGCGCCAGACATCGGGCGACCGACGCGCGCATATCGTCAAGGACGTGACCGTGCGGGCCGATTTCGGCACGCAGGACGTTCGGGTGATCTGCGAACCGGTGCGCGACAACGCCTTGTTGATTGTCATCCGTGAAACCGGCGGCTTCCAGTCGAACGGCGAAGAAGATTACGTCGAGCTGCGCGACGGCGACAGTCAGGTTCACCTGATGGAGAATGAGCTGCGGGTGATGCGTCACCGCCTGCGCTCGACCGTCGAAGAGCTGGAGACCGCGAACGAGGAGCTCAAAAGCTCGAACGAAGAAATGATGTCGATGAACGAAGAGCTTCAATCGACAAACGAAGAGCTGACAACCGTCAATGACGAGCTGAAATCCAAGGTCGATCAGCTAACGGCGGCGAATGCGGATCTGAAGAACTTCTTCGACTCGACCCAGCTTGCGGTGATCGTGGTGGACCGGCACATGCAGATCCGCAGCTTCACCGACGCGGCAATGAGCCTGTTCCCGTTCCAGCCGGGCGACCGGGGCCGGTCGCTGGCCGATGTGACCTCGCCCCTCGGGACGACGCGCTATCTCGACCATGCGCGCAAGGTGGCCGAAACCGGCGAAACCATCGAGGACCGGATGCGCGACGAACAACGCGGCCACGACTTCGCGGTCCGGGTGATGCCTTACCGCCTGCTCGACGGCACGCAGGACGGCGCGACGCTGATCTTTACCGACATCACCGCCTCGCTGTCGCTGGAGCGCGCGCTGAAGGACGAACGCGCGCGCCTCGCGCTGGCGATCGAGGTCGCGAAGGTGGGGATCTGGTCGTACAACCCGATCACCGGCAATACCGAACTGGATGAGACCGAACGCGAGTTCTTCAACCTGAACGCTGAAGAACCCAGCGATCTGTCGAAGCTGATGGACCGCGTCTACGAGGATGACCGCGACGCGGTCACCCGCTCCCTGACCGATGCCGCCGCGAACAAGCGCAATTTCGACGAAAGCTTCCGGGTCTCGGGGCAGAACGGCGAAACGAAATGGCTGCGCGGTCTGGGACGATTCGTGCTGCGCGACGGCGATCCGCGGGTGATGGGCGTGACCTTCGACATCAGCGCCGAACACCGGATGCTGGAAGAGCGCGAACTGCACTTGGCCGAGATGAATCACCGCATCAAGAACCTGTTCGCGGTGGTGTCGGCGATGATTTCCAGCGTCGAGCGCGAAAGCGAGACAACCCGGCAATTCTCGCAGAACCTCCGCGGGCGGATCTCGGCTCTGGACCGGGCGCATGCGCTGATGCTGCGCGACAACATGCGGGCTCCGATCTCGTTGCCGCAGCTTCTGGAACGGGTTCTGGAACCCGCGCGCGGCGGGCAGGAAATCCGCATCGACGGCCCCGACACGCTGGTCCCGGTGCGCGAACTGACGCCTTTGGTGCTGATCTTGCACGAATGGAGCACCAACTCGGCCAAGTACGGCGCGCTGTCCGATCCCAAAGGCACGCTGGCGATCCGCTGGACGAATGGCGACGAGCGCTTCCAGATAACCTGGGAGGAAAGCGTCGACTCCTTCGAGGACAGCGGCACCGGGTCGGGCTTTGGCTCGCGTCTGGTGCAGGCCTCGGTCATGCAATTGGGGGCCGAGCTTGAACGCGACGTGGCCGACGGCATGCTGCGGCTGGGGCTGAGCATGCCCGCCTTCGTGCCGCCCGAAGAAGAACCCGCCGACGAGGAATGACCCGCACGCCGGACGCGCGGGTCATTCGGAAAGCGACGGATCACACGCCGGTCAGGAAGACGGATTTCGCATTGACGAATTCCTTCATGCCGAAACCGCCATGCTCGCGGCCATAGCCTGAATCCTTGACCCCACCGAAGGGCATGTTGGGCTTGGCGACGTTGTAGCCGTTGACCGAAACCATGCCGGTATCGAAATGCTCGCAGGCCAGCTTGCGCGCGCGGGCCACGTCTTTCGAAAAGATCCCGCCGCCAAGGCCATAGCGGCTGTCATTGGCGATGCGCATCGCGTCCTCGTCATCGCGCGCGCGAATGATCGACGCGACAGGGCCGAACAATTCGTCGTCATAGGCCGGCTGCCCCGGCGCCACGTCCACCAGCACGGTCGCCGGATACCACGCACCCGCGCGATCCGGCACCTTGGCCCCGCACAGCGCCCGCGCGCCTTTGGTAAGGCTTTCTTCGACCTGTTTGTGCAGATCGTCGCGCAGTCCCGTATCCGACATCGGGCCCAGCTTGGTCGCCTTGTCCGTGGGATCGCCCGGTTCGATCTGTTGCATTGCTTTGGTGTAGGCCTCGACGAAGGCGTCGTAATTGGCCTCGGTCACGATGAAGCGCTTGGCGTTCACGCAGGTCTGGCCGTTGTTATAGATCCGGCCCGCCACGCAGGTCTTCACCGCAAGTTCGAGATCAGCATCGTCGAGCACCACATAGGCGTCGTTCGATCCCAGTTCGAGCACGGTCTTCTTCAGCGCCGCACCAGCCTTTTCCGCCACGACCTTGCCCGCCTTGTCCGAGCCCGTCAGCGTCACGCCCCGCACATGCGGATTGGCGATGATCGCGTCAGACGTATCGTGGTCGATCAGCAGCACGGTGAACAGGTTCTTGGGCAGGCCCGCGCGTTCGAAGATATCGCGCAGCATCAGGCCAGAACCCGTGCAGCTGGACGCGTGTTTTAGCAGCACACCGTTCCCGGCCATCAGGTTGGCGATGGCATACCGCATTGCCTGATACGCGGGGAAATTCCACGGCTGAATGCCATATATAACCCCGACCGGGGCATAGGTTATGACGCCGGTGCCGTTGTCGATCTTGCGTTCTTCATCGGCCAGAACCTTTGGCCCGTTTTCGGCGGTGAAATCGCAGATCGCGGCGCAGAGGTCGATTTCCTGACGGCTGTCCTTCAACAGCTTGCCGACCTCGTCGGTCATTAGTGTCGCCAGATCGTCCTTCACATCGCGCAGCTCCTTGCCGATGGCGCGGATGACCTCGGCGCGTTCTTTCAGCGGGCGGTGGCGCCAGTCCAGAAAGGCCTTGTGACAGGCTTCGACCGCGTCGGCGGCCTCGGCGGCAGTCATCCGGGTATAACTTTGCAGCGTCTCGCCGGTGGCCGGATTCACGGTGGTGATTGTGTCGGACATGATATCTTCCCTTATTCGGACTCAGGGAAGACAACGCGCGGCGCGCGCCGAAAGGTCCGGCGCGCGCCCTCAAGCCTGCGCGAGGTTACTTCTCGGGTATCAGCCCGCGTGGCGCGAATCGAAGCACCAGCAGCAGGATCAGACCCATCGTCAGCAGCCGCATATGCGCCGCGCCGTCGATCAGATGAAGCCTGATGGCCGAATCCTCGGGCATGGTCGCGGTCAGGTTGGTGATCAGCCACAGGCCGATCGGTTCGACCTCGATCCACAGGAACCAGACAAGGAAACCGCCCAGAACCGCGCCCCAGTTGTTGCCCGACCCGCCGACGATCACCATCACCCAGATCAGGAAGGTAAAGCGCAGCGGCTGATAGGTGCCGGGCGTGAGCAGCCCGTCCAGCGTGGTCAGCATCGCGCCGGCGATCCCGCAGACGGCCGAGCCCAGAATGAACACCTGAAGATGGCGCTTGGTGACGTTCTTGCCCATCGCGCGCGCGGCGGTCTCGTTATCGCGGATGGCGCGCATCATCCGTCCCCAGGGCGAATTCCACGCCCGTTCGGACAGCCACATGATCAGCGCCAGCACGACGATGAAGATCACCGCATAGCACGCTTTCACGAAGAGCGACGACGCTTCGACGGGATCAAGCCCCAGCCGGTCGGCCCAGATCAGGAACTCGGCGCTTTGCTGCAGGTCCACCTCGTAGGGGACCGGGCGCGGCAGGCCGTTCACGTTCTTCACGCCGCGCGACAGCCAGTCCTCGTTCTTCAGGATGGCGATGATGGTCTCGGCGATACCCAGCGTGGCGATGGCAAGATAGTCCGACCGCAGGCCAAGGCTGATCTTGCCGATCACCCAGGCCGCGCCAGCGGCAAGCAGACCGCCCACCGCCCAGCTGAGCACGATGGGCAGGCCCATGCCGCCCAGATAGCCCTCGGCTGCGGTGTTGACGCCTTCGATCGCATCGACCGCCGGGTCCAGCACGGCGCGGTAAACGAAGAAGCCCACGACGATGGTGATCGTCAGCGCCACCGCCCGGCCGATGCCCTTGGCCATCGTGCGGTAGACCAGCACCGACGCCAGGATCACCACCGCGCCCAGCGCCAGAGCGGCCAGCACGCGCAGGCCCCCCGCCGACCACGCGGCGGGAACAGGCGGCATCGAGGTCAGCACGGCGGCCAGCCCGCCCAGAGCGACGAAGCCCATCGTGCCGACAGAGAACAACCCGGCATAGCCCCACTGGATATTCACGCCCAGCGCCATGATCGCCGAGATCAGGCACATATTGAACAGGCCCATGGCCACCGACCAGCTTTGCAGCCAGCCGACCCCCACAAGCAGAACAGCCATGATCGCGAAATAGGATGCGTGTCTCAGGCTCATATCGATTGCCCCCTGAACAGGCCCGTCGGGCGGAACAGCAGCACCAGAACCAGCAGCACGAAGGACACGGCGAATTTGTAGTCGGTGGACAGAAGCTGCGCGAGCCCCGAGGGTTCAAGGTTTTCCGGCAGCAGGTATTGCAGGAACTTGCGGAACGCATAGGTCACGCCGACTTCACTGAGCGCGATGACATAGGCGCCGGCGACCGCACCAAGCGGGTTCCCCAGCCCCCCGAGGATCGCCGAGGCGAACATCGGCAGCAGAAGCTGGAAATAGGTGAACGGCTTGAAGCTCTTGTCCAGACCGTAAAGCGTGCCCGCGACGGTCACCAGCACCGCCACGATCAGCCATGTCACGGTGACCACGCGCTCGGGATTGATCCCCGACAACAGCGCGAGATCCTCGTTATCCGAAAAGGCGCGCATCGACTTGCCGCTGCGGGTGCGGTTGAGGAACCAGAACAGCGCGGCAACCACGACCAGCGTCACGACGATGGTGATCAGCTGCGACACGCGAAGGCCGATGCCCTCGTCGAGGCCCGTGAACTCCCGGAACTCGCGCACCGTGAACAGGAAACGCGCGCCGTCGGCGAAATGCTGATCGTCGGGGCCGATGATCAGGCGGACAAGGCCATTGAGCACGAACATCACGCCCAGCGACGCCATCACCACCACGATCGGCGCGGCGCGAACCTTTCGGTAGAATCGATAGACCGCGCGGTCGGTGCCCAGAAGCAGTAGCGCGGTGATCGCGATCCCGAAGGGCAGCGCCAGCAGCGCGGTGGGCAACGGGTCGATGGAAACGCCCATCCCCTGCAGCCACCATGTGACAAGAATCACGGCCATCGTGGCGAAAGCCATCACATCGCCATGGGCGAAATGCGAGAATCGCAGGATGCCGTAGATCAGCGTGATGCCCAGCGCGCCCAGCGCAAGCTGGCTGCCATAGGACACGGCCGGCAGCAGCACGAAGTTGGACAACAGGACAATGGCGTTCAGCGCATCCATGTCGGGACCTTTCGGATCTGCGCGTCGCGTGCGAAGCGGTAGCGTGTTTCGATCATCGCGATACTCATTGCGGCGAGCAGTGCAGCCATTCCAGCCGCGCTTGGGTGAAATCTCCGGTTTCGGGCGTGACGGTCAGCACGCCGCCACCGTCGCCGGTGATCCGCATCTGATAGATCATGCTCTCGTGGCGCCACGCGGTGCTGCGCAGATCGCCGTCGTAAACCGGCGCATAGAGATGCCCGTCCATCATCACCTCGATCCCGCCGCCGAGAAAGGCCAGCCCGAAATCGGTGCCTCCCTCGGTGCAGGCGGTGCCGGGCGCGCAGCTTTGCATCGTGCTGCAATCGAAAGCGTCGCGCTGGCCTTCGGCAAGAGCGGGCGCGGCGATCAGAGCGGACATGGCAGCCAGAAGAAGCGGCAAAAGAATACGCATCCCTCAGCCCCCCAGGAACGAACGCCGGACCTCGGGGTCGGCCAGAAGGGCCTGCCCGGTGTCGGTGTAGCGGTTCGCGCCCTGCACAAGCACATAGCCCTTATGGGCAATCGCCAGCGCCTGCCGGGCATTCTGTTCGACCATCAGGATAGAAATCCCCGTGCGGGCGATCTCGATGATGCGGTCGAAGAGCTCGTCCATGACGATGGGCGACACCCCGGCGGTCGGCTCGTCGAGCATCAGCACCGAGGGTTTCGTCATCAGCGCGCGGCCCACGGCCACCTGCTGACGCTGACCGCCCGACAATTCGCCCGCCGCCTGACGGCGCTTTTCCTTCAGGATCGGAAACAGATGATAGACCTGCTCCATCGTCGTGCGGATATCGTCGTGGCGGATAAAGGCCCCCATTTCGAGGTTCTCCTCGACGCTCATCGACGGGAAGATGTTGCGCGTCTGCGGCACGAAGCCCATGCCCATGCCGACGCGCGCCTGCGGTGTCAGCCCGGTGATGTCCTTGCCGTCCAGCCGCACCTGCCCTTCGCGCAGGTTCAGCATGCCGAACACGGCTTTCATCGCGGTGGATTTGCCCGCGCCGTTGGGGCCGACGATCACTGCGATCTCGCCCTTGTTCACGGCGATGGTGCAATTGTGCAGGATGTCGGCGCCGCCATAGCCGCCGGTCATGCCCTCGCCGATCAGAACGGCGTCGGGATTGGGGGTCACGGGATGTTCAGACATGGCCGCCCTCCGCCGTCACCTTGTTCTTCAGGCCGGTGCCCAGATAGGCCTCGATCACCTGCTCGTTGGCCTTGATCTCGTCCAGACTGCCTTGCGCCAGAACCTTGCCCTCGGCCATGCAGATAACCGGGTCGCAGATGCGACCGATGAAATCCATGTCGTGCTCGATCACCACGAAGGTATAGCCGCGCTCCTTGTTCAGGCGCACGATGGCGTCGGCGATCGTGTTCAGAAGCGTGCGGTTCACGCCTGCGCCGACCTCGTCGAGAAACACGATCCGGGCGTCGGTCATCATCGTGCGGCCCAGCTCGAGAAGCTTTTTCTGCCCGCCCGAGATCTGCCCGGCCTTTTCATCGGCGATATGGTCGATAGTAAGGAATTCCAGCACCTCGTTGGCGCGGCGGCGGATTTCCTCGTCCTCGTGCCGGACCCGGGCGCGCTGGAACCACGCCGACATCAGGCCCTCGCCCGCTTGGCGCGGCGGAACCATCATCAGGTTTTCACGCACCGTCATCGAGTGGAATTCATGCGCGATCTGGAAGGTCCGCAGAAGACCCTTGTGAAACAGCTCGTGCGGCTCAAGGCCGGTAATGTCCTCGCCCGCCATGAAGACATGGCCCGAGGTGGGTTTGAGAACCCCGGCGATGACGTTGAACAGCGTGGTCTTGCCCGCGCCGTTGGGACCGATCAGGCCGGTGATCGACCCTTCGGAAATATTCAGGCTGGCACCGTCGACGGCATGGAAGCCCCCGAAGTGCTTGTGCAGGTTCTCAACGCGGATCATGCGATACCCTGTGCGAATGGGCAGCCCGGAATGGCCGGGCTGCCCGAAAAAGTCGCCAGGTGGCGATCAGCGATACTGCGTCGTTTCGAGAGCACCGCCCTCGACGACCACTTCCCGATACGAACCGGCGCTTTCGCCCGGGCCGATCAGCGTGACGGCGGTCGCGCCGACGTAATCGACCTCACCGCCCTCGGCGATGATTTCAAGCGCACGGCCCAGCTGACCCGGATAGATCTCTTCGCCCGGCTCGTTGGCCACCGACATGATGTGCTCGGCGTAATCGGCCGGTGCGGTCGATCCGGCCGCAGCCATCGCAAGGATCATCAGCGCGGCGGCGTCATACGACTCGCCGGCATAGGCCGAGGTCGCATCGAAATCGGCAGCGGCAGCCAGATCGGCGAATTGCGACGCACCCGGGCTGTCGGTGCCCGGCAGCGCACCATACGAGCCGTCGATTTCGTCGCCGAAGGTTTCGGTCAGCGAGTCGCCGATCATGCCGTCGGGCAGATAGAAGGTCTCGAACGCACCGAGATCCAGCGCCGAACGGATGATGCCCGCACCGCCGCCATCGACATAACCCACGACGACCAGCACCTCACCACCGGCAGACGACAGCGCGCCGACTTCGGCGGTGTAGTCACCCTTGTCTTCCTCGTGCGAGGCGACCAGCGTCACGGTGCCGCCCTGCTCTTCGAACGCGGCGCGGATGCTTTCGGCCAGACCGGCGCCGTAATCGTTGTTGGTATAGGTGATGGCGACCGTCTCGACACCGTGGTCGCGCAGGACTTCGGCGGCGATTTCACCACCGCGCGCATCCGAGGGCGAGGTGCGGAAGAACAGGCCGTCATCCTCGGCGGTCGACAGCGCCGGCGAGGTGGCCGAGGGCGAGATCATCGCCATGCCGTTCGGGCGGGCGACGTTCTGCAGGATAGCGCCCGTGACGCCCGAGCAATCGGCACCGATGATGCCCGCCACGCCGTCCGAGGTCACCAGACGTTCGGCACCGGCAACAGCCGCGCCCGAATCGATGCAGGTCGAGTCCGCGCGCACCGGCATCAGCGTGCCCAGAGCGAAGTTGCCCGACTCGTTGGCTTCGGCCAGCGCCAGTTCGGCGGCGTCGGCCATCGCCGGGGTGATGGTTTCGAGCGGACCGGTGAAGCCCAGAACGATGCCGATCGGCACGTCTTCGGCCTGCGCGGCGCCAGCGGCGAAACCGGCGAGAGCCGTGGTCAGAAGAAGCTTTTTCATTGGATATCCTTCCCTGTGGATCTTGATATGCGGGCGGCTTCGGAGCCCCTGAGATGCAATCGGCCACGCCGTCCCGTTCCGCCCTGCCGCGTCTTTCGCGCGGTCGGCGCAAGGGTTTCGTGTCGTGCGAACCGATCTTTTCTGTCCCAAGGCCCTCCCGTGCCTAGCCAAACCCGGTCATGTGGCGCGTTGCCATGCCTGACTTTACCCACCGCGACGCGATCAGCAACAGCATTCGCTTCGGGCATGCCGAAAACACCAGCGCTGCCCGTCGCTTGCCGCAACGGAAGCCCCGGCGTTGAACTTGCAACCCGGCCATGCGTTGAAACCCGGCCCGTTTCGGCCCAAAAGACGCCAAACGCTATCGGAGCCCCCATGACCCCGCGCTGTTACGCCATCGGCGACATTCACGGCCAGCTCGACAAGCTGCACGCCGCCCATGCCCGCATCATGGCCGACCGCGCCCGCACCGGAGATGCCGAAGCGCCGGTGATCCATCTGGGCGATCTGGTCGACCGGGGCCCGGATTCGCGCGGCGTGATCGACCACCTGCTCAAGGGCCAGTTTGCCGGTCAGCCCTGGGTGGTGCTGAAGGGCAATCATGACCGGATGTTCGGCTACCACCTCGAAGGACAGCGTGACCCGGCGCTGCGGGCGGGGCTGACCTATCTCGATCCGCGCATCGGCGGGCGCAAGACGCTGGAAAGCTACGATATTGACCCCGAGCTTCCCGCGCCCCGCATCGCCGCCGCCGTACCCGAGGCCCATCGCGACTTCATCGCCTCGCTGCCTTGCTATCACCAGACGGGCGAGCTGCTCTTCGTCCATGCCGGCATCCGGCCCGGTGTCGCGCTCGACGATCAGACCGAAAACGACCTCGTCTGGATCCGCGCGCCGTTCCTCGATTTCACCGGCGCGCATCCATGGCTGGTGATCCACGGCCACACCACCTGCAAGACGCCCGAACACCACGGCAACCGCGTCGATATCGACACCGGCGCGGGCTATGACGGCCCACTTACGGCGATTGTCGTCGAAGGCCGCGAGATCTTCGTGCTGACCGACGAGGGCCGTGTTCCCCTGCGGCCCGACGCGGGTTAACCCCGGCTTCACTTCTGCGCGGTATCCCGGAGACGGGTGAAAGCAAGAGGTGGTGGTATGAGCCGGCAGAACGATGCCGCGCCCATCATTATCAAACGGAAGAAAGTGATCGCCGGCGGCGGTCATCACGGGGGCGCCTGGAAGGTGGCCTATGCCGACTTCGTGACTGCGATGATGGCATTCTTTCTGATGATGTGGCTGTTGGGCGCAACAACGGAATCGCAACGGCGCGGCCTTGCGGATTACTTCAACCCGTCGGTTCCGGTGCACCGCATCGCCTCGGGCGGGGAAGGCATGTTCGGCGGCACAGATATCGAAACATCGGATCAAAGCGCACCGGCCACGCCCGATGACAGCGAAACCGAAACCGGGATCGACACGCAGGCCGAAACCGAAAGCCTTGAGGATCTGCAACAGCGCCTGACCGGGATGGGCGGCGAAAGCGCCATTCTGAGCGAAGCGCTGCGCCATGTCGTGACCCGGTTGACCGATGAAGGGCTGGTGATCGAGATCTTCGATCTGCCCGACGCGCCGCTCTTCGTGCCCGAAACCGACCAACCGACGCCGGTGACCCGGCGCATCATCGAGATCATCGCGCAAATGTTCCCGATGGTGATCAACCCCCTCGCGATCGAAGCGCATACCCGCGCGTACCCGATAGTCCAGGCCAACGATCCCGGCTGGACCCTGTCGGGCGCGCGCGCCGACCGCGTGCGCCGGATGCTCGACGAGGCAGGCTACGACCCCGCGCGGATTTCGCGGGTGACCGGCCATGCCGACCGCCGGCCCGCCGATCCGAACCCGATGGCGGTGCGCAACAACCGGCTGGAGCTGATCCTGCTGCGGCGCCAGTAAGTCCTTGGCAGCACGTCCTTGGCGATGATCTTTCGGGCGTTAGGCGGGCATTAACGCGACTCGGGCAGTGTCTGTGGCAATCGCTTCGCACCAGCACGAAAGGTCTGCCCTGATGTCCACGCTCTATTCCTCGTTCAATGCCAGTATCGCTGGCTTGAACTCGAACGCGACGCGGCTTGCCGCGATCTCGGACAACATCGCGAATACCGGTACTCTCGGATACAAGCGTGTCATTGCCTCGTTCCAGTCGATGGTGATGGGCGAAGGGTCGAATTACGGCCCCTATATCGCCGGCGGCGTGCGGGCCTCGACGATGCGGCTGATCGACGAACGCGGCGCGCTCGTCGCCAGTTCGAACGCCACCGATCTGGCCGTCAGCGGCCGCGGCTTTCTGCCGGTGACCAATGCCTCGGCGCTGGAACGCTCGGGTGCCCTGCCGCTGCTGCTGACGACGACGGGCTCGTTCCGCGCCGATCAGGACGGGCTGCTGCGCAATCCCGCGGGGCTGATCCTGCTGGGCTGGCCGGCGGATCCCGACGGCTCGATCCCCGCCTTCCCGCGCGACACGATCGGCGGTCTGGAACCGATCCGCATCAATTCGAACCAGTTCGCCTCGGACCCGACCACCCGGATCGAGGTCCGCGCGAACCTGCCCGCCACCGGCACGCGCTCGGATTCCGACGGCTCGTCGCATGACATCGCGCTGGAATATTACAGCCCGCTCGGCACCACCGACACGCTGACCATGACCTTCACGCCGACCGTCCCCGCCACCGGCCAGTCGAACGAATGGACGGCAACCGTCACCGACCCGACCACCGGCTCGCTGATTGGCGAATACACGGTTGTCTTCGATGATGTGCCCCCCAATGGTGGCCGGATCCTCAGCGTCACGCCCGGCGCTGCGGGCGGCCCCTACGACCCGCTGACCGGCGAATTCACCGTCACCACCGATAGCGGGCAGGACATCGCGCTCAATATCGGCATGCCGGGCAGCGAAGATTCGATCACCCAGATGGCCGACAGTTTCATCCCGGTTTCGTCGGATCGCGACGGCTCGCCTGTTCAGTCGCTCGTCGGCGTGCAGGTGGATGAACTCGGCATGGTCAAGGCGTATTACGATTCCGGCCTGATCCGCACCATCGGGCAGATCCCGCTGGTCGATGTGCCCAATCCCAACGGCCTCGCATCGCATGACAACCAGACCTACAGCGTCTCGCCCAATTCGGGTGCGATGTTCCTGTGGAACGCGGGCGACGGCCCGACCGGAGAGATTCTGGGCTTCTCGCAGGAACAATCCTCGACCGATGTCGCCGCCGAGCTGACCAACATGATCCAGACGCAGCGCGCCTATTCGTCCAACGCCAAGGTCATCCAGACCGTGGACGAGATGCTGCAGGAAACCACCAACATCAAACGCTGACCCTGACAGGAGGCCGACATGAGCATCGCAAGCTCGCTGCATAACGCCACGACGGGCCTGACCGCTTCGGCCCGCGCGGTTCAGGTCGCGTCGGCCAATGTCGCCAACGTGCTCACGCCGGGCTATGCCGCCCGGCGGCTCGATCTCGCGTCCTCCTCTCTGGGGGGCGCGGGGTCGGGGGTGCGCATCGCCGGCATCACGCGCATGGTCGACCCGGTCACACTGGGCCTGCACCGCGATGCCGGCGCCTCGACCGCGGCCAGCACCTATGCGCAGAAATTCTGGCAAAGCGTCGAAACCGCGATGGGGCTTCCCGACAAGGGCGTCTCCGCTGCGCTTTCGGCCTTTGAAAGCGCGCTGATCTCGGCCTCGGAACGGCCGGATCTGGACAACCGCCTCTCGCGCATCGTCGAAACCGGCACCGCGCTCGCCAAAACTCTGGCGACCGTCGAAGATCGTGTGCAGACGCTGCGCATGGACGCCGATGCGCAGATCGCGCGCGATGTCGACACCGTCAATAATGGCCTTATCGAAATCGACAAGCTCAACGAACAGATCGTCAAGATGCGTCTGAGCGGCCAATCCACGCTGGGTCTCGAAGACGAACGTCAGGAACTGATCGGTCGCCTGTCCGAGATCGTACCGATCAAGGAATATCCGCGCGACCACGGCCGGGTTATGATCTATTCTGCCTCCGGCCGCCTGTTGCTCGACACGCAACCCGCGACGCTCGGTTTCTCGCCGACCGTAGCGATCGACGCCTCGATGAGCGTCGGCGTGGAATTGTCGGGCCTCACCATCAACGGACAGGCCGTCTCGACCGCTGAAACCGGACCGCTGGGCGGCGGGCGTCTCGCCGCTGCCTTCACCGCCCGCGATATCAACGCGGTCTCGGCACAATCGCAGATCGACAGCTATGCCAGCGACCTGATCGCGCGCTTCGCCGATCCGGCGACGGATGCCACGCTGGCAGGTGGGGTCGGTTTCTTTACCGATGAAGACGGCCCCGATACCGGCCTGCCCGGCCTTGCCGGACGGCTGAGCGTGAACACCCTCGTCGATCCGGCGAATGGCGGCGCGCTCTGGCGATTGCGCGACGGGATCGGCGCGGCGGCGGCGGGACCCGTCGGCGACGCGACCCAGATCAACGCCATGCTCGGCGCGCTCGAGCGGACCATTTCGTCCGGCCCCGGGGCCCCCCTACAGGATTCCGCCACCACGCTGGGGGCGATTCTGGCCGATATCTCGACCGAACGCCAATGGGCCGAAGACGGCGCCACCACGGCAAGGACGCGGCTCGACACGCTGACCGAAGCGATGCTGGAACAGGGCGTCGATACCGATGCCGAAATGCAGAAACTGCTGCTGATCGAAGAGGCCTACGCCGCCAATGCGCGCGTGATCCAGACCGCCGATGCCATGATCCGCACCCTGTTGGAGATCTGACCGATGACCTGGAATTCCCTCGGAAGTCTCGCGCTGCCCTTTCAACTTAACCGGAACGCCGTCACCCTTCGCGATCATGTCTCGCGCCTCGGGCTCGAACTGACCTCAGGGCAGGTTGCCAGACCCGAGAAGGTGCTGAAGGGCGATCTGGCACCGTTCAGCGCGCTTGAATCGCGCCTGACCCGGATCGACGCCTTTCTCGAAGCCAACAAGCTTGCAACCAGCGCCGCCGACATAACCCAGACCGCGCTGCAACGGGTCTCGGATACGGCGGCGGATGCCGCAACGCGGATGCTGGCTGTGTCATCAGACGGAACCGCGATGCCCACGCTGCGCTCAGCCGCGATCGCGGCGCAAGGCGCGTTGAACGACCTGTCCGCATCGCTGGGTCAACGCGTCGCAGGGCGCGCGGTCTTTTCCGGAATCGCAAGCGACACACCCCCTTTGCCCGATGCGGACACGATTATCGCCGCGATCCTGCCGTCGGTCACCGCGCTGTCCAATACCGACGACATCATCGCCGCGGTGACGTCGGAGTTCATGGATCCGGGCGGAACGTTCGAGACAAGCCTCTATCAGGGCGGAGCCGCCGCCACGGGCGCGGCCATCGATACCGGCCTGACCGCCAACGCGCTGCCCACTGCGGCCGATCCCGCCTTGCGACAGGTGATGACGGGACTGGTGATCTCTGCGCTTGCGGGCTCGGACAGCTTGAGCCTGTCGGATGGCCAGCGCCGGGCTTTGGCCCGCGCAGGGTCAGAGACCCTGATGGCCAGTTCAGCCAGCATTGCCGTCCTGCAGGGCAGCCTCGGCGACACCCAAGCGCAGCTCGACGATGTCTCGGCACGGCTGACCGGCGAACGCGATACGCTGCGCCTTGCCCGCCAGAATCTCGTCGGGGCCGATCCTTATGAGGTAGCCGGCCAGCTCGAAGTGGTGCAGGCGCGGCTGGAAACGCTTTATGTCTTCACCGCAAGGACAGCGCGCCTGTCGCTGACGGAGTATCTGTGATGCGGGCCACGTTTTGCGCCCTGATCCTGCTTGCGCTGATGTGTCAGGCCGCCGCCGCGCAGATCCGGCTGAAGGATCTCGTCGAATTCGACGGAGTTCGCGGCAACGATCTGATCGGCTACGGCCTCGTCGTGGGGCTGGACGGAACCGGGGACGGTTTGCGCAACGCGCCCTTCACCGAAGACATCATGACCAATATCCTTGAGCGGCTGGGCGTCAATGTGACGGGCGAGCAGTTTCGCCCGCGCAATGTCGCTGCGGTGCTGGTAACCGCGACGCTTCCGCCCTTCGCGCGCACGGGATCGCGGGTCGATGTGACCGTTTCGGCAATCGGCGACGCAAACTCGCTGTTCGGCGGAACGCTGGTCATGACACCGTTGAACGGGGCGGACGGGCAGATCTATGCCGTTGCCCAGGGCGCGGTCATCGCCGGTGGCGTCGCCGCGCGCGGCGAGGCCGCACAGGTGGTCGAGGGCGTTCCCACCTCGGGCACGATACCCGGCGGGGCACGGGTCGAACGCGAGGTCGACTTTCAGCTGGCGTCGCTGTCGCGCGTCCGGCTTGCGCTTCGTCAGGCCGATTTCACCACGGCGCTGCATATCGAGCGGGCGATCAATACCCATTTCGGACGCGCCGTCGCGGCCATGCAGGATTCGGGCACCGTGGTACTCGACATCGCCGCGACGCGTGCGCCGACGGCGGCCCATGCGCTCAGCCGGATCGAAAACCTTCCCATCTCGCCCGGAACGCGGGCGCGCGTGGTCATCGATCAGCGCTCGGGCACGATTGTCATGGGCGAAGACGTGCGCATCAGCCGGGTCGCCGTCGCGCAAGGGGGTCTGACGCTGAGAGTGGAAGAAATGCCGCAAGCGATCCAGCCCAACCCGTTTTCCCCCGGCGAGACGGTCGTTGTGCCGCGCACGAATGCCGAGATCATGCCACAACCGGGAACCGGGCTGGCGGAATTGCAGGGGGGCACGTCGCTGGCAGAAGTGGTCGCCGGGCTGAATGCGCTGGGTGTCGGTCCGCGTGACATGATCGACATCCTCAACACGATCAATGCCGCAGGCGCGTTGCATGCCGATCTGGTGGTTCATTGACCCTGGAAGCAGGAGATTGACCCGCCAAGACATTCTGAAAACAAGGCAGAAATGGTGTGTCGGATACCGGCGCTTCCCGTAAAGCGCCGAGCTTGACCGAGGGTGCAACAGACTTCACCACCGTGATCTCCAACTGCGACGATTCCCTGACGGGAAGGGCAGGGCCCGATCAAAGCTCAGGTCCCTACCCCACCGGATGAAAACCCGGCTCGGTTCTTCCCGAACGACGCCTCCGATCAGCGCGTAAGCTCGGTCCAGATCCGGGTGTAGAGTTCCTGAACCGCCGGCGCGCAGAGTTGCTGGTCGATCGCAGCGCCTTCGAGCGCCTCGGGCACCTGCAATTCGGGCGAATCCAGAAGCCCCGCATCCATGAAAGCCTCGGACCCGGTGATGCCGTTGCCATAGCGCGTATAGTTCGAGATCATCGCGGCGTTTTCCGGCGCCATGATAAAGTTCAGGAACAGGCGCGCGTTCTCGACGTTGGTGGCATCGGCCAGGATCGCCATGTTGTCCATCCATTGGATATAGCCGGTCTCGGGCCAGCCATAAGCGAAATCGGGATTGGCATCGCGAATACGCCCGGCCGCACCGCTCCAGAACACCGACGCATTGAGATCTTCGTTCACAAATTTCTCGAACGAGGCGTAATCGATCGACGCCCAATGCTCGCTTGCCGAGGTGAGAAGATCGCGCGCTGCGCTCAGAGCCTCGCGGTCGCTGGTGCAGGGTTCGGCGCCGATATAGCGCAGCGTCATGTCGATCACATCGTTCATCGACGGGACGAGATTGATCGTGCCGCTAAGTTCCTCGGGAGGGTCGAGAAAGATGGCGGCTGTATTGATGTCGCCATCGTAGAGCCCGGTATTCACCATCACGCCGGTCGTGCCCCAGACCCACGGCGCGGTATAAGCGCGCTCGGGATCATTGGTGATCGACGCCCATTCCGGCGCGACGTTGGAGAAATTCTCCATCTCGTTCGGGTGGCTTTCCATCAAAAGGCCCTGATCGAGATAGGCGGGGATGAAATACCCGCTGACCAGCACGACATCCAGCCCGTGGCCGCCTGCCTGAATCCGCGCGATGGCTTCCTCATTCGCCGCGAACTCGGTCAGCGAGACTTCGACATCGTAGGTTTCGGAAAACCGCTCGAGCAGCTCGGGCGGCGTATAGAGCCCGAAATTGTAGATGTTGAGCCGCCCCTCGGCCAGAGCGCCCTGCGCCAGCAGGGCCGCAGCGGCGGCACTTCCCAGAAAACAGGCTTTCCGTTTCATGTGTTCTTCTCCGTTGTTGGGCGATTTTTGGGTTGGTTATGGTTTGCGTCTTGTGATGAGCCACGACGCCGCGACGACCGTCACGCTGGCGAACAGAAGGAGGGCGGAGATCGCGTAGATTTCTGAGCTGAGATTGCGCCGCAGCTCGCCCATCAGGTAGGTGGGCAGCGTTTCCTGCCCGGGCGATTTCACGAAGCTGCTGACCACGACATTGTCGAGCGACACGACGAAGGCCAGCATGAACCCGGCAAGGATTCCGGGCGCAAGAAGCGGAAGCGTGACGCGCCGGAAGGTGTAGAAACGTCCCGCATAGAGATCCATCGCCGCGGTTTCCAACGTCAGATCCATGCCCTCGAGCCGCGCGCGGATCGGCATGAACGCGAAAGGGATGCAGAAGGTGGAATGCGCGACGATCATGTAGGCAAGACCGTGATAGCCCGTCGCCTGCTTGATCTGGGCCAGCACGATCATCAGTGCGATGGCGAGGACAATCTCAGGCACCAGAAGCGGCTGGTTCAGCACCACGAAGATGCCGCCTTCACCCTTGAGCCGCCGCCCGCGCGTAATGGCCAGCGCGGCCATCACGGCCAGAAGGGTCGAGAACAGCGCGGCCAGCATCGCGACGATCAGCGAGTTGAGGGCGGCATTGCGAAAGGCCTCGTTCTGCATGGCCGAGGCGAACCAGCGCAGAGAAAAGCCCTCCCACCGGCCGATGACTGGGCCCGCGTTGAAGGCATTCGCGATCAGGATGACGATCGGGGCATAAAGCGCGATGAAGGTCACGATCGCGATCGGCGCGGCGCCGGGGACATGCCTGACAGAGAATTTTCGTTCAGCCATCCGCCCGCCCCCCGCCGGCAAAGCGCCGCACACTCAGCACAAGCGCGATCATCACCAGCAACGTCAGCGACACCGACAGCGCGGCGCCCAGCGGCCAGTTGCGGCCCTGCCCGAATTGCAGGTCGATCAGGTTACCCCACATCATCGCCCGGCCTCCGCCCATCAGCCGCGGCGTGACATAGGCGCCGAGCGCGGGAATGAAGACAAGGATCGAACCCGCGATGACCCCGGGCCGGATCAGCGGAAAGATGACGCGGCGCAGGCAATAGAAGCGCGAGGCATGCAGGTCATAGGCCGCCTCGGCGAGCCGGAAATCGAACTTTTCGATGGCCGCGTAGACGGGCAGAACCATGAGCGGCAGATAGACATAGGTCATGCCCAGCAGCACCGCGCCATTGGTGAACATCATCTGGATCGGCGCGTCGATCACGCCCAGCCCCAGCAGCAACCGGTTGATCGTGCCGTCGGCGCGGATGACCTCTTGGATGGCGATGGTGCGCACCAGAAGGTTGGTCCAGAAGGGCACGGTAATGAGGAACATCCAATAGGCGCGCGACGCCACGGGCCGGGTCGCAATGAACCATGCCGTCGGCAGTCCGAACACCATGGTCAGAGCCGTGGTCGCGAGGGCGAGTAGCGCCGAACGCCCCAGGATCGACAGATGCGCATCAGCAAGGCCGAGCGTGTCGTCGAACAGATCCCGCTCGAAGATGACCGAGAACCAGCCATCGAGCGAAAATTGCCATTCGACATTGCCGTAGGTGCCGGGCGTAAGGAACGAATAGACGACCATCACCGCCAACGGCAGGATCGAGAACAGCGAGATCACGATCAGGGCGGGCATCGCCAGCGACCAGCGCCGACGCGTCTCGGCGCGCCGCAGCAGGGCTTCGCCCGATGCGGCCTCAGACAGCATGCGCGGCCTCGTCGGGCAGGATGCGCAACGCCTCGTATGGCAGGGACAGCGGCACGGTCTGACCCTCGGTCAGATGGGTGCCGGAATGCAGGCTGTTCTGCGTGCGGGCGGTAAGGCTGCCGCCGCCCGGCAGCGAGAGCTTCACATGCGTGTCGGTGCCGAAGAAAATCAGTTCATCGACGCGCCCGCTGGTATGCACCGCATTCGCCGCTTCCTGACCGACGACGACATGTTCGGGGCGGATCATCACCGTGACCGCGCCGCTCTCTGCCCCGGCTTCCGCAATCGGCGCCGGGGCCAGTCCGGCCAGCCGGAGCTGACCGTTCCCGGCCTCGCCCGGCAGCAGGTTCGTCTCGCCGATGAAACCCGCGACAAAGCGGTTCGCCGGGTGGTCGTAAAGATCGCGCGGCGCGGCCACCTGCTGAAGGCGCCCGCCTTCCATCACCGCGATCCGGTCCGACATGGTCAGCGCCTCGTCCTGATCGTGGGTGACGAAGATGAAGGTCAGGCCCATTTCCCGCTGGAGACGTTTCAGTTCCGCCTGCATCTCTTTGCGCAGCTTCAGGTCCAGCGCCGAAAGCGGCTCGTCCAGCAGCAGGATCCGGGGACGCGGTGCCAGAGCGCGCGCCAGTGCCACGCGCTGTTGCTGACCACCGGACAGGGCCGCGCTCTTGCGGTCGCGCAGATGGTCCATCTGCACCAGTTGCAGCACCTCTTCGACCCGCGCAGCCACGTCGCGGGCGGGCGTACCGCGCGCTTCAAGGCCGAATGCCACGTTCTGCGCCACCGTCATGTGCGGAAACAACGCATAGCTCTGGAAGACGGTGTTCACCGGTCGACGGCTGGGCGGGATGGCCGCGATATCCTGCCCGTCGAGAACCAGCTGACCGCCGGTCGGTTGCTCGAACCCGGCGATGAGACGCAGCAGGGTCGTCTTGCCGCAACCCGACGGGCCGAGCAGCGTGAAGAACTCGCCATCCTCGACAGTGACATCGACGCTTCGAAGGGCGTGATAGGCAGCAACACCCGCCCCGAAGGTCTTGGAAAGGGACTTTATCTCCAGCATCGCGGTCCATTCGTCTGGTGTTTCGGCAACGCTATTGACAATCATTATTTAGTCAATACAAATTTTTTAGTGCGATAAAAAATGATGGAATGAATGTCCGCTGCCATTGCCACCGAGAGCCTGCGAGACCGCAAAAAGGCGCAACGCCGCGACGCACTGATCGCCGCCGCGACCACGCTCTTCGGCGAGAAAGGGGTCGATGCCACGACCCTCGCCGATATCGCGGAAGCCTGTGACGTGTCGGTGCCGACAGTGTTCAACTATTTCGGCTCGAAGGACGGGCTGTTGATGGCGATCATCGACGAAGGCGCGCGCAAAGGACGGGACGAGGAAACCCGCCTGCCCCGGCCCGAAGGTGTGTCACTGGCCAGCGTCATTCAGGCGCTTTTCTCGCGGATTTCGTCGCAGACGCTGGCGATCGCCCCGAAACGCGTGTGGCGCTATGCCGAAGCTTCGGTCATCCGCCATCCCGATACCGAATTGTCCAACAAGTACCGCCGGATCGAAACCCTTCTGGTCGACTCTATCGCCGCCTTGCTCGATGCCTATGCGCTGAAGACGCGCAGTGGCGCGCCGCTCGATCCCCATGATCTGGCGACGATGCTGCACGACCTGTGGATGCCCTGTTTCATCTGCCTGATCACCGATGCCGAGATGACGATTGCCCAGCATGATGCGCTGGTTGCGCGGCGGGTGCTGCCGATGCTCGCGCTTATCTTCGACGACGAAAGCCTGACCTCTCCCCGTCTTCGCAACGCCGGAACCCCTGATGAACGCTGACCTGATCCTGACCAATGCCCGCGTCCTGACCATGGACCCGGACAATCCGCGCGTCAGCGCCGTCGCGATTGCGGGCGACCGGATCCTTGCCGTGGGCGATGATGAGGCGATGCGCGCCCTTGCAGGCCCCGCCACCCGGGTCATCGACGCCGGTGGCGCGACGCTTCTGCCCGGTTTCGTCGAATCGCACCTGCACCTGTTTTCGGGCGCCTATGGTGAAACGCTTCTGCAACTGGCCGGGGTGAAGGGGTTCGACGCCCTCAAGCGGGCTGTCGAAGGCTTCGCGGCGGCCAATCCCGACGCGGCCCTGCTGTTCGCACAGGGGGCGGATTACGCGCTGCTGGGCCCGGGCCGGACGCTGGACCGCCACGCGCTCGACTCGATCTGCCCGGACCGCCCGCTGATCGTCATGGCCTATGATTTCCATTCGGCCTTTGCCAACACCGCCGCGCTGAAAGCCGCAGGTCTTCTTCAAGGCCGCGCCCTGCCGCATGGCAACGCCGTGGTGATGGGCGAGGACGGGCTCGCCACCGGCGAGTTGCACGAGAAACACGCCTTCCTGCCGGTTCTGGACCTGCGTACGACCGGCGGGCGCGAGATACTTGGCATGTCCGGGATCGAGCCGCCGGTTCCCCCCACGCCGAAAGAGCGCGCGGATGATCGCGCCTTTCTCAAACTGGGTCTGCGCCATGCCGCCCGTCACGGCATCACCTCAATGCATAACATGGACGGCAATCGCTACATGCTCGACGTCCTGCGCGAGATCGAGGCCGCGGGCGATCTGTTCGCGCGGGTCCGGGTGCCCTTTCACCTGACGCCCGAAATGGAGCTGTCGGAACTCGACCGCGCCAGCGCGATGACCCGCGACTTCACCGGCCCCAAGCTTGGCTCGGGATACGTGAAGATGTTCCTCGACGGCGTGATCGAAAGCGGCACCGCCGCGATGCTTGCGCCCTATGCCAACCGCCCCGGCCATCGCGGAGACACCCTTTTCACCCGCGAAGCCTTTCTCGCCGCGGCGACCGAGGCCGACCGCCGGGGCCTGCAGATCGCGGTTCATGCCATCGGCGACGCGGCGGTCCGGCTGGCGCTGGATGGCTACGAGGCAGCGGCGAAAGCAAACGGTCCGCGCGACCGCCGAAACCGGATCGAGCATATCGAACTGATCGCGCCCGAGGATGTGCCCCGGCTGGCCGAACTGGGCGTCGTGGCCTCGATGCAGCCGCCCCACGCCCCGCAGGGAGAAAGCGGAACGACCGAGGGTATCGGACCCGACCGGGCGCGATACGCCTATGCCTGGCGTGATCTTTTCGACACGGGCGCGGTCGTGGCCTTTTCCTCGGACTGGCCCATTGTGCCGATCTCGCCGCTTGCGGGGATTCAGGCGGCGATGCTGCGCGAGAACTGGATCGACGGGCTGCCCGACCAGCGGCTGGATCTGCTGGATGTGCTGGCGGCCTATACGCGCAACGGGGCGTATGTCGGCTTCATGGAAACCGAGACCGGATCGCTGCGAGCAGGGATGAAGGCCGATCTGGCCCTGCTTTCGGGGAACATCGAAGCGACGCCGCCGGACGAGATCGCACAGATGCATGTCGCCCTGACGATCTGCGACGGTGCCGTGACCCATGAAGGATAAAGGCCCGGACGTCACTGCCCTCGGCGCCCCCTTTTCGCCGGGCATCCCGCGCCTGACACGGGTCTGCGCGATCCGGGCGGATATCGCGGCGCCGACGGAATTCGACACCACGCGCGGCCACGGGCGCGCCCTGTTCCCAATCACCGGCGGCGAGGCCATCGGACCGGGCTGGACGGCCAGATTGCTGCCGGGCGGCGCGGATTGCGCCCGACGCCTGCCTGACGGCACTTACGAAGTCGACGCGCGCTACGTGATGGCATTCGATGACGGAACGATGGCGATGGTCCACAATGCAGGCCGCATGACGCCGCAGCCCGACGGCAGCTATCACGGACGCACCAAGGCCGAACTGGACATCACCACCGGACCGCATGCTACGCTTGGGGACATGGTTCTGTTCGGCACCGCCTTCGCGCCAGCCGACGATCCCGACCACGTCTTTATCGAATTGTGGCACGCGGAACTCTGAAGGCCCGGGCAGGATACCCCCGCGCGACCGGAAAACAGCCCGACGGCCCCTGCCCGCCTAGTCGCAGGTATTGTCCCGTTGCGTCATCCGCCTCGTCACGGCGCTGGCGCCCTCTGACACCGTCATTCCGAGATTGAACCCGCCCCGGCGCACCCGTTATCCTGTGAACGACGCTGCGCATGATAACGAGGATACGATGAAGAAAGCCGACAGGGACGACGACTGGTCACAACGCCGGATCCAATCCATCGAGGTGGGCTTTCAGGTCATCCGCGCGATGGAGGCCGCCGACGGCCCTCTGCCGCTGCGCGACGTCGCCGCAACCGCCGGGATGCCGCCCAGCAAGGTGCACCTGTATCTGGTCAGCTTCATCCGCGAGGGACTGGTGCGGCAAGATCCGCATACCGGCCATTACGGTCTGGGCAGTTTTGCCATCCAGCTGGGCCATTCGGCGATCCGGCAGCTCGATATCGTCGGCCTGTCGCGCGACGAGCTGGTTTCGCTGCAAGAGGCCACGGGCTTTGCCACCTATCTGTCGGTCTGGGGCAATCGCGGGCCGGGTATCGTGTCCAAGGTCGATGGCCAGCGGCAAGGGTCGCTGACGGTACGGCTGGGCTATGTGTTGCCGCTTTATGCCTCTGCCACGGGGCGGATCTTTCTGGCCTATCTGAACCGGTCCGAAACCGAACAGCTGCTGACCGAGGAACTGAACGCGATCCGCGCCGGGGACGAGACCTGGCCGGGCGCGGCCGACCTGCCCGAAGACCCCGAGGCGATCGACGAGCAGATGCAGGCGATCCGCGAGCAGGGCTATGCGATCTCGCGCAACAACATCAACGCCAATTTCGCCGCGATGGCCGCGCCGGTCTTCGATCATACCGGGAGGATCGTCGCGTCGATCACCGTTCTGGGCTCGGAAAAGGCGCTGAGCGGCGCCCGCGCGAAATCGATTTCCAAGCTGTTGCTGGAATCGACCGGGCGGCTGTCCGAGCGCATGGGCAACAGCCCGCGCGAAGGCCAGAAGGGCGACGGGCAGAAAGGCGACAAGCGTCCGGTCAGCTGATCTGCGTGCACGACCGGATCGACAGGTCGTAGCCTTCCAGCGCCACGGGCCGGACGATCCGGTTCTTGGTCAGCAGGTCGATCTCGTGGATGCCCAGCGCGGTCAGGATCTGCGCGCCGACACCGTAATCGCGCAGCACATAGGGTGCTGTGCCGTCGCTGCGGTCAATCGCCTTGCGGGTATCGCGCAAGAGCACCATCACCCCGCGACCGCGTTCGGCGATGATCTGCATCGCGCGTTCGGCAAGGTTGAACGGGACCGAGCGGATGCCCAGCACGTCTTCGGCGGAATCGAGGACATGCATCCGCACCGTCACCGGGTCCCCGTCCGACACGGCGCCCATCGACAGCACGATATGCTCGGCGCCCTCGACCGTGTCGCGGAAAACCCGCATCACCCAGTCGCCGCCAAAGGCCGAGGTGACCGGCTTTTCTTCAATCTGCGCAACCAGATTGTCGTTGCGGCGGCGATACGCGATCAAATCGGAGATCGTGCCGATCTTCAGCCCGTGTTCCTGCGCAAAGGCGATCAGGTCGGGCAGACGGGCCATGCTGCCATCTTCGCGCATGATTTCGCAGATCACCCCGCTGGGATCCAACCCCGCCAGCCGCGCGATATCGACCGCCGCCTCGGTATGGCCCGCCCGCACCAGCACCCCGCCTTCACGCGCGCGCAGCGGAAAGACATGCCCCGGCGTCGCCAGATCGGCCGGGCCCTTGGACGGGTCGATGGCGGCGGCGATGGTCACGGCCCGGTCGCGCGCGGAAATGCCGGTTGTCACGCCCTCGCGCGCTTCGATCGAGACGGTAAACGCGGTTTCATGGCGCGAGGCGTTGTTGGCGGTCATCAGCGGCAGGCCCAGCGCGTCGATCCGCTCTGCGGTCAGCGACAGGCAGATCAGGCCGCGCCCGTAGCGGGCCATGAAATTGACCGCCTCCGCGCTGGCCATCTGCGCGGGGATGACCAGATCACCCTCGTTTTCGCGATCCTCATGATCGACGAGGATGAACATCCGACCATTGCGCGCATCCTCGATGATATCGGCAATCGGCGAGATCATGCGACCCGCACCGTCATCTCTCCGACCCGGTCGATCCATGCGTGCATCACGTCCCCCGCCTTCACTGGCGCCACGCCCTCGGGCGTGCCGGTCATGATGACGTCGCCGGGATACAGCGTGTAGGCCTTCGAAGCATAGGCGATCAGCTGAGCCACGTTGAGGATCAGCAATTCGGTATTCGATTTCTGCCGTGTCTCGCCATTGACCTTGATTTCGAAATCCAGCGCACCGGGATCGCCGAGTTCATCGGCGGTCACGATATGCGGGCCCAGCACGGTGAAGGTATCCAGCGACTTGCGATAGGACCGGTCCTCGGTTCCGCGGATCGTCATGTCGAGGCCGATCATATACCCCGCCACATGATCCAGCGCGTCGTCCTCGGCGATGCGGAAGCCTTGTTTGCCGATCACCAGCGCCAGTTCGATCTCGTGATCTGTGCGCCGGTCGTCCCAGTCCACCACCACCGCGTCACCGGCACCGATCATGGACGAGGGCGCTTTCAGGAACACGCCGTATTCGTGGATGGTCTTCACCGCCGTGCCGAAATTGATCTGCGTATCGGCGCGGGATTCGTCGAGATGTAGCGCGTAGTTCACCGGCGCGGCGACGATCTTGCCGGGATTGGCCACCGGCGAAAGCAAACGCACGCGGTCCACCGGCACACCCGGCGCGCTTGCGGCAGCGGCCTCCATCTTTGGGCGCAAGCTATGGAAATGGTTGAAGAAGTGATCGCCGTGCGGCAGCGGCCATGACACCGGCGGCAGGCCGTCCAGAACCTCGGTCACATCATGGACATGGCCGTCCTTCACCACACCAAGGCGGTTGTCGTCAAATCTGCAGAAACGCATCGTCTTTCCCTTCGTCAGGCCGCGCCACGCTCTTCGCGCCAGAGGCCGAGTTTCTCGTGCACCACCCGGTCCGAGAAACAGAACAGGAAGCTGTCCGTCTCGGCCCGGAAGCGGCGCCATGTCCAGCCCGGCGCAACGGCGACATCGCGTTCCTCCAGGGCAAAGCTCTGCTCGCCGATCCCCGCTGTCAGCCGCCCTTCGGCCAGACACATCACCAGCGCATCGGTCGAGCGGATCGGAGCCGTCTCGAACCCGGCGGGCAGATGCATCATCCAGGCCGACATCGTCGGCATCGCCCAGCCGCCATCAAGCGGGTTGGCATAGCGCAGCGACACCGCCTCGTGCGGATCGGGGGCAGCCCCGGCAGCGGCGGCCACCAGCGCGGCACGGGTCTGCGTGTAGGGATAATTGAAGATCGGCGTGGTCAGGCCATAGGGGCTTTGCGGACGCATCGGCACCATATTGGCGCCGTAACGGGCCATCGAATCCCCCTCGGGCCGGGTGATCGCCTGATTCTTGTCATTGTAATGTTCGTTGAACCCGGCTTCCAGAAACTGCACCAGCGGCAGGTCCAACCCGTCCAGCCAGGCGCAGGGATCGCTGCCCTCGGCGCCATGGTCATGCCAGGCCCAGGACGGGGTGATGACGAAATCCCCGCGCCGCATTGTGGTGCGCTCACCCCCGACCGCCGTGATCGCACCCTCGCCTTCCAGCATGAACCGCAGGGCCGAGGGGGAATGGCGATGGGCTGGCGCCGTTTCGCCGGGCAGGATCAGCTGAATTCCGGCATACATCGTCGCCGTGGCGCGCGACAGGCCCTTCAGCGCCGGGTTTTCCAGCACCAGAACGCGGCGCTCGGCTTCCTCGGCGGTCAGCAGGTCGCCGGATTCCAGCAACAGCGGACGAACATCGCCGTAGCGCCAGTGATGAGGCGCCGCTTTCGACCGGGGTTCCGAGGGCAGAAGCCCCTTCAACACCGCCCAGAGCGGCGCCATATCCTGCGCCCCCAGTCGGTCGTAGAAATCCTGCCGTTCGGCATCGGTCGAGGTCATGGCATGGCTCCTGCCGTGTCGGGAAAGGGGATCGCTCTGCGGGCTTGCGGGGCCGGTATCTTGAAGGGCAAGCCCGCCCCACGCAAAGGTATACCGTTGCGGCCGCAACCCCGCTCAGAACAAGGGGGCTGGCGCCGCGGGCTTGTCTTGTCGTATGCAACCTGCCAGCTTTCACCGGCCCGGCGCGTGCTGGCCCCTTGGTTTAGGATAGTCCTGTGAGCGACCCGACGGACGGAAACGGCGCGGTGGAAACCGCCTATCGCCATGTCCGCCACGCCATCATCACCGGCGAATTGCAGCCCGGTGAAGAGCTGCGCGAGGCCCGGCTTGCCGAGCGTATCGGCGTCAGCCGCACCCCCGTGCGCGAGGCCCTGAGCCGCCTGAACAACGAAGGGCTGGTGCTTCTGGAACGCTATCGGCGCGGCCGGGTCGCCAGTTTCGACGGCCCCGATGTCGCCGAGGTGTTCCGCCTGCGTGCCAAGCTGGAAGGGCATGGCGCGCGCCGCGCTGCCCGGCGTATCAGCCCTGACGAGATCGCCCAGCTCGAAGCGATCGAGGACCAGATGGAAACCGCCTTCAGCGATCTGGGCTGGCACAAGCATCTGGCCGAGTTCGACCGCCTCAACAACGAGTTCCACGCCCTGATCGCCCATGCCGCCGGCAGCCCTCGGCTTGAGCGCATCCTTGCCGCGTCGCTGGAACTGCCCGCGTCGATCTTCAACACCTATTCCGAACCCGTCCACGACCGGACGCGGCGCACGCATGTGCAGCACCGCGAGATCATCGGCGCCCTGCGCGCGCGCAACCCCGACTGGGCCGAGGCGGCGATGGCGGGGCATCTGTTTTCCATCGTGCATCTGCCTGACTCCGGGGATTAAGACACCGGGATCAAGCGGCTTTGTGCAGGAACCGCAGCGTGGTTTCGGCAAACTCGGCGGCTTTCTCGACATGCGGCAGGTGCCCGCAGGCCGGAAAGACCTCCAGCGCGGCGCCGGGGATCAGGTCGCGATACGCCGGCGCATAGGCGACCGGCAGGACCTTGTCGTCGTCGCCCCAGACGATCAGCGTGGGCACCGCGATGCGATGCAGCCATTTCGGCAGATCGGGATTGTGCAGGCGCGGGTTCCAGCCCAGCCGCGCGGCAGTCTCGCGGTTCTTGAAGGATGCGAGCAGCTCGGCATCCCCGGCGGGCAGCGGCACCGAGGCCGCGAAGGCCTGATCGTGGAACAGGTTGCGGGCGGTTTCCTCGGCTGACCAAAGGAAGATGTCGCCGGGCGGCACGCCCTTGACCCGGATCCCCGCCGGAGCGACCAGCGTCAGCGATTTCAGCGCGCCGGGGTCGCGGATCGCCATCTCGGCGGCGATCCAGCCGCCCAGCGAGGTGCCGACGACATGGACATCGTCCAGCTGCAACTCGCGGATCAGGTCCAGATAGAAATACGCCAGATCCCCCACGGAATCGAGCCAGCCGGGCGTGTCAGACTGACCGAACCCGGGATGCTCGGGGACGATCACGTCATGGGTTTGCGACAAGGTCTCCATAAACGGCATCCAGCCGTCCGCCCCGGCGATTCCATGCAGAAACAGCAGCGGGGCGCCCTCCCCCTTGCGCATGATCCTGACCCGGCACCCGGCGATGGTTGCGCTCGTTTCCTGATGGCTCATGGCCGCCCTCCCCTATGCCTGTCCGCTATGGCAGGTCACTCTCCTTGTCCCGATTTTTGTATACCTTTGGTATATCTTTCGGTCAATAAGACAGCGCGCAGCTCGCTCCTAAATGCCGAAATTGCTCTTTAATATATGAAATACGGAAGAAACTCTTGCCTCACGCGGGCTCGTCATATTGCATACCTTTGTGAAAAAGGAGGCCACGGATGGAGCTTTTCAACCTGACCGGACAGGTCGCCTTGGTTACCGGAGCCGGCAGCGGTCTTGGCCGGGCCATGGCCGAGGCTCTGGCCGAGGCCGGGGCGCATGTCGTGCTGGCCGATATCAACCCCGACACCCTGGCCGAAGCGCACGCGACCCTGCCCGGCAGCGGAGAGGTTCTGCTGCTGGATGTTTCCGACCGCTCGGCACTTCGCGCGGCGATCACTGACATCGACCGACGCCATGACCGGCTGGATATCGCCATCGCCAATGCGGGCATCACCGCCGGACCCAGCCACATGACCGAAGGCGGACAATTGTCGGCAGTGCAGGACGGGCAATGGGATCAGGTGATGCACATGAACCTGACCAGCGTATTTACCACGATTCAGGCCGCCGCCGGGGTGATGAAACCGCGCGGCTATGGGCGGATCATCGCGACGGCCTCGGTCGCCGGGCTGAAATCCGAGCGCATGGTCGGCTATGCCTATGCCGCGACCAAGGCGGCCGTGGTCAATCTGGTGCGCCACTCGGCGGTGGAACTGGCGACGCATGGCGTCACGGTCAACGGCATCGCGCCCGGCCCGTTCCGCACGAACATCGCGGGCGGGCGCATCCGCGACCCAAAGGTGGCGGCGATGTTCGCCGAAACCGTACCCATGCGCCGCATCGCCGATCCAGACGAGATCAAGGGCGTGGCGCTGTTGCTGGCCTCGCCCGCGAGCAGCTATATGACCGGCGTCACAATCCCGGTGGATGGCGGGATCATGGCGATCTGACCTCACAGCGTCAGAACCAGCTTGCCGGTCATCCGCTCTTGCGCGAGCCGGTCATGCGCCTCTTGCAGGCTTTGTGCATTGAGCCCCTTCATGGTGACACTGCGGGTGGTCTTCAGCGCGCCACTATCCATCAAGCCTGCCACCTGCGTCAGAATTTCGCCCTGACGCCCGCGGTCAGCGGTCGCATGGGTCGAGCGGGTGAACATGTATTCCCAGACGATCCCCGCGCTTTTCTGGAACAGCGGCATCAGGTTCTGCGGCTGGCGCAGACCAAGGATCGTGCAGATCATCCCCTGCGGCGCGATCAGCCGCGCCATCGTTTCGAAATACCCGTCGGCATCATAGGCGCACAGGATGCTGTCGAAGCTCATATCCGGCAGTTCAGCCAGCGCCGCGTGATCCACAACCTCGGCCGCCCCCATCGCCCGGCACCAATCGGCGCTCTGGGCACGCGATGCTGTGGCGGTGGCGTGAAGACCGGCCAGCTTTGCCAGTTGCAGCGCCACCGATCCGACCCCGCCCGCACCGTTGATGACCAAAAGGCGTCCGGGCTGGGAGCCGTCGAAGCTTGCGGAATGACCCAGCCGCTCGAACAGCGATTCCCAGGCGGTGAGGGCCGTCAGCGGCATCGCGGCGGCATCGGCGTCGGACAGGCTTTTCGGGGCATGACCAACCAGCCGGGCATCGACCAGATGATAAGCGCCATTCGCCCCGTCCCGGTTCGCCGCGCCCGCATAGAACACCCGGTCGCCCGGCCTGAAGCCGCTGGCATCGGGTCCGACGGCCTCGACCACGCCGGCCGCGTCATAGCCTAGCCGCACAAGCGGCGCGTCGTTCGGGATCATCTGACGGCGCCGCAGATCCACGGGATTGACCGAAACGGCGCTGACCCTGACAAGCAGGTCTTCGCCCTGCGGTTCGGTCATCGGAACGGTAACATCCTCGAGTTTGCCGATCGCCGGATTGAAGGCGACGGCGGGAAAGGTGCGGGTCATTCCAAAGCTCCCTTCGGGACCGGAGCGGGCCGCGCCATGTGACGCTGGACCCGACAACAATTCATCTATAACAAATCATGTTATACAATCCTTGCCAATCACTTCCTCAGGAAGGCGGGTCGAATGAAGCGCATTATCGTCGGCATTTCAGGGGCTTCCGGCACCATCTACGGCATCCGCGCGCTGCAGATCCTGCGCGCGATGGGTGGGATTGAAACGCATGTCATCATCTCGCCCTCGGCCCTTGTGACGGCGCAGCACGAAACAGACATGAGCGCCGACGAAATCCGCGCGCTGGCCGATCACAGCCACGCGTTCAAGGATATCGGCGCGTCGGTCTCGTCGGGATCGTTCCGCTCGGACGGGATGCTGGTCGCGCCCTGCTCGATCAAGACGCTCAGCGGCATCGCCAACAGCTATGCCGACCAACTGATCGTCCGCGCCGCCGATGTCTGCCTGAAGGAACGCCGCAAGCTGGTGCTGATGCTGCGCGAGACGCCGCTGCATGCCGGGCATATCGACCTGATGGCGCGGGCCACGCAGGCGGGGGCCATCATCATGCCGCCGGTCCCGGCTTTCTACGCCCGTCCCCGCACACTCGATGAGATGATCGACCACAGCGTCGGGCGCGCGCTGGACCTGTTCGGGCTGGATACCGGGACCGTCAGCCGCTGGAAGGAATGACCTAGGCCTCGGGCGCCGGATTGGGCAGGATCGTCGACAGCGGCACTTCCCTCAACGCCAGCGAGGCCAGCGCCGCCACGACCGACAGCGCCGCCGCGATCAGGAAGATCGGGTGCAGCACGTCCGAAAACGCCTGCAGGACGGTGTCGCGCGGGCCCGGCGGCAGGGCGGCTACCGTGGCGGCATCGAGTGCCCGCAGATCGCCGATCTCTCCGCGCGCCTGTTCACCGGCCAGCCGCATCTGAAGACCCGACGCGAACATCGCCCCGAAGACCGATGTGCCGATACTGCCGCCAATCAGCCGGAACATGTTGGCGCTGGCCGTGGCCACGCCCAACAGCGAGGAGGCGACCGCGTTCTGCACCGCCGTGGCCCCCACGCTCATCGCCGGGCCGATCCCCAGCCCGGTCACCGCCATGAACAGCGCGATCTGCCAAAGCGGGGTATCGGGGGCCAGCCTCGCCATCAGCAGCATCGCCAGCGTCAGCACGCCCGCGGCGATCATCGGCAGGACCTTGTAGCGCCCCGTCGCCACCATGACCTGCCCCGCCAGCATCGAACTGCCCATGATCCCGGCCATCATCGGCAACAGGAACAGGCCCGACACGGTGGGCGTGACCCCCTGCACCACTTGCAGATACAGCGGCATGAAGGTGATGGTGCCGAACATCGCCGCGCCGGAGATCATGCCCCATAGGTTCAGCAGCATGAAATTGTTGTTAGTAAACAGCGTCAGCGGCAGGATCGGTTCACGCGCGCGGGCCTCGGTGGCGATGAACCCCGCAACCGCTGCCAGACCCAGCACCACAAGCGTCAGCAGCGCGCCCGAATCCCACGCCAGCGTACGCCCGCCCAGATTGGCGATCAGCACGCCGCAGCTGAGCAGCGTGGCCAGCAGGGCGGCGCCCATGTAATCCACCGGCGGCCTGGCGCGCGAGGGTGCGCGGCGCAGGATCAATTGCAGGATCACCAGAACGGCCAACCCCAGCGGCAGATTGAAGAAGAAGATCCAGTGCCAGCTGAGCTGTTCGACCAGAAAACCGCCGATCAGCGGGCCAATGACAGTCGAGACGCCGAACACGCCGCCCATCATCCCCTGCACCCGCCCGCGCCGACGCGCGGGCAGCACATCGGCCACGACGGCCATCGCCGTGACGATGAGCCCGCCCCCGCCCAGCCCCTGAATCGCGCGACCGAGCGTCACCATTTCCAGCGTCTGGCCCAGCCCGGCCACGACCGAGCCGCACAGGAAGATGACGATCCCGCCCTGAATGACGATCTTGCGCCCGAACAGATCCCCCAGCTTGCCGCAGATCGGCGCGCTGATGGTCGAGGCCAGCAGATACGCCGTCACCAACCATGAAATCCGGTCCAGACCGCCCAGTTCGGCGGCAATGGTGGGAAAGGCGGGCGAGACGCTGGTCTGACCCAGCGAGGCCAGCAGCAACACGGTTGCGACACAGGCAAGGATCAGGCCGACCCGTTGCTCTGGCGGCTTGGACGTTTCGGCTGGCGTCACGAAGGCATCCTCAGCCGTCCGCCAGCCGGTAGCCGCGTCCGTTACGCTCGACCCGGTAGAAGGCGGGCGCCAACAGATGCCCGCCGGTAATCAGCGCGCCGTCACCGGCCAGCTGGTCCAGCAGCCGCTTGCGGGCCGCGCGGGCCGTATCGGGGTCGATGTCGAAGACGATCGCGATCTCGGGGTCCGAGATCTGCACATAGGGCGCGTGGACGATATCGCCGACATGCACCAGCTGGTCCCTGCCCGAGGCCAGGCGATAACCGGCATGGCCGGGCGTATGACCCGGCAGCGGCAACGAATGCAGGCCTGGGGCGATATCGGCCTCGCCCTCGATCAGGCGCAGCCGGTCGCCATAGGCCTTGAGCACCGTCTGCGCCAAAGCCTGCCAGTTCAGGATCATCTCGGGGGCGCCGGGAATCTCGTTGCGCCAGAAATCGGCATCGGCTTTCTGCACGACCAGCTCGGCATTGGCGAACACCGCCTTGCCGTCGCCGGTCACTGCACCAGCGATGTGATCGGGATGCAGATGGGTCGCATAGAGGATGTCGATCTGCTCTGGTGTAACGCCCAGCTCGGCCAGCGCTTCAGGCAGATGGCCGCAGGCCGGGCCGAACAGCGAGCCCGCGCCAGCATCGACCAGTACAATCTTGCCGCCGGTGCGGATCAGGTTTGCGTTGAAATTCGTGCGGATGTCGGTTTCCCGATTGGCCTTGAGCACATCGTCGATATGCGCGGCCTCGGTTCCCGGAAACATCTCGGGCCCGAAGGTCGAAACACCGTCGGTCAGAACGGAAACCTCGGCATCGCCGAGCGTCGTGGTCGTCGTGTTGCCCATGGCATGGCCTCCCTCGGCATCTGTGGTCAAAGTCCTGCCGCCGCCTGCACAAGGACCTCCAGCGCGGCGGCGGTCTCGTCCGGCATGTCCGGCCCTGTCTTCGGGGCCAGCACATGGACAAGGTTGTCGCGGATCACCGGCGCGCCCGAAAGGTCGTCGGGCGGCGGGGCGAGGCTTTCGAGCAGCAAAAGCTCGATCTTCTCGGCGCCGATTTCCACCGCCTTCAACTTGTCGCGCAGCGCTTCGGTCCCAGCATCGGGCGCGGGTCTGGGGCCGGTCTTCATGCGGCGCCGCACCGCGCGCAGCGGGCGCACGATCTCGGCGTGCCAATCCGCCACCGCAGCGGCGGCAGACTGCGCCTGTTCCGGGGTCAACCGGGTGCGCCGCACTGCCCCGACCCAGGCGGCGAAGATCAGCAGCGTGACATCCGCCTGATGCCGGTCCTGAATCGTCAGGCAGGCATCGGGGATTCCGGGCGTGCCATAGAGCTCAAGCGTGAAATCCCAAAGCGGCCTGTCCACCCGGCGCCCCCCTGTTTACAGCGTCAGGCCCAGCAGCTTGACCGCGTTGTCCTGATAGATCTTGCGGCGCTGTTCGTCGGTGATGTCCATCGTGTCGAGCAGCTTCATCGTCTCACGGATATAGAACGGCCCGCCCTCGGGGTCGAACGGCGCGTCGGACGCGAACAGCACGCGGTCTTCGGTAAAGAACTCCATCGCGTGTTCGATGGCCTTGCGAGAGCCGAAAGTGGCGGTGTCAGCGTAGAATTCCTTGAAATACTCAAGATGCGGACGCTCGAGCTTGTCCAGCACATCGGCTTTCAGGTCACGATCCGAGGTGCGCGCGCCCATCTGGTCCCAGCCCGGCCCGACGCGGCCTTCGAAGAACGGGATCATCCCGCCGCCGTGATGGGTGATGACCTTGAGGCCCTTGTACTTGTCGAAGAGCCGCGAGAACACCATCCGCGCCATCGTGGCCGAGGTCTCGTAGGGCCAGCCGAAGGTCCAGTAGATCTCGTATTCCGAACGCGTCTCGGTCTTGTAATCGGCGAAGTCCTGACCGCGCGCCGGGTGCAGCCACAGCGCCTTGCCGTTGCCCGCCATGTATTCGAACAGCGGCTCGAATTCCGGCAGATCGACGGGCTTGCCGTTGACGTTGGTAAAGATCTGCATCCCCACTGCGCCCAGATCCTCGATCGCGCGGCGGCATTCCTCGACCATCGCGTCGGGATTGTTCATCGGCACGGTGCCGATGAAGCCGGGGAAGCGGTCGGGGTATTTCTGGCAAAGCTCGGCCATCGAATCCGAGCCGATGCGAGACAATTCCAGCGCGCGGTCGGGGCCTGCGAATTTCTCCAGCGGCGGCGAGGCAAGCGACAGGATCTGGCAATAATCGTCGCCGAACATGTCCATCACCTCGAACCGGCGTTCGAGGTCGGTCATCATCGGCACCATGCCCGAGCGGCGCGTCATATCGCTCATCGTGCCGATCGTGTCGATCAGCGCCTTGAAAAACGGCTCGGGCCAGATGTGATTGAAGACGTCGATCTTTTTCATGGTTTCCTCCGTAAGGACGTTGTTCCGCGCTCAGGCGATGGCCCGCGGGCGACGGATGTAGAGAAGCAGCGCGCCACCAAGGGCCAGCGCCAGAGCATTGGGCAGATGCGAGGTATCGGCGATCACCTGCACCGGCAGCAGCGCGACGATGCCCAGCACGATCAGCGCGCCCCGTTCCCACAGGCGCAGCGGGCGCCAGATGTAGCCGTAGATCGCGCCGGTGGCGAAGACGATGCCCGCGATGGCCCCGGCGCCGTTCCAGACGATGTCCTGCCACGCGCCCTGCATCACCAGACCGGGCTCAAGCACGACCATGAAGGGGATGAGATAGGCAACCCACCCCATCTTCACGGCCTGAAAGCCGGTCTCCATCGGTTTCGATCCCGATATCGCCGCCGCGGTGAAACTGGCCAGCGCCACGGGCGGGGTGATCATCGACAGCATGCCGAAATAGAGCAGGAACATATGCGCGGCGATCGGGTCGATGCCCGCGCGCACCAAGGCCGGGCCGATCAGGCTGGCCAGCAGGACATAGACCCCCACCGTGGGCATCCCCATGCCCAGCACGATGGATACCAGCGCCGCGATGAGCAGCAGCACGAACAGGTTGCCTGAGGCCATCTGCACCAGCTGCAATGTCAGCGAAAAGGATAGCCCGGTGATGTTCAGCACGCCGATCACCATCCCTGCGGAGGCAGAGATGGCGATGATCTCGACCACGCCGAAACCGGTGCCCGGAATGACGCCCAGCAGGTCGCGCACCGACGGTTTCGCCCCGCGATAGGGCACCACCAGCGCCAGCACCGCCAGCGAACCCGCCGCCGCCAGCGCCGACAGCTCGGGCCGCCAGTTCAGCCAGAACAGCGTGCCGATCAGGATCACGAAGGGCAGGATGAAATGCCAGCCGTCGCGCAACACGTCGCGCACGCGGGGGATTTCGACATCCTCGGGGATGGTCAGGCCCTGCGCGGTGGCGTGGATATGCACGTAGAGGAAAATCGAGAAGTAATAGAGCGCGGTCGGGATCACCGCCGCCAATACCACCGTGGCATAAGAAATCTGCAGGAACTCGGCCATCAGAAAGGCCGCGGCCCCCATGATCGGCGGCGCCAGCTGCCCGCCGGTCGAGGCCAGCGATTCCGTCGCGGCGGCAAATTTCGGGCTGTAACCCGAGCGCTTCATCATCGGGATCGTCACCACGCCCGACGCCACGACGTTGGCCACGGCCGAGCCCGAGACCGAGCCGAACAGGAACGACGACACAACCGCGATCTTCGCCGCGCCGCCCTTGGCCCGGCCCACGACCGCCATCGCCAGATCATTGAAGAACGCGCTGCCACCCGAGGCCTGCAACACCTGCCCCATCAGGATGAAGGCATAAACGACGATCGACGCCACCATCAGCGGCAGGCCGAGCATGCCGTTGGTATCGGCGACGACATAGATGAACAGCCGGTCCCACAGCAATTGCCGCGACATGGCGAAGGGCAGAAGGTGCCCGAACAGCCCGTACACCATGAAGGCCGCGACAACCACGGTCAGGCCCCAGCCCGTCGCCCGGCGCACGGCTTCGATGGTCAGAAGCGCGATGATGACCGAGATGATCTTGCCGTCCAGCGGCCGGTAGACCAGTTCGTTCACAAGGACCGGATAGAACAGCGCGATGTAAAAGGCCGCGCCAAATCCGGCCAGCGCGCAGGCAAGGTCGATCAGCCGGAGCCAGCCCTTGAAGGCCGGGTATTTCAGAAAGGCCGTGCCGAGTGTCAGCGCAAGGATCAGCGAAAGGTATTGCTCGGTATAAAGGGCGATCGACAAGCGGCGCGGAACATCCAGCGCATAGGCAATGGCGGCCAGAGTCATCAGGCCAGCCATCGCCCAGGCCAGCCATTGAAGCGCGCGCTCCAGCCGCAACGCGCCTGCGCCCCGTTCCGTCATGATATGTCCGTCCCGTCAGTAGAAAGAACGCACCGCCGGGCCCCGGCGGTGCGTCGATGTCATGCTCAGTCGACCTGACCCATGGCACGATAGGCGTCCAGCGCGCCGTCATGCCAAGCGACACCGATATCGGCATACATGGCATCGGGGTCCATGGTGCTGAAATTGGCGAAAGCCTCGGCCAGGGCGGCCTGATTGTCGTGCAGGACGGTGATCGCTTGCTCGACCACGTCATCGGGCACATGGGCGCCGACGATCAGGACGTAATCATAGGACATCACGCCCATCGCCTCGTCGACGCCGGTCAGGTTCGCTGCCGGTTCGACCGTCTGGACATAGGCTTGCGGCACGATGGCCTGCATCCGCGCGATGGCGTCCTCGTCCATCGACACCGGCAGGAACCGCACACCGCCGACCGCAGCATCCACTTCCGACACTTTACCCGAGCCCATGGCAAAGAAGGCCGCATCCGCGTTTCCGGCTGCGAAATCGTCCGCGCCGCGCACCACGTTGGGCACCAGCACCTGCTCGATATCGTCGGCACCGACTTCGCCGGTCGCCATCAGCGCATCGAGCACGCGGTTCAGCGTCACCTGCGCGGTGAAGCCATAGGTCACGCGTTGACCGGCCAGATCCGCAACCGATTGCACCGGGCTGTCATCGCGCACGAAGACGCCCACCCGGAACGGAAACAGGCGCGCCGCCATCCGCAGGTTGTTCAGCGGCCGCCCCTCGAACGCATACTGACCCGCCGTCGCCTCGCCGATTTCGAGCGCGTTGACGATGCCGAAATCCAGCTCGCCCGCGTCGATCAGCGGCAGGAAGGCGCTGGTCCCGGTCGAGGGCTGCACCAGTGCGTCAACGCCGTTGGCGGCAAAGACGCTGGCGATCGCGGCGCCCATCGAATAGCCCGAGGTGCCCTGCCCCATCGTGCCGATGCCCAGAGGCTGCGCGGCCACCGGAGCCGCGCCAAGCAGGGCCAGACCCGCAGCGGCGATAAGGTTCTTCATGGTCATGTCATTCCTCCCAGAATCTTTGCGGCGCTGTTGCCAGACGCCTTGCCGCGTCATTCAACATTATCGTAGCCATGATGTACATTGGCAAAATGTATGCAGAAGATACACCGATACGGCAACGCCTGCCTCTCAGGCGCTGCGCGGTGACAAAAGCGCGTCCAGACGGTCCCTCAGCCCTGCGCGGGTCTGCACGCCGAGCTTCTGATAAGCCCGCGCACGATAGGTGATCACCGAACTCGTTTTCAGCCCGATCCGCAGCGCAATCTCGGCCTGATCCAGCCCGGCCATGATCAGCGCCGCGACCTGCGCCTCGCGCGGGCTCAGGTCCGCCGATTCGCTTAGCCGCTGCGCAAGGGCGGCGGAATCGGTCAGCGGCGGCGCGGCCTCAAGCAGTTGCGCGTGACGCTCGAGCACCGCATGCAGGCACAGGGCCAGATCGGCAAAGGCCTGCGTATGCGCGGCGTGAAACGGGCCGCTGTCGCGTTCGCGGTAAGCATTGGCGATGATCGACGGCGCGCCCCGGCGATACAGCGACAACCGCTCGGTCACCGAGCCTTCGGTATAGCATTCATGCTGGTATTCCACATCGCGGATCCCCCGTGCCGGACGCTTGAGGATCTGCACGCTGCGATGCGCCCGCCCGAGGGTGGACAGGGCCGCAACATCGCGGCGCCAGTAGCGCTGCGCATAGCGAAGCGAGGCGACCCGTGCGAAGGCCGAGGCCTCGGGATCCCGGCTTTCGGCAACCAGAACACCGGGCTTAGTCCCGGCCAGCGTGAAGACCGAACACAGGTCCGCCCCGCAAGAAGCATGCAGCAGCGTCATCAGCGCCGGGCCGAAATCCGCAGTGCCGATCCGGCTGATCAGGGGGGCAAGGCCGTCAAGCATGTTGTCCTGCTGGAATGGGGACACAAGCATCAATCCGGCCCGTTAGCTTGTCAACATCCGGGGCCGAATGCCCCTTCAGGTCTGGAGGACATGATGACCGACGCACCCAAGATCAAAGGGCTGTATCACTATTCCTTTCCCTGCCGCGACGGCGAGGAAACCCGCAAGTTCTACGAAGACATCATGGGCCTGCCGCTGGTTGCCTGCATGATGTCCGACGTGGTGCCCAGCACCGGCGAGAAGAAACCCTATGCGCATTTCTTCTTCGAGATGGGCGACGGATCCTATGTCGCCTTCTTCGATCTGGGCGAGAACGAGATGCCGAAACCGTCGCCCAACACGCCCGAATGGGTGATGCATTTCGCCGTCGAGGTCGATTCTGTCGATGAGGTTCTGGCGATGCGCAAACGGCTGAACGATGCCGGTGTGAACACCACCGATATCGTCGACCATCACTTCATCAAGTCGATCTATTTCTTCGATCCCAACGGCCTGCGGCTGGAAGTCACCGCGCGCGTCGATGAGCCCGGCTTTCTCGAGCAGCAGGCGCGCGAGGCACGGGGCGAGCTGGACAAGTGGAGCGCCAAGAAAAAGAAGATGCTCGCTGGCGCAGCCTGACACCGCGGCCGCCGCCCTCTCCGGGGTCAGCCCGGCGAGGGCGGCGGATAAGAGTTGACCGGCCCGCATGTTTTGTCATAGTCGAACGAAATTCGATTAAAACAAATATCAGGCGGAGCCCCGATGCCGGCAAAGAGCCCCTGGCAGCGCAGACTGCAGATCGTCTCGTTCCCTGAAATCGTGAAAGCGACCGAGGTTTACGGCTTTGCCGGCAATTCCGGCATGGTCAATCTGGAGGGTCAGCTGCTGTCCGGCGACGCACCTTCCAAGACGGTGCTGATCTTCATGCACCCCGCCTCGACCCTGCAATTGCTGCCGATGCCGATGGCGCTGGCCGATGCCGGCTATCACGTGCTTTGCGCCGCCAGCCGCTATGCGCGCAACGATTCCGCGCTGATCATGGAAAAGGTGGCGATGGATCTGGGCCAGTGGATCCGCCACGCGAAAGAGGTGCTGGGCTATGAAAAGGTCGTGCTGGTCGGCTGGTCGGGCGGCGGGTCGCTGTCGCTGTTCTATCAGGCGCAGGCCGAAAGCCCGACGATCACCCATACCCCCGCCGGCGACCCCGCAGATCTGACGGCGGCCGGGCTGACCCCCGCCGACGGCGTGATCTTCATCGCGGCCCATCTGAGCCGGGCCGAGACCATGACCGAATGGCTCGACCCCTCGGTCATGGATGAGCTGAACCCGGATCAGCGCGACACCGAATTCGACATCTATTCGCCCGACTGCCCGCATCAGCCGCCCTATACGCCCGACTTCATCGCCCGCTTCCGCGAGGCGCAGCGCGCACGCAACCGCCGTATCACTGCCTGGGCACAGGATCTGCTGGCCGAGCTGAAAGCGCGCGACACGCCGGAGATGGAGCGCGCCTTTGTCGTCCACCGCACGATGTGCGACGTGCGCTGGCTGGATCCCAGCATCGACCCCAACGGGCGCAAGCCGGAATGGACCTATATGGGCCATCCGCTGACCGTGAATGTCGGCCCCGTCGGGCTGGCCCGGTTCACCACGTTGCGCTCGTGGCTCAGCCAGTGGAGCTATGACCTGTCCAACGCCAAGGGGCCGATGAACGCCGCGCGCATCACTCGCACCCCGGTTCTGCAGATCGTCAACGGTGCAGACGATGCCGTGCCCGCCACGCATAACCCGGCCATTCGCGCCGCGCTGGCGACCAAGGACCAGAGCTATGTCGAGCTGGACGGCGCGACGCATTACTACCTTGGCCAGCCCGAATTGCTGGCGGAATGCATCGAGACCGTGCGCCGCTGGTGCGAAGCCCGGGGATTCACGCGTTAATCCGATCCAATCGGATTTGACAGTAACGAACGTTATTCTTACATATATAAATATCGACCCTCTCTGCAGGAAGTGAGGGCCTGTCGCGAAAAGAGGGTCTCGACGTGCAAACCACAACCAGGATCATCATTGCCGGGGCGGGGATCGGCGGGCTGACCGCAGCTCTTGCCCTGCTGCAGCGTGGCTTCGACGTGACGGTGTTCGAGCAGGCGCCTGAGCTGAAGGAACTGGGTGCGGGCATCCAGATCGCCGCCAACGGCTCGCGCGTGCTGATCGAGCTGGGGCTGGAAGACAAGCTCAAGCCCATCATCTGCGAGGCCGCCTCGAAAGAGGTGCGGCTGTGGAATACCGGGCAATCGTGGAAGCTGTTCGATCTGGGCGCGGATTCCATCAAGCGTTTCGGCGCGCCCTACTGGATGGTCCATCGCGGCGATCTGCACCGGGTTCTGCTGGAGGCCGTGCAGGCGCTGAAACCCGATGCCGTGGTGACTGGCGCGCAGGTCGATGGCTTTACCCAATCCGACGGGATCGTCACGGTCCAACTGGCCGATGGCCGCAGCTTTACCGGCAACGCGCTGATCGGCGCGGACGGCGTCCATTCGAAGCTTCGCTCGCAGATGTTCCGCTCGCCGCAGGCGCGGTTCACCGGGCTGATGGCCTGGCGCGGGCTGGCCCCGATGGACAAGCTCAGCCCGGAATTGCAGCGGCCCGTCGGCACCAACTGGATCGGCCCGGGCGGCCATGTCATCACCTACCCGATCCGAGGCGACTCGCTGCTGAATTTCGTGGGGCTGGTGGAAAACGTCACATGGACCCGCGAAAGCTGGACCGAGGCGGGCACCAAGGAAGAATGCAAAGCCGATTTCGAAGGCTGGAACCCGTTGATCCACGAAGTGATCGACGTGATGAGCACGCCGTTCCGATGGGCTCTGGTCAGCCGCGACCCGCTGCCGGTCTGGACCGAGGGCAACGTGACCCTGCTGGGCGATGCCTGCCACCCGACGCTGCCTTTCCTTGCGCAGGGCGCGATCATGGCGATCGAGGACGGGCTGATCGTGGCGCGCTGCCTTGAAGAACAGCCCGACGATATCAACGCCGCGCTGAAAGCCTATGAAGCGCTGCGCACCGAGCGCACCGCCGCCATCGTGCGCGGATCGGAAGCGAACCTGCACCGGTTTCACAATCAGGCGCTGGCCGAAACCCAGACGGCAGTCGAATACGTCGAACGCGAATGGGAGCCGGACAAGGTGCGCAAACGCTATGACTGGCTGTTCGAATACGACGCCACGCACGTGCCGATCCCGGCCTGACGCGGGCCTTGAGGGCGTGGAAAAAGGGGGCCTCGCGGCCCCCTTTTCTCAGGTTTTCAGGAAGTAGCGCCCCCTCTCGTCGCGCTCCAGCCCCTGCCCGCGGAACCCGTGCAGCTCGCGCACGATCTCGCGCCCGTCGCGACTGCCGACAGCGGCGATCAGTTCCTCGAAGCGCTTCGGCCCGTCCTGCAGCGCCGCGCGGATCGACGGAAAGCTCTTGCCCTCATAAGTCGGGGCCGAGGGTGTGCGAAGCTCCCAGCGGTCGGCATGTTCCATCGGCCATGTCAGGTCATAGCCCGCCTTCGCCCCGGTCCGCGCCCCATGCAGCGACGGGTCCAGCGGACTGAGCCGCACGCCCGTGGCAATGACCAGATCGCGGTCGGCCTGAAACCTTGTGCCAAAGGCCCATTCCATCTGGTTGTCGTCGAAAATGTCGATGTCATCGTTGACCACAAAGACATTCTTGACCCCCACGGCGCCCAGCACGGCATAGAGCGCCGAGCGGCTTTCGCCCGGATAGGTCGGCTTGATCGAAAAGCGCATGCTCATCGACCCGCCCGCCGCGACCGGCGCATAGACCGCGACCGGCTGGCGCGCGACGCCTTCCAGCGCCGACCAGACCGCCATTTCCATGCGCAACGCCTCAAGGTTCGAGGTATCGGTCAGGTCCATCCGGTTGCCGCTGATCGTCGCAGTCTGGAACAGCGCGTCCTGACGGCGCGTGATGGCGGTGACGTGAAAGACCGGGTTCGTCTTTACCCCGCCGTAATAGCCGAGATACTCGCCATAGGGGCCTTCCTTCTCGACATAACCGGCTTCGTGGAAATAGCCTTCGATGACGATCTCGGCATCGGCGGGCACCATCAGGTCATTGGTCACGCATTTGACCACCGGCAAAGGCGCCGCGCGCAGGCTTGAGAGCAGCTCAAGCTCATCGGTCGGCACTTTCATCGTGGCCGAGACCATATCGATCGGGTGACAGCCGATGACATAGGCGACCGGCACCCGCTCGCCCCGCGCCGATGCCGCCATATACATCACCCGCAGATCCGAGGGCGCGATCAGATCGACCCCGGCTTCCAGCGGCCCGCGCATCATCAGGCGGCGCATCCCGCAATTGCGGCGGCCGGTGGCCGGATCAGCGGTGTAATCGATGGTGGCCGAGATATAGGGCGCGCCGTCCATCCCGTGCTGCAGATGGACGGGGAAATCCAGCAGATCGGCCTCGTCGGGCATCTGCACGACCTGCTGCACCGGCGCCTCGTCGCGCCGCAATTCCACCAGCTGGGGCTTGTTCGACAGACGGCGCTTCACCTCCAGCGCCACCTCGCCGGGCGGCACCCCGAAGGCCATCGCCAGACGCGAGCGGCTGCCGACGACATTGCCGATCAGCTCTTGGCCGCCGGCATTCTTGAACCACACCGCCTTGGGGTTGTTCTGCAAGATCGCCGCCACATCGACCAGATCGACCGGCTCTTCGCGAATATCCAGCTCATCGGCTTGGCGCATCGCCTCGACGAACCGGCGCAGGCTGAAGCGGTCAAGATCGAGGGACTCGGTCGTTCCATTGGCGGCATTCATGTGCGCTCTCCCATGCAGACATGTTGCATGGGAAGGTATGATGAATCCACCAATCTATCAAACGATATTCAACATTATACATCGCACGGCAGCAGCTTTCGCCTAGCCCTGCATGAGCCGGCCGATACGGTCGCGCAGCAGATCGTGCAGCACGTCCTGCTTGTCTGCCGGAAGGTCGGCAAAAACCTCGGCCTCGACCTCGTCCGCGATCTTGTCGCAGGTTTCGAGCAGGGCCAGACCCTCGGGCAGCACGCGGGCGATCAGGATCCGGCGGTTCGCTTCGCTTTCCTTGCGCGCGATCAGGCCGCGCCGTTCCAGCGCCGTGACCGATTCATTCATCGTCTGCGGGGTGACGAAGAACCGCCGGGACAATTCGGCCGAGGAAATGCCGTCGCGGTCGCGGATCAGGGTCAGGATCGTGTATTGCAGCCCGCCCAGATTATGCGGCTTCAACCGCTCGTCCAGCATCCGGCGCACCAGAAGATTGAGGTTGTTGACCAGATAGATCAACCGGGGACGCGCGCCTTGGCTGCGCTTGCTTCGCGTTGATGCCGACATTGACTATGTAAGGTTGCCTTATATAAGATTACTTCAAGGCTAGAGGAAATCAGGGAGTCTGACAATGAGCGACACGGCAAGCGGCCCGGGTTGGGGAGAATGCGTAACCACCGAGGTCAAGGACGGGATCGCCTGGATCACCCTGAACCGTCCCGACAAGCGCAATGCGATCAATCCCGGCATCGTGCGCGAGATGACCGCGGTACTGAACGCTATGGAGGGCGACCCCGACGCCGAGGTGCTGGTGATCACCGGCGCGGGCGACTCGTTTTCGGCGGGGCAGGATCTGAAGGAGTATTTCCGCGAAACCGAAACTTGGCCGCCGCACGAACGCGAGCGGCTGTTTGCCGACAATGCCGCCTGGCAATGGCGGCGGCTGATGCATTACCGCAAGCCGACCATCGCCATGGTCAATGGCTGGTGCTTCGGCGGCGCGTTTCAGGTGCTTGTGGGCTGCGATCTGGCCATCGCCGCCGAGGATGCGACCTTCGGGCTGTCGGAAATCAATTGGGGCATCATCCCCGCCGGTATCGTCACCAAATCGGTGTCGATGGTGATCCCGCAGCGCGATGCGATGTACTACATCATGACCGGCGAGACCTTCACCGGCATTCAGGCCGCCGAAATGCGGCTGGTCAACAAGGCGGTGCCGCAAGAGCAGCTGCGCGCCGAAGTGACCAAGCTGGCCGAAACCCTGAAAAAGAAGAACCCGCATGTGCTGCGCGCGGCGAAATCTGCCTATCACCATGTGCGCCAGATGGGTTGGGAGCAATCGCTGGAATACCTGATGGCAAAAGCGGATTCGACGACGTTCCGCGACCGCGATCGCGGTGCCGAAAAAGGCATGTCGCAGTTCATCGACGAAAAGAAGTACAAGCCGGGCCTCGGCGCATACGACCGCGACGCCTGACGCGGCGAGTGGCGGAAACGAAAAAGCGGCCGGGAAACCGGCCGCTTTTGCTTGGGGTAATGCCAACCTTATTCGGCGGCGGATTCCTGGGCCATGTCCCGCTTGCCGCGGTTGCGATAGGCGGACCAGATCGTCAGCACCACGATCAGCAAGGCCGCCGTCAGGAAGATCGCGCTGATCGGCCGGGTCACGAAGACCGAGTAATCGCCCCGATGCAGCGTCAGTGTGCGCCGCAGGTTTTCCTCCATCATGGGGCCCAGTATCAGACCCAGCACCAGCGGCGCAGGTTCGAATTTCAGGAAGGCCATCACGACCCCCAGGACCCCGAAGAACAACAGCACGTAGAGATCCGTCACGCTGCTGTTCACGCTGTAGACGCCGATGCAGATGAAGGCGACGATGAACGGATAGAGCACCGAATACGGGATCGACAACATCCGCACCCACAGCCCGATCAGCGGGATGTTCAGCACCAGAAGCAGGAAATTCCCGATCAGGAAGCTGACCAGAAGGCCCCAGAACAGATCCGGATGCGAAGTGATGACCGCAGCGCCCGGCTGAATACCGTGAATGATCATCGCGCCCATCATGATCGCCATGATCACGTCGCCGGGAATGCCCAGCGTAAGGGTCGGAATGAAGGCGGTCTGCACGGCGGCGTTGTTCGCGGCCTCGGGTCCGGCGATGCCTTCGATGGCGCCTTTGCCGAATCGGCCCGGTTCCTTGGCGATATGTTTTTCCATCGCGTAGGACATGAACGACGCCAGCAGGCCGCCGGTCCCCGGAAGCGCGCCAAAGAACGATCCCAGCCCGGTGCCCCGCAACATGGCGCCGCGCGACTTCTGCCAGTCGTCCTTGGTCGGGATCATCGAACGGAACGTGATGTCGCGCGCCTTCATCCGGCGCGGCATGATCTTGCCCGCGTTGCGGATGATTTCGGGCAGGCCGAAGATGCCCAGCGCCACGGCCACCAGCGGAAGACCTTCGTAGAGTTCGTCGACGCCGTAGCTGAAGCGCAGCAAGCCGCTATGCAGGTCGCGCCCGACCAGACCCAGAATCAGCCCCAGCCCGATCATCGCCACCCCGCGCAATGGCGAGCCCGAACTCAGCATCGACGCCGCAACCAGCCCCAGCACCATCAGCGAAAAGAAATCCGGTCCGCTGAAGCTCATCGCCAGAGCGGCAAGCGGCGGCGAGGCCACCCCCATCACGATCATGCCGATGATACTGCCGACGAACGAGGCGATGGCAGTGATGAACAGCGCGACCCCGGCGCGTCCGTTCTGCGCCATCGGATAGCCTTCGAGACAGGTCACCGCCGACGATGGCGTGCCCGGCAGGTTCAGCAGGATCGACGCGGTCGAGCCGCCGTAATTCGACCCGTAATAGATTCCCGCCAGCATGATCAGCGCATGCGTGGGTTCCAACCCAAAGGTCAGCGGCAGAAGCAGCGCGATGGCCGCGAGCGCTCCGATACCGGGCAGCACGCCGACAAAGGTGCCCAGCGTGACACCGACAAAGCACCACCAGATGCCCTGCCACGAGAACGCGACGCTGAAGCCGAGCGCAATGTGAGAAAAGAGATCGGTCATAGACGCCACCGCAGGATATCGGCGCTCATGCCGAGGCCGAGCTTGAAGATCAGGACCGACACAAGCGGCACCGCAATGGTCAGCAGGATCTTCTGCAACATCGGGGTCGAGTCATCGGCCAGCGAACCCAGAAAAACGGCAACGGCGGTGGCGGGCAACAGACCCACGCGCTCGATCAGCAGCGCGAAGGCGATCACCCCCGCGAGGATCATCAGCAATCCCCGCAAGCTGGGCAGCTGGCCGAAATTCAGGGCATAGCGAGCGGGTTTGCGCCCTTCGAGGATGATCCCGATACCGATCAAGATCATCAGGACACCGATATAGAACGGGAAGTACCCCGGCCCCATGTTGCGCGTGGTGCCCATGCTGAAATTCAGCGACTCCACAATCGACAGGACGCCGAGCAGGATCACGAAGAGTCCGGCAAGGACGTCTATCTTGTTCAGTTGCGCCAAGGAAGCCTCCGATGGCTCGTGGTAGAGTTACGTATGGCTGTGGCGGAAAGCCTGCGCTCTCCGCCACGTTGGTTCAGGCAGCCCTTGGGACAGGGCGGGCCGGGATCAGTTGCGCGGCAGATCGGCGAGTTCGACCAGCGCCTCGGCCTCTTCGACGGTCTGCACCATCATGTCGTCGACCTCTTGCGGCGTGGCGATCCACGTGTCGCCCCCCATCGAGGCCAGGAACTCTTGCGTGTCGTCGCGCTCCAGCACTTCGGCGAAGAGTTCGTTCAGGCGGTTGACGATATCGTCCGGGGTCTCTGCCGGAACCCAGGCGCCCCACCAGCCGACCTGAGCGATATCCAGCCCGGATTCGGTCAGCGACGGGATATCGGGGGCGACCCGCATCCGGGCACCGGCGCCGGTGGCAAGGGTCCGCGTGCGGCCCTCGCGCGCATTGATCATGGTCGACACCGGGTCCGACACGGCGAAATCGACCGCAAGGCTCATGATGTCCGGCAGCGCATCGGGGCCGGTGCGGTACTGCACCTCGACCGGCGACACGCCGAGCGCATTGGTAAAGGCCGCGCCCAGCACCCGGCCCGATGTGGCCGAAGTCGCATAGGACGCATCTTCGCCCGCCTCACGCAGATAGGCGATCAGGTCGTCGATCGTCTGATGCGGCGAATCCGCGCCGACCACGATGTAGAACGGCTGCTGGTTGATCGCCGCCACGCCGCGGAGGTCGCTGCGCGGATCGATCGGCGGGTTGGTCCACAGATGATAGTTCATCGCCGTCGACGATCCGGCATGGACATAGACCGTGTAGCCGTCAGGATCGGCCCGGGCGGTGTATTCGGCGGCGATGTTGCCCGCCGCGCCCGCCTTGTTCTCGACGATGACGGTGACGCCCGACACTTCGCTCACACCCTGAGCGAAGTAGCGCACCAGCACATCCGCGCCGCTGCCCGCCGGAAAGGCGCAGATGAAGCTGATCGTGTCGGACGGGAAATCCTGCGCGAAGGCAGGCAGGCCCGCCGTCGACGAGAGCAGCGTGGCACCGGCAAGCTGAAGGCTCCTGCGGCGCGTGAGATTGAATTTCGGATTGGTCATGTTTCCCTCCCTGGATCGATGAATTCTGGCTGTCATCTTGCGCGCCGGGCCGGATGTCATCATCGCCCAGACCCTCCCGGTTTGGCGATGTTCCTGGCCTGCCGCAGGCATTCCTCCCACCAGATCCGACAAAGAGGCAAGCGCGGTTCGGCGCCGAACACCCCGTCGTCTGGTATGCATGACAACAGCGCATGTTGTTCGCGCCAGTCAAGAAAATTCTTCAGTTCACGGATCACCTTTTCGGCCTCAAAGGCCCCGAGAAATCACCTCAAATATTTGTTTTTATTTTATTTTATATGGATATCACGCCCCGGAAAAGTTACTCGTCTTTGTCATATCGGTTTATACCATGACAGAAATAACGGATTTTTCTGCATGCAGAACGTGCAGCCGGCGCCGCAATGCATACATCGCGCGTGCTGGCTCAATCGCTCCCGAGCGAGCGCTGCCGAGAGGGATCTGGAGACGCCGACAACATGACATTGACAAACATCATTCACTATACACAAATGGCCGCGCAGCAGGGAAGGGACAGCGCCATGAGGCTCAGGGACAGGATCGCCATCGTCACCGGCTCCAGTTCGGGAATCGGCCGCTCGATCGCGCGCGGGCTGGCCGATGAGGGCGCGCGTGTCATTGTCGCCGCGCGCAGCACCGACAAGCTGGCCACGCTGGTGTCCGAGATCGAAGCGGCAGGCGGCAAAGCGCAGGCGGTCACGTCAGATGTGACCGACGAAGCGCAGGTACAGGCGCTGTTCCGGACTTGCCGCGAGAGCTATGGCGCGCCCGATCTGGTGGTAAACAACGCAGGGATCGCCGATCACACGCCCAGCACCGAGCTAAGCCTGCAGCGTTGGAACGAGGTGATCGCGATCAATCTGACCTCGGTTTTCCTGTGCAGCCGCGAAGCCATGCGCCTGATGACCGGCGGCGGGCGGATCATCAATATCGGCAGCATCTCGGCCAAGGTCCCGCGCCAGAACACCGCCGCCTATACCGCCAGCAAGTTCGGGCTTGAGGGTCTCACGCGGTCGCTGGCGCTCGACGGGCGCGAGAACGGGATCGCCGTGTCCATGCTGCATCCCGGCAGCACCACCTCGTCGCTGGTGCCCGGCATCACCGATCAGCCGCGCCCCGGGTCGATGGACCCCGACGACGTGGCGCGCGTGGTGGTGCTGATGGCCAGCCTGCCCGCCGACGTGAACCTGTTCGAAAGCACGATCCTGCCGGTCAGCATGCCCTTCCTGGGACGCGGCTGACGCACCGCGGGAGCGTTGACACATATACGGCTCCCTGATAAATAATCATCAAGGAGCCGCGGTGGACACCCCGACAGGGGCAGCCCGCCACGATGGGAGGAATTCGAAACATGACGCAGCCTCAGGCTTCGCCGGCGCACGCAGCGACCGGCGGTTCAGACACGGTTGCCCGGCTGTTGCGCCCGCGCTCGATCGCCATTCTGGGCGCTTCGCCCGAACGCGGCTCGATCGGCGGCGGTGTGCTCGCGAATCTTGAGGATTTCGGCTATTCGGGCGAGATCCATCTGGTCAGCCGCTCGCGCGACAACATCAACGGCCGGCCCTGCGTCAAATCCATCGCCGATCTGCCCCGCGGTATCGACGTGGCCGTGCTGATCGTCCCTTTCGCGGCGATCCGCGCCTCGGTCATCGACTGTATCGCGCAGGGGGTCGGCGCAATTGTCATCTACACCTCGGGCTTCGCCGAGGCGAGCGAGGACGGTCGCCGCCAGCAGGAAGAACTGGCCGATCTGTGCCGTGACGCCGGTGTTGCGCTGCTGGGCCCCAACTGCATGGGCTATACCAATTACGTCGACGGCATCCCGCTGACCTTCGAGCCGGTGACCAAAACCAATGCGGGCAGCGGCGGTCGCGTGGCGATCATCGCGCAAAGCGGCGCGACGGCGGCCAATATCCGCTTCGCCATGCAGGCGCGCGAAATCCCGATTGCCCATGTCGTCGCCACCGGGAACGAGGCGCTGCTGAGCGCCGAGGATTTCATCGACTATAGCCTTGGCGATGACGGCATCGCCGCGATTGCCGTCTATGTCGAACAGGTCCGCGACCCGGCCCGCTTCCTGTCTGTCGCGCGAAAGGCGCGCGCGCAGGGCAAGCCCGTGGTCATGCTGCATCCCGGCTCGTCCGAGCGCGGGCGCAAAGCGGCGGAATCGCATACCGGCGCGCTGGCGGGCAATCACGCGGTGATGCAGGCCGCCGCCCGAAACGAGGCGGTGGTCGTCGTCGATACGCTGGACGAGATGTTCGACGTGCTGGCCATTCTGGTGCGCTTCCCCGTGCCGCCGCCGGGCAAAGCCGGGATCGTTACCAATTCCGGCGCGATCCGGGGCCTGGCCTTTGATTTCTGCGAGAAAGTGGGTCTGGAACTGGCTCCCCTGTCGCCCGAGGTCAAAGCCGAGCTGACCACGCAGGTTCCCGAGTATGTGCATGTCGACAACCCCTTCGACGTGGGCACGACCGGGTTCGCCAACCCGGGGATTTTCGGCACCTCGGCGGAAGCGATGCTGAAGGATCCCGGGATCGGTATGATCCTCAGCGCCCATGCCGGGGGATCGCCGGTCATGCAGGTCAAGAAATCCGATTACCTCGTGCCGGTGTACCAACAGGCAAAGAAACCGATCCTGTTCTGCATCATCGGCGACGATTATGCGTTGGACGCGCAGTTCATGCGTGATGTGCGCGACAGCGGCATTCCCTTTTTCCGGTCCCCCGAGCGCGCCATGCGGGCGATGAAGGTGGTCTCGGACTATGCCAACGCCCTCGCCGCGCTTGAAGACCGCAGCGAGGCGCAGGCGCCCTCGCTGGACCTTCCGGCGGGCGGCGCGCTGACCGAGCATGCGGGAAAAGCGATCCTCAGGGATCTGGGCCTGCGCTGCCCGGCCGGCGCGCTGGTGCAGGATCTGGACGGCGCCCTGCGCGTGGCCGGGCGGATTGGCTATCCCGTGGTGATCAAGGCGCAGGCCAAGGCGCTGAGCCACAAATCCGACGCCGGGGCGGTGATCATCAACCTGCGCGACGAGGCCGCGCTAAAGGACGGCTGGGACACGCTGCACGCCAATCTGGCCAAAGCCGCGCCGGGCGTGGCGCTGGACGGCGTGCTGGTCGAGGAAATGGCCGCGCCGGGGCTGGAGCTGGTGGTCGGCGCGCGGCGCGATCCCGATTGGGGGCCCGTGCTGCTGGTCGGGCTGGGCGGCGTGTGGATCGAGGTGCTGAAGGATTCGCGCCTGATGCCCCCCGATATCAGCCACGCCCGTGCCGTAGCGGAAATCCACAAGCTGAAAGCCGCGAAGCTGCTGGAACCATTCCGGGGACAGCCCGCGCGCGATGTTTCGGCCGTGGCCGATGCGGTGGTGGCGCTGGGAGCGCTGATGCGGGCCAATCCGCAGATCGCGGAAATCGATATCAACCCTCTGGTCGTCTATGCCGAGGGCGAGGGGGTGATCGCGCTCGACGCGCTGATTGTCACGCAATAGGGAGAGCGACATGGATCGCAGTTACGGCGATTTGCACCTGTTCATCGATGGCGAATGGCTGGGGCCCGAGGGGCGCACGACCGAAGACGTGCTGAACCCGGCCACGGGCGAGGCCATCGCCGCCCTGCCCCATGCCACGAAAGCCGACCTTGATCACGCCAGCGCCGCCGCCGCGCGCGCCTTTGCCGAATGGCGCAAGGTGCCCGCCTTTGACCGCGCCAAGCTGATCCGCAAGGCCGCCGACCTGCTGCGCGAACGCGCCAACGGCATCGCCCGCCGGATGACGTTGGAACAGGGCAAGCCGCTGGCCGAAGCGCTGCAGGAAGTGTTCATCTCGGCCGATATCTTCGACTACACCGCCGATGAAGGGCGCCGCACCTATGGGCGGATCGTGCCCGCGCGCATGCCCGGTGTCCGCTGGATGGTGACGAAAGAGCCCGTGGGGCCGGTTGCCGCCTTCACGCCGTGGAACTTCCCCGCCGTGATCCCGGCGCGCAAGATCTCGGCGGCGCTGGCGACGGGCTGCACGATGGTCATCAAACCATCCGAGGAAACGCCCGCCAGCGTTTTGGAACTGGCGCGCGCGCTGCAGGATGCGGGTCTGCCCAAGGGCGTGCTGAACGTTGTCTACGGCGTGCCCTCGGAAGTCTCCGAACACCTGATCGCCGCACCGGAAATCCGCAAGATCACCTTTACCGGCTCGACCGGCGTGGGCCAGCATCTGGCCGTTCTGGCGGCCAAGGCCGGGGTCAAGCGTGCGACGATGGAACTGGGCGGCCATGCCCCGGTGCTGATCTTCGACGATGCCGATGTCGATGCCGCCATCGCCGTGATGGCCGGGGCCAAGTACCGCAATGCCGGGCAGGTCTGCGTCTCGCCCACGCGGTTCTTCGTGCAGGAAGCGGTCCATGATCGCTTCGTCGAGGGCTTCACCAAGGCCGCTGCCGCGATCAGGACCGGCAACGGTCTGGACGACGGCGTGACGATGGGGCCGCTCGCCAATGACCGGCGCGTGGGGGCGATGGAGCGTCTGGTCGCCGATGCCGTCAGCCACGGGGCCGAGATCCGGCAGGGCGGCGAGGCTTTGGGCAACCGGGGCTATTTCTTTGCGCCCACCGTGCTGGCCAACGTCCCCGACACCGCGCGGATCATGATCGAGGAACCCTTTGGCCCGGTCGCGGTGACCTCGTCCTTCGCCACTTTTGACGAGGCGATCGCCCGCGCCAACCGCCTGCCCTTTGGCCTTGCCGCCTATGCCTTTACCCGCTCGACCCGCATTGCCGCCGATCTGGGCGATGCGCTGGAAGCCGGGATGGTCGGCATCAATAACCCCTTCATCAACATGCCCGAAACCCCCTTCGGCGGCGTCAAGCAAAGCGGCTACGGCAGCGAAGGCGGGACCGAGGGCATGGACGCCTATCTGGTAACCAAGACCATAAGCCAATCCTGAAAGGCCACACCATGACAAGCACGCAAAGCTGGGGCGACAATGTCCTCGTCGAGTTCGAAGACGGCATCGCCTGGGTCCAGCTGAACCGCCCGGACAAGCGCAACGCCATGTCGGTCGGGCTGGCCGAGGACATGAACAAGGTGCTTGACGCGCTGGAAGTGGACGACCGTTGCGGCGTGATCGTGCTGACCGGCGTGGGCGACGCATTCTCGGCGGGGATGGACCTGAAGGACTTTTTCCGCGCCACCGACGGCGTGTCCGATGTCGAGCGGATGCGGGCCTATCGCTCGACCCGGGCCTGGCAATGGCGGACGCTGATGCATTATGCCAAACCGACTATCGCCATGGTCAATGGCTGGTGCTTCGGCGGCGCCTTCACGCCACTGATCTGCTGCGATCTCGCCATCGCCTCGGAAGACGCGACCTTCGGGCTGTCAGAAATCAACTGGGGCGTGATCCCCGGCGGCGTGGTATCCAAGGCGATCTCCACGCTGTTGAACGATCGCAAGGCGATGTACTACGTCATGACCGGCGAGAAATTCGACGGGCGCAAGGCCGAAGAGCTGGGCCTCATCAACGAGGCCGTCCCCGCCGATCAACTGCGCGCCCGCACGGTCGAGCTGGCCAAAGTGCTGCTGGCCAAGAACCCGACCGTTCTGCGGCAGGCGCGGCTGGCCTATAAATACGCCCGCTACATGGATTGGGAACAGGCCGCCGAGTACCTGACAGCCAAGGCTGACCAGACCACCTTTGTGGATCCCGAGCGCGGGCGCGAAGAGGGGCTCAAGCAGTTTCTCGACGACAAGACCTATCGTCCCGGCCACGGAACCTATCAGCGCGAGGGCTGAATGCGTCTGACGCTGACCGAAGAACAGCGCGCCCTGCGGGAATCCGCGCGGCGTGTGCTGGGGGATACCTATGGTTTCGCCGAAAGACGGCGGATCGCGGCCGGGGGCGGGTTTGACCCCAAGACATGGGCGCGCTTCGCCGATCTGGGATGGCTGGCACTGCCCGTGCCCGAGGAACATGGCGGGCTGGGCTGCGGCCCGGTCGAGGTTGCGGTGCTGGCCGAGGAACTGGGCCGCGCGGCGGTGATGGAGCGCTGGATCGCATGCGTGGTGCTGGCCGGCGGCGTCATCGCGGCTTTGGGGACGCCCGAACAGGCGGCGGCCCTCTTGCCCCCGCTGGCCGAGGGGACCTCGCGCCCGGCGCTTGCCCATGGCGAGCGCAGCGATGCGCTGATGCAGGTGGCGACAACGGCCCGTCCGGTTGCCGGCGGCTGGGAAGTCACCGGCCACAAGGCGTTGGTGCTGGACGGGCATGCAGCCGATATCCTGCTGGTCACCGCACAGACCGGGGACGGACTGGGCGTCTTCGTGCTGCGCCCCGGCGCCGAGGGTCTGACGCTTTCGCAGGCGGACACGATCGACGGGGGAAAAGCGGCGGATCTGGTTCTGGACCGGGTTCAAGCCGAACGCCTTGGCGCGGGGGATGCGACCAAGGCCGTTCTCGCCTGCCTCGATCGTGCGAATGCGGCGCAATGCGCCGATGCGGTAGGCGCGATGGCCGCCCTGCTGGACGCCACCGTCGCCTACACGCAGGAGCGCGTTCAGTTCGGCCAGCCCTTGGCAAAATTTCAGGCCCTGCGCCACCGCATGGCCGAGATGGCCGTCAAGGTCGAGGAAGCGCGCGGCGCGGTCCTGCTGGCAGCGCTGAGCGCCGAGGGCGACGCCGAGACCCGCATCCGCGGCGTTTCCGGTGCCCGCGCCAAGATTGGCCGCCTGTCGCGCCATGTCGCGCAGGAAGCAATCCAGCTGCACGGCGCGATGGGTTTCTCCGAAGAAATGCCTATCGGCACATGGTTCAAGCGGCTCTATACCTTTGAAAACCTGTGGGGCAGCACCGCGCTGCACCTCAAACGCTATGCCAGCGTGATCACCCGGCCCGAGGTTCTGGCAGGCTCTCTGCTGCGCCCCGGCGAGGCGTCGGACGAAACGCTCAACCTGACGATGAGCGCCGAAGATGCGGCCTTCCGGGACGAGGTTCGGGATTTCCTGAAAGAGCAGCTTTCCGAAGACACCAAACGCGCCGAACGCCTGAATCCCAGTTTCCTCGCCGATCCCCGCATCGGCCTGCCGTGGCAGGCAAAGCTGGCGCAAAAGGGCTGGGCCGCGCCCTCGTGGCCGCCGGAGCATGGCGGGCCCGGCTGGACGCTGACGCAGCGCTATATCTTCGATCAGGAAAGCGAACGCGCCGGCGAGCCGCATTTCCGGGGCGCCAGCCTGAAGATGATCGCGCCCGTGCTGATGCATTTCGGAACCGAGGCTCAGAAGGCCTTCTACCTGCCGCGCATCCTGTCGGGACAGGATTTGTGGGCGCAGGGCTATAGCGAGCCGGGTTCGGGCTCGGACCTTGCGTCGCTGTCCACCAAGGCCGTGCAGGACGGCGACCATTACGTCCTGAACGGATCGAAAATCTGGTCCACGCTGGGCCACCACGCAACGCGCATGTTCGCGCTGGTGCGCACCGATGACACAGGGCGCAAGCAGCAGGGCATCACCTTTCTGCTGATCGACATGAAAGCGCCGGGGATCACGCTGAAGCCGATCATCTCGATCTGCGGCACGCATGAATTCAACCAGGTATTCTTTGACGATGTCCACGTTCCCGTAGCCGACCGCATCGGCGATGAGGGACAGGGCTGGACCATCGCCAAGTACCTGCTGGAATTCGAGCGCGGCGGCTCGTTCGCCGGTGGTCTGCTGCGTGCCCTCTATGCCCGGCTGCACCGCATGGCCGACACGCCGGGGCCGGATGGCACACGGGCGCTGGACGATCCACTGTTTCTGGCGCGCTTCGCCGAGATCGGCACCGATATCGACGCCAACGACATGCTGGAACTGACCGCGCTGTCCGCCGTGCAATCGGGCGGCAATCCCGGCGCCGTGCCGTCCTCGGTCATGAAGATCGAACGCAGCCGCATCCGGCAGGCAATCACCGAACTGGGCGCGCAGATCCTCGGCCCCGAGGCTTTGCGCTGGTATCCGGAGCGGCCCCTGCACGATCTGCCGCAGCAGGACGCAGTGGCCGAGGACCGGCTGGTTGCGCCTGCGATCTATCTCAATGCCAGATCGCAGAGCATCTTCGGCGGCAGCAATGAGATCCAGCTGGAAATCATCGCGCGCGAATTGCTGGGCTAGCCCGCCTGCCCCAGCTTGCCGGGGTTCATGATGCCCTTGGGATCGACCGCCGCCTTCAGCGCCTTCATCATCTCGACTGCGGCTGCGCCATGTTCGCGCCGCAGGTATTTCAGCTTTGAAATGCCGATCCCGTGCTCGCCGCTGAACGTGCCCTCCATATCCATCGTGCGCTGGTACAGGCGCTCGGCCAAACGTTCGGCTTCGGCCAGTTCCTCGGGGATCTCGGGCTTGATCAGATAGCCCACATGGAAATTCCCGTCGCCGACATGGCCGATGATCTTGCCGATGATGAACGAGCCATCCAGATCCGCGCGGGCCGCCAGAATGGCCTCGGGCAGGCGCGAGACGGGCACACAAACATCGGTGGTGAAGGTCTTGCAGCCCGGACGCAGCGACTGGTTGGAATAGAGCGTCTCGTGCCGGGCCGTCCACAGCCGGGTGCGGTCCTCGGGATTGGTGGCCCAGTCGAAATCCTCGCCGCCATTCTCCGCCGCCAACGCGCGGACGGTTTCCGATTGTTCCTGAACCCAGCGGGCGCTGCCGTGGAATTCCAGAAACAGCGTCGGCTGGCGTTTCAGACCCAGCCCGGAATGGGCATTGGCGGCATCGACCGCGACCTCGTCCAGAAATTCGATCCGCGCGACCGGGATGCCGCTTTGCAGCGTCTCGACCACGCTCTGTACGGCGCCCGCCATGGTGGCAAAGCTGCAAATCGCCGAGGCGATCACCTCGGGCACCGGATGCAAGCGGACGGTTACCTGCGTGATCACCCCCAGTGTCCCCTCGGCGCCCACGAAGAGCTTTGTCAGGTCATAGCCGGTCGACGATTTCTTGACCCGCCGCCCGGTCGTGATGACCTCGCCGGTGGGTGTCACCACCCGCAACGCGATGACATTCTCACGCATCGTGCCGTAGCGCACGGCGGTGGTGCCACTGGCCCGGGTCGAGGCCATGCCCCCAAGGCTGGCGTCGGCGCCGGGATCGACCGGAAACATCAGCCCCACGTCGCGCAGATGCGCGTTGAGCTGCTTGCGCGTGACGCCCGCTTCGACCACGGCGTCGAAATCCTCGGCATGAACGGCAAGGATGCGGTTCATCCGGGTCATGTCCAGCGAGACGCCGCCCCGCACCGGGATCGTGTGCCCCTCCATCGAGGATCCGGCGCCGAAGGGCGTGACCGGAACGCCGTGTTCGTGGCACAGCTTCAGGGTCTGCACGACATCCTCTTCGCTTTCGGCGAAGACCACGGCATCGGGCAGATGGGCTGGCTGGCGCGACATGTCATGGCTGTGATGCTCACGCAAAGCAGGGTTCAGCGACAGCCTGTCGCCCAGCACCTGTTGCAGCGCCTTGATCGCGGTCTCATTCATCCGGGCCTCCGAAATCGGCGCGGGTCCATGCACCGGGATGGCGGGTCTGCAGGCCGGTGGCCTGTTCCACGCCGGTGATGCCGCTTTGCGCCATCGCGTTGCGCAGCTCTTCCATAAAGGCGTCGGTCATGTGCCGCGCGCCGATATCGCCCAGCGCCGCCAGCGCCAGCATGAAGGCGCGCCCGGCAAAGACGCCCTGCGCCCCCAGCGCCAGCGCGCGCAGGGTGTCGACCCCGCCCGTCACGCCGCTGTCCAGCATCACGACGCCCCGCCCATCCATCACGCGCACGATCTCGGGCAGCATGTCCACGCTGGCGGGCGCGGCGTCGAATTGCCGGCCGCCGTGGTTGGACACGACCACCCCGTCGATCCCCAGCGATAGCGCCTTTTCGGCGTCGGCGGGATGCATCACGCCCTTCAGCATCATCGGCCGGGTCCAGCGGTCGCGCAGGCGGGCCAGAACCTCCCACTCAAAACCGCCGCCGACATTCTGCTGCACGAAGCGCGCGGTCGGCTCGTAACCGCCGCCGCTATAGGTCAGCATATTGGCAAAGTTCGGCCGCCCGCGTCTGGCCAGAGCGACCGACCACGGCAGCGCCCCCATCATCTGCCCCAGCATCCCCGCCGACAGCCGAAAGGGCATGACGAAACCGTTGCGCAGATCGCGTGGGCGCTTGGTGCGGGTGGGCACATCGAGCGTCGCCACCAGAACCTTCGCCCCGGCGCGCATCGCCCGGTCGGTCAGGTCGAAACTGACGCGATGATCCTCGGCAGGCAGGGGATAGAGTTGAAACCACGTCACATCCGGCGCCAGCGACACCACCGTCTCGATGGTTTCTGTCGCCAGGGTGCCGACCAGATAGGGGATCGTCGCGCGTTGCGCCGCCTCGGCGAATAACCGCGTCGCGCCGGGCCACATGATGCCGTCGAAACCGATGGGCGAGATCCCTACCGGCGCGGCATAGCGATGGCCGAACAGGGTGGCCGAGGTATCGATCGCGCCAACGTTCACGCCGTATCGCGGCACGATCTGCACGGATTGCAGGGCCGCACGGTTTCGGGTCAGCCCGCTTTCGTCCCCGGCGCCGCCCTGAATGAAATCATAGGCAAAGCGCGGCAGCCGCCGCGCCGCGCGCCGTTCCAGATCGCCCAGCATCGGATGGCTGCGGCGCAAACGGGCGAGGCGGGCGGCGTCCTTGTCCATGATCAGTAGCTGACCACCACGTCCAGCAAAGCCTGCTGCCCGTTGCGCGTCGCGGCCAGAGCGCGCGCGATGGCGTCGGGCAGATCGGCGCCATCCTCGACCCGCTCGGCATGGGCGCCGTGGGCGCGGGCGATAGCGGCATGATCCGGCATCGCTGCCAGCTGGGTGATCGGCATGGTGTTGGCGGTGGCCGCCTTGCCATCGGGATACATGTACAGCGTCGATCGCCGCACCGCGTTCCAGATGCCGTTGTTGAACACCACCGTCAGCAGCGGCAAACCGTGCGAGGCGGCGGTCTGATGGCAGGCGACCGGATTGGCAAAGACATACGATCCGTCGCCAATGCAGGCGATCACCTGCCGTGAGCGATCGGCCAGCTGCGCGCCGAGGGCCGCGGTCAGACCCCAGCCCAGCCCGCCCGACAGCGGCGACGAGAAATAGGTCTTCGGCGCGTCGAAATCCATCACCGTCGGATCGAAACCCAGTTCGTTAAAGAAGGTCGTGTTGTCATCCGCCGCATCGCTCAGGCACTGACTGACATAGGCCGGGTTCATCGGTCGCCCTTTGCCCTGCTGCACCCGCTTCGCCACGGCCTGTGCCTGCTCATCGCGGAACGCGGCGACGCGCGCGCGCCGTTCGGCATGATCGTCGCCGGTCGCCGCCGCATCGAGGGCGTCAGACAAAGCCTGCAGCGTCGCCTGCGTGCCGCCACCCAGCGAGATATCCATGTCGAAACTGCGCATCGGCACGGCGCGGAATTGCGGGTCGGGACCAAGGCCCACCACCACGCAGCCTTCGGGCGGCGAGACATGGTCCGACACCCACGGCACCATCGCGTTGACGGCGACGATCACGTCGGCATCCCTGACCCAGGGCGTGGGGTCGCGCCCGGCATGCATCGGATGCCGGGTCGAAAGCGCCTGCCGGGTCGACCAGTATTCCACCACAGGAAGCGCGTGTTTCTCGGCCATGCTGGCCAGCGGCTCGAACCCGGAATGATGATCGGGGCTCTGCGTGATGATCACCGGGCGCTTAGCCTTGGCCAGCAGGTCGGCGACATGGGCGACCTGCGCGGCATCGGCGGCGGCATAACGCGTCGGCGCGACCGAAGGCTTGGACTGCGCCTGCGATCCCGGCACGGCCTCGGCCAGCACTTCGCGCGGCAGGCTGACATAGACCGGGCCGCAGGGCTCGCTCAGGGCGATGCTCATCGCGCGGTCTATGACGGCTCCGGCCTGTTCGGGATAGCGCAGTTCATAATCCCATTTGACGACCTCGCGGATCATCGCCGCCTGATCGCGCATCTCCTGCCCCCAGTGGATCGGGCTGGATCGGCTGCCGAAGCGGTTGTTTTCGGTCAGCGGGGTCCGGCCCGAGCACATCAGCAGCGGGATCTGTTCGGACGCGGCGTTGACGATGCCCATCACCGAATTGGCAAGGCCCACATTCACATGCACGATGACCCCGGCGGGCTTGCCCGCCATCAGGTAATAGCCATGCGCCATGCCCAGCGCGACGCCTTCATGGGTGATGATGACCGGCTCGGGCATATCGATGCCGGTTTCAGGCGCGCGGGCATAGGCCTCGATGATCGAGGGGAAATCGGTGCCGCCATTGGCAAACAGGACATCGACCCCGGCGGCTTTCATCCGGCTCAGGACGTCTTCGGCGGCGATCACGCCTTCGGGGGGCTGGTATTTCATGGCGCTCTCTTTCCCGGTCAGGTGATGCTGAGGGTCTTGGTGACCAGATAGGCGTCCAGCCCCTCGACCCCGACTTCGGACCCCATGCCGCTTTCCTTGACGCCGCCGAACGGCACCTCGGGCATGGAGATGTTGAACGAATTGATGCCCAGCATTCCGGCCTCGATATCGTCGGCAAGCCGATGGATCGTGGCAACATTCTGCGAAAAGGCATAGGCGGCCAGACCGTAGGGCAGGCGATTGGCCTTTTCGACCGCGTCATCCACGCCGCTGAACCGGTTCAGCACGGCGACGGGACCGAACGGCTCTTCGGACATGATGCGGGCGCTGTCGGGGACATCGGCCAGCACGGTGGGGGCATAGAAAAACCCCTCATTGCCAAGACGCTCGCCCCCCGCCAGCAATCTTGCCCCGTGGTCGAGGGCATCCTGAACAAGCGCCTCGATCGCGTCGCGGCGACGCGCATGAACCATCGGGCCCATCCCGGTTTCGGCGTCCAGCCCGTCGCCGACGCGGATGCGCTTTGCCCGCTCGGCAAAGCCGTCGCAGAAAGCGTCATACGAGGCGTCCTGCACATAGAACCGCGTGGGCGACACGCAGACCTGCCCGCTATTGCGGTACTTGCGCTGCACGGACTGGTCCAGCACCGCCTGCTGGTCGGCATCGTCGAAGACCAGAACCGGCGCATGGCCGCCCAGTTCCATCGTCGTGCGTTTCATCGTGTCGGCGGCCAGTTTCACCAGATGCTTGCCCACCGGCACCGATCCGGTGAACGAGATCTTGCGGATGATCGGTGAGGCCAGCAGATGGCGCGAGATCGTATCGGGCACGCCGAAAACCACCGCGATCACCCCGGCTGGCACACCGGCCTCGACCAGACAGCGGGCGACGGCAAGGGCGGCGGCGGGCGCTTCCTCGCCGGGTTTGTAGATCATCGGGCACCCCGCGGCGAGCGCGGTGCCCAGCTTGCGGCAGGCATTGCCGATGGGAAAGTTCCAGGCCGAGAACCCGGCGGCAGGCCCGACCGGCTGTTTGTGGACCGAAAAGCGCGTCTCGCCAAAGCGGCCCGGCGGCACGCGGCCCCAGGTGCGACGCGCCTCTTCGGCGAACCATTCCAGTTCCTCGCAGGCGACATGCAGCTCGATACGCGATTCAGCCAGCGGCTTGCCCATTTCCAGCGTGGCCAGGCGCGCGACCTCTTCCCCGCGGTCGTGCAGCAGATCAGCGGCGCGCTTCAAGATGCGCCCGCGTTCGCGCGGACTGGTCTTGCGCCAGCGGGGAAATTCACGCTCGGCCGCAGCCAGCGCGCGGTCCAGATCGGCGGCACTGGCATGGGGGACATGACCCACCGCGCGCCCGGTGGCCGGGTTGATCACCGGCGAGGTCTCGCGCGCATCGGCGCCGATCCACTCCCCGTCAATCAGAAGCTGCGGCGCCACGTATCGGTGTGCACCCTCGGGCGATGCGCCCGCCTTTGTCGACATGGTCATTGCAGCCCTCCCAGACGCACGGCCATCCGGCTGTGACCGATTCCACTCCCTTTTGTTATAAGGAAACCTTACAAAGTCAAGTGCATACCATTTGCCGAGCATGCTGCTGAGGCGATGGCGCCAATCGCGAGGGACAACGTGAGAAACGCGGCAAGAAAGCCCCGATCTCCGGGACACCGGACACGACCTGACACCAACAATAAAGTCCAAAAAATAGGGATTTACTGCGCAGGACGGTCCCGTTCTCGTCGTTATACTTCAGCGGCATTTTTCGTCCATATCAAAGTTTATTATACATTGTATTTTTATTGACCGCAGACCGAAAGATATACATTTTGGGCCAACGGCGGCGCCACACCGCCATGGGAGGAGCCACGATGAAATTCTACTTCATGCACCTGATGCCCTATGCGGATCTGGACCAATCCTATGATCAGCACCACGATTCCGCCTGGGTCACTCTTCCCAACACCTATTACGACCCCGAGAAGGGCCACGCGCTGTACAACCGGTATCTGGACGAGCTGGAATACGCCGACACGCTGGGCTTCGACGGCATCTGCGTGAACGAGCATCATTCGAACGCTTACGGCCTGATGCCGGTGCCCGCCGTGATGGCCGGCGCGCTAGCGCGGCGCACCAAGAATGTGAAGATCGCCGTACTGGGCCGCGCGCTGCCGCTGGTCAATAACCCGCTGACCATCGCCGAAGAATTCTCGATGATCGACAACATCACCGCCGGGCGCTTCATCGCGGGCTTCGTGCGGGGGATCGGCGCGGAATACCACGCCTGGGGGGTGAACCCCGCCTTCTCGCACGAACGCTTCCACGAGGCGCATGACCTGATCCTGCAGGCCTGGACCCAGCCGGGGCCCAGCGCTTTCGAGGGCAAGCATTACGAATTCCCCTATGTGAACGTCTGGCCCCGCCCCTATCAGAACAAGCCGCATCCGCCGATCTGGGTGCCCAGCCAGGGGTCGACCGAAACCATCGAATGGGCCGCCCATCCCGACCGGCGCTATACCTATCTGCAGACCTTCGCCGCGACCTCGGTCGTGTCGAAATACATGCAGATGTACAAGGACGTCGCGCGCCGCCACGGCTACGAGGCGACCGAGGATCAGCTGGGCTGGTCGCTGCCGGTCTATGTGGGCGAAACCGACGAACAGGCCTATGCCGAAGCGCAGCCGCATATCGACGCCTTCCTGCAGAAGTTCCTGCGGATGCCGATGGAGATGCTGCTGCCGCCCGGCTACACCTCGGCCCAGTCGATGATGGGCGCGATGAAGGCCAAGGCAGGGCATTCAAAGAAACAGACCATCGACAGCGTGATGGCCGAAGGCAAGTTCATCTGCGGCAGCCCGCAAACCGTGGCCCGCAAGCTGACCGAAGCCTACCGCGAAATCGGCTTCGGCCATCTGCTGACGATGCTGCAATTCGGCACGCTGCCCGCCGATCTGACGAGGAAGAACATGGACCTGTTCGCGACCGAGGTCATCCCCGAGCTTCGCAAGGCCGGGGCCGATGCCACCCTGCAGACGGCCTGAGGGCAACACGGTGAAATTCAACTTCTTCCACCTGATGCCCTATCCCGATTTCGACCGCGAACCGCATGAATGGCCGGTCAGCACGCAGGGCATCGACAGCAGCCACATCACCGGCCTATACCGGACCTATGTCGATCAGCTGATTGAGGCCGAAACCAGCGGCTTCGACTGGATCGGCTGTAATGAGCATCATTACAGCCCCTACGGCCTGAACCCCAATCCCAACCTGATCGCCAGCGCACTGGCGATGCGGACGGACCGGGCGAAGATCGCGGTGATGGGCAACCTGCTGCCGCTTCTGAACCCGGTGCGAGTGGCGGAAGAATACGCGATGATCGACGTGATGAGCGGCGGGCGACTGATCGCCGGTTTCCTGCGCGGCATCCCGCATGAATATATCGGCTACAACGTCCCGCCCGATGAATCGCGCAGCCGTCTGCGCGAGGCGACCGAGCTGATCCTGAAATGCTGGACCGAGGACGAGCCCTTCGGCTGGGAGGGCGAGCACTACCAGTTCCCCGCCGTGTCGATCTGGCCAAAGCCGGTGCAGAAACCGCATCCGCGCATCCTGATGTCTGCCTCGAACGCGGAATCGGCCGAATTCGTGGCCAAGATGCGGGCGATCATGGGGATCACGCTGATCCAGAACCTTGATGCGGCCAAGGAAGCGATCACCCATTTCCGCAAGGTCTCGAATGGCTATGGCTGGGATCCGACGCCGGACGATATCCTTGTTGGTCAACAATTCTGCCTGTGCGACACGGATGAGGAAGCGCACGCGGTCATGGCCTCGGCGCAGGACTATTTCCACCAGACACTGATGCGGCCCCAGCGGTCGGCGCAGCAGCTGGTACTGCAGCAAAGCCGCTATTACACCGGCTCGGATATCGGCGAGAATTTCCAGAAGCGGCTGGCGACCTTGCGCGCCCGCAACGTGCAGGAACAGATTGATGCCGGGTCGATCATCTGCGGCGGTCCGGACAGCGTGGTCAGACAGATCAGGCGGCTCAAGGACGAGCTGGGCTGCGGAATCATCAACCTGACGATGAAGGTCGGCAACATGCCCGACAGCGTCGTGGACCGGGGCATGGCCTTGTTCCGCGAGCGGGTCGTGCCACAGGTTGCATCCTTGTGAGGAAAGCCATGAGCTATCGGATTGAACGCGCCACGCTTCCGGGCGGGGCGATCGACTATCATATCGCGGGCACGGGAAAGCCCGTTTTGTACCTGCACGCGGCGGGCGGGGTTTCTATCTCGAAGCCGATGGAGGCGCTGGCGCAGACCCACACCGTCTATGCCCCGGTCACGCCGGGCTTTGACGGCACCCAAAGCCTGCCGGGGATAGACAGTGTGCTCACCTATGCCGCCTTTGTCGGTGATTTCGCCGAAGCGACCATTGGCGCGCGGTTCGATGTCATCGGGTCGTCCTTCGGCAGCTGGGTCGCCATGTGGCTGGCGGTCCTGCGGCCCGACATGGTCGATCACCTGATCCTTCAGGTCCCGGCCGGGTTTCGCTTCGACGGCAAGGGCGGTCTGCCCGATGATCCCGCTGCCCGGATGAAGGCGCTGTATGCCCATCCCGACCGCATCACCGCGCCGCCCAAGCCCGGCCCGGTCATGGCCGCCAACCGCCTGACCTATGAGGCGATGGCGGCGCTTCCCGCTGGCGCCACGGTCGACGAAGCCCTCAACGCCCGGCTGGCCGAGATCAGCGCGGTGACGCTGATCCTGCTGGGTACCGAAGATCCGGTCGTCCCCGCTTCGGCCGGCGCGCATCTGAAGCGGCACATCCCGGTATCGCAGCGCAGCTTCGTCTTTGACGCCGCGCATGCCATCGAATCCGATCAGCCGGACAGGGTTTCGCGGCTCTGGACCGAGTTCCTCGCCCGGGGACAGGGCTTTGTTCTCAATCGCGGAGCCGCTGCATGAGCCATATCGGTGCACCGATCCGCCGCAGGGAAGATCTGCGGCTTCTGGCCGGTCAGGGGAAATACGCCGATGACCGGCAGGACGCGGGCATGGTCTATGCGGTTTTCGCCCGCTCGCCCTATCCGCATGCCCGGATCCTGGGCGTCGATACAAGCATGGCGCGCGAGGCCGAGGATGTGCTGCTGGTCCTGACGGGCGACGATCTGGTGCAGGCCGGGTTGCAGCCGATCCCGCATGCCATCGGCAGTTCGAAATTCGGCGCGGATGTGCGGCTGGCGAACCGCGACGGCTCAGAACGTGCCCGCACACCGCATCTGCCGCTGGCGACCGACAGGGTGCGCCACATCGGCGAAGCCTATGCGGTGGTGATCGCCCGCACGCTCGAAGCCGCCAAGGATGCCGCCGAGCTGATCGACGCCGATTGGGACGAATTGCCCGCCGTCACCAGCGCCCTGAAGGCGCTGGAACCCGAGGCGCCGGAACTGTGGGACCATGTTTCCGGCAATCTGGCGCTTGAGGCGGAACTGGGTGACAGCGCCGCCGTGGAATCCGTCTTTGCCAAGGCCGCCCATCGCGTGCGTTTCGTCAGCCAGATCAACCGCGTGACCGGCGTGCATATGGAGCCGCGCACGGCCTCGGCGGAATACGATGCCGATACCGGCCGTTTCACCGTCCATTGCTCGGGCGGCGGCGGTGTTGTGCAGATCCGCGAGCATATCGCGGCCTCGCTGGCGGTGCCGCTGGAACAGGTCCGCATCAGGGCGCCCGAGGATGTCGGCGGCAATTTCGGCACCCGCAACGCCACCTATCCCGAATGGGTGGTGATCGCCCACGCAGCGCGGCTTATCGGGCTGCCGGTGAAGCATCAGGTCGAACGGGTCGAAGCCTTCACCACGGATTTTCAGGCCCGCGACCTGCATGTCGATACCGAACTCGCCCTCGATGCCGAGGGGAATTTCCTCGCCCTGCGTTGCGTCAACACCTCGAATATCGGCGCGCATACGGTGTCCTATACGCCCCTGAACAAGGGCGTGCAGCTGATGACCGGGCTTTACCGCATCCCCGTGGTCCATGCCGTGGCGCGGGCGGTCATGACCAACACGCTGCCGACCATCCCCTACCGCAGCGCCGGACGCCCCGAGGCGATGTATGCCATCGAGCGGCTGGTCGATCTGGCCGCGCGGCAATGCGGGTTCGACCGGGCCGAGCTGCGCCGCCGCAACATGATCCCGGCCGATGCCTTTCCCTATGCCAATCCCTTCGGCGTGACCTATGACAGCGGCGATCATATCGCGGCGATGGAGAAAACGCTGGAGATGGCCGATCTGGCCGGGTTCGAGGATCGGCGCGCGGAATCGCTCAAAAAGGGCCTGCGTCGCGGCCTCGGTTTCGCCAATTACATCGAAGGCACCGGCGGTAACCCGCGCGAACGGGCCGAGATCACGCTTCGCCCGGAAGACGGCATCGCCGAGGTGATCCTTGGCACGCAGGATACCGGACAGGGCCACCGCACCGCTTTCGCGCAGCTTGTCGCCTCGTGGCTGGGGCTGGAGGTCGAAAAGGTGGTGATCCGCTCGGGCGATACCGATTTCGTGCTGGCCGGCGGCGGCTCGCATTCCGGGCGCTCGCTACGGTTCGGCAGCATCGTCATGGATCAGGCGTCAAAGCGGGTGATCACGCGCGGCAAGGCGATCTTCGCCGCTTTGCACAATGTCCCGCCCGACGACGTGACCTTCGCCGACGGCTATTTCCGTCACCCCGGCGGCAACGCGGTGCTGCATCTGTTCGAGATGGCCCGCGCCGCCGAGCAGGATCAGACCCTGCCCGATGACCTGAGAGGGCCCGTCGTGGAAAGCTGCGACGAGATCACGGCGGGGCTGGCCTTCCCCTATGGCTGCGCGGCCTGCGAGCTGGAAATCGACCCCGAGACCGGCGCGCTGGAGATCCTGCGCTATACCTCGGTCGATGATGTGGGCCGGGCGCTGAACCCGATGATCATCGACGGCCAGACGCATGGCGGTATCGTGCAGGGCGTCGGTCAGGCGCTGTTTGAAAGCTTCGCCTTCGACCCCGAAACCGGACAGGTGCTGACCGCGTCCTTCATGGATTACCAGATGCCGCGCGCCACGGATTTCCCCAGCTTCGACACCGCCATCAGCGAAGTGCCCGCCACCAGTCACCCAATGGGCTTTCGCCCCGGCGGCGAAGGCGGCACAACGCCCGCGCTGGCCGTAGCGATCAACGCCGTGGTCGATGCGCTGGCCCCGCTGGGCGTAGACCATGTCGAAATGCCAGCCACCCCGCTGCATATCTGGCAGGCGATAGAGGCCGCGAAGGAGCAAAAGCCATGAGCGACGAAATCGACGTAAAGCGCGACGGCGGCGTCCTGCGGATCGTGCTCAAGCGTCCTGAACAGGGCAACGCGCTGACCCCGGCGATGACGGCGGCGATCACCGATGCGGTGATAACGGTCCATGCCGAAACCCGCGTGATCGTCCTGACGGCAGAAGGCAACGATTTCTGCACCGGGCGCGTGGCCGCGATGCCCAAGCCCGGCACACAGGCCACGGCAAACGACCTGCGCGCGATGATTTCGGACCCGGTGCTGGATTTCTACGACGTCCTGCGCAACGCCCCGGTGCCGGTCCTCGCCCGCGTACAGGGCAAGGCGGGGGGCGTGGGCTGCGCCTTGGCGGCGCTGGCGGATGTCGCGGTCGCCGCCGAAAGTGCGGTCTTCGTGGTGCCCGAGATGAACCACGACATCGCGCCGACATTGGTAATGGACGCTTTGTGCGACCGGGTATCGCGCGCGACCTTGGCGCGACTGGTCCTGACCCGCGATCCCGTCAGCGCGACCGAGGCGCTGGAAATGGGCGTGATCGGCAAGGTGGTTGCCGATGCCGATCTCGACGCGGAAGTCGAACGGCTGGCCGCGCAGCTGGCCAAGAACTCGGCCGCGACGGTCCGCGCGATCAAGGCGTTCCTGATCCGCGCGCCGGAATCCTCGCATGCCACGCGCAAGGAACTGGCGGCGCTGCTGAACGCCACCGCGACGGCCGAGAAATTCCGCTGAGGCGGGGCTAAAGCGTCAGGCCCGGGACCACATGCGCCTGCAATTCGGCGCGGGTCTCGGGCGTCAACTTGATCATCGCGCGTTTACCCAGATCGAAATCCAGCGCGATGGATTGCATCGAGCCATAGATTTGCCCACTGACCGGATTCAGCATCCAGTGGATCAGCGATTTGACATGCCCATCGACGCTGGCCAGCCCCGAGCGGATTTCGAACACGTCGCCCGCGCGCGGCCAGTCCAGATGCAGCACCCGGAACTCGACCACCGCGCCGCCCATCTGCTCCACCGGGGTGGCGGTGGTGCGCGAGACGATCTCGCGCAAGGGCGCCGTCAACGACCGGATGCCGTCCGACACCGCCCCGATGAAGCCCGGCGCCGCCATGCGCCCGAAAGCGTCCAGCTTTTCCGTCCCGATCGCCCCGGCGGCGATGCACATCAGTCCTTGCGCGCGGTTGATGTCGGCGGCGCTCTCGACCGGGCCATCCGCTGTCCCGCGCGGCAGGGCGTTGTCGGGCACCGCGACACGCACGGGATCAAAGCCCGCAGGCCAGGGATGCAGCGTGGTGGCATCCGCGCTGTCGGCATGGTCCAGCGCGATGCGGAAGGTCGCCTTGACCTCGCCGCTGCGAAGATCCTCCATCACCAGCACGGCCTGCGCGCGGGCCTCGTCATGCGCGAAGAAACCGCCCCGCATCCGCAAGGGCGCGGCCAGCAGCGCCTCGCGGTGGAACCGGATATGCATGTCGCGGATCACCGGCGTAGTCGGCGCGGCGGGGGCATACAGGCCCGGCAGACCGCAGCGCGCGAACAGCATGACCAGCCCTTCGCAGGCACGATGGACATAGAAACGCGTGTTCATATGCCCGTTTTCGTCGCATTCCCAGGCATTGACGCCACCGCGCCAGACCTCGACCAGTTCACTCATGTCCTGCCCTCTCGCCCCCTGCCGATAACCCGCTGCGGACTTTCCCCAATCCGTACACGTTTTTTCGTATCAGCACCCCTGATATGAGGCAACGGCCTTGACCGGGTTGCGATGTCTGCTAGCCATATAAAAAGACATTCAACGATGTTGAATGGATCGGCCACATTCCGGGAGGGGATCGATGACCGACTATCTGGTCTGCGACGAAAGCGACATCGCCGAGGGCGGGCGCAGAGTGGTCCAATGCGGACAGCACGAAATCGGCATCTTCCGCATCAAGGGTCAGCTTCATGCGTGGCACAATATCTGTCCGCATCGTCAGGGGCCGATCTGTCAGGGCCATATCTATGCCCGCGTTATCGAGCCGGTGGATGAGCGCGGACAGGTCCGGCTGCTGCAATACGATGAGGGCGACCAGCATGTGGTCTGCCCTTGGCATGGCTACGAATTCAATCTGGAAACCGGGCGCTGCAACGGGAATGACCGGATGAAGCTGTTCCGCGCCGAAATCGCCATCCGCGACGGGGCCATCCATGTCATTGTCTGAGCCCGCCTCTGACCATGCCCCTGACAGCGCAGGCCGCAACGATCCTTTCGCCTGGATCGACGACGCCGCGCGCCGGATCGAGGAAGACAGCCGCGCGCTGACCGAAACCGGCGAGGCGGCGCGGGTCTCGGACGAGGCCGTGGCGCAGCTGATGACCGCCGCGATCCGCCTCTATGCCGCCAAGAGCGACGGCGAGGAACGCACCTTTCGTCCTCTGACGGGACAGGGTGATGTCGTCTCACCGACCGAGGCCCTGACCGCCCTGTCCGAGGTTCTGCGCGCGCTGCATCTGGGCCCGATGGAGCTGGCCCTGTGGTATCGCCGCCGCCCCGACGAAGACTGAAATCCAACCGGAGTTCTGCCATGGATGCCACGACACCCCAGCGCGCCACCGACTTGCCGGTGCAGGAAATCGACGTCACCACCGATACCCGCGATATCCTGGCCCATGCGAACCAGGGCGCGAAGAAACGCGGGCTGCAGGATTGGCTGATCTGCGATGTCGACGCCCATCACGTCGAAACCGTCAGCTGGCATGAACTGGTCGAGTATATCGAGGACCCGGTGATCCGCCATCAGGCGATGCTGTTCCACAAGGAAAAGCTGGGCGGCGCGCCCTATGGGCTGAACGGCGATATGGGGCTGAAATATCAGGATGTCGGCGGGCGTATCCCGCATCAGGCCAGCCTGCGTGAAAAGACCGAACCGGGCACGCACCGCGATGTCACGCTGACGCGGCGGGCGATGCAGTCGCTTGGCGTGGATTACATGGTGCTGTTTCCTACGCCGATGCTGACGCTCGGCCTGCATCCGCAGCCGGAAATGGAAGTATATCTGGGCCGCGCTTATAACCGCTGGCTGATCGACAAGGTGCTGAGCGTCGATAGCCGCATCAAGACGCTGGCCTATCTGCCCTTCAACGTCCCCGCCGAGGCCGAGCGCACGATCGAGGAATTCGCCGATAAGCCCGGCGTCATCGGCTTTTGCGTGCCGTCCACCCGACACAAGCCGGTGCATCACAACGATTACATGCGCACCTATGCGATGCTGGAAGAACGCGGCCTGCCGATCGCCTTCCACGCCGCCTATCACTGGCAGGATGCGTCGCTGGCGACCGTCAACCGGTTCCTCGGGATGCATGCGCTGGGCTTTGTGTGGTGCAACATGGTCCACATGACCAACTGGATTCTGAACGGCATCCCCGAGCGTTTCCCCAAGCTGAAAAGCATCTGGGTGGAAAGCGGGCTGGCGTGGATCCCGTTCCTGATGCAGCGGCTGGACGATCAGTACCTGATGCGCCCGTCCGAGGCGCCGCAGCTCAAGAAACTGCCCAGCGCCTATATGCGCGAGAATTGCTGGTACACAACGCAGCCGATGGAAACCAGCAACATGAAGGCGCTGGAACTGACGCTGGAGATGATCAACGCCGAGTCCCAACTGCTGTTCGCGTCCGACTGGCCGCATTTCGATTTCGACCTGCCGCAGGAGATCTACGATCTGCCTTTCCTCAGCGAACAGGCAAAGCGCAATATTCTGGGGCTGAACGCGGCGAAGCTGTTCAATCTGGACCCGACGCCGGTCAAGCGCCTCTGACGCGGTCCATCAGCCCCTCGGGCGCGGTATCGCCGGCCCATGCCACGAACTGGTCGGGGCGGATCAGGATCAGCGGTACGCCGTAGGCCTCGCGCGCGGCTGCGCCGGTGTCGCGGATCAGCCGCAGCGGAACGCCTGCCTTCGCGGCCTGTGCCTGCAACGCGATGATCGCAGCGGGATCGGCATCGGCCAGCGCCAGCAGCGCATGGTCCGCCCCCAGTCCATCGAACACATTGCGCCCGTCCGACAGAGGTTGCGGCGCTAGGTGGTGCCCGGCGCGCGCGCGCATCTCGTGCCCGCCCAGCGACGAAGGCGCGCCGGGCGCGCCGTCGACAAGGAGCGAGCCCTGATAATGCGGCTCGAAGGCTGTCACCTCGCTGGTATCGGCGCTGCGCGCGTCCCAATGCGCGGTGAAATCCGCCAGATCGCGGTCGGGCGCGTGGTTGCGCAGAAAATCCCGGTCCTCGCGGATGAACTTGGCGATGAAATCCTTGATGGTCGAGGCAAAGACGCCGTGGCGTTCGGTGTGATAGCTGTCCAGCAGCGCCTCGGTCCCCCAGCCCTGCAACTTGGCGGCCAGCTTCCAGCCCAGATTGGTCGCGTCCTCTAGCCCGCTATTGATACCGTAGCCGCCATAGGGCGGGTGCGAATGCGCAGCATCCCCGGCGATGAAAACCCGGCCCTTGCGGTAAGCGTCGGCCTGCGCAAAGCGCATGTCCCAGAAACCGACGTAATCGAGGGTCAGATCGAAGGGCTGCCCCACGGCCTCGTGAAGGAAGGCGGGGAAGTCGAAATTCTCGGCCGTCGTGCCGGGCGGCACCGGGGCGTGGAAGAACCACGACCTGCCGTGATCAACGCGGCCGAAGAACAGCCAGTAGCCATCGTATTTCGGGTTCAGGACGCTGTAGAACGCCTTGCCCGGATAGCGCTTGAGCAGATCGTCCAGCTCGACCGAGGTAAAGACCACCAGCGCCATCAGGCGGTTATGGTCCTCTTGCGTCTGCGTAATGCCTGCGGCCTGCCGGGTGAAGGAATGGCTGCCGTCGCATCCCACCAGATACCGCCCGCGCAGCACGCGCTGCGCCTCGCCCTGCCGTTCGGCGATGGTCAGCGACACGCCCGCCTTGTCCTGGGTCAGTGCCACCCCCTGCCAGCCGTAAAGGATGTCGACGCCCGCGACCTCGGCCGCGCGGCGGCGCAGGATCGCTTCGGTGGTGTATTGCGGCAGGCGCAGGTTGCGGGTGAAATAGAAATCGCGAACCTTCGAGCGGTCCAGCCAGTTGTAATGGTACTCCGACAGCAAGGTGCCATAGACGGTCAGCCCGCCGATGCCACCGCCTTTCGGCACGCTCAGCGCCGCCTGCATCTCTTCCTCGCAGCCCCAGAAATGGAAATGCTCGGTCGTGCGCTGGGTCAGGTTCTGCCCCTTGGGCACCGGCTGCGGCGTCGTGTAACGTTCGACCACGCAAACCCGCACGCCCCGCTGTCCCAGCTCGATCGCCAATCCCATCCCCACAGGACCGCCACCATTGATGACAACGTCATAATCCGGCTGTTCGGTGAGCGACGGGTGATCGTCCGGGGTGCGTGGCATGGATTGCTCCTTCGGGATGGGAACGGCAAAGCCCCGCGCCCTGAGAGATGAAATCAGGCCACGAAACGCGCCGCATCGGCGTGGGATACGACGTTTAACACTGTAACAATCTGTTTGACAGTGGGCGTGTCACTGGCCCGAAGAAAGGCCCATCCGGCCCCGATTCCGGCGCCGCGATCAGGCCACGCGTCTCAGCGCCCGTGATTTGGGGAACAAAGAAACGGGAACCGGCGCCGCAAGGGCCGCGCCGGTTCTGTCTGGTTACCGGACCGCCGGTTGCACCTCGCCGCGCAGATCGGCCACGTCCGAGGCCGAGACCGGCGCCGCGTCGTTGCTCCATGCCGAGCGCACGAAGCTGGCAAGGGCTGCGACCTCGTCATCCGACAGACGCTCGCCGAAACCCGGCATCTGCAGCCGATAGGGACGCAGTTCCGTCGAAGGCAATTGCGAGCCCGCAAGGATCATCGCGATCAGGCCGGTTGGCCGCTCTGCCGTCACCAGCGAATTGCCGTCGAGTTCCGGGAACACCTCGTCCGCGCCCCGGCCATTCACGAAGTGACAGGCGTTGCAATTGTCGAGATACAGACGCGGGCCCAGCGCCATGTCGGGATCGGCGGCGGTCAGCAGCTGTTCGGTCTGGGTCGGCTCGGCGTCGTCGCTTGTCCCGGCGCGCGGGGCGTCAGGATCGTTCAGACCGACCAGAAAGGTGCCGATCGCCATCAGATCGTCATCGGTCACGAACTGCGTCGAGTCGCGCGCCACAAGCTGCATCTCGCCGTTCAGCGCGGCATGGGCGTTGCGGGCCGTGCCGAGGATCATCGCAACGTCTTCCGCGCTCCATCCACGGATCGCGCTTTGAGGGCCGCGCAGCGGAGGCGCCGTCCAGCCCGCGATCTCGCCCCCGGCGAGGAATTCGGGATCGCTTGCGCGCAGACCGGCCTGCGCCATGACGGTATTGCGCGGCGTATGGCAGGCCGAGCAATGGCCGGGGCCCTCGGTCAGGTACTCGCCACGCGCCAGAACGGGATCGTCGTATTGCGGCGTGAAACCGGGATCGTCCAGCGCGACCCATTTCCACAGCCGCAGACCCCAGCGCTGGTTGAACGGAAAGGCAAGCGCCGTTTCCTCGACCTGCAGCCGCACGGGTTCGACATCGTTCATGAAGTAGTCGTACATCGCCCGCAGGTCTTCTTCGCTGACCTGCCGAAAATTCGCGTAGGGCATCGCGGGATAAAGCTGCGTGCCGTCCGGGCGCACGCCGTCATAAAGCGCGGCCCGGAAATCGGCGAGGGTCCAGTTGCCGATACCGGTTTCCGGGTCCGGCGTGATGTTGGTGGAATAGATCGTGCCCAGCGGGCTTTCGATCGCGCGGTTGCCGGCAAAGGGCTCGCCTCCCTCGGCGGTATGGCAGGCCATGCAATCGGCAAGGCGCATGGCGTATTCGCCATGGCCGTCCTCGGGTTGCCAGTCATCGGCCAGCGCGGTCTGCGCGGGGGTGCGCTGAACCGGGACATAGATGATAGCCAGCAGCACCAGAATGCCGATCACGACAAGGGCGGCGATTGTTTTCAGGAAGATGCGCATTGTCAGTCCTCCTCAGACCAGGGGCCGCGGATCGGGCAGATAATCGTTGATGATCGCGTCCGCCGCCCAATAGGCCAGCGCGCCCACCGCGCCGGTCGGGTTGTACTGGATGTTCTGCGGGAACGCCCCGGCGCCCAGCACGAAGACATTGTGCTGTCCCCAGGCCTGCAGATAGCGGTTCACGGCCGAGGTATTGGGATCGGTCCCCATGATCGCCCCGCCCACATTGTGGGTGGTCTGATAGGGGCGGATATCATAGCGCGCGCCCTCGGACTTGTAGCCCGACCGCCAGCTATCGGGCTCCATCGCCTGCGCGATCTCCTCGATCTTGGAGCGCATGAACTGGGTCATACGGATATCGTTGGGCTTCCAGTCGAAGGTCATGCGCATCAGCGGACGCCCATGCGGATCGGTATAGGTCGGATCGAGATCCAGATAGCAATCGCGATAGGACAGGTTGGACCCGTGCGAGCCAATCGACATCGCGTGGCCGTACCACTCGCCGATCCCCGCCTTCCACTCAGCCCCCCACGAGGGCGTGCCCGCCGGCAGCGAGATCCCGCGGATCGGCTGACCGTTGGACAGCCCGGCGGTGATATAGCTGCCGCCGATGAATCCCTCGGCCGCGAAGTCGATCTGGTTGATGGCGAAATCGTCGATGCTGATGCCTGACGAGCCCGAGGCGGCGAAGGGATTGAACTCGACATCGCGGTAGAACAGCGTCGTGCCGCCGGTCATCTGATAGGCGTAGTTCTTGCCCGTCACCCCTTCGCCGGTGCGCGGGTTATAGGGCTCGCCGATGCCCGACAGCAGCATCAGATGGACATTGTGCAGCTGATAGGCGGCAAGGATCACCAGATCGGCGGGCTGGGTGACTTCTTCCTGTGCCTCGTCGTCCCAATAGGTAACGCCGGTCGCCGTTCGCCCGTCGGCGGCCAGATTGACGCGCAGCACCTCGGAATTCACCCGGTACGAGAAATTGTCGTAACGCTTGAGCGCATCGAGGATGCAGGTCTGCGGCGAGGCCTTGGAATAGTTGATGCAGCCATAGCGTTCACAGAAACCGCAGAAATTGCACGGGCCAAGCTGCATCCCGTATTCGTTCGTCCATGCCGCCGAGGCATTGGCGGCCGGGCGCGGGAACGGGTGATAGCCCATCGAGGCCGCGGCCTCGCCGAACATTTGCGAATCCACCTGTTGCGGCAGCGGCGGCAGGGGATAATCCCGGCTGCGCGGCGCTTCGAACGGGTTGCCCCCGGCGATGATCTCGCCGTTGATATTGCCCGCCTGCCCCGAGATACCGGCCATGTATTCGAACCGGTCGTAATAGGGTTCCAGCTCTTCCGCCGTGACGCCCCAATCCTGAATCGTCATGTCCTCGGGGATCGTGTCGGCGCCGAAATTCTCTTCGACATAGGACCGCAGGTTGTATTCGTTGGCCATCGGCCGCCATGTCTGGCCGTTCCAGTGGATCCCGGCCCCGCCGACACCATCGCCGGGCAGGAACGACCCCAGCCGCCGCATCGGCTGCGCCACCTCGTCCAGCGAACGACGCACGGTAATGGTGGAATTGCGCGGCTTTTGCATGAACCCAAAGCGGATCCCGTATTTCAGTTCGTCAATGACGTTGGGATACTGGAAATCGGGCACGGTGCTGCGGTCGGGCCCGCGCTCGAGCGCAAGGATATCCAGCCCTTCCTTGGCCAGTTCGATCCCCATGATCGAGCCGGTCCAGCCCAGCCCCACGATGACGACGTCTCTTTTCGGATCTGTGCGTGCCATGGTTCAGGCCCTCTCGCCGGCGATATTGACGGGGCCGAGGCGGTATTCTTCGTTCCGGCCCACCCATTCGAGATAATTGGCGCGCGCGCCCGGATAGCCGATATAGAGCCATGCCTGCATCCCGGCATTGCCGCCATACATCGGGTCCGCGAAATAGCCTTCCTTGGTGTTCTGCACCAAGAGCGACCAGAATTCGAGCAGCTCGGGCCGCAGCTGAGGTTCGCCCTGCGACAACGCGGTCAGCGCGGCGTCCTGCGCCTGCGCGTCGAGGTCGGCAAAGCTTCCGCCCTGATTATCCACGCACCACGCGTCAAAGGCGGCAATGCCCTCGCGGTAGATCTCGGACGGGGTCAGCGGCGACTGGATGCCCAGATTGGGGTCCGCATCGACGTCGAACGGCCCCTCCATATAGAGATCGGCGGCGGCACCGAACGGCCCTGCAAGCTGGCGGTCGATAAAGACCGGCACCCGCGTTTCGATCGCGCCGGGGCCGTCCCCGTCAGAGGGGATGATCCGCGCCGTCGCGGCCATGATGAAGGCCCACTCCGCGGCATTCAGGAACGTGGGTTCGTATTCGTCGAGCGGGACAAGGTTTTCCTGCGCCTGCAACGGCATCGATAGGCTGGCAAGCGCCGCCACCGATGCGGTACCGCCAAGAAACCGGCGTCGGGTGGCATGAAGAAATCTGGGGGTCATCGGGCATCCTCCGTCTGACGTGAAACGTGCTGGAAAGGCGGGGACGGCCAGAAGGGAAGGCTGCTCAGGACGACGGTAAAAACTGCGCGCCTTGGGCTTTTTGAAAAGTCTTCGCGATCAGGCATTGCCGCCCGCGATGGCAGCGAATCCCCGGAAAGGCATGGGCTCCTCTGGTGTGATCAGAGTTATTGGGCGCGGTCTGACCGCGCAGGCGCTCTGCGGGTCAACGCGGGCGCCGCCGTCCGGGTTCCTGTTTTTTTCAACTTCTTTCAAAAGCCCGTGCGCTACTGGAACTTCCTTTCCCGCAGCAGGCTGTTGAATTCCTCGCGCGTGCGCAGCGGCCGCATCTGTTTCGTCAGCACGTTGCGCGCGTTGAACCAGACCGTGCCGCGCTCGTCGTCGCTTGTGACGCTGAACGTCTTGGACGCACCGACGATCCGCTCGGCCTGACCCGAGATCGCAACGACCGAAATCGTCACGCTGTCGATCTGCTCGAAGAACCATTCCTCATCCAGCCGGATACGCGCCCGCCGGACCAGATCGTTGAGCGAGCCGATATCGACCGTCTGCCCCGGTTGCAGCGTGCCCCGGTTGGTGCGCGACATCGGGTTGTCGGTCTCATCCTCGCTGATCTCGTCACGGTCGGTGACGATGGTGCGCGACATATGATCGTCGCGGACCAGATCCGCGACGATGCCCTGCACATACAGAGCGCCAGAACTCAGATTGGTGACCAGACACCGCGACTGCGCGCCCTTCGCCGCCCCCAGATCAATGTGAATCACACTGCGCGACTGGCGGCGATGGCTGATCAGGAAGATCTGCAGATAGACGACCCAGATCACCACCATCGCCGCGTTGAGCACCGCGTTCACGACCTGAATATGGTCGGACAGGAATTGCAGCATGGTGGGCGGACCTCCCTGGGCCGGGTTTCGGGGCACGATACCGGGGGCAACCACCGCCGCGCGGTTTGGTTTCATGGCGCGCCACGTACGGCCCCTGTGGCGCGCAGGACAGGCCGCTGTCAGGCCGTGTCCTCGGCCGCCTTGCGCTCTTCGGCTTGTTCTGCGGCCCAGACGCCTGCGGCTTCGACGGCAACAGGGGACGCGCTTGGCAGAACGCCGAGATAGCTTTCCGTCTCGCTCACCGGCGCTGCGGCGCGCTGGGTCATGCGGTAGAGCGCGTACAGCGCGATGACGCCGAAAGTCCCGCCAAGCACCAGCCAGAACGCGTACGGCCCAAGGGATTGCATCGCCCAGCCCGTGGCCAGCGGCCCGAGAATGGCGCCGATCCCGAAGGTCAGCACCAGCCCGCCCGAGGCCGCCGGCATATCCTCGGCCGGAAGCGAGTCGTTGGTATAGGCAAGAAAGAGAGCATAAAGCGGCGTCGTGACGCCCCCGGCGAAGAAAGCGGCGGCCATCAGCGCCCACAGATTGTCCCCGGCCATCCACGCAAGGCCGCAGCAGACAAAGCCCAGAGCCGCCGCGCCGAAGATCAGCCTGCGCCGGTCCATCCGGTCGGACAGCCAGCCGATGGGATATTGCAAGACCAGCGCCCCGGCAAAAAGCATCGCCACGAACAGCGAAATCTGCGCCGCGCTCAGCGCGATCTGCGACCCGAAGACGGCGCCCATGCCCGATTGCGTGGCGTAGACGCTGCCCAGAAAGAAGATCCCGACGGTGCCGAGGGGTGAGCTGTTGAACAGCGTGCGCAGCGGCATAGGTCTGGCCACCTCGGCTGCCGGGACGGGTGATACCGACAGCAGGATCGGCGCGAACGAAATCGACACGAAGATCGACGCTCCGATAAACAAGGCCGACGAGGCCGCGTCGCCCAGGGTCAGCAGGGCCTGCGCGCCGATGATGCCCAGCGTCTGCGCGATCATGTAGGCGGCCAGCACCTTGCCCCGGTTTTCGTTCGTCGAAGCATCGTTCAGCCAGCTTTCCGCCGTCACGTAAATGCCTGACATGCAAAAGCCGATCAGCACGCGCAGGATCGTCCATATCCACGGCTCGGTCACCAGCGGAAAGGCGATCAGACCCGCCGACATGAAGCTACCGAGCGCCGCGAAGACCCGCACATGCCCGACCCGCCGGATCATGATCGGGCTCACGCGCGCGCCCGCAAGGAAACCGGCGAAATAGCCAGAGGTCACGACCGCAAGTTCGCCCGCCGAGAACCCCTCGATTCCGCCGCGCAGGCCGATGAGCGTGAAATGCATGCCGTTGCCCAGCATGATCAGCACGACACCCAGCAGCAGGGCCCAGACCCCGGACAGTACCTGAATCACGCGACTACCTTCCCGTTGGCGAACACCCGTCCCGCCAACTGTAACAGCCGGTTTGTTTCATGCGAGCGTCTCGATACGACGCAAAGAGGTCACCCCGCGCACGTCTGCTCATCAGTTAGCGGGTGCATGGAAAATCCGCTTCGGGGACGGATAACGCGCGCGCGGAGGACGGAAAGCCGGTGGCGAGATCGCGTCAGCGCAGCAACGGGCCGGTCTGATCCAGATAGGCCGGATCGAACTCTGCCAGATCGACCAACCCGCGATAATCGTGAATCGTCACCTGCCCGTCCCGAAAGGTCACCAGACCGGCTTCGCGCAATTGCCGCAGCACGCGGTTCACATGGACCGCACTCAGCCCGAGCGCGTCGGCAAGGTGGTATTGCGTGAGCGGGCAGGCGTAGCCCTCTTTGCTGCCCAAACCCACCAGCGCCAGCCGCGAGGCCAGTTCCAGCAGGAAATGCGCCATGCGGGCCTCGGCGTCGCGCCGACCGATCCCGACAAGGTGCTCGACCACCATAGCCTCGTCCCGCGATGCCGCCCACAGAATCGCGGTGGCAAGACGCGGCGTCTGCGTGAAAGCGTCAAGAAGATCGCTGGTCAGGACTTCAGCCGCCAGAATGTCCATGACAGGCTCGAAACTGTGGTCAGAGGCGCGCAGCAATACGCTGCGCAATCCGAGGAAATCGCCGGGCACCTGAAAATCGACGATCTGCCGCGTGCCGTCCGGCTGGATCTTGTAGGAACACACCCAGCCCGCCGACAGGATATAGGCGGCCTGACCTGACTGCCCCTGATGCGCCATATCCTGACCGGCCAGAAAGGACCGCCGCCGCCCGTGCAGACGCGCCAGCACCGAAAGCTCGGCCTCCGACAAGGCGACAAAGGCCGAGAGTTTGCGGGTGAGCGGGCTTGGTGCCGCCGTGGCCATGGCGCGCGCCTTTCATAAGCGGATAAAGTGCCGGGAACGACGTGCAGACTGCTTTCGATCAGCCCGGCATCGGGCCCTTCATGCGAAAAGGGCGAACGCGTCGGGCCGTGCTGCCGGAACGCGACACGCTGAAAGGACCCCATCGGATGTCTATGTCAAGCGACGCTGCAGGACTGGCCGCCCTTTCCATCTGCGAGTCCCTGCTTTTAGCGATAAACGACTGCGGCTTGCTGCCCGGGCACGAGATCGTGGGGATCCTCCGCGACGCGGCGGCCACGCATGAGAACACTTCCTTCAACGGCCCCCAATCAGAAATGCACAAGGCCGCCGCGGCGCTTATCAACCAGATCATCGCAGCAGAGACGCCGATGCGCACTCCGCCCGCGGGCCTCAGCCAACCCTGAGGAAAGCGGGCCCGCCGGAGTCACGCGCGGTGCGCCCCCGGCGCATACCGCAAAATCCCGGCCGTTGCCCCCGCCGAAAGCGGAAAGGCAAAGGCCGTGATTCTCAGGGCCGCAATGCCCCGCCCATCCCTCAGATCGAAGGCGGTTCTGCCTGATCTGCGGGACGGGTCGCGGCAGGCGCTTACAGCTCAAGCTCTGCGAGACAGGCTTGCGCAATGTCGCGGTCGGGCTCGTCGGTTCCGGGGACAGTGGCCCATCCGGTCTCCATCAGCACGACGCGCCGCTGATAGGTCGACGCAGCGCGGATCAGTTCCAGCTTTGCCGCCCGCTCGGGATCAGTGCGCGCCATTTCAAGGCAAACGGGCACCATGGCGGCGACGACATCGTCATGGGCCATGGTCATGGCCCTCTCGCTCGACGTGCCGCCAGTCACCCAGCCGCCCCAGGTAAACCCGACGACGCCAACAACGATCGCACCGGCGACAGCGCCATAAAGCGCGGGTTTGATCCATTCGGGAGTGTTCATTTCATATCCTCTGACGGGGAAAGCGCCGCCTCGCTATGGTCGGTGGTGGATTTCCGGTCAAAGCCCAGCGCCATGTCCAGATCGCGTTCGCTGATCGCGCGCAGCTCAGAGCGCCCCGCCATGCGACCCCTGCCGTTCACGGCCAGATAGGTCGCCGTCTTGCGATAGGCCTCGAAGCTCAGGCCTTCCAGACGCTCTTCCTCGACGATCACGTCGTACGTGCCGGCGGGCAATTCGTCCGGATAGCCGGACAGAAAGAACGGGTGATCGAAGGTTACAGTCGTCGTGGTCGAGCGCATGGCCATCGCTGGTCTCCGTGCTGCGTGCAGGGGGCCGTCACCGGGCCCACCTTGCGCCGATTTACGGCAAAGACGACCCGGCCTGCTGGTATGGCCGCTTATAACGGGCGACCGGGCGACGCGGGCTGACCCATGTTAGCGCAGCTATCAATGACAGCCGCGCCAACCCGGACCGAAACCGCATCGCGAGAGCAAGAAAACAGCAAGATAGCGGGGCGTCAGACTGATCTGCGTCAGCCTGCACAGCGCGTGACTGCGCTAAGACTGGATGCAACCAAAGTTCCTTTGGCCGCGCCCGGCGAAGGACTTTCCGTTTCTTCCGCCATACCGCGATCCGAAGCGCCATAGAAGGTGGAAACGACCATGTCCGTGACAAGCCCGCTGAACCCCAACGACCCCGCCTTCGAGCGGTTTCTCTTCGCCTCGGTCGGTGAAGACATGAACGGCGCCAAGGTGACCATGCTATCGGTGCTGGCGCGGCTGAATCTCGATCCGTGGGAAGAGGCCGCAGGGCTCGCCGCCTCGCGCCGCGACGCGGCGGTGTCGCGCCTGGGGATGCTGTTGTCGCGGTGCCGCGACGTCCCCGCGCTTGCGACCGGCAATAGCGAGGTCGCGCGTAAGCTCGCCCCTCTGCTTCCGGGGTCCGCACCGGCCAGCGCGGAAGGCGACGACACGCGCAGGAAACTGACCTTTTCGCCCGCAATCCTCCTGACCGCGGCCATCGTGACGATGATCCTGCTCGAGCTTGTGTTTTCCGGCACATGGGGCGGCGTCTGAATGACGCCGTACCCCACACGGAGCACCGCCCTCGACCATGCCGCGCATAGATCGGGACTGCCCTCACCGCTGGATCAGAAGATCCTGTGGGACCTGGAACAGCGTTTCTGGACCGGCGACACCGAAAGCGTGCGCGCGACAATGGCAAACAACGCGATCATGATCGTTCCCTATCCGCCCGGCATTCTTGAGGGCGACACGATCTGGCACGGCGCCAAGCGACGAGGCGGATGGCAATCAATCATCATGGCCGAGCGCCGGGCAACGGAATGCGGCGACGTTGTCATCCTCAGCTATCGCGCCACGGCAGAGAAGCCCGACCAGCCTCTGTATCGCGTCCTGTGCGCCTCGACCTATCTCAGCGACGCGGGCGGCTGGCTGCGACTGTCGCATCAGCAAACGCTTATGGCCTGATCCGCCCCGCCGGGCATGCTGCCGATCGTGCCGCCGGTCGCCCTGTCACTCGCTGCAAGCCGCGTGTCAGAACGCTACCTGATCGCCGCCTTTCAGCGCGAGGATCGCGCGCGCCTCGTCCGGCGTGGCGATTTCATGGCCGAGCTCCTCGACCAGACGGCGGATCTTGGCGACCTGCTGGGCGTTCGATTCCGCCAGTGCCCCGCGCGAGATGAACAGGCTGTCCTCCAGACCGACGCGCACATGCCCGCCCATCTGGCTGGCCGTCACCGCCATCGGGATCTGCGCCGCCCCCGCCGCCAGAACCGACCAGCGGTACTGATCGCCGAACAGCTTGTCGGCGGTGCGCTTCAGGAACACGAGGTTCTCGACATCCGCGCCGATCCCCCCAAGGATCCCCAGCACGAATTGCAGGAAGATCGGCGCCTTGAAATGCCCCTGATCCATCATGAATTTCAGGTTGTAGAGATGGCCCACATCGTAGATCTCGTGCTCGAACTTGATCGCGTGCGGCGCCAGCGTCTGGGCCGCTTCCTTGATGTCCCGGAACGTGTTGCGGAAAATATTGCCTTCCGAGCCCTCGACGTAATCCTTCTCCCAGTCGAATTTCCACTCGCTGTAGCGCGCCGCCAGCCCGTGAAAGCTGAAATTCAGCGACCCCATGTTCATCGAGCACATCTCGGGCGAGAAGGTCTTCGCGGGCGCGATCCGCTCCTGGATCGAAGCGGTCAGCGAGCCGCCGGTCGAGATGTTCACCACCGCATTCGTCGCCTGCTTGATCCGCGCGAGGAAGGGCGCGAAATCGTCGGGGTTGATCGAGGGCGCGCCGGTTTCGGGGTTGCGCGCGTGCAGATGCAGGATCGCGGCCCCGGCCTCGGCCGCAGCGATCGCCTGCTCGGCGATCTGGTCATAGGTGTAAGGCAGGGCGTCCGACATGGTGGGCGTATGGATCGCCCCGGTCAGGGCGCAGGTGATGATGGTCTTGGGTTTGCGGGCCATGTCAGGCCTCCTTCTTGGCAAGGCCGCTCACACGACGGCTGAGCGGGAAAAGTTCAACGCCCCAGCGGTCACGCAGAAACCCCCAGAGACCGCGTGGCGCGAAAAGCATGATGACCATGCCACGGCGCCGCGCGCGATCAAGCACAACCTGCCGACCCCGCGCGCCCTCCCCGCGTCTTTCACTTTGTTGGAAATACTCCGCGGGGGTCCGGGGGCGCGAAGCCCCCGATTCCCCGCTCAAACCGTCGCGCCTTTCTAGGTGTTCAGTCCCGGCAACTGGTGGATCGGATCGACATTGAAACTGTCTGGCTCTGAAG
>NZ_JAFKOK010000010.1 GCF_017303295.1 Rhodobacter sp. NTK016B | reverse complement strand
ACATCAGCACCGAGCGCTCGACGCGCCATGCGCCCCGGATCTGCGCTTCGGCGTGATAGGGGGCGGAAATGTAGACGATGCCGGCGCAGCTGCGGCTGACGCGGTCGGGCGAAGATCCCGCCACGACCAGCGCCGACCATAGCCCCTTGGGATTGAGCACGGGCGCCCAATCGATCCGCTTCTGATCGGGCAGGCGCAACCGTGGGGCCGGTATGGACGGCTGAATCGTCACGCAGCCACCCCGCGTTCGATCTGCACCCGGCGGCGCAGCACGGCCAGCAGAGCCGGCTGTCCGTCAGTGAGGATCCTGTTCTTTTGGTCGCGCACGATCTCCGTCAGCAATGCAAAACGCGCCTTCGCCTTCGCGGCATCCACGTCGAGATCCAGCGCCAATTCACCGAGGTGGCGGCCGCCGGCGAGCCCTCTGACCAAATCGAGGTCGAGCTCGGTGTCGAAGATCGAATCGGTAGCCAATGACTCTAGGTGGAACCACACCTCGCGCTGCAGCCCCCTCAGATCTTCCGGGCAGGCCATGCGCTTGTTTCGGGCGGCACCCTGCGGTGGGGTCGAGGGGGAAGGTGTCACCACCGCCGCAGGGGCCGCGTTCACGCCGGCCCGGGCCGAGGGAACGTCCCGGACCGGCGCGCGCTCCCGGGGGCCTGCTGTCGCGGGTGCGCTCTTCGGCGCTTCCGCGACCCCGGAAGTCTGAGATTGGGTGTCCCCCGGCGCAGCCTCGGCCGACACGCCTTGCGGCGACCCGATGCACTCGTCGGCGGGCGTCTTGCCGGGGGACAGAGCGGGGGCGACATCGCTGCCGGAACGGCCCCCGGTTCGAATGGTATTCGGCGCTGCAGCTTTCGCTTTCTTCAGACCAAGGCTGCGCCCACGTTCTCGCACAGCCGGCACCGGGCGCCCGAGTGCCTTGGCGATCGCAGGCCAGCTGTCGCCGGCCGCGTGCATGCGCCGGATCGTGTCTTCCTCTTCGGTCAGCCAAGGCCCGCGCAGGAGGCCGTCCTCGCCGATGACCCGTTCGCCATAGGGCGGGGACGCCTGCCCAGTCATTCCCTCGGCCGACGGGGCAGCGCCTTCGTCGTTTGCGTCCGCGTCCTGCGGCGCTGCCGCTGCGGGATACGTCGCGGTGACCGGGGCGTCATCGATCTCGATCACCGTGTCGACCGACCCCGGCAGGCCCCAGAGCGAGGGAACGCGCAGGGTTGCGTCGCGGTCCGTCAGCGACACCGTGACCTCCATCCCCGCACGCTCTAGCCTCTTGCCGGCATCACAAAACGCGCCAAGCGCCGCGCACAGGTCACGCGCTTCGGCGAGGGTCATTTGTTTCAGGCTCGGGTGCATTTCACGTCCTCCGGGCGGGCGGGGGTTTCGGCGGCCGTCACGACGCGAGGCGCCCACCAGACAAGCTCGGTGCCGTGATCCATGATCATGTCGCGGTGCTGGGTCAGCCCTGCGGCATCGAGCCGCGCGAGGGTTGCCTCAATCTCGGGCACGGGCGCCGCGACCTCTTCCCAGATCTCTGCCAGCGTTCGCACGCCCCCATGCGCGCGCAGCCAGACGACGATCCGCACCGCGCAACGGCCACAACGGCCGGCAAGGCGCATGACCTGTTCGTCGGCCAGCTCACCGAGGGGGCGGAAGGTCTCGGTCATGGCTCCACCGCCTCGGTCAGTTCGGCAACGGTGTCGCACAGGTTGGCTGCGGCACCCCGAGAGGACGCTGCAGCGCTGTCTCGGGGGCCCGTGAGCAGCCCGTTTTGCTTTACGGGCGATGCGTTCCTTGCGGAAAACGCAAAGAAGATGCCGGGCTTTCCGCGCCCTGCCCGGCGAGGGGGACCACCAACAGGTCGCCGTATGTTCGAAAGTGGGTCGGCGACCTGCGGTGCGGATCCTGTCTGGGCGGCTGTGTCGCCGCCGCCCAGCTTCGCGCCAGCCTGATCCTGCTCAGGATGGAAAGCCCCGGTTCTCTCCGCATGATGAAGGCGCTGCAGGAACCGGAAACCCCGCCCACCTCGACTTGAGCGCGCCGCGCTCGGGACAACGCCGCGCGGGCGCTGACCGGAAAGCGGCGGAAAAGCCGGGGCGACCTGAGCCGCCCCAGAGTTGAACAGGGAGGAACGCGCGAAGTCGCCCTCGCGCCGGGCAATACCCCAACCCGAGGCAATAAGGATCAGACGACTTCCCAGTCCTCCGAAAGCATGTCGGTCTGCGAGGCCAGCCAGCCGATAACCATCGAGCCGTCCGCCGCGCGCATGTCGATATGCGGCAGGAGCGTGATGTTGTGCCCGGTTTGCGGCTCCATCTCGTCCGCCCGATGCTTCGCAGCATGGCCGTCCTTCGCGTGTTGCGCCGGAAACTCGCTGCCCGGCGTGAGAGCAATCCACATGCCCTTGCCGTTCCACCCGGTGCGCCGAACGCGCTTTCCGTCCTTCAGCGCACGAAGCGCATTCCCGAAGTCCATGATGATCTCCTTGGTTTGAAGCCGGGGCCTCGACGGCAGCGCCGCCCCGGATAGCGCACCACGAGCGACCGTCGCGGGGACAACGCTCTGCCGTCGAATGGGAGGTCAGGCGTGCCCGAGCTTGCGCGCACGGCGCACAGCCCGGCGCTTGGCCGAGACGCGCTTTTGCTGCGCGACGGTCATCGATCGACCGGACCGCTTGCGTGCGGGCGCGGTCGGTTCGTGCTGCAGTCCGGATGGCGACCAGATGAAAGCCTGATCCGGAGTCATGGCCTGAGCCGGGCCGATGATGTACGGAAGCAATGCGGCGTAGCGCTTGAACATGGGGGGCCTCGTTGTTGATGATGGTGCCAGCCCGACAGGTTGCCGGTGCCGGGCTGGCTGGCCGCGCGAGGGAGGAGGGGCGCGCGGTATGGGAGGGGGAAAGCGGCATCGTCATGCTCATTTCTTCTTCGGCATCGGCGCGCGACGACCCGGCAGGCCGCAACACGGACACATCGCCAGCGCATGCGACTTGCCGCACCCGGGGCACAGGATTGACGCCCAGACCTCGGGGCAGCGCGGGGACCAGCCCCCGAAGGATCCGCGCGGCGCGCTCATGCTGCACCCGCCTGCTGCGCCACCGCTTCCCGAAGCGCAGCCAGCAGCGCCGCCTGATTGTCGATGCTGCCGCGATAGGTCACGGGCATCACCCGTTCCCAATGCGCCAAGCAATCGTCGGGCGAGCGGCCCGTCGCGGTGGCTGCGCGGATCGGGCCGAAGGACCCGCTGCACATCGCCTCGACCAGCGACAGAGAGGCTTCCAGTGTCCAGCCATCCATCACCGCCACATTCGCCACCCGGCGACCGATACAAGCGGGATCCCATGCCGGCACGGCACGGCGCAGCTGGCGGGGGCGGGACTGATTGAACACGGCGACCCTCACTTGACCACCTCGCGCAGCTCAGCGACCAGCCGGTCGAGAAAGGCCTGACTTTCCAGCGCCTCTTTCAGTGCGTTCTCGGGCGTGCCGCTTTGCGAAAGCATCGCCAGCACGGCGCTGATCGCCTCGCCGGTTTCGCGCGAGACATCGCCGGCCAGCTGCATCAGCGAGGCGTCCGCCGCAGCCTGCGGGCGGCTGGCCGCAAGCCATTCGCGCACCCGGTAATCGCCCGTCGCCTCTTCCAGCGCCATGATCTCATCGAGCGGCCAGGTCAGCGTCCCGTTGCACCGGCGCGAGATCGTCCCCTTGCGGGTGGCCTTGATCACGTCTTCGGCCTTGTCGCCGAACCGGGCGCCGATACGGCGTGCCGCGTTTTCCGGACCGCCGGCATGCTCGACAAGGCCTTGCATGAGGACGTGGATCATCGTCTGCGCGTCAGTCATGGAGACACCTGCGAAACCGAAGGTTGTTGGAAGAAGTCAGCGCCGCTGTCAGAGTGGAAAGTGCCGGCAAACAAGCCGCGCAGCTTCCGAGAGACCGAAAAGGAGCACAAAATGAGTGACGAGCAGGTCGCGACAGTCGGGCCAGACCACTTCCTTAAGCGCGAGAATTCGACGCCAGCAGAGTTCATCGACTCATCCATAGCTGCTGAGGCTATTTTCCCTGAGATGAGCGCTGTCATTGTCCGTCTCTGGGATTGCGAGACACAGTCGCACGAACCAGGCTCCAAAGTGCCTTTAGCCGAAGCAAGACAGTTCCGAATGTCCGCACGAACGGCTCGAATCCTTGCTCAGAACCTGCTTGCGGTAGCGGACGAAATTGAGGGGAAAGGTCACCGTCGCCAATGAAGTCGTAGCACGCGCCCCGTATCTCGCGTGCGGCGCCGGCAGTTGCCGCTTTAAACTCAGCTTCGTCTTCGTCAGGGCCCGGGGCGGACGGCAGGATGCTGGCGTCGCGCCCGTGGTCCCCGTGCTTGACGGGTGAGAAGCGCGCGCCATCCCAAAAGTAGAAGACGATATCGTCGGGAATGCGGATCATCGGGACGTCAGTCATGGCGGGTAACCGGGTTTCCTTGGCTTGTTGCGTTCTCAACGGCATGCTTGCCGGGTGAAGGAAATTCAGGGGGAACTGCGTTGGGGCAATTCGCTACGTTTGACCCGCTCAGCACGAAGGGCATTGCGGATCTTGCATTCGGTCTCGGGCCAGACCCGGCTACCCTTGCGCAGACGGCCGACGAGCCGCCCGTTGCCCGCCAACAGGATGCCGACCCGATGCTCCGAAAGCCCGGTTTCCGCGATAAACGTCTCGATTTCGGAGATGAGTTTTTGCGACATGCCGCTTTGTTGCACGCATTTGCGTGCAAGTCAATGCACGCAAAAACGTCCATGCGTGTGGCGCGCCAAAATGGTAGCGGAAAGAGCATGAAAGACGGATGGATCCAGCGCCTCTGGGAGGTCATCGAGCGGGACGGCAGGAGCCCTCGCGCCCTCAGCTTGGCGGCTGGGCTCGGACCGAACTACATCCAGCAGACCAAGTCGCGCGGCACGCATCCCGTTTCCGAGAAGCTGGTTTCCCTGCTTGACGAGCTGGGCCCGGAGGCAACGTTTTACGTGTACACCGGAATGAGCGCAGACGCGGACACGCTCGAGTTCCTAGAGCGATTGTCGGCTATGACCCCGGAGCAGCGGAAGATTGCGCGCGAGTTCTTTCAGGTGCTTGTAAAGACCGAAGAAAAGCCAGTGCTTCGCGCCTCTGAGCAGGTGTCATCTGAGCCCAAGCAAGAACCATAGCCTCGATATCGCACATGCCCGTCCTCCCCACTAGCAAGAAAAGAACATTTCGTGAACTGGTGCCCCGAGTCAACGCACCAGACCTTGCGGCACTCCTACCGGCTAAGTGGCATAGTTGGTTAATCCGCCAATCCTTAGTTGCAGAATCACGCCGCACCGAGGTCAACTGTACCGATCCGGTGCCGAAGCGCGCTCACCGGACAACGCTGGATATGTAAGGACTTTCTAGAGTGCCAGTACGCAGACTTCTCTTCGCCTCTCTGCTATGCGCCGCAGGTGGAGTACATGCCCAAGAAGCAAACCCTTGCCACGAGGCCGCAAACGACGCCGCGCGTCTAAGCTGTTATGATGAAGCTTCGGGCTACGACGCGCCAGAGGTTGAACAATCCTCCGGTGGTGAAGGCGGGGGGCAATGGCTTCTCCAAGAAGATACTAGCAGCATTGATGGGCGCCGAGATGTCTTCCTCTCCGTAATGAGCCAAAACACGCAGCCCGGCACTCTCGGCCGTCACGCCTCAGCACGGCTGTATGTTCGCTGCATGCAGAATTCGACCAATGTTTTCATTACGTTCAATGCGTACACCCCGGATGATCAGCAGGTGCGATACAGAATTGATGATCGCGCCGTCGCATCGGTCTACATGGAAGCCATGCGGGGCGGGGACGGAGTTGGCGTTTGGTCTGGCGGTAGGGCTATTCCATTCTTACGGGACCTCTTCGGCGCAAACACCCTGATCATGGAATACAGCAGTTACGAGCATAGCGGACTTGAGTTCGAGTTCGACGTTTCAGGGCTTCGGCAGCGCATCGAGCCACTTGCGGCCGCATGCAATTGGACGCCGTGAACGCTCGCACCGGACGATGCTGGATATGTGAGGAAGCGGCTATTCCCTGGCGCAGAACGGCGGGAGGTATCGGCAGCTAGCGCTTCCTGCACCGCATTTCATATCCGATCAAAGACCATAGCGCCCAGCCGATGGTGGGAATGCTCAGAAACAAGATAAACGAAAGGGCCAGAATTCGTTGAGTGTTCCAGACATAACCTCGATCCTCACAGTAGTTCTGCTGTCGGTAACCGTTTGGGCCAGCTTGAAGGCCCTGAAAGAGACACGCGCCGCAACGGAGGCCGCGCGCAACAGCCTCGACCTGACCAAAACCTACGGAGAAGCGCAAACCCGCGCCTATATCAGCTTCTGGGATGGGCATTTCAGTGACATCGAAGACGGCAAACCGATCGAGGTTACCATCGGCTTCCGAAACACCGGCAATTCGCCCTGTTTTATCACTGCCGCGTCCATAGGCATCAACGTCGCGCAAGGGCCGCTCGAAAGCATCGATCAAATGCCCGCCCTTGCCCCCGTCGACGTTCTCGGCACGAACGAACATGGACCCGGCGTGGAATGGTCGCGTAGCATCAAAACGAAACGCGCACTGACGGCGGATGAGGCGGCGAAAGTCATCAGCGGTGAGTACTTCGTCGCAGTGTCTTGCCTGACCCGGTACAGGGACATATTCGGCGCCACGCACAGTCTCAGAGTTGACGCCTATCGGCGACCGAATGGCAGCGCCCGGCAGCCCCAGCTCACCACTCTGGCCTTGCCCGGAGCCACCGGCGAAGACTAGGCACATGCTTGCAAGGCTCATCCGTAGGACTTTCATACACCCTTCCTCGCCCCGCCTCGCGCGGGGCTTTTTCATGCGCGCCACGATGGCGCCGGCGAGGGCACCTTAGCAGGCGATTCGAAAGAATGCACGCATTTGCGTTCATATAATCTTGTTATGCACGCATTAGCGTGTATAGTCCAACCCATCCCCGCCGAAGACGCCACCCGGCTGATCGCGGTTCACCTGATGGGAGACACCAATGCCCGACACCGACGACACCACCAACCTGATCGACCCGCTCGGGCCCGGCGACGAACGCGCCCGCTGGATCCGCTGGCGCCTGCTCAAGCGCGAACACCGCGCCCGGAACTGCACGTTCCGCACCACGCGGAGGTCCGCGTGATGGCCGATGATGACACCCTTGCGCGCTGCATCGCACTGATCGAGCGCGAAGTGCCGCGCCTCGCAGGCGAGGTCACGCCCGATCTGGTTTTCGCTGACCATGATCTCGACAGCCTCGACCTGATGGTCTTCGCGGTCGAGGCCGAGGACGCCTTCGATGTCCTGATCCCTGACAGCGCCCTCAATGCGATCACCACCCCGCGCGGGCTTGCCGAGGCCGTCGACGCGGCGCTCCGTCGCCAGCTGGGCGCACAGCCCGCCTGATCCAGGTTCCTGCCCCGCGCCGTTGAACGCCTCGGCGGCGCGCACCTGCCCGGGCGGCGTCTGTCCCGCCGCCCGGGCCTTTTCATTCCCCCGAGGTTTCCATGTCCCAGACAGTCACAGCCCCCGACGACAGCCCCGTCACCGTTCTGACGCCCCTGTCGGATTGCTACGTTCACGCGCTCAACACCCGGACCGAGCCACCCTCGGCCGAGATCGAGACGCTGGCCGACTCCATCGCCGATCTCGGCTTGCTGCAGAACCTTGCTGGATGGTTCGACCCGGCCGAGCCCGAGAAAGTCGGCATCGTCGCCGGCGGGCGCCGCCTGCGCGCAATGATCCTGCTGGCAACGCGCGAGGGCCGGTCCCCCGACGAGACGCGCGTGCCGGTCAAGCTGGCGCCCGACGAGGACACCGCGCGCATTTGGGCCTCGGCCGAGAACACCGCGCGCGCCGCGCTGCACCCGGCTGACGAGGTTCGCGCCTATGGCCGCATGGCCGCGAAAGGGGCGGACCCGAACGCTATTGCCCGGGCCTTCGCCGTCAGCGAGCGGCATGTGCGCCAGCGCCTGAAGCTTGCCCAGCTGCCCCAGCCGGTGCTGGGCGCCCTGCGCGAGGGCAAGATCAGCCTCGACCAGGCCGGGGCCTTCACCGTCGCCACCAGCGCCGAAGCGGCCGAGGCCGAACTGCAGCGCGTGCTGGAGTCGCGTTGGGGCAACGGCGCGGCCGAGATCCGGAGCCGTCTCTCGCATGCCTCGATCGAAATGCACGATCGGCGCGTCAGGCTGGTGGGGATCGACGCCTATCGCGCCGCCGGCGGGACGGTGTTGGAAGATCTCTTCACTGACCAGGTGCAGCTGCTCGACGAGGCGATCCTCGACGAGCTGGTGAAACGGCGCCTCTCCGATGCCGTCGATTTCAATCTCGCGCGCGGCTGGAAATGGGTCGAGGTGGTCGAGGCTTTCGACCGCTTCGATGCAGGGCTGAAAATGGAGCGGATCTGGCCGAAGCCTATCGAATTGCCCGAGGCCGACGCGCTCGAATTGGCCGAGCTGCGGGATCGGGGGGTAGAGGAAGAGCTCACCGAAGCCGAGATCGAGCGCATGGATGAACTCGAAGAGCGAGAGGCTGGGGACTATTCCGACGAAGACCGCGCCACATCGGGACTCTTCCTTTTCTTGGCTCTGGAGGGAACGATAGAAACGCACGGTCCTTTCCGGCGCCGGGAAGACAGGCCCGGTAACTCGGGCGCAGGCGAGGGCGGCGACAGCGCGGTCAAGGTCGAGGCCAAGGCCCTGCCGAACAACCTGCTCGAAGATCTCGCGAAGATCCGCCTTGCCGCTCTGCAGCGCCGCGCGGCCGCGCAGACCGAGCTGATGCTCGACCTTCTGGCGTGGCAGATATCGGGCGGGATGCGCGCCTATGAGCGGGTGCTCGGGATCTCTGTCGACCGTCCGTCGATCGCGCCGGAAAAGACCGAGGGCTTCGAACTTCCCGAGTCGCTGGTGGATCCCGAGCCGGGCGTGGAAAGCGCCACGCCTGAGCGCTTTGCTGCGTTCCGTGCCCTCGGCAAGAAGCATCGCAACGAGGTCCTGACGCGGGCGCTTGGCCGCTTGCTGATGCCGCACAGTGACATGGCGCCGTGGATCGCCGCGCAGCTGACGCCCGATCCCCGCCAGATCTGGACGCCCACCGCCGCCGGATATCTCGGTCGCCTGCCGGTGCCGGTGCTGGATCGGCTCTGGGCCGAGCTGGTCCCCGAAGATCGCCGCGAAAGTCTGGAGTTCGACGGCAAGAAGAAAGGCGAGAAGGCGAAGATCCTGGAACGCCTGTTCAACGAAGCCGATTTCCGCGAAGCCCTCGGCCTCTCGCGCGACATGAATGCCCGGATCGACGCATGGCTGCCGGAGCAGCTCCAATGGCCGAGCGTGGAGGGGGCGTGATGCCTGACAAGATCCCGCCCTTCATTCATCGCTGCGCGAGCGAGGAAACCGGCGCCATGCACGAGCACGTCGTCACCGCGCTGGACATCCTCGCGGGGCACAACTGCGCCAAGTGCTGGGAGCGGTACTGCACCCCGGAGCAGGCGGCGGCACACATCTATCGTTACCTTGCGGAGGCCACGCAATGACCGACCGCTTTTCCCTTGTCAGGGAGGATGCTTCATGCCCGACGGCCTGACCTGCCCACGCTGCGATGGCGCGACAGCCGTGATCGACTCGCGCGGCGCGGCGCTCGGAGATCTCCCGACTATCCGGCGGCGCCGGCGTTGCGCGCGCTGCGATCACCGCTTCACCACCTACGAGCTGCAGGACGCCGTGATCGCCGCCGTCGAACAACGCCTTGAGGCGATCGACACTCTCCGGACCATGGCGCAGCGGCCCGTGAGCTTGACTGAACCGATTTTCCGTAGGGAGGCACCTTATGACCGCTGAGACATCCCCGAAGACTGGAACGATCTGCATTGTAGAAGCTATCCCCCAGCCGTGGCGGCAGATGATTGTCGCGTTGATGGAGGGAAAAGATGCCGCCGAAGCCCGCGCCACCGCCGCCGAATCTGCGAATCGCGAAGCCTATGATCAAGGCATGGACGATGCCGCCGACCAGATCCTTGCATGGCTTGCCAGTGCGGTTGGCGGTGAGGACTATATCCCGTGCGATGGCACCGAGGAGTGGGGCGGCGATGTTCACGGCACGATATACGCCATCCTCAAAGCAGGCCGCGTGCTGGACGATGAAGACGGGCGGATCGCGAAGATCGACGACCTGACCCGCGCCACCGCCGCCGAGGCCCAGCTTGCCGCCAACCGGGAGCGCAAGACGTTCCCGATCCTGAACAGCGGAGGCGCGCGCTTCGATTATCAGCTCGTCGCGGATCATGGCGGGCAGGCGAAGGCCAACCACTACCAGACGGTCGATCGGTTGGCAGAGCGGGGCGGGCTGTCGTGGCAGGAGCTGCATGCGGTTCTGCTCGACCGCAAGTTCCAGAAAGTAGATCAGAACACGGCTATTGTGGAGTGCCGGGCGATCGAGGGCCGGTATCTCGCCGCCCTCGAACCCAACGCAGCCGCACATCCCGACGACGCCGCTGTTGACCGCTTCGCCATCGCCATGAAGGCTAAGCTGGCGAAGAAGCGCGCAGACGGTCGCGGGGGCTGGGAAGGCCCAGACTGCACCGCCGCCTTCCTTTCTCAGCTGCTGCGCGAACACGTCGAGAAGGGCGATCCCGTAGACGTCGGAAACTTCGCGATGATGTTGCACCAGCGTGACGAGCGGATCGTGCCGATCCTGTCGGCGCTGGAAAGACCCTGACCATGGGCACGACATACGCGACCAAGGCTCAGATCGCCCGCGCGATCGCCGTTTGGAAGGAGAAGGTCGGCGACGTCGGGGCCGTGCATCTAGGGCCCGACGCGTCGATCCGCATCGAGGCGCCGGTTGACCGGGCGCCCGAACCAAAGCACGATCCGAGGGAGCCGGAAGCGTGGTAGAAGAGATGCGCCTGAAATACGTGACGACCGAACGCCTGCCATCGGGGGCGACGCGATACCGTTTCCGGCGCAACGGCAAAGTGACAACCTTGCGGGGCGAACCCGGCAGCCGGGAGTTCCATGAACACTACGCCGCGCTGATCGATGACGTCCCGGTCGTACCGATGAAAGCGGTTCGCGGATCCGTGGAATGGCTTGTCGGGCTCTATCTGGAAGATCTGGAGCGGAAGGTTGCGGCGCGGCTCGCATCGCCCCTGACACTGAAGGGCAAGCGCCATCATCTCGGGCGGCTGGTCGAGGAATACGGACCCAAAAGCGCAGAGATGCCGCGCTCTGCCGTCATCAAGATCGCCGACAAATACGCGGCCACGCCCGGCGCGGCGGACAACCTGATCAAGGGAGTATCCGGCCTCTATATCTGGGCGATCCAGCGCGAATACGTCCAGTGCGACAACCCGGCGCGGGGTGTCAAACGCATGACCCGCAAGACCCGGGGCTTCGCGCCATGGACCGCAGAAGACATCGCGCAGTTTCTGGCCTTCCATGGGCCAGGCACGACGGCGAGGCGCACGCTCATGCTCGCGGCTTGCACAACGGCCCGGCGCGGGGATCTGTGCCAGATCGGCAGGCAGCACGAGGTGATGCGCGGGGGCCGGAAATGGCTGCGCTGGGAGCAGAACAAGGCGCCGCACGAGATCGTCGAGATGCCCATTTCGCGCGCGCTGCTCGACGACTTGGCTGGGCACGGCAACATGACCTACATCCTGACGAGCTACGGGGCGCCCTACAGTGCGGCGGGCCTCGGCAACGCCTTCAGGAAATGGGCGGATGATGCCGGACTGAAAGGCCGTAGCCTGCACGGCATCCGGAAGGGCGTGGCTGCCATGCTGACCGCGTCCGGGGCAACGTCCGGCGAGATCGACGTGCTGCTCGGCCATGAAATGGGAAGTCCGGAGACCAAGGTCTATGTCCGCAGCGCCGCCCGCGCGAGCTTGGCCGAGACCGTCGTGGACCGCATCGACGCGCTGCTCGGATAGCCAAAGTGTACCACGCCGGAAACCCGCAGTGTACCACGCCGGAAATTACTCAATAAAATCAGAGCGTGTTCGCCTAGTGTTCATGCGGCATGGTAGGCCCGGAGGGACTCGAACCCCCAACCAAGGCGTTATGAGCGCCCTGCTCTGACCATTGAGCTACAGGCCCAGCCGCGTCTTCCGTAGCAGGTTGTACGCGGGGGTCAAGCTTCGGGAAAGAGGCGTGTTTGGTGGGCTTTTGCGCGCCAGCTTGACCCGGTGGTCCGGCATTCCGTATCCTGCGGCGATATTTCTTTGGTCATTTGTTTTCGGGGACATATGCAGGGCATTGGTTTGGGGGCGGTCGTCTGGCTGTGTCTCGCCTGTTCGGCGATGGCGCAGGCGCCTGCAGAGATGTCCGAAACGGGTGCGTCATCTGCCTCGCCGCCCGCAGCCGAGGCGCCGGTGCCGTCTGTCGCCGACGGGGCCGAGCCCGCGCCAGAGACCGCGCCGGAGTCCGGCACCGAAACTGTCTCCCGCGAACCGGCCGAGGCCCCGCAGACCCCGCCCGATCCGGTGCTCTATGCCTATTCCGGCCCCGAACACGGCGAGATCGAAGGCATTCTTATCGACGGGACGCAGGGGCATATCGCCACCTTTCAGCACGCGCTGAACGTGGCGCTTCTGGCCTGCGGGGCCGAGATCGCCATCGACCCCGATGGCATGTTCGGCCCGCGAACCCGCGATGCGATCCGGCGGCTGACCGAATGCGACGGGATCGCCGCGCATCTGCCCGAGAACAGCGCGGCGCGCGACGGGGCCATCACGCAGGCGCTGTGGGAGCTTCTGGTGCCCATGCGCCCGGCACCGGGTCCGCGCGCGCGGGCCGGGGCGCTGCTGCTGTCCTTCGAAGGGACCGATATCACCGAGCAGGCGCGCTGGAATTTCTGCCAGAACAACCGAGAGATCTACGATCCCGGCGCCGAGGATCCGACCTGCCTGACGAATGACCGCTGGTCCTATCTGACATGGGGGCCGAACGGCGCGACGGCGGGGCATGGACGCGAGATCCTCGCGATCCTTGCGCGCGTCGATCGCTTCGATCCCGACCTGATCGATCGCGCCTTCCGGACCGAGGCCGGGGCCGTGCGCCGGATGTTCGACCTGTCGCTGCCCTTGGGCGACGATGACGAGCTGCGCCGCTATCTGTGCGGCGTCTACGCCGATCCCGAGCGCCGCGAACACTGGGCGCAGGGGTTCGCCGATCTGGGCACACGGCCCGAGGTGCGCTCGATCTACCGGCGGCTCTATGACTCGGCCAGTTTCGACGGCGGCAAGATCCGCACCTTCATCGAGGCATGGCGCCATGCCGGGCTGGAACCGACCGAGGTGGATTTCGCCTTTTTCAGCGACCGTGCCGCGCATACCGCCGTGCGCAATCTCGAGATCCGGCGCATCCTGCGGCGCATCATGGCACGGGGCGGGGCCGAGATGACGCCCGCGCAGATCCGCCGCGCCTTTGCCCGGCAGGCTCTGGTGTCGAACCGCTCGCAGCGCGGGCCCCGGCTGGGGCGCGACGTGACCTATTACGTCGATGCGCTCGAGGACGGGCTCACGCGGTCCGAGCGCCTGAACTGGGAGCGCGTGGGCGCGCGGCGCGCGTCGGCGGTGGGGCTGAGCGATGCGCGCCCGGCGCCCGAGCTGCAGGTCGGCCCGCCCAGCACATGGCGGGCGAATGGCGCGCGGCCGCTGACCGACGACGAGGCGGCGCTGTGCCCGGCGCCGGTTCTCAATCCGCGTTCACCACGACGCGGAAGCTGACACAACGCGATCCGGCAGGATCGCGGCTTTCATGCGCATTGATCCCCGGCTCGGGATGGGGTAACCGGCGCGAAACTTCCTCGGGGGACACGATGACCGGGACCAAGGGACTGACTTATGCCCAGGCGGGCGTCGATATTGATGCCGGTAACGCGCTGGTCGAACGGATCAAGCCGGCGGCGAAACGCACGACGCGCGCGGGCACGATGTCGGGCCTTGGCGGCTTCGGCGCGCTGTTCGATCTGAAGGGCGCGGGCTACGAAGACCCGATCCTTGTCGCCGCGACCGACGGCGTCGGCACCAAGCTGCGCATCGCCATCGATACCGGCAATGTCGACACGATCGGCATCGACCTTGTGGCGATGTGCGTCAACGATCTGGTCTGTCAGGGCGCCGAGCCGCTCTTCTTCCTCGATTACTTCGCCACCGGCAAGCTCGAGGTCGAGGAAGCCGCACGGATCATCGAGGGCATCGCCGAGGGCTGCGCCCAGTCGGGTTGCGCGCTGATCGGCGGCGAGACGGCCGAGATGCCGGGCATGTACCATGCGGGCGATTTCGACCTTGCCGGTTTTGCCGTTGGCGCGATGGAGCGCGGGCAGGATCTGCCCAAGGGCGTGAAAGCGGGTGACGTGCTGCTGGGCCTTGCCTCGGACGGGGTGCATTCGAACGGCTATTCGCTGGTGCGCAAGATCGTCGAGAAGACGGGCCTGTCGTGGGATGCCTCGTGCCCCTTCGGCCCCGGCACGCTTGGCGAAGCCCTGCTGGCGCCGACGCGGCTGTATGTCCGTCCGGTTCTGGGCGCGATCAAGGCGGGTGGTGTTCATGCGCTCGCGCATATCACCGGCGGCGGCCTGACCGAGAACCTGCCGCGCGTGTTGCCCGACGGGCTGGGGGCGAAGATCGACCTTGGTGCTTGGGAATTGCCGCCGGTCTTCCGCTGGCTTGCCAAGCACGCCGAGTTGGAAGAGGCCGAGCTATTGAAGACCTTCAATGCTGGGATCGGCATGATCCTCGCTGTCGATGCCGAGCGTGCCGACGATCTCGAAGCGTTGCTGATCGGCGCGGGCGAGATCGTGTCGCGTCTGGGTCACGTCGTCGAGGGAGAGGGCGTGGCCTATACCGGGTCGCTTCTGTGACACGCGTCGCCATCCTGATTTCGGGCGGCGGCTCGAACATGGTGGCGTTGGCGCAGTCGATGACGGGCGATCACCCGGCGCGTCCGGTTCTGGTGATGTCGAACGATCCCGCCGCCCGGGGACTGACGCGGGCCGCCGAGATGGGCATTCCCACCGATGCCGTCGATCATCGTGACTTCAAAGGGGATCGCGCGGCTTTCGAGGCGGCGCTTCTCGACCCCTTGCTCAGGGCCGAGACCGACGTGCTGTGCCTTGCCGGGTTCATGCGCATCCTGACCCCGGAATTCACCCGCCGTTTCGAAGGGCGGATGCTGAATATCCATCCCTCGCTTTTGCCGAAGTATCCCGGCCTGCACACGCATCAGCGCGCGCTGGATGCCGGCGATACCGAGGCGGGCTGCACCGTCCACGAAGTCACCGCCGAACTGGATGCCGGGCCGCTTCTGGGGCAGGCGCGGGTGCCGGTTCTGCCGGGCGACGATGCCGGCACCTTGGCCGCACGTGTGTTGGTACAGGAGCATCTGCTCTATCCTGCCGTGCTGCGCCGCTTCGTCGAGGGCGAGCGCGCGCCGCTTATTCTGTAACCCGCCACGGCAGGCAGGCCAGCAGCGTCAGCGACACGGCCGCCAGCGCGGCTAACAGCCACAGCGTGATCCATGGCCCCAGCGTTGCCAGCGATGCCGCCATCGCGAAGGGGGACAGCGCTGCGACCAGCATCCGCAGGCTGGCCAGCCGTCCCAGCCGCGCGGCATAGCCCATCAGCCCGAACAGCGCCAAGGGCACCGTGCCGCGCACGGTGGTGGCCAGACCCTGCCCGATGCCGAACAGAATGGCGAAGACGGATGCTGTCAGCACGCCCACCGGCGCCAAGACCAGCACGACGAGCGCCAGCACCAGACAGGCCATCGCCACCAGCGCGGTCCACATCGGGTGACGATGGCTGGCAAACAGCATGTCGAGCACCCGCGCGCCCACCTGCGACGGTCCCATCAGCGCGCCCGCGGCGACCGCCGTGGCCTCGGGCAGTCCGACCGCGCCCAGCACGGGCACCCATTGCGCGCTGAAGGCCGACATCACCGCCCAGCTCAGGCTCAGCCCCAGCGCCAGCAGCACCATCGCCCGGCCATGCAAGCGGCGGGGCAGGGGGGCGAAACGGGGTGCGCCGGGGACTTGCCTTGTCTCGGCGCCGTTGCCTTTGGGCAGCGACAGATGCAGCGGCAGGCACAGGATCAGGTGCAGCGCGGCGAAGGCCAGATAGGTCTCGCGCCAGCCCCAGCCCTGCGACAGATACAGCGTTAGCGGCCAGAATACGGTCGAGGCAAAGCCGCCGACCATCGTCGTCATGGTAATCGCTGCCCGTGCGCGCGCCTCGCCCACCGCTTGCGCGACGGCGGCGAAAGCCGCGTCGTACAGCACCAGCGGGGCCAGCATCTCGACCGCGATCAGGGTCAGCACCAGGCCCCACACCGCGCCCGCCTGTGACAGCAGCGCAAACGCAACCGCACAGCCGATCGAGCCCGCCGCCATCATCCGCCGCGCGCCATGCCGGTCGATCAGCCGCCCGGCCAGCGGCGCGGTGAAGGCCCCCGACAGCAGGGCCACGGAAAGGCAGGCGAAGGCGGCGGTGGTGGAAATCCCCAGTTCGCCGCTGAGCGGTGCCACCAGCACCCCGAACGCGTAATAGATCGAACCGAAGCCTACGATCTGCGTGATGCCCAGCGTCAGAACCGGCCTGATCGTACCGCGCCAGCCCGCAAGCGGCGGGTCCTTTCGCGGTGTTCCGGGCGCCGCGGACGGGGGGCGGGGTGTTTGCGCTGCCATGAAAACGACTCGTAATCCTGCTGTCTCCGTGGCCGCCTTGGCGGGCCGCGCGCAGTGTTGCCCCGACGCGATCACGGTTCCGATACTTGTGATCACACGTTTTCAGGGTGTGATCACAAAACGAAGAAAAACCCCTCATCGCGAAGTTTTGCACGAATATTTCGTTTGTGCCACGATGGTCTTGTGTCATTACACGGCAAAATTCGCAGCAACGGGGGCAGTTCCGTGAACATCCATGAATACCAGGCCAAGGCGCTTTTGCGCACCTACGGCGTGCCGGTGTCGGACGGCCGAGTCGTCCTGAAAGCCGAAGAAGCCAAGACGGCGGCGGGCGAGCTCGACGGTCCGCTCTGGGTCGTCAAGGCGCAAATCCACGCCGGTGGCCGCGGCAAGGGCTCGTTCAAGGAAGCCGAAGCAGGCGAAAAGGGCGGTGTCCGCCTTGCCAAATCGGTGGAAGAAGCAGAAGCGATGACCAAGCAGATGCTGGGTCGCACGCTGGTCACGCACCAGACCGGCCCTGCCGGCAAGCAGGTCAACCGCATCTATATCGAGGACGGCTCGGATATCGAGACCGAACTCTACCTCGCTCTGCTGGTCGATCGCGGCACCTCGCGCGTGTCGTTCGTCTGCTCGACCGAGGGCGGCATGGATATCGAAGAAGTCGCCGCGTCGACGCCCGAAAAGATCCTGTCCTTCAGCGTTGACCCGGCGTCCGGGCTGTCGGATTTCCACGGCCGCCGCGTCGCCTTCGCGCTGGGCCTGAAGGGTCCTCAGGTCAAGCAATGCGTGGCTCTGGTCAAGAATCTCTATCGCGCCTTCATCGAGAAGGACATGGAGATGCTCGAGATCAACCCGCTGATCGTCATGACCGACGGCAATCTGAAGGCGCTCGACGCCAAGATCGGTTTCGACGGCAACGCGATCTATCGCCATGCCGATATCGCGTCGCTGCGCGATGAGACCGAAGAGGATCCGAAGGAACTCGCCGCGTCGAAATACGACCTGAACTACATCGCGCTCGACGGCGAGATCGGCTGCATGGTGAACGGCGCCGGTCTGGCGATGGCCACGATGGACATCATCAAGCTCTACGGCGCCGAGCCCGCAAACTTCCTCGACGTGGGCGGTGGCGCCACGAAAGAGAAAGTGACCGAGGCCTTCAAGATCATCACCTCGGACCCGAACGTCAAAGGCATCCTGGTGAACATCTTCGGCGGCATCATGCGCTGTGACATCATCGCCGAAGGCACCATCGCCGCGGTGAAGGAAGTCGGTCTGCAGGTTCCGCTGGTCGTGCGTCTCGAAGGCACCAATGTCGAGCAGGGCAAGAAAATCATCAACGACAGCGGTCTCAACGTGATCGCCGCGGACAACCTGTCCGACGCCGCCGAGAAAATCGTGAAAGCGGTGAAGGGGTAAATAGAATGGCCATTCTCGTCAACGAAAACACCAAGGTTATCTGTCAGGGCTTCACCGGCTCGCAGGGGACCTTTCACTCGGAACAGGCCATCGCTTACGGCACCAAGATGGTCGGCGGTGTGACGCCCGGCAAAGGCGGCACCACGCATCTGGACCTGCCGGTCTTCAACTCGGTGCATGAAGCCAAGCATGTCACCGAAGCGAATGCCTCGGTCATCTACGTGCCGCCGCCCTTCGCGGCCGACTCGATCCTCGAAGCGATCGACGCCGAGATGGAACTGATCATCTGCATCACCGAGGGCATCCCGGTGCTCGACATGATGCGCGTGAAGCGGGCGCTGATCGACAGCAAGTCGCGGCTGATCGGCCCGAACTGCCCGGGTGTCATCACGCCTGACGCCTGCAAGATCGGCATCATGCCCGGCCATATCCACAAGCGTGGGTCGGTCGGCGTCGTGTCGCGTTCGGGCACGCTGACCTACGAGGCCGTCAAGCAGACCTCGGATATGGGGCTGGGCCAGTCGACCGCCGTCGGCATCGGCGGCGACCCGATCAAGGGCACCGAGCATATCGACGTGCTGGACATGTTCCTCGACGACGACGAGACGCAGTCGATCATCATGATCGGCGAGATCGGCGGCGCGGCCGAGGAAGAAGCGGCCGAGTTCCTGAAGGAACAGAAGAAAAAAGGCCGCTACAAGCCGACCGCCGGTTTCATCGCGGGGCGCACGGCCCCTCCGGGCCGTCGCATGGGCCATGCCGGCGCCATCGTCTCGGGCGGCAAGGGCGACGCGGAATCGAAGATCGAGGCCATGAAATCGGCCGGGATCGTCGTTGCCGACAGCCCCGCGACGCTGGGCGAAGCCGTCATGAAGGCGATCAAGGGCTAAGCGCCATGCATCCTCCGGCCGCCATTGCGACCCCTGTTGACGCCCCCGACCATGCGGTCGGGGCGTTGGCGGTTGCTCGCCGGGGCCGGCGGGCGGATGCTGCCCACAGCGCGAAAGCCGGGCCGTGCGCGGCCCGCTTTTCTGACCCGGCCGGAATTCGGGCGCCGCAGCCCCGGACCGGGCGCGGCAACAATTTTCTGGCTGCGCGCCTGTCGAGCCCTATGGTTGGGGCAGGCCCCGATAGCGGCGCTCCGGCGCAAACCCGTGCACGTGTCAACGCTCCGGTCACGATCGTGCCTCAGAGTATCGCCAAGACGCGGATCGGCGGCGTCGCTGGTGACATGAGACACACGTCGAACCGTTCGAACCCTTAAGTTTCCTTCCCTCATGCCGAGGACAAACAGATGAACGATCAAAGCCCCAACGACGCCATGCATGCCACGTCCTTCCTGGACGGGGCGAATGCCGATTACATCGACCAGATGCAGGCGCGATACGCGCAGGATCCGGCCAGCGTCGACAGTGCGTGGGCGGAGTTCTTCGAAGCCAATGGCGACGATTACGCCACCGCCACCAAGCAGGCCGAAGGGCCGAGCTGGGCACGCAAGGACTGGCCGCCGACCCCCGACAGCGAGGTGATGGGCGCACTGACCGGCATGTGGCCCGCCGCAGCCGAGGGCAAGGCCGCGGGTGACAAGATCCGCGCCAAGGCCGCCGAAAAGGGCGTCGAGGTGACCGACACGCAGGTCCAGCGCGCCGTTCTGGACAGCCTGCGCGCGCTGATGATCATCCGCGCCTACCGGATCCGGGGCCATCTGATCGCCAATCTCGACCCGCTCAGCATGCGCGACGAGTCGATGCATCCCGAGCTGGATCCGAAGGCCTATGGCTTCACCGACGCCGATATGGATCGCCCGATCTTCATCGATAACGTGCTGGGGCTGCAGGTCGCTTCGATGCGGCAGATCATCGAGATCCTCAAGCGTACCTATTGCGGTACTTTCGCACTGCAATTCATGCATATCTCGAACCCGCAGGAAGCCGCGTGGCTGAAAGAGCGGATCGAGGGCTATGGCAAGGAAATCACCTTCACCAAGATGGGTCGCCGCGCGATCCTGAACAAACTGGTCGAGGCCGAGGGTTTCGAGAAATTCTGCCACGTCAAGTTCATGGGCACCAAGCGTTTCGGCCTTGATGGCGCCGAAGCGCTGATCCCGGCGATGGAGCAGATCGTCAAGCGCGGCGGCGCGCTGGGCGTGAAGGATATCGTCATCGGCATGCCGCACCGCGGTCGCCTGTCGGTGCTGGCCAATGTCATGTCCAAGCCCTATCGCGCGATCTTCAACGAATTCCAGGGCGGCAGCTTCAAGCCTGACGATGTCGACGGTTCGGGCGATGTGAAATACCACCTCGGCGCCTCGTCGGACCGGGAATTCGACGGCAATGTCGTGCACCTGTCGCTGACCGCGAACCCGTCGCACCTTGAAGCCGTGAACCCGGTCGTTCTGGGCAAGGTCCGCGCCAAGCAGGACCAGCTGAACGATGCCGAGCGGACTGCCGTGCTGCCGATCCTGCTGCACGGGGACGCGGCCTTTGCCGGTCAGGGCGTTGTGGCCGAATGCCTGCAGCTGTCGGGGATCAAGGGGCACCGCACCGGCGGCTGCATCCATATCATCGTCAACAACCAGATCGGCTTTACCACCGCGCCGCATTTCTCGCGCACCTCGCCCTATCCGACGGATATCGCGCTGATGGTCGAAGCGCCGATCTTCCACGTCAACGGCGACGATCCCGAAGCCGTGGTTCACGCCGCCAAGGTCGCGACCGAGTTCCGTCAGCGTTTCGGCAAGGACGTGGTCATCGACATCTTCTGCTACCGCCGCTTTGGTCACAACGAGGGCGACGAGCCCATGTTCACCAACCCCGCGATGTACAAGAACATCAAGCGCCACAAGACGACGCTGCAGCTTTACACCGAGCGTCTGGTGAATGACGGTCTCATCCCCGAGGGCGAGATCGAGGACATGAAGGCCGCTTTCCAGTCGCATCTCAACAGCGAGTTCGAGATCGCCAAGGAATTCCGCCCCAACAAGGCCGACTGGCTGGACGGGCGCTGGAAGACCATGAAGCCGAAGGACCAGAACTATCAGCGCGGTCAGACGGCGATCAAGGAAGAGACGCTGCAGGAAATCGGCAAGGCGCTGACCAGCCATCCGACGGATTTCGATCTGCACCGGACGGTCGGGCGTCAGCTCGAAGCGAAGAAGAAGATGTTCGAAAGCGGGCAGGGCTTCGACTGGGCCACGGCCGAGGCGATGGCGTTCGGCTCGCTCATGGTCGAGGGGTATCCCGTCCGTCTGGCCGGGCAGGATTGTACGCGCGGCACCTTCTCGCAGCGGCATTCGGCCTTTGTCGATCAGAACACCGAAGAGCGGTACTACCCGCTGAACCATATCCGGGCCGGGCAGGCGCGTTACGAAGTCATCGACTCGATGCTGTCGGAATACGCGGTGCTGGGTTTCGAATACGGCTATTCGCTGTCCGAACCCAATGCGCTGGTCGCGTGGGAAGCGCAGTTCGGCGACTTCGCCGACGGCGCGCAGATCATGTTCGACCAGTTCATCAACTCGGGCGAGTCGAAATGGCTGCGGATGTCGGGTCTGGTGCTGCTGTTGCCGCACGGCTTCGAAGGGCAGGGCCCCGAGCACAGCTCGGCGCGTCTGGAACGCTTCCTGCAGATGTCGGCCGAGGATAACTGGATCGTCGCCAACTGCTCGACCCCGGCGAACTACTTCCACATCCTGCGCCGTCAGATGCACCGCGACTATCGCAAGCCGCTGATCCTGATGACGCCGAAATCGCTGCTGCGTCACCCGATGTGCACCTCGACCAGCGCCGATTTCACCGAAGGGTCCACCTTCCACCGGATCCTGTGGGACGATGCCGAAAAGGGCAACAACTCGAAGATCACGCTGAAGCCCGACGCCGAGATCAAGCGTGTGGTGATGTGTTCGGGCAAGGTCTATTTCGACCTGCTGGCCGAGCGCGATGAGCGCGGTCTCGACGACACCTATCTTCTGCGTGTCGAGCAGCTCTATCCGTTCCCGGCGCAGTCGATCTGTCAGGAACTCGCGCGGTTCAAGAACGCCGAGATGGTCTGGTGTCAGGAAGAGCCGAAAAATCAGGGGTCGTGGTCGTTCATCGCGCCCCTTCTCGAAGAGGCGCTGATCGAAATCGGCGCCAAGCAAACGCGCGCCCGCTATGCCGGTCGCTCCGCCTCGGCCTCGCCCGCCACGGGTCTGGCCTCGCGCCACAAGTCTCAGCAAGAAGCGCTCGTCAACGAAGCGCTGTCGTCGGAAGGAAAGTAACATCATGAGCATCGAAGTCCGCGTGCCCACGCTTGGTGAGAGCGTCTCGGAAGCGACCATCGCCACCTGGTTCAAGAAGCCGGGGGATGCCGTCTCTGCCGATGAGATGCTGTGCGAGCTGGAAACCGACAAGGTGACGGTCGAGGTTCCGGCGCCCGCTTCCGGCACCCTGTCGGAAATCATCGCCGCCGAAGGCGAAACCGTCGGCGTGAACGCTCTGCTGGCGATGATCTCGGAAGGCGAGGGCGCAGCCCCCGCGCCGAAATCGGACGATAAGTCCGACGCCAAGGCTGACGACAAGCCCGCCGAAGAGCCGAAGGCCGACGCGCCCAAGGAAGAGCCCAAGAAAGACGGCGAGAAAAAGGGCGAAGACGCCCCCTCGGCCAAGAAGGCGATGGCCGAAGCAGGCCTGTCGTCTGATCAGGTCGAAGGCACCGGCCGCGACGGCCGCGTTATGAAGGAAGACGTGCAGCGCGCGGTGTCCGACGGCACCAAGGCGTCGCCCGCCCAGACCTCGGCCCCTGCGCCGGTCTCGGTGCCGCGTGGCCCGGTTCCCGCCGATGACGCGGTGCGCGAAGAGCGGGTGAAGATGACCCGCCTGCGTGCCACCATCGCCCGCCGCCTGAAGGACGCTCAGAACACCGCCGCGATGCTGACCACCTATAACGAGGTGGACATGTCGGCGGTGATGGCGCTGCGCAACGAATACAAGGCGCAGTTCGAGAAGAAGCACGGCGTGAAGATGGGCTTCATGTCCTTCTTCGTCAAAGCCTGCTGCCACGCGCTGAAAGAAGTCCCCGAGGTCAACGCCGAGATCGACGGCCAGGAAATCGTCTACAAGAACTACGTCCATATGGGCGTGGCCGTGGGCACGCCGTCGGGTCTGGTTGTGCCGGTCGTGCGCGATGCCGACCAGATGAGCTTTGCCGGCATCGAGAAGAAGATCGGCGAGCTTGGCCTGCGCGCCCGCGACGGCAAGCTGTCGATGGCGGAAATGCAGGGCGGTTCGTTCACCATCTCGAATGGCGGTGTCTATGGCTCGCTGATGTCCTCGCCGATCCTGAACCCCCCGCAATCGGGGATTCTGGGCATGCACAAGATCCAGGACCGCCCGGTCGTGGTGGACGGTCAGATCGTCATCCGTCCGATGATGTATCTGGCGCTGTCCTACGATCACCGGATCGTCGACGGCAAAGGCGCCGTGACCTTCCTCGTGCGCGTCAAGGAAGCGCTGGAAGATCCGCAGCGCCTGCTGCTGGACCTGTAAGACCGACAGGCAGGGACGCACCCATGCTCAAGGGTGCGTCCCTGCACTCACCGCCCCTATCCGCCGGAGCCCTCGGCCATGAACCGCCGCACCGTTCTTTTGTCCTTCGCCTCGGCCCTTGCCATCGGCACCGCAAGCGACGCGCAGGCGCAGCTGTTCCGCCGCGGCCCGCCCGACATGGCCCCGGCGCATGAACAGGCCGATTTCGTGCTTGTCCTCAAGGGCGCGCGCCGCCTGATCCTGTACCGGCAGGGCCAGCCGATGCGGGAATACCGCATCTCGATGGGCGACGGCGCCAATGACGGGCCGAAGCGCTTCGAGGGCGACGGTCGCACGCCCGAGGGCACCTATGTCATCGACTGGCGCAACCCCAATTCGCTGGCCTATCTGAGCCTGCACATCTCGTATCCCAACGAGCAGGACGTGGCCTATGCCGCCTCGCATGGCCGCAGCGCCGGGGGCGACATCATGATCCACGGCATCAACAATGGCTGGGGATTCCTTGGCGCCCTGCAGCGCACCCGTGACTGGACGGCGGGCTGCATCGCCGTCACCAATGGCGAGATGCGCGAGATCTGGTCGCTCGTCCCCGATGGAACCGTAATCGAGATCCGCCCATGATGCCCGGCCTGACCCCTGAACTCGCCGCCCTTGCGGCCCTCGCCTTTGTCCATTTCGGGACGATCTTCGTCGCGCAGCGCTTTCTGACGCGCGATATCGGCGCCGAGGGCAATACCGGCACGCGCGAAAACCTCGACGAACGCCTGTCGCCGCTGACCAAGCGCCTGCGCCGCGCAACGGATAACTTCACCGAGAATGTCGGCCCCTTCATCATCGCCGTTCTGGTCGTGGTGCTGGCGGGCCAGACCTCGACCGCGACCGCCGTTCTGGCATGGATCTATGTCGCCGCGCGGGTTCTCTACGTGCCTGCCTACGCGCTGGCCTGGGTGCCGTGGCGGACGGTGATTTTCAGCGTGGGCATGCTGTCAACGCTGGCGCTTCTGGTTCTCGGCCTTATCTGAGGGGCATGATGACACCCGAACTCACCGTCCTGACCCTCGCGGCGCTTCTGCAGGCGCTGCAATTCGCGCTGTTCTCAGTTACCGCTCAGCAGCAGGTCGGCTCGAAATACGCGGCCTCGCCGCGCGATGAGCCTCGGCAGCTGACCGGCCTTGCCGGGCGCGCGCACCGGGCGATGAACAATCATTTCGAAGGCCTCATCCTGTTTACCATCGCGGTGCTGGTCGTCACGCAGGGCGGCCAGTCAACGGGCGTGACGCAGGGCGCGGCCTGGACCTATCTCGGCGCGCGCGTGCTCTACGTGCCCGCCTATCTCTTCGGCTGGGTGCCCTGGCGCTCGGCCATCTGGTTCGTGGGATTTCTCGCCACGATACTGATGCTGATTGCGGCGCTGATCTGAGCGCTGCCTAGGACTGGCCCCAGGACGGGGCATACGGAAGGAATTGACCATGGCTGACTTCGACCTCATCGTCATCGGCGCGGGCCCCGGCGGCTATGTCTGCGCTATCCACGCGGCGCAGCTGGGCCTCAAGGTCGCCTGTGTCGAAGGGCGCGAGACGCTGGGCGGCACCTGCCTCAATGTCGGCTGCATCCCCTCGAAGGCGCTGTTGAACGCGACCCACCACCTGCACGAGGCGCATGAAAACTTCGCCAAGATGGGCCTGATGGGCGACGCGCCGACGGTCGATTGGGAAAAGATGCAGGCCTACAAGCAGGACGTGGTGAACGGAAACACCAAGGGCATCGAATTCCTGTTCAAAAAGAACAAGGTGACTTGGCTCAAGGGCTGGGGCTCGATCCCCGAGGCCGGCAAGGTTAAGGTCGGCGACGACGTGCATTCGGCGAAGAATATCGTCATCGCCACCGGCTCGGAAGCGGCCTCGCTGCCGGGCGTCGAGGTCGATGAGGAGGTGATCGTCACCTCGACCGGCGCCCTGTCGCTGGGCAAGATCCCGAAATCGGTCGTGGTGATCGGCGCGGGCGTGATCGGTCTGGAAATGGGCTCGGTCTATCAGCGGCTCGGCGCCGAGGTGACGGTGGTCGAATATCTCGACGCGATCACGCCGGGCATGGACGCCGAAATCGCCAAGAACTTCCAGAAGATCCTCACCAAACAGGGCTTCAAATTCGTCCTCGGCGCAGCGGTGCAGAAGGCCGAGAAGAAAGACGGCGGCGCCAGCGTCACCTACACGCTGAAGAAAGACGACAGCGAACACACGATCGACGCCGATATCGTGCTGGTCGCGACGGGCCGCAAACCTTTCACCGATGGTCTGGGTCTGGCCGATCTGGGCGTCGAGATGGAAAAGCGCGGTCAGGTCAAGATCGACGATCACTGGGCGACGAGCGTCAAGGGCATCTACGCCATCGGCGACGCCGTGGTCGGTCCGATGCTGGCCCACAAGGCCGAGGATGAGGGCATGGCCGTGGCCGAGGTGATCGCCGGCAAGCATGGCCACGTCAACTACGGCGTGATCCCGGGCGTGATCTACACCGCGCCCGAAGTGGCCAATGTCGGCAAGACCGAGGAACAGCTGAAAGAAGCGGGCGTCGACTACAAGGTCGGCAAATTCCCTTTCATGGGTAACGCGCGTGCCAAGGCCGTCTTCCAGTCCGAGGGCTTCGTCAAGCTTCTCGCCGACAAGAAGACCGACCGCGTGCTGGGCTGCCACATCATCGGCCCGGGCGCGGGCGACCTGATCCATGAAATCTGCGTGGCGATGGAATTCGGCGCCTCGGCGCAGGACGTGGCCCTGACCTGCCACGCGCACCCGACCTATTCGGAGGCGGTGCGTGAAGCCGCCCTTGCTTGCGGCGACGGCGCGATCCACGCCTGAACAACGCGCCAGCGGCAGGCCCCGGGGCTCAGCCCGGGGCCACAGTCGGCCACGTGGCGTATGTCCGGCAAAGTGAAAGAGAGGCGCGGTCGAGAGATCGCGCCTTTACCTTTTCTTAACCGCGCATCTTTGTTCCCCAAATATCCTCGGGGGGTGAGCGCGTCAGCGCGAGGGGGGCAGACAGCCCCCCTCTCTTAGCCTCACAGCGCGCGGAAGCCCGCGTCGAGGGCGTTCAGGATCACCTGTACATCGTCCGCCGTCAGAACCAGCGACGGCGACAGGATGATGTTCGGCCCCGAAACCCGCACCATCGCGCCGTTTTCATAAGCGACCTGCTGCACCTTCGCGGCGGTGGCCTTGTCGGGCGCGGCCTTGGTCGCGCGGTCCGAGACCAGTTCAAGCGCCACCATCAGCCCGTAGCCGCCGCGCACGTCGCCGACGACGTCATAGCGCTCCTTCAGGGCCTGAGCGCCTGCGAAAAGCTCGTCGCCGCGGGCCTTGGCATTCGCCGCGACATCCAGCCGTTTCGTTTCCGCAAGGCAGGCCAGAGCCGCCGCCGCGCCGACCGGGTGGCCGGAATAGGTATAGCCATGGCCAATCGCGGCCTTGCCGGTCTCGTCCTTCTCAAAGACCTCGGCCACGCCGTCGGAGATCATCGTCGCGCCGAAGGGGAAATAGCCGTTGGTGATCGCCTTGGCGGTCGACATCATGTCGGGCTGCACCCCCCAGAGCCGCGAGCCGGTCCAGGCGCCGGTGCGGCCGAAGGCGGTGATGACCTCGTCGGCGATCAGCAGGATGCCGTTTTTGCGGCAGATCTCGGCCACGCCGGGCATGAAGCTTTCATGCGGGACGATGACACCGCCGGCGCCAAGGATCGGCTCCATGATCATCGCGGCGATCGTGCCCGCGCCCTGAAAGGCGATCTCGTCTTCCAGCGCCTGCAGGCAGAGCTGCGCCAGACGCGCGGGATCGCTTTCGTTGAACGGGTTGCGATACGGATAGGGGGCCGGGATGTGATAGCAGCCGGGCAGAAGCGGCTCGTACATCGTGCGGAAATTGGCGTTGCCGTTGACCGAGGCGCCGCCGAAATGCGTGCCGTGATAGCCTTTCTTGAGGGACAGGAATTTCACCCGCCCGGCCTCGCCGCGGATCTTGTGGTATTGCCGCGCGAGCCTGAGCGCGGTTTCCACGCTGTCGCCGCCGCCCGAGGTATAGAAGGCGCGCGACAGACCGTCCGGGGCGAAGAAGTCCTTCAGTTCCTCGGCCAGCTCGATCACCTTGTCATTCGAGGTGCCGCGGAAGATCGAGTAATAGGGCAGTTCGTCCAGCTGGCCCGCAATCGCGTCTTTCACCGGCTGGCAGGAATAGCCCAGGTTCACGTTCCAAAGGCCGCCCACGCCGTCGACCACGCTATGGCCGTCGATATCGGTGATCCGCACGCCCTGACCGCCGGTGACGATGGTGGGTGGGTTCTTGTGGTGATCGGCCGGGTGGGTCATCGGGTGCCACAGGTGGCGGGCGTTGTTGGCCTTGAGGAAATTTTCGTCGCGGGGTTTGGTGGCGGGCATCGGAAGCTCCCTTAATATGTGATGCGATGTTCGGCTGAAGGCCGCCCGCCGAGCCGCGTGGTCGCAGCATGGGCGGCGGTTTCGAGGGCGGCGATGATCTGGCGTTCGTGGTCTTCTCCGGCGCGCGAGGCGGGGATCGCCACCGCCAGCGCGCCCGTTGCATAGCCGTCGGGGCCGAAGATCGGCATGGCGATGCCGTAGACTTCCGCCTCGTAGGTCTGGTCGGCCACGGCAAAACCCCGGTCCCGGGCCCGGCTGACCATGCCTTCAAGCGCCGCGCGCGAGGTAGGGGTCATGCCGGTCACCGCCGTCAGCGTCCGCGCCAGCACGCGTTCCTGTTGTTCGGGTCGCGAAAAGGCGGTGACAGCGATGCCCGATGCGGTGGCGTGCAGCGGCAGGACCAGTCCGGGTTCGATATAGACACGGTTGGCGCGGCTGGGCTCGACCACGCCGATATTGGCGAGATCGCGGCCCGAGATCAGCGAAGCATGGGCTGTTTCGCCCGTCTCTTGCGCCAGTTTTTCAAGGATCGGCGTCAGCACGCGGGTGACCGGCTGAGCGTGTTCACGCAGCCGGGCAAGCCGCAGGACCCCGGCGCCCAGGCGCCAGCGTTTGGTTTCGGGATTCTGCTCAACGAAGCCGCATTCGGCCATATCCGACAGCATTCGCAGCACCGTGGCCTTGTCGATTCCCGACTGCCGCGCAAGGTCCGAGAGGCCGATCTCGACCACTTTGTCGGTGAAAAAATCCAACAATCTCAGGGCTTTTTCGACGGTTCGCATCGGGTCTCCGGCGGGCGGGGCGAAAAACACTCATTGCAGGCGCAAGAAAAGCCTTGACCGAATCCGGACCGTCGCGCAAGCTAATTTTGAAACGTCGGTGTATATAATGAACCGATGAACCATAAGATCAAACGACAACCGACAAGGAGAATCCCGATGAAGTTTCCCGTCTCTCTTGCGCTGGCCGCAGCGATGGCGCTGCCCGCCGGTGCGGTCCTGGCCGAATATCCCGAAGGCCCGGTCGAATTCATCGTGCCGTGGCCGCCGGGCGATCTGGAAGACGTGCTGACCCGCATGATCGCCGAGGATTTCCAAGAGGCTTACGGCCAGCCGGCGGCGGTGGTGAACCGTCCGGGCGGTGGCGGTGGTCCGTTCCCCGGTGCCATCGAAGTGGCCAGCGCGCCCGCCGACGGCTCGATGGTCGGGTCCTTCGTGATCGGCGTGCCGGTCGTCGGGCCGACCCTTGGGATCGAAGAGCTCAGCCCCGATCCTTTCGTGCCGGTGGGCATCTTTCTGACCTATCCCTTCGTTCTGGCGACCTCGGGCTCGTCCGAGTTCCAGACGATGGACGAGCTGGCAGCCTATGCGCAGGACAACGAGGTTCTGCTGGGCCATTTCGGCGCCGCGCTGACCCCGACCGCCGTGAGCTTCGCGCTGGCTGAAACGATGGGCTTCAGCTGGGGCGCGGACGCGGCCTATGACGCGCTCGATTGCAACACGCTGGCCTCGGGCGATGTGGATGTGATCAACACCACGATCCAGCTGATCATGCCCTGCCTCGACGATGTGACGATTCTGGCCTCGGTGACCGGCGAGCGGCTGGCACTGGCGCCCGATGCGCCGACCGTGGGCGAGATCGCGCCGGATCTGGCGATTTCGCTGTGGAACGGCCTCTTTGTGCACAAGGACACGCCGCAAGAGGTGATCGACGCCATCGCCGCCGTCGCGCAAGAGACCATCGCCTCGGAGCGCGCGCAGACCTTCGCCGCCGAAACCGGTGCGCAGATCTACTGGCAGGACACGTCCGAGGCCACGGCCCAGATCGAGAGCGACATCGCCACGATGGCGCGGATCGACGAACTGACCGCCGAGTAAGCAACCCGGCCCCGGCGACCGCATCGCCGGGGCCTTTTTCGATACGGGATCCGCATGAGCGACGATCATCACGACCTGTTAGAGCTGACCCACCCGCCCCATCACCGCGCCGAAATCGTCTTCGCCGTTGCTTCGTTCCTTGTGGCGGTGGCGCTGGCTGCGATGTGGTCGTCGGAAACCGCGTGGGCCAACGGACAACCCTGGAGCCGGCAACCCGGCCTGTGGCCGCTAATCGCTATCGTCGGCATGCTGGTTTTCGGCGCCGGAGAACTGGTCGCCTGTCTGGTGCGCAACGCCCGGGCCGGCGGGGGTAACGTTCTGGCCGAACTGGGGACTTGGGCCAAGGCGGGCGAGTATGTCGCGTGGTTCCTGATCTATGTGATGGCGGTGCCCTATATCGGCTATCTGCCCGCTTCGGTCCTGTTCGCCACGCTGCTGGCGTTCCGGCTGGGCTATCGCGGGCTGACGCTGCTGCTGGCGCCGCTGATCGCGCTGGGCATCGTCGTGGTCTTCAAGGCCGGGCTGTCTGTCCGTATTCCGGGGGGCGCGGTCTATGACCTGCTGCCGCAGGGTTTGCGCAATTTCCTTGTCGTCTATCTGTAAGAGGGTCCTGACTTGGACACATTCATCGACGCGTTGGCCATCGTCTCGCGCTGGGATGTCATCGCCGCGCTGATCGCCGGGTCGGTCGGCGGCGTGATCATCGGTGCGATCCCCGGCGTCGGCCCGGCCGTGGCCATCGCCATCCTGTTGCCCGCGACCTTCGGCATGGAGCCAATCGTCGGGCTGACGCTGCTCTTGGGGATCTATGGCTCGGCCCTGTTCGGCGGCTCGATCCCGTCGATCCTGATCAACACGCCCGGCACGCCGGTCAACGCGCTGACCACCTATGACGGCTACCCGATGACCAAGGCGGGCGAAGCGCCGCGCGCGCTGGGGCTGAGTTTCGGCTCTTCGTTCTTCGGCGGGATCTTCGCCGTGGTCGCGCTGATGCTGCTGTCACCGGTTCTGGCCAAGGTCGCCCCGATGTTCGGCTCGCGCGAGATCTTCCTTGCCGCGCTTTTGGGCTGCATCTTGGTCGTCGTCGCGCATCGCGGTCAGTCGCTGGCGGCGGGGGCGCTGCTGATGTTCGGGCTGTTCCTGAACACTGTGGGGATGGAGGCCAACACCTATTCCCAGCGCTTCACCTTCGATCTGGGCTTCCTGACGCAGGGTGTCGACCTGATCGTCGTGGTGCTGGGGCTGTTCGCGGTGTCGCAGGCTTTCGTGCTGCTGATCGGCAAGGACGATCCCGGTGAGGCGCCGACAATCAGCGGCAGCGTCGCCAAGGGCATCCGCGAGGTGTTCCGCCACCCGCGCGTCGCCACCGCCGGGTCGCTGTCGGGCACGATCATGGGGATCATCCCCGGCGTGGGCGAGTTCACCTCGCAATTCCTCAGCTACAGCTTCGCGCGGGCGACGTCGAAAAAGCCCGAGCTGTTCGGCAGGGGCAGCCCCGAAGGGTTGATCGCCTCGGAAACCGCCAATAACTCGGTCCCGCCCGCCGCCATGGTGCCGCTTCTGGCGCTTGGCATCCCGGGCGAGGCGCTGACGGCCATGATGCTCAGCGTGTTCTACGTCCATAACGTGATCCCCGGTCCGGGCCTGTTCCGCGACCAGATGGATTTCGTCATGGCGCTCTATATCTGCCTTGCCTTGCTGAATATCCTCGCGCTGGCCTTTCTGCTGGTGGCAACGAAGCCGCTGCTGAAAGTGCTGGTGATCCCCAATCGCTATCTGGGGATGATTATCCTGACACTCAGCTTCGTGGGCATCTATTCGCTGCGCAACTCGGCGGTCGATTGCATGATGGCGGCGGCCTTCGGGCTGCTGGGCGTGATGCTGAAGCGGCTCAACCTGCCCATCGTGCCGATCATCCTTGGCATGGTTCTGGGCGGCATCATGGAAACCAAGTTCCGCACATCGCTGCCGCGGATCCGGTCGCTCTATTCGTGGATTGACCGGCCCGTTGCCATGGCAATCTTTTGCCTCATCTGCATTGTTCTGGCGCTGCACCTCTGGGGTTTGTGGCGCGACTGGAGGAGAAAACGGAATGGATCAGTCCAGCATTGATGCGCTGGCGCAAACGCCGGTCGGCCCGCAGGGCCTGTTCATCGGCGGCAAATGGGTGTCGGCTATGGGTGGCGCGTCGCTGCCCGTAACCTCGCCCATCGACGGACGCGAATTCACGCAGATCGCCGATGCCTCGGCCGGGGATGTGGACCTTGCGGTGAAGACCGCGCGCGCGGCCTATCAGTCGGGCGTCTGGTCGCGCGCTGCACCGGCCGAGCGCAAGAAGGTGATGTTTCGTATCGCCGAGGCGATCGAGCGCGAGGCGCTGGCGCTGGCCGTTCTGGGCGTGCGCGATAACGGCACCGAGATTTCGATGGCCTTCAAAGCCGAACCGATGAGCGCAGCGGGCACCTTCCGCTATTACGCCGAGGCGCTCGACAAGGTCGGTGGCGAGATCGCGCCCACGGCGGGGAATGTGCTGGGCCTTGTGCACCGCGATCCGGTGGGGGTGGTCGGCGCCATCGTGCCGTGGAACTTCCCGATGATGATCGGCGCGTGGAAGATCGCCCCGGCGCTGGCGATGGGCAATTCGGTGGTGCTGAAACCGTCGGAAGTGGCCTCGCTCTCGCTGCTGCGGCTGGCCGAGATCTGCGCCGAATGCGGCCTGCCCGACGGCGTGCTGAACGTCGTGACCGGCGCGGGCGCCACCTCGGGTGAGGCGCTGGGCTTGCATATGGATGTCGATGTGCTGGTCTTCACCGGCTCAGGTGGCGTCGGGCGCCGGTTGCTGGAATATTCCGCGCGCTCGAACCTCAAACGCGTCTATCTGGAACTGGGCGGCAAATCCCCCAACATCGTCTTCGCCGACGCGCCCGATCTGCGGCAGGCGGCCAAGGTCAGCGCGGCGGGGATCTTCCGCAATTCCGGGCAGGTCTGCGTCGCGGGTTCGCGGCTGTTGGTCGAGCGCTCGGTACACGAGGAATTCGCCGAGATGCTGGCGCAGGAAGCCCGCGCGATGAAGATCGGCAACCCGTTGCAACTGGACACGCAGGCGGGCGCGATTTCGAGCGAGGCGCAACTCGCCCGCGTGCAGCATTTCGTCGAGAAGGCGCATGAAGAGGGTGGCGCTCTGATGGCGGGCGGCGAGCGGATCCTGACCGAGACCGGCGGCAGCTATTACGCGCCGACGATCTTCGACAAGGTCTCGCCCGAAATGACACTGGCGCGCGAAGAGGTCTTCGGCCCGGTCGCCGCGATCACGCCCTTCGAGACCGAAGAAGAGGCGCTGCGCATCGCCAACGGCACCGATTACGGCCTTGCCTCGGCGGTGTGGACCGGCAATCTGAGCCGCGCGCATCGCATGGTCCGGGCCATCGACGCGGGCGTCGTGCACGTCAATACTTATGGCGGCGCTGACAATACCGTGCCGCTGGGCGGGCACCGCCAGTCCGGCAATGGCCACGACAAATCGCTTCACGCGCTCGACAAGTATGTGAACCTCAAGACCGCATGGATTTCGCTGTGACTGACCGGACCATTCTCGTCGTTGGCACCTACGACACCAAGCAGGACGAACTGGGCTATCTGGCCCAGGTCATCCGTGCGCAGGGGGGCGGGGTGACAACCATGGATGTCAGTGTGCTGGGCGACCCCGCGCAGCCCACCGATTATTCCAAGCACGATGTCGCCGAAGCGGGCGGTTCGTCCATCGCCGAGGCGATCGAGGGCGAGGACGAAAACCTCGCCATGCAGATCATGGCGCGCGGCGCCGCGACGCTGGCAGCCCGGCTGCAGGCCGAGGGCGTGGTGGACGGGGTGATCGTGCTGGGCGGTACGATGGGCACGGATCTTGCGCTGGATCTGTGTGCGGCGCTGCCGCTGGGCGTGCCGAAATACATCGTCTCGACTGTCAGCTTCTCTCCGATGATCCCGCCCGAGCGGCTGGCGGCAGATGTGCAGATGATCCTGTGGGCGGGCGGGCTTTACGGACTGAACTCGGTCTGCAAGGCGTCGTTGTCACAGGCGGCGGGCGCCGTGCTGGGCGCAGCGCGGGCGGTTGAGAAACCGTCGCGCGACCGGCCCCTGATCGGCATGACCTCGTTCGGGAAGACGGTGCTGAGATACATGGTCGCGCTCAAACCCGCGCTGGAAGAGCGCGGGTTTGAGGTTGCGGTGTTCCACGCCACCGGCATGGGGGGGCGCGCCTTCGAAGCGCTGGCCGCCGAGGGCGCTTTCGCGGCGGTGTTGGATTTCGCGCCGCAGGAAGTGGCCAACCACTTGCATGGTTCGGCCATCAGCGCGGGGCCCGACCGGCTGACGGCGGCAGGCCGCGCGGGCGTGCCGCAGATCGTCTCGATCGGGTGCTACGACCTTGTGGACCTTGTGGGCTGGCAGCCCATGCCCGAGCATCTGCTCGACCGCCCGGCCCATGCGCATAACCGGCTGCTGACCTCGATCGTCATGAATGCCGAGGAACGCCGCGAGATGGCGCGCACGCTGTGCGAGCGCCTGGCACAAGCGACGGGGCCGGTGGTGTGCCTGCTGCCTGTGCAGGGCGGCAACGAATGGGACCGGCCCGGCGGCCCGCTCTCGGATCCCGAGGCGCTGGCGGCGTTCGTGGACGAGATCCGCGCCGCCTGTCCGGCGAATGTGCGGCTGATCGAAATGGATGCGCATATCAACGACCCGGCCTTTTCCGAGGCGGCGCTGGCGGTGGTCGATGGCTGGATCGAAGCGGGCGTGCTGCCCAAGGGGTAACGGGGCAGGAGGGCTGTCTGCCCCCCTCGGCGCGGGCGCGCCTCACCCCCCGAGGATATTTTCGGATCAAAGATGACAGGGGCGCGCGGCGCGTGCCTGTGCGTGCCGTTCAGCGGCGGGCGCGGCGGCTGTTGGTTTCGCCCACAACCACCACTTCGACCGTTGTGTCGAGCTGGGCCTGTGTCATCGCATAGACCGCCGAGATCGTGCGGGCGGCGGCGCTGGGTGCGGCAACCGGGGTGCGCGGCGCGGCGGCGACGAAGCGGAAGGTCAGCACGCCGCCCTGCGGACGACCGAAATTCTCGGCCACCAGTTGTGGGTCCCACCAGCCCGCCGAGGGCATCACCGCATCGGCGCGGATGATCGCGCCAGACGAGGTGCGCTCGATCGTAAGGCCCGTGACCTGCGGCACGAGCGGGCGGAAATCGGCGACATTGCTGGTCTCGCCCAATTCGGGCCGCGCGGCTTCTTCCGACGAGGAGCCGAACCAGTTGCGGGGATTCATCCGCGAATCGCGCAGGCCGCCGCAGCCGGCGACACTCAGCGAGGCGATCAGCAAAAGCGCGAGCGGGGTTTTCATGGGGTCCCTCCACGAGGCAGGCCAAAGACGCAGCGGATGCGCCCTTCCGCGTAGCGCAAACGGGCGCGGTTGAAAAGGGCGGGCTGGACCTTTGGCGCGCGCGGGCCTAGGTCTGGCATCGCAAGGCGCGCGCGGGCGACGGCGTGCGGGCGCGCGCGAAGAGATGGCAGCAGGCGGGGCGGCAGATGGCGCAGGACGAGTTCGACGAGATCGCGGAGACCTTCGATTTCCTGGACGATTGGGAAGAGCGGTATCGCCATGTCATCGAGCTGGGCCGCGAGCTGCCCGAGATGGACGAGGCGCTGAAAGTACCCGCCAACAAGGTCAATGGCTGCGCCAGTCAGGTCTGGCTTTTCCCGCGCATCGAGAACGGGCATTTCGACTTCATGGGCGACAGCGACGCGATGATCGTGCGCGGGCTGATCGCGGTTCTGCACGCGCTTTATGCCGGGCGTCCGCTGGCCGAGGTGCCGGGTGTCGATGCGGGCGGGGCGCTGAAACGGCTGGGGCTGGACGAGCATCTGTCTTCGCAGCGCTCGAACGGCCTGCGCGCCATGGTCGAGCGGATCCGGCTGGTCGCGGCGCAGGCGCTGGATGGCGACGATGCCTGATCCCACCTTGCTGGCCCTGATGGTGGCGATGCTGGCGGTGATCGGCGGGTTCGCCGGGATCATCGCCGGGCTTCTGGGCGTGGGCGGCGGGATCGTGCTGGTGCCCGCATTTTTCTACGCCTTCACGCTGCTGGGCTATGCCGGTCCGCAACTGATGCAGGTCTGTCTGGCGACCTCGCTGGCGACGATCATCGTCACCTCGCTGAAATCGGTGCGTACGCATAACAAGCGCGGCGCGGTCGATTGGGAGATCCTGAAAGCCTGGGCGCCCTGGATCGCGCTGGGCGCCATTGTGGGCGTGCTGGCGGCGTCGGGCCTGCGCTCGGTCGTGCTGCAGACCATCTTCGGCGTCGTTGGCGTCGTCGTCGGTTTGTATCTCGCGCTGGGGCGCGATTACTGGCGGCTGGGCGAGACGATGCCCAAAGGCGCGGGGCGCGTGGCGACCGGGTCGGGGATCGGCTTTCTGTCGGTCCTGATGGGGATCGGTGGCGGCTCGTTCGGTGTACCGCTGATGACCTTGTTCGGGGTACCGATCCACCGCGCGGTCGCGACGGCGGCGGGGTTCGGGATCACCATCGCCGTGCCCTCGGTTCTGGGCTTTCTGCTGATGCCGATCGACGCCCCGCCGCCCTACACGCTGGGCGCGGTCAACATCCCCGCCTTCCTGCTGGTGATCGCGATGACCAACCTTACGGCCCCGCTTGGCGTGAAGCTGGCGCATGCGATGGACCCCAAGCCGCTGAGGCGCGTCTTCGCGGTTTTCATCATGCTGATGGCGCTCAACATGCTGCGCAAGGCGCTGGGCTATTGACGGCTATTCCTGCGCGCGCAAGATACCGGCAGGACGCGCGGCGAGCGGTCTGAGCGCGAAGACGAGGCCCGCGATCAGCACCGCAAGGATGCCGCCCACGACGACGCCAAGCGCCGAGAGCGGGGCGAAGCGATAGGTCAAGTCCATCACCTGCGTGATCACTGCCCAGGCGGCCAGCCCGCCTGCGCCGATGGCCACAAGGCCCGCCGCGCCGCCCATCAGCACCGAGCGCAACGCGAAGCTCAGCAGGATGCGGCCCCGCGTGGCGCCCAATGTCTTCAGCACGGCAGCCTCGAAAACCCGCGCCCGCTCGCCCGCCGCCGCCGCGCCGATCAGCACGACGAAGCCGGTCGCCAGCGTTGCGAGCGCGGCAATCGAGGTGGCAGCGGCCAGCGCATCCAGCGCCTCGGCCACGCGTTCGGTGGTTTCGCGGATCGGGATGGCGGTGACGTTGGGCAGGGCGTTGCCCACCGCGCGCAGGATCGCGCCTTCGGTTCCCTCAGGTGCGCGCAGCGTGGCGATGACGGTATGCGGCGCCCCAGCAAAGGCAGCGGGGTTGAAGGTCATCACGAAGCCGATGCCGCCGGTCGAGAAATCCAGCTCGCGGAAATTGGCGATGGTGCCGGTGATGTCGCGGCCCAGCACGTTGACGGTGATCGTGTCGCCCAGAGCGAGGCCCAGCTCAGCGCCCTCTTCGGCGCCGAAGGAAATCAGCGGCGGACCATCGTAATCTTCGGGCCACCATTCGCCCTGCGTCAGCCGCATGTCCCCCTGTTCGGCGGCATAGGTCACGCCCCGGTCGCCGCGCAGGACCCAGTGGCTGCCGTATTCACGCGCCGGGCGGCCGTTGATCTGGCTGATGACGCCGCGCAGTTGGGGCGCAAGCTGGATGTCGTGGACGCCGTCGAAGCCCGACAGGATCTCGCGGAACGGCTCAACCTGATCGGGCTGGATATCGAGAAAGAAGAAGGTCGGTGCGCGCTCGGGCATCTCGGTCGAGATGGCGTTGCGCAGGTTGGTGTCGATCTGCCCCACTGACGCCAGCACGGTCAGGCCCAGCCCCAGCGACAGCACCACGGCCACCGCGCCCTCGCGCGGGTTGCCAACGGCCCCAAGCGCCAGCCTGAGCGCGGTCAGGCCGCGAAGCGCCCGGGCGCGGGCAGCCCGCCGGGCCAGCACGCGCAGCACCAGCGCCACGACCGACAGGATCACCAGCGCCCCGGCAATGCCGAGTGCCGCGCCAAGCGCCAGTTGCCACGTGCCCGAGAACAACACCGCCGCACCGATCAGCCCGGCCACGCTGATGATAAGCGCCAGCAGCGGGCCAAGGCGGGGGCGTCCCCGGGACTCGCCGCCGATGCCGCGAAACAGCGCCGCCGCGCGGACCTGTTCGACGCGCGAAAGCGGCCAGAGCGTGAAGACCAGCGCGGTCAGCACGCCGTAGAGCGCGGCCTCGCCCAAAGGTTGCCAGTAGATCCCGGCCTGAAGGGGGACGGGCAGGCTTTCCTGCGCGAAGGGCGCCGCCACCAGCAGCGCGCCCGCGCCAAGCGCGACGCCCAGCCCCACGCCCAGCAAGGTCAGCGCGCCGATCTGCATGAAATACACGGCGAAAATGGTTCGTCCCTCGGCGCCCAGCGTCTTCAGCGTGGCGATGACGCCGGTCTTGGCGTCGAGATAGGCGCGCACCGCAGCCGAGACGCCGATCCCGCCCACGGCCAGACCGGCAAGCCCGACCAGCACCAGAAACGCGCCGATCCGGTCGACGAACCGCGCGACGCCGGGCACCGCGCGGGTGGAATCGCGCCAGCGGATGCCCGCATCGTGGAACGTGTCGATCAGCGAGCGGCGTACGCGCTCCAGCGTGTCGCCGTCATTCAGAACCAGCCGGTAGGAGGTCTCGAACATCGACCCTGCGCCCAGCAGACCCGCGTCGCGCAGCGGGGCAAGACCAACGAGCGTGCGCGGCCCCAGCGCAAAGCCGGTGCTGACGCTGTCGGGTTCGCGTTCCAGCGCGGCCATCAGGGCGAAATCCTGCGTACCCAGCCGGACCGTATCGCCCACTTCCAGCCCCAGCCGGTCGATCAGCACCGGCTCAAGCGCGGCCCCGGGCAGGCCGTCGCGGCCCGCAAGTACCTCGGCCACAGGCATGTCGGGGGCGAAACGCGGCTCGCCCACCAGGGGCCAGTTGGCGTCGATGCCCTTCACCTGCGTCAGCGCGCGGTCGCCATCGGGGCCCACCGCCATCGAGCGGAAATCGACCACCTCGGCCCAGGCGGCGGCGTTCTCGTCCAGCCATGCGCGTTCTTCGTCGCCCGCGAAGCGATAGGTCAGTTCAAGCTCGGCATCGCCGCCCAGCAGCGCGCGGCCTTCACGGGCCAGCCCGGCCTCGATCGCCGAACCGACCGATCCGACGGCGGCGATGGCGCCCACGCCCAACGTCAGGCACAGCAGGAAAATGCGGAAGCCGCCAAGGCCCCCGCGCAGTTCTCGACGGGCCAGACGGGCGGCAATGGCAAGGCTCATTGCGCGGCCTCGGACCGGGTGTTCTCGGGCCGGCTCTTGCGGGTCTCGCCGTCGATGCTGCCGTCGCGCAGCCCGATCACCCGGTCGCAGCGGTCGGCCAGTTCGGGCGCGTGGGTCACCAGCACCAGCGTCGCGCCGTGCCGGTCGCGCAGACCGAACAGAAGCTCCATGATCGCCTCGCCATTGGGGCCGTCCAGATTGCCCGTCGGCTCATCCGCCAGCAGGATCGCCGGGCGCGGCGCGGCGGCGCGGGCCAGCGCCACGCGCTGCTGCTCGCCGCCCGACATCTGCGCGGGATAATGATGCATCCGCTTGGCAAGGCCGACGGCGGTCAGCTCGGCCTCGGCCCGCTCGAACGCATCCTTGCGGCCCGCCAGTTCCAACGGCGTGGCGACGTTTTCCAGCGCAGTCATCGTCGGGATCAGATGGAAGGACTGGAACACCACGCCCATATTGCCGCGCCGAAAGCGAGCGAGGGCGTCTTCGTTCATCGCCGTCAGGTCATGGCCAAGCGCCATGACGCTGCCGCCCGTGGCGCGCTCGAGCCCGCCCATCAGCATCAGAAGCGAGGATTTGCCCGACCCCGACGGGCCGATCAGCCCGACCGACTGGCCTTGCTCAATTTCCAGAGAGATCCCTTTCAGGATCTCGACAGCCCCGGCATTGCCTTGCAAGGTCAGAGAGGCATCACGCAGCGACAGAACAGGCGAGACGATGGAATCCGGCATGAAAAAAGTCCTTTGTACCTTCAGCCGATATGGGGTCTCGGGCTGGGCAGGCAAGCTTCGCGGGGCTGTGACACTTGGCCTTTTCACGCTGACGGCGGGAATTTCCGTCGCGCAGGCCGAAACGCTGCGGATCACGGCACTGGGGGATTCGCTGACGCAGGGCTACGGGCTGGAGCAGGGCGAGGGGCTGGTGCCGCAATTGCAAGCATGGCTCGATGAGCGCGGCCACGATGTCGAGATCGTCAATGCGGGCGTCAGCGGCGACACCACCAGCGGCGGCCTTGCGCGGCTCGACTGGACGCTGTCGGACGGACCGGATGCGATGATCGTGGCGCTGGGCGGCAACGACCTGCTGCGCGGGATCGACCCGGCGCTGAGCCGTGACAATCTCGACCGGATCCTGACGCGCCTGGACGAGGAACAGATCCCCGCGCTCTTGGTCGGTTTGCCCGCGCCCGGCAATTACGGCCCTGAATTTCAACAGGATTTCGCTGCGATCTATCCCGAGCTGGCGGACGAGCATGGCGCGCTTCTGGTGCCCGACATGCTGGCGCCGCTGATGGCGCGGGTCGAATCCGGCGCGGCGCCGTCCAGCGTTTTGCAAGGCGATATGGTCCACCCCAACCCGGCGGGGGTGGCGCTGGTTGTCGATCATCTCGGCCCGGTCGTCGAAGAGCTGCTGACGCGGGCCGAGGGCAATTCGTGACTTAATGCGCCGGGCGCTGGACGGTATCGAGAACTGAGCGCCCGCCATCCAGCGTCATCACCTGCCCGGTCATGAAGCCCGAGGCCCCCGACGCCAGAAACTGCGCCAGATCCGCGACTTCCGACGCCGTGCCGATCCGGCTCAGCGGCGTGCCCTGAATGATCGAGTCGCGGTATTCGGGATGCTCTGCGATCGTTTCACGCAGGGTGCCCGACATCAACGAGCCGACCGCGATGGCATTGACCCGGATCCCTTGATGGGCCAGCGCCACGCCCATCGAGCGGGTCATCTGTTCCAGCGCGGCGTTCGAGATCGAAAAACCCATCAGTTGCGGCTGCGTGCGATGCGCGGCAATCGACGAGATGTTGATGATCGTCCCGGCTTCCTGCGGTTTTTCATCCGCCTGCTCGGCCTGCAGGATCATCCGGCGCGCCACCGCCTGCGAGGTGCGCAGCGCGACATTGAGATTCTGGTCGAGCAGCGTTTCGACGGAATCGTCCGACGGGTCCATAGGATCGGTCAGCATGAAGGACCGGGTCGCGTTGATCAGCACGTCGACGCGGTCGAACGCATCGAGCGTGGTCGACAACAGGTTCGCCACCGCCAGCTTCTCGCGCAGATCGCCCGCGAAGAGACGGCAGTTTTCAGAACTGGCGAGATCGTCGCAATTGCTCTTGAGCCGCTTCTCGTTCTGGTCCGAAAACACGACATTCGCGCCTTGGTCCAGAAAGTGCCGGGCGATGGCGTGGCCGATGCCGGTCGCGGCGCCGGTGATGATGGCGGTCTTGCCCTGAATCGAGAAACTCATGCGCGGCGCCCCCGGTTATGCGACACGCGGCTGCGCGCTGAGGGGGCGGCGACGGCGCGTTGCGGCGCCTCGGCATGGAAGATCTTGAAGCTGTTGGTGCCGGGCAATTCGCCGTGTTTGCGGAAGCACTCGGCCAGCGTCGCCTCGTAGGGCAGGTGACGATTGGCAACCATGAAAAGCTGACCCGAGGGTTTCAGCATCGCGGCGGCGGTGCGGATGAACTGGGCGCCCAGCCGGGGATTGGCGTCGCGGCCCTGATGGAAGGGCGGGTTCATGACCACCACGTCGAGCTGCAATTTCAACGGGTTGGTAGCGTCGGCCCAGTGGAAGCGCGCGCGTGGATCGGTGACGTTCTCTTTCGCACAATCGAGCGCGCGAATGTCCGATTCGATCAGGTGCAGTTCGGCCAGACCCGGTGCCATCGCCAGCAGTTGGGCCGACAGATAGCCCCATCCGGCGCCCATATCGGCGGCCACGCCTTTCAGCCCCGCCGGGAACGTGGTGGCGAGCAGCGCCGAGGCCGGGTCGATCCCGTCCGACGAGAAAAGGCCGGGCAGCGTGCGGTAGCTGCGTGTTTCGTCCTGCGCCTGACCGGGCAGGGCGCGCCAGTCGGTCAGTCCGTCTTCGCTGGCTGTCGTGTCGAACCATGCGATCTTGCCGTGACCCTTGGCTATCGCCTCGCTCAGATCGACGCGGGCGCGCAGATCCTTGAGCGTGGTGTCGGCGCCGTCGGTCTTCTGGCCGTCGACGATCACCGGCCCGCGGGTCATCGCCACGGCCTGCGCCAGCAGGTCGCGCCCCTCGGCGCGGCTGCGCGGCAGACAGACCATGGCGGCGACATAGGGCCCTTCGGCCGCCGGGACACAGCTGTAACCCTGCGCCTGAAAGGCCGAGACATCGGCGGCATGGGGCGACACGATCACCACCCGCTCGCGCGGGAGGGGGGTGAGCAATTCGCCCGAACGGGGGTGGAAAACGGCTATCGTGCCCGCATCGGGCAGCATCAGACCTGCCTCGAGGGCAAGCTCGAGCCGCAGCGCGCGCGGCGCCGGATCATTGAGGGACATGCGCGTCACAGGGCGCGTGAACGCCCTACTCCTTTTCCAGGGTGCATTGCAGCGGATGCTGATGGCGCCGCGCGAAGTCCATGACCTGCGCGACCTTGGTTTCGGCGATCTCGTAGCTGAAGACGCCGACCACGGCGAGGCCCTTCTTGTGGACCGTCAGCATGATCTCGAACGCCTGGCTGTGATTGAGCCCGAAGAAACGTTCCAGAACGTGGACGACGAATTCCATCGGCGTATAGTCGTCATTGAGCAGCAGGACCTTGTACATCGGCGGCTTTGCCGTCCGCGTGCGCGTCTTCAGCGCAATACCGGGATCGCCGGGATCGCCATCGCCGTCCTTGCGCTCAGTCATCGTGGGGGACAGAACCATGCGGTGTTTGAGCCTGAGTGACAGATTCGAGTTAAGCCGACTATATAGCGCCGAATGTTCTCAAGAAAACCCTAGCAGCCGCGAGCACCCATGCAACTGACCACGATCGGGCTCGATGCCGACGATACGCTCTGGCATAACGAGCGCTTCTTTACCCTGACGCAACAGCGTTTCGCCGAGCTTCTGGCCGATTACGCCGAGACCGAGCATCTGGCCGAGCGGCTCCTGGATGCCGAGCAGCGCAATCTCGGGCAGTACGGTTTCGGCATCAAGGGCTTCGTTCTGTCGATGATCGAAACCGCGATCGAGGTGACCGAGGGGCGCGTGCCCGGCTCGGTGATCGGCCAGATCATCGCCGCAGGGCAGGATATGCTGGCCCATCCGATCGAGCTGTTGCCCGGGGTGCAGGAAACCATCGAACGCCTTGCGGACCGGCACCGGCTGGTGCTGATCACCAAGGGCGATCTTCTGGATCAGGAGCGCAAGCTTGCGCAATCGGGGCTGGGCGATCTGTTCGACGCGGTCGAGATCGTCAGCCACAAGACGCCCGAAATCTATGCAAGGATCTTCGACAATCACGGCGACGGGGCCGCGCAGGCGCTGATGGCGGGGAATTCGATGAAGTCCGACGTCGTGCCGCCCATCGAGGCCGGGGCCTTTGGCGTCTTCGTGCCGCATGGGCGGGAATGGGCGCTTGAACGCGCCGAAGCGCCCGAGGCTCATCCGCGCTTTCGGCGGATTTCCACCTTGTCGGAATTGCCTGACCTTCTCGATCATCTGCGCTGATCCCCGATGTAGTGGTGGCTGCCCGCGCCCCTGCAATATCTGGGATGTACATGAACAACGCACGAAAACACATTGAAAAGGCGGGGGGTTTTCAGGTCCGGGGATAGGTGCTAGTCTGAACTCAGAGCATTAATGACGTCCCCGCGTAAGACGGGGCGCAGAGGCAGAGGACAGGCACGTGACAACGCACACCGGGCGTTGGTTCCGCGGCTTTGGTATCTTGAGAGTGGCGACCTTTCTGGTCGTTCTGATCGCGCTTGGCGTGACAACGCGCGCTCAGGCTCAGCCCTATGCTGGGCTTCTCATGGATGTCCGGACCGGCGAGATCCTTTTCGAGACCGACAACTCCAATGCGCGGCTTCATCCCGCGTCGTTGACGAAGATGATGACCCTCTACATCGCCTTCGAGGCGTTGGAAAACGGCGAGATCGACGCCGATACGCGGGTCCGGATTTCGTCCCATGCGGCGTCGCAGCCGCCCTCGCGTCTGGGGTTGCGCTCGGGCCAGGAGATCGCCTTTCGCTACCTGATCCGTGGCGCGGCGCTGCGCTCGGGCAACGATGCGGCGGTGGCGATTGCCGAGGCGCTGGAAGGGTCTGTCTCGGCCTTTGCCGCGCGCATGAACCGGACCGCGCGCGCGATCGGCATGACGCGAACCCATTTCGTCAATCCGCACGGCTTGACGGCGTCGACGCATTTGTCGTCGGCCCGGGACATGGCACTGCTGGCACGCCAGCTTTATTTCGACCACCCCGATTACTACAACATTTTCTCGCGCATGTCGGACAATGCCGGCATCGCGACGGTGCGCAACACCAACCGGCTTTTCCTGAGCAGCTATCGCGGTGCCGACGGCATCAAGACGGGTTTCACCAACGCGGCCGGCTACAACCTTGCCGCGATGGCCGAGCGCAACGGCGTGCGGATGTTGGCGGTGGTGTTCGGCGCGCGCTCGTCGCCCGACCGTCTGCGGCGGGTCTCGGCGCTGCTGGATCGCGGATTCCGCGATGCGCCACGCCGCGTGGCGACACGCAGGCCGCCAAGACCCGATTACGTGCGGGGGGCCGATGATCGTGGCGGCGGTGTCGCGGCCGGGCGCACAATCCGGCTGCAGACCGCGCCCGCGCGCTCGATCTTCCCGCGTCCGCGTCCGGGCCCCGATGTGGCGCCCCCCGCCGAGATGCCCGCCGAAATGGTGGCGGCCTTGCGCGAGGGTATCGACGAGGTGCTTGATGACGTGCTCGAACCCGAGCCCGGGGATCAGCCGGTCGAGGTGGCCGATGCTGTCTCCGAAGCGCTGACCATCGCCAGCGAGATCGAGGATGGGGCCGACGGCACCGAGATCGCCGAGGGCGAAGTCGATGCCGAAGCCGCAGCCGAGACGATGATCGCCGCCATCGCGCCGCAGGCCTCGCCGATGCCGCCCGCCCGACCCGAAGTCGCGGTGGTTCAGCTTGTACAGGACGAAACCGAGGCCACGCCCGACGCCCCCGATCACGGCGTCGAAGTGGCGCGGGCCGGGTCCAGCGCCATCGATGCGAGCATCCACGCGGCACTTGCCGAAAGCGGGGTGCCGGTTCCCGAAGCCGGCGCGAGCGTCGGCGCGCAGGTGGCCGAGGCCGCACCCGAGCCGCGTCAGTTCGAGCACGATCCCGACAGCGTCACGGCAGCCGAGGTCACGCCCGACGGGTTGCTCATCCCCGGCCTGCCGCCGATTGCGATCACCGAAAGTGGCGGTCGCGCGGTTGACGCGACCGAGACAACGCAACCGGCGCCCGAAACCGCCCTCGCCGCCGTGCAGCCGCCTGCTGCGCCCACCCCTGCTGCTCCGATTCTGCCGCAGATCGAGCCGGTCGCGCAGGATCTGTCGGTGGATGACGATGGCCGCATTCTGTGGCGTGACGAGGAATTGCTGACTGCGCTTGATGAAGAAGATCCGGAAAATCCGGTGCTGCAGCCTACGATCGTGCTGACCTCGTCGCTTGAGGACACGCCCGACGAGACCGAGGACGAGCGCGCGCCCGAGATCATTACCCGGGTTTCGACCTCGGGCGGGCGTCTGTGGCGCGTCGAGCTGGGCCGCTTCGGCAGCTCGTTCGAGGCCGACCGCGTGTTGCTGAGCGTTGCGCTGTCCGAAGCGGCGACCCTGGGCAACGGCGTCCTGCGGGTCGTGCCGCGTGGCGGGCGCCATGTGGCCGAGGTCAATTCGCTGACCGAGCAGGAAGCCGAGCTTGCCTGCCTGCGCCTCGCTGCACGCAACCAGACCTGCAACGCCTATGGCCCGCAGGCCGGGGCTGACGGCTGACAGCGGTTCTCACATGACCAGATACGAAAGAACCCGGCGCGACGCCGGGTTCTTTTTCGTTCTGGGGCAGGGCGTTCCGGCTCAGTAGCGCGAGCAGATCAGCCGCACGGAATCGTATTTCTTCTCGGGCGCTGCCATGGCAGTCGCGGCCAGAAGCCGCGCCGAGTGCCGGACCTGCCGGTCGATATCGGCCTGCGTCATCGCGCGGCGCTGCTGAGCGGCGGTGATCCGGGCCTCGTCGAGGATCCAGTCGGGCATGAACTGGCGCACATAGCCCCGGTACAGGACCGCGCGCACCTTCAGCCCCGCCGATTGCGCGCAGGCGCGCAAGCCGTCGGCGGTGAAAAAGTTCAGGTGTCGCGGCGTGTCCAGCCAGCGCCAGCGCTCGCCCATCCAGCGGCTGCCGGTCGAGGCGTTGTTGGGCACTTCGACCGACAGGATGCCGGTGTCCGAAAGCAGGTCGCGCGCATTCTGCAGCGCAAGGATCGGGTCCATCGTGTGTTCGAGCACATGCGAGAAGACGATGGCGTCGTATTTGCGCGTGCGGATCGCGTCGGGCAGTTCCTCGGCCGTGCCAGCATGGACCTCGAGCCCTTTCTGACGTGCCACCGCAGCGGCACGAAGATCGGGCTCGACGCCGACGGTGGCTTCGACATGGGCGCCGAAGGTCTTCATCCGGTCGCCATTGCCGCAACCGATTTCCAGCCCGTAGCGCGCGCCTTTGGGAATGACCGATCCCCACCATTCGACGGTCGGCTCGGCGCCGCGTTCGAAGCGGTAGGCGATCGAGCCCAGCAGACGCCCCAGCGCGCCGATGCGGCGCTCTTCCTCGGCGCTGTCGAGCGAATTGGGATCGTCATGGGTGTAATAGGTGGGGAAGTCGTAGAATTCCGACACCTCGTCCAGCGCCGGGCGGGGATGGATCTGACCAAAGCTGTGATCGGCGTTCCACCAGATCTGCCGCTCGCGCGACGTGACCGGGCGTCGCCAGTCCATCGGCACGGTCAGGCCGCGCGACATGGCAGTTCCGGTCAAGGGGCAACGAGGTTCGATCACTTGCGTTTGAGCCGTCCGCTCGATCAGGCCTGATACATCTTTCATGACACCGATTCCTTATACAACTTCGGTCGCCAATGAATGCTGAATACGGCAAGAAAACGGCGTCGTATCGCAAAATGCTCAGATTGCGCCCGAATGGGTCCGGATCGGGTCGATTGTCGAGGTATCGTGACCAATCGTCGCGCTGCCTGCGCTGATCGCGGCGGCGGTCAGCGACAGGGCGGTGACAAGAACCCAGAATCGCGCAGCTTTGAAACGGTACGGCATGGAAAACTCCCTCGATCAATGCCGGTTAGTCGCGGGACCGGCGCGTGCGGTTCAAAGAAAAGGTGGCTTTCCGGGGGGCGTCGCGGCTCTTTTCGCGGGGTGATTGCGCGCGGTCTTCTGCGCGGCTAAGCAGGGGCCATGAGCGTGATCCTTCCGACCCCCGACCAGACCCTGAAAATCGGCACGCGCGGCTCTCCGCTGGCGCTGGCACAGGCGCATGAGACGCGCGACCGGCTGATGGCGGCTTTCGACCTGCCCGAAGCGGCCTTCGAGATCGTGGTGATCAAGACCACCGGCGATGACCGCTCGATGATCGAGGCTGACCGGCCGCTCAAAGAGATCGGCAACAAGGGCCTGTTCACGCGCGAGATCGAGGAACAGCTCGGCGACGGGCGCATCGATCTTGCGGTGCATTCGATGAAGGACATGCCGGTCGAACAGCCCGAGGGGCTGGTGCTGGATTGCTATCTCCCGCGTGAGGATGAGCGCGACGCGTTCGTTTCGCCGGGCGTCGCGCGTCTTGCCGATCTTGAGCCGGGGCAGGTGGTGGGCACGTCGTCGCTGCGCCGTCGCGCACAGCTTCTGCACCGGCGCCCGGACCTGACAGTGGTCGAGTTTCGCGGCAACGTGCAGACCCGCCTGCGCAAGCTCTCCGAGGGCGTTGCGGATTGCACGTTCCTTGCCATGGCGGGGCTCAACCGGCTGGGCATGGCCAAGGTCGCCCGCTCGGCCATCGAGGTGGACGAGATGCTGCCCGCCATCGCGCAGGGTGCCATCGGGATCGAGCGGCGTCTGGACGATCCGCGCGCCGAGGCGATGCTGAGCGCGATCCACGATGCCGATACTGGCCACCGTCTGGCCGCCGAGCGCGCCTTCCTCGCCACGCTGGACGGCTCTTGTGAGACGCCGATTGCGGGGCTGGCGGTTCTGGAAGGCGACGAGATATGGCTGCGCGGCGAAGTGCTGCGCCCGGACGGCTCGGAATCGCTGAGCGATGAGGGGCGGGCCTCGATCTTCGATGCTGCCGATCTTGGAACCGAAATCGCCCGCCGCCTGCTTGAGCGGACGCCGCGCGGTTTTTTCGACTGGCGGGATTGAAAGTCAGACTTTCGCCTTGTGTCGGATTAATGCCGGTCCGCTATAACTTGACCGACATTGACGCCGCTCAAGTGTTGAAAAAGTCGCCTTCCAGATCGGCGGCGATCCGTTTTGCCAGTCGATCCTGCGCCGCGTCGTCCAGCGTCTCGGTGGCATAGACGCGCAACGGCTCGGTCCCCCGGCGCAACCGGGTGCGGGCATAGCGCGGGTCGTAATGTGCTTCCATCAGTGCCGCCGCGAGGCGGGGAAACTGCCGCTCGACCGCCAGCTTCTGCCATGCCTCGATTGTCTCGCGCGACTGGTAGGGTTGCAGCGCCGCGATGCGCGCGGCCAGTTCCCCCGGATCCGCCGTCACATCGGCATAGGCGCGCGTCAGCCAGTCCGCCCGTGCCGCCAGCGGCGCGGCGATCTCGACCCGAGGCGCCGCCTGCATCGCCGACCACAAGGCGGGCGGGATGCGGATCTCTCCGATCCGGTTCGACTCCGCCTCGACCAGCACCGGGCGCGCGGGATCGAGCTTTGCCATCTCGACCGCAAGCGCGCTCTCAAACCCTTTTTGCGCAGGCTGGCTGTCGCCCACCGTCAGCCCGAACAGACTGCCTCGGTGCCGCGCCAGCCCCTCAAGATCCAGCACCTGTGCCCCCATCGCTTTCACCTTGTGCAAAAGCGCGGTCTTCGCGGTGCCGGTATTGCCGTCGAGCATCACCACCGGCGCGGGAAACGGTGTTTCATACAGCGCCTGTTGCACCAATCGCCGCCAGCTGCGCCATCCGCCGTCCAGCACGCCGACCCGCCAGCCGATCTGGCTGTAGATCAGCGCGATGGCGTTCGAGCGCATCCCGCCGCGCCAACAATAGACCAGCGGGCGGTAATCGGCGGGTTTGTCGGCGAGATAGGTCTGCAGATGCGTCGCCGCGTTCTTTGCCACAAGGGCAGCCCCCATGCGCCGGGCCTTGAAGCGGCTGTCCTGCACATAGACCGTGCCGACACGCGCGCGCTCGTCGTTGTCGAGAGACGGCAGGTTGACCGCGCCCGGGACGTGGTCTTCGGCGTATTCGCCCGGCGAACGGGTATCGATCACCTCGTCATAGGGCAGCGACAGGATATCGGCGATCGAGTTGAGCGTAAGGCGTTGCATCCCACAGGCTTACTGCGCGCCCGCCCGCACCGGAAGACCCTAACCCCGGCGCGCGGCTTTCTCTTCGGCCTTCGCCGCGTCCCACAGCGCATCCATCTCGGCCAGATCGCTGTCGGCCGGGCTGCGCCCCTGCGCTGCCAGCGCGGCCTCGATGGACCGGAAACGGCGGGTGAACTTGTCATTCGCGGCCCTGAGCGCTGCCTCGGGATCGATATCCAGATGCCGCGCCAGATTGGCCATCACGAACAGCAGGTCGCCATATTCCTCGAACTGATCCTCGGGCGCGGCCTCGGTCAGTTCCTGCGCTTCCTCGGCAATCTTGGCCACGACCTGACCGATCTCCGGCCAGTCGAACCCCACCCGCGCGGCCCGCTTTTGCAGCTTCACCGCGCGCGTCAGCCCGGCATGCCCCACGGGCACATCATCCAGAACGCCGCCCTGCGCTCGCGCCGCGCGTTCCTTGGCCTTGATGACTTCCCACGCATCGGTCTGCGCCTCGGCGCTGTCGATCACCACGTCGCCGAAGACATGCGGATGACGCGCGACCATCTTGTCGGCGATGCCGCGCAAGACGTCGTCCAGCGTGAAAAGCCCGGCCTCTTCGGCCATCTGCGCGTGGTAGACGGACTGGAACAGCAGGTCGCCCAGCTCGCCTTTCAGCCCGTCCCAGTCCTTGCGCGCGATGGCATCCGCGACTTCGTAACCCTCTTCGATCGTGTAGGGGGCAATCGTGTCGAAATCCTGCTCGATATCCCACGGGCAGCCGGTCTCGCGGTCGCGCAGCCGGGCCATGATCCGCGCCAGGCGGGGCATGCCGCCATCGGGATCGTTGATAAGGGGATCTTCGGCCATTGCACGCACCCGCTGTCTGGAGGAAGCTTGCGCCCTCTATCCCAAAGCCCCGCGCCGGAGTCCACCATGCCCGTCCTCAACCGTATCGCCGATTACACGCCCGAGATGACGGCGTGGCGCCAGCATCTGCACCAGCATCCCGAAACGCGCTTCGACTGCCACCAGACTGCCGCTTTCATCGCCGAGCGGCTGCGCGAATTCGGCATCACCGAGATCCACGAAGGCATCGCGCAGTCGGGCCTCGTGGCGATCATCGAGGGTCAGGGCGCGGGGCCGACCATCGGCCTGCGCGCCGATATCGACGCGCTGCCGATCGAAGAAGAGACCGGCCTGCCGCATGCCTCGACCGTGCCCGGCAAAATGCATGCCTGCGGCCATGACGGCCATACGACCATGCTGCTGGGTGCCGCGCGCTATCTGGCCGAGACGCGCAATTTTGCCGGCCGCGTTGCGCTGATTTTCCAGCCGGCCGAGGAATGGGGCGGCGGCGCCGAGGTGATGGTGAAAGAGGGCATCATGGAGCGCTTCGGCATCTCGCGGGTCTTTGCCCTGCACAATGCCCCCGGCGTGCCCGAGGGCCGGTTCGAAGGCGCGCCGGGCCCCATCATGGCCGCCGTCGATACGCTGTGGGTAACGGTCACGGGGCAGGGTGGCCACGGCGCCCATCCCGAGGATTGCGCCGATCCGGTCGCGGCCATCGTGCAGATGGTCGGCGCGCTGCAAAGCATCGTGTCGCGCAACCGCAAGGGCACCGATGCGCTGGTGATCTCGGTGACGCAGATCCATACCGGCACCGCCGACAACATCATCCCCGAAAGCGGCTGGTTCTGCGCCACGGTTCGCACCTATGACAAGGCGGTGCAGGACATGGTCGAAGCCCGCTGCCATCAGATCGTCTCGGGCATCGCGGCAGCGATGGGCGTGCGCGCCGACATCACCTTCGAGCGCGGCTATCCCGCCACGATCAACCACGCCGGGGATTACGATTTCGCCCGCGCCGTGGCGGCCGAGATCGGCAGCGAGGCGGGGGAATGCGAGCCGACGATGGGGGCCGAGGATTTCGCCTATATGCTCGAAGCGCGTCCCGGGGCGTATCTTTTTCTGGGTCAGGGCGACAGCGCCGGGCTTCATCACCCGCGCTACGATTTCAACGATGCCGTCGCCCCGATCGGCGCCAGCTATTTCGCCCGTCTTGTCGAACGCGCGCAACCCCGCGCCGCGCAGGACGAGAAAGCGGCGTGACGCGGGTGTAGGACTCAACAGTTACGGACAATTCGACGAAAATTGCCCATCTTTGTTCCGTAAATATCCTCGGGGGTGAATTTGCCGCACGGCAAAGAGGGGGCAGACAGCCCCCTTGCCCCGCGTGGTCCCGGCGCGGCGCTCAGGCCTCTTGCAAAGCGGTGACGATGGCGCCGAAATCCTCGGCCTTCAGCGAAGCGCCGCCGACCAGCGCGCCGTCCACATCGGCGATGGCGAAGATCGTCGCGGCGTTCTTGGGATTGACCGACCCGCCATAAAGCAGCCGGATCCCCGCATCGGGCGCGTTCTTGCGCAGAAAGGCGTGGACCTCGGCGATCTGTTCCTCGGTCGGGGTGCGGCCGGTGCCGATGGCCCAGACGGGCTCATAGGCGATGACGGTATTCTCGGCCGTCGCGCCCTCGGGCAGCGACTCGGCCAGTTGCGCGCCGATCACCGTCAGCGTCTCGCCGGCATCGCGCTGTGTCTCGGTTTCACCCAGGCAGACCACGGCAATCAGCCCCGCGGCCCAGGCGGCCTGCGTCTTCGCGGCGACATCGGCAGAGCTTTCGCCATGATCGGCGCGGCGCTCGGAATGGCCAAGGATCACGTAAGACGCGCCCGCATCGCTGAGCATCGTGGCGGAAATGTCGCCAGTATGCGCGCCTTTCTCGGCGGCATGGCAATCCTGCCCGCCGACCGCGACCGAGGTGCCGGTCATCGCCGTCGCCATAGGCGCCAGCAGCGTCGCGGGCGGGCAGATCAGGATGTCGAGATCGGGCTGCGGATGGGCTGCGGCCAGTGCCATGGCCTCGGTCAGCTGGGCGGTCAGCCCGTTCATCTTCCAGTTCCCGGCGGCGAGTTTGCGGATGCTCATGACAGTCTCCCTGTTTGGTCCGAGTTAACCCGATGCCGCTGCCGGGGCCAAGCCCGCATCCCGCCGCACCCTTGATCCTTGGCGCCGGGCGCACGATTTGTGGGGCACAGGGGGTAAGTTTCTTGTCCCGCCCGCCCGATCTGCGCTATTGAGCGCCAAGACAGTCACGAGGACGCTACCATGCCGCATTACCGCTCCCGCCGTTCCACCCATGGCCGCAACATGGCCGGGGCCCGGGGCCTCTGGCGCGCCACGGGGATGACCGACAGCGATTTCGGCAAGCCCATCATCGCCGTGGTCAACAGCTTCACCCAGTTCGTACCGGGCCATGTCCACCTCAAGGATCTGGGCCAGATGGTCGCGCGGGAAATCGAAGCGGCGGGCGGTGTGGCCAAGGAATTCAACACCATCGCCGTCGATGACGGGATCGCGATGGGCCATGACGGGATGCTCTATTCGCTGCCGTCGCGCGAGCTGATCGCGGATTCGGTCGAATACATGGTCAACGCCCATTGCGCCGACGCGATGGTCTGCATCTCGAACTGCGACAAGATCACGCCGGGCATGATGATGGCCTCGATGCGGCTCAACATCCCGACGATCTTCGTCTCGGGCGGGCCGATGGAAGCGGGCAAGGTCGAAATCGGCGATCTGGTGCGCAAGGTCGACCTGATCGACGCGATGATCGTCGCCGCCGACGACCATTACACCGACGAGCAGGTCGAGGAATTCGAACAGAATGCCTGCCCGACCTGCGGCTCGTGCTCGGGTATGTTCACAGCGAACTCGATGAATTGTCTGGCCGAGGCGCTGGGCCTTGCGCTGCCGGGCAACGGCTCGATGCTGGCCACCCATGCCGACCGCAAGGAAATCTTCCTGCGCGCCGGTCGTCGGATCGTCGAGATCACCAAGGCCCATTACGAGCGCGGCGAGCCCGGCTACCTGCCGCGCGAGGTCGCGACCTTCGAGGCCTTCGAGAACGCCATGTCGCTCGACATCGCGATGGGCGGCTCGACCAACACGGTGCTGCACCTTCTGGCCATCGCCTATGAGGGCGGCGTGGATTTCACCATGCAGGATATCGACCGGCTGAGCCGCAAGGTTCCCTGCCTGTGCAAGGTCGCGCCCAACACCCAGAACGTGCATATGGAAGACGTCCACCGCGCGGGCGGGATCATGGGCATCCTTGGCGAGATGAATCGCGGCGGGCTGCTGCATGACACCGTGCGCACGGTGCATTCGGGCTCGATGGCCGAGGCGCTGTCGACCTGGGACATCAAGACGGCCAACGACCCGAAAGTGGACGAATTCTACCGCGCCGCGCCGGGTGGCGTGCGCACCACGCAGGCTTTCTCGACCGAGAACCGCTACAAGGCGCTGGATGACGACCGCGATGACGGCGTGATCCGCAATGTCGAACACGCCTTTTCCAAGGATGGCGGGCTGGCGGTGCTGTTCGGGAACATCGCGCTCAACGGCTGCATCGTGAAGACCGCGGGCGTGGACGATTCGATCCTGAAATTCACCGGCACCGCGCGGGTCTATGAAAGCCAGGACGACGCGGTCAGCGGCATCCTGACCGGCAAGGTCAAGGAAGGCGAGGTCGTGGTCATCCGCTTTGAGGGGCCGCAGGGCGGGCCGGGGATGCAGGAAATGCTGTACCCGACCAGCTATCTGAAGTCGAAGGGCCTTGGCAAAGCCTGCGCGCTGCTGACCGATGGCCGCTTCTCGGGCGGGACCTCGGGGCTGTCGATTGGCCATGCCTCGCCAGAAGCGGCGGAAGGCGGGCTGATCGGGCTGGTCGAGACCGGCGACACGATCGAGATCGACATCCCCAACCGCTCGATTAACCTGGCCGTGGACGACGCCACTCTGGCCGCGCGGCGCGAGGAGAAGGGCCCGCTGCCGTGGAAACCGGCTGCACCCCGCAAGCGGGCCGTGTCGACCGCGCTGAAGGCTTATGCGATGTTCGCCTCGTCGGCGGACAAGGGCGGCGTGCGGATCCTGCCGGGCGAGGAATAAGCCAAGGGCGCCGCGCCTGCCGGATGAGGGAGGGGGCTGTCTGCCCCCTCTTTGCCTGACGGCCAATTCACCCCCGAGGATATTTCCGGATCAAAGATGCCCGAATGAAGATGCCGCGCCGTGATGCGCGCGCCCTTTCATTCTGCCCAAAATACTCAATCAACGCTTCCGCTGCGCGCGGCCGCAGGGCTGGCGCGTGCCGGGCCTGCGGTGCGAAGGCTCAGACTTGGAACACGTCCGCCCATTCGGGGTGACGCGCGCGCTGGGCGTTTACGAAAGGGCAGAGCGGCACGATTTTCACGCCTTCAGCGCGGGCATCGGCGACCAGCCTTTCGACCAGCGCCTTTCCGGCGCCGGTGCCGCGGAAACTGTCGGGCACGCCGGTATGATCGGCGATGATGAGCGTGGGCGAGACGATCGAAAAGGTGAGTTCCGCCTCTTCGCCGTCCCGCCGCATCACGTATCGGCCCTTCGAGCCGGTGACCGCGCGCTCAATCGGCAGGTCAGTTGACAATCGTCGCCTCGGTCGCGGCGCGGAGCTCGTCCTCGGTCACGCCCTCGGCGCATTCGACGATCTTCAGTCCGCCTTCGACCACGTCGAGCACGCCCAGATTGGTGATGATGCGGTCGACGACGCCGGTGCCGGTCAGCGGCAGCGTGCAGGCCTTGAGGACCTTCGATTCACCGTGCTTGTTGGTGTGGTCCATGACCACGATCACGCGCTTCACGCCCGCGACGAGGTCCATCGCGCCGCCCATGCCCTTGACCAGCTTGCCGGGGATCATCCAGTTCGCCAGATCGCCGTTCTCGGCCACTTCCATCGCGCCGAGGATCGCCGCGGCGATCTTGCCGCCGCGGATCATCGCGAACGAGGTTGCGCTGTCGAAATAGGCGGTGCGGGGCAGTTCGGTGATCGTCTGCTTGCCGGCATTGATCAGGTCAGGGTCTTCCTCGCCCTCATAGGGGAAGGGGCCCATGCCCAGCATGCCGTTTTCCGATTGCAGCGTGATGTCTTTGTCGCCGACATAATTGGCGACGAGCGTCGGGATGCCGATCCCGAGGTTCACATACATGCCGTCTTCGAGTTCGAGCGCCGCGCGGGCGGCCATCTGGTTGCGATCCCAGGCCATGTTGTCATCCTCCTTGAGTGTTTGCGAGATCCGGGCCGGTCGGGCGCTGCTCGGTTTCGATCCGGTTCAGTAGGTCAGTAAGGCACGCCGCGCCATAGGCGGTGTTCATATGCTCGTTGTCGGGCTTCTGTCCGGCAGCCGATTGGGCGCCGGGCGCAAGACGGACCGCGCCGCGCTGAAACTCGGCCAGCGTCCAGCCGGTGACCGCACGGGTCTGCGCGGGTTGCGGTCGCACGTAAAGACCCTGCCGGGCGCCGGTTTCGACGATCAGCGTCTCGAGCCGCTGCAGCGCTTGCGCTAAGCCGTGCCGTGTCGCCCGGTTGGTCCGCGAAGCGGGTTTGCTCTGGGTGATCAAGGTCTCGGGCGGGACCGCGCGCAGTGCGATATGGACGGGCACATCCAGCGCACGGGTCCATGCGAGCGGGGCAAGGCTTGCCTCGGCAAGCGCCTTGAGCACCGCCTCGAAAGCGGGGCGCGACAGGCGCAGCGCCGCTTCGCCGGACCCGGCTTCGGTGGTGTTATCGGTAAGCCCGTCAACGATGTAGCGACCAAGCAGTTCCACCATCGTCCAAACATGCCATGCAACCCCCGAAATCGCCACCGCGTCGGCGTTTTTCAGGTCGATGGTTGTGCCGCCGAACAGCTTTTTCGTCTGCTCGACATTGGCTGCGGGCACATCGTGCGGGCCGATCAGCCCGAAGTGCAGATCGGGGCTGAGCGACATAGCCTTGAAGACAGGGGCAATGCCGCCGAAAAAGGCGATCTCGGTGCCTTGCGCCAGCTGCGGCTGTTCGCGCAGTGCAGCGCGCAGGGCGCCGAGGTGAGAATTGCCCAGAATGATCAGCCGGGTCATTGCGCGAAAGCCTCGAGCAACGCGTCCTCGCACACGACATCGGCGGCGTTCGCGCTCTGGCTGCGCGGCGCTCCGGTGCGTCCCGTGCCGTCAAGGTTGTGGGCGCCGAGGAACATCTGCATCGCCGTGGCGACGCCCCGGGCGTTCACGTTGCGCTGGTTGGCGTCGTAATAGGCGCCGCGCGTGTTCAGCGAGGTGATCACTTCGTAGGAGGCGAAATAGTCGATGTCCTCGTGTCGGGCATAGAGCATGCCGGCGACGGCGCGCAGGACGGATTTGGAATAGGTCGTCGCGACCTCGACATGCTGGCCGGTCGCGGTGGCTGTCAGTGGAACCGGCGAGACGGTGACCAGAAACCGCATGTCGGGATTGATCGACTTGGCAATGGTGCGGAAGGCCTCGAAATCCTCGAGCACTTCGATCGCGTCGAAGTTCTTGAAGACGTAATGCTCGGGGTCGTAGGTGCCGGCGATCGTGCCCGGCGCGGTCGGAAAGACGGTGCCGCTGTCGCGGTGCATCCAGCATTCGGTCAGGCCGAAAGTGAAGACGAACAGGTCCGCCTGCCGCAGCAGGCTGCGTATCGCCGCGAGATGGCCCGCGCGGTGGGCCTGCACGGCCTCGGGGCTATCCAGCCCGTCGGGTTCGACCGAGGGACGTTGTGCATCGAAATGGCGACCGTCCTTGGTCCAGACGGGATCGGCGGGCGTAAAGCTGCCCTCGGCCTCGCGGACGAGCTGCAAGAGCTGCCGTGCGGTATAGATATTGCCGTAGCGCGCCGAATAAAGCCGGTAGCCAAAGCCTGTGGCCACGCTGTCGGGAATACCGACGGGCAGTGGCTCGGCATCGATCACGTCGAGCCCCGCGCCGCGCAGCGCGCGACCGACATGCTGCGCGAAGCAACTGCCGGCCGTGGCCACGCGCGTAGACATTCCGACCTCGAAGCGCGGTTGGTACAGATCACCGGGATCTAGCGGCGCGCGTTCGGCGACGCCGCTACGCCAATAGGCGCGCTTGGGGAGGTCGGAATAGGGCGAGGACATTACGCGGCGGTCTTGCGGCTGCGGGTGGTCACCTTCTCGATGCGCTTCTCGTGCTCGCCTTGGATGATGCGGTTCACGTAGATGCCGGGCAGGTGGATGTGATCGGGATCGAGCGAGCCGTTGGGCACGATTTCCTCGACCTCGACGATGCAGACCTTGCCACAGGTCGCCGCCGGCGGGTTGAAGTTCCGCGCGGTCTTGCGGAACACGAGGTTGCCGGTTTCATCGGCCTTCCACGCCTTGACGATCGACAGGTCCATGAACAGGCCGGTTTCAAGGATATAGGTTTCGCCGTTGAAATCCTTGTGTTCCTTGCCGTCTGCGATCTGCGTGCCGACCCCGGTCTTGGTGTAGAAGCCCGGAATGCCCGCGCCAGCGGCGCGCATCCGCTCGGCCAGTGTGCCCTGCGGGTTGAATTCGAGCTCAAGCTCGCCCGACAGGTACTGACGCATGAATTCCGCGTTCTCGCCGACATAGGACGAGATCATCTTTTTTATCTGCTTGGTATCCAGCAGCTTGCCCAGACCGAAGCCGTCAACGCCGCAATTGTTCGAGGCGATGGTGAGGTCCTTGACCCCGGTTTCGACCAGCGCGTCGATCAGCAGTTCCGGGATGCCGCACAGGCCAAAACCACCGGCGGCAATGGTCATGCCGTCGAATACCAGCCCGTCCAGAGCCTCGGCTGCCGAACCGTAAATCTTCTGCATACTTTCCCCCTCGCTAGGCGCGCCCTGTTTGTGACGCGGCAGTGCGGCGAAGTCAATTCCCGGGCACCATGCGGGTCACCGGCCCGGACCGGCGTGGTGCGGGGCGGTGTGGGGCGCCGCGCGGCGGGCTTGCGACAGCGCTTGCGCGCGGTATTGTGGCGCCATGGTAAAAGGGTTGCGCGGCTTATTGTTGTGTTGTCTGGCGACACTGGCCGGATGCGCAGCGGTGGAACGCGGGCCTGCGCCCCGGCAGGTGCCGCAGATCGCCCCGCCAGCCGAGGGCGCGCATGTCCTCAGCTACCTTGTCCTGACCGAAGAAGGCCCCGCGCCGGGGCAAGGGCACAGCGTGTTCGACACGCATGGCGCGGCGCGGGTTTCACTGACCTTTCTGGCGCGCGGGCACGGCGCCTATAGCCTGCGCGCCACCTGCAACGGCCCGGCGCGGGTGCGCCAGCCTGACCACGGGCGCGCGAACCCGGCATGGGCGCCGGCGGGTGTGACGCTGGCGCTACGGATCGAACCGGGCGAGCGGCATCGCAGTTTTCTGGACATCGCGCCCCAGACCGAGAGTTGCACGCTGAGCGTCACGCCGGGCGGGCGGGCGCCTTGGTCGCTGCGGCTGGATGCCACCGACCGCGCAGCCCCCGCCGTTGCGGCCTTGGACGCGGCCCTGCCTGCCTGCGAGGGGGGCGGGGGCGCGGACCCGCTGGCGCGGGCGATGATGGCCTCGGGGGCGCTGAGTTCGACCTGCCCGATGCCAGCGGGACGGACCGAGTTTCTGGCCGACGGCGCAGATGCGCTCAACGCGCGGGTCGAGGCCCTGACAGGCGCCCGGTTGTCGCGCGCGGCGCTGGAAACCGGCGACCCGGATCTGCCGCTGGATTACTCCAACGCCCCGGATCTGGATCTCATCTACGTCAATTACCTGAACATCAACGCCGATTTCGTGGGCTACCTGACCGCGCGGATGCTGGCATGGCACGCGGCGCGGGGCACGATCGTGCGTATCCTTGTGTCGGATGTGATGCTGGCCGAGGCTGATCGCGCGCTGTTCGAAGGCCTCGCCGCGCGCTATCCGAATGTGCAGTTGCAGCTTTACCGCACGCCTGCCGCCGATGCGCGGGGCTTCGAGGGGCAATTCGCGCGCCTGCACCGGGTGACGCATGTGAAGCTGTTCGCGACCATCGCGCGCCAGCCAGGGCGCTCGGTCGCCATCGTCGGTGGGCGCAACATGCATGAAGGCTATTTCTTCGAAGCGCCGCGGGATCTGTCGCGCTTTTCGTTCCTGCACCAGTACGACCCGTCGCAGATGCGCCTGACCGGCGGTTTCACCGCGTATCAGGATGTCGAGCTGGCTTTCCACGACGATACGCAAGTGCGGGCTATCGTGCAGCATATGGGCGCGCTGTGGCTGCGCGATACCGAGCGCCAGACCATGCGGCCCGGTATCGCCTCGGGAACCGCCGGCCCGCTGCGCGAGGGGGCGATGCGCCACTTCATCTCGGTCCCCTATACCGATGGCGCGGCGCTTGAGCGGTATTACGCGGGCCTTCTGGACGCGGCGCAAAGCCGGATCCGTATCGCGTCGCCCTATCTTAACCTGCCGCCGATGATCGGCGCGGCTTTGGCGCGGGCGCGCGAACGCGGGGTCGAGGTCGATGTGGTGGCCACGGTGCGGGTGCGCGAGGTTACGGATTTCATGGTGTCGGGCCTCAACCGCCGGTTTGCCAACCGCTATGCCGACTGGGTCCGGTTCGTCGATTACGACCCGATGCCCAGCCTGCTGCACGCGAAACTGATCGTGATCGACGATCGGCTGGTGGTTGCGGGCTCGGTCAACCTGAACCAGCGCAGCTTCCTGCACGATCTGGAAAACGGGGTGGTGATCCTCGACCGCCGGATCGCCGCGCAGGCGGATCGCCTGGTCCAGAGCTATCTCGACGGTGGTGAGCCTGTCGGGACCGGGCAGGAATTGTCGCGGTGGATGCGGTTCTTTGCGCTGTTCGGCTTCATCGAACGCGGCTTTTGACCCGGCATCGGCGGAACCATTGCCAAACATTCGCGTTTCAGAATGCAAGACGTGCCACAAATCTCAGGAGTCGTCATGCAGCGCTTTCCCGCAACCCAAAGCCAGAACAGCCCGGATGTCGCCGCTTTCTACGACAAGGCGACCGGCTCGTGGCAATACGTGGCCTCGGACCCGGAGACGGGGCAGGCGGTGATCATCGACCCGGTGTTGAACTTCGACCCCGCCGCCGGGGCCACATGGACCGCCTGCGCCGATGAGATCCTGTCCTATCTGCGCGAGCGCGGGCTTACGGTGGTCTTCGTGCTCGACACCCATCCCCATGCCGACCATTTCTCGGCCGCGCATTATCTGGCGCAAAAGCTGGGCGCTCGGCAGGGGATCGGGCGCCGGGTGCTCGACGTGCAGCGGCTCTGGGCCGATCTCTATGCGCAGGACGACATGCAGGATCAGCCCGATCACTGGGACCGGCTGTTTGACGATGGCGACACATTTGCGATTGGCGGGCTGCAGGCTCAGGTGATCCTGTCGACCGGGCACACGCTCGCGTCGGTCAGCTACAGGATCGGCGATGCGATCTTCGCGCATGATACGCTGATGATGCCTGAGAGCGGTTCGGCCCGCGCGGATTTTCCCGGCGGCTCGACCGAAGAGCTGTGGCACTCGATCCGCACGATTCTGGACCTGCCGGGGGACACGCGGGTCTTTATCGGCCACGATTACGGCGACGATCCCGCCTGCATGGCGACGGTGGCCGAGCACCGCGCAACGAACAAGCATATGAAGGACGGGATCACCAAGGCCGAGTTCATCGAAACCCGCGAGGCGCGCGATGCGACGCTGGGCCTGCCGGACCGGATGCTGCATGCGCTTCAGGTGAATCTGAGGGGCGGGCGCCTGCCCGAACCCGACGCGCAGGGCCGCGCGGTGCTGCGCGTGCCGCTCAATCGTTTCACGCCGAAAGGCTGACGCGCGCCCGAAAGTGTCTGCGGGCGCGCGGCGGGATCAGTCGTCGCCCTCAGGCTCGGCCTTTTTCTTGGCCGGGGCCTTTTTAGCGGTGGTTTTCTTCGCAGTCGTCTTGGCGGCGGTCTTCTTGGGCGCCGCTTTCTTGGCGGGCGCTTTCTTCGGCGCCGCCTTCTTCTTGCCCTTGGTCGCGGCCTTGGCCTCGATCAGCTCCAGCGCCTGTTCCATCGTCACCGCTTCGGGCTCGATTTCCTTGGGCAGCGTGGCGTTGATCTTTTCCCATTTCACATAGGGACCGTAGCGCCCCGGCATGACCTGGATAGCCCCGCCATCGGGGTGATCGCCCAGCACCTTGAGCGGCTGCGCAGCCGCCCCCCGGCCCGGGCCGCGCGCAGCCTTGGCGGCGATCAACTCGACCGCGCGGTTCATGCCGATGGTGAAGACCTCGTCCACCTCGGGCAGGTTGGCATAGGTCTTGTTGTGCTTCACATAGGGGCCGAAGCGCCCGATCGCGGCTTCGACCGGCTCACCGTCCTCGGGATGATGACCCACGAGGCGCGGAAGGCTCAGCAAAGTCAGCGCCTTTTCCAGATCCATGTCCTCGACCGACCAACCCTTGGGCAGGCTGGCGCGCGGCGGTTTCGGCACCTCTTCGGTCGCCTCGCCGCGCTGGACATAGGGGCCGAAACGCCCGGTTTTCAGGCGGATCGCATCCTCGCCGTCATAGCCCAGCAGCTTGCCGTCGCCCGCCAGTTCCGCGTCGCCCTCATCGCCCGACAAGGGACGGGTATAGCGGCAATTGGGATAGTTCGAGCAGCCGATGAAGGCCCCGCCAGACCGCGCGGTCTTCAGGTTCAGCCGCCCCTCGCCACAGGTCGGGCAGACCCGCGGGTCGCTGCCATCCTCACGCGGCGGATAAAGATGCGGCGCCAGAACCTCGTCGATCTTCTCCAGCACTTCGGTGATGCGCAGATCCGAGGTCTCGGCCAGAGCCGCCGAGAAATCCGCCCAGAAATTCTGCAACACGTCTTTATAGTCGCGCGAGCCCGCCGAAATATCGTCGAGCTGCTCTTCCATCCCGGCGGTGAAGTCGTAGCCCAGATAGCGCGGGAAATAGGAGGTCAGGAAGATCGTGACCAGACGGCCCTTATCCTCGGGCTTCAGGCGATTCTTGTCCTTCAGGACATAGCCGCGCTCCTGAATCGTCGTGACGATCGACGCATAGGTCGACGGGCGGCCGATGCCCAGCTCTTCCATCCGCTTGACCAGCGTGGCCTCGGTATAGCGGGGCGGGGGCTGGGTGAAATGCTGCTCGGGCGTGACGGCCTTCTTGCTCACACCCTCGCCCTGACCGAGTTGCGGCAGACGACCGTCTTCGCCTTCGTCATCGTCGCGGCCTTCTTCATAGACCTTGAGGAAGCCGTCGAACAACATCACCTGACCCGTTGCGCGCAGGCCCACCTGTCCATCCTTCGAGCCGATCTCGACCGTCGTGCGTTCCAGCCGTGCGGCTTCCATCTGGCAGGCGATGGTGCGCTTCCAGATCAGGCCATAGAGCTTGCGCTGGTCGCTGTCGGTCAGCTTCAGGCTGTCGGGGTCGGCCGACATATCGGTCGGACGGATACATTCGTGCGCTTCCTGCGCGTTCTTGGCCTTGTTCTTGTAGATACGCGGCGCGGCGGGCACGTAGTCCTTGCCGAAACGCCGTTCGATCTCGGCGCGGCAGGCGGTCACGGCTTCGGGGGCCATGTCGATGCCGTCGGTCCGCATATAGGTGATGAGCCCGGCCTCGTAGAGCCGCTGCGCCGCGTTCATTGTCTGGCGCGCGCCCATGCCGAATTTGCGGCTCGCTTCCTGCTGCAGGGTCGAGGTCATGAAGGGCGCGGTCGGGTTCCGGTTGGCGGGCTTCGCCTCGACCGATTGAACCGACAGGTCGCGCTTGTTGACCGCTTCTACCGCCAGCTCGGCCGAGGCCTGCGTCGCAAGGTCGTAGCGCTCAAGCTTCTTGCCGCCCAACGTCACCAGCCGGGCGGTGAATTCGGCGCCCCGTGTATTGGCGAGGTTCGCGGTCACCGACCAGTATTCGCGGGCGCGGAACGCCTCGATCTCCATCTCGCGCTCGACGATGAGCCGCAGGCAGACCGATTGCACGCGCCCCGCCGATTTCGCGCCGGGCAGCTTGCGCCACAGCACCGGCGACAGGTTGAACCCCACCAGATAGTCGAGCGCCCGCCGAGCCAGATAGGCGCGCACCAGCGGCATGTCGACATCGCGCGGGTTCTTCATCGCCTCGGTCACGGCGGATTTGGTGATCGCGTTGAACACCACGCGCTTGACCGGCGTGTCCTTCTTGATCGCTTTCGACTTCGACAGCGCCTCGGTCAGGTGCCAGCTGATCGCCTCGCCCTCGCGGTCAGGGTCGGTGGCGAGGATCAGGTCGTTGTCGGTCTTCAGCGCCTCGGCGATGGCGCGGACATGTTTCTTGCTGTCCGAGGCCACCTCCCATTTCATGTCGAAATCGTGTTCGGGATCGACCGAGCCATCCTTGGGCGGCAGGTCGCGGACATGGCCGAACGAAGCCAGGACGGTGTAATCCGAGCCCAGATACTTGTTGATCGTTTTGGCCTTGGCCGGGGACTCGACGACGACAACTGCCATGCAAACCTCAGATAGAAAACGCTTTTCGCACCAGATCGGCTGGATGCTGCGGCTGTGCGCCGTTCGGGCCGCGATGCCTAGATGGGGGCGAATGGGGGGGGATGTCAATCTGACGCCGCTTGCCGCGCGCTCTCCGGACGGTGTCGGGGGGCGGCGCTGATGCCGCGCGATCAGGGTTGGGCGGCGCACCGCAGGGTTGAGTGGGCCGGGATTCTTCGATGCCGGTTCCGGCGTAACCGGGGGCGTCCGATAATCCCGGGCAGGCTTGCCAATGCCGGGCTTTGGTCCCGGGGGCCTGTGTCCTTCTGTGCCGATCCTTGGCTGTCTTTGTCGCGGGGCGTCTGCCCCTCTCCGTTGGCGTGATCGCGGGGCTTTCCAGCGCAGCCCCCGCTTGCCGCGTAACGACGACACGGACCGTGGAGACGTCCCATCGACCCAGCCAGAAGGCGGGATAATGTCCAGTCGCCTCCGACGCCTCATTCCCCGCACCATTCGTCTGTCTGGCCGCCCCGCTCCCCGCGCCCCGTCGGGCTGCGGGCAGCATCGGGGATAGGGTCGGCGTCCCAACCCCCATTGCGTTTCGCCAATCTCACATCCGTGCCAGCAATCCCCCCGGCTGACGCTGGACCCGTCCATCCAGTTCCAGAAACAGCAGCGCGGGAGCGATCACCGGATGTGGCAGATCCAGATCGCGCAGCAATTGATCTTCGGCCACCGGAGCGGCGCCCAGCCGGTCCAGGATCATTTTGTGCAGGGTCAACATGTCTGGCGCGGCAGGCGGTGCCTTGCCCTCTGCTCCGGCGGCTCCGGCGCGCCCTTTCGCGCCTTTGGCGGGGCGCGAATTGCGCGGGTCTGTCTGTGTGCCCGTCTGCGCGCCGCTCTTCGCATCCGCTGCGGGTGCGCCCTCGCTCAGCGCCTCGACAATATCTTCGACCCCGCGCACCAGCCGTGCGCCTTCCCGCAAGAGCGCGTTGCACCCGGCCGCGCGGGCATCCATCGGATGGCCCGGCACCGCCATCACCTCGCGCCCCTGATCGAGCGCATCGCGCGCGGTGATCAGGCTGCCTGACCCCTCCGCCGCCTCGACCACGACGACGCCAAGTGACAGGCCCGAGATCAGACGATTGCGGCGCGGGAAATGGCGCGCCTGCGGCTGCAGCCCGATCGGCTGCTCGGATACCAGCAGGCCCTGATCGGCGATCGCCGCGGCCAGCATTGTGTTCTCAGCGGGATAGATAACGTCGACGCCCCCGGCCATGACCGCGATCGTCCCTGTTTTCAGCGCTCCGCCATGCGCGACCGTGTCGATCCCGCGCGCCAGTCCCGAGACCACGCAATAGCCATGATAGCCCAGCCCTTCGGCCAGCCTGCGCGTCATCCGCGCGCCCAGCGACGACGCGTTGCGCGCCCCGACCAGCGCGACGCAGGGCTTTCCCAGCGTCTGCGGGCGCCCGCGCAGCCACAGAACCGGCGGCGGATCGGGGATCGCGGCCAACGAAACGGGGTAATCCTCCATGCCCAGCGTCACCATCCGCGCGCCGGCCCGCATGCCTGCGTCGATTTCGCGCCGGGCCAGATCGGCGGGGCAGGGCGCGTAATCCTCAACCCCTGCCGCGCGGGCGATCGCGGGCAGGGCATCGAGTGCCGCATGGATGCTCTTGTGTTCGGTCATCAGACGGATGAACGTGCTGGGTCCGACCCTGCGAGAGCGAATGAGGCGAAGCCACGCCAGACGGTCTTCTTCCGTGGTGGGTGGGGTGAAGGGTGTGGGAGAAGAAAGTGTGTTCCCGTCCATCGCAACCTCGCCTCATTCGATTCGAAGACTGCGCGATAACGGTTAACAGGGGGTGAAGAAGGGCGCCGATTATCGCGGCGCCCCTCATCTTTAATCCGAAAATATCCTCGGGGGTGTCCAGAGGGGGCAGACAGCCCCCTCTGGCGGGGGGGTGCGGGGGGCTGGCCCCCCGCTGTCACGCCACCCCGCCGACCGTCAGCCCGCCGATCTTCAGCGAAGGCTGGCCCACGCCCACCGGCACCCATTGTCCGGCCTTGCCGCAATTGCCGATGCCCGGGTCCAGCGCCATGTCGTTGCCGATCCCGTGCACGTTGTTCAGCGCTGTGGGGCCGTCGCCGATCAGCGTCGCGCCTTTCACCGGCTCGCCGATCTTGCCGTCGCGCACCCGGTAGGCCTCGGTGCACGAGAACACGAACTTGCCCGAGGTGATGTCGACCTGCCCGCCGCCAAAGCCCACGGCCCAGATCCCGTCCTTCATATCGGCCACCAGCGACGCCGGATCGGCATCGCCGCCCAGCATGTAGGTATTGGTCATGCGCGGCATCGGCGTATGGGCATAGCTTTCGCGCCGTCCGTTGCCGGTCACATCGACCCCCATCAGGCGCGCGTTCTGGCGGTCCTGCATATAGCCCACCAGCACCCCGTCCTCGATCAGCACGTTCTTGCCCGAGGGCGTGCCCTCGTCATCCACGGTAAGCGAGCCGCGCCGGTCCGGGATCGTGCCGTCATCGAGCACCGTCACCCCTTTGGCCGCAACCTGTTTGCCCATCAGCCCGGCAAAGGCCGAGGTTTTCTTGCGGTTGAAATCGCCTTCCAGCCCGTGGCCCACCGCCTCGTGCAGCAGGATCCCGGGCCAGCCCGGTCCCAGCACCACGTCGAGCGCGCCTGCCGGCGCCGGGACGGCGTCGAGATTGACCAGCGCCACGCGCAGCGCCTCGCGCGCGACGGGCTGCCAATGCGCAGGCTCCATCAGTCCCGACAGGTTGATGCGCCCGCCACCGCCGTAATGGCCCGATTCGCGGCGGCCGTCGCGTTCGACGATCACCGCGATCGAGATCCGCGCCATCGGGCGGATATCGCTCACCAGCCCGCCCTCGGGCCGCAGGATCGCCACTTCCTGGATCGAGGCGGCGAGCGAAGCGGTCACCTGCACCACCCGCGGATCGAGCCCGCGCAGGAAGTCGTCGATCGCGCGCAGGGTCTCGATCTTGGCGGCGAAGCTGGCATCCGTGATCGGGTCGAAATCGCCATACAGGCGGGTATTGGTGCCCTTGGGCGGCGGGGCCATCGTGCCGCCGCCCGCGCCGACCGCCAGCCGCGCGGTGGCGGCGGCGCGTTTCAGGGCGGATTCGGTCATTTCCGAGGAATGCGCATAGCCTGCGACATCGCCGCGCACCGCGCGCAGGCCAAAGCCCTCGGCGGCGTCATAGGCGGCGTTGCGGATGCGCCCGTCATCGAGCACGAGTGATTCGGAGCGGCGGCGTTCAAGGAACAGCTCGCCGTCATCCGCGCCCTGCGTTGCCTCGCGCAGGGTGGCGAGGGCAGCGTCCCGGTCCAGCGCGGTCTCGAAGGGCTGAAAGCGGTCGGCCTCGGGGAGGGGATGGGCAGCGACAGACATGATGCTCCTTTCAACGTGAGCGTTGCGCGACCGTTGCGGCGGTGCAGCATGTCTTTGACTTAAGTCAAATGGCGGCACCATGACGCATCGGTTTGGCTTGTTATGGGGATGCTAATATGATTTTAGGAGAGAGGGAAACCGCCTCCCGTCTGTTCGCGGCCGGTCCGTCCATGACTGATGGCGCATCGCGCGGGGGCGGCGGAGATAGACGGTCGGAAGGCCGCGCAAAACGGGAACACAAGATGCATCTTTTCAAGGACCTCACCCGCTTCGCCGCCGGAATGGGTGGTCGCATTGGGGCTGCCGCTTTGTCGATGGCCGCCGCCGGCCAGGCGATGGCGCAGGATCTGCCCTTCCTGGGCGAACCCCACGACGCGGGGATCGACCTGCAACACGCGCACAGCCCTGTCGCGGCGAGCAGCCACTGGATCGACAGCATGCTGATGTACATCATCGGCGCGATCACGGTTTTCGTCTGCGTCCTGCTGCTGTGGGTCATCGTGCGCTACAATCAGCGTTCGAACCCGGTGCCGTCGCGCTTCACGCACAATTCGCCGCTGGAAATCGCGTGGACGATCCTGCCGATCTTCATCCTGATCTTCATCGGTTCGTTCACCGTTCCCGCGCTGTTCCGCGACCAGACGATGCCCGAGGCCGACGTGACCATCAAGGTGACCGGCTATCAGTGGTACTGGGGCTATGAATATGTCGATCACGGCGTCGACTTCTCGGCCTATCCGCTGGCCCGCGACGAACTGGCCGAATACGGTTACGAAGATCGTCACTACCTGCTCGCGACCGATGCGCAGGTCGTCGTGCCGGTCGGGCAGAACGTCGTCATGCAGGTCACCGGCGGTGACGTGATCCATTCGTGGACCATCCCGGCCTTTGGCGTGAAGCAGGACGCGGTTCCCGGCCGTCTGGCGCAGCTGTGGTTCAACGTTGACGAACCCGGCATCTATTTTGGCCAGTGCTCGGAACTGTGCGGTCAGGGCCACGCCTTCATGCCGATCACCGTCCGCGCCGTGTCGCCGGAAGACTATGTCGCCTGGCTGCAAGAGCAGGGCGCCGAGAACCTCGCCGCCGCGCCGGGCTACACCGAAGCCGCCGTCGAGCTGGCGTCGAACTGATCCAAGAGTAACCGGCGTCGCGCGCGGGACTAACCCCGCGACGCGGCGCCGGACCATTCCGAGGACTGAATGACCGACATTCGTGCAGACATCGCAGGCCAGACCGGACCGGGGGACGCCAGTTTCGGCGACTACGTCCAGCTTCTGAAGCCGCGCGTCATGTCGCTGGTGGTTTTCACCGCGCTGGTGGGGCTGATCGTCGCCCCCGTCCATCTGCATCCGGTCGAGGCTCTGGCCGCGATCATCTTCATCGCGCTGGGGGCCGGGGCCTCGGGCGCGCTGAACATGTGGTGGGATGCCGATATCGACCGCGTCATGCGCCGCACCGCCAAGCGCCCGGTTCCCTCGGGGGCCGTCGAACCCGGCGAAGCGCTGGGTCTCGGCGCGTCGCTGTCGGTTCTGTCGGTCGTCATGCTGTGGCTGGCCACGAATGCGCTGGCCGCCGGGCTTCTGGCCTTCACGATCTTCTTCTACGCCGTCATCTACACGATGTGGCTCAAGCGCTCGACGCCGCAGAACATCGTCATCGGCGGCGCGGCAGGGGCTTTCCCGCCGATGGTGGGCTGGGTCGCCGCGACCGGTTCGATCAGCATCGAGGCGGTGCTGATGTTCCTGCTGATCTTCATGTGGACGCCGCCGCATTTCTGGGCGCTGGCGCTGTTCATGAACTCGGACTACGAAAAGGCCAAGGTGCCGATGCTGACCGTGACCCACGGTCGCCGCTCGACCCGCAACCATATCCTTGTCTACACGCTGCTGCTCGCGCCGGTCGCGCTGATCGCGGCCTTCACTTCGATTGGCGGGCCGATCTATTTCGCTGTATCGCTGGTCTTGAACCTGCTCTTCGTGATCGGCGCCTTCCGCCTGTGGATGCGCCGAGAAGAACGGGCCGAGGCGGATAAATACGCTGCCGAGAAGCGTTTCTTCGCGTTGTCGCTGGCCTATCTGTTCCTGCATTTCGCCGCCTTCGCGGTCGAAGCGACGCCGTGGGCCCATGCATTGTCGACCTATGTCGGCTGGGAGACTGCCTCATGGCTCTGACCCGCGAACACGAACTGCACAAGCGCCGCCAGGGCCGCAATATCGGCGTTCTCGTCGTGCTGCTGGCCTTCGTCGCGCTCGTCTTCGGGTTGACCATCGCGAAGATGACCACGGGCGATCAGCTGCAGGGGTTTGACCACACCTACCGCATCGAGATGGATCCCGGTGCGCGGACCGGGGGGGCAGACGAATGAAACGCTGGTGGCGCAATCTCGAACAATCCCAGCGCACGCTTGCGTCGCTCATCGGGGTGGTCATCGTGATGGGCGCGCTCGCTTGGGCGGCGGTCCCGGCCTATAACCTGTTCTGCCGGGTCACGGGCTTTGGCGGCACCACCCAGCGGGCCGAGACCGAATCCGACACGATTCTCGATCAGACCGTCGAAGTGCGCTTCGACGCCTCGGTCGAGCGGGGCTTTCCTTGGGAATTCCGCCCTGTCGAGCGGGTGATGGAACTGCGGATCGGTGAGACCGGCCTTGCCTTCTACGAGGCCTATAACCCCACCGATCACCCGATCGCGGGCACGGCCAGCTACAATGTCACGCCCTATGCGGCGGGTGGCTATTTCATCAAGATCGCCTGTTTCTGCTTCGACATGCAGGTGCTGCAGCCAGGCGAAACCGCCCAGATGCCGGTGACCTTCTACGTCGATCCCGAGATCGTCGACGATCCGGATGTGCAGGCGCAGGGCCTCAACACGATCACCTTGAGCTATACCTTCCACCCGGCGGAGCTGCCCGAATCGGCGGCGGCGCAGGTGGAAACGAACTGACTTCACGCGTCCGGGCCCGACGGGCCGGGGCGCCAAAAAACAGACACCGCGCAAGCGGCACGAAACGGGAAAATCTGAGGGAACGGAAATGGCCCACGCAAAGAACCACGATTACCACGTCCTCCCGCCGTCGATCTGGCCCTTCGTCGGTGCCGTTTCGGCCTTCGTCATGCTGACGGGTGCCATCCTGTGGATGCACGATATGGGCCCCTGGGTGTTCGCCATCGGCCTGATCGGCGTGCTCTACGTCATGTATGCCTGGTGGTCGGATGTCGTCACCGAAAGCCATTCGGGCGACCATACCCCGGTCGTCGTGATCGGCCTGCGCTATGGCTTCATCCTGTTCATCATGTCCGAAGTCATGTTCTTCGCGGCGTGGTTCTGGAGCTTCTTCAAGCACGCCATGTACCCGATGGGTCCGGAAAGCCCGGCCATCGACGGCGTCTGGCCGCCCGCGGGCGTCGAGCTGTTCGATCCGTGGCATCTGCCGCTGATCAACACGCTGATCCTGCTGCTGTCGGGCTGCGCCGCGACCTGGGCCCACCACGCGCTTGTGCACGAAGATAACCGCAAGGACGTCTCGACCGGGCTGATCCTGGCGGTCGTTCTGGGCGCGATCTTCACCGTGCTGCAGGCCTATGAGTACAGCCATGCGGGCTTCGGCTTTGCCGGCAACATCTATGGCGCTAACTTCTTCATGGCGACCGGCTTCCACGGCGCGCACGTGATCATCGGCACGATCTTCCTCTTCGTGTGCTACCTGCGCGTCCGCGCCGGTCACTTCACGAAGGAACGCCATGTCGGTTTCGAAGCCGCCGCGTGGTACTGGCACTTCGTCGATGTCGTGTGGCTCTTCCTCTTCGCTGCTGTCTATATCTGGGGCAGCTCGGGCGTCTGAGCCTCACACTTGATGCATTGGGTTCGGGGGGCTACGTGCCCCCCGTTCTTCTTTTTGAACGGGATGATGACGTGAACGGACGATTGATCGGCGCGGGGATCTTCGGCATTGCCGGTGTGGCGATTCTGCTGTGGCTGGGCTTCTGGCAGCTGAACCGGCTGGAATGGAAGCTGGACCTGATCGAACGGATCGAGACCCGCATTCATAACGATCCGGTGCTCGTTCCCGCCGATGCCACGCCTGACGACGACCGTTACCTGCCGGTGATCGTGCAGGGCCGCTATACCGGCGAATATGCCAATGTCCTGTCCAGCCAGCGCGAGGCGGGGCCGGGCGTGCGCATCATCGCCGTGCTTGAAACCGAAACCGGGCGCCGCCTGCTGGTCGATCGGGGCTTCGTGCGAGAATCGCAGCGCGACGCTTATGTTGCGCAGGCCGACGGCGTGACTGTGATCGGCAATCTGGACTGGCCGGGCGACCGCGACAGCTTCACGCCGGACCCGGACGAAGGCCGCAACCTGTATTTCGCCCGCGACCCGCTGCCGATTGCCGAGGCGCTCGATGCCGAACCCCTGCTGATCGTCGCGCGCGAGGACAGCGCCGCCGCGCCGCCGCTGATGACCGACCCGATCAGCGGCGCCGCCCTGAAGAACGACCATCTGGAATACGCGTTGACGTGGTTCATGCTGGCGACCGTCTGGGCGGTGATGACAATCGCCCTGCTGTGGCGTATCAGGCGGACAAGTGTCTGAGGAAAGACTTATGCAGTATATCTCGACTCGGGGCTCGGCACCGGCCCTGACCTTCGAACAGGCGATGCTCACCGGGCTTGCGCGTGATGGCGGCCTTTATGTCCCCGAAACCGTGCCCACGATGAGCGAGAGCGATATCGCCGCGCTGGCCGGTCTGCCCTATGAAGAGATCGCCTACCGCGTGATGCGCCCCTTCATCGGCGAGACCTTCACCGACGACGAATTCAAGGCGCTGATCGCCAAGGCCTATGCCGGTTTCGGCCACGATGCGCGCGCGCCGCTCAAGCAGCTTGGCCCGAACCATTTTCTGCTCGAGCTGTTCCACGGCCCGACGCTGGCGTTCAAGGACTTCGCCATGCAGCTGATCGGTCAGCTGTTTCAGGCCTCGCTCACCCGGTCGGGTGACCGGGTGACCATTGTCGGCGCGACCTCGGGCGATACCGGGTCCGCCGCGATCGAGGCCTTCAAGGGCCTGAGCAATGTCGATGTGTTCATCCTGTTCCCGCATGGCCGCGTGTCCGAGGTCCAGCGCCGTCAGATGACGACGCCGGCCGAGTCGAACGTGCATGCGCTGGCGGTCGATGGCGATTTCGACACCTGCCAAGGCCTGCTCAAGGACATGTTCAACGATTTCGACTTCCGCGACCGGGTTCGGCTGGCGGGGGTCAACTCGATCAACTGGGCGCGCGTTCTGGCGCAGGTGGTTTACTATTTCAGCGCCGCGACCAGCCTTGGCGCGCCGCACCGGCCCGTCGATTTCACCGTGCCCACCGGCAATTTCGGCGATATCTTCGCGGGTTACATTGCCAAGACGATGGGCCTGCCGATTGGCAAGCTGGTGATCGCGACGAACCAGAACGACATTCTGCACCGCTGCCTGACCACCGGCGTTTACCAGACCGAAAGCGTTTTGCCCTCCATCTCTCCGAGTATGGACATTCAGGTCAGCTCGAATTTCGAACGCGTTCTGTTCGACGCTTACGGGCGCGACGGGCGCGCGTTGGCGCAGCTCATGGACGAGCTGAAAAGCACGGGCAAATTCACCGTGAGCCAAGGCGCGCTGCAATCGCTGCAGGACACGTTCGAATCCGGCCGTGTCAGCGAAGAGGGGACCTCGGCTTCGATCAAGCGCACGCTGGCGCATTCGGCCGAACTGCTCTGCCCGCATTCGGCGGTCGGCGTCGCCGTGGCCGAAGCGCATCAGGGGACGAACCCGATGGTGACGCTGGCCACCGCGCATCCCGCCAAGTTCCCCGCCGCGGTCGAAGAGGCGACGGGCATTCACCCGGCGCTGCCGCCGCGCATGGGCGATCTGTTCGACCGGACCGAGCGCGTGACGCGGATGCCCGGCGATCTGAAGGCGCTCGAAGCGCTCATTCTCGAACGGACGGGGGCCTGATGCACCGCATCACAACGCTTCCCAACGGCTTCCGCATCGTCACGGAACCCATGCCCGGCCTCGCCTCGGCAGCGGTCGGCATCTGGGTCATGGCCGGTGCACGCCACGAACGCGCCGAGCAGAACGGCATCGCGCATTTCCTCGAACACATGGCGTTCAAGGGCACGGCCACGCGCTCGTCCCTGCAGATCGCCGAAGAGATCGAGGATGTCGGCGGCTATATCAACGCCTATACCTCGCGCGAGATGACCGCCTATTACGCCCGTGTGCTCGAGGCCGATGTGCCGCTGGCGCTGGACGTGGTGTCGGATATCGTGCTGAACGGCGCCTTCGACCCGCGCGAGATCGAAACCGAGCGGCATGTCATCTTGCAGGAAATCGGTCAGGCGGCGGACACGCCCGATGACGTGATCTTTGACTGGCTGCAGGAAGCGACCTATCCCGACCAGCCCATCGGCCGCCCGATTCTGGGCCCCGCCGAACGCATCGCCCATTACGATGCCAGCGATCTGCGCAGCTTCGTCAAAGGCCATTACGGGCCGGGGCAGATGATTCTGGCCGCCGCCGGGGCCGTGCATCACGACACGCTGGTGAAACTGGCCGAGGACCTGTTCGGCCATCTGCCCGCCTTCGATGCCGGCGTGGCCGATCCCGCCAGCTTTCACTGCAATGAACGGCGCGAGATCAAGACGCTGGAACAGGCGCATTTCGCGCTGGCGATCGAAGGCCCGGCCTTTCGCGATCCCGACCTGTTCACGGCGCAGATCTTCGCGGGCGCGATGGGCGGCGGCATGTCCTCGCGCCTGTTCCAGAAACTGCGGGAAGAACGTGGCCTGTGCTACACCACCTTCGCGCAGGCGGGGTCGCATGACGATACCGGCTCGATCACCGTCTATGCGGGGACCGGCGGCGAGGATATTCGCGATCTGGCCAACCTGACGATCGACGAATTCCGCCGTGCTACGCAGGACATGAAGGAATCCGAGATCGCCCGCGCCCGCACGCAGATGAAGGCGGGGCTGCTGATGGGGCTGGAAAGCCCGTCCAGCCGTGCCGAGCGTCTGGCCCGCCTGCTGGCGATCTGGGGCCGGGTGCCCGACCTGTCGGAAACGGTCGAGCGGATCGACGCCGTCGATCTGCCCGCGATCAAGACCTATGCCGAGAAACTCGCCAGCGAGGCGCGCATGTCGATGGCGCTGTACGGTCCCGTCGCCACCGCGCCCACGCTGCAGGAGCTGCGCGAAAGGCTCGTTGCCTGATGGCCGGGTTCCTGCTGGCATCGAGACGACGATTCCGGTTGGACACTGAACGCATGGTCCTGCGTCTGCCCGAGCATTCGGACTTCCGGATGTGGACGGCGCTGCGCGCGTCCTCTGCCGCGTTTCTGGTCCCGTGGGAGCCAACATGGTCCGAGGATCATCTGCACCGCCGCTCGTTCACCGGGCGCGTGCAATGGGCGGCGCGTGTGCGCCAGCAGGGCACCGGCCTGCCGCTGTTTCTTGTCCGGCGCGACGACGACCAGCTTCTGGGCGCGATCACACTCGACAATATCCGCCGCGGTCCCGCGCAGGTCGGCACGGTCGGCTACTGGATCGGGGAAACCTTCGCGCGGCATGGCTATATGCGCGAGGCGCTGAACGCGGTGGTCCATCACGCTTTTACCGAACTGGATATCAGCCGGATCGAGGCCGCCTGCCTGCCCGAAAACGCTGCCTCGCGCGCCGTGCTGGAGAAATGCGGCTTCAAGTACGAAGGGGTCGCGCAGAGCTATCTGCAGATCAACGGACGCTGGCGCAACCACGTGCTCTATGCCAACCTTCGGGGCGACCGAAGGGGACGAACGGATGTCGGATGACCGCCGGATCCTGCTGCTGAGAGGCGTGAATGTCGGCGCGAACCGCAAACTGCCGATGGCCGATCTGCGGGCGCTTCTGGCCGGGTTGGGGCTTGAACAGGTGAGCACGCATATCCAGAGCGGCAATGCGGTGTTTCGCGACCCCGCCTGCCGCCCCGATCTTGGCCCCGGCATCGCGCAGGCCATCGCCGCCGATTTCCCCGTCGCGCCCGAAGCGCTGATCTTCGATCCGCCCGCTTTCGCCGCGATCCTTGCGGCCAATCCCTTTGACGAGGACACGGCGCAGATCGGCTTCCTTGCCCGTCCCGCTGCAATCGATGCGGCCCGGCTCAACAGGCTGACCCAGGGGGATGAGGCCTGGCACGCGAGCGAGGCGGCGCTCTATCTGCACCTGCCGCATGGCGTCGGGCGCTCGAAACTCGCCGCCGGCGCCGAGAAAGCCATGGGCGCGCCACTGACGATGCGCAATCCCCGCGTCTGCCGGGCGATCCTGACACTGGCCGAGGAACTCTGACCATGCTCTCCCCCTGCGATGGTACCTTTCTGGACGCACTCGACGGGCAACTGCCCAAAGGCACGCTGCGCCCGGCCGAGGACCGCTACCTGACCGAACCGCGCGGGCGCTACCGGGGTCAGGCGGGCGCGGTGGCCTGCCCGGCATCGGTGGACGAGGTCTCGACGATTCTGCGCGCCGCGAATGCGGCAAAGGTCGGCGTTATCCCCTATGGTGGCGGCACAGGGCTGGTCGGCGGGCAGGTGATGACCGGGGGCGCCGCGCCGCTGCTGCTGTCGCTCGAGCGGATGAACGCCATTCGCCTCGTCGAGCCCGAGGGCGGGGTGATGGTGGCCGAAGCGGGCTGCATCCTCGCCGATGTGCAGGGCGCGGCAGAGGCCGCGCAGCGGCTCTTTCCGCTGTCACTGGGGTCCGAGGGCACGGCGCGGATCGGCGGGCTTCTGGGCACCAATGCAGGCGGCACCGGCGTGCTCCGCTGGGGCAATATGCGCGACCTCTGTCTGGGGATCGAGGCGGTGTTGGCCGACGGGCGAGTGATGCACGGGCTCAAACGGCTGCGCAAGAACAACATGGGCTACGATCTGCGCCATTTGCTGATCGGCTCCGAGGGCACGCTGGGCGTGATCACCGCCGCCTCGCTGCGGCTCTTTCAGCGTCCCGCACGCACGGGGGCGGCGATGATTGTCGTGCCGTCGCCGCAGGCGGCGCTGAGCCTGCTGGCGCTGGCGCAAGAGCGGCTGGGCGAGGGGGTGTCGGGTTTCGAGCTGATCGGCGGGCAAGGGCCGCGCTTCCTGTCCGAGGTGATGCCCGAGATCCGCCAGCCCTTTGCCGAGATCCCCGACTGGATGGTGCTGGTGGATCTTGGGCTGGTGGCCTCGCTCGACCCGGCAGCAGAACTCGAATCGCTGTTCGAAGCCGCGGCCGAGGCGGAGCTTGCGCTCGACGGTGTGATCGCCAGCTCGGAAGCTCAGCGGGCCCAGTTCTGGCGCCTGCGCGAAGCGATCCCCGAGGCCAATCGCAAGATCGGCGCGGTGGCCAGCCACGATGTCTCGCTGCCGCTGGCGGCGCTGCCCGATTTCATCGCTCAAGCAGGGCCGGCCATAGGTGCGCTGGGGGATATGCGGATCAATTGCTTCGGCCATGTCGGGGACGGCAACCTGCATTACAACGTGTTCCCGGCCCCGGGCAAAACGCGTGACGCCTACGAGCCGCTGCGCGCGCAGGTAATCGAGACGGTGCACGATCTGGTGCATGCCTTCGGCGGATCCGTGAGCGCCGAGCATGGGGTCGGGCGGCTGAAAACCGGTGATCTGCGGCGCTATGTCGATCCGGTGGCGGTCGCATCGATGCGCGCGATCAAAAGCGCGCTCGATCCGGTCGGCATCCTCAATCCCGGCGCGGTTCTGGGCGGATAGGCGCGCGCGCATCGCTCCCGCCCACCCACCCCGCTTGCGCGCGCGGGCCATGGTCCCGGCCGTAAACAGCGATGATGAGCGGGCATGAGTGTATGAAGCAGAATGAAGCGCCTTCACTTTGTCTCAAATACTCACGGGGGAGGTCCAAGAGGGGGAGCGTGCTTCCCCTCTTGGGCAGGGGAGCGCGAGGGGGCAGCCGCCCTCTCGCCCCTCACTTGTCCGAGGGCCGGGCCAGCTGGAATGCATCGTCCACATAGGCGTAATCGCGGTAGCCCAGCCGCCCCACCGGGGTGAAGGTCTCGTACGCGAAGCGTCCGTCGATCAGGCAGTCGTCGTGCAGTCGGATTCCGGTTACTTCGCCGATCACCATGGTGTTGTCCTTGCCGCCCAGCTCGATGATCTGTGTCATGCGGCATTCCAGCGTGGCCGGGGCATCCTTGACGTAAGAGCAGGGGATCGTGTCGCATTCTGCCCGCTCGAGCGCGGCGAGCGAGAATTCGTCGACGTCGCGGTCCCACGCCCCCGAACTTGTATTCATCGCCATCAGAAGCGCCTTCGAGACGACATTGACGCAAAACACGCCGGTCTCGCGGATATTCGAGACGCTGTCCTTGTTGGCCGGGCGGTCGGGCTTGGCGCCGGTCGAGGCGAACATGACTTGCGGGGGCACATAGGCGACCGCGTTGAAGAAGGAATACGGCGCGAGATTGTCGTGGCCGTCGGCGTCGCGGGTCGAGATCCAGCCGATGGGGCGGGGCGAGACGATGGCGTTGAACGGGTTATGCGGCAGGCCGTGGCCGTCGGCGGGGCGGTAGAACATGGGTTTCCTTCGCGTTCGCAGCCCGGCGCTGCGGGGATTTGATCTTGGATTTAACGCATGTTAGGGCCGAGTCCAGATGCTGTGGGCCGGGCCTGTCCTGTGCGATCCGGATGTGCTTCAGGATCTGACGCGAAAACCGGTCTGGAGCGGCCATGGATCTGGAACAGGAAGAGCCCGCCGATTGGTGGGAGGTCGAGGCGCTCTACGACCTGTGCTTCGCGCCGGGTCGCACGGCGCTGTCCTCGTACCGCCTGCGCGACGACGTGCCGCCCGTGGCGCCGCTCTGCCTGTGTTTGTGGGACGAGACCGAGGCGCTGGCGGGTGTCATCCGCTATTGGCCGGTCCGCGTGGGCGGCACGCCCGCCTTGTTGCTGGGGCCCGTCGCCATTCACCCGACACGGCAGGGAGAGGGGCTGGCGGGGCTGCTGATCCGCGAAAGCCTGCGCCGCGCGCGGCGCCATCACTGGGACCGGGTGATGCTGGTGGGGGATGCGCCCTATTACGGGCGTTTCGGCTTCACCAAGCTCGACCGCGTTGTCATGCCGCCGCCCACGAACCCCGAGCGGGTGCTGGGGCTGGACCTGAAACCCGGCGCGTGGGACGGCGTGACCGGTGACGTGACGCGCTGGACCGACGGCGCCTGAGCCATCGACAGAGCATCCCCTGAAGGCGCGGGCGTTCAGCCGATGGGCAGGCTGCGGATATAGTCGATCATCGAGCGGCGCAGCGTATCCTCGCCGTGCTCTTTGGCCCGGTCGATCAGCGCCGCGACCTCGTCGAGATCCGACCGCATGATCAGGTCCTTGACCGGGCCGATGGAGGCCGGTCGCATAGACAGGCTGCGCAGGCCCGCACCCGCCAGCGTCAGCGCCTCGACCGGGCGGCCCGCGTCTTCGCCGCAGAAGCTCAGCGCGGTGCCATTGGCCTCGCAGCGTTTGACGATCTTCTGGATGAAGGTGATGAAGCTCAGCGACAGCGTGTCATAGCGCCGGCGGACGAGTTCGTTTTCGCGGTCGGCGGCATAGAAGAACTGTTTCAGATCGTTGCCACCGATCGACACGAAATCCGCGAGCTTGAAGAAGGCGTCCGGCGCGAAGGCAAGGCTGGGGGTTTCCAGCATCGCGCCGATTTCCAGTTTCTCGGGCAGCGGGTGACCCAGATGGGCCTCGCGTTCGATCTCGCGAAGCAGGATCTCGCGCGCGGTGCGGAATTCCTCGAAATTGGCGACCAGCGGGAACATCACGCAAAGCGGGCGTCCGTTCGAGGCGCGGATCAGCGCCTGAAGCTGCATCCGCATCACGCCCTTCTTGTCGAGCCCCACGCGTACCGCGCGCCAGCCCATCGCCGGATTCGGTTCCTCGGGCCGGTTCATGTAGGGCATGACCTTGTCCGAGCCGATATCGAGCGTGCGGAAGATCACCCGCCGCCCGTCCGCAGCCTTGAGAACGCGGGCATAAAGAGCGGCCAGATCGGCGCGGCGGGGCATGGAATTGCGCAGCAGGAATTGCAGCTCGGTGCGGAACAGGCCCACGCCTTCGGCGCCCGACCCTTCGAGCGAGGGCAGATCGGCCATGATGCCCGCATTCATATGCAGCGCGACGCGGTTGCCCTTGCGGTCGCTGGCGGGTTTGTCGCGCAGTTCGGCGAAGCGGGCGGCGGCCTGCGTCTGCATGATGATCTTGTCGCGGTACGCGGCGGCGACGCTGTCATCGGGGCGCAGATGGACGACGCCCTCGTCGCCATCGACGATGATGCTGTCGCCGGTCAGCGCCTCGGTGGTGATGCCCTCGGCATGGACCACCAGCGGGATCGCCAGCGCGCGGGCGACGACGGCGGCGTGCGAGCCCACCGATCCCTCTTCCAGCACGACGCCTTTCAGGAGCTTGCCGTATTCCAAGAGCTCGCCGGGGCCGATATTGCGCGCCACCAGAATCGGGCGTTCGGGCATCTGCGCGCCGGTATCGCTGCCTTGTCCGGTCAGGATGCGCAGAAGCTTGTTCGACAGATCGTCCAGATCGTGCAGCCGGTCGCGCAGATAGGGGTCGGGCACCAGCTGCAGCCGCGCGCGGGCTTCGGATTGTTCCTTTTCGACCGCCGCTTCGGCCGACAGGCCGCTTTCGATCGACTGCTCCATCCGCCGCAGCCAGCCGCGCGAATTGGCGAACATACGGTAGGCTTCGAGAACGTCGCGATGTTCCTTGTCGCCGGTGCCGGCGGTGTTCATCAGGTCGTCGACCGACACCCGCAGCCGGTCCACTGCGGCGCGCAGGCGTTCGGCCTCGGCCGCCGGGTCGTCGTTGACGAGGTTCGTCACCACCACGCGCGGCTCGTGCAGCCAGACCTGCCCCTCGGCGGTGCCTTCCTGACCCGATCCGCCGCGCAGCATCACCGGATGCTTGTGGGCCGATGCCATCGGCGTGTCGTCGCTGGTGAAGGCGCCCAGTTCGGTCATCTCGGCCAGAACCATCGCCGTCACGTCGAGTGCATAGACCTCGTCATCGGAAAACAGCCGCGCCTCGCGCGATTGCACGACCAGAACGCCCAGCTTTTCGCCCAGACGCTGGATCGGCACGCCGAGAAAGCTGGAATAGATCTCTTCCCCGGTCTCGGGCATATAGCGGAACCCGCGCTCGGCGGGGGCGTCGGCGGTGTTCACGGCGGTGGCCGTGCGTGCGACGCGACCGACCAGACCTTCGCCCAGTCGCATCCGCGTGCGATGTACCGATTCCGCCTTAAGGCCGCGCGTGGCGCAAAGTTCAAGCGTTTCGCGGTCGCGGAACAGGTAGATCGAGCACACATCCGTGCGCATCGATTCGGCGATCATGCCGACGATCCGGTCCAGCCTTTCCTGTCCGCGGGCGGGTTCGGCCAGCGTGTCGCGCAGTCGGCGCAGCAGTCGGCGGCTTTCGCTTTCGCTCCGGTCCTGCATCTGTGCGGCTGTCCTGTTAACAAGCGGTGGGGCGACTGGACCTTAGATCAACTTAAGGCGGAATGGAAACGGCTTTGCGACGGCGCGCTGCCGGCGAGCGGCCCGGATCGCGAATGCTGTCGCCGCACTCGCCTTCCGGGGCCGCTGCCTATTCCGCAATCAGGATGCGTGATCGAGGTCGAAAGCATCGTGCAGGGTCTGCACGGCGAGTTCCATGTAGCGCCGGTCGATCAGCACGGAAATCTTGATCTCGGAGGTGGCGATGACTTTGATGTTGATGTTGTCGGCCGACAGCGCCTGGAACATCTTGGCGGCGACCCCGGCATGGCTGCGCATGCCGATGCCGACGACCGAGACCTTCGAGACGTCGGTGTCGATGATCAGCTCTTCGTAGTTGATCTTGCCGCCCGCCTTGGCTTCTTCCATCGCCTTGCGGGCGCGGCCCACCTGATCGACGGGGCACGAGAAGGTCATATCGGTGACGGCGCCGGGATGGCTGTCATCGTAGTCTTTTTCCGAGATGTTCTGCACGATCATGTCGACATTGACGCCCGCATCGGCCAACGGTCCGAAGATCGCGGCGGCGATGCCGGGGCGGTCTTCGATGGTGAAGAGGGTGATCTTGGCTTCGTCGCGCGAATGGGCGACGCCGGAGACGACTTTCGATTCCATGATTTCCTCCTCGTCGCAGACAATCGTGCCGGACGTTTCATCGGTTTCATCAAACGAGGACAGCACCCGCAGGCGCACCTTGTAGCGCATCGCCAGCTCGACCGAGCGGGTCTGAAGCACCTTCGCCCCCAGCGAGGCGAGTTCCAGCATTTCTTCGAAGCTGATGCGGTCGAGCTTGCGCGCCTTCGAGGTGATGCGGGGATCGGTGGTATAGATGCCGTCGACATCGGTGTAGATGTCGCAACGCTCGGCTTCGAATGCGGCGGCGAAAGCCACGGCGGTGGTGTCGCTGCCGCCCCGGCCCAGCGTGGTGATCCGGCCCTCGGGGCTGAGGCCCTGAAAGCCCGCGACCACGGCGACCTTGAAGCCTTCGGCGAATTTCGCGTCGATATTGTCGCGCGGGATGGATTCGAAGCGCGCCGCGCCATGCGCCGAGGTGGTGTTGATCGGCACCTGCCAGCCCTGCCAGCTGCGCGCCGAGACGCCCATTTCCTGCAGGCGCAGCGCCATCAGCCCGGCGGTCACGTTCTCGCCCGAAGAGACAACGGCGTCGTATTCGCGCGCGTCGTAGAAGGGCGAGGTTTCGTTCACCCAGCCCACCAGTTCATTGGTCTTGCCGGACATGGCCGAGACGATGACGATCACGTCATAGCCCCGCTCGACCTCGCGTTTGACCTTCTCGGCCGCATTGGCGATCCGGTCCAGATCGGCGACCGACGTGCCGCCGAATTTCATCACAAGGATCGGCATGAATACCCCCGCAAGACGCATGCCGCACACCTTGTGCAGCGCGCGCTCGTCTTACGCGCGGGTTGGGTATGGCGCAAGGGCCGCAACGACAGGAAAATCAGGCCCGGACGGGGTGTTTTCGCGCGGTCGGTGCGCGCGTGCTCAGGCGCCCGGTTGCAGCCCCAGCGGGGCGCCGACCATCGCGCCGGTATGATCGTACCACAGCGTGTATTCGATTTGCCCGGCATCGTCGAAGGCGGTGCGGGCCAGCCATTCACTGCCGTCATTCATGCGGTAGAGCGTGTCCTCAACCGGCAGCATCCGACAATCGCCGCTGATCGCGTCGCAGCGGTTGATGGCGCGGGTTTCCGTCGCGAGGGCCTCGTAGACCTGCGGGGCACCGGGTTCGGCCGGGGCCGAGATCGGCACGATCGACGCGCGGTTGAGCAGGGGCGCGGCCTGCGTTTCGCTGCCGCCCGCGCGCATCGCGGCAAAACCGGCAATCCCCAGCCCGATTACGGCGGCCAGCGGAACGACCCAGTCGATCCGGCCCGAACGGCGCGGCGTGCTGAAGGCGGATTGCGGATAGCGGACGGGCGAGAGCTTGGGCGAGACGGTCATGGCGGCACCTCGGTGACTGGCGGTTGCCCCCAGAATGGCGCTGGCATTGTGGCGAGATTGCGCCGAATTCGGATCTCTTTGTTGTCGTTTGATTAACCAATCCTTGCGGCTCGCGAGAATGGTTAACGAAATGCGTACAATGCCGATGGGGATTGTTGCCAATCCGGCATCAGTTGGTGCGTGCCTTGCCCATGAAAGGCAGGGGGGCGACCGGAATGCCCTCGTCCACCAGCGCGCGCGCGTCTTCGGGTTTCGCCTCGCCCCAGATCGGGCGTTCGGGGCTTTCGCCCAGATGCATCGCCCGGGCTTCGCGCACGAAATTGTCCCCGACATAATCCGAGGTCGTCTCGACATGCTTGCGGATCGCCGCGATCCGCTCTTCTATGGCGTTGCGCGGCCCCAGCGGGGTAGCGGCGGGCGTTTCGACCGGTTTCGCGCTGTTGCTTTCGACGCTGGAGACCGACGGCGCCATCAGCGCCTTTTCCACCTTGGGGCTGCCGCAATGGGCGCAGCTCAGATGCCCGCCCTTGGCCAGGGCATCATAGGCCGAGGCCGAGGCGAACCAGCTCTCGAACGCATGTCCCTTATCGCATTGCAGGCTGTAGCGGATCATTGCAGCATCATCCCTATAGACCTTACATAAAATAGAATTTCCGCGCGCGGGTGCAAGCGGGCAGCCGCCAGAACACGGCTTGATCGGCGCGCGGGGCCAAGGCTGCGGGACGGGATCGGTTGCAACACCGCATGAGGCGATGCATATAGAACCCGTCTCAATAGGTGCCGTCGATGAATTACCTTGAATTCGAGAAACCCCTCGCCGAGATCGAAGGCAAGGCCGCCGAATTGCGTGCCATGGCCCAGACCTCGCCCGAGATGGATGTCGAGAAGGAAGCCGAAGCGCTGGACAAGAAGGCCGAGCAGCTTCTGAATGACCTGTACAAGAATCTGTCGCCGTGGCGCAAATGTCAGGTCGCGCGGCATCAGGACCGGCCGCATTGCAAAGACTATATCGATGCGCTGTTCACCGAATACACGCCGCTTGCGGGCGACCGGAACTTTGCCGACGATCACGCCATCATGGGCGGTCTTGCGCGGCTGAACGACCGGCCCGTTGTGGTGATCGGGCAGGAAAAGGGCTCGGACACCAAGTCGCGGATCGAGCGCAATTTCGGCATGGCGCGCCCCGAGGGCTATCGCAAGGCGATCCGCCTGATGGATCTGGCCGCGCGGTTCGGCCTGCCGGTCATCACGCTTGTCGACACGCCCGGTGCCTATCCCGGCAAGGGCGCCGAGGAACGCGGTCAGGCCGAGGCCATCGCCCGCTCGACCGAGAAATGCCTGCAGGTCGGTGTCCCGGTGATTTCGGTCATTATCGGCGAGGGCGGTTCGGGCGGCGCGGTCGCGCTGGCCACGGCTGACCTCATCCTGATGCTGGAACATTCCGTCTATTCGGTCATCACGCCCGAAGGCTGCGCGTCGATCCTGTGGAAGGATTCCGAGAAGATGCGCGAAGCCGCCGAGGCGATGCGCCTGACCGCGCAGGATCTGCTGAAGCTGGGCGTGATCGACAGCATCATCTCTGAACCGCGTGGCGGGGCGCAGCGCGACCGCAGCGGCACGATTGCCTCGGTCGGCAAGGCGCTGGACGAGATGCTGGCCAAGTTCGATGGCCAGACCAGCGACGCGCTGATCAAGGCGCGGCGGCAGAAATACCTCGATATGGGCAAGAAGGGCCTCGCCGCGTGAGCTTGCAGGTCCGGCCCCCGGTCGAGACCGATGCAGAGCCGCTCTGCGACGTGATCAACGCGATCATCGCCGCGGGTGGCACAACCGCGAACGAGACCCCCTTCACCCCCGCACGGCTGTGGGACCTCAGTCTTGCGGGGCCGGACGTGCTTTGCTGTCACGTGGTGACCCGCGACGGTGAGCCGGTGGGCTTTCAGGGGCTCTACCGCAACACCGATCTGCCTCAGGGCTGGGGCGATATCGGCAGTTTCACCCGGCAGGTTCCCCGCGTGCCGGGCGCGGGGCGCGCGCTTTTTGCAGCGACGATGGCCCGGGCGCAGGCGCTGAGGCTTGAGACGATGAACGCGACAATCCGCGCCGACAACGTGCCGGGTCTGGCCTATTACACCAAGATGGGTTTTCGCGAATACGACGTGATCCGCGCGGTGCCGCTGGCGGATGGCACGCCCGTCGACCGCATCAAGCACAAGCGCGCGGTCTGACCCGCGCGCGGCGCTTTCCTCACCACATCGTTTCGGCCGCGCGCGACGGCCAGGCCGTGTCGTAAGCGGCGCCGTCGAACGCGCCGGCGGTGATCTCGGCCAGGATATCGCCCATGCTGGGCAGGCCGGCACTGTCGTCGCGCTGCCAGATGCCCGAGCGGATCAGCGCGCGAGCGCATTGCATGTAGACTTCGCCCACAGCGATCACGATCACCAGTTTCGGGCGCTTGCCCGTCTTTTCGAAACGCCCCGTCAGCGCGGCGTCGGTCGACAGACGGGCGGTGCCGTTCACGCGCACCACATTGGTCGAGCCGGGCACCATGAACGACAGCGAGACACGCCCGTCGCGCAGGATATTGCGCAGGCTGTCGATGCGGTTGTTGCCGTGCCAGTCGGGCATGACAAGCGTGCCGGGATCGGCGATCTGAACCACCGGACCGTCATCGCCGCGCGGCGTGCAATCGGTGCCTTCAGGGCCGACGCTGGCAAGAAAGCAGAAACGCGCGGCTTCGATCCAGCGCGTATAGGCCGGGGTCAGCCGGGGGGTGACCTTGGTTTGCGTCGCTTCGGCGGGCGTGCCGTAGAGCGCCTCCAGCGCGGCCATCTCGGTGATCCAGCTCATCCTGTGCTCTCCCTTTTGGCTCCATGATCGCGCCGCGTCTTCGCGGGGACGTCTCAGGTCTTTTTGCGCGGTTTCTTGGGACGGGGTGCGGGCAAGTCGTCCCATACCGCACGCGCAACCCGACACAGTTGCTCGGGCTCGTCCAGCAGTGGCGCCGCCACAAGCGCGGGCTTCGCGCCGGGATAGGGCGGGGCGGTTTCGGCGTCGGGGAAGGCGTCGCGCGCGCCGGGCGTGTCCTTCAGAAACAGCGTTTCGTCACAGATCACGCCGATGAACTTGCCATCCAGATACAGCCCCCATTCGCCGAACATGCGTTTGGCCGTGACCGCACCGGCCCCGGCCATCTGTTCGCGAATGAACTCCACGGTGTCGGCGCTGGTTGCCATCTCAGCCTTCGATCCGGGGGAAACCGGCCTCGGCCATCAGCGCGTCCGAGCGCTCTTCGACAACCTCTTCGACCCGCCCGAGGAAGTCGCGCAAGGGCATCCCCGGCTCGATCGGTGTGCCGAACTCGACCACCGCGAGGCCGGGCTTGCGGTAAACCGCGTGGCGCGGCCAGAACACGCCGACATTGCAGGAAGCGGGCACAACGGGCGCGCCGAGTTCCTGATACAGAACCGCGACGCCGACCTTGTAATCCTGCTTGACGCCCGGCGCGACGCGGGTGCCCTGGGGGAAGATGATCAGCTGACCGGGTTCCAGCTTGCCGGAATTCACCTGCTCGACCATCGCCTTGATCGCCGCGCCACGGCGTCCGCGATCCACCGGGACACAGCCGATGCGCAGCGCGTACCAGCCCAGGATCGGCGCCCAGACGAGCTGCTTTTTCATGATGAATTTGGGGCGGGGAAGGACGTTGCAGATCAGGATGATGTCGAAAAAGCTCTGATGCTTTGCGGCGATCATCACCTCGCCTTCGGGGATCGGGCCCCGGATCTCGGATTTCAGCCCGATCATCCAGGACGCCGTCCAGCGCACCCAGCTTGTCCAAGTGTGAACGGCCGCCCAGGCGCCTTTGCGGCTGACGATGGCCCAGGGCAGGAAGATCACCGCCATCGGCACCATCATCGCATAGGCCTGCCCCGTGAAGATCAGCGAGCGCAGCCACTGGAACGCGTAGCCCATCACGTTTCCCTTTTCAGAACGCGCATTGCCGCCGCGCGGGTGGCGGCCCAGCCGATCAGCGCGGCAACGGGCGGAATGATAAGCGGTGTCAGCCAGCCCGCGCCCTGAAAGCCAAGCCCGGTGAAGAACCCGGCTTCGCCCGCGACGGGCAACACCGCGAAGGCGCCGATGCCCAGCAAGGTCCCCGCCGCTGCGCCCAGAAAGGCGCGCAGCGTGAAGCGCCGGGTAAAGACGCGGGCGATGAACAGGTCGCGCGCCCCTACCAGCCGCAGCACGCGGATCACCTGCGCATTCGCGGCCAGCGAGAACCCGGCGGCCAGCGTGATCATTGCCCCCACCATCACCGCGATCAGCGCCACGGCGAACCATGCCAGCACCCTCAGCGAGGACGCGGCCTGCACCAGCGGACGGCGCCAGCGGGTATGGTCGTCAAGCACCGCGCCCGGCGCCTCGGTCGCCAGCCGCATCCGCAGGCCGACCGAATCGAAGCCGCCGGGGTCTTCGGCGATTTCGATCAGGCGGGGCAGGGCGAGCGTCTCGATCGGCAGGTCGGGGCCGAACCACGGCTCGAGCAGGCGACGCTGCTCGTCTTCGTCCATCACCCGGGTCGATTGTACGCCGGGCGTGGTGCGCAGGATTTCCAGAACCGCGCGCGTCTGGGCGTCCAGTTCGCTCGGCGGGGCCGAGATGCGCAGCGTGGCGCTTTGCGACAGCGTGTCCGACCAGCGCTGTGCAAGCTGGTTCGAGCTGAGCGACATCGCCAGCGCGAAGACGGCGAGAAACGCCATCGCCGCCGAGATCAGCGCGGTCAGCCACGCGGCCGAGCCGGTCGCGGGGACGATCCCGGCGGGGTCGCCGAAACCGGGCGTGCGACGCGCGCCGCCTAAGGCGCGCAGGGGGCGGGGCTGGGCGTCGCTCAAAGGTCGCTCCCGGCTGCTTGCAGGTTTTGATCCACGATTCGCAGCACACGCGCCGAAACCATCGCCTTGGCGCTGCGAATCAGGGGCAGGTCGTGGGTGGCGATCATCACCGCCGTGCCCATGCGGTTGAGTTCGACCAACAGCGACAGCAGGCGCTGCGACATCTCGGGGTCGACATTGCCGGTGGGTTCGTCGGCCAGCACGACCTCGGGCGACATAATTACCGCCCGGGCCAGCGCCGCGCGCTGACGTTCGCCGCCCGACAGGGTGGGCGGCAGGCTTTCGGCCTGTCCCGCAAGCCCGACCCAGGCCAGCAATTCGCGCAGATCGGCCTCGGGGACCGGGCGACCGGTGGCGACGAAGGGCAGCGCCACGTTTTCGGCAAGGCTCAGATGGTCGAGAAACTGGCAATCCTGATGAATCACCCCGATGCGGCGGCGGGTATCGGCCAGCGCGTCGCGACTCAGGCCGGCCAGCGGCTGGCCGAAAAGTTCGACCTCGCCGTCACTTGGCCGCAATTCGCCGTAACACAGTTTGAGAAGTGTGGACTTGCCTGCACCTGAGGGCCCGGTAAGAAAGTGAAAAGCCCCCGGCGCGATGTGCAGGTCGATTCCCTTTAACAAACCGCGCCCGCCATAATCATGCGAGACGTTCGCCAATCGGATCACAAGTTAACCCCTTTGCGAGCAGTCGAAACGCGGGCTGCGCCCTTGGAAGTTGACATGGGGATTGCTACAACGTCCGGTGAGCAGAGCCAATGGCCGTGGCAGGCAAACGGCGAAAATCGTCCCAAGGAGTCCCGATGAGACTGACCTGTCCCAACTGCAATGCGCAGTACGAGGTGGATGAAAAGGTCATTCCCAAGGGCGGGCGTGACGTTCAGTGCTCGGCCTGCGGGCATACCTGGTATCAGTATCCGATGGACGTGGCGCTGCAGATGCGCGCCGCCGATCTCGATGACGACGATGAGGATTTCGAGACCGAAGACGCGCTCGACGACGACGATGCGGATGAACGCGGGCCGGTGCCCGGTCGGCCTCAGGCCGCGCCACGGATCGACAAGACGGTGCTCGACGTCCTGCGCGAAGAGGCCGAGCGCGAGATGGGCGAGCGCAAGCGCGCCCGCACCGGGATCGAGACGCAGGGCGATCTGGGCCTGACGCGGCCGCAACGCTCGAAAGCTGCGCCGTCGCGCGTTTATGGCGAGGACGATCCCGCGCTGCCCGACGATTCGGACGCCCAGGCGCCGGACGAGTCCAAGCCCGAGGAAACGCCCGTCAGCCGCCGTAAATTGCTGCCGGATATCGAAGAGTTGACCTCGACGCTGGAGCCGGGCAGCGACCGCGACGCCGATGGTGACGAGGATGACGACGACGAAGACGGCAAGGGCTTCCGCCGGGGGCTGTCGCTGGTCGTGTTGATCGTTATCGCACTGGCGGTGCTCTATCTTCTGGCTCCGGTGATCGCGAATGCCCTGCCGTTCCTGCGCGGGCCGCTGGTCTCTTATGTCGGGCTGGTGGACAGCCTGCGTGCTTCGATGGCGGGCGGGTCGCGCAGTCTGCTGGGCGGCTGATCCTCAGCGCGCCCAGAGTCCCCACAACACGACGATCCAGGCCGCCCCCGCAGCGATGGCAGCCAGCGCGACGGCCGCGCTGCCGCAATCCTTGGCCTTGGCGGCCAGCGGATGGGGCTGCGGCGACAGGTGGTTCACCACCGTCTCGATCGCGGTGTTCATCAACTCGGTGGCAAGCAGCAGCAGACCCAGCGCGATGATCAGTGCCCGCTCAGCAGTGCCGAGCGGCAAAAGCAGCGCAGCAAGCACCGACAGCGCGTTGGCCAGCGTCCATTGCCGCAACGTCTTTTCCGACGCCCACGCGGCTGCCCAGCCGCGCCATGAATAGACGCAGGTGCGCCAGAGTCGTCGCCCCTCGGCCACGAGCCACGTTTTCATGCTGCCTCCCCACCACAAGACCCACCCGCAAACGGGTGGGGCAGGTTAGGCCGGCATGACAATGCTGTGAAGCGGGAGCAGGGATACGGGCCGGGATCGACCCGGCACGCACTCAGCCGTTGAGACGCGATTCCAGCGCGTCGATGCGCGCCTTGAGCGACTCGTTTTCCTCGCGGGCCTTCTGGGCCATCGCGCGCACGGCGTCGAATTCCTCGCGCGTGACGAAGTCGCGGTCGGCCAACCAGCGATCCATCAGCGATTTCATCGCGGTTTCGGCTTCGGACCGGGCGCCTTGAGCGACACCCATCGCATTGGTCATGAGTTTCGACAGGTCGTCGAAGATCTTGTTGCCGGGCTGCATCGGGCGCTCCTTTACTGGCTTGAAACCTATATGGGACGGGCTGGCGGGCAACGCAAGGTTGGCATGGGCCCGTCTTGCCGCCTTGTCCCCGTGCCCCCCGCGGTTGACTTCCGGGGGCCGCCACGGGAAACCCGTGGCAAAGCAAACAGGACCACCATGCAACTGGTCATCGACTTCCCGTCTTATCTGCGCCCCGAGATCTTTTCGCTGGATCTGGGCTTCTTCACCTTTGCGCTGCGCTGGTACGCGCTGGCCTATATCGCCGGGTTCGTGATCGGCTGGCGGCTGATCGTCGCGGCGGTGAAACGCCCGCATCTGTGGCGCGGCGATACCGCACCGATGACGCCGGTGCATGTCGAATCCCTGCTGACATGGATCATCCTAGGCGTGATCCTCGGCGGGCGGCTGGGTTTTGTGCTGTTCTATCAGCCGGCCTATTACCTCGCCCATCCGCTGCAGATCCTGCAGGTCTGGGAAGGCGGCATGTCCTTCCATGGCGGGCTGGCGGGCGCGACGGCGGCAGGTTTCCTGTTCGCATGGAAGAACGGCATCCCGGCTTCGGCGGTGGGCGATTCCATGGCGATGGTCATCCCTGTCGGGCTGGGGCTGGGCCGCGTCGCGAATTTCATCAATGCCGAGCTTTGGGGGCATCCCACCAACCTGCCCTGGGGCGTTGTGTTTCCCGGCATGGGCAGCGTCTGCCCGCCTGCATGGCCGGGCATCTGCGCGCGCCACCCGACGCAACTTTACGAGGCCGGGCTGGAAGGCCTGCTGCTGGGGCTGGTGATCTGGTATCTGGTGACCCGGCGCGGTGGCCTGAAGCGTCCGTGGTTCATCACCGGCACCTTCCTGACGATCTACGGCCTGTCGCGTATCGCTGTCGAGTTCTGGCGCATGCCCGACGACCAGTTTCTGGCGCGTGACCCCGAGGGCTACGTGATCCGTCTGGGCGAATTCGGGCTGACGATGGGCCAGACGCTGAGCCTGCCCATGTTGCTGATCGGCATCGCGCTGATCGTGTGGTCACGGCGCCGGGCGCCCGCGCCCGCATGACGGAACTGGCCGCGATCCTTGCACGGCGCATCGCTGCGACGGGGCCGATCTCGCTGGCCGAGTATATGGCGGAATGCCTGCTCAACCCCGAGCATGGTTATTACGCGACCCGCGATCCGCTTGGCGCGGCGGGAGATTTCACCACCGCGCCGGAAATCAGCCAGATGTTCGGCGAGCTGATCGGCCTGTGCGTTGCGCAAAGCTGGCTCGATCAGGGCGCCCCGCGCGCCGTTCTGGCCGAGGCCGGGCCGGGCCGGGGCACGCTGATGGCCGATATCTGGCGCGCCACACGGGGCGTTCCGGGCTTTCATGACCGCGTGACGATCCGGCTGATCGAGGCCTCGCCCGTTTTGCGCAAGGCACAGGCCGAGCGGCTGACGGGGGCGCCGGTCGAATGGCTGGACAGTCTCGATGCGCTGCCCGCAGCGCCGACATGGTTTGTGGCCAACGAATTCTTCGATGCCCTGCCGATTCGTCAGTTCCGACGCGATGGCGAGGGCTGGCGCGAGGTCGTCGTGGGCCTGCAGGGCGAAACCCTTGGCCCCGGCCTGTCGCCCCGCGCGCCGCTTGCCGATCTGCACCACCGGCTGGCCGATACCCGCGACGGCGACATCGTCGAAACCTGTCCGCCAGCCCGCGCGGCGGTCGAGGCAGTGGCGGGCCGCATCGCCCGTCATGGCGGCGCGGCCCTGATCGTCGATTACGGCGACTGGCGTTCGAAAGGGGACACGTTTCAGGCGCTGGAAAACCACGCCTATGCCGACCCCTTCGCCCGTCCGGGGCTGGCCGACCTGACCGCGCATGTCGATTTCGAAGCCCTCGCGCGTTTCGCCCGGCCGCTCACCGCCAGCGCCCTGACGCCGCAGGGGATGCTTCTGGCCGCGCTGGGGATCGAGACCCGTGCCGCGCGGCTGGCGCAATCGCTCGACGGTGCGGCGCTCGATGCGCATATTGCCGCGTTTCGCCGCTTGACCCATGCCGCGGAAATGGGAACGTTGTTCAAGGCGCTCGCGTTGGTGCCTGACGGCGCCCCTCTTCCACCCGGTTTCGCCGCCCGTTCCGCAGCCAAGGATGACGGATGACATTGGAAATCCTGACATCTGACGATCTCTCCGAGGTCCGCCACGGCTTTTTCACCCGCCGGGGTGGGGCCTCGTCGGGCGTGTTCGCGGGGCTGAATTGCGGTGGCGGCTCGTCCGATCAGCGCGAGGTGGTGGCGATCAACCGCGCCCGCGTTGCCGCCGCGATGGCCGTTCCGCCCGAGGCATTGCTGGGCGTGCGGCAAGTGCATTCGGCCAAGGTCGTGACGGTTACCGGGCCGGGTGAGCAGGGCGAAGGCGATGCGATGGTCACCGATGTGCCGGGCCTCGCGCTGTCGATCCTGACCGCCGATTGCATGCCGGTTCTGCTGCACGATTCGTCTGCCGGGGTCATCGGCGCGGTTCATGCGGGCTGGAAAGGGGCGCTGGGCGGCATCCTTGAGGCGACGCTCGACGCGATCGAGGATCTGGGCGGCGACCGGGCTGAAACCTCGGCGGTGATCGGGCCGTGCATCAGCCAGCGCGCCTATGAGGTCGGGCCGGAATTTCTGGACACCTTCCTGACCGAAGACCCCGAGGCCGAATGGTTCTTCGCCAATGGTGAAGGCGACCGCTACCTGTTCGACTTGCCGGGCTTCGGCCTGAGGCGGTTGCGCGAGGCAGGCGTGGGCGCGGCCAGCTGGACGCGGCACTGCACCTATTCCAGCCCCGAGCAGTTCTATTCCTACCGCCGCTCGGTGCATCAGAACCAGGCCGATTATGGCCGGCTGATTTCTGCCATCCGGCTCTAAGCCGTTTCTTGGACGGAAAGAATCCCGGCCTTTGCCCCGTTTTGGCCTCATTCCAGGGTCAATCTGACCGGGAAAGGCGCCAAAGCGCGCTGACAGGCAAGGATTCTAGTCATGGCAAGGTCACGCTGGGCCCAATGGGTCGTCACCGAAAGCGCCACCGCGCGTTTCCCGCTTCCCTGGGCGAAGCCCCGGCATCTGGTGTCGACGCGCCGCGTGCGGGTTCGGCATTACGACGCGGAATACGCCTGATCAGAGCTGCCGCCGCGCCGCCAGCGCTGCGGCAATTGTCCCGTCGTCGAGATAATCCAGCTCGCCCCCCATCGGCAGTCCACGCGCCAGAGCGCTGACCGAGACGCCGGTGGGCGCGAGGGTTTCGGCGATGTAATGCGCGGTGGTCTGACCGTCGACCGTGGCATTGAGCGCAAGGATCACCTCGCTCACGTCCTCGACGCCGATGCGGTCCACCAGCGCCGGGATGCGCAGGGTTTCGGGGCCCACCGATTCCAGTGCCGAGAGGGTTCCGCCCAGCACGTGATAGCGACCCTTGAAGCCGCCCGCGCGCTCCATCGCCCACAGATCGCTGACATCCTCGACCACGCAGACGACGCCGGTCGCGCGCGTCTCGTCGGTGCAGATGGGGCAGATGTCGTGATCCGAGATATTGCCGCAGACCTGACAGTCACGCGCGGTCTGCGCCACGCGAGACAGCGCCTGCGCTAGCGGCTCCATCACAAGCCCGCGCTTTTTCAGCATGTGCAGAACGGCGCGCCGGGCGCTGCGGGGGCCAAGCCCCGGCAGCCGCGACATCAGCGCGATCAGCGCCTCGATCTCGCCCGGCGCGTTCGCCACGTCACATCCCCGGAAGGTTCATGTCGCGCGGCAGGCCCATCGATTCGGCCAGATTGCCCATTTCCCATTTCGTGCGCTCCTGCGCGCGGGACTGAACATCCTTGATCGCGGCGAGGATCAGGTCCTCGACCACTTCCTTGTCGTCGGCGGAAAAGATCGACGGGTCGATGGACAGGCTTTTCAGCACGCCCTTGGCATTCGCCGTCGCCCGCACCAGTCCCGCGCCGGATTCGCCGTCGACGATCGTGTCGTCCAGACGGGTCTGCAGCTCGGCCATCTTTTCCTGCATTTCCTGTGCGGCCTTCATCATCTTGGACATATCGCCCAAGCCACCGAGGCCGCCCAATCCCTTCAGCATGATCTGCTCCCGTGGTCCGTGATCCGTGTTGGTGAACATGTAGGCACCGGGCCTGCAGGCCGCAAGGCGAGGGTGCTCAGTCCTCGAACGGGTCCCATTCGTCCTCGACCTCGGGCAGGGCGCTTTCGGCGACCTCCTGCACGGTTTCGGCGGGGGCGTTGAAGGCGGTGATCTTGGCGCCGGGAAAGGCGTCGAAGATCGCCTTGACCAGCGGATCCTCCAGCGCCTGCGCGTTGCGCGCGGCGTCTTCCGCCGCCTGCACCTCGGCGATGGTCTGCCCGCCGCCCTGCGCGATCGACACGCCCCAGCGCGCGCCGGTCCAGTTCTGCAGCCGTCCGGCCAGCCGCGCTGCGAAATCGGGCGCGGCGTTGTCGGTGGGTTCGAACTCGATCCGGCCGGGCGAATACCGCACCAGCCGCAGGCAGGTCTCGACCTCTGTCAGAAGCCGGATGTCGCGGCGCTCGCGGATCAGCGAGACGACGCTTTCAAAGGTGGCATACTGCGCCAGCGCGTTGACCTGCCCGGCCAGCGCCGCCTGCGCCCCGCCACCGCCACCGCCACCACGCGGGGGCATCCCGCGCCCCATCGCCTGCGTGCCGCCACCGCCGCCCATGGCCGGCGCGCCACCGCCACCGCCACCACCGCCGCCGTTCGGCGCGGGGGGCGGAGGGCTGTCCTGCAGCCGTTTGATCAGCTCGTCGGGGGTGGGCAGTTCGGCGACATGCGTCATGCGGATGATCGCCATTTCGGCGGCCATCATCGCGTTCGGTGCCATCGCGACCTCTTCGAGCGATTTCAGCAGCATCTGCCACATCCGCGCGAGGATGCGCAGATCCAGCCGCTCGGCCAGATCGCTGCCGCGCTGGCGCTCGTCGGGACCGACGGTCGGATCCTCGGCCGCGCCGGGCGTGACCTTGATGATGCTGACCCAATGGGTGATCTCGGCCAGATCGCGCAGCACGGCGACCGGGTCGGCGCCGTCGGCATATTGCGCCGCCAGCTCTTCCAGCGCGCCTGCCGCATCGCCGCGCATCACCGCTTCGAACAGGTCCATGACCCGGCCGCGGTCGGCAAGGCCCAGCATCGCGCGGACCTGATCGGCCCCGGTTTCGCCCGCGCCGTGGCTGATCGCCTGATCGAGCAGGCTCATCGCGTCACGCACCGAGCCTTCGGCGGCGCGCGCGATCAGTGCCAGCGCCTCGTCCGCGACTTGCGCGTTTTCCTTGCCGGCGATCTTTTGCAGATGCGCGATCATCACCTCGGGCTCGATCCGCCGCAGATCGAAGCGCTGGCAGCGCGACAGCACGGTGACGGGCACCTTGCGGATCTCGGTCGTGGCGAAGATGAATTTCACATGCGCGGGAGGCTCTTCCAGCGTCTTGAGCAGCGCATTGAACGCGCTGTTCGAGAGCATGTGCACCTCGTCGATGATGTAGATCTTGTAGCGCGCGCTTGCAGCCCGATAGGCCACGGAATCGATGATCTCGCGGATGTCGCCGACGCCCGTGCGGCTGGCGGCGTCCATCTCCATCACGTCGACATGCCGTCCCTCGGTGATCGCGCGGCAGGGCTCGCAGACGCCGCAGGGTTCGGTCGTGGGGCCGCCATTGCCGTCAGGCCCCACGCAGTTCAGCCCCTTGGCGATGATCCGCGCGGTGGTCGTCTTGCCGGTTCCGCGAATGCCCGTCATCACGAAGGCATGGTGGATGCGATCCGCCTCGAAGGCGTTTTTCAGCGTGCGCACCATCGCCTCTTGCCCGATCAGATCGGCAAAGGTTTCCGGGCGGTATTTGCGGGCGAGAACCTGGTAGGTCTGACTCATCGAATTCCGGGGGCTGGTGACGCCCCAGACACTAGGCATCCCGGCGGCTGAGTTCCACCCATCATCTGAGGCAATCGCACCCTGCCGGGAATCAGTCGCGGAAATCGGTGTTGTTGAGATCTTCCAGCATATCGAGCAGCGTCTCCATGCGCTCTTTGCCATAGGCCGCTTCCAGCCGGTCGAAGAGCTTGCGGTTGGCGTCGGCCCGGTCCTGGATCACGCTTTGCCCCGCTTTCGAGATGCTGACGATCGAGCGCCGGCGGTCGCCCGGATCCATCGCGCGGGTGACAAGGCCCTGTTCCTCCATCGCGCGCAGGATGCGGGTGAGCGAGGGAAGCTGCAGGCAGCTTTTCTCGGCCAGAAGGCTTTGATCCAGCGCGCCGGATTCGTCCAGCACCCTGAGGACACGCCATTTCTGTTCGTTGATGCCGCTATCGGCGAGCATCTCGCGAACCGGGCCCATGACGGTCTCCCGCGCGCGCAACAGGGCGATCGGCAGAGAGCGGGAAGTCGTGCGGAGAGAGGTCTTACTCATGAACAAGCAGTGGCCGAACATCGCCGCCTAGGCAAGCGCTTTGCGGGGTTGCCAACGCAACTTAAGCGGGAGCGACCCGCGATTCAGCGATTGACATTCGTGCGCCTAACCCTTAACAAAGCAATTAATTGGAAAGGGGGGAGCCTTGCCGCATCTGCAGATCCAGTATTCGCGCAATCTGGAAGAGCGACTCGATATGCCGGGCCTTCTGCGCGTGTTGCGCGACGCGGCGGTCGAGACGGGCGTTTTCCCGCCCGCCGGCATCCGGGTGCGCGCCTTCGCCGCCGATCACGTGCTGATTGCCGATGGCGATCCCAAGCACGCCTTTATCGATATCGCGGTCCGCCTGCGCGGTGGCCGCAGCCCCGAGGACAAGCTCAGGGCGACGAACCATCTGTTCGCGGCCCTCGAAGCCTATTGCGCCGAGGATCTCGCGCAAAATTCGCTGATGCTCTCGCTCGAGATGCGCGACATCGATCCCGAGCTGAGCCCCAAGACAAGCTCAATCCGCCGTTTTCTGCCGAAGGACATGCAAGCATGAGTGATCTCGCCACCCGTCTCGCCCAGCTCGACACCCATCTCGCCCGGTTCCGCGACGGCGGTATCATGAACCTGATCGACGGCAAGGACGTGCCGGGCTCGGGCGGGTCTTTCGACACGCATTCGCCGGTCGATGACAGCCTGATCTGCAGCGTCTCGCGCTCGACCGCCGGGGATGTCGACGCCGCCGCCAAGGCCGCCAAGGGCGCGTTCCCGGCATGGGCCGCGATGGACGGCAAGGAACGCAAGAAGATCCTGCACCGCATTGCCGACGCCATCGTCGCACGCGCCGAGGAAATCGCGCTTTGCGAATGCTGGGACACCGGGCAGGCGTGGCGGTTCATGTCCAAGGCGGCGCTGCGCGCGGCCGAGAATTTCCGCTTCTTCGCCGATCAGGCGCCGGGCGCGCGCGACGGGCAGACCCTGTTCGCCCCGGGCCAGATGAACGTGACCGCGCGCCACCCGATCGGCCCGGTCGGTGTCATCACGCCGTGGAACACGCCCTTCATGCTGTCGACGTGGAAGATCGCGCCCGCGCTTGCCGCGGGTTGCACGGTGGTGCACAAACCGGCCGAGTTCAGCCCGCTGACCGCGCGCATCCTGTCGGAGATCTGCCGCGAGGCGGGGCTGCCCGACGGGGTACTGAACCTCGTCAACGGGTTCGGCGAGGATGCGGGACGCGCGCTGACCGAGCATCCCGACATCAAGGCCATCGCTTTCGTGGGCGAATCGAAAACCGGCTCGATGATCATGAAACAGGGCGCCGACACGCTGAAGCGCGTGCATTTCGAACTGGGCGGCAAGAACCCGGTGATCGTGTTCGAAGACGCCGATCTGGAGCGCGCGCTGGATGCGGTGATCTTCATGATCTATTCACTCAATGGCGAGCGCTGCACCTCGTCCTCGCGGCTTCTGGTGCAGGAAAGCGTGGCCGAGGACTTCCACGCAAAGCTCGAAGCGCGCGTGAAGCGGATCAAGGTGGGCCACCCGCTGGATTCCGCGACCGAGGTCGGGCCGCTGATCCACAAGGTGCATTACGACAAGGTCATGTCCTATGTCGACATCGGCAAATCCGAAGGCGCGGTCTGCCGCGCGGGCGGCGCGCGCGAGGGTGAGCAGGGCTGGTTCGTGAAACCCACGCTGTTCACCGGCGCCACGCGCGAGATGCGCATCGCGCAGGAAGAGGTGTTCGGCCCCTTCCTGACCTCGATCACCTTCAAGGACGAGGCCGAAGCGCTCGATATCGCCAATGACGTGGCATACGGCCTTTCGGGCTATCTGTGGACCAACGACCTGACCCGCGCGCTCAATTTCAGCGACAAGCTGGAAGCGGGCATGATCTGGGTGAATTCTGAAAATGTCCGCCATCTGCCGACGCCGTTCGGTGGTGTCAAAGCCTCGGGCGTGGGGCGTGACGGCGGCGACTGGTCGTTCGATTTCTACATGGAGACGAAGAATACGTCCTTCGCGCTGGGAAGCCACAAGATCCAGCAGCTGGGCGCCTGACAACCCCCGGGAAACGCGCGATCACTCTGGGAGGAGACAGATATGGGCGACCTCGTTCTCGCCGCCAAGATGACCCATGTTCCGACATTGCAGATGTCCGAACAGGAGGGCCCGATCAAGGGCAAGCGACAGGCGGCCATCGACGGCCATCTGGAAATCGCGCGCCGCGCCAAGGCGCTGGGCGTGGACACGGTGGTGATCTGCGACACGCATTGGCTGGTCAATGCAGGCTACCACGTCAACGCCAACGACCATTTCGAAGGGCTGCTGACCTCGTCCGAATTCCCGCAATTCATCCGCGACATGCCCTATTCCCACCGGGGAAATCCGGCCTTGGGCGAAGCGATCGCCCGGACGGCCACGGATATGGGCGTCTATACGCTGGCGCACCGGCTCGACAGTCTGGACTTGGAATACGGCACGCTGGTGCCGATGAGCTTCATGGCGCGCGAGCATGACATGAAGGTCGTCTCGGTCGCGGCTTTCTGCACGGTGCATGGCCATGACGAAAGCCGGGTGCTGGGACAGGCGATCCGCAAAGCGATCGAAGACAGCGACAGCCGCGTGATGCTGGTCGCTTCGGGCTCGCTCAGCCACAAGATCTGGTCGAACAAGGAATACGCGCCCAATAACGGCACCTTCACCATCAGCTCGGAATTCAACCGGCAGGTGGATCTGATGGTGCTGGAGATGTGGCAGCGCGGTGATCACGCCACGTTCCTGAAAATGCTGGGCGATTACGCGCATCATTGCTCAGGCGAAGGCGCGATGCACGATACGGCGATGCTGTATGGCGCGCTGGGCTGGGATGACTATACCGGCCAGTGCGAGATCGTGACCCCCTATTTCCCGTCGTCCGGTACCGGACAGGTCAACGTGATTTTCCCGGTCTGAGGAGTTCCCGATGCCGATCCCCGAACCCAATCTCTACCCGCCCTTCAACATCGTCCGCCTGAGCCATGTGGAATACGGCGTGACCGATCTTGCGGCCTCGCGGGCCTTCTATGTCGACACGCTGGGCCTGCAGGTCACCGACGAGGATGATCGCATCATCTATCTGCGGGCGATGGAGGAGCGCGGCCACCATTGCATCGCGCTGGTGCAATCCGACACCGCGTATGTCGGCGGTCTGGGCTTCAAGGTCTTCGACGAGCAGGAACTCGACAAGGCCGCAGCCTGGTTCGAGGCGCAGGGGCTTGGCGTCGACTGGGTCGAGCGACCCTTTCTCGGCCGGACCTTCCGCACGCGTGATCCATTCGGCATCCCGCTGGAATTCTATTGCCGCATGGACCGCCTGCCGCCGATCCATCAGCAATACAAGCTCTACCGGGGGGTGAAGCCGCTCCGGATCGACCATTTCAACATGTTCTCGTCGGATGTCGACGCCTCTGTCGCGTTCTACAACTCGATCGGTTTCCGGGTGACGGAATATACCGAGGATGCCGAGACCGGGAAATGCTGGGCCGCCTGGATGCACCGCAAGGGCGGCGTGCATGATGTGGCCTTCACCAACGGCACCGGGCCGCGGCTGCACCACACGGCCTTCTGGGTGCCGACGCCCTTGAACATCATCGACCTTTTGGACCTGATGGCAACCACCGGTTATGTCGGCAATATCGAGCGCGGTCCGGGGCGGCACGGGATCTCGAACGCGTTTTTCCTGTATATCCGCGACCCCGACGGACACCGGATCGAGATCTATTGTTCGGATTACATGACGGTCGACCCGGATCTGGAGCCGATCAAGTGGGATCTGAAGGACCCGCAGCGCCAGACCCTGTGGGGCGCCCCCGCGCCGCGGTCGTGGTTCGAGGAAGGATCCGTCTTCGAGGGCGCACAGTTGGTGGCGTCGGCGCTGAAGGCGCAGCCGATCGTGGCCCCGTGACGTCGGGCGAGGGGGCTGCGCGCCCCCTCGCGCTCGCCGCGCCGAAGGGGGCCGTCTGCCCCCTCCGGCCACCCCCGAGGATATTTGGAGATTAAAGATGAAAGCACGGATCGCGACGGTGGAGGCCGGGGGGCGGCAGGTCTACGGGCTGATGGCGCAGGGCGGTTTCGTCGCGCTGTCTGACGAATTTCCGCAATGGGCGACGCTGAAGGATGTGATCGCGGCGGGCGCGCTGGGCGATCTGGTCAAGGCGGGCGCGGGGCGGGCGGTGACGCATCCCGAGGGCGAGTTCACCTATGCCGTTCCGGTGCCCGATCCCGGCAAGATCCTGTGTGTGGGGGTCAACTTCCCCGACCGCAATGCCGAATACAAGGATGGCTCGTCCCAGCCGAAATACATGTCGCTCTTCCCGCGCTTCCCGTCGAGCTTCACGGGGCACGGCGAGCCGCTGATGCGCCCGCCCGAGAACCATACGCTGGATTACGAGGGCGAGGTTGTCGTGGTGATCGGCAAGGGCGGGCGGCGGATCGCGGCGGAGGATGCGTACGACCATATCGCCGCGCTGACGCTGTGCAACGAGGGCACGATCCGCGACTGGGTGCGGCATGCGAAATTCAATGTCACGCAGGGCAAGAACTGGGACAAGTCGGGTGCGATCGGGCCGTGGCTGGTGCCATTCGACGATCCCGCGCAGTTGGACGAGGCGCGGATCGTCACACGGGTGAATGGCGAGGTCCGGCAGGATGATGTGCTGAGCCGGATGATGTTCCCGATCCGCGAAGAGATCGCCTATATCTCGACCTTCACCACGCTCGAGCCCGGCGACATGATCGTCACCGGCACCCCCACCGGCGCGGGCGCGCGGTTCGATCCGCCGAAATACCTTGTGCCCGGCGATGTGGTCGAGATCGAGGTCGCGGGCATCGGTGTGCTGCGAAACGGGGTGGTGGACGAATGACGCCGGACGAGCACAAGGCCGCTGGGCGCGCGCTGTTCGAGGCCGAGCGCGATGGGCGCCAGATCGGGCTGTTGTCGCTGGCCCATCCCGGCATGGATCTGGACGATGCCTATGCCGTGCAGGCGGCGCTGGTGGCGCACAGGAAGGCCGCGGGGCGGACGGTGATCGGCTGGAAGATCGGTCTGACCAGCCGCGCCATGCAGGATGCGCTGAAGATCGACACGCCGGATTCGGGCGTGTTGTTCGATGACATGCTGTTCGAGGACGGCGCCGAGATCCCTGCGGGGCGTTTCATCCAGCCGCGCATCGAGGCAGAAATTGCCTTTGTTATGAAGGCCCCCCTGTCGGGCGCCGATGTCACGCGCGAGGCGGTGCTCGATGCGACCGAGGCGGTGGCGCCGTCGCTCGAGATCCTCGACACCCGCATCCTGCGCGCAGATCCGGCCACGGGGCGGGCGCGGGTCATTACCGATACGATCAGCGACAATGCCGCCAATGCGGGGATCGTGCTGGGCCGTCAGCGCCACGATCCGCGCGACATCGATCTGCGCTGGGCGGGGGCGATCGTGAAGCGCGACGGCGTGGTCGAGGAAACCGGGCTGGGCGCGGGCGTGCTGGACGATCCGGTCACGGGCATCGTCTGGCTGGTAAGGCGGCTGGCGCAGTATGGCGAGGGGCTGCAGGCGGGCGAAGTGGTGCTGTCGGGATCCTTCGTGCGCCCCGTCGAAGCGCCCCCCGGAAGTGTCTTCGATGCCGATTTCGGAGGCTTCGGGTCGGTTTCCGTGAGCTTTGCCAAAGCATGAGTGTTCGCGGGCGGCTGGGTGCTTCCCTGTGTCCCGATCCTGGTGTAGCGTCCGACGCATTGATCAAAGGCGCGTTGGCACATGAGCGAGAACCATCATTTTCTGGTTCAGCAGGTCGGGCAGGGGGACAAGCAGGCCCTGGCCGCGCTGTATCGTGCCTATGAGCGCCCGGTCTACAAATTCATCGTTTCGCGATTGAACGATCCGCACGAGGCGGCCGACATACTCCACGAAGTCTTCATGGACATATGGCGGGTGGCCGCCAGCTTCGAGGGGAGAAGCCAAGTGCGTACCTGGATCTTTGGAATCGCCTATCGCAAGGTTATCGATGCCCATCGCAAGCGCGCGCGGGTGACGGTGACCGATGAGGTGCCCGAAACCGGCGACGTCGCCGAGGCCGCCGATGCGGGTTTCGCCGCGAAGCAGGAAGCCGAGCATCTCCGCTTCTGCATGGGCACGCTGTCGGATGATCATCGCAGCGCGGTCTCGCTGGCCTTCTACGAAGACATGACCTGCGCCGAGATCGCCCAGATCGCCGGTGTCCCCGAGGGCACGATCAAGTCGCGGCTGCATCACGCGAAGAAGCTGCTGCTGCATTGCCTGTCGGGCCGGATACAGGGGAGAGTGGTTGCATGACCCGTTCCCGGGAAGAGATCGAACTGGATCTGCCGTTTCTGGTGAATGGCACGCTTGATGCGGAAGCACGGGCCGAGATTGAAGCGCTTGTCGCCGACGACGCGCGTCTGGCGGCCGAGCGTGACGCGCTGGCGACCATCCGGCGCGAAATGCAGGCCGAAGAGGTGAACGCACCCGGCGAATTCGGTCTGGCGCGGCTTATGCGCGATGTCGACCGCCAGAGCGTGCGCGACGCAGATTACCGCGCCGGGTCCGAAACGGATGGGCGCCGGGGCGTGATCGCGCAGCTCAGATCGCGCACGACCCTGTGGCAGGCGGTGGCGGCGGTGGCGGTGCTGGGCATCGTCGCGCAGAGCTATTTCATGCGCCCGCCCACCAGTTTCGAGGTCAATGTCGCACCGGCGGGCTATGTGCTGGCCGGGGGCGAGGCGCGCGGGGCGCTGGTGGTGGGGTTTGCCGCCGACGCGACCGAGGCCGCGATCCGGGACGTGTTGCTGGATGCCGAGCTTGAAATCGTCGCGGGTCCCTCGGCGCTGGGCCTGTATCGGCTCGATGTGCTCGAAGGCGCGGATGTGGAAAACGCGGCCGGGATCCTCCGGTCAGCGGAAGGAATTGTCGAGAGCGTGGAGAATGCCCGGAATTAAGCGATCCAGAACAATCCGCCGTTTTGTTGTTCTTCTGGCTGCCGCATTGCTTTCGGCGCCGGTCGCGCTTGCGCAGACCGACGGGGGCGAGGGGCCGGGGACAGAGGTTCCGCACGAATACCACGATTACGGGATCGGCCACGCCCCGGCGCGTCGCGAAGGGCGCAGCCGTCCGGTACGGATTCTCACCACGCCCAACGGTCAGCCGGAATGGATCGTTGTCGGGCCGCAGGGCGATGCCGATGCCGTGCGCGCGGCGATTGAGAGCGTGCGCGGGCGAGTCCTGCGCGTCCACGCGCTCGACGCGCTGGGCCAGACCAGCACCGTGGCGATCCTGCCCACGCAGTATTCGCGCGCCCGCATCGACGAGGCGCTGTCGCGGATGGCGCCGTCCTCGGTTCTGGCTGTCCAGCACGCCTATTACTTTGCGCAGAGCGCAAGCAGCCCGCGGATCTATGCGCCCGATCTGATCGGCGATACCGCGCCGGGGCGCTGCCGGGTGTCGTCGTCCGTGCGGATCGGCATGATTGACGGGCCGGTGAATACCGACCACCCGGCGTTGCGCGGGGTCAACGTGACCTACGAGACGCTGGTGCCGACCGGGCAGGTGCCGTCGCAAAATCATGGTACCGCAGTGGCGACGCTGCTCGTGGGGCAGGACGATACCGGCGCGCTTGCCGGGTTTGCGCAGGGCGCGCAGCTGTACGCGGTCTCGGTCTTCAGCACCCGGGACGAGAATGACATGGCCAGCGTCGAGCGGATCACGCAGGCGATCGACCGGCTGGTGAGCAACGGTGTGCGCCTGATCAACCTGTCGCTCGCCGGGCCGCCGAACGAGGCTCTGGGCGTGGCGATCCGGGCGGCGGCAAGCCGGGGTGCGATCCTGATCGCGGCCTCGGGGAACGAGCGGCGTCCTGTCGTCGCGTGGCCCGCCGCCGCGCCCGAGGTGATCGCGGTCACCGCCGTCGATGCCGCGCGGCGTCGCTTCCGGATGGCCAATACCGGCCCCGAGCTGGAATTCGCGGCGCCCGGCGTCGATATCTACGCCGCCAGCGAAAGCGGCGGCGGCTATGTCAGCGGCACCTCGTTCGCGACGCCCATCGTCACCGCCCTTGCCGCGCGCGAGATGGCGGCGGGACGGGGCTCGGTCGCGGCGATCCGCTCGGCCCTGCGCTCGGACGTGCAGCCGCTGGGACCGGGCGGGCGCAATACCGATTTCGGCTACGGGCTGGTCCACGGCGGCTGCTGAGCAGGCCACCGCATCGATCTGCCCCCCCCCCTACGGGCCGCCGGTTTCCAGACCGGCGGCCCTTTACGCAGTTATCCACCACTTTCTGGCGCGTTGTCGTGCCCCCTTCATGCCAATGCGGAAAAGTTTGAACCGGGTCCGCCCCTCGCGCGACCCATAGAGGCGATGCCACACGGCCCGACATTGCAAGACCCGCTGCCACAGCCAGCCACGCCTCCCGCGTTCCCGCTCTGTCAGCCCTGTGCATCGCCGTCTGTCCCATACCTGCCCCGGAGCTTGCTCCGGGGCTTTTTTCTGCGCCGGGGGCTGTTTCGCAGGGAACAGAAAAAAATCTCGGATCGGGCGAAAAAGTTTGAACGCCTGCGCCGGGTTAACCGACCTACGGGTATCCAAGCGGGTTTGCCGCGAAAGTTGTTGAGACGGAGATTTTTCAAGAACGCCGGGTTTGCCGGGTTTCATCACCAAAACTTATTCTATCCCTTTTCAATCAAGTCGGCGCCTCGGGATTTCCCGGGGCGCTTTTTCTTTCGATCCGCGTGCCTGATCCGTCCCGCCCCCTAGGTTGAGATTTCTTGCGCCGAACCATCGTCGCGCGTTGCGCGTCCTCAGCGGATCAAGTGTCCGGCATGGGTGCCAAGCGCGGAACGTCGTCCAAAGAAGCGAGCGGCGCAGGACAACAATGTTCCGCCCCGGCCCGCCTGCGGGCACCGCGAGGACAGTTGTACGCCCCGGGCCGATACACTAGCGTCGCGCAGCACCCGATGACATCAGACAGGGAGGTCGTGATGGCCCAAGACTACGGTTTCGACACGCTGCAAATCCACGCGGGCGCGCGCCCCGATCCGGCGACCGGCGCGCGGCAGGTGCCGATTTACCAGACCACCGCCTACGTCTTCCGCGATGCCGACCACGCGGCGGCGCTCTTCAATCTGCAGGAAGTGGGCTACATCTATTCGCGCCTGACCAACCCGACCGTCGCGGCACTGGCCGAGCGGCTGGCGGCGCTGGAAGGGGGCGCAGGCGCGGTCTGCACCTCGTCGGGCCACGCGGCGCAGATCATGGCGCTGTATCCGCTGATGGCGCCGGGCAAGAACATTGTCGCCTCAACCCGTCTTTACGGCGGCACGATCACGCAGTTCACGCAGGTCTTCAAACGCTTCGGCTGGGAATGCACCTTTGTCGACACCGACGATCTGGCCGCAGTCGAAGCCGCCATCGACGAGAATACCCGCGCGGTGTTCTGCGAAACCATCGCCAATCCCGGCGGCTATGTCAGCGACATTCCGGCGCTGGCCAAGATCGCCGACAAGCACGGCTTGCCGCTGATCGTCGATAACACCACCGCGACGCCCTACCTCGCCAAGCCCATCGAGATGGGCGCGACGCTGGTCGTGCATTCGATGACCAAATACCTGACCGGCAACGGCACCGTGACCGGCGGCGCGATCATCGATTCGGGCAAGTTCGACTGGTCGGCCTCGGACAAGTTCCCGTCGCTGTCGCAGCCCGAGCCCGCCTATCACGGCCTGAAGTTCCACGAGACCTTCGGCGCGCTGGCTTTCACCTTTTTCAGCATCGCCATCGGACTGCGCGACCTTGGCATGACGCTGAACCCGCAGGCCGCGCATTACACGCTGATGGGCATCGAAACGCTCAGCCTGCGCATGGAAAAGCACGTCGCCAACGCCTCGAAGGTTGCCGCGTGGCTGGAAAAGCACCCGGCGGTCGAAGGTGTCACCTTTGCCGGTCTCGACAGCTCGCCCTACAAGGAGCGCGCGGAGAAAATCGTCCCCAAAGGCGCCGGTGCGCTGTTCACTGTCACGCTGAAGGGCGGCTATGACGCCTGTGTCAAACTGGTGGATTCGCTGGAATTGTTCAGCCATGTGGCCAATCTGGGCGACACGCGCAGCCTGGTCATCCACTCGGCCAGCACCACGCACCGCCAGCTGACGCCCGAACAGCAGAAGGCCGCAGGCGCCGCGCCGAACCTCGTGCGGCTGTCAATCGGGACCGAAGATGCCGACGATATCATCGCCGATCTGGATCAGGCGCTGGCGAAAGCCTCGGCCTGAAGCGTTTTCGCGCGAAAACGATCAAAGAATTGTGGCCCGGCAGCATCACTGCCGGGCTTTTTGTTTCCTTCGGCGGATTCCTGCTATACGCATTGGAACACACAAGCCGGTGACTCGGCTCTTTCAGGTTGGCTGTGATAAACGCGCGGTATGAAACCAAATTTTGCTCTGAAGCTGTCGAACGAAGGTGTCGAACTGCTCCACCGCACCTCTGGCGGTTGGGCGCATGTCGGTTCGGTCGACTTTGACAACGACAACATCGCCGAAGCCTGTGCAGGTTTGGTCACGCAAGCCGAGCAGCTCGAGCCGGGCGGGTTGCGCACCAAGCTGGTGCTGCCCGAAAGCGAAGTCCGCTATACCAGCGTGGTCGCGCCGGGGCCCACGGACGAGGCACGGCGCTATCAGATCGAAGCCGAGATCGAGCGGCTGACGCCCTACCGGATCGAGGAACTGGCCTATGACTGGTCGGTCGAGGACGAATATGCGCTGGTCGTCATCGCCGCGCGCGAGACGCTGATCGAGGCCGAGTCCTTCGCCGATGGCTATGGGTTCAACCCGGTGGCCTTTGTTGCCAAGCCCGGGCCGGGCGAATTCTCGGGCGAGCCGTTCTTCGGCGAAACGATGGCCGCACCGCGCTATCTGGCGCAGGGCGACCATGTCCAGCCCGATGGTGAGCCGATCCGCGAGATCGCCGCGCCTGCTGCCAAGGCGCCGCCGCCTGCCGAGCCCTCGGCCAAGACATCGGGACAAAGCGCCTCCGAGCCGAAGGCTGAAGCACCGAAGCCTGAACCGAAACCCGAGCCAAAGCCCGCTGCGGCAAAGACCGCCAAGCCCGCGCCGCAACCTGCGGCCAAGGCCGATCCGGTCGTGCCGTCCGCCGCGCCCGACGTCGCCAATCCACGCCCGGCTGCCCCATCGGCACCGGCGAAAGCTGCACCGAGCACCACCGCTTCTGCTCCTGCGCGCCCCAAGGTCGAAATCCCGCCGCGTCCCATGTCGGATACCTCCGAGGCCGGTCTGGCCCGTCCGCGCACGCCGCCGCTTTCCGCCGCTCCGGCGGAAGACGGCGGCAAGCGTGGCGTCGGCAGTCTGGTGCGTCGCATGGGCAGCCGCCTGCGCCGCGAGCAGAACGCGCCAGACACCGCCAAACCCGCCTTGCCCGCCGAACTGGCGACCAAGCGCGCAGTGCCGCCGGTCCGTCCCGCTGTGGCGGGCGACGCGCCTGAAATCCCCACCGCGTCCGAGGTCAAGGCCGAGGCCGCAAAGGGCGCGACCGGGAAAAGCGACGCGAAAACGCCCGATACGTCCGGTCAGGCAGCTGAGCCCGTCTCGTTCGCCTCGCGACGCCGTCCGGCGCCCGTCGTGGCCTCCAGCAACCCTGCGCCGAGCGATGCCAAGACCGGCCCCGGCGGCCGTCTGGCCGTGACGCGCGGTGCGACGGCCTCGTCCTCGTCCGAACCGGCAGGCGCACAGCGTCTGCTTGAGCGCGCGCGCGGTATGTTCGCGGGTGCGGGGGCTGCGGCGCAGAACGCGCGCACGAAGCTTGCTTCCAAGCGGGCGGAAAAGCCTGCGGATGCGCCGGCGCCCGTCGCGACTGGAACCGCAACCTCGGCCGCTTCGGTGCCCGCTCCGGCGGCGCCTTCGGGCACGCCGCCCGCGCGTCCGGCGCCGGGCAAGACCGCGACCACGTCCGGGGACGCGCCGCGTCGCAACGCCCCACTGCAAGCCTCGGTTCCGACCTCGCGCCCGCCCGTCAGCGAACAGGACAAGGCCCGCGAAGCCGAAGCGATGACGATTTTCGGCGCGCGCGGGGCGCAGAAGAACACAGGCAATTTCGCCCAACGCGGCTTGATGGCCGCTGGCGGCGCCCTGTTGATTTTGATCGCTGTCGCGGTCTGGGCCATCTATTTCAGCAGCTCGGACAACACGCAGATCGCGTCGAGCCAGGAACAGACGCTGTCCACGGACACCGGCTCTGACGGCGCAACCGGGATCGAAGCGCCCGAAACGCTGGCCACGGCAGAGCAGGGGATCGGGGTGCCCGCCGCCCTTGATGCGCCCGACACAGCCGCGACCGAGACGCCGGGTACCGAGGTGCTCGCCGATGCAGGGGGCACGGCCCCCGACGGGGCGGGCGACGGGGTGCTGCCCGAAGAGCAGGTTGACGCCCTTGTCGCCGATGCCCTGACCGAAGCGCCAGAGGCCAACACCCCGGCAGAGACCACGCTGGCCGATGCCGCGACCGGGGCAGACGCCCCGGCGACGCCCGAGCCGCAGGCCGCGCAGGATGCGAGCACTCAGGGGAGCGAGGACAGCGCGCAGGCGCCGGTCGCCATTGCCAGCGACTCGCCGCAGCTCGACAGCGAAACCGCAACTGTGCAAAGCCTTTCGCTGCCGTCGGGCATGGCGGTGCCGCCGGTCGAAGAGGTCGCGTTCACCCCGCCGCCCCCGCCGCCGCCCTTCGGCACCGAGTTCGTCTTCGATGATCGCGGGCTGGTCGTGGCGACGCCGGAAGGTGCGCTGACGCCCTCGGGGGTCACGGTTTATGCCGGACGTCCCGATACCGTCCCCGCGCCGCGCGAAGGCACGATCCTGCCCGCCGCGCCCGAAGCTGCGCCCGAACCCGCCGCCGAAGCTGCGCCTGACGCGGCCGAGGAACCGGCGCCCGAAACCACCGCTGAGGTCGCGCCCGCGCCGAGCGACGAGCCGGTCGCCGCCGCCATCGAAAGCGCCATCGCCGCTGCGGTGGGCGAGGCGGCGCCGGACGCGACGGGTGCCGTGACCGAAACGCCGGCCGAGCCCGAGGTCGTCTATGACGACACGCCGCGCGCCGATCCGGAACTGGCCGATGCCCGTCCGCAGCCGCGCCCCGAAGCGGTGCGCGAGATCGGTGAACGGCTCGAGGCCGAGCGCGCGCAGGAAGCGCCGGGCGATCAGACGCAGCTTGCGCCCGCGACCGATGCGCAGACCGATACCGCCGCGCTTGCTCCGGCGGATCCCGCCGTCGCGGGTGAAGACAGCGCGGCGACGCGGACCGGCGACGGTGCCGCGACGACCGAACTGGCGGCGCTGGAAGCGCCCTCACCGGGCGGGCTGGCGCTGGATGCGCTGCGCCCGCAGCGCCGTCCCAGCGATCTGGTGCCCGAGGCGGCGCCTGAATCAGCGACCGAACCGGAAATCGACTTGTCCGGCGCCACCGCCGAGGCTGTCGCGGCATCGCCGATGCCCGGCGCGCGTCCCGACGATGTCGAGGTCCGGGGCCGCGAAGTTCTGGCCGCTGCCGCAGCGGCTGCCGCGTCTGCGCCCGCTGCCGCCGCGCCGACCAACGTCGCAGGCGGCAACGACCCGGTGATCCCCAGCTCGGCCTCGGTCGCGCGGCAGGCCACCGAGGAAGACGGGATCCGGTTGAACCGCGTCAATCTGATCGCCGTGTTCGGCAGCCCCAACAATCGCCGCGCGCTGGTGCGGATGTCGAATGGCCGCGTCGTGCGCGTCGGCGTGGGCGACCGGCTGGATGGCGGGCAGGTCGCGGCTATTGGTGAGAGCGAGCTGCGCTATGTCCGCAGTGGCCGCAACGAGGTGCTTGAGATCGGCGGCTGAACAACCCTCGACACGGCACTGCTGCAAGAAACAAAAAACCCCGGAACGCCAAGCTGCGATCCGGGGTTTTCTTTGCTTGCCTTTGGGGCGTGGCCGCCGGGGGCGCGATCAGATTTCGATTACCTGCACCTGCTGCCCCTTGGCCGAGAGCGCCAGATCGCCCGCGCAAAGCCGCAGCGCATCGGCGCCGAACAGCTCGGCCCGCCAGCCCTTCAGGCAATCGACGTCGCGCTTGCCGGCTGCGATGGCGTCCAGATCCGAGGTCGGCGCGATCAGCCGTTGGGCGACGCCCGCACTGTCGGCCTTGGCCTTCAGCAGAACGCGCAGCAGATCGGCCAGTGCCGGGTTCACCTGCAGCGGCGGACCTTCATCGGCGGTGCTGGGCCAGTCCTTCGGACCCAGCCGCTGCGCTTGCTGCACGGCTTCCAGAATGCCCTCGGCGATCTCGCCGCGCCGGGCTTCGCGCAACAGCAGCCGCGAGCGGCCCAGAGCCTCGATCGTTTCGGGCTTGGTCGAGGCGAGTTCCAGCAGCGCGTCGTCCTTGAACACGCGCGAGCGCGGCACATTGCGGGTCTGCGCGTAATCTTCGCGGAAGCGGGCGAGTTCGCGCACCATGGCCATGAACTTGCCCGACTGACCGCGGGTACGCACGCGCTTCCACGCGTCTTCGGGGCGCGAGATATAGGTTTCGGGCGAGGTCAGCACCGCCAGTTCCTCGGCCACCCAGGCGGCGCGACCGTTTTGCTCGATAGCGGCTTTGAGATGTTCGTAGATCTGGCGCAGATGGGTCACGTCATCGAGCGCGTAGCGTTGCTGCGCATCCGTCAGCGGGCGCTGCGACCAGTCGGTAAAGCGCGAGGTCTTGTCGAGCGGCGCGCGGGCGATCTTCTTGACCAGCGTCTCGTAGCCCACCTGTTCGCCGAAACCGCAGACCATCGCCGCGATCTGGGTGTCGAACAGCGGCTCGGGAATCACCCCGCCATCAATGAAGAAGATTTCCAGATCCTGCCGCGCGGCGTGGAAGACCTTCACCACATCCTTGTTGCGCATCAGGTCCAGAAGCGGGTCCAGCGACAGACCCTCGGCCAGCGGATCGATCAGATAGGCGCGCTCAGGCCCCTTGCCGGGCAGGGCCATCTGCACAAGACAGAGCTTGGCGTAATAGGTGCGTTCTCGAAGGAATTCGGTGTCGAGCGTAACGAAGGGCTCGTGGGCGGCCTCGGCGCAGATCGCGGCCAGGGCATCGGTCGTGGTGATTATGTTCATTCCGCCTCGCCTGGGCGGGGTCATCCCGCTGGTCTTTCGGTTCTAAGGGCCACGCGCGGGAATGGAAAGCAGTCAGCGCCGCCCCCGTGGGGCCTAGTCGCGCAACTGCAACACCGCCGCGCCGCGCACCCGCCCGGCCTCGTCTTCTCCCGCGATTTCGAAACGCAGCGTCTCGCCCGCGCGGATCAGCGTCACCCCGGCGCCGCTTTCGTCGCTGAAGCGCAATTGCCCGATGCTGGCGGTTCCCGTCAGTTCAGCCGGGCGCGTGTCGGGCAGGGGCCTGCGGTCGGTCGCGACCAGCGCGCCGTCCGGGCTTTCGGTCAGCGTATAGTTGACGCTCTGCGATCCCTGCGCGGTCACGCAGCGCCCGACGAACTGCGCCTCGCGCAGCTCGAGCGGGACGATCCGCAACCGGCAGCGAAAGGTCTGGGCGGGTTCGCCCGCCCGGGTGAGGGTGCCGTCGCCCTCCCAATTCCCGGCGAAACCGGGCAGCACCTGCGCCGAGGCCGGGACGGCAAGACACAGCGTGGCCAGGATCGCGGCTGACAATCGGGTCATTTCATACTCCATCGGATCAGGCCGGGCAGAAGGAACAGGTCGGCCACCAGCGCCAGCCCCACCGCCAGCGCGATCAGCCCGCCGAAGATCGACAGCCCCGGCAGGCTGGAGGCCAGTGTCACCACCAGCCCGGCCAGCAGGATCAGGGTCGTCGCGGCCATCGGTGGCCCCGCTTCGCGCACGGCCTGCGTCACGCGGTCGGCGGTTTCGCCGCGCGCCAGACGGAAGCGGTTGAGAAAATGCAGCGTGTCGTCGATGGCGATGCCGAAGGCCACGGTCAGCGCGATCATGTTCATGATCGTCACCTCGCGCCCCAGAAGGACCAGCCACGCCTCGACCCCCATGATCGGGATCAGGTTCACCACCAGCCCGACCAGCGCGAGCCGGATCGAACGATAGACCAGCGCCACCAGCAACGTGATCGACAGGATCGTCGCGTAAAGCCCGAAGCGCAGGCTTTCAACGATGCGCGGCCCTTCGACCAGAAGCGCATAGCCGGGGCCGACCACGTGGCTTGCCCCGGCCAGACCGGCCTCGGCGAGGCGCGCTTCCAGAGCCGACAGCGCCTCGTCGGCGCGGATGTCGCTTGCGGCGATAGGCATCTGCACCGGCAAGGCATGGGCACTGCCATCTCGCGCGGCCATCCGGTCCAGCATCCGCGCGCCGGTTTCGCCCTCGGTGAAACCCGATGCGCCCGGTCCGTAGATCGCCGCTGCCGCCCGGCGGACGCGGTCGAGCGGCGCGTCCGGATCGGCCTCGATCACCACAAGCATCCGGTCCGAGCCAAGCCCGCTGTCATCCATCATCGCCAGCGCTTCGGTCACCGGGGCACCCTGCGGCAGATAATCGGCGTAGCGAAACCCGACCTCGGAGCGGCTTTGCAGCGCCCAGACTCCGCCCAGCACCAGCACCGCCAGCACCACCACGACCCGCCCGTGCCGCGCCAACGCCAAAGCGGGCGGGACGACGCGCGCGAACAGCCCCGGCGCCTGCGTGCCCCTGCGCGGCACGCCCAGGGCCCACATCAGCACCGGCGTCATCGCCAGCACGGCGGCAAGGCAAAGCACCATGCCCACGCCCCCGGTCCAGGCCATCGCGTTGAGCGACGGCGAATCCGGCAACGCGAGCGAGGCGAAGGCGATCAGCGTGGTGAGCGAGGTAAACGCCGCCGCGGGGGCCGTCTGCGCCAGCGCCCGCGCCAAGGCGGTGGCGCGCGGCGTATCCGTGGTCAGGGCGCCGATTGCGGCGTGATAGACATGGATCGAATCCGAGAAGGCCAGCACGATCAGCACGACAGGCAGCGCGCCCATCAGCGGGTCGATGGGCGTTCCGGTCGCGCCCAGAAAGCCCAGAAACCACACAAGCCCGGCGATCGGTGGCAGCGAGATCACCGCCACCGCGCGCAGCGAGCGAAACAGCACGCCCGAAATCAGCAGGCAGATCAGCACCGCCGCCGGCACCAGCACGCCCAGATCGTGGATCAGCTCGACCGCGATGGCGCGCTGCACTTCCAGCAGGCCCACGGGCGTGACATCGAGCCCGGGCACGCTGTCGGCGGCGGCCATGACGCGCTCGGCAAAGGCGTCGCCCAGCGCGCCGCGTTCTGCCGCGACCGAGATCAGCGTCGCGTCGAGGCTTTCGGCGATCATCTGCGCGGCAAGCGGGCTTTCGGTGCGCATTTGTCTCAGTCGTTCGCCGGGCGGCAGATCGGCCAGTTCCGGTCCGGTCAGCCATGCGCCCGTGCGCCCCGGCGCGGGCAGGCCGGGAAGCGAGATCACCTGCGCCACACCATCGACGAATTGCAGCTCGAGGACGAGATCCTCCAGCGCGTCCAGCGCCTCTTCGCTGGCGAAACTCGGCGCGCGAACCAACAGCACTTCTTCGGCCCGGAACGGCGCGAACCGCTCGGAATACCGGGTCATCGCCTGCGCGCCCTGCGTCTGGTTGCCGATCAGCCCGGACAGGTCGACCGCAACCCGGATCTGCGTGGTCTGCCAAAGGGCCAGAAGGGTCACGAGGACCAGCACCAGTCCCGGTATCACCGGGCGCGCGAGCAAGAGCGCGAAGACCCCTGCCAAACCTCGTTCATTCGGTGCTGCCTGTCCGCTCGCCATCGGCGGAAGGTATCACGCGCCGGGTCGCGGACAAGGGAGACACGCGGCACAGGTGCACCACGAAAAGCATGCGGCACCGGGCGTTACGGCGGCGCGCCTTCACTCCACGACGGTGCCGTCGATAATCGTCTGCGTGCCGGTCAGTCCAATTGGAAGGCTGTCGATATAGCCATTGGGGACGCGCCCGTCATAGGGGATGCCGTCCATCAGCATCACGGGCGGGCGGAACCCGTCGCTGCCGAAGGGGAAATCCCCGGCCGAGGCGATGCCGTCATCGATCAGGCTTTGCGCGGCGTCCATGTAGATATCGGGCCGATAGACCGAGGCCGCGACATCCAGATACCACTGATCGTTCTGTGCCCCGGGGATCTGCCCCCAGCGGCGCATCTGCGTCAGGTACCAGATCGCGTCGGAATAGAACGGGTAGGTTGCGTAATGGCGAAAGAACACGTTGAAATCCGGCACCGCGCGCACATCGCCCGGTTCGTATTCGAACGTGCCGGTCATCGAGGCCGCGATCACCCCCGGATCGGCGCCCACATAGCGCGGCTGGCTCAGGATCTCGACCGCGCGCGAGCGGTTCGCATTGTCATTCGCATCGAGCCACATCGCCGCGCGGATCAGGGCGCGCACGATGGCGCGGGTGGTGTTGGGAAATTCCTCGACGAAATCGGCGCGTAGGCCGAACACCTTTTCGGGGTTGTTGGGCCAGATTTCGTAATCGGTGATGACCGACACACCGATACCACGCTGCACGGCCTGCTGGTTCCACGGCTCGCCCACGCAATAGCCGTGGATCGACCCGGCTTCGAGCGTGGCGGGCATCTGCGGCGGCGGGGTCACCGTCAGGAAAACATCGGCACCGATATGCCCGCCGGGATCGTCGGGGCTGTAGAAACCCGGATGCAGACCCCCGGCGGCCAGCCAGTAGCGCAGTTCGTAATTATGCGTCGAGACGGGGAACACCATGCCCATGTCGAACCGGATGCCGCTGTCGCGAAAGTCCTGCACGACCGGCGCCAGAGCCGAGGCGCTGATCGGATGCACCGGGCGTCCGTCGGGCATCGAGGGGATATGCGGACGCATCTGCTGCCAGACCGCGTTCGACACGGTGATCCCGTTGCCGTTGAGATCCATCGAGAAGGGCGTGACGAGATGCGCCTCGGTCCCGTAGCCGATGGTCGCGGCCAGTGGCTGCCCGGCCAGCATATGCGCGCCCTGCAGCGTGCCCGAGATTACACCGTCGATCAGCACGCGCCAATTGGCCTGCGCTTCCAGCGTGACGGAAAGGCCCTCGTCCCGGAAATAGCCCAGCTCGGCGGCTATCGCGAGCGGTGCCATGTCGGTCAGCTTGATGAAGCCGAAGGTCAGCGCGCCGATCTCGACGTCATGCGCATGGGCGTCCCCGATCAGGGTCGTGGCGAGGGCCAGTGCGGCGAGGGGTGTCTTCATCTGTCGCGTCCTTTCCGTCCCCCGCAACGCGGGGAGCGGATGCAGGATGCGCGAGAAAGACTGAGAAACGAAAAACAGCCGCCGACAAGTCCTGCGGGAGGAGGCAGGCAAGTCGCGCGGCTGTGCTCAGATGTCCCGGAAGAGCGGGACGAGGTGTTTTCTCAAAGACGCGATGGTCTCTGTTTTCTCAGGTTTTCAGGTCGCGCGCGCGCCGCATAGCTCAAAACCGGAGGCCGGGACTCAGCGCATGCGGCGGCGCAGAAATCTGCGCAGCATTTGAACAGAATGCACCCTCATCGCCGCTGGACGGTCAAAGAAGCGGCCCTTGGCGAACGAATCGCGCGCGTGGCGGCCCTTGCACGCAGCCCCGGCATGGCGACAAGGTAGCGCATGACCGCGCCCCCTGATCCCGTTCGCCTGCGTCTTCGTCTCTTGTTCGGCTCCGATGTGATGCTCGGGCCGGGCAAGGCGGATCTTCTGCAACAGATCGCTGCGACCGGCTCGATCTCGGCTGCCGGGCGCGCGATGGGCATGAGCTACAAGCGCGCATGGAGCCTTGTCGAAGAGATGAACAGCGCGTTTCGCGCGCCGCTCGTGCTCAGCGTGCGGGGCGGCGCGTCGGGCGGTGGCGCGTCGCTCAGCGAAACCGGCGAGGCGGTGCTGGCGCATTACCGCAAGGTCGTTGCCATCGCGGCCGCTGCCGCCGAAGACGAGATCGCGGCGATCCGCGCACTTCTATGCGATATTCCCGATGGGAAATAACGCTTGCGTCGGCCTCGTCCGGCTGCGATATGTTTCTTCGAACATATTGCTTGTGAGGTCCGCCATGCTCTCCCGTTTCGTCCTTTGCGCGGCCTTGATCGTCGGCGCGCCCGCTCTGGCGCAGAATGTCACCGTCTTCGCCGCCGCCAGCCTTGCCGACGCGCTGACCGAGGCGGCCGGGGCCTATCAGGATGAAACTGGCGAAAGCCCCACGCTGGCCTTCGCGGGCTCGTCGGCGCTGGCGCGGCAGATCCAGCAGGGCGCGCCTGCCGATCTGTTCATCTCGGCCAATACCGACTGGATGGACGCGCTGGCCGCCGAGGGTCTGATCGCGCCCGGGTCCCGCATCGATCTGCTGGGAAATTCGCTGGTGCTGATCGCGCCCGCCCCTGCCGAGCCGGTCGCGCCCGACGCGCTGGACCTGCCCGCGCTTCTGGGCGAGGGGCGGCTGGCTATGGCATTGCTCAACGCGGTGCCAGCGGGCATTTACGGACAGGCCGCGCTTGAAAGCCTTGGCCAATGGGATGCGGTGCAGGGACAGGTCGCGCAGGCCGACAATGTGCGCGCGGCTTTGGCCTTCGTCGCCACCGGGGCCGCGCCCCTGGGCATCGTCTACGGCACCGATGCCGCCGCCGAGCCGCGCGTTTCGGTGGTGATGACCTTCCCTGAGGGCAGCTATCCTGCGATCCGCTACCCCGCCGCCGTTAACGCCGACGCCGCGCAGCCCGAGGCGGCGCGCGCGTTCCTCGACTGGCTGGCAAGCGCACCCGCGCAGGCGATCTTCGCCCGCCACGGCTTTACCTTGCCCGGAGCGTGAATGGACTGGCTTGGACCCGAGGAATGGCAAGCCGTCGCCCTGTCGCTGAAAGTGGCGATCTGGGCGACGCTGGTGTCGCTGCCCTTGGGGATCCTTGCCGCGCATGTCCTCTCGCGGCGTGACTTTCCCGGCAAGGCGCTGCTCAATGGGATCATCCACCTGCCGCTGATCCTGCCGCCGGTGGTGACCGGCTATCTGCTGCTGCTGGGGTTCGGCCCGCGCGGACCTGTGGGCGCGCTTCTCGAACCTCTCGGCATCGTCTTCGCCTTCCGCTGGACCGGCGCGGCGCTGGCCGCCGGGATCATGGCCTTTCCGCTGATGGTCCGCGCGATCCGGCTGTCCTTTGACGCGGTCGATCCCCGGCTGGAACAGGCCGCAGCCACGCTGGGCGCCTCGCGCGTCTGGGTGTTCATGACCGTGACGCTGCCGCTCATTCTGCCGGGCGTGCTGGCCGGGGCGGTGCTGGCCTTCGCCAAGGCGATGGGCGAATTCGGCGCGACGATCACCTTCGTGTCGAATATCCCCGGTCAGACCCAGACGCTGCCTTCGGCCATCTATACTTTCCTTCAGGTGCCGGGGGGCGAAGCCTCGGCCATGCGGCTGGTTCTGGTTTCCATCGTGATCGCCATGGGCGCGCTGCTGGCCTCCGAAGTGCTCGCGCGCCGGGTTCAGCAACGGGTGAGCGGCGCATGAGCCTGCAGGTCGCGATCACCCACCGGCAGGGCACCTTCACGCTTGACGCCGCGTTCGAGGCCCCGCCCGGCATCACCGTGCTGTTCGGACGCTCGGGCAGCGGGAAAACCACGCTGATCAACGCGGTCGCCGGGCTGCAGCGCCCGCAGGCGGGACGGATCGTGCTGGACGGACAGGCGGTGTTCGACAGCGCGAAAGGCGTGTTCCTGCCGCCCCATCGGCGCAGGCTGGGCTATGTGTTTCAGGAGGGGCGGCTGTTTCCGCATCTGAGCGTGCGCCAGAACCTGACCTATGGCCGCTGGTTCGCGCCGCGCCGCGCGCGCGGCGCCGAGGCAGCCGAGTTCGACCGGATCGTCGAGATGCTGGGCATCGGGCCGCTGCTGGAGCGCCGCCCTGCTGCGCTGTCGGGGGGCGAGAAACAGCGCGTGGCGATCGGGCGTGCGCTGCTGGCCCGGCCCGGCCTGATCCTGGCCGACGAGCCGCTCGCCGCGCTGGACGAAGCCCGAAAATCCGAGATCCTGCCGTATTTCGAGCGCCTGCGTGGCGAGGTGCCGATCCTTTATGTCAGCCATTCCGCCGCCGAGGTCGCGCGGCTGGCCACGACCATCGTCGTGCTCGATCAGGGCCGGGTTATCCGGCAGGGACCGGCGGCCGAGGTGTTGGCTGATCCCGCCGTCACGCCCATGGGCGCGCGGGCGGCGGGGGCGCTTCTGGTGGCGACGGTTCTGCGCCATCACGCGGACGGGCTGAGTGAGCTGGATCTGGGCGGTGTCCCTTTGTTCCTGCCGCGCGTGGCGCAGGCGCCGGGCAGCCGGTTGCGCCTGCGGATCGCCGCGCATGACGTGATCCTGTCGCGCGCGCGCCCCGAAGGGCTGTCGGCGCTCAACATCCTGCCCGCCACGGTGCACGAGGTCCGGCCCGGCGACGGCCCCGGCGCGATCGTCTCGCTCGATACGGCGGCGGGGCGGATGCTGGCGCGGATCACCCGCCGCTCGGCGCAGGCGCTGGAACTGGCGCCGGGTGTCGCTTGCCACGCGATCCTGAAAAGCGTGGCCGTCGCGCCCGAGGATATCGGCACCCCGCAAGAGCGGGCGACCTAGCGGCCCTTGCCCATATTCCTGCTTTGTTCTTCCCTGTGCCGGACACAGCCTGTATAGTGGCAGCAAAGGCGGGCACCGGAGGGCCAGGCCATGGACGGCGCGGACAGCTTCAGGGATCTTCAGCAGGCGGGCGGCGCCATGCCGCAGCGCAAGATCATCCATGTCGATATGGACGCGTTCTATGCCTCGGTCGAACAGCGCGACAATCCCGATCTGCGCGGCAAGCCCGTCGCCGTGGGTGGGGCCGGTCCGCGCGGCGTGGTGGCGGCGGCCAGCTACGAGGCGCGGCAATTCGGTGTGCGCTCGGCCATGCCCTCGGTCACGGCGCGGCGCCAGTGCCCCGAGCTGATCTTCGTGCGCGCCCGCTTCGATGTCTATCGCGCGGTCTCGGCCCAGATCCGCGAGATATTTGCCGAACATACCGACCTGATCGAACCGCTGTCCTTGGACGAAGCTTATCTCGACGTGACCGAGAACAAGCAGGGCATCGCCGCCGCCACCGAACTGGCGCAGGTGATCCGTGCCCGCATCAAAGAGGTGACGGGCCTCAATGCCTCGGCCGGGATCAGCTATTGCAAGTTTCTGGCAAAGATTGCGTCAGACCTGAACAAACCCAACGGGCAGGCCGTCATCCGCCCCAGCCAGGGCGCCGATTTCGTGGCCGCCCTGCCGGTGAAGAAGTTCCACGGCGTCGGGCCGGCCACGGCAAGCAAGATGGCGCGGCTGGGTATCGAGACGGGCGCCGATCTGCGCGCCAAGCCCTTGGACTTCCTGACCCGGCATTTCGGCAAATCCGGCAGCTGGTATTACCGCATCTCGCGCGGCATCGACGAGCGCGAGGTCAAGGCGCATCGTGAGCGGAAATCCGTGGGGTCCGAAGATACCTTCATGGAAGACATCCACGACATCGCCCGCGCGCGCGAGGAAATCGCCGCGCTCGGCGCGCGTGTCTGGGGGCATACCTGCGACAAGGATCTCAAGGCGCGCACCGTGGTGCTGAAGGTGAAATACAACGATTTCCAGCAGATCACCCGCTCGCGCACGCTGCAGGTGCCCTTCGCGTCGCAAGACGAAATGCTGGCCCTCGTCAATGCGATGCTCGAGCCGCTTTTTCCTACGCCCAGGGGGATCCGGTTGCTGGGTGTGACCCTGTCGACACTGAGCCGCGATGCGTCTGACAGGGATGACGAGGGCGAGCAGCTATCCTTCTGGTGACGCGATCCGCGCCAGCCGCGTGGCGAGCGCTTGGGCGAAGGCGCTGACGGCAGGCGGGGGCGAGGCCTCGCCCAGTCGTGTCAGGCCCACGCTGATTCCGGCATCGGGCAGATCGAAGGCCACGCGCTTCAGATCCGGGCGCAGCTCCGCCAGCGTCTCGTCCGAATAGCTGAGCAGCGCGACCGAATCGCTGTCGGCGATCATCTGTTCGGCATCGGCGAAGGACCAGATTTCATAGCTCTGCGCCGGGGGCACCGCACCCAGCCTTCGAAAGACCGTTTCGAAATAGCGCCGCACCGGCGTGCCGTGTGGCGCCACCACCCAGCTTTGCCGCGCCAGCGTGTCGATGGTGACGGGCGTGTCGTGGACCGGGTGATCGCGCCGCGCCACCAGGGTGAAACGCTCGTCGTAAAGCGGTTCCTCGACAAAGCCGGGAAACGGCGCGGGGCTGCGCAAGAGCCCGACGATCACGTCGATCTCGCGCCGCTTCAGCGCCTCACACAAAGCGGTGTAATTGCCCGGCACGCCAATGAGCCGAAGGTTGGGATGCGCGCGCGTCAGATCGCCGAAAGCCGCCATCACCTTGGCCTGCCCGGAAAACGGCATCATCCCGACGGCCACCCGCCCGCTGAGTCCCATCGAGGCCTGTTCCAGAAGCCGGGGCAGGGCGCGCAGATCGGTCTCGATCCGGTCCCACAAAGCGGCCAGCGCATAGGCGCCGGGCAAGGGGGCCAGCCCGCTGGCATGGCGGCGGAACAAGGGCGGGGTAACGAAGCCGCCGAGATCGCGCAGCGCCTGACTGATAGCCGGTTGGGTCAGTCCCAGCTCGCGCGCCGCCGCCTGTGCGCTGCCGTTCCGTACCACCGCCGCCAGCGCCTGCAGATGGCGCCATTGCACCAAAGCGGGCAGTCGTGGCGCGCTGTCGGACAGATCGGCGGCGACCGTTTCCAGATCCGACAGGATGCGCTGGCAATGATCGACCACCACATCCCCCAGCGCCGTGGGTTCGCTTCCCGTCCAGCCGCGCTGGAACAGGGCGACGCCCAGCCGCGCCTCGGCCTCGCTCAGTGCGCGCGAGACGGAGGATTGGCTGGTCGCCAGCGCCTCGGCCGCCGTGGCGACGCGCCTGTGCTCGGACAGGGCGCGGATCACTCGGGCTTCGCGGGCGGTCAGGGGCAGGGCCATCGGCACGTATATAAGCAAATCGGAACGGCTTATTCAATCTGCGCATAAGCGCGGCGCGTCCATTGCGGCTATCGTCGTCGCAATCGTTGGGAGGACAATACGATGACCACCAGATCCCTGTCGGACCGTATCGCCGAAGCCGGCGGCAACCCCGCCAAGATGCTGCAGAACGCGCAGACCGGCCCCTATCAATTCCCGGTCCCGCCCGCCTATACCAACTGGATCGAGGAAGTGCGCGCGTGGCGTCACGGCGCCGTACTGCTGAACCAGTCCTATCACATGACCGACCTCTATGTGCGCGGCCCGGATGTGAAGGCGCTGCTCGAACGCGTCGGCATCAACAGCTTCAAGACGTGGGGCAAGAACAAGGCCAAGCAGCTCGTGTGTTGCAATTACGATGGCTACGTCATCGGCGACGTCATCGTCTTCGGTCTGGAAGAGGACGAAGCGCTGCTGATCGGGCGCCCGCCGGTCTGCAACTGGGTGGCCTATCAGGCCGAAATCTCGGGGCTGAACGTCACCACCGAATTCGACATCCGCAGCCTTGAGAACCCCGACAAGCCGCGCAAGCTGTACCGTTACGAGGTGCAGGGGCCCAAGGCGCTGGATATCCTGAACGAGGTGAACGAGGGCGGTCCGCTGACCACCAAGTTCTTCAATATGGGCGAGATCACCATCGCCGGCTGCAAGGCGCGCACGCTGTCGCACGGCATGGGCGGCGCGCAGGGGCTGGAAATCTGGGGGCCGTACGAGGAACACCAGAAGGTCTATGACCGCCTGCTGGAGGTCGGCACGAAATACGGGATGCTGCGCGCAGGCGCACGGGCCTATTCCACCGCCTCGCAGGAATCGGGCTGGATCCCTTCGCCGCTGCCAGCCATCTATTCGGGCGACAAGATGAAGCCTTATCGCGATTGGCTCGGCGCCGACAGTTTTGAGGCGATCAGCTCGGTCGGCGGCTCGTTCGAGCCCGAGAATGTCGAGGACTACTACCTCACGCCGTGGGATCTGGATTATCAGCGGGTCATCAAGTTCGACCACGATTTCATCGGTCGCGAAGCGCTGGAAAAGATGCAGGATCAGCCGCACCGCGTGAAGGTCACGCTGGTCTGGGACCGCGCGGACGTGCTGAAGATCTTCGACGGTCTGATGGGCGACTTCCCCGGCCCGAAGCTGATGGAAATGCCCTCGGGCCATTATGCCGCGCATCCCTATGATCAGGTTCTGAAGGATGGCGAGATGGTCGGCATTTCGACCTATCCGGTCTATTCGGCCAATGAACGCGCGTGGATTTCGCTGGCGATCGTGCGCGCGGATCTGTCCGAGCAGGGCAGCAAGGTGTCGATCCTGTGGGGCGAGGCGAATGGCGGCTCGGACAAGCCGCATGTCGAAGAGCATGTGCAGATGAAGGTCGGCGCCGAGGTCCATCCTTGGCCGATCCATCAGGCCGCGCGCGAAAGCTACCGCAAGCAGAACTGATCGCGCCGCGATCCGCCGATCCGTACGGGGCCGCCTTCGGGCGGCCCTTTTGCTGCGACCTCCTGCCGCGCATCGAGAGGCGACAGAACCGGCGGGCGCCCGCGTGCTACGGCTTGACGCAACAGCATTGCGCCGCCCAACGCAGGAGCTCGTCATGCCATCCCTTCTCAATCGCTACGCCACGCCCTTCATCACCGGGCTGTTTCTTGTGTCTCTGGTGTCGGGCGTTGCGCTGTTCTTCCATCTCGGCGCGGCATGGTTCCATGCGATGCACGAATGGCTGAGCCTTGTGCTGATCGTGCCCTTCGTCCTGCACCTGTGGAAGAACTGGCGCCCGATCACCTGCTATCTCAGGCGCGCGCCGTTCTGGATCGCCATGGCGGTCTCGGTCGCGATGGCCGCGCTCTTCGTCATCCCGGTGCCGGGGCAGAGCCCGGGTCGTGGCGGTCCGCCGCAATTCGCGTTTTCCGAGCGGATGATGCAGGGGCAGGTCGCCCAGATCGCGGAGATCCTGCAGGTGCCGCCCGAAATCCTCATCGCCCGGTTGCAGGCAGCCGATCCGTCGGCCCGGGCCGAGGACACGCTGGCCGAGATCGCCGCCCGCACGGATCAGCCGACGACCGCTGTGATCAGCCTGCTGGTCGACAGCGCGGACTGACACTGCGCGCGCGGTATTTGAGCCGGGGCATGCCCCGGCTCTTTGCGTTTGCCCCGCGGCAAGGGTGCGACGAATCAGGTGGCGGCGCGAATCCCGGAACAATCCCCGCATCAGCGCCGACTCGGGTCCGATGCGGAAACAGGTGAGGGGCGCCGGCGCAGTTTCTTGCCGATGGGTTTTCTGGTTCTCGATGAGCGACAATGCCCGCCCCAATTTGGCCGCGCCAAGGCCAAATTCAGGCAAGAATGGCGTAAAACTGGCCGTCAAGGGGCGAAAACATGGCGAAAACATGGCGATGATTGTTTCCAAAACGAGGATTATTCTTGGCTGTCGGCCTTGTTTGGCCTGTGCAGCGAGACGCCAAAACACGGCCAAAATGGCGATTTCTTTTTGTTTTCTAGGGGCCTCTGCTATATTCGGCATCGACCCGAAAGGGCTGTCAGGTCATGGGGGTGATCTGACGGGATGCTGCCAATGTGTCCGGGGTGAATTGTGTCAACGATTGCGGCGCCGCACCCCCTTGTGGATCTCCAAGGCATCTCACCGGCGAAGCCGGAAAAGGAATGCCGCCCGGCCTCGGGACCGGCGAGTGACCAGCGATGTCCGAACGCGGACTTTAGGAGAGTTTGATTATGCCGCCGAGAAACGAAGGACCCGCGACGATTGCCCCGAATGCGGTCGGGATCGTGGAAGGCACCGACGCCGGCGAGGTGATCTCGGTTCCCTATACCGACCCCGAAGGCGATGAATTCACCGATGCCGGTTCGGTCGTCAATGCTCGCGGCGGCAATGACACGGTCTATGGCGGTCTGGGCAATGACACGCTGAATGGCGGCTGGGGTCATGACTGGGTCTTCGGCGGCGCCGGCGAAGACAGCCTGCTGGGCGGCATGGGCGACGACACGCTGTGGGGCGATGACGGCGAAGACACGCTTGAGGGTAACGAAGGCGACGACAAGCTTATCGGTGGCGCGGGCGACGACCTGATCACCGGCGGCGCCGGCGACGACCTGCTGATCGGCGACAACAATCCCGGCGATTTCGGCGGCCGCGATCCGGGCGATGCGCCCGAGCCTGGCTATGGCAACGACACGCTGGTCACCGATAACGGCAACGATACCGCCTATGGCGGTTCGGGCGACGACGTGTTCCGCGTGTTCAACGATTTCGGCGCCCACCACATCGTCGGCGGCGAAACCGGCGAGACGGCGACGGGGGACACGCTCGACCTGACATCGGTCAGCGACGCGGTGCGGATGTATTACACCGGCGATGAGCAGGGCCTGATCAATGGTAGCGCCTCGACGCTCGATTTCTCCGAGATCGAGAAGACCTATCTCGGCACCGGCGACGATTTCGTCGAGGTGATCGACAGCTCGACCACCGGCTATGTCAATGGCGGCGACAGCTTCGACACGCTGGTCGTCGATGACGAAGCCGAGGTGTATATCACCGCCGAAGTCCCCTATGACGACGTGCCCGGTGCGACCTCGAAGACCGGCTATATCGTGTTCAAGGACGGCTCGCGGCTGGATTTCGAAAGCTTCGAAAAGGTCGAGAAAGTCTGCATCTGCTTTACCCCCGGCACGCTGATCGACACGCTGCGCGGCCGGATCGCGGTCGAGGATCTTTCGGTCGGCGACAAGGTCCTGACCCGTGACAACGGCTATCAGGAGCTCACCTGGACCGGGCGGCGCGAGCTGACCATGGCCGAGCTCGCCGTCAGCCCTTCGATCGTGCCGGTTCGCATCGAAGCGGGCGCACTGGGCGCAGGCCTGCCCGAGCGTGACATGACCGTCTCGCCGCGCCACCGCATGCTGATCACCGGCGCCCGCGCCGAGCTGATGTTCGGCGAGCGCGAGGTGCTGGTCGCGGCGGGCGATCTGCTCGACCTGCCGGGCGTGAGCCGCGTCACCGACGCGCCCGTCACCTATATCCATGTGATGTGCGACAGCCACCAGATCATCCGCGCCGAGGGCGCTTGGAGTGAAAGCTTCCAGCCCTCCGAAGTGGTGATCGACACGCTCGACGCCGAGGCCCGCGCCGAGCTTCTGGCGCTGTTCCCTGAACTGGCGACCGAAGAAGGCCGCGCCGCCTATGCCGCTGCCCGCCCGGTCCTCTCGGGTGCCGAGGCGCGCGGCCTCTTCGCCGCCTGAACCGACCCGGATCGCCGATCCGCAAAGCCGCTCCCGGTCCCCCGGGGCGGCTTTCTGCGTCGCCCGCCATCTATGGGAGCAAGAAAACCCATGCCTTGCGCCCGCCCGTCAAGGCGCCGCAGACCGCCCCATCTTTAATCCTGAAATATCCTCAGGGGGTGAATTGGCGCAGCCAAGAGGGGGCAGAATGCCCCCCTCCGGTCAGGCATTGGGCACGCGCCTGCGAGATCCTCACCGGGCCTCACCCGCGCCAGAAGCGCGGCAGCACCAGCACCAGCACCGCCACCATTTCCAGCCGCCCCATCAGCATGGCCAGGATCATCAGCCATTTCGACAGCGCCGGGAAGTCATGCATCGCGCCGGTCGGACCGACGCCGGGCCCGAAGGCCGGGCCCACATTGCAGATCGAGGTCCAAGCCGCTGTCAGCGCGGTGCGCATCTCCAGCCCCGACAGTGACAGCAGCACGGTCAGCACGCCGAAGCCCACGACGAAGGCGGTGAACATCACCACCACCGAATCGACCACGCCGCTTTCGAGCCGCCGCCCGTCCAGATGCAGCGGCACGACCCGGTTGGGATAGACCAGCTGCTTGAGCTGAGCGCGGATCGCTTCGAACAGCACGAGAAACCGGAAGACTTTAAGCGAGCAGCCGGTCGAGGCGGTGCAGGCGCCGATGAAGCCCACCACGATCAGCACGAGGATCGGGAAATCGCCCCAGGCCGACACATCGGCGCTGCCGAACCCGGTGCCCGAGAAAACCGACACCACGTTGAAGGCCGTCTCGCGCAGGATGCCGTCGGTTTCGGCATTCTCGTGCAGCAGCCGATAGGCCAGCACCGCGCCGATCGCGTAGAGCGTCCAGCGGAAATAGGCGCGGATCTGGATATCGGCAAAGAACGGTTTGTACGAGCCGTTGATAAGCTGCAGATAGCGGATGAAGGGCAGGCCCGCGAGCCACATGAAGCCGATGCTGACCCAATGCGTTTCATTGTCATAAAGCGCAAAGGACGTATCGCGGGTCGAAAATCCCCCGGTCGACAGCGTGGTCAGCGCGTGGTTGACCGCATCGAAGGTCGACATGCCGCAGAGCAGATAGGCCGCCGCGCACAGGATCGTCAGCCCGGCATAGATCTGCAACAGCATCCAGCTGATATCGGCGGCGCGCGGCAGGACCTTGCCCATCGTGTCGAAGCCTTCCGAGCGGAAGTGCTGCATCCCGCCCACCTTCATCACCGGCAGGAAGATCAGCGCGACCAGCACGATACCCAGCCCGCCCAGCCATTGCAGGATCGAGCGCCACAGCAGGATGCCGGGCGGCATGGATTCAAGATTGTCGAACACGGTCGAGCCGGTGGTGGTGATACCCGACATGGATTCGAAGATCGCGTCGGTCCAGCTGATATGGTCCAGCGCCATTTCCAGCGGGATCGCCCCGAAGACCGGTAGCACGACCCAGGACAGCGTGGTGACCAGAAAGCTCTGCCGCAGCGTCAGCGCCGGGCCAAGGGCGTTTGAGGTGGCGATCACCACCAGCCCGCCCGCGACCATCGTCACGAAGGACGAGATCAGGAAGACGCGGTAGTCCTGCGAGCCGTAGACGAGGTCGACGAGCGACGGGACCAGCATGATGGCTCCGAGCGCCACGAGCAGCCAGCCGATGATGTTCGCGACGGGGCGGAAGTCGATCATGCGAACAGCCATGGCGGCGCCTTGGGCGCGTGTCAAGCGCGTGTCAGCGGCTGTCGCTCAGCCTGCAGTCGGGTGTGATATTGCTGGCATCCTCGGCGCGGCACAGCTCGGTTCCGGGCGTCATCACCGCCGCTGCGGCCGCCGCGGTTCCCGCCACCAGCGCCTTGTCCCAGCCTTGGCCGCGCGCCAGCGCCAGCGCGAAAGCGGCGGTGAAGCTGTCGCCCGCGCCAATCTTCGAGACAACGGGCACGACGGGCGGCTGGCAGTGCAGCCGGGTGTCCGTGGTGGCCAGCACCGACCCTTCGGCCCCGCGTGCGATGACGACGCAATCGGCCACACCCTGCGCCACCAGCCCGCCCGCAAAATCGAGGCTCGCGGCGCAATCGGGCAGGGGGTGTCCGGCGATGCCTTCGGATTCGGCCTGATCCATGCGCAGGACGCGCGGCGCGGCGTTCTTTCTCGGGGACGACACGAGGCGTTGCAGCGCCGGTCCCGACGTATCGACGATCAACCTTCCCCGCGCGCCCAGCGTCTGGGCAAGATCCTGCGCGAAGCTGTCGGAAAGGCCCGGCGGCTGGCTGCCACTCAGGACGATGACCGCCGCGTCGCCGATGCGGGCGGCCTCGGCGTCGATCATCGCGATCATCGCGGCCTCGGTTTCGGGCGTCCAGTCGGGGCCGGGCATTTGCAGGCGGTATTGTTGGCCGGTGGCGGTTTCGGTGACGGCAAGATTGGTGCGCGTCTCGCCCTTGGGATCGAAGGCGCAGAGCGTGACGCCGCTATCCGCCATCAGCGCCGCGATCCGCGCGCCGGTAGGGCCGCCAAGCGCTGCAATGGCGCAGGGTCTGCCGCCCAGTTTCGCCGCCGCGCGGGCGACATTGATGCCCCCGCCGCCCGGCTCGCTCACCGGCGGCTCAAGCCGCAGTTTCGGGCCGGGGATGACGCGTTCGGTCGTGCTCGACACATCCAGCGCGGGATTGAGCGTGACGGTAAGAAGGTCGTGGGGGGTATCGTCCATGGCTCGCATTCATGCTGGTTGCATGGAGGCGAGCCTAGCGGCTTGCGGCCGGGCCGAAAAGGCCGGGCCGCAAGCGATCAATCAACCGACATGGATCAGCGTCGAGAACAGCTTCGGATCGAGGCTTTCGCTCTGGAAGGTCGGGCCCTGGGTCAGAACGCTGACGGCATCGTGGCTGTGCAGGCTTTCCTGATGGCTGGCGACCACGCGGAAATCGCCGATCCGGCTGTCGCTGCGCATCGCTTCGCAGAACAGACGCGCCGCGTCTTCGACGAAGATCGGGTTGGCGGCATTGAGTTCGGCAAAAGCCTGCTCGTCCTCGCGCTTGACCATGACCTGCGTTTCGGTCGGCACGGCCTTGCGGCACAGGTCGATCAGGTCTTCGAACCACAGGACTTCGCCCTCGACCACCTCGACCGAGATCCGCGCGACCGAGCGCTGCGAATGCGGCGTGGCAAGCTGACCGCGCCCGGAGCGGGCATGTTCGCTGAGTTCCAGCGAGCAGGGGCAGGTCGACGAATAAACGAAATCGAGATGCAGGAACTGCCGCCGCACCCCGCCCTGATCGACGAGCTCGAGCGCGATGTCGTAATATTGCCAGCCCGACAGGCCCGAGCGCAGGCTTTCCACCTTCATCGGGAAGGAAAAGCGCATCTGGATGCGGGCGTCGAAGCTTTCGAGATCGGCCTTGTAGTCATCGAGCGCGGCTTCGATCACCTGCACCGAGAAACGTTTCTCGGCATGCTGGTAAAAGCTGCGCATGATGCGCGACATGTTGATGCCCTTCTTGTCGGCCTCGAGGCTGACGGACCCGGTGACCGAGGCCTGCAGCGTCGTGTCGCCGCCCTCGCGATTGCGAAAGCGCACCGGCAGGCGGAAATTCGAGATACCGACATGCTGGATCGGCGCGCGGGCGCCGCGGATCAGGCTGGCCGGGCCGTTCTGCAGGTCCGGCATCGAACGCTTATACGCCTCGTCCGGGGCGAAATCGGCGGGATACTTGGCGCTGAGATCGGGATAGGCCGGGTCCGGCAGTCCGGGGATCATCCGGCGCAAACGCGGGTCGAGCGCCGAGATTTCCTCGTCGCTCGCGCGGTTGGCCCAGGCGCGCAACGTCTCGAGCGCGGCCTCGGCTTCGGATTGAGTGGGATCCCGTTCATCGAGCGACATGTGGATATTCATGACTTCGCCCCTCCGTTGGCGCGCAGGCGTAACGTAAGTTGTTACAACCTTTTTTCAACGCTTATACGACCGGGGCGACGCATCGGATCACAACCGCGCCGCCCTTATCGTGCGCCTTTCGTTCCGATCCGCGCCTCAGATTGCCGAAAGCGCGCCGTCGAGATCGGCCAGCAGGTCTTCGACCGCTTCCAGCCCGACCGAAAGCCGGATCAGCCCCGGCGTGATGCCCAGCGTCTTTTTCTGCTCGTCGGGAAGGCGCTGATGGGTGGTCGTGGCGGGATGCGTGGCGATGGTGCGCGCATCACCCAGATTGTTCGAAATCAGCACCACGTTCAGCGCGTTCATGAAGGCGAAAGCCGCCTCTTTCCCGCCTTTCAGATCGAAGGCCAGCACCGTGCCCGGCCCGTCCATCGTCGCCTGCGTCAGCGCGTGCTGAGGGTGGCTGGGAAGGCCCGGAAACAGCACCTTGGCGACCGCGTCGTGCTTTTCCATTGTCTCGGCGATGGTCTGCGCGCTTTGCGCCTGCGCGCGCACGCGCAGCTCCAGCGTCGTCAGGCCGTTCATCATCACCCAGGCGTTGAACGGGCTCATCGCGCCGCCGGTATGCTTGAGATAGGGCTCGATCTTACCGCGGATCAGCTCACGAGGGCCGCAGATCACGCCGCCAAGGCACCGGCCCTGACCGTCGATATGCTTGGTCGCCGAATAGACGACCAGATCCGCGCCATGCTCGACCGCGCGCGAGAAGATGGGCGTGGCAAAGGCGTTGTCCACCACCACCAGCGCGCCCGCCTGATGGGCCAGACGGCACACATTCGGCAGGTCGATCACTTCGAGCGTCGGGTTCGACACGCTTTCAAGGAACACCACCTGCGCGGGCGCCGACAGCGCATCCACCCATTGCGCGGCATCCGTGCCGTCGACAAAATCGACCGTCACGCCAAACCGGCCCAACACGTCTTCGAGAACGTAAAGACACGAGCCGAACAACGCGCGGCTGGCGACGACGCGGTCCCCGGCCTTCAGAAGGGCGGTCAGCGCGCCCGAAACAGCGGCCATGCCCGAGGCGGTGGCGAAAGCGTCCTCGGTCCCTTCGATCGCGGCGATGCGGTCTTCGAAGACGGCGGTGGTCGGGTTGCCGTAGCGGGCATAGATGAATTCGTCCTCGCCCGCTTTGACGAAACGCTGCTCGGCGCTTTCGGCATCGGGATAGGCAAAGCCCTGCGTGAGATACATCGCCTCGGCCATCTCGCCGTACTGACTGCGACGGGCACCGCCATGCACCGCGATGGTGCGGCTTTTCAATCTGTCATTCGGGATCATCGTTTTCGCCCCCTTGCGCCCCTGTCTTTCGGGGCGCGGTCAATACCGGCAGGAGGCGACGTCGCCACGAGGCTGACGCCACGCCTCTTTAGCGGATTCTTTAACGTGGGCCACAAGCCGGCACAAACCCCCACGGGCGGGCCAATACGCCGGAAACATGGCACGGGTCAAGCATGACGGCCTCAAATCGCCGGATTCGGCAAAGAGAGGGCGCAACATTGTCCCTGAAACGTCCATGGCGCGCCCATGAATCGCCCTGATTCCTGAGCAACCTGATCTCATGAAAAATGACCGACCGGACATGAGACCAATGAAATCTGCCTTTCAGGACCATGTGCAGGACTCGTACCATGGTGTTGCCATCAAAACCGTCGCGCTGAGCGCCTCGGTCTTCGCCGCCGCGCTTTTCGGCTTCGGGCGTGTGCTCGACGACGCGCAAGCGCAAACTCTTGCCTCGCTCAGCAGCGAGATCGCGATGCCGATGGCCAGCGCCGAGGTTCAGATGGCCTCGGCCGCCCGGACCGAGGTCGAAACCGCGTTGCGCGGGATGTCGGATCTGGATCTGAGCCTGGCCTATGCGCGCATCTACGCGACCTTCCGCGACTATATCGGCCATGACGATCTGTCCGTGGCGCGCGCGCTGGTCGATTACGCCGCGCTGGCACAGGCCGAGCTGGACACGCGCGGTATCCGCAGGCCTTCGGGTACGCCGAGCGCTCGCGAGATGCTCACGACTTATGAACTGGTGCTCTGACCCATCGCCCCTGACAGGCGCCTGCCGCGTTCACCGAGTAGTGTGCGCGCCGGACCCGGTTTGACGAAACAAAACAGTCGCATGGCACGTTCGTGTCATGCGACTATCTTTTTGTGTTCACGTTTTGGCCATGCTTCGCGCGCAGGCTGAACCAAAGGACGCCCCGACGCGACCCACGACTATCAAAGTTTGACGGCTGTTGCCGGCGCACGCTGCGAGAACCCGACTGAAAGCCAACTGACCGACAGATGGACCTGCCATTGACCTGACCCTTTCGCCACACAGCCCGAGGCCCCCATGACGCTGATCCCGATCACCGCGACCCCCACCGCCCTGGCCCTTGCCGGCGGATCAGAGCCGCCGGATGCGGCGATCGCGGCGGCGTTGGCGGGATTGCCGGAAACGGCGCCGGTGGTGATCATGGTGCATGGCAAGGGCTACCGCCCCGGACAATTCGACCGCGACCCCCATCACCTGCTGTTCGCGCCGCGCGGCGGGCACGGGAACAGCCGGAATATCTCGTGGCCGCGACGGCTGGGCTTCGCCTTGCCCGGTCCGCGCGCGCCCTTGGGGCTGTGCATCGCCTTCGGCTGGGATGCGGGCGGACGGATCTGGGCGGCGACGGCCAAGGCGGATGCGGCCTCGGAGCGGTTGGCGGCGCTGATCGCGCTCATCCGCCGCTTCGCGCCGGGCCGCCCCGTCGATCTGATCGGCCATTCGCTGGGCGCGCGGGTGATCCTGGGCGCCGTGGCGCAGGCCGAGGCGGGCGCAGTGGGCCGCGCGATCCTGCTGGCGGGGGCCGATTTTACCGGCCGTGCGCGGCAGGTTCTGGACACCCCGGCCGGAAAAACGTCGCAGTTCTTTAATGTCACCTCGCGCGAGAACGACCTGTTCGATTTCCTGTTCGAGCGTGCGCTGTCGCCCTTCGGTCGTGAGGCAGCGCTGGGGCGCGGGCTGCGCGGGGCGGACAACTGGCTCGACATCCAGATCGACCACGCCGCGACGGTGGCGGGGCTGCGCTCGCTGGGCCTGCCGTTGGCCGCGCCGCCCCTCAGGATCTGCCATTTCTCGGTCTATCTGCGGCCCGGCGTGTTCCGGCTGTACCGCCGCCTGCTGCATGATCGCGAGGGGCTGACGCTGGCCCAATTGCGCGCGGCCCTGTCCGAGACGCCCGATCCGCGCTGGAGCCGCCTGCCGCGGCTGGTGCCGGCCGTGCGGCTGTCGGTGCCGTTCCGGCGGCGGGCGTGAGCGCTCAGCGCTCGCCGATCCAGTGTTTCTCGATCAGTTTGTAGTTCGAGATCAAAAACAAGAACATCACTGCCATCTGCCCGAACGTGTCCCACAACACATAGGTATCGGTCGAGAAGTTACGCCAGACGACTTCGTTCATCGCCGCGAAGACGAGGAAGAACCACGCCATGCGCCGGGTGAGGATCATCCAGCCCTCGTGATCGATGGGCAGCGCCTGATCCAGCACGAAGGCCAGCCAGGACTGCCCGCGCCACAGGCCGATGAACAAGAGAATCCCGAACAGTCCGAAGATGAAGGTGGACTTCATCTTGAACACGCGCTCGTCATTGAAGAGCACCGTGGCAAGGCCCAGCACGATGACCATGATCAGCGTGACAAGCTGCATCCGGCTCAGGCGCCCGGTCAGGATCCGCATGGCGATTGCCGAGACGACCTGCAGCGGCACAAAGACGACGATGGCCACGACAAAGCTGCCGTATTCGGTGCCGCCCCATGTGACGGTCGTGTCGCGCATGTAGAGATAGACAGCCAGAAAGATCAGCAGCGGCCCGAATTCGAGCAACTGGCGCGTCAGGGCCGAGGGCTGTTGGCGTTGCGGCTGGGTCATCGGGGCTCCGGTCAGATGCGTGGCGCCATGTGACCCAAAGCTCCCCCCAAGCGCAAGCGTTCAGCGACGCGCGAGCGGCCGACGGGTATGACACGGGCGTGATGGGGCGGGGCGTGTAGGGTGGCGTCAGCCGTGGCGGACCAGAACGCCCTCGATCCCTTCGCGGTCGGTTCGCGCGGCATTGGCGGGGTGGTCGGGGTCTTCATACCCGAAAGCGATGCCGACCATCAGCTGCGCGCCGGGGGCAAGGCCCAGTTGATCGCGCACGATATCGGGATAGAGCGACAGCGCGCCCTGTGCGCAGCTTCCCAGCCCCCGCGCGGTCAGCGCCAGCAGGAAGGTCTGCACGAAGCCACCCAGATCGGCGGCTTCGCGGATGCCGAAATTCTCGGGCAGGAAGACGAAAGCGGCATGCGGCGCGCCGAAGGCATCGAGATTGCGCAGAAAGGCCGACGCCCGCCCGGCGCGGTCGTCGCGGGCGATGCCCATCGCGCCGTAGAGCGCCTTGGCCGAGCCGATCTGCCGGTCGCGGTAAACGCCGCGATAGGCCGTATCCATAGGGACATCAGGCGTCGGGCGGCCCGATTGGGCGTGATCCATCATTGCCTGACCCAGCGCGCGCAGTTTCTCGCCCGAGACCAGATGCACCGACCAAGGCTGCACGTTGCAGTTCGACGGCGCCCAGAGCGAGGTTTCCATCGCGCCGGCGATCACCTCGGGCGCGACGGGGTCGGGCAGGTAGCCGCGCACCGAACGGCGGGTGCGCACGAGCGTGTCAAAGGCGTCGGCGGTCATGGGGGCAGCTTTCGCGGTCTCTTGGGTCATCACGGTATCCTCAAGGACAGAGGTCAGCGCAGGCCGCGCAGCGCGCTGGACACGCGGCGTAGTCCGGGCAGGCGGTCGAACCAGCGGGCCTCGGCAATATCCGAGCGCGAGGCGCGCTGCACGGCGATTTCGGGGGCGATGCCCAGCGATGTCAGCGCCGGATAGCGCGCGCGCAACACGTTGAGCGCGCCATCGACATGCATCGGGCCGCCTTTGGGGCTGCCGGCAGGCCGCGTCAGCATGAGACGCAGCTCGGGCGCGACGGTTTCGGCGGCGGCTCGGGTCAGGCCCAGAAAATGCAGTTGGATAAGGCCCAGATCGGCGGGAAAGGCGATGATCCCGTCGGCATCCGGGGCAGGTGTGCGCTCGGGCATGTCGCCGGGATGGCCGTAGAAGATCTGCCAGTCGCGCGCGGCCAGAGCCTCGGCCAGCGCGGGCAGACGGGGCGGGGCACCGGGGGCGAACCCCATATCGTCTTCGAGCACCAGACAGCGCGGCCAGCCCTGCGCCAGCATCCGCTCCATTACGCCCAGATGGCTGAGAAACGCGCCATGCGCACCGATCGAGGGGAAGCCCGCAGCGCTGTCGGGGCGGCGGGCTGCGAACAACTCGACCTGCGGATGGTCCAGAGACAGGTCCAGCTTGGCCAGTTCCTGCGCAATGCCGCGCCGTCGGTCGGCCCGCTCGGGCAGGTTGATGACGACGACGCGGTGAAACGTGTCGAGCAGGGCCTGGGAAGGAGAGCGGTCTGACATGGCAAATCCGGCTGAGCGAATGTCTTTCTTGCCTTGGCAAGAGCGCGGTTGCAACCGCAGCGATGCGCCCTCGGCCCGGTTGCGGTCCCGGAAAGCGGTCGCTCAGGGATCGGGTAGCCGCGCGGGCAAGGGCCAAGTGATAAGCATCATCAGCGATTGCCAGAGCGGGCCGGGATCGGTGTAGCTGCCGCTTTCGCGCCCGGCGAGCCGGGCATAGAACAGCCGCGCCTCATAATTCTGCCGCACGACGCCAAGCCCGACGCCGCGATGCCCCTGCTGTTCCAGCGCGTCGAACGCCGCCTGCATCAGCGCCCGGCCCAGCCCCGATTTGCGTGCCTCGGGGGCGACGTAGAGATGCGCGATCTCGGCGCTGACGCTGTCGTCGCGCCGCGCGCCGCTGACGCCGTCGCCCGCCGCGCCGCCGGTCACAAGGCCTGCCAGCGCGCCGTTGGCATCGAGCGCGACCCAAGTCGTTAGCGCGGGGTCCTGTAGCCGGGCCTGCCAGCCGCGCAGCCGGTGATCAAGATCGAGCCGCTCAAGCGCCGCCGCCGGGGCCAGTGCGCCATAGGTGTCGCGCCACACCGCGACATGCAGCGCGGCCAGTGCCGGGGCGTCCTGCGGCGCAGCCGGGCGAATGACAGGCGCATGAATGGCGGTCGGGGCGGGGGCATCGGGGCTGATCATGCCACACCATTGCCGCGCGCCGGGCTTTCTGCAAGTCTGGGGCGACGGAAAGCGGGTTCCCGAACGTTAAGCGGGGATTGGTAAGAAAGGAAATCCGATGTCAGCCCCGGTCGAACGCTATGCCCGTACCCAAGTCATCCTGCACTGGACGACGCTCGCCCTGCTTTTGGTGAGTTTCATCAGCCATGAAGGCATGAAAAGCGCGTGGCGCGCCTTTACCCGCGACGGCGTGACCGAGCCGGTGATCGGCGCACAGGTCCATGTCGTGGTGGGCATCACCGTTCTGGTGCTCACGCTGTTGCGCATCGTCTTGCGCGTTACCAAGGGCGCGCCGAAGCCGGTGGCGGGTCAGCCGCCGATGCTGACCGTGGCGTCGTCGGTCGTGCACGGGCTGATCTATCTGGTGCTGCTGGCGCTGCCGCTGAGCGGGATGGCCGCGTGGTTCGGCGGGATCACCGATGTGGGCGAGGTGCATGAAGTGCTGTTCACGCTGGGCCTGATTCTGGTCGGGCTGCATATCGCCGCCGCGCTGTTCCACCAGTTCGTGCTGAAAGACCGGCTGCTGGCGAGGATGCGCTGATGAGCGGGCTGCGGCTGGGCTTCGTCGGGACCGGCACCATCGCCTCGGCGGTGGTGCGCGGGCTGGCGCGGGACGGCCACCGGATCACCGTCTCGGAGCGCAGCGCGCGGCATTCGGCGGCGCTGGCGGCGGAAATCCCGGATCTGGTCGTGGCCGACAATCAGGGCGTGGTCGATGCCAGCGACGTGGTGTTTCTGGGCCTGTTGCCGGATGCCGCGCCCGAAATTCTGAGTGCCTTGCGGTTCCGCGCCGGGCAGCGGGTGATCTCGTTCATGGCGGGCGTCGATCTGGCCGAGGTGGCGGCGCTTTGCGCGCCCGCCGGCGCGTCGGCGCTGATGCTGCCGTTTCCGGGCATCGCGCAGGGCGGCTCGCCGGTTCTGGCAATGGGCGACACCGATCTGGTGGCGCGTATCTTCGGCGGGGCGAACACGATCTTCACCGTGCCGGATGCCGCGCAGATGCAGACCTATCTGAGCGCGCAGGCGGTTCTGTCGCCGGCTGTGGCGATGGTGGGGAATGCGGCGGAATGGATGGCCGGGCGCGGTGTCGATCCCGAGATGGGCGAGGCCTTCTTGCGCCTTCTGGTGGGCAGCAGCCTGCAAACGAGCGGCTGCGCCCCGCTGCTCGAGGCGCTGAACACGCCGGGCGGCTTCAACCAGCGCCTGCGCGTTCACATGGAAGAGGCCGGGACGCCCGAGACGCTGAAAGCCGGTCTCGACAGGCTGGCCAAAGGTTAAAGGCCATCCAAAGATCAAAGGCTGGCCAAAGGTCAGCGTATGAGGTTGAGCAGCGTCTCGACCCGTTCGCGGCCCATGGTGATCCGGCACGACGCGATCCCCGCCGAGGTGCCCGACCCACCGGCGTAGCTTTCCCCCACATAGGTGCATTGCGCGTCGCGAAAGGCGTTCCATGCGGTTTGCGCGGCTTCCAGCGCAGGCGCGGCATTGGCCCGCCCGGTTTCGCTGTCGAGGTCGGCGGCGGTGATCAGGGCATAGCTATAGGCTGTCTCGACGGCCCCATCGACGCGGTCGAGCGTGTCGCGCAGGCAGGCGCCGATCTCGATCTGGCTGCCGCCGGGGCATTCCATCGTCGGATCGGCCAGAGCGGGCGCGGGCAGAAGCAGGGCGACAAGAAGCAGACGGTTCATCCGGGGACCTCGCGGGATATGGGCCTCTACGCTAGCCTGTCTTGCCCGAAAACCAAGCATGGACTTGCGGCTGCGGGACGTTTTGGCATCCTGCGCCCAGAGACAGGAGGCCCCCGATGTTCACCACCCGAGAGTTGGACGACGCCCATGCGTTGGTTTCGCGCCACGTTCCGCCGACGCCCGCGCTCGACTGGCCGCTTCTGGCCGGGGCGCTGGGCGCGCGGCAGGTGATCGTCAAGCACGAGAACCACGCCCCCACCGGCGCCTTCAAGGTGCGCGGCGGCGTGACCTTCATGGACTGGCTAAAACGCACGCATCCGCGGATGGAGGGCGTGATCACCGCCACGCGCGGCAATCACGGTCAGAGCCAGGCGCGGGCGGCGACGGCGATGGGGTTGAGGGCCAAGATCTTCGTCCCGCATGGCAATTCGGTCGAGAAGAACGCCGCGATGCGCGCTTACGGCGCCGATCTGGTCGAGCATGGCGCGGATTTCGATGAGGCCAAGGACGAAGCCATGCGCGTGGCCGAAACGCAGCCACTGTTCCCGGTGCCGCCCTTTCACCGCGAACTGGTGCGCGGCGTCGCGACCTATGGTCTGGAGCTGTTTCGCGCGCATCCCGATCTCGACCGGGTTTATGTGCCGATCGGCTGCGGCTCGGGCATCTGCGGGGTGATCGCGGCGCGCGATGCGCTGGGCCTGTCGTGTGAGGTGGTCGGCGTGGTCAGCGCCGCCGCCGATGGTGCGCTGCGCTCGGTGGCCGAGGGACGGCCCATCGCCACCGACAGCGCGCGCACCTTTGCCGACGGTATGGCGGTGCGCGTGCCGGTGCCCGAAGCACTGGCGATCTACGGACCCGGCGCGCATCATCTGGGCGCTGTGAGCGATGCTCAGGTGGCCGAGGCGATGCGGCTATACTTCACCGCCACCCACAATCTCGCCGAAGGCGCTGGCGCGGCAGCGCTGGCGCTCGCCATGGCCGAACGCGACGATCTGGCCGGGCGCAAGGTCGGGCTGGTCCTGTCGGGCGGGAATATCGACCGCGACTGGTACGCACGGGTGCTGACCGGCAGCACGCCCGAGGTTTAACCCGCGAGCCCCAGCAGGATTTCGGCCAGCGCCTTGGGTTGCGTCAGCAGGGGCACGTGGCCGCAATCCATGGTAAAGATCGCCTCGCAGGGCGTGGCCGCAACCATCTGCTTTTGCAGCGCATAGGTCACGACCCGATCTTCGGTGCAATGCACATAGGCCTTGGGCACGCCCGCCAGCCCCGGCCCGATCTGCGCCTTGTCGGTCTGGGCCTTGTTGGGCTGCGGGCTGAGCGCCGACATCGCCGCCGCTGCCGCGCGGGGCGAGGCATCGGGGAACAGGGCGGCGGGGGCCTGATCGGACAGCGTTGTTGTGCCGGGCACCGGGCCGGGTCGCACATAGGCCTGAACGCCCGGCGCGTCCTGATGGCGGATGAGGTCGAGCAGGCTTTCCCCGTCGCGCGGCAGCAGGGCCGCGACGAAGACGCAGGCGGTGACCTGAGCGGGCAGGCGCGCGGCGGCCTGTGCGATCACGATCCCGCCCAGCGAATGCCCGACCAGCAGCGCGGGCGGCCCATCGGCCAGCCGGGTGCAGAGGTAATCGACGTAATCCTGCTGCCCGATCTCGCCCGAGGGCGCGTTGCGGCCATGGCCGGGCAGGTCAAGCGCCTCGACATCGTGGCCCGCCGCTTGCAGCAGCGGCGCGACGGCAGCCCAGCTCAGGGCATTGCCCCAAGCGCCGTGAACCAGAACGATGCGTGCCATGATGTCCCCCGTTTGCCCGGCATCCTGCCGCGCTCAAGGGGACACCGCAAGGTCAGTAAGGCAGACCCACATAATTGCGCGCCATGGTGATCTGCGCGCTTTCCATGGATTCGAGCTGATGCAGTTCGGCCTCCTGGATCTTCTGGTCGAACTCGGTCTGGTCGGGGAAACGGTGCATCAGCGTCGTCATCCACCAGCTGAACCGCATCGCCGCCCAGATCCGGGTCAGCGCGCGCGGGCCGTATTGGTCCAGCGCGGCGGCATCCTTGTCGAGGATCGCAGCCGTCAGCGCTTCGAACAGATAATGCACGTCCGACGCGGCAAGGTTCAGCCCCTTGGCGCCAGTCGGCGGGACGATATGTGCGGCATCGCCGACAAGGAACAACCGGCCCCATTGCATCGGCTCGTTCACGAAAGAGCGCAGCGGCGCGATGGATTTCTCGATCGACGGGCCGGTTTCCATGGTTTCGGAAACCTCGTCGGGCAGGCGGCGGCGCAGCTCGTCCCAGAAGGCCTGATCGGACCATTGCTCGACCTTGTCGGTCAGCGGAACCTGCACGTAATAGCGCGACAGCGTGTCCGAGCGCATTGAGGCCAGCGCGAAGCCGCGCGGGTGGTTGGCATAGATCAGCTCTTCGGCGGCAGGCTTGGTGTGAGACAGGATGCCCAGCCAGCCGAAGGGATAGACCCGCTCGAATTCCTGCCGTTTGTCGGCCGGGATGGTCGGGCGGCTGACCCCATGGAATCCGTCGCACCCGGCGATGTAATCGCAATCCAGCCGATGCGTCTGGCCGTCTTTGTCATAGGTGACATGGGGCGCGCCGGTGGTGACGTCATGCAGGGCGACATGGTCGACCTCGTGCACGATGGTGGCGCCGATCGCGTCCTGCGCTTCGTACAGATCCTGCGTCACCTCGGTCTGGCCGTAGACGATAACCGATTTGCCCACGCGCTCTTTGAAATTCACGCGGAACATGCCGTGCGCGGTCGACAGGTTGGTGCCGTCATGGACATGGCCCTCGCGCTCCATCCGCTCGGCCACGCCCGCCTTGCGCAGAAGATCGGCCATGCCCTGTTCCAACACGCCCGCGCGGATGCGGCTGAGCACATAGTCGCGGCTCTTGCGTTCCAGCACGACGGTGGAAATGCCCGCTTTCATCAGAAGTTGCGACAAGAGCAGCCCCGAAGGACCGCCGCCGATGATGGCAACCTGAGTGCGCATGATGTTCTCCCGTTTCTCTGGGCGCAAATCATAGATGTTGCGTGCATCTTTCACAGGGACGGGTCGTGCCGAAACTTGGACGAATCGTGCATGGGCATGACGTGGCGGAGGGCGCCTTGGCGGGGGCTGTGCCTGTCTGACCGCCTGCGTTAGCATGGCGCCAAAACGGGAGGAGAGACCATGGGTCAGGTGACACAGGCGCTGGCATTGCGCGAGGGGGGCTTCGCCAAGGGGCCGCGTCCGCAGGTGCCCGGGGATCTGCACGCGCATCTGGAACTGCGCGAGATCGAGCTGCCCGAACCGGGCGAAGGGCAGGTGCTGGTCGAGGTGATCCTGAGCCCGGTCAACCCGTCGGATTTCTTCTATCTGCAGGGCGCTTACGGACAGCCCCGTCAACAGGGCCACGCGGCGGGGTTCGAAGGCTGCGGTCGCGTGATCGCGGCGGGCGGCGCGGCGGGTGAAAAGCTGGTGGGCAAGCGGGTCGCGTTTCTGGGCAGCGGTTCGGGGTCGTGGGCGACGCACGCGGTGGCCGAAGCCGCGCTTTGCATTCCGCTGAGCGATGCTGTGCGCGACGTCGATGGCGCGGCGCTGGTCGTCAATCCGCTGACCGCCGTCGCACTGGTCGAGCGCGGGCGTGCAGGGGGCGAGGCCTTCATCCTGAACGCCGCCGCATCGCAACTGGGGCGGTTGATGCTGGGGCTGGCGCGTGACGAGGGGCTCAAACCCATTGCGGTGATCCGGCGTCCGGGCGAAGAAGACGCCCTGCGCGAGGCCGGGGCGACCGAGGTTCTGGTCAGTTCCGAGCCCGATTTCATGGCCAAGGCGCAGGCCGCGATCAAGGCGCTGAAGCCGCGCGTCCTGCTCGATGCGGTGGGCGATCAGGCGACGGCGGATCTGTTCTTCACCATGCCCTCGGGCGCGGCTTGGGTCAGCTATGGCAAGATGTCGGAGGAAGCGCCGAGCCTGACGCAGATGGGGCAGTTCATCTTCATGGGCAAAACGATCGAGGGATTCTGGCTAAGCCGCGAATTGCTCTCGGCGCCGCCCGAACGCTCGGCCAAGGTCATCGCGCAGGTGCAAAAGCGCTTCGCGAGCGGAGCATGGAGCACCCGCGTCGCCGAGGAGATCCCGCTCGATCAGGCGCTTGACCGGATCCTGCCCGCCTATGCCAGCGGCGCGGGCAAGGTGATGATCCGGCCCTGAACGACAAGGGTGCGCCGGCCTGCGAAGGCCGGGCGCACCCGTTCGAAATGGCCGTCAGGATCGGACCGTCAGGGCGTGTTCTTGGTTTTCATCGCCTGTGCGACGCCATAACCCTGCGCGAAGGCGGAAATGACCGAATTCAGCGGATTGGCGGCAACCGGGGCCGGGGGCGGCACCGGCACGCGCGGGCGACGCAGGGCCAGCCACAGCACCAGCATCCCCACGGCCAGCATTCCGCCGCCCATGATCAGCGCGGTGGCCATCGGTCCATAGGTTATGACCAGCGACAGCCAAAGGGCGCGGAGGGCAAAGACCAGCCCCGCGCCGATGAAGGCGAGCCCGAACAGCGCTACCGCTGCCCGGATCGCGACTTGTCTGGCGACCAGCGCAAGCATGGCGCTTATGCCTTGCGCGCGGCAAGGGCCCCGACGAGAAAGCCGATCGCGGCAGCCCCGGCAACGATGGCAGCCGGACGCTCGCGCACCATATCTTCGGCCCCGCCGGCGGCGGTTTCGGCGAATTGGCGGATATGCTGGAATTGCTGGTCAGCGCCGGTGAACAGCGAATCCGCCGCACCGCGCGCTGCCTCGGCGGCATTGTTCGCCTTTGCCTGAGCCCGCGAGCTGAGGCTGCTTTCCTGCGCTTGGGCGAAGGCGCGCATCTCATGCGCAAGGGCGCCGAGATCGGCCTTGAGGGAATCGAATTCACGCTTCAGCTGCGCCGTGCTGGGTTGGCTGGCTCGGGCCATGATAAGCCTCCGTGATGAATGAGTGTTTCAGGCACAACAACGCGCGAGCGGCGCATTGGTTCCCGAGGCGTTTGTCGCGCGTGACGGCATCGTCGCGTTCTCGTCAGGGTTTTGTGCGGCGCTCACCGTGCAAGGCGCGGTTTCGGAACCCCAAGCGCGATCATCAGCGCGATCACGAGACCGAACGAGAGTCAGAAAGAGTCGGAACCAAGTGCCGGGCATGGCCGTTAGGTCATCAAAAGGCCGCGCAAGATGCCGGCCTCGTTCAACAGAAAGAAAGGAGACCTTCCATGCTTGGTTGGGCCCTCACATTCTTTGTTATCGCCCTCATTGCCGCTGTGTTCGGCTTTGGTGGCATCGCCAGCGCGTCGGCGGGTATCGCTCAGATCCTGTTCGTCGTGTTCCTTGCCCTGTTCGTGATCGCTCTGGTGGCCCGCGCCGTACGCGGTTCCTCCAGGGTCTGAGGGTAAGCAGTCGCCGGGCGGTCACTGACCGCAGCCGCCCGGCGCTTTCGCCTCTCGATATGCGATCTTAGAATTCCACAGGTGTGATTATGAAAGATATCCGCAACGTTTCCCCCGAAGCCGTCAAAGTGAACACCGGCGTGAAGAAACCCGCCGAGGTTTCCGAGAAGCTGGCCGAGATCCTGACCGGCACGTACGAGCTGCTGATCCGCACGCACGAGGTGCACTGGAACGTCGAAGGTCCGATGTTCTACGGCGTCCATATGCTGACCGAAGAGCAATATGGCGAGCTGTTCGCAGCGACCGACGTTCTGGCCGAGCGCATCCGCGCGCTGGGTCATCTGGCGCCCGCGACGCCCAAGGCGCTGGTCGATACCAGCGGTGAAACCGTCGCCGACGAAAAGACCTCGGCCGTCAAGATGATCACCATGCTCAAGGATCGTCACGAAGCGCTGGCGCGTCTGTGCCACGAGACGACCGATCTTTGCGAAGGCGAAGACGTGAATGACCCCGTCACCGCCGATCTGTGCAACGGTCGCTCGGCCGTGCACGAAAAGGCCGCTTGGATGCTGCGCTCGATGGCGGCTGACTGATCCGAAAGCCAAACGGTGCCGGGCGCTTTGCGCCCGCATCGGACCCAGAGCAGTCCAAGAGCCTCGCGCCTTGCCCGAAGCCCGGCGGCGCGGGGTTTTTCTTGTCCCTGCGGCAGGGCAGCGCATGAAAAAGGGCGCCCCGAAAGGCGCCCAGTCGCAACGAAGGTCGTATCGTGCCGGAAAAAGGGAAATCAGGCGCGAAGGGTTTCCGTCGACGAGAAGAACATCGCTTGGCTGACAGCCGAGCGGACTTGTTCCTCGGTATAGGGTTTGGTGATGACGAAAGCCGGTTCGGGGCGTTCGCCGGTCAGCAGACGTTCGGGGAAGGCGGTGATGAAGATCACCGGCGTATCCTTGGCGGTCTTGAGGATCTCGTTCACGGCCTCGATCCCCGACGAGCCATCGGCAAGCTGGATGTCCGACAGGATCAGGTCGGGCTTTTCGCGGCCGAACAGCTCGACCGCCGCCTTGTGCGTGGGGGCCACGCCGGTGATCCGGTGGCCCATATCGGCGACGATGGATTGCAGGTCGAGCGCGATGATCGCTTCGTCTTCGATCACAAGCACGCGGCCCGAGACGCTATCTTCCATGTCACGCAGTGCGAGGGTGTAGAGTTCGCGGACCTCGGACACATCCATGTCCATGATGGTGGCGACCTCGTCTTCCGAAAACTCCTCGATGGTCTTGAGCAAGAGGACTTCGCGGGTATTGGGCGCCAGTTTGGCCAGGTGAGCCTGCGCGCGCGCCGAGATTCCGGCTTCGGTGTCTTCCGTCAACGCACCCGAGGACGACCAGATCGCGTGGAACGCTTTGAACAGCGCCACCTTGTGCGAATAGTCGCCGTCAAAGACCGAACGGTCCGTGAGCAGGGCCTCGAGCGTCAGGGCCGCGTATTTGTCGCCGGTTACCTGGCTGCCACTGAGGGCGCGAGCGTACCGGCGCAGATAGGGCAGAAGGTCGGCAACGATGGTTGACAGGAACTGTTCCTTCTGAGCGATCGGCATCTTTTTTCTGTCCTTTTCGCGAAATTCTTGGAACCAAACGCGTCGGTGTGTGTTTGGTTCCAGAAATAGTAAGAATTTTGTCAGGTGGAAGGCAGCTTGCCGAAGGACGCCATGCAGAACGAGAACCACAATAATGCGCTGGAAGACCAGATAGCAGAGAACCTTCGTCGTGCGTTCAGCGAACGCGCGGAAGAAAAGGTTCCCGATCGTTTTCTGGATCTGCTTCAGCAACTCCGCGAGCAGGATTCACCCCTGAATGACCGGCCTTCTCATGACAGCTGAGAAACCGGTCGTGGACCCGCGCGACGAAATTGTCACCCATCTGGGGCCGATGCGGGCCTTTGCGCTGTCCCTGACGCGCAACGGTGCCGAAGCCGACGATCTGGTGCAGGAATCGCTGGTGAAGGCGTGGAAGAATATCGAAAGTTTCCAGGTCGGCACCAACATGCAGGCATGGCTGTTTACCATCCTGCGCAACACCTTCTACTCGCTCAGGCGCAAGCGCTCGCGCGAAGTGGCCGATCCCGATGGCATCGCCGCCGGGCAATTGTCGGTCAAGCCGGCCCATGACGGTCGGCTGCAATTGTCGGAGTTTCTCGAAGTGTTCGCCCAGCTGCCGGTCGAACAGCGCGAGGCGCTGGCGCTGGTGGGGGCCTCGGGGTTCTCCTACGAGGAAGCGGCATCCATGTGCGGTGTCGCCGTGGGTACGATCAAGAGCCGCGCCAATCGGGGCCGTGCGCGCTTGGTTGAAATGCTGCACGCCGGTGAAGACGGATACGGGGACATGACGGATCGCGTCACCTCGGCCATCGTGAATGCCGGCGCCCAAGGACGACTGACCGCGTGAGCACCAGAATGACGTGGCCATTCCGGGGGTTGGCCACGAGAATCGCAGGAACGCTTGCAATCGCGCTGATGCCCATCGGCGCGATTGCCGTCTATCAGGCCGTGCAGATTGCGGCCGAAGAGCAGAGCCGCATGGAAGTGGCGCTGCTGACCGCGACGGCCGAGGCCGCAGCGGGCGAAGCTCTTGCGATTTCTTCGGCGACGGGGGCGGTTGCAACATTGGCGGCCATGGTGGCGGCCAATGCGGGGGCGAGCGATGGCTGCTCGACCATGTTCCGCAACGTTGTCCGCGACACGCCGCAATTCTCGTTTGCCGGCTACATCGCCGCCGACGGCACGCTGGAATGCGGCTCGGCCGATGTCGGGCGCGATATGTCCGACGGCGTGATGTTCCCCCGGATGGATGCCGCGCGCGAGCCGATGGTGATCGCCAGCGGCTTCGGCACGATCAGCGGCACGTCGGTCATCGTTTCCGCCGCGCCGGTCTTCGACGATCGCGAATATATCGGCTTCGTCGCCGTGTCGGTTCCGCATTCGCGCATCTTCGGGATTCCCGGCAGCGCCGGGCTGAACCAGACCACCAATATCATCACCTTCAACGCCAATGGCGATCTGCTGTCTTCGGACCGTGACCTCGGCGATGCCGAGACCACGCTTCCGGTCGGACGACCGCTCTCGTCGTTGGTCACCAACCGGCAATTTGCCTTCACCGGCATGTCGGCGAATGGCGAGCAGCGGATCTTCGCGGTGGTGCCGATCATTCCGGGCGTCGTGCACGCGCTGGGAAGCTGGCCGCGCGAAACGCTAGGCTGGATGCGGCTGTCGCCCGTGCTGTTCCCGGTGCTGATGCTGCTCACCGGGCTGATCGTGGCCTTTGGCGCCGTCAACGCGCTGGTGATCCGCTATATCCGCAAGCTCAAGGACAATCTGGGCGAATTCTCGCGCTCGCGGCGCATCCTGCCGCTGTCGACCAGCCGGACGACCTTGCCGCAGGAACTGGTCGAGATCGACGAGACCTGGAGCGATCTTGCCAACCATCTGGTGCGCGACGAGGCCGAGCTTGAGAATATGGTGCATGAAAAGAGCGTGCTGCTCAAAGAGGTGCATCACCGAGTCAAGAACAACCTGCAGCTCATCGCGTCGATCGTGAACCTCAAGATCCGCCGGGCGACCTCGCCCGAGGCGCGGCGGTCGCTCAAGGAAGTGCAGATGCGGGTGATGTCCATCGCCGCCGTGCATCGGGCGCTGTATTCCGAACCGTCGAGCGGGCAAGTGCGCGCGGATGATCTGTTGACCACGGTGGTCAATTCCACCATCGCCGCAGGCGTCACCGATGAGCGCACGGTCACCATCGAGCAGGATTACGCGCCGATCCTTCTGTATCCCGATCAGGCGGTGCCATTATTGCTGATGGCGACCGAGGCGGTCACGAACGCACTGAAATATATGGGGCGGCTTGAGAATGGCGAGGCGTTCTTGCGGATCTCGCTGGAAGCCACGACCGAGACCGAGGCGACGCTGCGCGTGGTCAATACATGCGGCACGCCCTTCGTGCCGCATGAAACGGTGGTCGGCTCGGGGCTGGGGCGCTCGTTGATCGCGGGCTTCGCCACGCAGGTGGGCGGCGTCGTGACCACGGATATCACCGAGGAATATTACGACTTCAGGCTGGTCTTCGAAGGGTCGGTCTTCGATCCGGACCCGGCCGATCACAACGTGCCGGAGCTCGACGAAGACGAGGACTGAGCCTCGTTGGGGCGGGAAGCGGTGAAAGCTGCTCCGCCGGCCCACAGGCTGTGCTAGGCTGGGCGCCGCTTGTCATCGTATCGGGGCGCCATGCCGTTCACCGCATTCTCGACAGATCGCTTTCTTGTTCAGCCCTGGGGCCCGCTCTTGCGGGACGCCGACACGCGCCAGTTCATTGAGCACGCGCTGCACGAGATCCTGACGCCCGCCGTCACCGCGCATCTGCCCGGAGCCTTGCATCTGGGGCAGGGCGCGCGCGCGGCCTCGGAATGGATCGACGCACGGGACGCCGAGAGCGACGTGCTGACGATCACTGCAAAGGAGGACGGGCGGCTGATCGGCTTGGTGATCCTTGCGCCCGACCCCACAGAAGCAGCCCTGCATGTGGGCTATCTGTTCGCCGAACGCGTCTGGGGGCAGGGCGCGGCGTCGGAGGTTCTGACGGGGTTGGTCGCGTCGCTGCGCAACGCGGGACCGGTCCGGCTGGTCGGCGGTGTGGATCGGGACAATCCCGCCTCGGCTCGCGTGCTGGAAAAGGCGGGCTTTGCCCTCGACCCCGCTTTGTCGACACCGTATTCGGCGCTCTACGGTCTCGACATCGCGTGACGTCGCACAGCAGGCGGAACGCGGGTCACTCGTCCCGCGTGGTATCGGACAGGATCAGCTCCTGCCCCTGCTTGTAGATCGAGCTGTCTTTCCACAGTGACTGGAACCACAGCACCAGCGGGATCGCCACGATGCCGCCGATCGGCCCCCAGAGCCACAGCCAGACGGTCAGCGACAGGAAGACCAAGAGCGGGTCAAGCCGCATCCGCTGACCGATCAGCATCGGCGTGACGAATTGCGCTTCCATCAGGTTGATCGACAAGTAGATGATCGGCACGCCAACCACGGCCAGCCCGTCGAAGGCCACCGTCCCCGCAAGCAGCAGCATCGCCGCCGTCACCGCCGGGCCCAGATAGATGACGAAATTCGCCAAGGCCGCGACAAGCCCCCAGACCGGCGCGCCGGGCAGGCCATAGGCGGTCAGCGCAAGCCCCACGGCAATGCCGAGGCCCGCATTGATGACCGAGACGATGGCGAAATAGCTGGCGACGCGTTCCTCGGCCAGACGGAAGGTCGAGGGGCGGAAGCCGATGAACTTGGCCCAGTCATAGGCGCGTTCCTTGCCGTAGAGGAAAAAGAACAGCCCGCCGAGGAAGATCAGGAACTGCGCGCCCAGCTGCGGTGCAAGCCAGGCCGCATCGGCAAGGGTGGGCAGGGAATCGCCATTGCCTTCGCCTCCGCCTCCCGCAGCGCCCGAGCCTGCGGGGGTAATTGCCTCCATCACCTCACGCTGCATGTCGAACACGCCGCTGAGCTTGTAGCGCAGATCCAGCGCGGCCGAGCGCAATTCGGTAACCACGCCGGGCCACGAGATGATCACCTCGTTCACCCAGGGACGCAGCAGCAGCGCGATGCCCACAAGGGTCAGCATGGTCGCCATAAGGGTGATGGTACTGGCAAGCGCCACGGGCACGCCGATCCGAAGCAGACGGTTCTGGATCGGGGTGAGAACCAGCGCGATGACAAAGGCAAGGATAAGCGGCGCCATCACCGCCTCGGCGTATTTCAGCGCGGCAAGGCCGGCAAGGGTGGCCAAAAGCGTCTCGGGCCAGCGTTGGCGGATGAATTGGGTCATGGGCTCTCCTGCATGGATGGCTTGCCGGGGCAGCGCTTCGACATGCAGGACGACCGGGATTCTAATGGGCGGATAGCCCCTGAATTCGGCGCGTCATGGTCGACGCGAATCGGTACGCGAAACGCGGGGCCGAAGCCCCGCGTTCCAGAATACCATGGTCGATTTACATTTCGACTTCGGGCATCGCTTCCAGTTCTTCCATCGAATGGTCGACGATCACGTGGTCGATGTCACCATCGGCGTCAACCGACACCTGCAGCGATTCCGAACCCAGAGCCACCGGCTTTTCGCCAATGCCCAGGAAGCCACCCACGTCGATCACGAAGCGCTCTTCGCCACCTTCGGCGTCGGCCGGGATCACGGCGCTGATTTCGCCGACCCATTCGTCGTTGGTGTCATAGGCACGCGTACCGACCAGCTCTTCGCTGCTGGTAAGGGTCGCGATGTCGACGATCGAATTACCGTTCTCGACAGCCATGTCGCTGTCGGTGACCATCTCGGTTTCCGAGTCGCCCATCGGCAGCAGCGGCTCGTCGGCGGCAACCGCGTCGTCTTCGGCCTCACCCATGGTGGTGCCCATCGTCGCGTCTGCATCGGCGCTGGTGGCCATGTCCGAATGGTCGTCGGTCATCGCGTCGGTGGTCGCATCGGCCGACTGATCCATCGTGGCGCAGTTTTCGCCTTCGCACAGTTCAGCGTTGGCATTCGCGTCGGCAGAGGTCATCGGATCGGTCGTGGCGTCCATGGTCTGCGCGTAAACGGCAGTCGAGCCGGCGGTCATGCCGAGGATCAGGGCGAACGGCAGAATCTTGTTCGGTTTCATGTCTTCTCTCCAGTCGTTGTGACGCGCGTTTGCGTCTCTGGTAATACAACGTACGGGCGTGAGATCGGTTCCGAAGAGAGTCAGATTTCTTTTTCGTTCTGCCTATTTTTTAAAAACAAATACAGATAGTTGAATGAGATATTGGCAAAAGAAAAGGCGCAACCCAAGATTGAATGGGTTGCGCCCTGATGGCAGCGGGTAACCCCCGCTGCCGGGAAGGGGTGGAAAGCTTAACGAACCACGTAGACGATGCGGCGGCTCTCGCGCTCGACGACGACGTCGTTGCCGTTCACGTTGAGATACGCGATCTCGTCATCCTCGGGGACGTCATAAAGCGTCACTTCGCCCGGAACGGCGGCGCCGACCACCGGCTCACCCGTCAGATAGATCGGCTCGACCGGGTTTTCCTGAATGTAGACGGTGGTTTCGTCGCTCACCGAGTTATGCGCGGCGATGCCGGTCATCATCGACCCGGCGACGGCGCCGACCGGACCGGCGATCAGTGCACCGGCGAGGGCGCCCATGCCGGCACCCAGAGCGGTCGCTTCATCTTGACTGTTGTCTTCGATGATGGTGATCTGCTGCGCCGAGACTTCCGACAGCGGCTTCATCTCGCCCGATTGATCGAAGGTCAGGTACGGCGCATAGGCCCAGCCTTCACCCGACGACGATGTCACCTGGCACCAGCTTTGCTCGGCGTTGCAACCGGCAACCTCGACGTCTTCCCCGGTCTGGATCAGGCCGTCGATCTGGTACTGCCCGCCGGGGCCCGAACGCAGGCTCAGGTCGGTGGCGGCGGTCGCCGTGACCGCGCTGGCGATGGTCGCGGACGAAGCAAGGGCAAGGGCCGAAACAGTCGCGAGCGTCAGGGTCTTGGTCATCATGGTCGTATCTCCATTTCCGTGGCGGCGCTGTGCCGCCGGTATGGCTGGAAAACCCGAAGACCGCCGCGAGGTTCCGAAAGATTTCTCCCCGGTGGCGGCTCCCCGCACAGGGCAGGCGAGAACCCGCCGGTCGCACCGGCCCTGCGGCCGCGGTGCCGTTCCGTCGCGGCAGCATCTGCGGGATTTCTGCGCTTGCACGGTTGGCGATTAAGCCTATCCTGCGCCGCGCAACGGAGATCGCGCCATGGCCACAAGATATCTCAACCTGCTCGATTACTCCGAGATTACCGGCTCGGCGCCGATCGCGCTGCGCAGCCATGGCTGGCGGGCCAAGTGCCTGCAAAGGCTGGTCCGGCTGGACTTGCCGGTGCCGCGCACCATCGCACTGTCGTTCAATGCCGTACGCGCCATTGCCGCCGGTCAGGTGCCCGATCTGGGCGGTCTGGTCGCGCGCTTCGAACCCGGTCAGCTGCTGTCGGTGCGTCCATCGGCGGAAAACCCCGATTGGGGCGGGCCGGGGGCGATCCTGAATATCGGCATGAATGACGAGCTGCACGCACGCATTTCGGAAAGCCATGGCGAGGATGTGGCGACCGCGCTCTATCTGGCTTTCGTGCAGAGCTATGCCCAGCATGTCGCGCGGCTCGACCCCGACATGTTCCCGGTGAGCGAACCCTGCCTGCCCGCGCTGCAGGCCGCGCTTTACGAGTATGAGAAGGAAATGGAAGAGCCGTTTCCCCAAGACCCCGGCAAACAACTGGCCGAGGTGCTGCGCTCGATGGCGCGCGCGTGGGAGGGGACCTCGGCGCGGCTGTTGCGGCAGGCCAAGGGCGCGCCGGGCGATGCCGGGCTGGGGCTGATCGTGCAGGCGATGGCGGGGGGCTTTGGCGCGCCGGAAAGCGGCGCGGGGGTCATCCAGTTCATCGACCCGGTGACGGGCGTGCCGCAGATCACCGGGCGCTATGCCGAACGCGGGCAGGACGGGGATGCGATCTCGAACAACCCGCAGGCCATGTACCTGACGCGCGATCCGCGCGGCCCCTCGCTGGAAGAACGTCACCCCAAGGCGTTTGCCGAGCTGGTGCGCCACGGCGGTATCTGCCGCGAGAAGCTTCGCGAAGAGATGCAGATCGAGTTCACCGTGGTTAACGAACACCTCACCGTTCTGGACGCGCTCAAGGTCCAGCGCGCCAGCCGCGCGGCGGTGCGGGTGGCAGTGTCGCTGGCCGAGGACGGCATCATTTCGCGCAAGGAAGCGCTGATGCGGGTCTCGCCCCGCGCGCTGTCCGAACTGTTGCACCGGCAGGTCGATCCGCGTGGTCCGCGCTCTGTCGTGGCACGCGGTATCGCGGCCAGCCCGGGGGCGGCGACGGGGCGGCTGGTCTTTACCTCGACTGCGGCGCAGGCAAGCGCCTCGCGCGGCGAGAAGTGCATTCTTGTCCGGCGCGAAACCTCGCCCGAGGATATTCGCGGCATGCATGCTGCAGCGGGCGTCCTGACCGAGCGCGGCGGCATGACCAGCCACGCGGCGGTGATAGGGCGCGGCCTTGGCGTGCCCTGTATCGTCGGTGCGACCGGGCTCAGGATCGACCAGAAGGCGCGGCAATTGCATACCGGGCGCGCGGTGCTGGACGAAGGCGACCTGATCACCATCGACGGCACGGTGGGCGAGGTGCTGCTGGGCGAGGCGAATTTCCTCGAACCGGCGACGGACCAATGGTTCAACACGCTGCTGGAATGGGCCGACGCGCTGCGCGACATCGATGTGCGGGCGAATGCCGACACGCCCGCCGATGCCCGGATCGCGCGTGACTTCAAGGCCAAGGGTATCGGCCTGTGCCGCACCGAGCATATGTTCTTCGAAGACGACCGCCTGACCGTCATGCGCGAAATGATCTTCGCGGACAGTTCGCAGGATCGGGCCGAAGCGCTGAGCCGGCTCTTGCCGATGCAGCGTTCGGATTTCATCGAGCTGTTCTCGATCATGCACGGGCTGCCGGTCTGTATCCGGCTTTTCGATCCGCCGCTGCACGAATTCCTGCCGCATACGCGCGAAGGGCTAAAACAGCTGGCCGACGCGTTGGATCGCCCGCTGAGCGAGGTCACGCGCCGGGCCGAGGATCTGGCCGAGTTCAACCCGATGCTGGGCCTGCGCGGTGTGCGGCTGGGCGTGACGGTGCCCGAGATCTACGAGATGCAGGCGCGCGCGATTTTCGAGGCGACGATCGAAACCGCGCGGCGCGGGGCGAAGGTCGTGCCCGAGATCATGATCCCGCTGGTCAGCGCCATGCGCGAGGTCGAGCTGGTCAAGGCCCGCATCGACGCGGTCGCCGCCGCCGTCCGGGTCGAGAAGGGCCAGCCCTTCGAGTACCGGCTGGGCGTGATGGTCGAAACCCCGCGTGCCGCGCTGCGCGCCGCCGAGATCGCCCAGCACGCGGATTTCATGTCTTTCGGCACCAACGACCTGACGCAGATGACCTATGGCCTGTCGCGTGACGATGCGGGGCGGTTCATGTCCTACTACGTGCAGGCGGGTGTCTTCCCCGAAGACCCGTTCCACGTGCTCGATACCGATGGGGTGGGCGAGCTCTTGCTGATCGCCGCCGAGCGCGGGCGCTCGACGCGCAAAGGTCTGACATTGTCGATCTGCGGCGAGCATGGCGGCAGCCCCGAATCGATAGCCTTCTGCCGCGAGGCGGGATTCGACTACGTCTCGTGTTCGCCCTTCCGGGTGCCGGTTGCGCGGCTCGCTGCAGCGCAACTGACGATCTCGGACGAGGATGGCGGGGAGAAAATGCCTGACCTTCGCTAAGCGAAGAATGTCAGTCATTTTATGGCGTTGATTTCGCGTCAAGAATCGTAAGCCGCATTGGTTCACTCCTATCGTCATCCGCATCTGCGTCCGGGCGATCCTGCGGCGCGGCATTCGCCTGCTGCGCGACAGCAAGGCGCGGCCGTGGAAAACCCTTGCGATTTGTGGACTTGCGACGCGTTTTGAGGTATCTCTCGGTCCGGGATGCCTTGTGGTCCAGGGGGGAACCGGGCCGGATCGCCATCCCGTAATTCGATAAGAGGCCGCTCTGTTGAGGCGGCACACCGGACGTCGCTGGCAAAGCCTTCGTGCTGCCTGTGGCTGACAGAGGATGGACGGTATGGGAACGGTGAGCAGGTTGGCGGCCCTTGGGCTGGCCTCGATACTGGCGCTTACTTCGCATCAGGCGGCGGCCGAATTGCCGCTCGAACAATCGCTGGCTCTGGCCTTCAGCGCCGAGCGCGAGGCGATGCGCGGGGTCTCGACCTCGTTGGTGACGCGGGCGACGACGCCGCTTGATGATCCGACCGCGATCATGCGCTACGATGCGTCCTATCTCATGACCATGCCACAATCGGCCGATACCGAAACCAGCTGTCTGGCCGAGGCGATCTATCACGAAGCGCGCGGCGAGGATGTCTACGGGCAATTCGCGGTGGCCGAGGTGATCCTGAACCGCGTCGATCTTCCCGCCTATCCCAACAGCGTCTGCGGCGTCGTGCATCAGAATGCCAGCCGCCTGAATGCCTGCCAGTTCTCGTATGCCTGCAACGGTCGCTCGCGCGCGATGACCGAGCCAAGCGCGCGGCGCATGGCCAATGCCATCGCGCAGGTGATGATGTCGGGTTCACCGCGCGAACTGACGGATGGCGCCACGCATTTCCACACCACCGGCGTGCGTCCGCGCTGGGCGTCGAGCTTTCACCGCACGGCGCAATACGGCTCGCACCTGTTTTACCGCGAACCGCTGCGGCTGACTTTCAACTGAGACCGGCTTTAATAGGGGCCTGTGCCGGGCGTCTTCCCGCTTTCGGGACGCTGTTGCGTCTATCGGAAACGCGCGGGGTCGCGCATGGGCGCCATGATGCCGGGTTCGGGCTGTGCATCCTCGCCGCGCCGGGGTAAGGCGGGGCAACGAACCCGTCCCAGCCGCTGACCGGAGGCTCTGAGCATGAGCACCGATATCCATCTTGCCTTCGCCCATCCCGAAGAGCGTGCCGAAGCCACCGCCTCGGTCGATCCGCGCGACCGGATCTCGTTGCGAGATTACGCCGTCGAGGCCGAGATCGGCGCTTTCCAGACCGAGCGCGGCCATACCCAGCGGCTGATGTTCAACGTCGTGGTCGAGGTGCGTCCGCAAACGGGGCCAATCGACGACGATGTCGACCGCATCATGTCCTATGACACGATTACCGAGGCGATCGCCGACGAATTGTCGGCGGGGCGGCTCAACCTGCTGGAAACCCTGTCTGAACATGTGGCCGAACGCATCCTCGCCCATCCCCGTGCGATGCGCGCCTTCGTGCGGGTCGAAAAGCTTGACCGCGGGCCCTTCAAGCTGGGCGTTGAGATCGTGCGCACCCGCGCTGCGGTGCCGGTGCAGAACCAGGCCGAGGATGCGGCTTTACATCCGGTCGTGGTCTATATGGATAACGCCGCCATCGCCGCGCAGGATTTCAGCGACCGTATCGACCGGCTGGCCGCGCGCGGCGCGCCGGTGGTGATCTGCGTGGGCCTGCCCGAGGCGCGTCCGCCGAGCGTCGGCATCACCGCCGTGCAGCGCCGCATCGATCTGCTGGCCATCGAGCAGAACGCCTGGGCGCTGGCCTCGCGCGATCAGCGGTGCCTGGTGGTCGAAAGCCGGACCGAGATCGACTGGGCGATCCGGCAGGGCAAGATCATCGTCTGGGCGCCGTCGAAACTGGTGCTCGACGCACCCGACGGCCCGATCGGGCACGCGGCGAACGGCCCCGCGCTGGCGCAATGGCTGGCCGAGACGCTGGCGGCCGAGGCGTTCCTTGTGCCCTGGGGCGTGTCCCTGCCGGCGGGCAGCCGGGTGCCGGTAGAAACCTTCCCCTGACGAAGCGCGGCCGAGGCGGCGGCGGCCCGGCTGGCGCCTCCGCTTGGCCGGGCCGCCGCGTGATGGCGCTGCGGTTGCGTGACAGCTGTTGCGCGGGTCGCCAGGGCGGCTTGAGTATTTCGGGCAGAATGAACGGGCGGGGGCGCATGATCGGATGATTGTCCGGATCGGCGGCAAACCGCGAAGGGGCTGTAACATTGCTGCGGGCTTTGCGGGCTTGCTTGCCAAGCGGGCCGCGATCTGATTCTCAGGATGCCATGACAGTCCCGTTCCATCCCGTCCCCCGTCTCGATCTTCCCCGTCCCGAGGGTGCCCTGCCGCTGGCGGGCAGTGCCCATGTCTGGTGGCAGGGCGATGCGCCCGATGCCGCTGGTCTGGCCAAGGCCAAACCCGTCTTGCCGGGCCTTCCTGCCGACCGCCCGCTGGTAATGGGCATCGTCAACGTCACGCCCGACAGTTTCAGCGATGGCGGCACGCTGGGCAGTGTTGCCGCGGCGGTCGAGAGGGCGCGGGCGCAGGTTACGGCGGGGGCGGATATCCTCGATATCGGGGGGGAGAGCACGCGGCCCGGCGCGGCTGAAGTGCCGGTGCTGGAAGAGATCGCGCGCACCGCGCCCGTGATCGCCGCGATCCGTGCCGCCGGGATTGATACGCCGATTTCTATCGATACACGCAAGGCAGGCGTGGCCTCGGCCGCGATCGAGGCCGGGGCGGATATCGTCAACGACGTCTCGGCGTTGACATGGGATGCGGATCTGGCACGGGTCACCGCCGAAGCGGGGGTGCCCATCTGCCTGATGCATGCCAAGGGCACGCCGCAGACCATGCAGGCCGATCCGCGCTATGACGATGTCCTGCGCGAGGTCTATGACTGGCTGGCGCGGCGCATGGATCACGCGGTCGCGCAAGGGATCGATCCGGCGCGGATCATCACCGATCCGGGCATCGGGTTCGGCAAGACGCTGACGCATAACCTGAGCCTGTTGCAGGGCCTGTCGCTGTTCCATTCGCTGGGCGCGCCGATCCTGCTGGGGGCATCGCGCAAGCGGTTCGTGGGCACAGTGTCGGGCGTCGACGAGGCCGGGGCGCGGATGCCCGGTTCGGTCGCCGTGGCGCTCTGGGCCGCCGGGCAGGGCGCGCAGATCATCCGCGTTCATGATGTGGCCGAAACGGTGCAGGCGCTGGCCTTGTGGCGCGCGCTGACAACACAGACAGGAGACGAGGCATGAGCCGCAAGTTCTTTGGCACCGACGGGGTGCGCGGGCAGGCCAACACGGCACCGATGACCGCCGAGATCGCGTTGAAGCTGGGCGCGGCGGCGGGGCGCTATTTCCGCCGCGACGGGGGCAATGTGCATCGGGTGGTGATCGGCAAGGACACGCGGCTGTCGTGCTACATGCTGGAGAACGCGCTGACCGCCGGGCTGACCTCGACGGGGATGAACGTGCTGTTGCTTGGGCCGGTGCCGACGCCTGCCGTGGGGTTCCTCACCCGCTCGATGCGGGCGGATCTGGGGATCATGATCTCGGCCAGCCACAACCCGGCCACGGATAACGGTATCAAGTTCTTCGGCCCCGACGGGTTCAAGCTGTCCGACGAGGCCGAGGCCGAGATTGAGGCGATCCTTGAAGGCACGATGGCGCTGGCGCCGCCTTTGGAGATCGGGCGCGCGAAGCGGATCGATGACGGGCTGGGGCGCTATGTCGAATACGCCAAGACCACGCTGCCGCGCGGCGCCAGTCTGCGCGGGCTGAAAGTGGTGATCGATTGCGCCCATGGTGCCGCCTATCGCGCTGCGCCCGAGGTATTGTGGGAACTGGGCGCCGATGTGATCCCGGTGGGTGTCAGCCCCGACGGGTTCAACATCAATGACGGCGTCGGCTCGACCCATCCCAAGATCGCCGCCGAGACGGTGGTGGCGCATGGGGCGGATCTGGGGATCTGTCTGGATGGCGATGCCGACCGGGTGCAGATCATCGACGAACACGGGCATGTGGCCGATGGCGATCAGATCATGGCGCTGATGGCGGCCCGCTGGGCGATGGAGGAGCGTCTGAACGACGGCACGCTGGTCGCGACGGTGATGTCCAATCTGGGGCTCGAGCGGTTCTTGCAGGGGCAGGGGCTGCGGCTGGAGCGCACGGCGGTGGGCGACCGGTATGTCGTCGAGCGGATGCGGGACCGGGGGCTGAACCTTGGCGGCGAGCAATCGGGCCATATCGTGATGACCGATTACGCGACGACCGGCGACGGGCTGATCGCGGGGCTGCAATTCCTGCTGGCGATGGTCGAGACCGGCCAGCCCGCAAGCACGCTGACCCGGCAATTCGAGCCGGTGCCGCAAAAGCTGCAGAACGTGCGCTATGCCGCCGGGCAGGCGCCGATGGAGGCGGGCAGCGTCAAGGACGCCATTCGCGCCGCCGAAACCCGGCTGAACGGGCAGGGGCGGCTGTTGATCCGCAAATCGGGCACCGAGCCGTTGGTGCGGGTGATGGCCGAATGCGAGGACCCCGCGCTTCTCGATGACATCGTCACGGGGCTGGTGGCCGAGATCGAGGCGGCGCTTTAACGCGCCCGCCGGTCTGACGAGAGGCCGCCGACGCTCAGGGCCGCGACAAAAAGCGTGGCCGCCGCCACCACGATCGACGGCCCCGCCGGCGTGTCCCAGGTAAGCGAGGCGCCCAGCCCCGCCACCACGGCCAGCGCGGCGACGATGACGGCGCCGATGGCCATCCGCTCGGGCGAGCGGGCGAAGACGCGGGCGGTGGCGGGCGGCACGACCAGCAGCGCGCCGATCAGAAGCGCGCCCACCACTTTCAGCGACACCGCTACGGCCAGCGCCAGCGCCAGCGTCAGGATCAGGCGCTCGCGCTCGGGCTTGATGTTCAGCGACAGGGCCAGATCCTCGCTGATCGTGGCGGTGAGCAGGGCTTCCCACCGCCAGGCCATCAGCGCCAGCACGCCCAGCGTGCCCGCCGCCATGCCCCACAGCTCGGACGGGCGCACGGTCAGGATGTCGCCGAACAGGAAGGCGGTCAGATCGACGCGCGTGCCGGTCAGGAAGGACGCGGCGACCAGCCCCAGCGCCAGCGCGGAATGCGCCAGCACGCCCAGCGTGGTGTCCATGGCCCAGCCGCGCCCGGACAGGACGCTCACGAACAGCGCCATGCCAAAGGCCGTGACCAGCGTGCCCACGAAGATCGACAGATCGAAGCCGAGCGCCAGCGCGACGCCCAGAATGGCCGCATGCGCGGTGGCGTCGCCGAAATAGGCCATGCGCCGCCAGACCACGAAACAGCCAAGCGGGGCTGCGGCCAGCGCGGCCATCAGCCCTGCCGCCAGCGCGCGCAGCAGGAAGGCGTCAATGATCATGGTCGCAGGTCTCGTGGTCGTGGGGGTGGTCGGGGTGATCGGCGCCGTGATCGTGGTGGTGCTGATAGAGCGCAAAGGCGCCCTGCGTGCCCAGCCCGAACAGCGCGCGGTATTCGGGTGCGTTCGACACGACCGAGGGCGTGCCCTCGCAGCAGACATGGCCGTTGAGGCAGACAACGCGGTCCGACGCGCTCATCACCACATGCAGGTCGTGACTGACACTGAGAACGGCGCAGCCCAGTTCTCGGCGGACCGTCTCGATCAGGCGGTAGAAGGCAGCGGTGCCGGGCTGATCGAGTCCCTGCGTGGGTTCGTCCAGCACCAGAAGCTGCGGATCGCCAGCCAGCGCGCGGGCCAGCATGACGCGCTGCATCTGGCCACCCGACAGCGTCGCCATCGCACGCGTCTCAAGCCCCGGTGCGCCGACGCGCGAGAGCAGATGCGCCACCGTGTCGGCATCAAGTCTGCGCGTTAGCCGCAGGAAGCGCTCGACCGAGAGCGGCAGATTGGCGTCGAGATGCAGTTTCTGCGGCACATAGCCCACGCGCAGTCCCGGCGCGCGCGTCACCTTGCCCTCGGCGGCCGGGACCATGCCCAGAAGCGCGCGCAAGAGCGTAGATTTGCCCGAGCCGTTGGGCCCGACGATGGTGACGATCTCGCCCGGGTTCAGGGTGAAATCGACATGTGTCAGCACCGGCGCGGCGGGGCCATAGGCGACGGAGAGGCCGTGCGCCTCGATCAGGGCATTCATTGGGCCGCCTCTGCACTGCAGGCGGTGCACAGGCCCACGGCCTCGATCGTCGCGCGCTCGATATGAAAGCCCAGGCCGGCGCCGCCCCGGTCGAGCGCCTCGCGCAACGGGTCGGCGGGGATCTCGGCCACCGTGTCACAGCCCCTGCAGATCAGGAAAGCCGCGTGGTGCGTCTCGCCGGGATGGTTGCAGGCGGTAAAGGCGTTAAGGCGCCGGATGCGGTGGGCGAGGCCGTTCTCGACAAGGAAATCCAGCGCGCGATAGGCGACCGGCGGCTGATGGCCGAACCCTTCGTCCGAAAGCCGTTGCAGCACGTCATAAGCCCCCATCGCGCCGTGCCGTTCCAGCAGGATTTCCAGCGTCCGGCGGCGTACCGGCGTCAGCCGCAGACCGCGCGCGCGCACCATTTCATCGGCGCGTTCAAGCGTGGCATCGACGCATTGGTGGTGATCATGCGGCTCAAAGGCAGCAGTCGGATCGGCTTGCGGCTCGGATTTCGGCTCGGGCATGGAGGAGGGGGCCTTGCACTGATATTTGTTATATTATAACAGGTAACAGTATAACATTCCTGACGACAGAGCCAAGACCCATGATGCGATCCCTTATTGCCCTTTCGCTGATCTCGACCCCGGCTTTCGCCGAGGTGCCGCGCGTGCTGGCCGATACCCCCGTCACCCAGTCGCTGGTGGCGCAGGTCATGGGCGAGTTGGGGCAGCCCGAGATGCTGCTCGACCGGGGCGGCGACCCCCATCACATGCAGTTCCGCCCGTCGCAGGCGCGCGCGCTGTCGGGCGCCGATCTGGTGGTCTGGATCGGTGGTGGCCTGACGCCGTGGCTGGACGAGCCGCTTGAGACGCTGGCCTCGGGCGCGGTGCTGACGCTGTCCGAGGTGGAGGGCCTGCATCTGCGGGAGTTCGGCGAGGACGCCGCGGATCACGACCACGATCACGACCATGAGCATGATCACGACGCGCATGATCATGATGATCATGATCATGATGAGCATGGGCATGAAGACCACGACCACGAAAGCCACGACCACGACGATCATGACCATGACGGGCATGACCACGTGCATTCGGGCCTCGATCCGCATCTGTGGCTCGATCCCGGTAACGCGGTGATCTGGCTCGAGACGATTGCCGAGACGCTGGGCGGGCTCGATCCCGAAAACGCTATGGTCTACGAGGCCAATGCACAGGCGGCGATCGACACGACGCTGTCGCTGCAGGCCGAACTGGCGCTGGAGCTTGCGCCGGCCTCGGGGCGGGGCCTTGTGATGTTCCACGATGCCTACGGCTATTTCGCCGAGACCTTCGATCTGAATATCGTTGCCACGATTACCGGCGGCGATGCGACCGCGCCGGGCGCGGCGCGCCTGTCGGCGCTCAGGGCCGAGCTGCAGGAAGAGGGCGTGGTCTGCCTGTTTCCCGAAGCCAATCACGCCGACGATTTCGCCCGCGTGGTGATCGAAGGGACCGAAATGCGGCTGGGGGCGCCGCTGGATCCGGCCGGTGTGACGCTGCAACCGGGGCCGATGCTGTATCGCGATTTGCTTCGCAACATGACACAGACTGTTGCAGATTGCGTGCAGGGTTAAACCCCGGGTTGTGCGTGCATTTTCGCGCGTTCGTTTGGCGGTTGTAGGCGCTCTCTTTAGCCCAAACGGGGGTTGACCTGATGGCGCTAGCAGTGTCCCTGTCGCACGATGTGCGGACGCTTTGCCATGACACTGCCCGATGACGCGATGACACAGCTGTTCGACGCGGTGCCGGCCAACGACCTGCCGCCGGTGCCGCGTTACAATATCTGTCCCACGCAACCGGTTTCGGTGGTTATCTCTGCCGAGGGCCACCGGCGCTACGGGCCGATGCGCTGGGGCTTCATCCCGCATTGGTACAAGACCCCTACCGACGGGCCGCTTCTGTTCAACGCGCGCTCGGAAACCATTGCCGAGAAAAGCGCGTTCCGTGAAGCCTCGCGCCGGCGGCGTTGCCTGATCCCGGCCTCGGGCTTTTTCGAATGGACGCGCGAGGGCGAGACGCGGTTGCCGTGGTACATCACCCGCGCCGACGCCGCGCCGATGGTCTTTGCCGGGATCTGGCAAAGCTGGGATGGGCCAGAAGGTGCCCGCGTGGCCAGTTGCGCTATCGTCACCACCGAAGCGCAGGGCCAGATGGCGACGCTGCACGAACGGGTGCCGGTGCTGCTGAAGCCCGAGGACTGGGCGTTGTGGCTGGGTGAGAAGGGCCATGGCGCGGCAAAGGCCATGGTGGCGCCTGAAGAGGGCGTGCTGGCCTTCCGGCGTGTCGGTATGGCGGTCAATTCCAACCGTGCCGACGGTCCCGAACTGATCGAACCGCTGGAAAGCTGAGCGGGGAGGGCGCGCGCGCGGCGCTCCCGCCCACCCACCCCGCTTGCGCGCGCGCCGCCCTGTCCCGCCGGCGGTCCGGGGCGGGCTGAGTCGCGTGAGTATTTTGGGCAGAATGAAAGCGAAGGGGCGGCGCGGACAGGGGCCGCGGAAACGGAAAACGCCGCCCCTCGGGGCGGCGTTTCGGTGTTCAGACAGCGAAGGGCGCTCAGCGGCCCTCGACCTCGACATAGTCGCGGCGGGGCGCGCCGGTGTAGAGCTGACGCGGGCGGCCGATCTTTTGCTCGGGATCGCCGATCATCTCTTTCCACTGGGCGATCCAGCCTACCGCGCGCGACAGCGCGAAGATCGGCGTGAACATCGAGGTCGGGAAGCCCATCGCCTCGAGGATGATGCCCGAATAGAAATCGACGTTCGGATAGAGCTTTTTCGAGACGAAATACTCGTCTTCCAGCGCGATCCGCTCGAGTTCCTTGGCGACGGCCAGCGTCTCGTTATCCTCGATGCCCAGAAGGCCCAGGACCTCGTCGGCGGATTCCTTCATCACCTTCGCGCGCGGGTCGAAGTTCTTGTAGACCCGGTGACCGAAGCCCATCAGGCGGAAGGGATCGTCCTTGTCTTTGGCGCGGGCGATGAATTCGGGGATCCGGTCGACGGTGCCGATTTCGCGCAGCATTTCCAGGCACGCCTGGTTCGCGCCGCCATGGGCGGGGCCCCAGAGGCAGGCGATGCCGGCGGCGACGCAGGCGAAGGGGTTGGCGCCCGACGAGCCCGCCAGACGCACGGTCGAGGTCGAGGCGTTCTGCTCGTGATCGGCATGCAGCATCATGATCCGGTCCATCGCCTTGGCAAGGATCGGGTCGACCACGTAATCCTCGGCGGGGACCGAGAAGCACATGTTCAGGAAGTTGCCAGCGTAATCGAGCGAGTTCTTCGGATACACGAAGGGCTGGCCGATCGAGTATTTGTAGGCCATGGCGGCGATCGTCGGGATCTTGGCGACCATGCGGATCGCCGCGACTTCGCGCTGCCACGGATCGGCGATATCGGTCGAATCGTGGTAGAAGGCCGACATCGCGCCGACCACGCCGACCATGGTCGCCATCGGATGCGCGTCACGGCGGAAGCCGCGGAAGAAGTTGTGCATCTGCTCGTGGACCATCGTGTGACGGGTCACGCGGGTCTCGAAATCGACCATCTGCTGGGCCGAGGGCAGCTCTCCGTACAGAAGCAGGTAGCAGACCTCGAGATGGTGCGACTTGTCAGCGAGTTGCTCGATCGGGTAACCACGATACAGCAATTCACCCTTGTCGCCGTCAATATAGGTGATGGTCGAGGAGCACGCCGCCGTCGAGGTGAAGCCCGGATCGTAGGTGAAGACATCGCCCTGCGCGTAGAGCTTGCGGATGTCCACGACGTCCGGTCCGACGGTCGGTGAATGCATCGGCAGATCGATCGACTTGTCGCCAAACGTGAGTTTCGCGCTTCCCTTGGTGTCGGCCATCGAGGTCCCCTTTTGTTATTGTCCGGTTGAGCCGGGCTGCCGATGGCAGCGCGGCGGCTTATTGCCCCTTTGCCGCATCCTGGATCCGTGCAAGGGATTCGTCTCGACCCAGCACCACCATCATGTCGAACACGCTTGGTGACACGGTCCGCCCGGCAAGAGCGGCGCGAAGCGGTTGCGCGATCTTGCCGAGTCCCAGGCCGTGTTGCGCCGCGAGTTCGGTTACAATGGCTTCGAGTCTCTCGCGTTCCCAGCTAGCATTTTGCAGATGCGGCGTCAATTCTTCCAGTATACTACGGGATACCGGATCGAGCGCCTTGGCCGATTTCTGATCCGGTTCGATCGGCCGTTCCGTCAGAACAAAGTGAGCGCGTTCAATGATTTGACCGAAGTTGCGCGCTTTGTCCTTGAGCTGCGACATCGAAGCCAGCACCAGCGGGCGTTGCCGCTGGGTCAGCGGTTCTGCCCCGGTTGCGGCCAGAAAGGCATCGAGTTCGTGCAGCACTGCGGCATCGTCCATCGCGGTGAAATGCTGCGCCGTCAGATGGTCGAGTTTTTTCAGGTCCAGCCGCGCCGGTGCCTTGCCGATCCCGCCCAGATCGAACCACTCGACCGCCTGAGCATCGGTGAAGAATTCGTCGTCGCCATGGCTCCAGCCCAGACGGGTCAGATAGTTGCGGATCGCGGCGGCGGGATAGCCCATCTTCTGGTAATCCTCGACCCCCAGCGCGCCGTGGCGTTTGGACAGCTTCTTGCCGTCCTCGCCATGGATCAGCGGGATATGCGCGAAGACCGGTACGTCCCAGCCCATCGCCTGATAGACCTGCATCTGTCGCGCCGCGTTATTCAGATGGTCATCCCCCCGGATCACATGCGTCACGCCCATGTCGTGGTCATCGACCACCACGGCGAGCATGTAAGTGGGCGTACCGTCGGAACGTAAACAAACCATGTCATCGAGCTGATCGTTGCGGAACACCACGCGGCCCTGCACGGCGTCCTCGATCACCGTCTCGCCCTCGCGCGGGGCTTTCAGTCGTACGACATAGGGCGCGTCGGGATGCGTTGCGGGATCGGCGTCGCGCCACGGCGACTGGAACAGGGTCGACCGGTTCTCGGCGCGCGCGGCCTCGCGAAAGGCTTCGATCTCGTCTTGCGTCGAGAAGCATTTGTAAGCGTGCCCGCGCGCCAGCATTTCCAGCGCGACCTCGGCATGGCGGGGGGCCTGCGCGTGTTGGCTGACCGCCTCGCCGTCCCAGTCGAGCCCCAGCCAAGTCAGACCCGACAGGATCGCAGCCGTAGCTTCGGGGGTCGAGCGGGCGCGGTCGGTATCCTCGATGCGCAGCAGGAACCGGCCTCCGCGCCCGCGCGCGTAGAGCCAGTTAAACAATGCGGTGCGCGCGCCGCCGATATGCAGAAAGCCGGTGGGCGAGGGGGCGAAACGGGTGACGATGGCAGAGCCTGTCGGGGGGGTAGTCATCAGGTGTTAACCTTTCGGAAACCACGAGGGATTTAAACTTGCCGAAGCTCTAGGCAATGACAGGGGCGAGAACAAGTGTCGAGCCATGCGGGTCTGGAGGACGAACTCGCGCCCTTGCCGCAGGGTCACAAGCCCGGCGCACCCTTGCAGCGCTGGGCTTTCTGGGCGGCGCTGAACGACGCGTTGCTCTCTGCGCGCGGGGCGCTTTTCCCCTTCGTGCCGGTTGCTCTGGGGCTGGGGATCGGGCTGTATTTCGCCGCGCCCTCCGAACCCGAGCCCGGTTTCCTGATCGCGCTGGCCGCGTTTTCGTTGGCCGGATTGGGCCTGGGCTGGCTGGCGCCGGGCGGTTTGCGGCCGCTGTGCTGGGCGCTCGCGCTGGTGGCGTTGGGCGGACTGGTGGCGGCCTTGCGCACGCAGGTGGTCGTCGCGCCGGTTCTGGGCTGGCCGCGCTATGGTCCGGTCGAGGGTCGGATCGTCGCGGTGGATCGGTCGGCCTCGGACGCGTTGCGGCTGACGTTGGACCGCGTTGTGCTGCCCGAGATGCCCCCCGACCGCGTGCCCGAGCGGGTGCGCGTGTCGATCCATGGCGAGCCGGATCTTGACCCTGTCGCGGGTACTGTCGTCGTGCTGACCGGGTTCCTTGCCCCGCCCGGCGGCCCGGTCGAGCCCGGTGGCTTCTCGTTTCGCAGGCTCGCTTGGTTCGATGGTCTGGGCGCGGTCGGCTATACCCGCAATCCGGTGCTGGCGGTCGAGGATCCGGGCCGCGCCCTGGCGCTGACCCGCCTGCGCTATCGGCTGGCGCAGGGCATCCGCGCTCGCCTGCCCGGAGAGGCGGGCGGTTTCGTCGCGGCGATCCTGACCGGGGACCGTTCGGGCGTGGGGCAGGACACGCTCGAGGATCTGCGCCGCTCGAACCTGTCGCATCTTCTGGCGATTTCCGGCCTCCATATGGGGTTGCTGACCGGCGTGGTCTTAGCCGCTTTGCGCGGCGGCATGGCGCTGATCCCGGTGCTGGCCCTGCGCTGGCCGATCCGCAAGCTGGCGGCCTTGGGCGCGCTGATGGCGGCGCTGGCTTATCTGGCTCTGTCGGGGGGCAATGTGGCCACCCAGCGCGCCTTTATCATGGCGGCGGTGATGCTGATCGCCGTGCTGGTCGAGCGGCGGGCGATCTCGATGCGCTCGGTCGCGGTGGCCGCCGTCATCGTGCTGATCTGGCGCCCCGAGGCGTTGTTGTCGGTCGGGTTCCACATGTCCTTTGCCGCCACCGTGGCGCTGGTCGCCGTGTTCCGCTGGCTGCGCGACCGGCGGCAGGGAGAGCCGCGCCCGCGCGCCCGGGGCTGGCGGCGCGTTCTTGTAGCGGTGTCGGGCGCGGCGCTGTGCTCGCTGGTCGCGGGCGTCGCAACCGCCCCCTATGCCGCTGCGCAGTTCCACCGCGTGGTCGATTATGGGCTGCTGGCCAATATCGTCAGCGTGCCGCTGATGGGGGCGTTGGTGATGCCGGCGGCGGTGCTGGCGGCGCTTTTATGGCCCGTCGGGCTGGAAGGGATCGCCCTGTGGCTGATGCAGCAGGGCACGCGCTGGATCCTGTTTGTGGCGGAAACGGTCGGCGGACGCGACGGGGCTGTCACCATGGTGCCCGCGCCGCCCCTGTGGGTGATCCCGGCGCTGACGCTGGGCGCGCTGTGGCTGATCCTGTGGCCGGGGCGGGCGCGTGTGGCGGGGGCTGTGGCGGTGCTGGGCGCGCTGGCTTTCTGGACCGCTTCGGACCGTCCGCCCCTGATGATCGAGGGCGGGGGCGCGCTGGTCGGTCTGATGACGCCCGATGGCCGCGCGCTGAGCCGGGCGCGCGGGGCGGGCTTTGTCGCGCGCAATTGGCTTGAGGCCGATGGTGACGCCGCATCACAAGAGGTGGGGGCGGCCAGGGCCGGAATGCAGCCGGTGCCGGGCGGCGTGCGGTTTTCCTTCGCGGGGCGTGAATGGGTGCATCTGACCGGGCGGCGGGGCATCGCGCATCTGGACGCGCATTGCCGTGACGGCGTTACTGTGGTCACCGATCAGCGGCTCGATGCCGCGCCAGCGGGCGGCTGCCGGGTGATCGACCGTCGGGCGCTGGGGCGAACGGGGGCGATGGCGCTTTGGCCCGACGGGCGCGTCGTCACTGCCGAGGCGCAGGCGGGGCAAAGACCGTGGAGTGCCGCACGCTGATGCAAGGTTGAGTCCCTCGTGCAACACTTGCCTGGGCAACCGTCCTTCTGTCCCCGGAAACGGTACGAAGAACTGGAAACGCTTTTCGTCGTTTGTTAGCGTTATGGAAACAAACAGGCAAAACAATGAGCAGTGTATCCGGCTTCAGCGGCGTTTACGCCGTTGAATGGGCGCAGACCGCGCCTGGCGAGGAATGGGGCTTGGCGCCCGACATGCTTGCGGTCGGCATGTCGTGGCGCTGGCGCGGCGATGCACAACGGCTGGATGCCGGGGTCGCCGCTTTGTGGCTCTCGAAGCCGCAGGACCGCGACAATCCCCGCAGCCGCGCCCGGCGCAGGCTGCGGCGCCTGACTCTGGCCGATCTTCCGCCGCGTGCCGATACCGGGCGCGGCGCGGGATCCGGGGCCGAGGACGCGCTGGATGCGGGCTTCGACCCCGACAGCGCGGGGGCTGCCGTCCCGGGTACGGCGCCCCCCGACGCGATGCTGCTGACCGATGGCGAACGGCTGTACCCCGCGCGGCTGGTCCGGGTCTGGGATCGGTCGCTGGTGGTCTTTCATCCGATGCTGCCGCCGCCCGAAACCACGCTGTGGATTGCGGCGCTGACGCTTGATGAGCGCGCCGCGCGCGGGCAGGGCGCCGGGCGCAGCGGCGTGATCTGTTTCCTGCCCGGCACCGCCATCGCCACGCCCGACGGCCCGCAGTCGGTCGAAACGCTGGAACCCGGGCAACGGGTTCTGACCCGCGATAACGGCGCGCAGCCGGTGATCTGGCGCGGCGAGACGCGGCTGTCGGGGGCGGAACTGTACCTGCATCCGCATCTGCGGCCCGTGCGCATCGCCTCGGGCGCGCTGCCGGGCGGGCGACCGGACGGCGATCTGCTGGTCTCGCCCGCGCATCGTTTGTTGCTGCGCGCGCCGGGCTGCCTGCAATCGGATGAAGTGCTGGTCGCGGCGGGCGATCTGGAAGACGGGCGCGGTATCCGGCGTGACTTTACCGCCAGCGCCGTGCGCTACGTCCACCTGATGCTCGAGCGGCACGAGATCCTGACGGCCAACGGCGTGGCCTGCGAAAGTTTCCATCCGGGCCTTGCCGATCCGCGCGTGCTCAACTGGCATGCGCGTTCGCTGGAACAGGCGGCGCCGGGGCTGTTGGACGATCTGGCGCGGTTCGGAGAGCCGGCGCGGCAATGCCTGAGCCGGGGCGAGGCCGGGATCCTGCGCGGCGAACTGGTATAGATCAGCGCCGGAACGGGCGGGGCAACCGCGCGCGCCAGTAACGCCAGCTGACCTGCAAACGGATCAGGAACCGCGCGACGATGGGCCGGATGCCGGGAATGTCGATCGCCAGAAGCGCGATGCCAACCGGGATCATCCAGAAGCCCAGCACCGGCAGGAAGCCCAGAAACCCGCCCAGAATGAACAACACCGCCATAGGCGCGCGCAGCCAGCCGCGACCGGGCGCTGTCAGCCCGCGCATCGGGCCGTCCATGCCCGGCAGGCTGCGCCCGAGGCGATTGAGCTGGCGCTCGAAACGTTGGTGTTCGCGGTTCATTGCGGAAATGGGTCCGGTCCTTGTCTTGCGGCTGTCTTGCCCGCCGTGCCGGGCGGCGCTCTCAGGCCCGCGCATCGAGGCGGCGTCCTGTGGAAAACGCGATGTGGGCGATCCTGTTCCTTGGCGCAAGGGCGCGATACGGAGAATGCCACGCAATTGGCCCGCTATCGGCGGCGCGATGCCGGGCGATCCCCTCCGTCGCACCCTTTCGGGCCGATTGGCGCATTGACAGTGCGCGCCCTCGCTGTATAAGCGCGCCGTCCGGGTTGCTGCTCTTGGCACGACCCGGCTTTTCATTGGTGTTGGTGGACCTCGCAAGAGGAGACCTGTCACCGGGGAGACCCGGGAAGGACAACGCCCTTCTGTCCCGCTCTGGCCGGGGCCGGAGACCACGGGGGAACGGAGCGTCACCGGACGATCCGAGACCCGAAAAGTGGGAACCGGTTTTCGGACGAAGTCGAGGACGCAAAACGAAGAAGGAGATCAGCCGTGACCAAACGCACGACTGCCAAGTACAAGATCGATCGCCGCATGGGCGAGAACATCTGGGGCCGCGCCAAGTCGCCGGTCAACCGCCGCGAATACGGCCCCGGTCAGCACGGTCAGCGCCGCAAGGGCAAGATGTCGGATTTCGGCACCCAGCTGCGCGCCAAGCAGAAGCTGAAAGGCTACTACGGCGACCTGACCGAGAAGCAGTTCAAGCGCATCTACGGCGACGCCGCCCGCGTGAAGGGTGACACCGGCGAGAACCTGATCGGCCTGCTCGAGCGCCGTCTGGACGCCGTCGTCTACCGCGCCAAGTTCGTCCCCACCATCTTCGCCGCCCGTCAGTTCGTGAACCACGGCCACGTGACCGTGAACGGCAAGCGCGTGAACATCGCGTCCTACCGCGTCAAGGAAGGCGATGTCGTCGCCGTTCGCGAGCGTTCGAAGCAGATGGCGCTGGTGCTGGAAGCCGTTGCCTCGGCCGAGCGCGACGTTCCCGATTATCTCGAAGTCGACCATTCCAAACTGACCGCGACCTTCGTGCGCACGCCGGGTCTGGGCGATGTGCCCTACGCGGTTCAGATGGAACCGAACCTCGTCGTCGAATATTACGCGAAGAACTGATCCGGCCACGGCTGAGGTCTTGCCACTTGGAAGGGCCGCGCCGGGGAACCGGCGTGGCCCTTTTCGCATTCACGCTCTCTTCGCTGCCGTTGCCCCCGAAGAGAGTATTTTCGGCAGAATGAAGCCAGGGGGCGCGGCGTATCGACCGACGGGGCGCCGCCGGGGCCGCCCCGGGATACACGCGTGTTGAGGGACACCAGAAGATGAACGACGAGATCCTGCCACAGATCAGGCCGCAGCCCGGCATCATGGAGATCGCGCTTTATGTCAGCGGGCAGAGCAGCCTTGCCGGCAAGGCCGAGGTGCTGAAACTGTCCTCGAACGAGAACCCTTATGGGCCCTCGCCCAACGCGCAGGCGGCGTATGCCGAAGCCGCCGCGACGCTGCATCGCTATCCCTCGACCGATCATGCGGGTTTGCGCGCGGCGATCGGGGCGGTGCACGGGCTCGATCCCGACCGTATCATCTGCGGCGTGGGCTCGGACGAGGTGCTGCAATTCATCACCCAGAGCTTTGCCGGGCCCGGCGATGAATGTATCACCACCGAGCATGGGTTCTCGATGTACCCGATCCTGGCCCATGCGGCGGGCGCGCTGCCCGTCGAGGTGGCCGAGACCGAGCGCCGGGTTGATGTGGACAAGATCCTGGCCGCCGTGACCGGGCGCACGAAGATCGTGTTCATCGCCAATCCCGCCAACCCGACCGGCACGATGGTTCCCGAGGCCGAATTGCGGCGGCTCGCCGGGGCGCTGCCTGCGGGCGTGATCTTTGTGCTGGACGGCGCCTACGCGGAATTCGCCGGGGATTACGACGGCGGCGTGTCACTGGTCGAGGAATTCCCCAACGTGGTGATGACGCGCACCTTCTCGAAGATCCACGGGCTGGGCGGTCTGCGGATCGGCTGGGGCTATGCGCGACGCGAGATCATCGACGTGCTCAACCGCGTGCGCCAGCCGTTCAACCTGAGCCTCGGGCAGATGGCGGCGGCGGAAGCGGCGGTGCGGGATGTGGATTACACCCGCTGGTGCGCCACCGAGAACGCCCGCTGGCGCGATTTCCTGCGCAACGGGCTGGTGCAGATGGGCATCGCCTGCGACGAGAGCTTCGCCAATTTCGTGCTCGCCCGCTTCGACAGCCCGGCTGAGGCTGACGCGGCGGATGCGGCGCTGAAAGACGACGGGATCCTCGTGCGCAAGGTCGCGGGCTACAAGCTTCCCGATTGCCTGCGCATCACCGTGGGCGATGAAGACGCCTGCCGCCGGATCCTCGGCGTGCTGGCCGCGTTCAAGGGGGTGCGCTGATGGCACAGGTCTATGAACGCGTCGCGCTGATCGGGCTGGGTCTGATCGCCGGGTCGATGGCGCATGCGATGAAGCGTCACAAGCTGGCGGGCCATGTCGCGGGCTTCGCGCGCTCGGCCGAGACGCGCGCGGCAGCGGCCGAGATCGGCTTCGTCGACAGTGTGCATGACAGCGCCGCCGAGGCCGTGAAGGGCGCCGATCTGGTCGTGTTGGCCGTGCCGGTGGGGGCGATGGGCGCGGTGGCCGCGGAAATCGCCCCGCATCTGGCGCCCGGGGCTACGGTCACGGATGTGGGCTCGGTCAAGCAGGCGGTGATCGACGCGGTCGGCCCGCACATGCCCGAGGGCGTGCATTTCATCCCGTCGCACCCGCTGGCGGGGACCGAGCATTCGGGGCCCTATTCCGGTTTTGCCACGCTGTTCGAGAACCGCTGGTGGCTGATCACGCCGCTCGAAGGGGCCGATGTGGCGGCGACGGCGCGGCTGCGCACCCTGTTCGAGGGCATCGGCGCGCTGGTTGACGAGATGGAGCCCGCGCACCATGATCTGGTTCTGGCGGTCGTGTCGCATACGCCGCACCTCATCGCCTATACGATGGTTGGGGTGGCTGATCACCTGCGGCGCGTCTCGCAGACCGAAGTCATCAAGTATTCGGCCTCGGGCTTTCGCGATTTCACACGGATCGCCGCGTCGGACCCGACGATGTGGCGCGACGTGTTCCTGACCAACAAGGAGGCGACGCTGGATATTCTGGGCCGCTTCACCGAAGAGCTCTTTGTTCTGCAGCGCGCCATCCGGATGGGCGATGGCGACCATCTGTACGAGTATTTCTCGCGCACACGGGCCATCCGGCGCGGGATCATCGAAGCCGGGCAGGATACCGACGCGCCCGATTTCGGTCGCGTGCGGAAGGACTGATCGCATGCGGGGCCTGCGTCTGTGTCTGCTGGTGGTTGCGCTTGGGGCGCTGCCGCTGCTGTGCGGGACGCGACCTTTGGGGGCAGAAGCGCCCGATGCCTCGCTTTTCCCGCGTGCCCGGCCCGGAGGGCTGGGCGGCGCGGTACGCATGACCATCGCCGAAGCCGCCGCCATGGAAGCCGCGCGCGCCGCCGCTGCCACGCGGGCGCGCGCTGCGTCCGAGAGCGCCGCGCAGGCCGCCGAGAACGCACAGGCGCTGAGTGCCGCGAGCGACCGCGCCGCCGCCGAGGCGATGGCCGCGGTGGCAGGGGGCGATGGCGGCGTTGTCATCAGCGAGGCCGCCGAAGCCGAGATGGCCGCGTTTCGCGCGCGGCAAGAGGCCGAGGCCGCCCGCGTCGCCGCCGCGCGCGAGGAAGCGCGCCGCATCGCCGCCGAGCGCGCAGAAGCGCGCGCCTCGGCCGCGGCGCTGGCGGCGTCCGATACGCCGATCAGTCCGATGGCCGTGGCGCGCAGCCTGTTTCCCAGACCCGCTTCGAATGTCGCGCGCGAGCGTTTCGCTGCGCTGGCGCTCGAACGCGCCCGCAGCCCGGCCCGGACCGAGGCCCCCGCGACCACGCCGACGCTGGCGCGGGCCTCGGGCGGGGTGCGGGGCAATCTGTGCGGCACGCCGGGGCTCGAGGGTCGTGTTCTCGACCGGATCCGCAGCCGGACGCAGGGGTGCGGCGTGACCGAGCCCGTCAGCATCACCAATGTGCAGGGCATTCCGCTGTCGCTGGCCGCGACGATGGATTGCGACACTGCGCGCGCCTTTGAGCGCTGGGTGCGCACCGAGATGATCCCCGCCGTCGGACGCTCGGGCGGGGGCATCGCGCAGATCCGCGTGATCGGGCATTATTCCTGCCGCACGCGCAACAGCCAGCGAGGCGCGCGGATTTCCGAGCATGGGCGGGGCCGGGCGATCGACGTGGCGGGTTACCAGCTGCGCAGCGGCGAGTCGGTGAGCGTGCTCGACGATTACCGGCGCGGGCGGCATTCGCGTTCGCTCAGGCGGATGTACGAGGCGGCCTGCGGCATCTTCCGCACCACGCTCAGCCCCGATTCGGACCGCTTCCATCAGGACCATTTCCATTTTGATCTGGCCCAGCATCGCGGCGGCGGCACCTATTGCCGCTGACGGCTTGCGGCCACTCTAACGCTGCGTGACTTCGGCGAAGGGCGCTTTTCCCCCCTCGGGCCGCAGGTCTATAGAAGGGGCGAGGACTTCAGTGAAAGGGACGGATATGGACGATATCGTCATTCTCAGCGGCGCGCGCAGCCCGATCGGCACGTTCGGCGGCAGCCTGTCGGGGCTTCCGGTGGCGGATCTGGCCACCACCGTTGCCAAGGCGGCGATCGAGCGCGCCGGGATCGAGCCCGCGAAGATCGGCACCGTGGTTTTCGGCCATGTCATCAACACCGTGCCGCGCGACGCCTATCTGTCGCGGGTCGCGGCGATGGGCGCGGGCATTCCGGACACGACGCCCGCGATGAACGTCAACCGGCTGTGCGGCTCGGGGGCGCAGGCCATCGTCTCGACCCTGCAGGCGCTGGCGATGGGCGACGCCGACTTCGGTCTGGCGGGCGGCGCGGAAGCGATGAGCCTTGCGCCCTATTCGGTACCGGCGGCGCGGTTCGGCCAAAAGATGGGCGACACCAAGTTTCTCGACATGATGCTGGGCGCGCTGACCTGCCCGTTCGGCACCGGCCATATGGGCGTGACCGCCGAGAATGTCTCGGACGAGCATGACATCAGCCGCGAAGCGCAGGACGCGTTCGCGATGGAAAGCCAGGAACGCGCCGCGCGCGCCATCGCCGAGGGCCGGTTCAAGGATCAGATCGTGCCCATCGTGATGAAGGGCCGCAAGGGCGAGATCGTCTTCGACACTGACGAGCACCCCAAGCAGACCAGCCTTGAAAAGCTGGCCGCGCTGAAACCCGCTTTCAAGAAAGACGGCTCGGTCACGGCGGGCAATGCCTCGGGCATCAATGACGGCGCGGCGGCGCTGGTTCTCGCCCGGCGCGACGCGGCCGAGGCGGCGGGCCTGAAGCCTCGCGCGCGGATCGTGGGCTATGCCGTCGCGGGCGTGCGCCCCGAGGTGATGGGCATCGGTCCGATCCCGGCGGTCGAGAAACTGTGCGAGCGTACCGGGCTGAGCGTGTCGGATTTCGACGTGATCGAATCGAACGAAGCGTTCGCGGCGCAGGCGCTCGCGGTGAACAAGGGTCTGGGTCTGGACCCGGCCAAGGTGAACCCCAATGGCGGCGCCATCGCGCTGGGTCATCCGGTGGGCGCGACCGGCGCTATCGTTACCGTCAAGGCGATGTACGAGCTTGAGCGCACGGGCGGGCGTTATGGCCTGATCACCATGTGCATCGGCGGCGGTCAGGGCATCGCGCTGGCCATCGAGCGGCTGTAAGCGCCCCGGTTCCGGCGCGCTTTCTGCGCGCCGATTAAGAACGTCTTCACCGATAGCGGCGATCTTTGGCGGGCCGTCCGGCATCTTGGCATGCCGGGCGGCCCAGTCTGTTCAGGGTAGCCGTAACCGATGACGTTGTTCGACAAGCTCACGCAGGAACGCCGCTTGCGGCTGACGGCAGAGCGACGGCTGGATTTCTGTCAGCGGGAACGCGACGCGGCGATGGCGCTGATCGACGCCCTGCGCGCCGAGATGACGCAATTGCGCCAGCATGGCCGCAGCAGCGCGCTGGATCAGGCGCTGCACGCCGCCGCGCTGGAAAACGTCCAGCTACGCGCGCGCGAAGAGACGGAAAACGCGCAGCGCAGCGCCACGCAGGCCGAGCGGCGGCTGTGGGATTCGATCAACACGATCCGCGACGGTTTCGCCGTTTTCAACGCGCGGCAGGAACTGGTGATCGCCAATCAGGCCTATCTGAACGTTTTCTCGGGCATCCCCGAAGCGCAGATCGGCGTCACCTATCGCCGTCTGGTCGAGATCCTCGCGCATGAAGAGCGTGTCGTGCTGGGCGACGAACCGCGCGACGCGTGGATCGACGCGATGGTCGCGCGCTGGGATGACGCGCGGATCGAGCCGATGACGCTGTGTTTCAGCCGCGGTGACACCGCCCGCATCCATGACCGCCGCGCGCGGGGCGGCGATATCGTCAGTCTCGTGCGCGACATCACCGAGCAACAGCGCCATGCCGCCGAGATGGAGGTCGCGCGCGACAGGGCCGAGGCCGCGAACCGCGCGAAATCGGCCTTTCTTGCCAATATGAGCCACGAAATCCGCACGCCCATGAATGGCGTGGTCGGGATGGCCGAGTTGCTGTGCGATTCCGCCCTGTCGGCGGAGCAGCGGCTTTATGCCGACACGATCCGGTCCTCGGGCGAGGCGCTTTTGACCATTATCAACGATGTGCTGGATTACTCGAAGATTGAAGCCGACAAGCTGACCCTGCATCCCGAACCCTTCGATCTGGAACGCTGCATCCACGAGGTGCTGATCCTGTTGCAGGCGGGCGCGCGCAATCGCCGTATCGAGCTGCTGCTGGATTACGACCTGATGCTGCCCCGCCGCTTCATGGCCGATCCGGGGCGAATGCGGCAGGTGATGACCAATCTCGCCGGCAACGCGGTGAAATTCACCGAAGCCGGGCATGTGCTGATCCGCGTCACGGGGGGCGAGGCCGCGCCGGACCACCAGACGATCACCGTCACGATCGAGGATACCGGCATCGGCATCCCGCCCGAAAACGCCAAGCAGATCTTCTCGGAATTCGCGCAAGTGGACGATCAGTCGAGCCGTAAGTTCGAAGGCACCGGGCTGGGCCTTGCCATCGCCCAGCGGCTGATCGCGCTGATGGGGGGCGAGATCTGGCTCGACAGCGAGCCGGGCAGGGGCTCGTGCTTTGGCTTTTCCTTAAGCTTGCCACGCGCCGAGGGGGAAGCGCCCGTCGCGTTGCCGCCGGATCTGAGCCATGTCGTCGTGGTCGATGCGCAGCCCATGAACCGCGCGATCCTTGAGCGGCAGCTTGCGCGGCTGGGGCTGGACGTGACGCTCTGCGACAATGCCGAGGGCGCGCTCAAGACGCTTGAGGTATTGCGCGGGCAGGGGGTGGATCTGGTGCTGGTTGATGCCGATCTTGACGGGCAATCGGGGCTCGACCTGACGCTGAGGCTGCGCGCGGCGGGGCCGGATACCCCTGTCGTCCTGCTCAGCGCCAATCCCGCCGCCCTGCGCGGGCATCCCGCGCTGACGGAAGCGCGCGCGGTGTTGCAAAAGCCGCTTCTGCGCCACGACCTTTTGCAACAGCTCTCGGGCCTGTCGCAGCCCGATCCCGGCCCGCCAGAGCAGCAGCCAGCGCCCTCTGCGCCGGTGCCGGAGGCGTCCGGTTCCGGCGACGGCGGGCGGCGGATGCGGATCCTCGCCGCCGAAGACAACAAGACGAACCGGCTGGTCTTTTCGAAGATGGTCGAGGCTCTGGCGATCGAGCTGACCTTCGCCGAGGACGGCGAACAGGCCGTGGCCGCGTTCCGCGAGACGAAGCCCGATCTGGTCTTCATGGATATCTCGATGCCGGGCATGGACGGTCGGACCGCGACGCGCGAGATCCGTCAGATACCGGGCGGCGCGCAGGTGCCGATTATTGCGCTCACCGCTCATGCGATGGCCGGGGACGAGGAGGATATCCTTGCCGCCGGGCTCGACCACGTGCTGACCAAACCGCTGAAAAAGCCGCTCTTGTTGGATGTCATCGCCCGCTACCGGCCCGAGGGCACCTGCGCGCCGCTTCCCGGACCCTCCGTCGCTTCGTCGCATGATGCAGGTTGACGCATCCCGGCCCCTGCAGGGTTGCGCAGCGGGCGGGCAGGCCTTACCTGAAGAGACGGCTTACAAATGAGGACCCCATGGCTTCCCTGATCCAGATCCTGTTCATGATCCTCAACGTGATCTGGTGGATCGTTATCGTCCACGTCATCATGAGCTGGCTGATCAATTTCCAGGTGCTGAACCTGCGCCAGCCGCTGGTTGCGCAAATCTGGGACGGGCTGAACCGGATCCTCGATCCGATCTATCGCCGCATCCGGTCGTTCCTGCCGGATATGGGCGGGCTGGATCTGGCGCCGCTGATCTTGCTGCTGTCGATCTACGCGATCCGGATCGTGCTCTATAATAATTTTGTGGCGCCCTTCTGATCCGTGACCGCGCCCTCTTCCCCTGAGCTGGACCCGGTGCCCGCCTCGGCCGCCCCGGCCGAGATGCTGGCGCGGGTCTTCGGCTTCTCGGCGTTCCGGCCCGGTCAGGAAGAAATCGTCGACGCGGTGATCGCGGGCAGCGACGTTCTGGCCATCATGCCGACGGGCGGCGGCAAGTCGCTGTGCTATCAACTTCCCGCCCTGGTGCGCGAGGGTCTGACTGTGGTCATCTCGCCGCTGATCGCGCTGATGCGCGATCAGGTGCGCGGGTTGCAGGAGGCGGGCGTGGCCGCCGCCGCGCTGACATCGGGCAACAGTCAGGACGAGAACGACGCGATTTTCGACGCACTGGAAGATCAGCGTCTCAAGCTGCTTTATATCGCGCCCGAACGGCTGGCCTCGTCGGCCGCGACCAACCTGCTGCGGCGCTCGAATTGCCGGCTGATCGCCGTGGACGAGGCGCATTGCGTCAGCCAGTGGGGCCATGATTTCCGCCCCGATTACCTGCGCATCGGCGAGCTGCGGCGCATGCTGGGCGTGCCGCTTGCCGCCTTCACCGCCACCGCCGACGCAGCCACCCGCGACGAGATCGTGCACCGGCTGTTCGACGACGGCACGCCCGAGACCTTTCTGCGCGGTTTCGACCGGCCCAATATCCGTCTGGCCTTTGCCGCCAAGGACAATCCGCGCAAGCAGATCATGGCCTTCGCCGCCGCGCGCAAGGGCCAGTCGGGCATCGTCTATTGCGCCACCCGCGCGCGGACCGAAACGCTGGCGCGCGCGCTGCAAGAGGCCGGACATAATGCCTGCGCTTATCACGGCGGGATGGACGATTGGGAGCGCCGCAAGGTCGAAACCCAGTTTCAGGTCGAAGAGGGGCTGATCGTCTGCGCCACCGTCGCCTTCGGCATGGGGGTCGACAAGCCCGATGTGCGCTGGGTCGCCCATGCTGATCTGCCGAAATCCATCGAGGCCTATTATCAGGAGATCGGCCGTGCCGGGCGCGACGGGCTGGCCGCCGATACGCTGACGCTTTACGGGCAGGACGATATCCGCCTGCGCCGCGCGCAGATCGACGAATCCGCTGCTCCGCCCGAGCGGCGCGAGGCCGATCATGCACGGCTGAACACACTGCTGGGACTGGCCGAGGCCACGTCCTGTCGCCGCCGGATGCTGCTGGCCTATTTCGGCGAGGTGAGCGAGCCCTGCGGCAATTGCGATCTCTGTGCCAACCCGGTCAAGACCTTCGACGCGACCGAAGCCGTGCGCAAGGCGCTGTCGGCCATGCTGCGCACCGGCGAGAGCTTTGGCACCGGCCATCTGATCGACATCCTGACCGGCCATGTCACCCCGAAGATCACCCAGCGCGGCCATGACGGCCTGCCTACTTTCGGCGTCGGGCGGGATCTGTCGAAATCGGCCTGGCAGGGGGTCTTCCGGCAGATGATGGGCCGCGATCTGGTGCGCCCCGATGCCGAGCGTCACGGCGCGCTGCGCATGACCGAGGATGCGCGCCCGGTCCTCAGGGGCGAGGCCAGCCTCACCTTCCGGGCCGACAGCGTGCAGCGGGTCGCGACCCGCGCCGAACCGCGCGCGCTGGTCTCGGACGAGGATGCTCCGCTTCTTTCGGCGCTCAAGGCCAAGCGTCGCGCGCTGGCCGATGCGGCGGGGATGCCGCCCTATGTGATCTTCAACGACCGGTCACTGATCGAGATGGCCGAGACACGGCCGCAGACGCTCGATGATTTTGCGCGGATCTCGGGAGTGGGGGCCACCAAGCTTGAACGCTACGGCGCGGCGTTTCTGGAAATCATCACGGGCGCCACGGTGGCCGACCAGCACCCGACGCGCCGGAAACTGGCCGGGCGCGACGCGGGCGCGATCTTCGACCGGCTGATGCAAGCGCAGGCCGATCTGGCGCGCGGGGCGGACGGGACGGAAAAGCCGATGTCGTGCTCGAACAATACGCTCAAGACGCTGGCCGAACGCCGCCCGCGCAGCCTGCCAGAGATCGAGCGCCTGCCCGGTATGGGCGCTGCGCGCACCGAACGTTTCGGCGAGGCTTTTCTGGACATTCTGCTGGACGAGTGATCTCGGCGCGCCCGGTTTCAGGCGCCCGCCGGATCAGGCCAGTACGCTTTGCGGTCCCAGCAGCACGAAGACCAGCACCGCCGAATAGAACACAAAGCTCGCCGCCAGCACGAACACGTGCCAGATCGTGTAGTGAAAGGGCAGGCGGCGCCACAGATAGAACACCACGCCCAGCGTATAAAGCCCGCCGCCCACTGCCATCAGCACCAGAACCGGCGTCGGCAGGGCTGCAAACATCGGTCCGCCCAGCACCACGCCGACCCAGCCCATGCCCAGATACAGCGCCAGCGCGGCCCATTTGAATTTCTCGGGCGAGACGATCTTCAGCGCGATGCCCGCCAATGCCGCGAACCACACGCCCACCGTCATCGCCACGCCGTGGCCCGACAACAGCGTGAAGGGCGTGTAGGTGCCCGCGATCTTGAGATAGATCGCCGAATGGTCGAGCCGCCGCAGCAGCCATTCCTTGGCCGCGCCGAAGCCCGAGGTTTCGCCAATATTGTAGAGCGCCGAGAACAGGATCATCGCGATCAGCGCGCCACCATAGACCGACACGCCGGTGATTGACGCCGCATCGCCCCGGTAGAGCGCGGTCAGCACGATCAGCACCGGCACCGCCATCAGCACAAGCGTCAGCCCCGTGAGATGCACGATCGCGTCCGAGACTTGCTCGGCTCGCGTATAAATGGTGCGCAGGGCGGTTGTCATGGGCTCTCCTTGGATCGGACCAGTGTACATGGCGCGGCGGATGCGGGCAATTGCGACCCATCGTCAACCTTACCGCCCCTGTGTAACCGTTTCGTCAAGAGCGTGCGCCGGCGCGCGCAATCGCCGTTTTTGTGACGCCGCGCGCTGTCTTGACCCTGCGGGATGCAGGGTCCATGGCGCGGGGCAAAAGAGGAAATGCCATGTATCCCGTGATCCGCCTCGTGAAAGAGACGCTCAAATTCCGCGGCAAGCCGCTGGGTCTGCTCGAGACGCATCAGTCCCAGCATCGCTGCTGGCCGTGGGATCTCGACCCGTGGAACGAACTCAATAACGGCCGCACGCTGACGCTCTACGATCTGGGGCGCGTGCCCTTCGCCACCCGCATCGGTATCACCGCGATCCTGCGCGCACGGCACTGGGGCATGACGGTGGCGGGATCGAGCGTGCGCTACCGGCGCCGCATCCGCATGTTCCAGCGTATCGAGATGCAAAGCCGGGTGCTGGGCTGGGATCATCGCTTCGTCTATATCGAGCAGAGCATGTGGCGCGAGGGCGAGGCGCTGAATCATGTGCTGCTGCGCACCGCCGTGACCAGCGCACAGGGCATCGTGCCGCCCGCGACCCTGATCGCGGCGATGGGCGAGCCCGGGCGCGAAAGCCCGCCGCTGCCCGACTGGGTTCACGCCTGGATCGCCGCCGATGCCGAGCGTCCCTGGCCGCCGATGGCCGCGTGACCGGCGCCTCTTCCCTTGCGCGGATTCGCGGCTAGACTGACGCCGAAGACCAGCCAGACGGGATGCGCGGCATGAGCCTGATCGGACATAACAACGGCCCCACGATGGAAGCGGGCGCAAGCTGGCGCCGCCATGCCTGGCGCCGGGCCCGGTCGACCCTGCTGCCCACGCTGCCCATCGAAGTGCTGCGCCTGCGGGTGCGCCGCGCCGCTGAGATCGGGCTCGATTACAAGACCTACGCCTCGATCCGCGCGGCCTCAGGCCATGATGTCGTGGCCTTCCTGTTCTCGACCAACGCGCTCCGGCTGTTGCCCGCGCGAACCCCGCTTTCAGGCCCCGCGCTTCCCGAAGACCGAGCGCTGCGTCTCGCCGGTCTCGAAGCCGGGCGCGCCGCGCTGACCCGCGCGCCGCTCACGCCCGATGAGGTCCTCGCCCTCGCGCCGGGGCTGATCGACACAGCCAGCCCCGGCCCGCGCCCCTTCGCCGGCTGGAGCGAGACCCGCAGCGCGCTGCGGACCGCGCTGGTGCAGGGGAAATGGCCCGCCGATGGCGTGGTGCTGATCGGCGAAACGGCCGAGGAACGTCAATGGGCAGCCGCCGGGAAACTGGCCTTCTACCTTCCCGCCGAACGCTATTTCGCCGCCTGATATCCCCTCATCCCTGCCGATTTGCAGGCTGGCGACCCCGGGAGGGTTTTGCACCCTCCCGGACCCTCCCGCAGGATATTTGCGGATTAAAGATGAGGGTTAACGCCATCTTAAGGCCCGTCTTTAATCGCTAAATATCCCGGGGGTCCGTGGGCTGGCCCCCGGGGCCGGCCACGGACGCGGTTTTGCGCAGAGGGCGATGTCTTTTTTCCCTCTTTCCTTTTCCGATCTCCTGCTTATGATCTGCGGCATGGAACGCAACGTCGCCATCATTGCTGCCAGCCTGCCGGGTCTGCCTGGGGCTTGCGGTTGCGCGGCCCGTCCGATGTCCGGTCTCCTCCTTCTTAGCGACCTCTGAGCGTGCCTGTCCGGGCGCGCCGCTCAGAGGTAGCCAGCGCCCGCCCAGCCCGCTAAAGAGACACCGCAGGACTTCACGGACAAAACCATGACCGACATTACCAACGCCCCGCAGGATCGCGTTCAGATCTTCGACACCACCTTGCGCGACGGCGAGCAATCGCCCGGCGCGACGATGAGCCATGACGAGAAGATGGAGATCGCCGGTCTCCTCGACGAAATGGGCGTCGATATCATTGAGGCGGGGTTCCCGATTGCCTCGGAGGGCGATTTCGCCGCTGTCAGCGATATCGCGAAGAACGCGAAGAACTCGGTCATCTGTGGTCTTGCCCGGGCGAATTTCGCCGATATCGACCGCGCCTGGGAGGCGGTGAAACACGCGCCGCAAGGGCGGATCCACACCTTTATCGGCACCTCGCCGCTGCACCGCGACATCACCGCGCTGGATCAGGACGGCATGGTCGAGAAGATCGCCGCCACCGTGAGCCATGCGCGCAACCTGTGCGGCGACGTGCAATGGTCGCCGATGGATGCGACGCGAACCGAGCATGATTACCTGTGCCGGGTGGTCGAAACGGCGATCAAATGCGGCGCCACAACGATCAACATCCCCGACACGGTCGGTTACACCGCGCCGCGCGAAAGCGCCGATCTGATCCGCATGTTGCTCGAGCGTGTGCCGGGCGCCGAAAAGATCGTCTTCGCCACACATTGCCACAACGATCTGGGCATGGCGACCGCCAATGCGCTGGCTGCGGTCGAAGCGGGGGCGCGGCAGATCGAATGCACGATCAACGGTCTGGGCGAGCGCGCGGGCAACACGGCGCTGGAAGAGGTGGTGATGGCGATGCGCGTACGCAACGACATCATGCCCTACCGCACCGGTATCGACACGACGAAGATCATGCACCTGTCGCGCCGCGTGAGCCAGGTCTCGGGCTTTGCCGTTCAGTACAACAAGGCCGTGGTGGGTAAGAATGCCTTCCTGCACGAATCCGGCATCCATCAGGACGGTGTGCTGAAGAACGTGCAGACCTTCGAGATCATGCGCCCCGAAGATATCGGCCTGACAGCGAAGAACATCGCCATGGGCAAGCATTCGGGCCGCGCCGCTTTGCGCGCGAAAATGGCCGAGCTGGGCTACGATCTGGGGGACAACCAGCTCAAGGACGTCTTCGTGCGGTTCAAGGCGCTGGCCGACCGCAAGAAGGAAGTCTACGACGACGATCTGGTTGCGCTGATGGCCGATAGCAGCGCGGGCGACGAGCATCTCAAGGTGCAGAAACTGCGCGTTGTCTGCGGCACCGAAGGCCCGCAGGAAGCCGAGCTGACGATGAGCGTCGGCGGCGAGGACAAATATGTCGACGCCACCGGCGACGGTCCGGTCGATGCCTGTTTCAATGCTGTGAAGATGCTCTATCCACACAGTGCAAAGCTGGATCTGTATCAGGTTTCGGCGGTGACCGAGGGCACGGATGCGCAGGCGACGGTGTCGGTGCGTCTGAGCCGCGATGGCACGGTCTATACCGGGCAATCGGCGGATACCGACACGGTGCTGGCCTCGGTCAAGGCCTATGTCAACGCGCTGAACCGGATGCATGCCGGGCAGGGGCGGGCGAATAACTCGGCGCTGCAGACCTCGGCGGCGGGCTGAACCGCGCGGGTTTGGGGGGCATTCTGCCCCCCTCGGCCTGACGGCCTCACCCCCCTGAGGATATTTCCGGAACAAAGATGACGCCGGGCGGGATGCAGATCCCGTCCGGCGTTCCCCGTTCTTGGGCTTGCGTTCGGGCTTACCAGACGCCGTGGGCGTCGAGGTCCCCGCGCAGGGCGGTGCCGAAATCGAGCGCGCCTTCGCGCGGTTTCGTCACCAGAGAGACCAGCACGAAGAGCGCGAGGCAGAGCCCGCCGGTGCTCAGCGCAAGCACCGGGTTGAAGACGCTCACCCCTTGGATCATCGCCATCCAGACGGCGAGCGCTGCGCCGCCGAGGATCGAAGCCAGCGCGCCCGCTGCCGTCGCGCGGCGCCAGAAGAAGGCCCCGATCGTAGCGGGGACGGTGACCATCAGCCCGGCGGCGGCGAGGGCGGCGAGCTGATCGACGATCTGTGCCTTGTCGATGGCAAAGAGGCTCGCGAACAGGATCACGAGGATCACCACGGCACGCCCGGCCAGCACCTGCCGCGCGGGTGGCGCGCCCTTGAGCACGTCGCGCGCGACCATCGCGCCCAGCGTCAGGGCGATGGAATCGAGGGTCGAGACCGCCGCAGCAAGGATGCCGAGGATCAGAAGCACCGCCACCGGCGCCGGGATCGCGCCCGAGACAAGGAGCGCGGGCGTCGCCGTGGCGCTGTTCTCAAGCCCCGGTGCGAGTTGCAGCGCGGCAAAGCCCCAGATCACCGCGATCAGCGTGAAGACCAGACCGAAGCCCAGCACCCAGAAGATCATCCGCTTCATCGCCGCCATGTCACGCAGGATGAACAGACGCTGGCTGACCTGCGGGTTGGAAATGGCGAAGAAGAACCACGGCAGCGAGAGCGCGGTGAAGGTGCCGAGGCTCCACAGGCCGGGGCCGGGAACCGAGAGGCGCTCGGCCTGCGTTTCCAGCGTGAGGCTGGCAAAGGTGCCCCAGCCGCCGATAGCCGCGATGGCGAAGAGGATCGCCAGCACCGCCGAGATCAGCATCACCACCGCCTGTACCGCATCGGTCCATGCGACCGAGCGCAGGCCCGCGAACAGCGTCCAGAGCGCGGCCAGAAGCCCGCCGGTCGCCACCGCCTGCACCAGCGTGATCTCGCCGCCGGTGACGCCCGACAGAAGCAGCCCGATCCCCGCCATCTGCGTGGTGCAATAGGGCATGAGGAAGATGAGCCCCACCAGCGCCGCCCCGCGCGCCACCCAGGCGCTGCCATAGCGTGCGCCCAGCATCTCGGCCGGCGAGATGAAGCCCCAGCGCTTGGCGGCGAGCCAGAAGCGGGGGGCGAAGACCACGAGCAGGCCGAGACCCGCGAAATAGATCAGCTCGAAACCCAGCGCGCCGATGCCGCCGCGATAGGTCAGGCCGGTCAGCACCACCAGCATGAAGGCGGAATAGGTGGTCGCCGCATAGCTCAGCCCGGCGACCACGCCGCCGAAATTGCGGCTGCCGAGATAGTAATCCTCGGCCGTGCCGGCGTTCTCGCGCGTGGCGCGGTAGGCGATGAACAGGCCGAACAGCGCGAAGGCGCCGATTGCGGCCCAGATCGTGACGGGGCTCAGAAGCCGGGCTTCCATCAGCGATCCCTCCAGCCGCGCAGGCCGAGCGCGATCAGCACCACCACTGCCAGCCCGAACCCGGTCCAGAAGAGGGCGGTGAACCAGCCGCGCTGATCGGCCAAAAGGCCATAAGGGACCCAGCCGCCGAGAACGACCAGAACGGCGAGCGCCGCCAGCCATGGTCCAAATCCGCGTCGCGTGTTCATTCCGGTCCCTCCGTCGCCCATAATCGGGGCTGCGGTGTACGGTTTGCTTGGGGTATGTGCAAGCGAATGCGGGCTTAGTGCCTGAAAATATTTGATTTTTTACTATACGGTCAAGCAATTGACGGGCCCCCGCCCGGGCCGTGGGCAATTGCATCCCGCGTGCGGCGGCGCTACACCGCAGGCCAGCACAGCCCGGAGGCCCCCATGATCCTGTACCCCGCCATCGACCTGAAGGACGGCCAATGCGTCCGCCTGTACAAGGGCGCGATGGAGAAGGCGACGGTGTTCAACGACGACCCGGCAGCGCAGGCGCGCGCCTTTGCCGATCAGGGCGCCGAGTGGATCCATCTGGTCGATCTGAACGGCGCCTTCGCGGGCAAGCCGGTGAACGGCGGCGCGGTCGAGGCGATCCTGAAAGCGGTCAGCGTGCCCTGTCAGCTGGGTGGCGGTATCCGCGACATGGCGACGATTGAAGCGTGGCTCGACAAGGGGCTGGCGCGGGTGATCCTGGGCACGGTGGCGGTCGAAAATCCCGATCTGGTGCGCGAGGCGGCGCGGGCCTTCCCCGGTCAGGTCGCGGTCGGCATCGACGCGCGCAACGGGCGCGTGGCGACCAAGGGCTGGGCCGAAGAGACCGACGTGCAGGTGACCGAGCTGGCGCTGGCCTTCGAAGATGCGGGCGTGGCGGCGATCATCTACACAGATATCGACCGCGACGGCGCGATGGGCGGCCCCAATGTCAAGGCGACGGCGGACTTGGCCTGGGCGACGTCGATCCCGGTGATCGCGTCGGGCGGGGTGTCCTCGCTTGCCGATCTGGTGGCGCTGAAGGAAACCGGCGCGCCGCTCAACGGCGCGATCTCGGGGCGCGCGCTGTATGACGGCAAGCTCGATCTGGCCGAGGCGCTGGCGGCCCTGAAGGGCTGAGCGCGGGACCGCGCCGAAACCGCGATGTCGCACGTTGTCAGGCGCCGGGCTGACGGCTAGTCTCGGCCCATCGGACGAAGGGCGGGAACGCGATGCGGCACAAGGGCCAACTGTCATGACGGGGGCGCTGAGAGACCGGCTGCTCACGGGCCTGTTGATCGCGTTTTTCTATTTCGCGATCTGGCAATCGGCACTGATGCTGCCCGACCTCGGATCCGAGGGCGTTCTGGTCGATTTCGACGCTTTCTACATCGTAGGCCAACTTGTCGCCGAGGGCCGCGCGACTGACGCCTATGACTTGTCGGTCATGGCCGATATCCAACGGGGCCTGACCGGACATGACGGCTTCATGCCCTGGACCTATCCGCCGCAATTCGACCTGCTCGTCGCGGGCCTGCCGATGATGCCGCGCGGCATCGCCTATGCGCTGGTCACGGGGCTTGGTCTGGCGTGGTACCTGTGGGTGCTGGCGCGGCTGGCGGGGCGGTATTTTCCCTCGGTGCTGCTGGCGCTGGTGCTGCCGATCTATGTCACGCTGACCATCGGGCAGAATGCCTTTGTCACCGGCGCGCTGATGGGCGGCTTCGTGTTGCTCACGCTCAAGGGTCGGGCGTCTGCAGGCCTGCCGCTGGGGCTGCTGGTCATCAAGCCGCATCTGGGTATCGGGCTGGGCGTTCACGCGCTGGCGGCCGGGCGCTGGCGGGTGATCGGGCTGGCGCTGGTCGTGGCGCTGGTCAGTGCGGGCCTCGCGACGCTGGCGCTGGGCCCTGAGATCTGGCCAGCGTTCCGGCAGGGGATGGCGAATGCGCAGACGGCACTGGCCAGCCAGTTCTACCCGATGTTCCGCATGACCTCGGTCTACGCGCTGCTTCACACGCTGGGCGTGCCGCCCAGCATCGCGATCGGGGCGCAGGGCGCGGTCGCGCTGGGCGCCTGCGCAGCGGTGGCTGCCACGGTGCGGCGCGGAGTGCCGCTCAGGCAGACGCTGGCGCTGGCCTGTTTCGCTTCGGCCTTGGTCAGCCCCTATCTTTATGATTACGATCTGGTGGTCATCGGCGTGGGGCTGGCGCTGATCATGGGCGACCTGCGCGAGCGGGGCACCATGGTCGAAATCGTTTTGCTCTATGCGCTGCTCTGGGTCGCGGGCGGCTGGGGCATGATCCACGCCATCGCGCGCGCGGGCTTGCCGTGGGAAGAGCGCGCCGCGCAGGCACGCGAGACGCTGTCCTACGGGGCGGTTGCTTACCTGCTGCTTCTGGCTCTCGGCGCGCGCATCCTGTCGCGCCCGCCGCGCGGGCAGGCGCCGGCATGAGCGAGACCTGGCTGGCACAGAGCGGCCCGGTGCCGATCGCCCATCGCGGCGGCGCGCGCGAGCAGGACGAGAATACGCGCGCGGCTTTTGCCCATGCCGCCGCGCTGGGGTTTCGCCATGTCGAGACCGATGTCCATCTGACAGCCGATGGCGAGGTGGTGATCCATCACGATCCGACGCTGAAGCGGATGACGGGCGATCCGCGTCCGGTCTCGACGCTGACATGGGCACAGCTTTCGCGGCTCAGGACGCGCTCGGGCGCCGGGATTCCACGACTGGCGGATATGCTCGAAGAATTCCCCCGGCTTCTGTTCAATATCGAGACGAAATCGGACGCGGTGGTCGATCCGCTGGCGGCGCTGTTGCGAAAGATGGGTGTCGCGCATCGCATCGGCACCGGCAGCTTTGCCACGGCCCGCACGCAGCGGCTGCGGGCGCATTTCGGCGATGCGCTGTGCTGGTCGCCGGGCTATGGCGGCGTGGTAAAGCTGTGGGCGGCGGGCTGGGGCGCGCCGATCCCGCGCCCGGCCTTCCCGATGGTTCAGGTCCCGCCGCTCTATCGCGGCATCCGGGTCGTCACCCCGCGTTTCGTCCGTGCGGCCCACCAGCGCGGCGTCCGGGTGCAGGTCTGGACGGTGGATGACCCCGCGCAGATGCATGCGCTTTTGGATATGGGGGTGGACGCGATCATGACCGACCGGCCCAGCGTGCTGAAAGAGGTTCTGGTCGCGCGCGGAGAATGGAGGGGCAGCGATGCTTGAAGGGATTCGGATCGTCGAAATCGAGGGCCTCGGCCCCGGTCCTTTCGCGGCGATGATGCTGGCCGATCTCGGAGCCGAGGTGATCTGCGTGCAGCGCCCCGACGGGCCGCCCTTGCCGGGCCTGCCGGAACGCAACCTGCTTGACCGGGGCAAGAAGACCATCGCGCTGGACCTGAAATCCGACACCGATCGTCCGGTCCTGACCGCGCTGATCCGCTCGGCCGACGGGTTGATCGAGGGGTTTCGCCCCGGCGTGATGGAGCGGCTGGGGCTGGGTCCCGACATCTGTCAGGGCTGGAACCCGCGTCTGGTCTATGGCCGCATGACCGGCTGGGGGCAGGACGGGCCGCGCGCGAAACAGGCAGGGCACGACCTGAACTATGTCGCGCTGTCGGGCGCGCTCTGGTACGCCTCTCCCCCCGGTCAGACGCCGGTGACGCCGCCCACGCTTCTGGGCGATATCGGCGGCGGGGCGCTGTACCTCGTGGCGGGGATGCTGTCCGGTCTGATCCGGGCGGGGCGGAATGGACAGGGCACCGTTGTCGATGTCGCCATCGTTGACGGGTCGGCGCATATGATGACGCTTTTGATGCTGATGCGCTCGGGCGGGATGTTTCAGGATCAGCGCGGTGCTTCGCTTCTGGACGGGCCGCATTGGTCGCGCAGCTATGAATGCGCGGATGGTGGATTTGTGACAGTCCAATGCCTTGAACCCAAGTTTTATGCCGAGTTCTTGTTGAAAATGTCCCTGTCTGACGATCCTGAATTTGCCAGACAAAACGATCCCGCAAGCTGGCCGCAGGCCACGCGCCGGCTGGCCGCGCTCTTTGGTGCCAAGCCGCGTGACCATTGGACGACGCTGTTTGACGGCTCGGATGCCTGCGTCGCGCCCGTGTTGTCGCCGTCTGAAGCGGCGCGCGATCCGCATCTGGTTGCGCGTGGTGTCTGGTCCGAGGCGGGCGATCTGCAACCGCGCCCGGCGCCGCGTTTCGATGGCAAGGTGGCGGACCCGGCCCCTGCGCCCGCGCGCGATCAGCACCGTGACGAAATCCTCCAATCCCTTGGCGCTCAATTTTCGGGACTGACATGACGACTTTCGGCGACGTTTCCTTCTGGTACAGCGATATCGGCCTGCCGCAGACCCGCCGCCCGGCGCTGCCCGGCGATGCCGAGGCCGACGTGGTGATCATCGGCGCGGGCTATACCGGGCTGTGGACGGCCTATTACCTCAAGGCGCTCGATCCCGGTTTGCGGGTGACGGTGCTGGAGAAACACTTCGCGGGTTATGGTGCCTCGGGGCGCAATGGCGGTTGGCTGTCGGGCGGGTTCGCCTGGAACCATGACCGTTACGCCGAGATGGCGGGCGCCCCCGCCGTGCGGCGCATGGTGCAGGCGATGATGGGCACGGTCGACGAAGTCATCGCCGTCGCCGGGGCCGAGGGGATCGACGCCGATATCCGCCGCTGCGACGAGCTGATGGTCGCCACGAATGACGCCCAGCGGCAAAGGCTGAGCGACGAGGTGAAGCACCGGGCGCATTGGGGCGAGCAGGGGCGCGTATTCTCGATTGACGCCGAAGCGGTGCGCGCGAGGGTGCGCATTCCGAACGCGGCGGGCGGGATGATCGTCACCGGCACCGCGCGCATTCAGCCCGCCAAACTGGTGCGCGGGCTGGCCGAGGCGGTCGAGCGGCGCGGCGTGACGATCCACGAGGGGACCGAGGTCACGCGCATCGTCACCGGCGCTGCGCATACTGCCTCGGGGATCGTGCGCGCGCCCATCGTGCTGCGCTGCACCGAGGGCTTCACGGCCACGCTTCCCGGGCATCGGCGCAAGTGGCTTCCGCTTAATTCCGCGCAGATCGCGACCGAGCCGCTGTCACCCGAGATCTGGGAGCAGATCGGCTGGGACGGGCACGAGATCCTGGGCGATTTCGACCACACCTATTGCTATTGCCAGCGCACGCGCGAGGGGCGGATCACCGTGGGCGCGCGCGGCGTGCCCTATCGCTTCGGCTCGAAACTGGACCATGACGGCACGCCCGATGCCGAGACCGTGCGCCGTCTGACCGCGATCCTGCACCGCCATTTTCCCGCTGCGCGTTCGGCCCGCATCGACCACGCCTGGTGCGGGGTTCTGGGCGTACCGCGCGACTGGTGCGCGACGGTGGGGCTTGGCGCCGACGGGATCGGCTGGGCGGGCGGCTATGTCGGCGTGGGTGTGAGCACCTCAAACCTTGCCGGGCGCACGCTGGCCGATCTGGCGCTGGGACGGCGCACCGATCTGACGGGTCTGCCATGGGTCAACCGCCGGGTGCGCGAATGGGAACCCGAGCCGCTGCGCTGGCTGGGCGTGCGCGGGATGTACAAGCTTTACGACGTCGCAGACCGGCGTGAGCGAGCGGGCGGCCCGCCCTCGGCGCTGGCGGCTTTCGGCAATACGCTGACCGGACGCAGCTGAACGCTACGTAAACCAACGCGTTCACGCTTGCATTGCCCTTTGATCTACGCATTTTTGAATGCGTCTGAGTATATTGCGATGTATCATGAAGCTTTCAAAGTTCACCGATTACGCTCTTCGGACGGCGCTGTATCTTGCAGCGCATGAAGATCGGCTTGTCTCGATCTCGGAGATTTCTGCCGCGCATGGCATCCCGCAAAGCAGCGTGATGAAGGTGGTGAACCAGCTTGTCGACGGTGGCTTTCTGTCCAGCACACGCGGGCGGTTAGGCGGTGTCAGGCTGTCTCGTCCGGCATCGGAGCAGCGCGTCGGCGATATTGCGCGCTACATGGAAGGCGATACGCCGATGGTCGATTGCTCGAGTTGCCTTTTGCGTGGGTCTTGCGGGCTGGTGCGCGGTTTGTACGAAGCCCAGAATGCCTATTACGACAGTCTTAACAGATTCACTGTGGCCGAAGCCGTGCGCGCCGATCCACGCACGATGGGTATCCTGCTGGGTGCCGCGGCGAAGAAAGGCGAGTCGGGGCTAGAGGCTTGATCAAACGGTAAAAATTTTGGGTGCAATTGCCCGGGTTCAGGGCAAAAGTCTGATTTCCGAGCGGAATCGAACCCTTGCAACCATGGGCTGCGCACATTTCCGCCGATGACGTTGGCGTTAACGGTCCTGCTGGGTTGACGGGTGGGTGCGCGCCTGGTCACATTTGAACAACGGTTATGGCGACACGCGTCGTGATTGTAAGGCGTCCGGACACGGATCCGCAGGACAGATTCAGGGTAACGGCTTTGTCTCCGTTCTTGTGAGCGGATCCGCTCGCTCATTCGAGGTTGGGATTATTTTCGGCAAAGGCGGCGTGGGGCATCCCGCGCCGCCTGTTTTCTTGCGCGACGGTCTGATGCAGCCGATGCCGTCTTCCGGTCACTCTGGCGCGAAGACGCTGTCGGGCAGGGCGGGCAGGGCGCCGATCAGCGCCCCGACATAGGCGCGGGCCTCGATCTCGGCCGCGTCGGGGGCACCCCCTGCGACCGCTGCGACCAGCGCCTTGCGCGCCGCCCGCCCCGAGGGGCGAGACAGTCGCAACTGCGCGCGGATCAGATGGACCTGTAGCATTGGCAGCAGACGTTCCAGCTCGGCATTGCCAGCCAGCTGCGTGAGCGCGCGGTAATAGCGTCCCCGCGCGCGCGGGTGCTCTTCGGGGGGGGCGTCGTCGTAATCCCGTGCCGCTGCGATCAGGGCGCGGGGATCGGTGCCCGCCGCCACCGCCTCGGCCGCCTGCCGCGCGGCAAGGCCCAGAAGCGGCTCGGTCACGCGCAGGACATCGGTGGCGGCGCGGCGGCTCAAAAGCCGGATCTGCGCGCCGCGATAGGGCATCTGTACGACGATCCCCGACGCAGCAAGCCGACCCAGCCCCTCGCGCACCGTCGAGCGGCCCAGCCCGTAGCGCGCCATCAGATCGGGTTCGATCAGCCGCTGGCCGGGCACGAACCGCCCCTCGGCCAGCCCCTGCAACACGTCCCGCACAAGGGTCTCGGGCCCCGACGCCGCGCCTTCGGTCACGAGCGCACCATGCTCCACGCGATCTCGGCCAGCGGCGCAGCCACGCGGCCCATCTCGGCCGCCTTCGGATCGTTCGCCGTCCCGTCCTGCGCGCGCTTGGCGATGCCCTGGACGATGGATGCGATGCGGAACAGGCTGAGAATGACGTAAAAGTCGAAGTTTTCAGGCCGCTCCCGCCCGGTTTTCCGGCACCACATGTCGATATACTGATCTTCGGTGGGAATGCCCGTGCCGTCCAGATCGACCCCGCCCAGCCCCCGGAAGATCCCCGGCACGATCCGCCAGACCATCACGTTATAGGCGAAATCGGCATAGGGATCGCCCAGCGTCGACAATTCCCAGTCCAGCACGCCCAGCACGCGCGGCTCGGTCGGATGGAACATGAGGTTGTCGAGCCGGAAATCGCCATGCGCGATGCGGACCTCTTCGGGGTCGCTCGGCATGTTCTGTGGCAGCCACGCGATCAGATTGTCCATCGCTTCGATCTGGCGGGTCTCGGACGCGCGGTACTGCTTCGACCAGCGCGAGACCTGCCGCGCGACATAGCCGCCCTGCCGCCCGTAATCGCCCAGCCCCACAGCGACCGGGTCGATCATCGAGATCTTGGCGATCGTGTCGTTCATCGCCTCGAAAATCGCGCCCCGCTCGGACGGGGTCATGTCGGGCAGGCGCGGGTCCCACAAGGTGCGGCCTTCGAGATGCTCCATCACAAAGAACATCGAGCCCATGACGCTCTCGTCCTCGCACAGGCCCAGCATCCGCGGCACCGGCACATCGGTCTCGCCCAGCGCCTTCATCACCCGGTACTCGCGATCCACCTGATGCGCCGAGGGCAGAGTCTGGCCCAGCGGCTTCTGGCGCAGCACGTAGCGGCCCGACGGGGCCTCGATCCGCCAGGTTGGGTTCGATTGCCCGCCCTGCAGCCGCGACAGCGTCAGCGGGCCGCGATACCCCTCGACATGCGCCTCCATCCACGCATTCAGCTCTGCCTCGGCCATCCAATTCCCTCCCGTTTGGCGAAAGGATGGCGGGTGGCGGGGGTATCGTCAAGACAGATCGTCAGACGATCTTGTCAGATAGCCGACGCCGCGTTAGGCTCGCCCCAACCGGAGGAGGAAAACATGGTTCCCGACAAAAGCGCCCGCGTGCTCGATTACGAGGCCCGCCTCAAGGTCTTCATGGATACGCATATCTACCCCAACGAGGCCGAGTTCTTCCGCGAGGCCGAGGAGCTGGGCCCCTTCGCCGTCTACCCGATGTTCGACCGGCTGAAGCCCAAGGCGCGCGAGGCGGGTCTGTGGAACCTGTTCCTGCCCGACAGCGACAAGGGCGCCGGTCTGTCCAATGTCGAATACGGCTATCTGTGCGAGATCATGGGCCGCAGCTTTCTGGCCCCCGAAGTGTTCAACTGCAACGCGCCCGATACCGGCAATATGGAGGTGATCGAGCGCTACGGCACCGACGCCGACAAGGAACGCTGGCTCAAACCGCTGCTGAACGGCGAGATCCGTTCGTGCTTCGCGATGACCGAACCCGCTGTGGCCTCGTCTGATGCGACGAATATTCAGGCCGAAATCAAGCGCGACGGCGATCACTACGTGATCAACGCGCATAAATGGTACACGACCGGCGCGTCCAACCCGAAAACGAAGATCTGCATCTTCATGGGCAAGACCGACCCGGGCAATCCCGACCGCCACAAGCAGCAATCCATGATCCTCGTGCCGATGGACACGCCGGGCATTACCGTGACCCGCTCGCTGCCGGTCTTCGGCTATTACGGCGTGCCCGACCGGGCCTCGGAAGTCCTGTTCGAAAACGTCCGCGTGCCGGCCGAGAACCTGCTTCTGGGCGAAGGACGCGGTTTCGAGATCGCACAGGGGCGGCTCGGGCCGGGCCGCATCCACCATTGCATGCGCACGATCGGCATGGCCGAGCGGCTCTTGGAAACCATGATCGACCGCTCGCTGCAGCGCGTGGCCTTCGGCAAACCCGTGGCCGATCAGGGCGTGACGCGCGAACGCATCGCCGAGGCGCGGATCATGATCGACCAGTGCCGCCTGCTGACGCTGCACGCGGCGCACAAGATGGACACGGTCGGCAACAAGGAAGCCCGCGCCGAGATCGCCATGATCAAGATCGCCGCACCCACCATGGCCTGCAAGATTGCCGACTGGGCGATCCAGGCCTGTGGCGGCGGCGGCACCGGCAACGATTTCGGCACCGCGCTGGCCTATGCAGGGCTGCGCACCCTGCGGCTTGCCGATGGCCCCGACGAGGTGCATCGCGACCAGCTCGCGCGGATGGAGCTGAAAAAGCGCAAGGGTCTCAACCATCCCGGCTGGGAGCCCCATGTCACCGCCCGCGGCCGCAACCCTGCGCTCGGCGCCTGATCGCTCCTTCACTTTGTCACAAATACTCCGGGGTCGGGGGCAGAGCCCCCGTCCGCCCTCGGAGCCGGGAGGAACCATGGGACATTTCGCCGGCAAGACCGCGATCATCACCGGCGCCGCGGGCGGCATTGGTTGCGCCACCGCGCTGACCCTCGCCCGGCAGGGCGCGGCGCTGGTCCTCGCTGATCTCGGCGCCGGGGTTCAGGAAACCGCAACTCTCGTACGCGAAGCGGGCGGCCGGGCCGAGGCGCTCGTCACCGATTGCGCCCGCGATGAGGGTGTGCAGGCCATCGTCGCGCGCGCGCTCGACGTCTTTGGCGGGATCGATATCCTTCACGCCAATGCCGGCATCACCGGCGGGCTGATCCCGAAACTCGATACGCCGAGCGACGATTTCATGGAGGTGCTGCGCATCAACCTGCTCGGTCCCTGGATCGCCATCCGCGAGACGCTGCCCCATCTGCAGCAGGGCGCTGCGATCATTTGCACCGCCTCGGTCGCGGGGCTGAGGGCCGGGGCCGGGCCGATCCCCTATTCGGCCTCGAAAGCGGGGGTGGTGAGCCTTGTGCAGACCACCGCCATGGCGCTGACCGGGCGCAGGATCCGCGTCAACGGCGTGGCGCCGGGTCTCATCGACACGCCGATGACCGCACCCCTTTTCGACGAGGCGCGCGCCAAGGGGCGCGAGGACCGGATCGGCCAACTCAACCCGTTGCGACGCGGCGGCCGGGCCGAGGAAGTGGCCGAGGTCGTGGCCTTCCTCGCCTCGGACGCGGCCTCGTATCTGAATGGACAGGTTCTCGCCGTCGACGGCGCGCTGTCGGCCCAATTGCCCTTCACGCCGAAATGGTCGCTGTGAGGAGGCAGGCGCTGCGCATGGCAGTTCGCCACGCAAGGTGAGCGGTTTCGCCCTCGCTACCGCTCGCGCGGTTCCGAGGTGTTTCGCCCTCGCTCTCGCTCGCGCGGTTCCATGTGCTTTCGCCCTCGCTATCGCTCGCGCGACGTGGGCGCGCCTCGCTGCGCTCGGCGCGCAAAGGGGGGCTGCTCGCCCCCCTCGTCGCTGCGCGCCTCACCCCCTCGGGATATTTCCGGATTAAAGATGCCAGAGCGCGGCCCGCCCCTTCATTCTGCTGGAAATACTCCCTTCGGGAGCGCGATCCGCCTTTCTGCGTGACGGCGGACGGGGGGCATGGTAGCGCCAAGACATGACCAAACTGCCTTCTAAAACCGAACTCGCCCAATGGCTCGCCGATCAGACGGACAGGCCATCGATGCGCGATGTCGCCAAGGCCTTCGGCATCAAGGGCGGCGCGGACAAGGTCGATCTGAAGGCGCTGCTCAAGGATCTCGAGCGCGAGGGGCTTTATGAGCGGCGCAAGCGCGGGGCGCGCGGCGCGGGACTGCCGCCTGTGGGGATCGTGCGGGTTACCGGGCCCGATGCGCAGGGCGCGCTTCTGGCCGAGCCCGCCGATGCCGAGAGCCGTGCAGGAGACAAGAGCGCGCGGATCGTGGTGATCGAGCGGCCGGGTCAGCCCGCGATGGGGCCGGGCGACCGGGTGCTCGCCAAGCTTCTGCCGGTGGCCGAGGGCTATCACGCGCATCCGATCCGCAAGCTGCAATCGGGGCCGAAACTGGTTCTGGGGATCTATCGCCAGGGGCCGGAATTCGGCCGCATCCTGCCCATCGACAAGGGCGCCGACATGGAATGGCGCGTCTCGCGCGACGAGGCCGGTGGCGCCCGCGACGGCGAGCTGGTCGAAGCCGAGCAATCGGGACCCGCGCGCATGGGGCTGCCCCGCGCGCGTATCACCGCGCGGTTGGGCGATCCCGGTGCGCCGCGCGCGGTCAGCCTGATCGCCATTCACCAGCACGGCATCCCCGATCACTTCCCCGACGCCGTCATCGCCGAGGCCGAGGCTGCGCCCGAAATGCCCGCAAGCAAGCGCGAGGATCTGCGCGCGCTGCCGCTTCTGACCATCGACCCATCCGATGCGCGCGACCATGACGACGCAGTCTGCGCCGCGCCCGATCCTGCCAGCCCCGGCGGGTTCATCGTCTGGGTCGCCATCGCCGATGTCGCCGCCTATGTGCGCCCGGGGTCCGAATTGGACCGCGAAGCTCGCAAGCGCGGCAATTCCAGCTATTTCCCTGACCGCGTCGTGCCCATGTTGCCCGACCGGTTGTCGGGCGATCTGTGCTCGTTGCACGAGGATGTCGAGCGCCCCGTTCTTGCCGTCGAGATGAAGGTCTCGGCGCAGGGCGAGAAAACCGGGCATCGCTTCATGCGCGGTCTCATGCGCTCGCGCGCCTCGCTGAGCTATGAGCAGGCGCATGCGGCCTTCGAGGGCCGCAGCGAAGCCGCGACCGAGCCGCTCATGGAGGATCTGGGGCACCTCTATGCTGCATGGAAGGCCACGCAGCTTGCCCGCGCCGCGCGCCAGCCGCTTGATCTGGATCTGCCCGAGCGGCGGATCGTGCTCGATGAGGCCGGGCAGGTCACTTCGGTTGCGTTCAAGGACCGGCTCGACGCCCACAAGGTGATCGAGGAATTCATGGTGATGGCCAATGTCGCCGCCGCCGAAGAGCTGACCAGCCGCCGTTCGCCGCTGCTGTTCCGGGTGCACGAAGAGCCGACGCCCGAGAAGATCGAGGCGTTGCGCGAGGTGGCGCAGGGGGCCGGGCTGGTGCTGGCCAAGGGGCAGGTGCTGCAGACGCGCCATCTCAACAAGCTTCTGGGCGATGCCGAGGGCAGCGAGTTTGACGAACTCATCAACATGGCCACGCTGCGCTCGATGACTCAGGCCTATTACGCGCCCGAGAATTTCGGCCATTTCGGCCTGGCCCTGCGCAATTACGCGCATTTCACGTCGCCCATCCGGCGCTATTCGGACCTGGTCGTGCATCGCGCGCTGATCCGGGCGCATGGCTGGGGCGATGACGGGCTCAGCGACTGGGATATCGAGAATCTTGGCGAAACGGCCAAGCAGATCTCGGATACCGAGCGCCGCTCGATGGCGGCCGAGCGCGACACGACCGACCGCTATCTGGCGGCCTTCATGGCCGATCGGATCGGCGCGGTGTTCAAGGGCCGCATCAGCGGTGTCGCGCGGTTCGGACTGTTCGTGAAGATGGATGAAACCGGGGCCGACGGGCTGATCCCGATCCGCTCGCTTGGAAACGAGTATTTCCGCCACGATCCCGATACCCAGAGTCTGACGGGCGAGAAGACCGGCACCGTCATCGGGCTGGGCCAGCGGGTCGCGGTCAAGCTGGCCGAGGCCGACGGGATGACCGGCGGGCTGGTTCTGGAACTCCTCGAGATCGAGGGCGCACCGATGGCCCGGGCCGGGCGCGGCCGTTCGCGAGGCTACGCGCCGCGCAAGGGTGCGGCGAAAAAGGCGGGCAAAATCAAGGCGCGCCGCAAACGCGAGCGCCAGAAGCGTTAACGCACGGTGTTCGGGCTGGGTGATCTTGCGGTCCTTTGCCGTCACGCAGAAAGGCGGATCGCGCTCCCGAAGGGAGTATTTCCAGCAGAATGAAGGGGCGGGCCGCGCTCTTGTATCTTTAATCCGGAAATATCCCGAGGGGGTGAGGCGCGCAGCGACGAGGGGGGCGAGCAGCCCCCCTTTGCGCGCCGAGCGCAGCGAGGCGCGCCCCCGTCGCGCGAGCGACAGCGAGGGCGAAACACCTCGAAACCGCGCGAGCAACAGCGAGGGCGAAACACCTCGGAAACGCGCGAATGTCAGCAACGGTGAAACCCCTTGCGGCGCGGGATGCGCCGCAAGGGGCCTTGGCTGGCCTCATCCCTGATTGTCGAGTTGCGCGCGAACGAAAAGCCGGCCGCGCTTCGAGATGCGGTAGGGGCTTCCCTTATGCGATTCGATCAGGCGTTTGCGGCGCAGGCGGTCAAAGACGGGCCGCGTGCAATCGGACAGCACGCTGCCGTCGCGGGTGACGCAGGTGATGGCCGTGATCTTGGGGCCATCGTCGCGTTCGTGCAGGATGTGGCCGCCCAGAGCCAGAACGTGCAGCACACGTTGTTCGGGTCGTGAGATATTCATGGAAGTCTCGTGCGATAGGTGTGAGCGAACACCGCAGGCGCGTGGCGCCGGCGGTTCGGAGATCACCCGGCTCTCTGAAACTCAGAGAGCCTTATCACACAAGCTCTGACATCCAGTCCTCTTGGAGCGGCCGATACGTGGCGATCGGCGCGTCCGGTCAAGATAGGCGCCCCACGCGGCCGGATCAAGCGCGGGCGCGGGGCGCCGGTTCAATAGCCCGGTTCAATACCCGGACTCCCGGTCGACGCGGTGTAGAAGCGGGTCGCCGTCGCGCAGGCGTCTGAGGTTTTCGGCAATGACGCGCGCGGCGGTGGCGGGGCGCGTCTCGGCGGCAATATGCGGGGTCACCGTGACGCCGGGATGCGCCCAGAACGGATGATCGAGCGGCAGCGGTTCGACGCGGAACACGTCGAGCGTGGCCTGCGCGACCCGGCCCGTATCCAGCGCCGCCAGCAGCGCCTCGTCATCGATAAGCGGCCCGCGGCCCGGATTGATGATTACCGCGCCCTCGGGCAGCCAGCCCAGTGTCTCGGCGTTCAGCGTATCGCGGGTCTCGTCCGTCAGGGGCAGCAGAAGCACGACGATCTGCGCCTGTTCAAGCACCGTCTTCAGCCCTTCGGGGCCGTGGTGGCAGGCGATGCCCGCGACATCCTTGGGATTGCGGCTCCAGCCCAGAACCGGGAAACCCAGCCCTGCCAGCGCCTGCCCGCAAGCCGTCCCAAGCGCGCCCAGTCCCAGCATCGCCACCGGGCGCTCCGAGGCGAGTGGCGGCATGACCACCTCCCAGCGATTCTGCGTCGCCAGCACGCGGTCGATGCCGATATGCGCGCGCATCGTGTGGCCCACGACGTATTCGACCATGCCCTGCGTCAGGCCCGGATCGACCATCCGGCACAGGGGTTGCGTCAGCGTTCGGTTGGTGACGATCTTCTCAACCCCCGCCCAGAGGCTCAGCACCGCGCGGCAATTCACGAAGGGAGTGAAATCGTCGGGCGTCTCGCCGCCCGGCGCATAGATCATCGCCTCGATCTCGGCGGGATCGGCGCTGCGCAGGATCTCGGCCTCGACCCCCGCGTCGGAGAGCGCGGTTTTCAGCGGCGCTTCCCAGAGCGGCCAGCGGTCTTCTCCGGCGGCGAACAGGACCTTCATGATTTCTCCCTCGGTCGATGGATACAGGCCGATTGGACCAGCCCAAAGCCGATCAGGATCATCAGCATCGCCGAGCCACCATAGCTGACCAGCGGTAGCGGTACGCCGACAACGGGCGCGAGGCCCATCACCATTGCCATATTGATGGCGAAATACAGAAAGAAGTTGCCGGCGATGCCCAGGATCAGCAGCGAGGCGAAGCGGTTCTTGGCCTGCATCGCGGCGATCACGCAGGTTACGATGATGCCGATATAGAGCGTGAGCAGGAACACGCTGCCGATAAAGCCGAATTCCTCGGCCAGCGTGTTGAAGATGAAGTCGGTGTGCTTCTCGGGCAGGAAGTTCAGCCGCGACTGCGTGCCCTGCATGAAGCCGCGCCCCGACCAGCCGCCCGATCCCAGCGCGATCATCGCCTGATTGATGTGATAAGACGAGCCCAGCGGGTCCAGCGTCGGGTCAAGGAAGGCGTCGATCCGGCGGAACTGATAGTCGCGCAGCAATTGCCAATCCGTCCCGCGCGAGGCGAAGACCAGCGTGACCAGCCCCACGCCCGCGCCGATCACCGCGCCGAAATACCACAGGCTGACGCCAGCGAAGAACATCACCATTCCGCCCGCGCCAAGGATCATCAGCGCGGTGCCGAGGTCGGGCTGTATCAGCACCAGAAAGGCGGGGGCGGCGATCAGGAACACCGCGACCAGCACCCAGAACGGATGCGACACGCGCCTGATGTCGAGCCAGTCGTAATAGGTGGCCATCATCATCACGATGGCGATCTTCATCATCTCCGAGGGTTGCAGCCGGATCGGCCCCAGTTCGAGCCAGCGCTGCGCGCCCATGCCGACCGAGCCGAAGAATTCGACCCCGACCAGCAGCAGGAACGAGACGCCGTAAGCCAGCACCGACATCGAGCGCCAGAACCACAGCGGCACGAAGCCGATCGCCAGCATGACCGCCAGCGACAGCGCATAGCGCTGCATCTGCGGTTCGGCCCAGCGGTCGAAATCGCCGCCCGAGACGGAATAGAGCTGCAGGAACCCCACCGAGGCCACCGCCGTCAGCAGCAGAACCAGCGGCCAGTTGACATAGAGCACCTTGCGCAGACCGCTGGGCGAGCGCTTGACGTTGTATTCGAGGTAACTCATGCGCGGCTCCGCCCGTTGTCGGGGGTGGCGGGCGGGCCGATCTGGTCGCTGATCGTGCGGATCATCGTCTCGATCCGGTTGCGCTGCGGCGTGGGATAGGACTCGAGCGCGGGCAGGCCGCCATTCTGCGCGGCAAGGATGATGTCGCGGGCGATAGGGGCCGCCACCGACGAGCCGCCGCCGCCATGCTCGACCACGACCGACACCGCGTAGCGCGGGTCCACATCGGGGGCATAGCAGACGAACAGCGCGTGATCGCGCCGGTTCCACGGCAGCTGGTCCTGACTGCGGATCCCCGCCGCGCGTTCGGCGGCGGTGATCGAGAAGACCTGCGAGCTGCCGGTCTTGCCCGCCATGCGCTGCTCGGTATTGACGATGCGCGAGCGGTAGGCCGTGCCCCGGTTCGAGTTCGACACTTCCCACATCCCGCGCTGCACCTGCGCCAGAACGGCGGGTGTCAGGCCCAGCGGCGGCTGGTCGGGGATCGGTTGTTCGACATCGTCGATGCTGTGGATGAGCCGGGGCAAGATCGCGCGGTTGGTGGCCAGACGGCAGGTCATCACTGCCAGTTGCAGCGGCGTGGCCAGAACATAGCCCTGACCGATCGAGGCATTGATCGTGTCGCCGATCACCCAATCCGCCCCGCGCCGGTCGCGTTTCCATTCCCGCGACGGGTTCAGCCCCGACGATACACCTGACAGCGGCAGGTCATAGCGAATGCCCAGCCCCAGCCGCTCGGCCATGGCGTTGATCCGGTCGATGCCGACGCGCTGCGACAAGTCGTAGAAAAACACGTCGCAGCTTTCGGCCAGAGCCGAGGTCAGGTTGACGCGCCCGTGCCCGCCGCGGTTCCAGCAATGGAACCGGCGGCCCGCGGCATCGAGATAACCGGGACAGAAGACCCGCTCGTCGGGTGTGGAAAGCCCGGCTTCGAACGCCGCCAGCGCGGTCACCATCTTGAAGGTCGAGCCGGGTGGATAGGCGCCCTGCACGGTCTTGTTCGACATCGGGCGGTGATCGTTGTCGCGCAAAGCGGCGTAATCGGCCACCGAGATCCCGCGCACGAACAGGTTGGGGTCAAAGGACGGGGCCGAGGCCAGCGCCAGCACGTTGCCGGTCTGCACCTCCATCACCACCGCCGAGGCGCTTTCCTCGCCCAGCCGCGCCAGCGTGAAGGCCTGAAGCTGACGGTCCAGCGTCAGGCGCACATTCGAGCCGGGATCGCCCTCTTGCCGGTCAAGCTCGCGCATTTCGCGGCCCACGGCATTGACCTCGATCCGGCGGTGTCCGGCCGAGCCGCGCAGGGTTTCCTCGTATTCCCGCTCGACGCCGATCTTGCCGATCTGAAAGCGCGGGATCATCAAGAGCGGGTCGGGATTCTCGCGCGCTTCCAGATCGCGTTCGGAGACCGGGCCGACATAGCCCACCGAATGCGCGAATTCCGCGCCGAACGGGTAGAAGCGGGTCCAGCCCACCTCGGGCGTGACGCCGGGCATAGCCGGGGCATTGGCGGCGACGCGGGCGACTTCTTCCCAGTTGAGCTGGTCGGCGATGGTCACCGGCACGAAAGGCCGGTGGCGCATGATCTCGCGCTCGGCCCGCTCGATATCCTCAGGCGTGAGCGCGATGATCTGCGCCAGCCGTTCCAGCGCTTCGCGCGGCTCGCCCGCATCCTCGCGCACCAGAACGATGCGGTAGTTCTGAACGTTCGTCGCCAGCACCGCGCCGGCGCGATCATAGATGACCCCGCGCGCGGGCGGCAGCAGGCGGATATTGATGCGGTTTTCTTCGGCCAGAAGGCGGAATTCCTCGGACTGGCCCAGCTGCAGCGACCGCATGCGCAGCACCAGAACCCCGGCGAAAACCAGCTGCGCCCCACCCAGAAGGGCGGCGCGACGCGAGATCCGGCGGGCAGAATCTTCGTTGTCCTTGGGCGATCGTTTCATAGCTTGCGCCCCAATTCATCGACTTCGCCGGTCGCGGGTTTGCGCACGCGCAACACGCCCTGAAGCACCCAGACCACCAGCGGATAGACCGCGATTGTGACCGCAAGCTTGGCCGCGCTCAAGTCGATCGGGTCGCGCGGCGACATCACGATCACGAGTGCCAGCCGGTTCGCCACGGTCATGGCCAACATCACGCCCGCCACCATGCCCCATTCCAGAAGCAGGTTCATCTCGCGCACGACCTGACTGCGGCGGCGCAGGAATTCGCTGCCCACCAGCACCGCCAGCGCCCACAGGCCGGGCGGGCGCATCAGGAACAGATCTTCGATCAGGAAGACCGCGACCACGGCCACCGCCGGGATCTGGCTGGGCCGCCGCAGGATCCACGCAAAGGTCAGCGCCAGCAGGAAATCGGGCGCGGGCCAGCCGCCATAGGGGTTGGACAGCGGCAGGATCCGACCCAGGATCGCCACGGCTGAAAGGAACAGCCACAAGCCCAGATAGGAGAGCGTATCGAGACGCCAGAACTCGCCCATGGTTCAGCCCCCGCTGCTGCCGGCGGGATCGGTCCCGGCCTCGGGCGGTTCGGCGCCGGGGACCGGCAGAGCAGGGATCTGCGGCAGGGTCCCGTCGACCGGATCGGGGACAATATCGGGAATCGGCGGCGGCGCGGTATGGCCGGTCATGGGATCGATCAGCTCGCCATCCTCGGTCACCGGGCGCAGCAGCGTTCCCGATTGCTCGATCCGTTCGGCCGGACGCGAACGCAGCACGCGCAGGAAATCGAGCCGCCCGTAATCGGCAGCCAGCCGCACCCGCATACGCCCGTCCGTCGCCATGACGATCTCGCCCACCAGCAGGCCGGGCGGGAAGACCCCGCCATCCGAGGCGCTGACCACCCGGTCGCCGGGGCGCAGGGTTTCGGCATTCTCGACGAAATCCAGAACCGGCAGGGGCGTGTTGTCGCCCGAAATCAGCGCGCGCTGGCCTGAGGGCTGCACGATGACCGGCACCCGGCTGTTGGAATCGGTCAGCAGGATCACCCGCGACGAGCGGTCGCCCACGCCCGCGATGCGCCCCGCAAGGCCCAGCCCGTCCATCACCGCCCAGCCATCGACAATGCCGTCGCGCGCGCCAACGTTCAGCAGCACCGATTGGCGATAGGGACTGCCCGCATCGGCCATCACCACGCCCGTCACATGCGTCAGCTGCGGGTCCAGTCGCACGCGCGCCATGTCCAGAAGCTGGGCATTGCGCTGCTCAAGCTGCAGTGCCGCCTCGCGCCACGCGCGCATCTGTTGCAGTTCGCGGCGCAGTTCCTGATTCTGCTCGTAGATGCGGGTGTAGGACCGGAAATCCTCGATCATCCGCGCGACGCGCGTCACCGGCGCCATCGCCCATTCCATATTGGGCACGACGGCATCGACCACAGCGGTGCGGAAGCGTTCGATCCGGGGGCTGTCGATGCGCCAGAGCAGGAACAGCGCCAGAAGGACCAGCGCGAGCACCCCGATGACGAGACGTCGCACGGGGCGGACATAATCGGCCTCGTTGCTACGATCGGAAGCCACGGTGACCCCTCATGGCCGATCCGGACGGATCAGCTTTCGTAATCAATGGCGTGACGCAGTTGCTTTTCGTATTCCAGCGCCTTGCCGGTGCCCAGCGCGACGCAGTTCAGCGACTGGTCGGCCACGGTGATGATCAGCCCGGTCTGCTCGCGCAGGGCCAGATCCAGATCGCCCAGCAGTGCGCCGCCGCCGGTCAGCATGACGCCCCGGTCGACGATGTCGGCGGCCAGATCGGGCGGCGTGGTTTCCAGCGCGATCATCACCGCTTCGCAGATCGTTTGCACGGTTTCCGACAGCGCCTCGGCCACCTGACCCTGCGTGATCTCGATTTCCTTGGGCACGCCGTTCAGCAGGTCGCGGCCGCGGATCTGCATCACCTTGCCGCGCCCGTCATCGGGCATGCGCGCGGTGCCGATCGTGGTCTTGATCCGCTCGGCGGTGGATTCGCCGATCAGCAGGTTCTGATGGCGCCGCAGGTAGGAGATGATCGCCTCGTCCATCCGGTCGCCCCCGACGCGGACCGAGCGGGCATAGACGATGTCGCCAAGTGACAGCACCGCGACCTCGGTCGTGCCGCCGCCGATATCGACGACCATCGAGCCCGTGGGATCGGTAATCGGCATGCCCGCACCGATCGCCGCGGCGATGGGTTCGCTGATAAGCCCCGCGCGCCGCGCGCCCGCCGACAGCACCGACTGACGAATCGCGCGCTTTTCGACCGGCGTCGCGCCATAGGGCACGCAGACGATGACCTTGGGCTTCGAGAAGGTCGAGCGCTTGTGCACCTTGCGGATGAAATGCTTGATCATTTCTTCGGCGACATCGAAATCGGCGATGACACCGTCGCGCATCGGGCGGATCGCCTCGATCGAGCCGGGCGTGCGGCCCAGCATCAGCTTCGCGTCCTCGCCCACCGCCAGGACCTGCTTTCGCCCGTCCTTGACGTGATAGGCCACCACCGATGGCTCGTTCAGAATGATGCCCCGACCCTTGACGTAGACCAGCGTGTTCGCCGTTCCGAGGTCGATCGCCATGTCCGACGAAAAGATGCCAGTCAGTCCCAACATGTGGTGCGTGTCCCGAAATGCATGAAAGGCCCCCGCACAAGGGCGGGGGCGAGCGCGGCCCTTATAGGCCCCCTTGCCCCGCGCCGTAAAGGCCCCCGCTCGGTGCACTCGGCGCGAATTCGCCGCGACGGGCCTCACGATGTCTTCATCCGCGCCGCGTGCTGGGTTTCTGCGGCTTTTCCCTTGTTCCAAAGGGCGGCTTGCGCGACACCGGCCGTCATGACGACGCGCTCCGAACGCCTGCTTGCCGTGCTGCAGATCCTGCAGCGTCACCGCCGCCCGCTGGCGGCGCAGGCCATCGCGGACGAGACCGGGACCTCGCTGCGCACCGTCTACCGCGATATCGAGGCGCTGCGCGCGCAGGGCGCGGTGATCGAGGGCGAGGCGGGGATCGGCTATATCCTGCGCCCCGGCTATCTGCTGCCGCCCTTGATGTTCACCCGAGACGAGCTTGAAGCGCTGGTGCTGGGCGCGAGGCTGGTCGCGGCGCGCGCCGATCAAGGTCTGGCGGGGGCTGCAGGCGCCGCGCTGGGTCGTATCGGGGCGGTACTGCCCGAGGAGTTGCGCGCCTTCGTCGACAGCTCGCCGCTTCTGGTGCCCGCGCGACTGCCCAATGCGGCAAGTCCGGTCATGGCCGATCTGCGCGAAGCGATGCGCACGGAACACAAGGCGCGCATTGCCTATCGCAGCTTGCAGGGCGCGGAGAGCGAGCGGGTGATCTGGCCGCTGGCTATGGGGTTCTTCGAAAGCGTCCAGACCCTGATCGCATGGTGCGAATTGCGGCAGGGCTATCGCCATTTCCGCGAAGACCGGATCACCGCCTGCACGATCCTGCCCGACCGCTACCCCAAGCGCCGCGCGGCGCTGATGCGCGACTGGACCGAGACCGAGCGCAAGATCCGCAACGCTGCTGACAGAAGCTGACACAGCCCTCTGCGACACAGACGCCATCGCAACTCAAGGAGGCTTCCATGCAGTCCACCCCGATGGTCATCCAGTATGTCACCGACATCCCGGCGAGCACCGCGTTCTACGCCGATGCGCTAAACGCGCCCGTGCTCTACGAGGCCGCCGATTTCACCATGCTCAAGCTGGGCGACGGCGCGCGCCTTGGCCTGTGGCGCCGCAGCGAGGTCCAGCCGCCGGTAGGCGACGCGCAGCCCGGCGCGAGCGAGCTTAACGCCGTGGCCCCGGACCTGCCCGCGCTCACCGCGCTGCACGACCGTCTGGCGGGGCAGGGGGCGACGATCCTGCACCCGGTCATGGCGCTGCCTTTCGGTCAGGCCTTCATGCTGGCCGATCCCGACGGCCACCGCCTGCGCGTCTACGTGCCCGCGGCGAACCCGCAATGAGCCCGCGCAACTGGATCGCCGTGGCCTCGGCCGATCACGTCGCCGTCGGGCGGCAGGGCGGCTTCATGCAGGTTAACCACGGCAAGGAGGCGCCCCTGCGGCGCCTCCGTCCCGGCGATAGGGTGGTCTATTACTCGCCCCGGCAGCAGATGCGCGGCGGCGAGCAACGGCAGGCCTTCACCGCCCTCGGCGTGGTGGCCGACGGCCCGATCTATCGCGGCGAGATGGGGAATGGCGACACGGCGTTTCGCCGCGATGTGCATTGGCAGGCGACGCAGGACGCGCCGATCCGGCCCTTGCTGGAACACCTGTCCTTCGGCGGACCGCATTGGGGCGCGCCCTTCCGCTACGGCCTGTTCGAGATCACCGCAGACGACATGGCCGTGATCGCCGAAGCGATGCGCGGGGACTGACGCGACGCGACGCGATGCTTGCCAGAAACCCGGTGCTGGAGGATGCTGCGCGAAAACGGGAGGACTTAGCATGAAAACCGCGATTCTCGCCTTTGCCGCCGGGCTGGCCCTGAGCGCATCAGCCGCGCTCGCCGATCCGGCCGAGGGCCGCTGGCGCACCCAGCCCGACGATAACGGCAATTACGGCGTCATCCAGATATCGATGTGCGGCAACACGCTTTGCGGGACGCTGATCGAAAGCTATGACGGCGGGGGCAATGCGCTGCAATCGCCCAATAATGGCCGCCAGATCGTCTGGGACATGGAGCCGCACGGCAATGGCGAATACCGTGACGGGCAGATCTATGCACCCGACCGCGACCAGACCTATCGCTCGCGGATGGATCTGGAAGGGGATCGGCTGATCGTGGCGGGCTGCGTGCTGTTCATCTGCCGCGACCAGACCTGGACCCGCGACAACTGACTTTGCGCAACATCCGGGTCGTCCCGCGCGACCCGGAGCGGGCAGGGTGTTCCGACACGCAAGGGAGACCCCGATGTCCGGCAAAGACTGGCTGAGCCTGATCCTTCTCTCCGTCCTGTGGGGCGGATCGTTCTTTTTCGTGGGCGTGGCCGTACCGTGGCTGCCGCCCCTGACCATCGTGCTGATCCGTGTCGGGCTGGCCGCCTTGGTTCTGGCGTTCGCGCTGCCCGCGCTCGGGGTGGCTCTGCCACGCGGGCGGGCGGTCTGGGCCGCGCTTCTGGTGATGGGGTTTCTCAACAATGTTGTGCCCTTCTCGCTCTATGTCGTGGCGCAGGGGCAGATATCGTCGGGGCTGGCCTCGATCCTGAACGCGACCACACCGCTCTGGGGCGTGGTGGTGGCGCACCTGGCGACACAGGACGAACGCCTGAGCTGGCCCAAGGCGCTGGGCGTGCTGACCGGCTTTGCGGGCGTCGCGGTGATGCTGGGACATGCCAGCGATGGCGGCGCGCTGTGGGCGCAGGGCGCCTGTCTCTGCGCCGCGCTCAGTTATGCGCTGGCCGGCGTCTGGGCGCGGCGGTTCAAGGCGATGGGACTCGCGCCGCTGTCGCTGGCGCTGGGGCAACTGGCCTGCGCGACGCTGATCCTCTTGCCGCTGGTCGCGCTGATCGACCGGCCCTGGATGCTGTCGCTGCCGCCCCTGCCGGTCATGGCCGCGCTTCTGGGACTGGCCGTGCTGTCGACGGCCTGCGCCTATGGGCTGTATTTCCACCTCATCGCCAGCGCGGGCGCGGTCAACGCGTTTCTCGTGACCTTTCTCGTGCCCGTCAGCGCCGTGGCACTGGGCATCGCCTTTCTCGGCGAGGCGCTCGCCCCCCGCCATGTCGCGGGCATGGCGTTGATCGCGCTGGGGCTCTTGGTCCTTGACGGGCGGCTCTGGCGGCGGGTGCGGGCCAGAGGGGGCCGTCTGCCCCCTCTGGACACCCCCGAGGATATATAGAGATTAAAGATGGGGCTTAAGAAAGCGTTAAGCCCCCTCACTCTGCTTGAAATACTCAGGCGACCGCGCCACCGGGCGCGCGGTCGGGCGTCTTCACGCGGGCGCTCACGCAGGCCAGGTCTTGGCCACCATGGTCAGTACGTCGTATTGCGCGACCGGGCTGCCGTCCTGCTTGGTGACGACGCAATCCCAGCGCACCTCGCCGTGATCGGCGGTTTCGCGCGGGTTGATTTCCTTGCAGGTCAGCTGCACGCCCAGCACGTCGCCGGGATAGACCGGGGTCAGGAAACGCAGGTTGTCGACGCCGTAATTGGCCAGCACCGGGCCGGGATCGGGCTGCACGAAGAGCCCCGCCGCGAAGCTCACGATCAGGTAGCCATGCGCGACGCGGCTGTCGAAGAACGGGTTCGCCTTTGCTGCGTCCTCGTCCATATGGGCGTAGAACGTGTCGCCGGTGAAATCCGCGAAATGCTCGATATCGGCCAACGTGATTTCGCGTTTTTCGGTGACGATCTGGTCGCCGACCTTCAACTCGGCCAGCGATTTGCGGAACGGGTGCTTGTCATCGCGCGTGGGGGCACCGGCAATCCAGCGGCCGGTCACGGCGCTGAGCAGCTTCGGCGTGCCCTGCACCGCCGTGCGCTGCATGAAGTGTTTCACGCCGCGAATGCCGCCCATCTCTTCGCCGCCACCCGCGCGGCCCGGTCCGCCATGGACGAGGTTCGGCAACGGCGCGCCATGGCCGGTCGAGGTTTTCGCCGAGGCGCGGTTGCCCAGCAGGATCCGTCCGTGGAAGGGCGCCATGCCCAGTACCGCCTCTTCCGCCACTTCGGGCGAGTCGGTGAAGACCGAGGCCGCGAGCGAGCCCTTGCCGCGCTGGCTGAGCACCACCGCTTCGCCGAGGTCGTCATAGGGCATGAGCGTCGATACGGGCCCGAAGGCTTCGACATCGTGGACCGCCTGCGCTTTGCCCGGCCTGTCGCAATAAAGCACGACGGGGTTCAGGAAGGCGCCGTCATCGGGGTCGCCCGAAACCAGCGTCACGGCATCGGGGTTGCCCACCGCGATCTCGGCCTCGGCCTGCAGGTCACGGATGCGCGCGCGGACCTCGTCGCGCTGCGCCATCGAGGCGAGCGCGCCCATCCGCGTGCCTTCGTCTCCCGGCAGGCCCACGCCCATCTTGGCCAGCGCGGTTTCCAGCGCCTCGGTCACCGCCTGAACCTGCGCGCGGGGCACGATGACGCGGCGGATAGCGGTGCATTTCTGCCCCGCCTTGACCGTCATCTCGCGCACCACTTCCTTGACGAAAAGGTCGAATTCCGGCGTGCCCGCGACCGCGTCGGGGCCGAGGATCGCGGCATTGAGGCTGTCGGCCTCCATCGTGAAGCGCACCGAATTCTCGACGATGGCTTTCGAGGTCCGCAGCATCCGCCCGGTCTTGGCCGAGCCGGTGAAAGTCACCACATCCTGCTCGGTCACATGATCCAGCAGATCGCCGGTCGAGCCGCAGATGAGCTGCAGCGCGCCCTCGGGCAGGATCCCGGATTCGACGATGCGGCGCACGACCAGCTCGGTCAGATAGGCCGTTTGCGAGGCCGGTTTGACGATCGCGGGCATCCCCGCCAGCAGCGTGGGCGAGAGCTTTTCCAGCATCCCCCAGACGGGGAAGTTGAAGGCGTTGATATGCACCGCGACGCCCTGAAGCGGGGTCAGGATATGTTGCGCCGAGAAACTGCCATCCTTGGACAGGGGCTCGACATTGCCCTCGACCAGCGTGCGGGTATTGGGCAGTTCGCGCCGGCCCTGACCCGAATAGCTGAACAGCGTGTGAAAGCCGCCCTCGATATCGACCATCCCATCGCGGGGCGTGGCGCCCGTGGCAAGCGAGAGCGCGTGGAATTCATCCTTCAGCGCCGACAGGTGCTTGCCCAGCGCCTTGAGCATCTCGGCGCGCTGGTGAAAGGTCATCGCCCGAAGCGCCGCGCCGGACTTGCGGCCATAGGCCAGCGCCTCGGCCATATCGATCCCCGAAGCGTCGATGGTCGCGACCGGTGCGCCGGTGCCCGCGTCGCGAAGAAGCTGGCCGTCGCGCGCGCCCGGGTTCCATGCGCCGCAGATATAGCTTTTCAGCCGGATGGGGGTCTGATCCGTCATGACGGGTCCTTTCAGAGCATGAGATCGGCGAGCGTGGCGTCCACGGACGCCTCCCACCCGGCCTTGAGATCGGCATTGGGACGGTGGCGCAGCCCCATCCGCTTGAGCCGGTCGAAACGGTCCGAGGTTTCCGAGCCGAAGCCGGTGGCGACGCGCGGGCGCCAATAGGCCAGCGCGGCTTCGGCGACGGCGCGGCCTTCCTCGGATTGCGCGATATGCGCAAGCCCTTCGATGCCCAGCTCGGCATGGCGGGCCTCAACGGGAGCGACGGCGCGGAACACCTCGGCCAGCGGCTGGTAGCTGACTTGCGACAGCTCGCCGAACTGCACCTTGGCGGCCAGCCCCTGAAGCACGTTCATCACCACCGCGTCGATCCAGCCTTCGAGCGGGTAATGGAACACGCTCAGCCGCATGTCGCCTTCCTGCCGGGTGGCTCCGATATCGGCCTCGCGGGGCAGGCGGGCGGCCCAGGGATGGACGCCTTCGTAGCGGTCGGTATCGACGCCGAATTCGGCCATGATCTGCAGCACGCGGTCGGCATGATCGGCTTTTTCCAGCGTGATCCGAGCGGCGGCGATACGGCTCTTGATGCCGGGCGCGTCGTTGATCGTGTCGGCAAAGCCCGCCGAGGCCGCCAGTTCGCTGTCGACGAAGCTGGCCATCAGGCGCAGCAGCTCCCCCCGGTAGCGCGCGGGCACGTTGCCCGGCGAGGTCAGCTTGCCGCCATGGGCGAGGTAATCGTCGATGGACATGTCGTCGGTCATGGGTCTCTCCTCCCCCGATAGGGTCCGGCGCAGCGGCAGTTACTGGTCGTAGCTCACGACGACGTTGTCGCTGAGCGGGTAGCACTGGCAGGTCAGCACATAGCCCTGCCGGACCTCGTAATCTTCCAGCGCGTGGTTGGTCATCATCTCGACCTCGCCGTCCAGCACCTTGGCGCGGCAGGTCGAACAGACGCCGGCCTTGCAGGCATAGGGCGCGTCCAGATCGGCCCCCAGCGCCGCGTCGAGCAGGCTCTCGCCCGATTTCGGCATGCGGAAGGTGCGGGTGGTGCCGTCGAGCGTGACGGTCGCCTCGCAGGCCTCGCCGGTATCGGCGACGCTGCTTACGGCCTTTTTCTTGGCGCGGCCGGGCTGTCCGGAGGCGAACAGCTCGAACTTGATCTGATCGTCGCTCAGGCCATGCGCGCGCAGGCTGTCGGCAATGGCCAGCATCATCGGCTCGGGCCCGCAGATAAAGGCGGTATCGACCGTTTTCGGATCGACCCAATGGGTGAACAACGCGGTCATCTTGTCCGCATCGACGCGGCCCGTGAACAGCTCGATCTCCTGACCTTCGGCTTCCAGAACATGGATCACCGACAGCCGCCCGAGGAAGCTGTTCTTCAGATCCTCAAGCTCTTCGCGGAACATGATCGAGTTGATCTGGCGGTTGGCATAGACCAGCGTGAAGCGGCTTTTCGGCTCGCGCTGCAGCACGGTCTTCAGGATCGACAGCACCGGCGTGATCCCCGATCCGCCCGCGAAGCCCAGATAATGGCGCCCGGCCGAAGGTTCCAGAACGGTGTGGAAATTCCCCATCGGCGGCATGGCTTCCAGCGTCTCGCCGGGCGCGAGATTCTCGTTGGCCCAGGTGCTGAAGGCGCCGCCGTCGACGCGCTTGATGCCGACCTTCAACAGCCCCTCATCGAGGCCCGCGCAGATCGAATAGGACCGCCGCAGCTCCTCGCCGTCGAAATCGCGGCGAAAGGTCAGGTACTGACCCTGAATGAAGGCGAAGCGCTCGGCATCTTCGGGCCGCGGGCGCAGGGTGACGACCACCGCGTCGCGGGTGTCTTTCTTAACGTCGATCACGTCGAGGGGCAGGAAACGCGCCATGTCCAAAACCTCAGATGCATTTGAAATAATCGAAGGGCTCAAGGCAGTCGGTGCAGCGATAGGCCGCCTTGCAGGGGGTCGATCCGAACTGGCTGACCTTTTCGGTCTTGGTCGATCCGCAGCGCGGACATTCGACGGCCAGATTGCTCTGCCCGCTCAACCGGCTGATCCGCCCCGCCAGCACGCCATCGGCGGCGGTGCCGTCGATTGGGGGCGCAATGCCGTAAGCCTTCAGCGCCTCGCGGGCTTGCGGCTTGATCCAGTCGGTGGTCCAGGGCGGGGTCAGTTGCCGCTCAAGCCGCAACTGGCCGACCCCTTCGTCGCGCAGTTTCTTCTCGATCTCGAAATTGATCACACTGGTGGCCGGGCAACCCGAATAGGTGGGCGTCACGGTCACCACCAGCGTGTCATCGTCCCACGCGACATCGCGGATGATGCCCAGATCGGTGAGCGAGATCACCGGGATTTCCGGGTCGGGCACCTCGCCCAGCCAGTCCCAGACCTGTTCCAGCGCGGGTCTCACCACTTGGCATCCGGATAGGCGCGCTGCAGCCACTGCATGTCGGTCAGCAGATGGCCCATATGCTCGCTATGCCGCCCCTGCTTGCCGCCCTTATGCGCGAAATCGCTCTCGGGCCGGGTCAGAGCGGCCTCGGCAAAGACCGCGTTGACGGTCTCATCGAAAGTCGCGCGCAGGCTTTCGGGCGCCGGCATCAGTCCGGCCTCGGCCAGCCGTGTGTCGACCGCGTCGGCGATAAAGGCCTCGCCCGCATAGCCCCACAACGCCTCCAGCGCCGCCTGCATCCGCGCGTGGCTTTCCTCGGTACCGTCGCCCAGCCGGATGACCAGATCGGCGGAGCGCTCGATGTGATAGGCCACTTCCTTGCCCGCCTTCTGCGCGATGGCGGCGATGCGGTCGTCCGACGAGCCTTCCAGCGCCTTCAGCATCGGCGCGTGCCAGGCATCGAACAGGAATTGCCGCATAAGGGTCTGGCCGAAATCGCCATTCGGCCGCTCGACCAGCAGGATGTTGTGAAAGTCCCATCCGTCGCGGCGGAAGGCCAGCGCGTCGGCATCGCGCCCGCGCCCCTCGACCTCGCCCGCCAGACCCAGCCAGAGCTGCGTCTGGCCGATCAGGTCCAGCGCCATATTGGCCAGCGCGATATCCTCTTCCAAGACCGGCGCATGACCGCACCATTCCGAAACGCGATGTCCCAGAATCAGGCAGTTATCGCCCAGTCTTGTCAGGCCGGTGAACAGGTCGTGCTCGGGCGAGCCCGCTTTCAGCGGCGCGCGCCCCTCACCCTTTTGCGCGGCCGCGAGGGCGGCGGCATCGGGCGTCATGACGTCAGACAATGAGGGGGCCATCACATATGCCCCACTTCATCGGGAATGTCGTAAAAGGTGGGGTGGCGGTAGACCTTGTCATTCGCCGGCTCGAACAGCGGCCCCTTCTCGGACGGCGCCGAGGCGGTGATCTGCGCCGAGGGCACGACCCAGATCGAGACCCCCTCGTTGCGCCGCGTATAAACGTCGCGCGCATGGCGGATCGCCAGCTCGGCATCAGGCGCGTGCAGGCTGCCGACGTGACGGTGGTTGAGGCCGTGCTGACCCCGGATGAAGACTTCCCAAAGCGGCCATTCGCTGGACATGGCTAAAGCCCTTTCATTCTGCGTGAAATACTCCGCGGGGGTGCGGGGGTGCGAAACCCCCGCTTACTCCGCGGCCACCCGGCGCGATGTCTGTTTGCGCGCATGCGCCATCAACCCGTCGCGGACCCATTCCCCGTCGCGCCAGGCGCGGGTGCGGGCTTCCATCCGGTCGGCATTGCACGGGCCGTTGCCCTTGAGGACCTCGTAGAACTCGTTCCAGTCCGGCTCGGAGAAATCGTAGCCGCCCTTGTCCTCGTTCCATTTCAGGTGCTCGTCGGGGATCGTCAGGCCCAGGAACTCGGCCTGCGGCACCGTCTGGTCGACGAATTTCTGGCGCAGCTCGTCATTGGTGTTGATCTTGATCTTCCACGCCATCGACTGGGTCGAGTGCACCGAATCCTTGTCCGACGGGCCGAACATCATCAGCGACGGATACCAGAAGCGGTTCAGCGCATCCTGCGCCATCGCCTTCTGCTCGGGCGTGCCTTCGGCCATCTTGCGGATCAGGTCGTAGCCCTGCCGCTGGTGAAAGCTCTCTTCCTTGCAGATCCGGATCATCGCCCGGCTATAGGGTCCGAACGAGGTCCGCTGCAGCGGCACCTGATTCATGATCGCCGCGCCATCGACCAGCCAGCCCACCGCGCCGATATCGGCCCAGCTGAGCGTGGGATAGTTGAAGATCGAGGAATACTTCATCTTCCCCGACAGCAATTGCTCGGTCAGCTCGTCGCGCGAGATCCCCAGCGTTTCCGCCGCGCAATACAGATACAGACCATGGCCCGCCTCGTCCTGCACCTTGGCCAGCAGGATCGCCTTGCGTTCCAGCGTGGGCGCGCGGGTGATCCAGTTGCCTTCGGGCAGCTGGCCCACGATTTCCGAATGCGCGTGCTGGCCGATCTGGCGGATCAGCGTCTTGCGATAGCCTTCGGGCATCCAGTCCTTGGGCTCGATCCGTTCCCCCGCATCGATACGCGCCTGAAAGGCGGCGAGTTTCGCGGGATCTTCATCGGTGGCTTCGGACTTCACCATTTGTGCATACATGGGTCTTTCCTTTGCTTTTGGCCTTTGACTCCGGCCCGGTCTCAACCGGGGGTGTGGATCAAACGCGTTCCATAACCAGCGCGATGCCCTGACCGACACCGACGCACATCGTACACAGGGCGTACCGCCCGCCATTGCGTTGCAACTGCCACATCGCCGTGCCCACAAGCCGCGCGCCTGACATGCCCAGCGGATGGCCCAGCGCGATCGCGCCGCCCTGAGGGTTAACGCGGGGATCCGCATCTTCGATCCCCAGATCGCGCAAGACCGCCAGCCCTTGGGCGGCGAAGGCCTCGTTCAGCTCGATCACGTCCATCTGATCAAGGCTCAGGCCGGTGCGTTCCATCAGCTTGCGCACGGCGGGCACCGGGCCCACGCCCATCACGCGGGGTTCGACCCCGGCGGCGGCCATGCCGACGATCCGCGCACGCGGGGTCAGGCCCTGCGCGCGGGCGGCGGCTTCCGAGGCGATGATCGTCGCCGCAGCCCCGTCATTGACGCCAGAGGCATTGCCCGCCGTCACCGTCAGGTCGGCGCCGTTCACGCCGCGCAGCTTTGCCAGTTGTTCGGGCGTCACGTCGGGGCGGGGATGTTCGTCGGTATCGACGACCCGGGGATCGCCCTTGCGCTGCGGGATCGTCACCGGCGCGATTTCATCGGCAAAAAGACCCGCCGCCTGTGCCTTGGCCCAGGCCTGCTGCGAGCGCAGCGCGAAGGCATCCTGATCCTCGCGGCTGATGCCCCAGTCGGCGGCGACGTTGTCGGCGGTCTGCGGCATCGAATGGGTGCCGTACGCCTTTTCCATCGCCTTGTTGACGAAGCGCCAGCCGATCGTGGTGTCATAGACGGCATTGGCGCGGCTGAAGGCGGCGTCGGCCTTGGGCATGACGAAAGGCGCGCGCGACATGCTTTCCACGCCGCCGGCCAGCATCATGTCGGCATCGCCCGCCCGGATCGCGCGGGCCGCCTGACCCACCGCGTCCATGCCAGAGCCGCAGAGCCGGTTGATCGTGGTGCCGGGCACCGAAACCGGCAGGCCCGCCAGCAGCACCGCCATGCGCGCGACGTTGCGATTGTCTTCGCCCGCCTGATTGGCGCAGCCATAGATCACGTCGTCGATGGCCGACCAGTCCATGCCGGAATGGCGGTCGATCAGCGCTTTGAGGGGGGCGGCAGCCAGATCGTCGGCGCGAACCGCCGACAGCGCGCCACCATAGCGCCCGATCGGCGTGCGGACCGCATCGCAGATGAAAGCCTCGGACATCAGCTCCTCCCTAATGGCTGACCGTTCGGTCACTGTATAGGCGCTGACGTGTCACAAATCAATTCGTTTTCTCTGTCGTCTTGTGACATATCAGCCGGTGCGGCGTACCTCGCCGCCAAGTCTTTGACCCGCTTCGATCTTTGCGCCGGGCCGGGGTCCGGCTGCGGTTGGCAGCAATCCCTGCGCGCCCTCGAAGCGATGCCCGATGTGCGAATCAGCCAGCGGCGTGAGCGCGGCGTAGAGCCGGTGGAACAGCGCCCGCGCGGCATGGCCGGGCCAATCGGCGGGCAAGGCCTCGGGCGGCAGGCGCGGGTCGCGCAACAGCGCGTGGCGCCAGCCATGGACCAGAAGCAGTCGCGCGGTGAGCGCCTGCGCCCCGTCGCCGGGCTCGCCGGTTTCGAGCGGCGCGAAATGGCCGATCAGCGTGCGATAGGCGGCAGCATGGGGGGGCAGATCCCAGGCTTGCGCGGCGAAATCGGCCAGCAGCGGTTCGGCGCTTGTGGGAACGGCGTCGAAACTCAGCAGGCCCTTGGGCGGCGCGCCGCGCGCGGGCCCGACCGCCAGTGTCGGCTTCAGCCGCGCATAACCCTGCCGCTCAAGCTGAACCATCCGGGTTTCGGCCTCGCCCTCGGGCAGATGGATGAAACGCCACGACCACGGCTCGGGCGGGCCGTAGATCAGGCGCGACGCTGCGTCGAACTCGGCCCGCGCGGCGTCGCTCAGACGGTAGAAACTGCGCCGACCGCGCCGCCAGCCCTCAAGCTGCCCGGCCGCGACCAGCCGCGAGACGGCGGTGCGCACCAGCGTTTCGGAAATCCCGACCATGGCGCAGGTTTCGATGATCGTGCCGATCCAGACCTCGCCACCCCTCGGCACCACCGCGTCGCCATAGAGCGTCACGATGAACCCCGCCGCGCGCAAGGGCAGGGCAGAGACGATGCGGTCGAGCTGGTCCGGAAAGGCATCACGCATGACGCCATCCTGCCACGAAGCCGCGCGTTAGGCGAGGGCGGCTAGAGCGCGTGGGCGGCCATCGCCCGATAGGCGGGCAGGGCCGCCTCGGCCAACCGCGCGCCCCAATCATCGAGTTGCGGCAGCGGCCCCTCGGCGACCTCGAACCCGGTCGAGCGGTGGACGGCGTTGTACCAATGCGCGGCCCAGACCCCGTCATAGGGTTTCGGCCCGGCGGGCCAGTGCAACATATTCGCGCGCCAGCCGATCCCCAGCGCGGTGCAGAGCGCGCGCAGCTTGGCCTCGGGATCGGCCCTGAGCGCGGTCGAATCCAGCACCGGCGGCGCTGTGCCCGCCTGCTGCGCCACGCGGTCGAACAGTTCGACCTGCCGCTGGAACCCCAGTTCGGCCAGATCGGGGCGCTCGCGCTTTTGCAGATAGGACGCCACGACCCGCGCCGGGTGGCGGATCAGGAACGCGTGGCGGCAGGTGGCCATCCAGTCGAGCGGCACGCCGTCCAGCATGTGCTGGGTCATGTGCTTCTGATACCAGAGCGGCTGATCGGTATCGGCCTGCAAATCCTGCGAGACTTGCACCGCCTCCTGCGGTTGGCTTGCCATCACCGCTGCGCACATCGGGTGCTCAAGCCCGGTCCGCGCCAGATAGGCGGCGTAGAACGGCTCGTCACTGACGGTGCAATCGCCCCGCGCGGCGAAGGCATACATCATTGCCGTCGACAGGTTGCGCGGCCCGGACCACATCGCGATGCGGATCGTCATGCTGTTCCTTCCCCGACCGATGATCCCGGTAAACCCCCGCTCAGGCGGGTTCGCGCTGTGCCAGCTTGCGAAAGGCCGCCCCCAGCGTGATGCCGTGATCGAACACGCCGTTGCGCAGGAATTCAAGCACCTCGGCCATGGCGAGCGGATTCATCATGATCAGCGTATGCGAGGCATTAACCGTGACGTGATCGCGCATCCCTTCTACCATCGTGCTGGCGACCGAGACCGTGCCGTCCGACCGCGCGCCGATCATTGCCGCCCCGAACGGGTTGATCGGCACATCTCCCGCGATCACGCCCAGCTCGAAATCGACGGGCGGCAGCTGGTTGGGGACAGAATCGGCGCCCGTGCCCAGCTGGACCGTCGCGGGGCCGTTGAGGAAGGTCGCAACCTCGTCGAGAAACTCGTTCGAGCGGATCGCATCGACGATCTCGCTGCCATGGTTGGGCGGGGCCAGCATCACCACCCGTCCCAGATTGGGCGGATGCCCCTGCGCCAGCCACGCGCGCACCAGAATGCCGCCCAGCGAATGGGTGACGAAATGCATCCGCTCCATCCCGCATTGCCGCGCCGAGCGCCCGACATAGCCCACCAGCTCGGCGATCGGCGCGTCATCCGAGGGATAGGTCTCGTTGATGACGCGGTAGCCGTGATAGGCCAGCACCTGCTGCAGGATCAGCATCGAGGCCTCAGAGCGTGCCAGCCCGTGCAGAAGCACCACGCAATCGGCGCGCGCGGGCAGGGGCAGGGCAAGGAACAGGATCACAATAAGCTGTCGCATGGCGCGACTATAGGCCGCCGCGCAGCGATGCACGAGAGTGACGAGGGGTGACATGGGGCGGGACGGGGACACGATGACGCGAGGGACAAGACCGATCCGGCTGGCTGTGCGCGCGCTGATCCTGCGCGCGGGGCGTCTGCTGATCGTGAACGCCTATCCGGGGGATCAAAGCGACTTGTGGTGCGCCCCGGGCGGCGGCGCCGAACCCGGGGCCTCGGGGACCGGGACCCTGATCCGCGAGGTGCCTTAGGAAACCGGCATCGCCATCCGCGTGGGCGCTCCTTGCCTCGTCAACTTGCCTCGTCAACGAGTTCCACGATCCCGCACGCGCTGTCGATCAGATCGACATCTGTTTCCGCGCAACTGTGCTGGCGATGCCGAAGGGCACGTGGATGGATACCGAGGGCGTGGTCAATCGCCAGCGCCGGGTGACCCAAGCGGAACTCCGGGACCGGCGCTTCAAGCCCGAAACGCTACCTGAAACGGTCTTCGGCCATGGCGGGATCGGTTACGATCCCCTGAAACTGCTCGCGCCCTGACCGCCCGGGCGTGCTTTGGTGTCTGTTGGTCCCGAAGTCGGGGGATCCTCCCCCGGACCCCCTGGGATATTTGGGGAACAAAGATGGCGCGGCAGGCTTTTGTTAACCGCGCATCTTTGTTCCGGAAATATCCCGGGGGTGAG